>JANOCD010000001.1:0-16814 GCA_031411995.1 Cytophagales bacterium
GGGTGCATTTCAAATTGTCGCTTAATATGCTTAGCTTAGTGCATGACCGAAGACGAATACATGGCCTTGGCCCTACAGAAGTACCACGACCTGCAACAACTCAAAAACAAGCCCACCTTCTATGACTATGAAAAGTCATTCGATGCCATCTGGCAGGACTTGGGGCGACAGGTCCTGGAAAAAACCGTAAGTGATGTACCGGCTGACCGGCGTAAAAAAAAAGATGAAGACGCGCTACGGCCAAATACAGATAGCTAATAGTGAACCCTTTAGCTTTCATCTTAATGGATTCGGCATTAGTCCCTACTTGCAGGAAAAGTTAGTTTTTCTCGGCCAGTTAGAGGTGTATGACCAAGCGGCCCAAGTGGCCCAAACCCTATTGGGTCTCGCTATCGCACCGAGTCAAATTTATCGGCTCACCAATCATTATGGAGCGGCCATCGAAGCCGACTTAGACCAACCGGTGGCCGCCGACCAACCGCCCCAGGGCGTAGTCTATGCGCAGGTAGATGGGGCCATGCTGCTGACCGATGTAGGCTACAAAGAAAACAAACTATCCCGCATTTTTACGGCTAGTGCCCTCAAAAAGAGTCCGGTTGCGGATCGGGGTGGGCGTATTGAGTCCTCCCTGTTCACCGCTCATTTGGGAACAGTCGCCGACTTCACGGCCAAGTTTCGCCCCCATTTAGATGTGCATAAGCGGTTAGGGGCCGATTTAGTGTTCATCAGCGACGGGGCCATTTGGTTACGTCAACTGATGGCTACCCACTATCCTCAGGCGACGCTGATCTTAGATTTCTGGCATCTGATGAGCTACATCGGGCAGGTCGGTGTGGCGGCCTACCGGACCAAAAAGAGTCAGGATGCGTGGATCGAAGAGCAACGTATTTTGTTATTAAACAGCGAGTTAGATAGAGTCCTGGCCCACATCAAGGCGTTGCGCATCAAGGCGGACTTACGCGAATCGGTGAGTGCCTACCTGGAAGCGAATCGCGACCGGATGGACTATGCTCAGTATCAGGAGCGGGGTTTGTTAATTGGCTCGGGGGCCATTGAATCGGCCCACCGGACGGTGGTACAAAAACGCTTGAAGCGATCGGGTCAACGCTGGAGCCTGATGGGTGCTCAGCAGGTATTGAATCTGCGGGTGTGCTTTATGAGTGAGCGCTGGGCATTGGTTAGAAGCCAGATTGAGCCGTTCAACTACGCAATGGCAGCGTAGCGACAATCTGAATTGCACCCTATTGTCTCTTTATCCTTTAGCAGTTTCGTATCTGCCATAGTATCTAAATCGAAATAACTTCCATTAATATCAAATTCTTGATCAATGAAAGACATTAAAGCATTCATTCTCTGCATACCATCAATGATTTCAAGTTGTTTTCCTTGCGGTGTCAAAACTTCTGCAAGCAATACGAGTGGTACTGGATAACCTCTAATTATAGAATCTATGAAAGATCTTTTTTCGTCAATTGACCAAACTAACTTTCTTTGATACCTTCTATTGACTAGATATTGCTTAGCTAAGTACGATCCGTATAAGCTCTGAATACTCTCTCCCTTTATTGATAAATCTTTTGCAGATGCCATATATTGCTTTAACTTTTGTTGTTTTTTTAAATAAATATCGCCTTTCCAGTAGTTAAACTTTCACTCAAACACTGGTTGCATTACACACAACTCCTAAATAGACGCATGTTTAGGTTCTTTTGCAATGTTAGTGAAAATTTTTTAACCAGCAAAATTAGTTGCCCAACTTTTTTGTTAGTCGCTCAAAATCAGTGTTGTATCACTACGGATTAGTAGGGATTATAGTATCAGCAATACAAAATACGCAATGCGCTTCCTGCCATAACCCACTCGGTCAGCAATACAAAATACACATTGCGTAAATGACACCAAATTTGCCTATCAGCAATACAAAATACGCAACCTCCGCTTACATCATATCCAATGGGCTTTTGATCTTCTTGAGCGATTTCTCGCTTACCTGCGTATATCGTAAAATTGGTCCAGTCTTTTTATATGGCCACAACTCAATCGGTAAGATGCGGTAAATAAACGCATTATTCTCCGCAAAAATGCGGCAAATAGGGGGGCTATTCTCCGCATTACTCTCCCTGACGGATGCGCGGTTTCGGAAAACCACGCTACTCTCTCACGAAATCCTCCCCCAATTGCTTTCTTTTTTGTTTTTTAAGCGATCCAATTGATTCCGAATGGGGGCGTATTGCGGTAACACCAAATGGGGGTCTATTTCCAGAATCTGCTGGGCCGATTCGCGGGCGGCTGTCAGGATGGCTGCGTCTTTGGCGAGGTCGGCAATCATCAGGTCCATAATGCCGCTTTGGGCGGTGCCGGTCAGGTCGCCGGGGCCGCGCAACTGCATATCGACCTCGGCAATCTCGAAACCGTCGTTGGTGCGCACCATTGTTTCGAGCCGGGTACGGGTGTCAGTGCTGAGTTTGTAGCCCGTCATCAGAATACAATACGACTGGTCGGCACCCCGGCCCACGCGCCCCCGCAACTGATGCAACTGCGAGAGACCAAATCGCTCGGCACTTTCAATCACCATCACGCTGGCGTTGGGCACGTTCACACCTACTTCGATCACGGTGGTGGCCACCATAATGTGGGTTTCACGCTTCAAAAACCGCTGCATTTCGTCGTCCTTCTCGTAGGGAAGCATCCGCCCATGCAACATCCCGACTTCGTATTTGGGCCGTGGAAACGCCCGTTGCATTCCCTCGAAACCATCCGTCAAGTCCTTGTAATCTAACTTCTCTGACTCTTCGATCAGGGGATAAACCACGTAGATCTGCCGCCCTTTTTCGAGTTCGGTGCGCATAAAACCGAACACTTCGGAGCGGTGTTTGTCGTATTTATGCAGCGTTTTGATGGGCTTTCGACCGGGGGGCAGCTCGTCAATTACGGACAAGTCGAGGTTGCCGTAAAGCGTCATGGCCAACGTTCGGGGAATGGGCGTGGCCGTCATGACGAGGATGTGGGGCGGCACCACCGGGTTTTTGGCCCACATTTTGGCCCGTTGCGCCACGCCAAAGCGGTGCTGCTCGTCGATAATGCATAGGCCGAGGTTTTTAAACTGCACCACATCTTCTAACAGGGCGTGGGTGCCCAGCAGAATGTGCATCTTCCCCGACTGAAGGTCGGCGTGGAGCATGACCCTTTTTTTCTTGTTGGTAGAGCCGGTCAAAATGCCAATGTTCAGGCCCATCGCGTCGGCATAGGGTTTCAGGCCGTTGTAGTGCTGATCGGCCAGAATTTCGGTGGGAGCCATCATGCAGGCCTGTGCGCCGTTGGCAATGGCGAGCAACATGGCAATGAACGCCACAATGGTTTTGCCGCTACCTACGTCGCCCTGCAAGAGCCGGTTCATTTGTTTGCCGGTGTTGCAATCGGTGTAGATTTCCTTCAAAACCCGCTGTTGGGCACCCGTCAGCGGAAACGGTAACAGATTGTCGTAGAAGTGTTTGAGCAGGTTAGTATTCTTGAAAACGGCCCCCGGAAACTCTTCTTTCTGCATGAGTTTGTTCGAGATCAGCCGCAACTGATTGTAGAACAACTCCTCGAATTTCAACCGGCGCATGGCCTGTTTCAGCCACGCCTGATTTTGCGGCAGATGAATGTTCCACATAGCTTCGCGCTTGCCCACCACGCGGTATTTCTCGATTAATTCGTCGGGGAGGGTTTCGCTGATGTGATCCCAGGCCCCTTCGAGCAGGGAGCGCACCGCCTTCGAGATCACCTTACTATCGACCCGGCTTTTGGTCAACTTCATGGTGAGGTTATACACCGGCTGCATACCCCCTTCCAGTTCTTTATCACCACTCACCAAATCGAGTTCGGGATGAACAATGCTGAACTTGTCCTGAAAGCCCTGTGGCTTGCCATAGGCCACGTATTCACCATTTTGCCGGAGTGCTTTCTCAACCCACGTCAAGCCCTGAAACCAGACCAGTTTCATGGTGCCGGTGCCATCGGTAAAGTTGCCGACAATGCGTTTTTTCGCACCTTCGCCCTCCACCGCCCAGTCGCGCAACCGCCCCCTAATCTGAACAGCGGGCATACTTTCGTCCAGTTCGCTAATGGTGTAAAAGCGCGTGCGGTCGTCATACCGGAAGGGGTAATACTGAATAAGGTCGCCGTAGGTAAAGATGCCCAATTCGGTATTGAGCAACGCGGCCCGTTGCGGCCCTAACCCCTTGAGGTATTCGATTTTGGTATCAAAAAAGGACTTTTGTTCAGTCACCTGTCAATAGCAAGCAAGGTTAAAAAATCGTCAGGGTTGATAATATCGATGTCTTGTTGTCGTCTGGGTCCACCTCAATAACTCCCCAGGTAAAGGGAATTCCTACACGAATTACACCCGGCATTTTAAGCAAGAACTCCAAAAAGTTATTGGCAACAATTTCGTTTGTCTTTCGCGACAGAATCTCCTGATATTCAAGCAGTATAGCCGTACTTACAACCAGTTCTATACCACCAGAAGCGACAGAATTGATAATTGGTCTATAAGTAGAGGCTCGCGGCAATGCGGCTAACAGCACGTTAGTATCAATGACAATCCTCACGATTTTGGTTCGTAGGGAGTGCGGTCATGGCCTTTAGCCCAGGATTGTATTGTGTCCTGATTCCAGCTATTCTCTTCCCAAAGCCGATCCATTTCGGCATCGGCTTTTTCCAAAAAGTAAGCAGCCAGTAACTGTCGGATTTCGATTAACTGCTCGTCTGGTACTGAATACGCAAACGTTCCCAGCAGTTCCAGTTGTAGATTGGTTAGTTTAGCACTTGCTACCATGCTGTTTACAATTAAAATTTCACCGATTTAAAAAGTATTCTCGAAACTCGGCCATTTCCTGCTGCTCAATATCGGTATATTTCCCGAAAATCACATCACCAACTTGCTTTCTGAGTGCGGAAATGCCAACATCAATCAACCGCAATCCCTGTTCAGTTAGCAAGATGTTATCAAACGCCAGGCCACCGATATCCGACGGGCGTTTGAGGTCTCGATGGACAAACCCGGCCCCGTGCAGTACTTTCAGTTCATCCTCGAAAACATCGAGCCAACCCTCCCGAATTTCCACCTCGTAGGCCCGAAAATCAATGGGTCGAATCCGCTCCATGACGAGCATTTCAGCTTGCAGGGTCTCGTTATAATCTAACCGAACAAACCTGACAACCAGACTATTAACCTCGTTGGCATATTTCATCTTTTCAGCCTCAGAGCCGATATCCGAGCGGGTGTCATCCGTGAAAAGTTTAGCCACTTCGGTATCCGACAAAACGATAACCGTGTTGTTAGCACCGGAGGAAAGCTTGCGTGGGTATTTCATTCTATTTGCGATAATCCAGCGCGGGCTTTCTGTTGCCCAGCAGGGCTTCGTATTTGAAATCGGCACCGCCACGAGCCTGAAGCCATTCTGCTTTTGCTTTCTGGAGCAATTCCGGGCTTTGAAACAACTCCATAGCGGTGAGGGCAATGGTTTTGGCGGCTACCATCATGCCTTTGGTGCCAATGCCGGTTGCACCCGCAGCCACCGCCTGCCAACTGTGGGCCGCCGTTCCCGGCACCCAGGTGGCCGCGCTCATGCCCACCGTCGGCACGGCCCAGCTCACGTCGCCCACATCGGTGGAGCCACCCGAAACGGGGTCGTTGGCGGCACCGGCAAAGCGCGACACGGTGGCCGCTTCGCCGGGTTTACGGATGGAACCGAACGACGCACCGAAACTCTCGGCTAACTTTTCGGCAAACTGGGTTTCTTCGGGGGTGTAGGTCACGCCACCCACTTTGGTCAGGTTCTGGTGCATTACCTTGGCCAGTGTCTCCACCGGCAACAGGTTGAACACACCGCCAATGATTTCAACCTCCACTTTGGTCTCTGTTCCCAGGGCGGCACCCTCGGCGGCTTTCACAATTCGGCCCCAGACGTTTTGCAGAACGGCGCGGTTTTTATTGCGGCAGTAATAATAGACCTCTGCAAAATCGGGCACCACGTTTGGAGCCTCGCCCCCTTTTGTGATCACATAATGCACCCGCGTATCCGACGGAATGTGTTCGCGCATCATGTTCACCATGTAGTTCATCGACTCCACTCCGTCCAACGCCGAACGACCCCGGTCGGGTGCGGCTGAGGCATGGGCGGATATGCCCCGAAACCGAATCTTGGCCGTAATATTAGCCAACGAAGTCGAGGGGTCGGCACTGTTGCGGTCGGCGGGGTGCCAGTGGAGTACTGCGTCGACATCGTTGAACAGGCCCGCCCGCACCATATAGACTTTGCCGGAACCACCTTCTTCGGCGGGGGTGCCATAGAGTTTGATGGTGCCTTTTTGTCCCGTTTCCTGCATCCATTTCTTCACGGCCACCGCTGCCGCCATCGACCCCGTCCCGAACAAATGGTGTCCGCAGGCATGGCCCGCTTTCTTGCCCTCGATGGGTTTACGTTCCGGCACCGCATCCTGGTTGATACCGGGCAGGGCATCATATTCGGCGAGGATACCCAACACGGGCTTGCCACTGCCAAACGTAGCCACAAAAGCGGTCGGAATATCGGCCACGCCGGGCGTTACGGTGAAGCCCTCTTTGCGAAGTTCTTCCTGCAACAGGGCCGAACTTTTGGTTTCCTGGTAGCCCACTTCGGCCCAGTCCCAAATTTGTTTGGCCATAGTGCCATAGCGGGCGGTTTGTGCGTCTAAACCCGTCAGCACGGATTTTTGTTGGGTAGTCAGGGCGGGCTGGGTTTGCGCCAGTGCCGATGCGCCAGTCAGCAGGAATATGGCGGCTTGTACGCGAATCAGGTGGTATCGGAATATCATAATAACAGGCTCTATCCACCAAAATTAGCCATTTTTGCCCAATGATACTCGTTGTAGTGCCTTTTCTGTGGGTTGAAGGAATGACATTGTGGCCGTTTGTGCTGGTTCGTCGTCGCCACCCCAGTGCTTTTTTACTAAACCATGAGCGGATTCACCTCCGGCAACAACTGGAGTTGGGGTTGTTGCCATTCTACATCTGGTATTTCCTTGAATACCTCTACCGGTGGTTTCAATACAAAAATCAATACCTTGCCTACCTCAATATCAGCTTCGAGCGCGAAGCCTTTGCCAACGACCGAAATATGAATTATCTGGCGGGTCGGAAGTGGTATAGCTTCTGGAAATACATTTCGCTGTAAAAAGGTATCTTTGCTTATCAGTACACACAAACGCACAACATTATGGTAGCGGTTGATAATTTGGCTCAACAACTCATCGAACGACTCAAAACGGAGGCCTTTTTTCGGGTCCCGGCTTCGGAGGCCGAGTATCTGGACATTGCTCCGGAATTCCCCGGAAAATTGGAATATCACAATGGTGAAATTATCGCAATGAGTTTAGCAAAATTATGGCACGAAGTGCTCGTCAATGGCTTAGGATTTCTGTTAGAGCAGCACTTCCGTAACAAGCCTTTCCTGGTTGTCAATAGCAACGCAGGTTTGCAGGTTCCTACTAAAGAAACAGGGTACTATCAACCTGATTTGATGGTTATTCAGCAACCCCCTGTTTTCAAGCAAGGCTCGGAATGCATCGTAACTAACCCATATCTTGTGGTTGAAGTCTTCTCTCCATCAACTATGAAGTATGACAAAGAAGATAAACTACCTGACTACAAAGAAATTCCTTCACTGCACTACGTTGTTCATGTTTTGCAGAGTCGTCCTTTTGTATCAGTTTACGAACGGACTGCCAATCCCGATACCTGGCTTAATACCGACTACAAAACCCTCGACAGCACGGCCCGCTTAGGCGATTTGACCTTGCCTTTAAACGAGATATACCATAAGATTACGTTTTAATGACCAACTTTACCAACCTCCCTCCCCGCCGTCAGGAGCAATTGATGGCGTTTGACCGCCTGCTGACAATTATGGATGAACTGCGCGAACAGTGCCCCTGGGATCGCAAACAAACCCTCGAAAGTCTCCGCCACCTCACCATCGAAGAAACCTACGAACTCTCCGACGCGATTCTGGAAGGCAACCTCCCCGAAATAAAAAAAGAACTCGGCGACCTTCAATTACACCTGATTTTCTACGCCAAAATTGCCTCCGAACGCGGGAACGCCGACCCACTGCATTTCGACATGGCTGACGTATTGCACGCCATTTCGGAGAAGCTCATCAGCCGCCACCCGCACATCTATGCCAACGCCAAGGGTGAATTGGTGCAGGCCGATACCGAACAACAGGTAAAAGCCAACTGGGAGCAACTGAAGCTGAAAGAAGGTAACAAATCAGTTCTGGGTGGAGTGCCGGGATCATTGCCCGCGCTGGTGAAAGCCATGCGGATTCAGGAAAAAGCGCGGGGCGCGGGTTTCGATTGGGACGAAAAACAGCAGGTCTGGGAGAAAGTAGAAGAGGAATTGCAGGAATTCAAAGCCGAATTCAACGGAGAAACAGGTGAAGCCATTGATGCGGCAAAAGCCGAAGGTGAATTTGGCGATTTGCTATTTTCGCTCGTCAACTATGCCCGCTTCATCGACATTAACCCCGAAACAGCCCTCGAACGAACCAACAAAAAGTTCATCAAGCGGTTTCAATATCTGGAAGAACGCGCCAAAGCCAATGGGCAGCAACTCCACAACATGACACTGGCCGAAATGGATGTGTACTGGAACGAAGCCAAACAAGTATGAAAATAGCTTTTATCACGGATCTCCATATTGCCCCCGCAGGCGAAACGCCACAGGGTATCGACGTGCGGGCTAATTTCCTGAAAACGCTCGATTTTGTACGGGCCATGAAACCCGCCTGCTTAGTACTGGGGGGCGACCTTTGCTATGACACAGGCAACCGCGCTGTCTATCAGTGGATTCGGGAACAACTGCTCGACTTACCCTGCACCTGGTTTGTGATTCCGGGCAATCACGACGACTCGGTGATGATGGCCGAGGAATTTCACCTGACCCACCACTTGCATGGCACCGAACTCTACTTTGCCAGCCCCCTCGAAGGCTATCCTGCCGTTTTCCTGGACTCCTCAAAAGCCCAGTTTTCGCCCACCCAGTGGGAATGGTTGGGTGATGAACTCCGGGCGATCCACCATAATGTGCTGATCTTCTGCCACCATCCGGTTCTGCCCGCCAACTCGGAGTTCATGGACAGCAAATATCCGTTCCGCCAAACCGAGCAGTGGCTCGAACTCACCAGCAGCCTCCCGTGCCAAATGCAGGTCGTCAGCGGTCATTATCACACCGATACGGTGGCCTTTCGGGGCAACACCAGTGTACTCGTTACGCCTTCGACCTACATCCAGCTTGATCCCAATACGCCGGGTATCAGCTTAATAAAAACCCCGCCCGCCGTGCGCGAAATCAACGTTACGCCAAACGGTGTAACGAGTCGGGTGCATTATGTCTGAGAATGTCTGAACCGCCCGGGCGGTTCAGACATTCTTGTTCAAACATTACCTTCCCGATGAATAATTCGGGGCTTCTTTCGAAATCTGAATATCGTGGGGGTGACTTTCTTTGGCACCTGCCGTGGTGATTCTTACGAATTTCGCCTGCTTAAGGGCCTCAATATCAGCGGCTCCGCAATAACCCATACCCGCTTTCAGGCCACCCACCATTTGGTAAATAATCTCGGATAAACGGCCTTTGTAGGGCACACGACCCACAATACCTTCGGGGACAAGTTTCTTAATGTCGTCTTCGGCATCCTGAAAATAGCGATCTTTCGAGCCATCTTCCATGGCTTCAACCGACCCCATTCCCCGGTATGATTTAAACCGGCGACCTTCGTTCAGCACCACTTCGCCGGGGGCTTCTTCGGTGCCGGCCAATAGTGATCCAATCATCACCGTGCTGGCACCACCCGCAATGGCTTTGGTGATGTCACCGGAGTAGCGAATGCCCCCGTCGGCAACAATCGGAACGCCAGTGCCTTCCAATGCTTTAGCGGCTTCGTAAACAGCCGTGAGTTGAGGCATTCCAATACCGGCAATAATCCGGGTGGTGCAGATGCTGCCCGGTCCCACACCCACTTTCACGGCATCGGCACCGGCATCGGCTAAAGCCTTGGCCCCCTCGCCCGTGGCTACGTTACCAGCCATCACATCGAGGTTGGGGAACTGCGCTTTGATGTTCCGAACAGCATCCAGAACCCCTTTCGAGTGGCCGTGTGCCGTATCGACACTGATTACATCGACACCCGCTTTCACCAAGGCTTCGATGCGCTTGATGAGGTCGGGCGTAACCCCTACGGCGGCACCCACCCGCAAACGACCTTGCGGGTCTTTGCAGGCGTTGGGGTGGCTTTTTTTCTTGATAATGTCTTTGTAGGTGATCAGGCCTACCAACTGATAACTGGCGTTAACAATCGGCAACTTCTCAATTTTAAACTCCTGCAGAATTCCTTCCGCTTCGTCGAGCGTAAGCCCTTCACGAGCCGTAATGAGGTTCTCTTTGGTCATAATATCGATAACCGACCGGCTCATATCGCGCTGAAAACGGAGATCGCGGTTCGTCAGAATACCCACCAGCACGTTTTTGTCATCGATCACGGGAATACCGCCGATCTTGAACTCGCGCATGATTTTGTGGGCATCACCGAGGGTAGCCGTTTGCGGCAGCGTGATTGGGTCAATGATCATGCCGCTTTCGGACCGCTTCACTTTGCGAACCTGCTCGGCCTGAGCTTCGATACTCATATTCTTGTGAATAATGCCGATTCCCCCTTCCTGCGCCATCGCAATGGCGGTTTCAAATTCCGTTACCGTATCCATAGCTGCCGAAAGCAGGGGAATATTGAGCCGGATGTTGCGGGTAAGTTGGGTGTCGGTTTTCGTATCGCGTGGCAGTACCTCCGAATATGCAGGCAGCAGCAATACGTCGTCGTAGGTGAGTGCCTCGTAGAGAAACTTGGCGGAGTCTAAGCTCATGGCAAATAGCAGAGAGTGTTATTTGCCGGTCAAAGGTACGTAAAAAAATCCGGGTTCTGACTACTCAATCCGAATATGAATGGTCTTGCCTCCCGACCCGACCGTGATTTTGCAATCGCCAAAGGTGGGGGCCGACAGGCGGGGTCTGAAATTATTACTGAATCCGTAGGGTTCTTTGGGAATACCGAATATTCGCTTGTCTAACTCGCCGTTGGCGTTTTTGTCGTGATAAACAGCCACGGCATAGTCACCCGGCTCCACACTGAAGGCCTTCTGGAACGAACCACTTTTTGCGTCGATAATGGCCGTATTTTCCGGATTGCAGTCCGGAAATTTTTTGCACCCTCTCATCAGTGCAATCCGAACGGTGCCGGTTTTGCTCTGAACGTTCTGAATGGTAACGGTTAAAGTCGCTTTTTGAGGGTCGTCGGTATGGCTAGTCAGGAGGTGGGTCATGGCCCAAAGGAGCGTCAGGTATAGCATTTAGTACGGTTTTTTGTTAAAACGCTGTTATCTTGCCAATAAGTACAAATTCACTAAGTATGGCTTCTCGCCGATGGATTACCAAACCGTTTCCCGATTCGCCCGCTCAACGGTCGGCTATTGAAAACCTGACACGCGAGCTGGGTGTCAGCCCTTTTCTGGCCAGTTTGCTCGTGCAGCGGGGCATACACTCATTTGAAGAAGCACGGGGATTTTTCCGTCCAGAAATCAAACACCTGCACGACCCCTTCACCATGCGCGACATGGACCGGGCCATTGAGCGGTTGACATTGGCGATGCTAAGGAACGAAAAAATTCTGGTGTATGGCGATTACGATGTAGACGGAACCACCTCGGTAGCCCTGTTCTACGGGTTTATGAAAACCCTTTACCCCCACCTCGACTATTATATTCCCGACCGCTACAAAGAAGGGTACGGTATCTCCCAAACGGGGGTTCAGTGGGCCGCCGACAATGATTTTACCCTTATTGTGGCCCTCGACTGCGGCATCAAATCCATTGATCGGATTGCCGAAGCGAAAGCCCTGGGTGTCGATTTTATTATTTGCGACCACCACCGCCCCGGACGCGGAACCGCTGGCGACGAACTCCCCGATGCAGCCGCCGTGCTCGACCCCAAACGCGCCGACTGTCTTTATCCCTACAAAGAGCTGACGGGCTGCGGTGTCGGTTTTAAACTACTCCACGCCCTGTGCCTGTTCAACGACTTGCCCCTCGAACAGCTTTACCCGTATATGGATCTGGTGATGGTCAGCATTGCGTCGGACATTGTGCCGATTACGGGTGAGAACCGGGTGCTGGCCTATTATGGTCTTAAATACCTGAATGCCACGCCCAGCATTGGCCTGAAAGCCCTGATTAAAGTGGCGGGGTTTACGCGGGAGTTAGACATCAACAATGTGGTGTTTGGGCTGGGTCCACGCATCAACGCTGCCGGACGAATTAAACATGCCAAAGAAGCCGTTCGGCTGTTACTAGCTGATAATGAGGTCGAAGCCGAGCAGTTTGCTTTCGACATTAACGTCCATAACAAAAACCGTCGGGAGTTCGACACGAGTACCACGGATCAGGCCCTGGCGATGATTGAGGCCGACGAATGGTTAAAAAATGCTAAATCGACGGTGCTTTTTGAGCCATCGTGGCATAAAGGCGTTATAGGTATTGTAGCGTCGCGCTGCATCGAACATTACCACCGCCCAACCATTATTCTGACCCAGTCGAACGAGAAAGTGGCCGGTTCGGCGCGGTCGGTGCCGGGCTTCGATGTGTATGAAGCCATTGAGGAGTGCGCCGACCTACTCGAACAGTTTGGGGGCCATACCTTTGCCGCCGGGCTGACGCTGATGCCGGAGAATATCCCGGCGTTTCGGCAAAAGTTTGAGACGGTGGTATCGGGCCGGATTCAGGAGGAAATGCTCACGCCCATGCTGGAAGTTGACATGCCACTGGACTTTGATCAGATCGACGCGAAGTTTGTCAGGATTCTGAAGCAAATGGGGCCTTTTGGCCCGCACAACCTTCAGCCGATTTTTCGCACCGACAACGTCTATATGAGTGGGTTGGTAACGAAAATGCAGGAGAAGCACATTAAGTTTTGGGTGCAGCAGGGTCAACCGGCGAGCCGGGTGGCGGGGTATCGATTGCAGGCTATTGGGTTTGGGATGGCGGCTGAGTGGGCCGACCGGCTATTTAACGACGAACCCCTGTCGATTTGCTACCAGATTGAAGAAAACCATTACAACGGGCAAATCAGTTTGCAGTTGGTATTAAAAGACATTCGGTGCCAATGATTCTCAGAACAGAAAACTTAATCAAGAAATACGGGTCACGGCTGGTCAACAACAACGTTTCCTACCAGGTAGCTCAGGGCGAAATTGTTGGACTGCTCGGCCCCAATGGAGCGGGAAAAACCACCTCGTTCTACATGGCTGTGGGCCTGATCAAGCCCAATAGCGGCAAGGTGTTTATCGACGACAGAGACGTTACAAACTTACCCATGTATAAACGGGCGCGGCTGGGGCTGGGGTATCTGGCGCAGGAAGCCTCTATTTTTCGCGATCTCACCGTTGAAGAAAACGTGCTGGCGGTGCTGCAACTCAGTTCAGTACCCAAAAACGAACAACGGCCAAAAGTGGAGGAATTGCTCGAAGAGTTTAGCCTGACACACGTTAGAAAAAGCCTGGGAAAGGTGCTGTCCGGGGGCGAACGGCGACGGACAGAAATTGCGCGGGCACTGGCTGTTGACCCCAAATTCATTTTGCTCGATGAACCGTTTGCCGGTGTCGACCCCATTGCCGTGGAGGATATTCAGAGCATCGTGTCCAAACTCAAGCATCGCAATATCGGCATTCTGATCACCGACCACAATGTGAACGAAACGCTGTCGATCACCGACCGGGCATATCTTTTGTTTGAGGGCAAAATTCTGAAACAGGGTACCGCCGAAGAGCTTGCCAACGATGAGCAGGTTAGACGACTGTACCTGGGTCAGCACTTCGAATTGAAACGAAAAGTATAAGCTATTTCCATTGTTACACTACCTTATTGGTTAGAGACAAGTAATGAAAAGATAATTAAATCAGTAGCATGAGGCCATTATAAGTAGCTTTTGGGTAAGTATGACCAAAAAAGTACGGTGCTAATCCACAGTTAATTAAGCAGATTTACGGTTCATTTAACGACAACATCTGTCTTGTTGGAATTAACCCATAAAATCTACTGCCTCTGTGAAAATACCTTTATCCATCCTCTTGCTCTTCTACGCAGTACAAACGGTTGCCCAGGGTGTACAGGGCCGCGTGGTCAACACATATACAGGCCTGGGCATTCCCGGCGTACAAGTAAGGGCCGTTGGCACCTCCCAGGCCACATCGACTGATGGAGAGGGTAATTTTACGTTTCGGCTGCGGCCCGGTCAATACACCCTTCAGTTCTCGTCGAGTGGGTTCGATGCCGTGGACAGACCCCTGTTTGTTCGGGCCGAAAACCGGCTGTCGATGCTGACGATACGGCTGTCGGCCTCGCAGCATAGTTTGAAAGAAGTGACCATTGTTGGCTCCCGAAACCTGAGCCGCTCGGTGATGGACACCCCCGCCCCCATTGACCTCATCAGTTTGCGCGACATTATGCCCAAAGTGGCTCAGGTGGATCTGGGGCAAGCCATCCAATATATTGTCCCCTCGTATAATGCCACCCGACAAACCGGTTCCGACGGAGCCGATCACGTGGACCCAGCCTCACTGCGAGGTCTTGGCCCCGATCAAACGCTGGTGCTGATCAACGGGAAACGGCGGCATCAATCGGCCCTTATCAACTTGTTTGGCACACGCGGGCGGGGCAACACCGGCACCGACCTGAACACGATTCCGATAGCGGCTATCGAACGCATCGAAGTGCTGCGCGATGGAGCTGCCGCTCAGTATGGCTCCGATGCGATTGCGGGAGTCATCAATATCGTTCTCAAAAAAACCGCTGGTGAGTTTAGCGCGAACGCTAACTACGGGGCGCACAAGGCCAGTTATCGTTTTGATGATCAGGTGTTCGATGGAGGCAACCTGAACCTCAACGCCAACTATGGTATTCAAATTGGCCGGGAGGGTGTGCTAAACCTGACCGCCGATTATAACGGACGAAACCACACGCAACGGGCCAACGTGGGGCCTGACATTATTCGGCGGCAATATGGCGACGCGCAAATCAGGAACCTGTCGTTGTGGGCCAATGCCGAAATTCCCCTTTCCGGCAATACCCAGTTCTACAGCTTTGGGGGCGTTTCCATGCGCCGGGGAGAAGCCTACGCCTGGACCCGCCCCGCCGACAGCGACCGAAACATTGTGTCGATCTATCCAAACGGGTTTGATCCACTCATTACCAGCAATATAAGCGACATAGCCCTGACGGCTGGCATCCGTAGCGAATGGAAAAGCTGGAATCTGGACCTGAGTAATACGTTTGGTGGCAACCGGTTTCACTATGGCGTGGAGAACACACTGAATGCCTCGCTGGGTGACCGGTCGCCCAGGGCGTTCGATGCGGGCGGGTTTCAGCTTCGGCAAAACGTGACGGGTCTGCACCTTACCCGCGACTTCCGGCAAAGCGTTAATGTGGCATTCGGAACAGAATTTCGGGTGGAGAACTACCAGATTTTTGCGGGTGAGGAAGCGTCTTATAAAAACTACAATCCGGCGCGGGCTGGTGGCAGTCAGGGGTTTCCGGGTTTCCAGCCGGGCGATGTTACAAACCAAACCCGAACCAATGTGGGCGTGTATGCCGACATTGAAACCGACATTACCAACTCGTTCATGATTGGCACAGCCGTCCGGTTTGAAAACTACAGCGATTTTGGAGCCACGCTCAACGGTAAATTGACAAGCCGCCTGAAATTGACCGATAATTTCCTGCTTCGGGGCACACTCAGTACGGGTTTCCGGGCACCCTCGCTGGCGCAAATCAATTTCAATCAGACCGTTACCAATTTTGTGGAGGGTAAACCCGTTGAGGTACTTTTGGCCCGCAACAACAGCCCCGTGACCCAAAAACTCGGCATTGCTCCGCTCAAACAGGAAACGTCGGTTAATGGTAGTTTGGGCATCACCACCCACCTTGCTCCCAACCTGAAATTAACCGCTGATGCCTACTGGGTGAACGTACGCGACCGGGTGGTGCTGACGGGAGCCTTCACCAGCGACGATCCCGATATTGGTGCCGACCTGACGGCCCTGCGCGTTGGGCAAGCCCAGTTTTTCACCAACGCCATATCGACTACCGTGCGCGGCCTCGATCTGGTTCTTCAACATGGGGCAGTGGTGGGCAAAGGCCGACTAACCACCACGCTGACCGCCAACGTCAACAAGCTGATCATCAACAGTGTACAGACCAACGCCCGGCTCAAAGGAAAAGAAGACACCTATTTCGACCAGCGGGAACGGCGGTTTGTAGAAGCTTCGTCGCCCCCATCTAAAATAAACCTCACCGCCGACTATACGGTGAAACGGTGGAATGCGATGCTCCGGTTTGTTCGGTTTGGCGAGGTGACACTGGCTAATTTCAATGTCTACGAAGAAAATTTCAGCCAGAAAGGGCTGGTTGCCTACGACATATATAAACCTCGCTTGACCACCGATTTGTCGCTGAGTTGCCAGTTGAGCCTGGCCATGCGACTGACCATCGGCGGCAGCAATGTATTTAACGTTTATCCGGGGTCGAAGTCGATGCCATTTTCCCGTCGAAACGATTATTTCAGCCCCCTGCTCACTGAATCCGGCGGAGCCTGGGACCCCGTGCAAATGGGCACCAACGGCGCGTTCTGGTTCACGAAGCTGAATGTGAAGTTTTAAGGAGTGAAAGAGCGAGAGAGCGAAAGAGTG
>JANOCD010000002.1:0-163317 GCA_031411995.1 Cytophagales bacterium
TGAAATTGGGTTGCGCGATAAGTGCAAAGGCTCCGACAAGGCGGTGGTGGCTTTGCTGACGGACCTGAAACAGCGTGGTTTACTGGACGATACGCTGGTGGTTTGGGGGGGCGAGTTTGGCCGGACACCGATGCAGGAAAATCGGGACGGGCTGACGTTACCGTTCATGGGTCGCGACCATCATCTGGAAGCCTTCACGGTTTGGATGGCGGGGGGTGGAGTCAAAAAAGGCTTCTCGTATGGCGAGACCGACGACATCGGCTACTACGGCGCAAAGGACAAAGTTCACGTTCATGATTTGCAGGCGACCATTCTGCATCTGCTTGGCTTTAACCACGAAACCTTCACGCATCAGTTCCAGGGACGGCCTTTCCGCCTGACGGATGTTGCCGGAAAGGTGGTGCGACCAATTCTGGCATGATTCTGGTAGAACACTGCCATGATTCAGTTTTAATGAAAAAATACAAGTTTTAGGATTTTCATCAGTAAATAGTGAAACAAACGTAATTTTGTTGTCGTTTAATCAATTTTAACCTTCTGTTTTTGTTCGTACTGAACCATATGAAACAAATTATTTATTTGATGGTAGCCATGTCGCTGCTGTCGTCCTGCGTTAGCAAGAAAAAGCTGACCCAATTGCAATCAAGTTACAATGAGTTGGAAAACGCCCGCAATAAGGCTGTAGCCGACGTAGCCGACTGCGACCGCAAGCTTACGGGCCTTCAGTCGGATTTACGTACCCGTGATTCGGACATTGCCAATAACAAAACCCGTGTTTCGGAACTGGAAGCTCAATTGGCTGATCTACGCAAAAACAATAATAGCCTAATCGACCGCATGGCCGACCTATCTATTGTGAGCAAAGCGGGTGCCGAAAGCATCAAGAAATCGCTTGAGACTCTGAACGAGCAAACCAAACAGGTGAATAACCTGAACTCGTCTATTCAGCGCAAAGACTCGCTGAATCTGGCTCTTGTTATGAACCTGAAACGCTCATTGGCCGATATCAACGACCAGGATGTGCAGGTTGAGGTTAAAAAAGGCGTTGTGTATGTGTCGATTGCCGACAAACTCCTGTTCGCATCGGGCCGGTTCGAGGTGAACCAGGCTGCCGAAGTGGTGCTGGGCAAAGTAGCTTCAGTAATTAATGACCACAAAGAATTAGACGTTCTGGTACAGGGTCACACGGATGTTGTACCCATCTCGGGTAGCTTCATGAAAGACAACTGGGATTTGAGTGTGATGCGGGCGACTTCGGTGGTGCGCTTATTGCAAAGCAAATTTAGTGTAGCTCCTGAGCGATTGACGGCTGGTGGCCGGGGTGAGTTTGAACCCAAAGACGACAATGCGACCGCTGATGGCCGCAAGATTAACCGTCGGACAGAAATTATCCTGACCCCAAAACTCGACCAGTTTTTTAACCTGTTGAGCAACGGGAAGTAATTTCAGTGAACAGTCAGCAGTGAACAGCCAATGGTTAGTAACGGTCAAACATGAAAGACACGTTGCCTTCCGTTGGCTGTTTGCTTTTAACTGCTACCTGTAAAAAATGTTGGGTGTTCGTTCTTCACTGATAACTGAATCAAAATGCCACCGCCAGCAAACCCGGCCCGGTTTTTAAACAGCGAATCTGTACCGTTTCTTCGTGGTTGGGGAGCCGGACATGGCCGGTCAGGATCTCGGCGTCATCGGCAAAGGGGTCGATGTGGAGGTGTTCCCGGAAGGTGAGTTGCCGCTTGCCATAGAGTTTGTAGAGGCATTCTTTGGCGCACCAATACACCGCTAACCGATCAGGTCTGCCTGCTGCATGGGCAATTTCCGACTCCGACAAAACGCGGGGAACCACCCGTGTAAACTGATCTCTAATCGGCTCAATATCAATGCCAACGGGCCGGTTTCGATGCCAGACAGCCGCAGCCCACCCACCCGTGTGCGAAATCGACAGGTAAGCTGTTGTCTCGCCAACCAAATATGGCTTTCCGTATTCGTCTTTTACTAACCCTCTGTATTTCAGAAAATTTTTAAGGACTAAACCGCGCAGGGCAACCCGGCACGCCAGCCATTCGACCCGCTGATTGGGGTGCGTGATGCCGCTGAGGTCAAGTTGTTCATCGGCTGTCAGTTGCAAACCAGCCTGAAGCGTTGGCTCATCTTCCTCAATTCGCCAAAGCACCACTTGGCAGTCGTTGTTCAGCGTAAAAGAAGTGTGAATCGGCATAGGGCAAAAGTCGTTACTCTGTGCGTGAAAAAGAAAGGTTTACCGACCTTTGAGGTAAAATGTGATTAATGGTCATTCAAAAACTCGATACCTTCGGTGGGCACCGTGATTGCGTCTATGCACTCGAAACGGGGCCAACCCCCAACCAGTTTTTCTCGTCGGGGGGCGATGGCATGGTGGTGCGCTGGCACCTCGACCGGCCCGACCTCGGCGATTTAATCGCGCAGGTGCCAGCCTCGGTCTATGCCCTGCACTATGAAGCGGAAGCCAACCGACTTTGGGTAGGCCAAAACTACGAAGGCCTGCACCTGATTGACCCCGAACGGAAAGAGGAAGTTGGCTCACTAAAGTTAACCAACGCGGCTATTTTCGATATTAAACAATACCAAAAAACAGCGTATGTGGCTCTCTCTGACGGCGTTGTGGTAGTAATTGATACGGAACAACTCGTTATTCGAAAACACCTGAAAGCATCGGAGCAATCGGCGCGGTGCCTGGCCATCAACCCCGTTGAGCGCGAGTTGGCCGTGGGTTACAGCGATTCAACCATCCGAATTTTCGACCTCACGACGCTGGAACTGAAGCAAATTATAGCCGCTCATACTAACTCAGTATTTGCGGTGGCCTATGCTCCTGATTTCCTGCACCTGCTTTCCGGGAGCCGCGATGCGCGGTTAAAATGCTGGGATGTTGATCGGGGCTACAGTCTGCAACAGGAGGTGGTGGCGCATATGTTTGCCATTAACCATTTAGTATTCAGCCCTGATGGACAGTTGATGGCGACCGCCAGCATGGATAAGTCGATCAAGATTTGGGATGCGCAAACGCTTCGTTTACTCAAAGTGGTTGACCGCGCCCGCCATGCAGGACACGGCACCTCGGTGAACCGGCTACTTTGGACAAAACACCAAAACCGGCTACTCTCAGCCAGCGACGACCGCACAATTTCGGTGTGGGAGATGGGTTGAATGATGAAGCCTTTGGCACATTTTATGCTCAATACTTTTAAATTGCGGGTAAAGTGCGTTACTTTCACGCTAATTCAATTCCTTTTGACCCAACAAAGTCTCAGAGCATCGTATGAAAATCACGCCCATTGAAATTCGGCAGCATACCTTTGAAAAGGGTATGCGCGGCTATCGCACCGACGAGGTGGATGCTTTCCTGTCGTCGCTTTCGCAAGAGTGGGAGCGGGTGGTTGGCGACCAGCGAATGCTAAAAATGCAGTTCGAACTGACTGAAAAAGAACTCAATAAGTTGAAAGAGGTGGAATTGACGTTGTTTAAAACGCTCAAAACCGCCGAAGATACCAGTACGCAAATCACCGATCAGGCCAACAAAGCCGCCGAGCAACACCTCGCCGAAGCCCGCCGAAAATCCGACGAAATGCTGGCTGATGCCCGTAAAAAGTCGGCCATGATGATTCAGGATGCTCAGAATCAAGCCCGCTATCTGAAAGACAATATCCTGAACGATTTGAAGGCGATGGAACACGACTTCAAAGCAATGGAACGCTATAAAGAAACATTGGTGACGCAGATTAAAACCCTGTCGGCCAATGCCATGGATAGCGTTGATCGGTTCGAGAAGAAGTTTGCCAAGCAGGCGTTCAAGGGTAAGATTGACGAGGTGGCTAACCAAATTAAAGAAGAGCAGGAAGCAGCCGCCAAACACGATAAGGCTATCAAAGGTGAACTGCCTGCACCAGCGGTCGAAGCAGCACCTGTGTCGGAGCCAGTTACTGCCGAAACGCCAGTCGAGCGCGTGGCCATTGCCGAGCCCGCCGATATGCCAACGGATATGGAATTGGTGGAACCACCCCTCTCGCGGGGGCCACACACCGAACCCGATGCCGGGATGATGCAACACGTTGCCGATGCTGTTCAGTCAACCGTTTATCAGGAAGCCTCAACCCAGTCGTCGCCAGTTCCAGAACCCCAACCTGAGTCGGCTCAATCCAACGAGCCAAAGCAGGGCGGTTCCTTTTTCGACCAAATCTGATGGGAACCATTGCCCTGGAGGGGCTTGAATTTTTTGCATACCACGGTTTTTACGACGAGGAGCAGAAAATTGGCAATAAATATTCAGTTGATATTGTGGTAACGGCTGATTTCTCAGAAGCCGCCCGGCGCGACAAACTCAGTGCCACTGTCAACTACGAGGAGTTATACCGGATCACCACCAGTGTGATGCAGCGACCCGCCCGCCTGCTCGAACACATTGCCCATAGCATTATCGAAGAAATTCGCGGAGCCTACCCTAATGTAGGCGAAGTCGAAGTAAGCGTCTCAAAGTTCAACCCGCCCGTGGGTGGTGTTTGCCACCGGGCCAGAATTACCATGAGGGGATAAAAGGGAGGAAGGAGGAGAGGGACGAAAGGGGAACACTTAAAATCCCTTTTGTCCCTCTCCTCCTTTTTCATACAGCCTGCTGTAATGCCTGAAAGGAGATTCCCATGTGCGAGGCATCATAGACACACTCGCCGTTGTGAATCAGCAACACTTGGGGCGATTCATGTTCAACGCCAAACTCGCTCACAATCCGATTCGAGATCGATCTAAACCGCAATAAATCAAGATAATAGGGTTTAATTCCAGCGGCATCACTCCAGTTTCGTTCCATGCGGCTGTAGGCCATTGCACTGATTGAGCAAGTGGTGCTATGCTTAAAAATCAGGACTGGTTGCTGCGCTGATTCTTCTTTTATAGTAGCCAGTTGAGTCTCGTCGATTAATTTATTCCAGTTCATTTTAAGCAATTTCGTTTTGTTTTACAAAGCATTTCAAGCTTTGAAAAGTTCGATTTCCGGACTCGTCCGACCTCACTACCAACGCCGATTAATGCAAAGCCAGCTTACTAACCATGTCACTCGATAGCGAATCGGCATACATTCCGTAGGCATTAATGAACGATCCTCGTTTGCCGTCCGACTCCTCAATGGCGTAGATAATCGTCTCGTCGCCGGGATCGGTCATGCCCTCAAACCGATGAACCTGAACAATCTCAAATTTATCGGGAGTCAGTTCAACATTATCCTCCTGACATTTCAGGTGGTCTTCCAACAGGTTATAATCACGAGTAAACCCCTGTTGACGAAGGGCTTCGAGAGTTTCAGTAACGGTTTCGTAGGTCTGCATGGCCGTGGGGAGGTTGATTGATGTACTTTTGTATTTGTTTAACCAACCGGTTGCTTACTTGGTTTCGCTCCTCTACAATACCGTTATTCGTACCTACTCGGGCCTGCTCCGGCTTGCGGCTCCGTTCAACCTCAAAGCCAGGCAATGGGTGGACGGGCGGCAAAACTGGCAACCCAAACTTCAGGAGAAACTGGCCGACAACACCGCTCCCGTGGCGTGGTTTCATGCCGCTTCCCTCGGCGAATTTGAGCAGGGGCGGCCCGTTATGGAAGCCTTTCGGGTGCAGTATCCAAACTACAAAATCCTATTAACGTTCTTTTCCCCATCAGGTTATGAAATTCGCAAGAACTATGCCGGGGCCGATTTTATTCTGTACCTCCCCGCCGATACCCCCGAAAATGCCCGCGCTTTTGTCGCCTTGGTAAAACCCAAAATCGTTTTCTTTATCAAATACGAGTTCTGGGCCAACTACCTACACAAACTCCGGGCGGCTCAGATTCCAATTATCTCATTCTCGGCCATTTTCCGCCTGAATCAGCTCTTTTTCAAACCCTGGGGCAGTTTCTATCGCGAGCTGTTGACCTGTTTCAGCCATATCCTGGTGCAAAATCAGGAGTCGGAGAACCTATTGCGTGGTCTCGGTCTCACACAGGTGACGCTGGCGGGTGACACTCGTTTCGATCGGGTTTGGCAGGTAGCAGCGGCTAAAAAAGACATACCCATTGTGGCCGATTTCAAGACCAACAACGGTCAGGAGCCGCAACCCCTGTTGGTGATTGGCAGTGCCTGGCAAGCTGATATGGACGTGCTGATTCCATTCCTGAACAGTTTCGACCAACCCCTGAAAGTGATTATTGCCCCCCACGAGATTCACGACGACGAAATTGAACGCTGGCGTTCGCAACTCACAGGGCCATCGGTTCGGTACTCGGAAATCAATGAGCGACTGAATACCACTCAATACCTCTTCATCGACAACATCGGGATGCTTTCTTCTTTATACCAGTATGGCGAGTTTGCCTACATTGGCGGGGCATTTGGGAAGGGGCTGCACAACATTCTGGAAGCCGCCACTTTTGGCGTACCAATCTTTTTTGGGCCAAACTACGGCAAGTTTCAGGAAGCCGTCGAGTTGATTGAGGAAGGCGGTGCATTTTCCATTCAGAACACCCGTTCACTGACCCAAGCTTTCCAGAAACAGTATGACGACCGTGCCAAAGCTGCCCGAATCAGCCGTGATTATGTGCAGCGGAACATTGGCGCAACCACGAAGGTTATGGAAGTTGTTAAGAAAACTCTTTGAAACTTGCAAAACGGCTTAATTCTTCGTTCCACTGGCTCCTGGTATGACATTCGCAATGAGGATGGTCATCTGTATAAGGGCCGACTCAAGGGCAAATTCAAAATCCTGGGCCTCAAGGTAACAAACCCTATTGCCGTGGGCGACCGGGTGCAGTTTGAGGTGGAAGACGTTGCCGAAAACACGGCGGTGATCACCGATATTGAACCCCGCACGAATTATATTATCCGGCAATCCGTCCATAAAACAGCCCACGGCCACATGCTGGCGGCCAATGTCGATCAGGCGGTGATATTGGCAACGCTGGCCATGCCCCGCACCTCGCTGGGTTTCATCGACCGCTTTCTAATCACTACCGAAGCCTTCCGCATTCCAACGACTATTATTTTCAACAAAACGGATATTCTGCACGAAGAAGGCCGGGCTTTTCAGCGGGATATCATGGATTTGTATGGGGCTATTGGCTACAATTGCTTAGAGACTTCGGCTACCGAGGGCTATGGCGTAGAAGCTTTCCGGCAGTTACTCGATCAGAAAACAACGCTTTTGTCGGGACATTCGGGCGTGGGGAAATCGTCGCTTGTCAACGCCATTGCGCCCGATTTGAACCTACGCACCAACGAGGTTTCGACCTTTGCTAACAAAGGGGTTCACACCACGACCTTCGCCGAAATGTTTGAACTGGCCTCCGACACCTACATTATCGACACGCCGGGCATTAAAGAATTAGGTTTAGTTGACATGGCCAAAGAAGAAATCAGCCATTATTTTCCCGAAATGCGGAATCGGCTCAACCAGTGCCGCTTCAACAATTGCCTGCACGTGAATGAGCCGGGTTGTGCTGTAAAAGACGCTGTTGCAGAGGGTGATATTGCTGATAGTCGCTACATGAGCTACCTAAGCATGCTCGACGGGGGTGATAATCGGCGGTAGTAATCTGGCCTATGCTCCCACTTTTAATCGCAAAACCTGATCCCGGTGCCGGTCGATGTGGAAACGCAGGAACTCAAGCCGTTGGCCGAAACTCATTGGGCCTGAAATGGGATGTGGGTGAGCAATCATCGATAATTCACCGTCGGAAAGCACTTCACCAAATGCGTCGAGTTGATCTTGCAGACCATGCAGAGCAGCAGCCCAGAAGGCCAGCGGGCCACCCATGCGCGGGGCGGCAACGGCGGGCACAATCTCTTTTTCCTGCCAGGTACGCCGGATAATCTCGTCAATGGAAAGCCCCTCATGGGGTCGGTCGGCTTCGTAACTGACTGTGCCAGCCCGGATGCCCAGCAACGTTTTCCACATGCCCAAAATCCCGCCTTGTTCAGCCCAGAACAGGTGTTCGGTGATTTCGATAGCGTTCCAGCTTTCGGGCGTGGGTTTCTGCTGGGCTTGCTCCTCGCCGAAAACAGCCAACGCAGCGATGTAGTTCTGACGCGCTTCGGCAACGTCGTGGAGAAGTTGTTTGGTTGTGGTTGGCATAAAAACGTAAAGTCTTACATCATACTGAATTTCAGCACAATGTAAGACTTTGGTTCACTCGAATCAATGCTATTACGCCATTTCTTTCACCCCGGCGCGTTCGCGGAGTTTTTCGGTTGGCCGGAACCGCTCGCCATAGGCATCGGCCAGGCGGTCGCAGGTTTGAACGAAGGTCTCAATACCAACGAAGTCCACAAATGACAGGGCACCACCCGTGTAGGCCGGAAAACCCCAGGCCAGGATAGACCCCAGATCACCATCGAGTTTGGTACGAACAACGCCTTCCTCGAAACAACGAACAGCTTCGATAGCCTGCCGATATAACAAGCGCATTTTTACTTCCGCACGGTTTGGTTGATCTTCTGAAACCGGGTATAACTCAGCAAGACCCGGCCAAAGGGCCTTTTGTCCCCCTTCGGGGTAATCATAGAATCCGGCCTTGACTTTTTTGCCAATACGACCTAATTCATTGAATTTCTGCACCATCTGATACGTTGGTTCGTCGGCTGACATCACCCCGGCTTTAATGGATTCGGTCATCACTTTCAGACTCAGATCGAGGGCTACTTCGTCATGAACGGCTAACGGGCCAACGGGCATCCCAGCATCTTTGCCCCCATTCTCGATCAAAATTGGTGACACGCCATCTTTCAACAACTCCATACCCTCGGCGGTGTAGGTTCCGAAACAACGCGAGGTATAGAATCCCCGCGAGTCGTTGACCACGATGGGCGTTTTGCGAATCTTGCGGGTGTAGTCAATGGCCACTGCCAGCGCGTAGTCGGAGGTTTGTTTGCCCACGATGATCTCCACCAGCATCATTTTGTCAACCGGCGAGAAAAAGTGAATACCGATGAAGTTATCGGGTTTTGCTGAGGCTTCGGCCAGGCCGGTGATTGGCAATGTTGAGGTATTTGAGGCAAAGACTCCATTATCAACCAGCATTGGTTCGGCCTCTTTGGTAACAGTTGCTTTCAGTTCCTGCTTCTCAAAAACGGCTTCGATAATGAGGTCGCAGCCCTGCAAATCGGCATAGTCAGCAGTGGGTTTGATGCGGTTCAGAATACCGTCCACCTTCAGCGGGTCAACTTTTCCGCGCTCAACGCCCTTTTTGAGCAGCCCCCGCGAATAGTCTTTGCCTTTTTCAGCGGCTTCCAGCGACACGTCTTTCAACACTACCTCGATGCCTACCTGCGCCGATACGTAGGCAATGCCAGCACCCATCATGCCCGCGCCCAGAATACCCAATTTCTTGACATCGGTTTTAGGCTGATCTTTTGGGCGACTCGCACCTTTGTTGGCTTCATTCATCCCCAAAAACATGGTTCCGATCAGGCTTTTGGCGACTTTCGAGGTCGCGACTTTCACAAAATGGCGGGCCTCAATCATCAACGCCCGGTCGATATTCACCTGCAAGCCTTCATACACACAGGCCATGATTTCGAGCGGAGCCGGGTAATTTCCTTTAGTTTTATCCATCAGCATGGCGGTTCCTGCCGTAAAAATCTGGGCACCCACGGGGCTTTGCACGTTGCCGCCGGGGACTTTGAAATTGTCCTGCGCCACAATCTTACCCGTCTTTTTGTCGATCTGATCCCAAGGTTTTATTGGATTCGGATTAGCCGCAATAAAGTCCCGTGCCATCTGCATCATGACTTCGGGCGTGGGGGCAATGTCGTCGATCAGACCCCCCTTTTTAGCGTCGTGAACACCTAATTTTTTACCCTCGACTAACAGTGGCAATGCTGCCTGCATTCCAATCATTCGGGGCAAACGTTGGGTGCCACCCGCGCCGGGCAACAGGCCAATGGTCACTTCAACCAAACCAATTTGGGTTTTGGGATTGTCTAAAGCCACTCGATAATGCGAGGCCAGGCAAATTTCGTAACCGCCCCCCAGAGCGGTGCCATTCATGGCCGCTACCACAGGCTTGCCATTCACTTCCATCGCTCGAAACACTCGGTTCAATCCGGCAGAAACCTGTAGCATTTGGCTGGGATCGCCATTGTTGTTCCGAAGAATCATTTTCAGATCGGCCCCGGCTACGAACTCTGGTTTCGCCGATGTAATGATAATGCCCTTCACGGATTCGTCAGCATATGCCTGATTCAGAGCCGTTTCAAAGGCCGGAATGGATACTTCATTGAGCACGTTCATGGGCGACGAACTCATATTCCAGGTGATAATAGCCACCCCGTTGTTGGTGGTATATTGAATTTCAGGCATTGGTTTTTCAGTTTTTGAAGAAAGAATGGCACAAAGGTAATAAGGAGTGAGGAGATAGGAGTGAGGAGATAGGAGTGAGGAGTTGCTGACCGGACCGGCTAAAGCAATACCCAAACAACACCAACTCCACACACCTATCTCCTCACTCCTTATTACTTCTCGTTTATGCTTGTTTTTCAGCCACATAACTCCTATATTTGCACTCCCGTTTTAAGGCGGGGTGCGTGCTTTTTTGCACAATGCATTCGTAATCAACCAATTATCAATACAAACAGTGAATACGCTCAGTTATAAAACCATCTCTGCCAACAGTGATACGGTACAGAAGGACTGGGTTGTGATTGACGCAGAAGGGCAAATATTGGGTCGGCTGGCCAGTAAAATTGCCTTTATGATTCGCGGCAAACACAAGACCAACTTCACGCCACACGTTGACTGTGGCGACAACGTAATCATCATCAACGCTGAAAAAGTGCGTCTGACTGGTAAGAAAATGACCGATAAGGTCTATGTACGCCACACGGGTTATCCCGGTGGACAACGTTTCGCAAGCCCCCGCGTTCTGCTCGATAAACATCCGCAGCGAATTCTGGAAATGGCCATCAAAGGCATGTTGCCTAAGAATAGCCTGGGCCGGAAAATTTACGGTAATCTGCACGTTTATGCTGGCGATCAGCATCCGCATGCAGCCCAGCAACCAACCACAATTACTCTCTAACAAATGGATCGTATCAATGCCATTGGTCGTCGGAAAACCGCCGTATCGCGCGTCTATCTGTCAGCCGGTACCGGAAATATTCTGGTAAACGGGAAAGAGTACAAGCAGTACTTCCCATCTGAAATTCTGCAAATCATTCTGAATCAGCCGTTTGCCTCAGTCAATGGCACCGGTGGTTATGACGTGAAAGTGAACGTTCGGGGCGGTGGAACCACTGGTCAGGCCGAAGCTACACGGATGGCTATCTCCCGCGCTCTGGTTGAACTGAACGCTGAGTTCCGTCCTGCTCTGAAAAAAGAGGGCTTCCTGACACGCGACTCGCGGATGGTAGAACGTAAGAAATACGGTCGTGCCAAAGCTCGTCGGCGGTTCCAATTCTCGAAACGATAGTCAATGTATAATGATTAGTGTAGAATGTTTAATGATACTCCGAACGGACATTATGCGTTACTCATTAACCATTATTCATTAAAAATTTGTCCAGACTGCTCTTAGAAGATGCCGACGAGCGGTGCTGCGTATCACTTATTACAACCATATTTTCACAACGAAAATGGCACAAATTGAATATAAAGACCTGCTCGATGCTGGTGTGCATTTTGGCCACCTTACGCGCAAGTGGGACCCCCGGATGTCTCCGTATATCTTCATGGAGAAAAACGGCATCCATATTATCGACTTGAACAAAACCCTTGCTAGCCTCGATCAGGCTGCCGATGCTATGAAAGGCATTGTGCGCTCAGGCCGCAAGGTGATGTTCGTTGCAACGAAAAAGCAGGCTCAGGAAATCGTGACCGAAGAGGCCCGTCGCCTGAAAATGCCTTACGTTACTGACCGTTGGTTGGGCGGAATGCTCACCAACTTCGCCACTGTGCGGAAGTCGATGAAGAAACTCCAGACGCTGGAAAAAATGCTGAAAGACGAAACAACGTCGAGCAACATTGCCAAGCGTGAGCGGCTGACCATGTCGCGGGAGAAAGAAAAATTAGACCGAGTATTAGGTGGTATCGTTGACCTTACCCGTCTGCCTGCTGCCCTGTTTATTGTGGACGTAAAGCGCGAGCACATTGCGGTTGCCGAAGCCAAGCGGCTGGGTATTCCTGTTTTTGCTATGTGCGATACGAACTCGAACCCCGAAACGGTTGATTTCCCGATCCCTGCTAATGACGATGCGTATAAGTCGATAGCTATGATCACACTTGCCATCGGAAAGGCCATTGAAGAAGGCCTGATGGAGCGCAAGCAGGACAAAGACGATCAGCGTTTGCAGGAAGAAGAAGAAGCAAAACGTGCCAGCGATAGCCGTCAGGCTGCTGCTGAAGGTGCTGATGTGGCTCCCGTGGCTGCTGCCGCTCCTATTGCAGTTGCTGAACCTGAAGCCGAAACCGCCCCCGAAGTTGACGCTACGGCACCCGTTGCCGCTGCTGAAGAAGCAGAATAATGCAGTGAACAGGTAACAGCCAACAGTCCAAGCGAGGAATTCCAACCGTTTAGACACAACTGCTCACTTTTAGCAGCTATCTGTTCACTGAATGAAGTAGCCCATAGTCAGCCGCTATGGGCTACTTCGTTATAGTTCGTGTCTGATTGGCAGACATACATTCTTTTGACAACCGTTTAACTTACATACATTTCTTATGGCAATTACGGCAGCAGACGTAAACAAACTTCGGCAAGAGACCGGAGCCGGCATGATGGACTGCAAAAAAGCCTTAACCGAGGCTGATGGCAATTTTGACGAAGCCAAAGCAATTCTGCGCAAACAGGGTCAGAAAATCGCTGACAAGCGGGCTGACAACACCACTTCTGAGGGTATAGTACTGGCGCATGTTAACCCCGAAGGCAACAATGGTAAAATCATTGCCTTAGCCTGCGAAACGGAGCCTGTTTCTAAAGTACCTGATTTCCAGAATCTGGCAATGGCCATTATCAGCACGGCCGTTTCGACCAATGCCGAAAGCAAAGAAGCATTGCTGGCAACGAGTCAAGCCGATGGCCGTTCGCTTCAGGATCATATTACCGACCTGATGGGCAAAATTGGTGAAAAAGTGGACGTGATTTCTTACGAGAACATTTCTGCCGAAAAAGTGGTATCCTATATCCACTCGAATGGCAAACTAGGCGTTCTGGTAGCTATGAACAATACTAACGGTACTGACGTGAACGAAGTAGGCCGCGATGTGGCCATGCAGGTTGCCGCCATGAAGCCGGTTGCCCTCGACAAAGATGGCGTTGATGCCACTATTGTGGAGCGCGAAATTGAAATCGGAAAAGAGCAGGCCCGTCAAGAAGGCAAGCCAGAAGCCATGCTCGAAAAAATCGCACTGGGTAAACTGAACAAGTTCTATAAAGATAATACCCTGTTGAACCAGGAGTTTGTGAAAGACAACTCGTTGACGATTGCTCAACTTCTGGAGAGAACATCGAAAGGCTTGACCATTTCAACCTTTAAGCGAGTAGCTATCGGTTAATTAACTGTTAGTTAAATAAGTGCGAAGCCCGGCCAATATTGGCCGGGCTTCTTTATTTTCGCATGATAAGGTATGTATATTTGGATTTACTCTATCAATTCTTCCTAATTCAACTGTTACTTTTCCTTATTTCACCGGTCTTACAGGGCAACTCTTACCCATGAAACAATATACTGACGAGGAACTGGTGCGTCTCTATGTCGATACGCAACGGAACCAATACTTTGAAGCATTATATACACGGTATTGTGATAAGGTGTATCGGAAATGCCTGTCATTTACGAAAGACTCGGCCCGTGCAGAGGACTTTACGCATGACATTTTTCTGAAGTTGATCGTCAAATTGGGGGGGTTCAAAGAGCAGGCAAAATTTTCGACCTGGCTTTACTCAGTTACCTATAATTATTGCACCGATCACACGCGCACTCGTCGTGGCAATGAATTTTTGACTGAAGACATTGACCGGGTGCCCGACTACAGCGATGACAACGATGCCGAAATTGCCGAAATGCAGTCTGTTGGGCTTCGGAATGCGCTGGAGCAGTTGAATGCCGACGAGAAAAGTCTTTTGATGATGAAATATCAGGATGACTTTAGCATACGGGATATCGCTGACATGACGAAGGTAACCGAAAGTGCGGTGAAAATGCGGCTAAAACGAGCTAAAGACAAACTGCGTAAACACTATCTGGAGGGCGTTGTCATGTGGCTTCTGCTGGCTCTGAGATATATTATAACGAAATGGCCATTGCGCTTTTAATCCCCATAATCATATGGAAAATTTTAAAGAAATTGAACCCACCGACGTTTGCCCTCCACACATACAGAAGGAATTAGTATCGGAAATCGACTCCATCAGAAATAGCTTCCAAGTTGTTGAACTGTACGTTGGCGACTTTTTAAGCGTGATTTCGTCCTTAGTTAATCTACCACTAAACCCACCGGCCACCAATGACTAAGCTGCCAAATATTACCGAAATTCTGATCAACACGTTTCAAACGCTGATCAACCAGTTTGTCGATTTCGTACCTAAATTGATCGGGGCTATTGTTGTTTTGGGGATTGGTATTCTGGTGGCCAAAACAGTGTCGGCAATTGTGAGCCGGGTGTTGAACAAGGTTGGTTTCGACAAGATTGGTGCCCGCCTGAACGAGATCGACTTTATCCGACAATTACAGACCGAGATCAAATTGAGCAATATTCTCGCCCAGGTTCTGTACTATTTTATTTTGCTGGTGTTCATTACAGCAGCTACCGAAACACTTGGCGTGGCTGCCATTACGGGGATGGTGCTGTCGCTGGTTAATTTTATTCCCAAAGTAGTGGCTGCCGCCATCATGCTTCAAGTGGGAATCCTAGTGGCAGACGCACTCAAAAAAGCCGTCATTAACCTTTGCCAAACGTTCAAAGTGGCATCGGGCAAGTTGCTCGGAATGATTGTGTTTTTCTTCTTTCTGATTATCACCATTATCAGTGCTTTAGGGCAGACAGGCATCAATACCGAGTTGTTGGAATCGAGCTTCAATCTGCTCATCGGGGGTATTATTTTTGCCTTTGCCGTTGGCTATGGTATTGCCTCGCGTGATGTGATGGCCAATATTTTATCGTCCTTTTACTCAAAAGATCGTTACAAAGAGGGACAAACTATCCAGATTGACGACGTAAAAGGGACAATAGTCAGCATTGATAATACTTCGCTCACGCTTCGAACAGGAGAAACAACCACTATATTCCCGCTGCAAACTCTCCAATCGCGAAAGGTTGAAGTTTTTTAGAGTTCAGACTCGTCACAATGGCGGGTCTTTTTTTTGTTACACTAACTACCGTAAAAGATGAAAACAATAGTGCTTACCGTACTTGTTTGGCTTACTTATTTAGTTGCTCAGGCGCAGGAAACGCCGACCAAAAATTTTGAGGATACGCTTAAGATCAAACGCGACACCACCTACTGGCAAAAGTCGTTCAGTGGAGGAGTGAACTTCAATCAAGCTTCGTTTAGCAACTGGATTGGGGGGGGCGTGAATTCCACCGCACTGGGGCTGGTTGTTGCATCGCGGGCCTTGTATGAGAAAGGAAAAACATCGTGGGACAATACCGGCGATTTCCAGTTGGGCTACATCAATCAGCGCGGCACAAGCCGCAAAGCCGCCGATCAGTTGTTTATTAACTCGGTCTTGGGTCAGAAAATCGCTCCGAAGTGGGACATTTTCATGTCAGGAACCTTCAATACATTTTTTGCACCGGGCTATCAATACGACAAACTCCCTGCGAATACGACCCGCCAACAGATTTCCGGCTTTTTTGCCCCGGCTCAACTGACATTTGCTTGGGGTGTTGCGTATCGACCTAATGACTGGTTTTCGCTACGGGTAAGTCCATTTGCACCGCGCCTGACTTTTGTGAACGACGATATTGTTCGGGTGCGGAAGGGAGCCGATGGCATTTCGCGGCCCGACCGCACGGCAACTGCCTTTGGCGTAGAAGCTGGTAAAACCGTTCGCACGGAGTGGTTGGCGTTGCAGTTGCAGGCGGCTTTGAACAAAAATGTTACGGACAACATCAATATAAATGCCCGCTACCAGATGTTTGCCAATTACCAAACGCTGGATGCGATTGACCATCGCATTGACTTGATTGCTACAGCCAAAATCAATAAATACCTGAGCACTACGCTGGGCGTGATCGCGCTCTTCGACAAAGATTTCTCACAAGATTGGCAACTTCAGCAAACATTGGCCATTGGCTTACTCTACAACACGACAACCTTCCGTAAGAAGTAATTTGGCTGGCCTTGTAGCAGCATGAAAAAATGGTTAAAAGCTTGGCTCAATTCGAGACAATTCTTAGCTTTCAGCGTCTTACGGACTCAATACCTACCAAATCTTACTTTACTATGTTAAAAGAATTTCGCACGTTTATTGCCCAGGGTAACGTTCTGGACTTGGCCGTTGGTGTCGTTATTGGCGCAGCCTTTGGCAAAATAACCTCATCACTTGTCGAAGATATTATCAACCCAATTTTGGGATTGATTTTGGGTGGAATTGACTTCAGTCAAATGAAGTATATTCTGAAGGAGGCTGTTGGTACTACGCCTGAAGTGGCTATCCGTTATGGTAACTTTATCAATGTGATTATTCAGTTTTTGGTAATTGCCTGGGTAATTTTTATGGTTGTGAAAGCCGCCAACCGGATGCGTTCATCTGAAACGTCAGAAGCAAAGTAGTAATTTTCTCGAAATACAAGTCAAAAGCCCTGGCCAAACTGGTCGGGGCTTTTGTTTTGCTTATTTTTGCCCGTATGGATGGGCAGAAATTAGTTATTCTGGGTGGCGGAGAAAGTGGTGTTGGCGCAGCCCTACTGGGAAAAGCCAAGGGTTTCGACGTGTTTTTGTCGGATCGGGGTGGCCTGAAGGACAAATACCGGGACGAACTACGCCAACATACTATCGACTTTGAGGAAGGAACTCACACCGAAGACTGGATTTTACAGGCTAATTTAGTCGTTAAAAGTCCGGGAATTCCTGACACGGTGCCGTTGATTCAGGCCCTGAAAGCCCAGGGAATTCCCGTAATTTCGGAGATTGAATTTGCTGCTCGCTATACCACCGCCAAACTGATTGGCATTACGGGCAGCAACGGCAAAACAACCACGACCCTCCTGATTTATCATCTCCTGAAAACCGCAGGTTTCAAGGTTGGGCTGGCCGGGAACATCGGCGATAGTTTTGCCAAAGCGGTAATCCATGACACGTTCGACTGGTTTGTGCTGGAAATCAGCAGTTTCCAGTTGGATACGATGTATGACACCCGGCTCAATGTGGCGGTGTTGCTTAACATCACACCCGACCACCTCGACCGATACGGCTATTCATTTCAGAACTACGTGGCTTCCAAGTTTCGGATTCTGCAAAATATGCAGCCCAGCGACGACTTCATTTATTTTCAGGAAAGTCCGGCGATTGTGGCTGAGTTGGCCAACCAGTCACTGGCTCCAAAGGCCTTGCCCATTTCGCTGGAGCAACCGGTTAGTCCCGGTGGGTTTTTCCTGAACGGCGAACTGGTTGCCCAAAATGGCGAGGCTCGCTTCACCCTGCCCGTTGCCGATTTACCCTTGAAAGGCCCACATAATGCCATTAACATGCTGGCGGCTGTGTTGGCGGCTCAGTCGGTGGGGGTATCCTCGGAACACATTGCCGAAGGATTACGAACGTTTCAGAATGCCGCTCACCGGCTCGAACCAGCGGGCGTGGTCAATGGAGTTACGTTTATTAACGATTCCAAAGCAACCAACGTAGACTCTGTGTTTTATGCCTTATCCAGCATGACTGCGTCGACCGTCTGGATTGCCGGGGGACAGGACAAAGGCAATGATTACAGCCAATTAGACGAACTTGTTGGGCAGCGCGTTAAGGCATTAATCTGCTTGGGTAAAGACAACGCGAAGTTAGTGGCCCATTTTTCGGGCATGATTCCCCTGATTTTCGAGACCCAAAGCGTGACCGAAGCCGTGCAAAAGGGCCTCAACTGGGCCGCTCCCGGCGAAACGGTTCTGCTCTCACCAGCCTGCGCCAGTTTCGACCTGTTCAGAAATTATGAAGACCGGGGAGAGCAATTTAAGGATTCCATAAAAAACCTAAAATGAACTTTTCAATCGGCAACTGGATTCGGGATAACCTCAAAGGCGACCGCCAAATTTGGTGGGTGGTGCTGTTTTTGTCCATTATGAGCGTGCTTGTGGTCTATAGTGCCACCGGGACAATGGCCTACCAGAAAATGGAAGGTAACACCGAGTCTTACCTGTTCAAACACGGTATGCTCGTGCTTTTGGGGTTGGTCTGTATGTACTTTGCCCACAAGATCAACTACGTGTATTATGCCCGCCTGTCGAAGTTTGGCATGTGGCTGTCGGTGCCGCTGTTACTGTGGGCGTTTTTCAAAGGTACTAACCTTAACGATGCCTCGCGCTGGGTCACAATTCCGCTGATCAACCAGACGTTTCAACCCTCCGATTTAGCGAAACTGGCCCTAATCTCGAATCTGGCAGCCATGCTCGCCAAACGGCAACGGGTGGTTTATGAACCCCGCGTGCTGGCAAACATGATTGTCTGGATTGGGATAATCTGCGCCCTCATCATTTTATCGAACACCTCCACAGCCCTGTTATTGGGCCTCACGTGCTTTCTGCTCATGTACATTGGGCGGGTGCCAATGGGGTATCTGGCCAGCATGGTGTTGGTGTGTTTGGTGTTGGGCGGCATTGGTCTGGCGTTGGGTCAACGGCTCGGAACAGCCACCAACCGGGTCAAAACATTCATTAGTCAACTCCAGGGAACGGCCGACGAGAGTCGCTTGAAAGATGCCGACGACCCGCTGGTTTACCAACAACACCAGGGATATATCGCCATGGCCAATGGGCGAATTTATGGACAGGGGCCGGGCCAAAGCCATCAACGGAACTTCCTGCCCCACCCCTATTCCGACTTCATCTTTGCCATCATTGTGGAGGAATACGGCCTGATTGGCGGCATTGCCGTAGTAGCGGCTTACCTTTGGCTGCTGACGCGGGGACTCCGGGCGATCCGAAAAAGTACCCGACCGTTTGGTGGGTTACTGTCGGCGGGCCTGACCTTCAGTATTGTCTTGCAAGCTATTATCAACATGGCTGTGGCTGTTGGCCTGGCCCCCGTAACCGGTTTACCATTGCCCTTATTAAGTATGGGGGGAACGTCTCTGTTGTTCACTGGCACAGCCATCGGCATTGTGCTAAGTGTTAGTCGGGATGAGGCCGATGAAAGTAAATTGTAGAGCTATGAGAATAATCATCAGCGGGGGCGGCACGGGGGGACATATTTACCCCGCCATTGCCATTGCCAACGAACTGAAAACCATTGACTCAACCACAGAGATTCTGTTTGTGGGAGCCGAAGGCAAAATGGAAATGGAAAAAGTCCCCCGTGCGGGCTATCGAATTGAGGGTTTGCCGGTGGTAGGCATCAAACGCGAATTCACGCTCGATAACCTGGCTTTTCCGATCAAATTGGGCCGGAGTCTTTGGCGGGCGCGGCAACTTGTGCGCGATTTTCGGCCTGACGTTGCCGTGGGCGTGGGCGGCTATGCCAGTGGCCCAACCCTCTTGGCGGCTAGTTTAGCCGGTATTCCGACGCTTATTCAAGAGCAAAATTCGTATGCGGGGTTGACCAATAAAGTGCTGGCTCGCTGGGCCAAACGGATTTGCGTGGCATACCCCGGCATGGATGCTTTTTTCGCTCCCGAAAAGATAATCATCACCGGAAATCCCGTCCGGAAAGATATTCAACAGGCTGATAGCCAGATTGATGCAGGTCGAAAACAGTTTGGGTTAGATGCTAACAAGCAAACACTGCTCATTATTGGTGGGAGTCAGGGATCAAGAACCCTCAATGAAAGCATTGAAGAAGGACTGAGTCAATTGGTGGCGGCTGGCATTCAGGTGATCTGGCAAACAGGTCTGGCGTTCATTGATCGGGCGCGGTCGGCTGTGCAGGCCACTGGCTCGAGTCTGGTTAAGCCCTACGATTTCATCTACGAAATGGATCGGGCCTATGCCGTGGCCGACGCGGTGGTGTCGCGGGCGGGGGCTTTGTCGGTTTCGGAGTTGTGTTTGGTGGGTCGTCCGGCAATTTTGGTGCCCTTTCCGGCAGCTTCGGAAGATCATCAGACCAAAAACGCTATGAGTTTGGTAGATCGAAATGCGGCACTGTTGGTGAAAGATTCCCAAGCCCGAACCACCCTAGTAGGCGAGGCTTTAGCCCTGCTCAACAATACCGACCAACGCGCCATTCTGACTAAACAAATCAAATTACTGGCCCGCCCGAACGCAGCCAACGATATTGCGAAAGAGATTTTCCGACTGAAATGAATCAATTTAAAAACATCTATTTCCTCGGTATCGGGGGCATTGGCATGAGTGCGTTAGCCCGGTGGTTTCGGGTGAATGGGTATGAGGTAGCGGGGTATGATAAGACATCCACTGCCCTCACGAACACACTACAGGCCGAAGGAATGGCTGTGCATTTTACGGAGGCTATTGACCAGATTCCAACTCATTTTCGGGAGAATCCGGCCGAGACCTTAGTGGTTTATACGCCTGCCGTACCCAAAACACACGCCGAATATATCTATCTGAGCGAGAACGGCTTTACGATTCAAAAGCGATCGCAGGTGTTGGGTTTGCTGGCGGGGCGAATGAAAACGGTGGCCGTGGCTGGCACACACGGCAAAACCACCACCTCGTCGATGGTGGCGCATGTGTTGCGCCATGCGGGGGTGAACTGCGCGGCTTTTCTGGGCGGCATTACCCAAAACTACGGCACCAATTTTTTGCTCAACGAACCCGCCGACGATCTGAGTCAGGTGGTATGTGTGGTGGAAGCCGACGAGTTCGACCGCTCGTTTCTGACCCTGTTCCCGCAATTGGCCATTGTCACCTCTACCGATGCCGACCATCTGGACATTTATGGCGACAAAGACGCTGTCCTTCAGTCGTTCGGGGCCTTTGTCAGTCAGATTGATGCAAATGGCGTATTTTTTCAGAAAGAAGGATTAACGCTCGCGGATAAAACAAAAGCCGAAGTAAGAGGCTATTCGCTACAATCAGGACAGTATTACGCTCATAATCTGCACATTGACGCAGCCTGTTTTGTTTTTGACCTGGTATATCCGGGGGGTGTTATCACCAACATTCGGATGGTGGTGCCGGGTTTTCACAATGTCGAAAATGCGATTGCTGCAGGCGCAGTGGCATTAGAATTAGGCTTGTCTGAGGAACAGATTCGGGAGGGTTTAAATACGTATCGGGGTGTAAAACGCCGATTTGAGTATATATTCCAATCAAATGACTCTATTTTGATTGATGATTATGCGCACCATCCGGCTGAAGTTCAGGCATTTCTGTCGTCGGTGAAGGCACTTTATCCTGATCGAGAGTTGACAGCCATTTTTCAGCCGCATCTTTTCAGCCGTACCCGCGACTTTGCCGACGAGTTTGCCGAAAGTCTGTCTATTGCTGATCATGTGCTGGTTCTCGACATTTATCCTGCCCGTGAGTTGCCTATTGAGGGAGTTACATCGGATATTATTGTGCGAAACATTAAGTCAAAAACTGCAATTTTGTGTACCAAAGGCCAAGTAGCCGACGTTGTCCGGCAAAAGAAGCCATCTTTACTGGTGACAATTGGCGCAGGTGACATTGATCAGATGCTACCTATACTAAAAGAAACCCTTTTTACCAGTTAATAAGTATATCGACTCATTAGTCCACCTAAGACCTAGATGTTTCCTACTTTTAACCTAGACAAAGGACAATCTCAATCCGGCTCATCGGTCGTTGCCGGATTATGGGCTTTGGGTGGATGCATTTTGTTGGTCGCTTTGATCGGGTTCACAGAAGTAAGGCAGCAACAAAAACGTTGCCAAAAAGTGGTAGTGCAGCTTGACAAGGTCGATGGACATCAGTTTTTGTCGCGACGCGACGTAACAGGCTACTTAACCAATGAAGGCAGCGACCCGGTTGTTGGTGAAACGTTCGACAAAATTGATTTTCGTGTGTTGGAGCAACGGCTCAGGCGGCATGGTCTGGTTAAAAATTGTCAGGTTTCTCGTGACTTAATGGGTAACTTAGTCGTCAGCATTGAGCAACCTCGGCCCGTGGCCCGTTTAGTATCACTGAGACTTGGTTTAGGATTCGTAGATGGTCAATATATAAGCGAAGAAGGGCGATTTTTCCCTATTTCGATGAACCATACCGTCCGGGTGCCCTTGTTGTCGGGTAGATATTTTGCGAAACACTCAACACTAACTGATTCAAGCAGTCGGGGCATTGTGGAGTTGCTGACCATGATTCGGAAAGATCCTTTCTGGCAGGCGCAAATCATTGAGATTGACGTGACCGAACGGGGTGCCGTGACCATGTGGCCTACATACGGAAAACACCGAATTGAACTGGGAGCACCCATTAATTTGGAATTGAAGTTTAAGAAGTTGAAATTGTTCTATAAATCAGTCCTTTCCGTTGAAGGCTGGACCAAATACAGCCGGGTAAACGTGCAGTACCGTAATCAAATCGTGTGCGAATGACAGCGATGAAGAGTGATCAAATAGTGGTAGGACTTGACATCGGTAGCACCAAAGTGTGTGCCGTGGCAGGTCGGTTAATTCGCAATAAAGATTTCCCCACTCTCGAAGTGCTGGGTGTCGGCCGTGTCGATTCGGGTGGCGTTACGCGAGGCTCTGTGGTGAACATCAACAAGACGGTTTCAGCCATTAATCAGGCTATAGAAGAAGCTGGTAATCAGGCCGATATTGACATTGGAGTGGTCAATGTAGGTTTCAGTAGCAATACCATTAGTGCCCGCCGGCAGGTGGGCAGTATCACCCGGAGTTCTCCGGGCGACGAAGTTACCCCAAGCGATATTGAACACCTGTTGAGCGACATGTACCGGACCGTGATTCCACCCGGTAATGAGATCGTTCATGTGTTGCCAATGGATTTCACCGTAGACAACGAGCCAGGTGTTGAAGATCCCGTTGGCCGCAATGGCGTGAAATTAGGGGCTGATTTTCAGATTATTATGGCTCCGGCGAATGCCGCTCTCAATACGAAAAAATGTATTGACCGGGCTGCTGATAATACGCTCAAACGCGATCAGTTGGTGTTGTCGGTGCTGGCATCGGGAATGGCCGTGCTGACCGAAGACGAAAAGCAGGCTGGTGTGGCCCTTGTAGACATTGGCGGTGGTACCACCGACATTGCGATCTATCACCGGAATGTACTCCGGTATATCTCTATTTTGCCCTGGGCAGGAAACAGCCTTACCAACGATATTGAGCAGGGATGCAAAGTATTGAGCAACCATGCCGAACAAATTAAGGTACGTTTTGGTAATGCTAACCCCGCCGATAGTCGCCTAAACGAAGTTGTTTCGGTGCCGGGCCTGGTGAACCGGACTCCCAAAGATGTGCTGCTCCGCAATGTCTCGCTCATTATGGAAGACCGCCTTAAGGAAATTGCGGCCCTGGTTCAGGCCGAGATTTTGCGCTCAGGCTTCGAACATAAACTACTGGCGGGCATTGTGTTAACGGGCGGAACAGCGTCAACACCAAACATTGAGTCGATTTTCAAGCGGGTTACAAACATGGATGTCCGGGTGGGATATCCCGAATGGCTCGAACATAATGGTCGTGCTGATCTGGTGAGCGATCCGGCTTATGCAACGGCTCTTGGGTTAGTCTGGGCAGGATTTAAGCAGGTCGATGAGCGGGTATCGTTTATCAGCGACCCCAACCGAACCACCGAGTCGGCTCCAGTGGTGAAACCACCCATTCAAAAGCCTCCTTATCGCCCCGGCCCACCTTCGCCACCGCAAGACGAAGCCCCTAAAGAAGGCTGGTTCTCGAAGGTAAAGAAGTTCTTCTCGGGCGACGATTTTATTGAAAAGAAAGATACTTATTAAACTGAGCCACATAGCCATTAGACACTGACACCCTTATGAACACGATGCTTGACCACGGATATTCCTACGAAATCCCGGAAGAAAACGGCCCTATCATCAAAGTGATTGGTGTGGGCGGTGCTGGCGGTAATGCCGTGAAGCACATGGTGAAATTAGGCGTTAAAGATGTCAGTTTTGCCGTTTGTAATACCGACCGACAAGCCCTGATGAATATGCCCGTTCCAACAAAACTTCAGTTGGGTGACGGTCTTGGAGCTGGAACAGAAGCCGAAGCAGGCGAAAAAGCCGCCCGCGATGGTATCGACGAGATTCGCAATTTGCTGGCTCCTCCCACCAAAATGGTTTTCATTACGGCGGGTATGGGTGGTGGTACGGGCACGGGAGCGGCCCCCGTTGTGGCCGAAGTGGCCCGCGAACTCAAGTTGCTCACGGTGGCAGTGGTTACGGCTCCTTACTGGTATGAAGGCACCGAAAAGAAAGAACAGGCAATGGCTGGTATTGAGCGACTTAAGAAAAGTTGCGACACAGTGCTGGTTGTACTGAATGATAAACTGGCCGAACTCTACGGCGAACTGGACTGGACGGAAGCATACGGACATGCTGACAATGTGTTGGCTAATGCCGTGAAAAGTATCGCCGAAATCATCACCACGCAGGGCGATATTAACGCTGACTTTGCCGACGTGAAAAAAGTGTTGAGCAATGCCGGTCAGTCGGTGATGGGATCGGCAGAGGCCGATGGCGACAACCGCGCCCTCGATGCCATTGATGCCGCCCTGAACTCACCCCTGCTTAACGACCGCGACATTCGCGGAGCCAAGCGGGTGTTGCTCACGGTTGCTTCGAGCAAGGAACGCGCCATGAAAATGAACGAACTGACGATTATATCGAAGTTCGTGGCAGAAAAAATTCAGGTTGAAGCCCGAATGGTGAAAGTGGGAGCCATTGTTGATAAAACCTTGGGCACCAAACTCCGCGTGACCATTATTGCTGCTGGTTTCGACATGGGTAACAACCTGGAGGAGTTTCTGACTCCTAACGGAATGACATCCCTTAACGGAAAAGACGCTGACGGGGTAAAATCGGATAAAAAAGATGGTGACTCAACAGAACTGCTCACAAATCAGGCAGTTGTGGATGAAGTAATCACTGCCCCGGTTCTTGTCGCAGTTGACGAGATCAAAGATAAGGAGCCAGCCCTACGGCCGGGCAGTTTTCCTGACCAGACTCCAACGCGAACCGTTACGGTACCCCCAGATGTGGTTGTGGTTCCGGGTCGGCTTGATAAACCCTCATCGGGTCATCGGATCGTGGAAATGCCGGTTGAAGCTCCCAGCATTTCTGATACAGAACAGATTCAGCGTATGATCGACGACTTCTATCACAATCGGGTTTCGGAGCGGGATATGGAAACGCCCGCTTATCTCCGTCACAAAATTTCGCTGTTCGATATGCAAATGCTGCCCGAAGGCGAAGTTGTACGGTATCGGTTAGGCGATTAATATACCTGTTATTAAGTACTGACAAGCCGGTAGGGTCGCCATGACTTTGCCGGCTTTTTTGGCTCATCAACATGACTGCTGACTCCGTAAAAGAGCACCTTCTACAACTCGCCCAACCCGAAAGAGCTTTAATGGTGGCCCGGTTTTTTCAAACCGGGCCGGGTCAATACGCCGAAGGAGACCTGTTTCTGGGTATGCCTATGCCGCAGCAGCGCGTTGTAGTGAGGCAATTTGGAACATTGCCAATGAACGAAGTGGAGCGGCTTGTGCAGGACAAATACCACGAGTGTCGGATGGTTGGCCTACTGATTTGGAGTCAGCAAAGCCGAAAAAGCGGCCCTGTGGGTCGACAAACCATTTTAGAGCGTTATTTGGCCAATATACACTACGTAAATAACTGGGATTTGGTCGATTGCACCTGTCCAGCCATTGTTGGCGAAGCTTTGCTGAACGAAGATCGCTCGATTCTATATGAGTTGGCTGAAACGAACCATCTGTGGAGTCAACGGATCGCGATGGTTTCAACAATGGCCTTTATCCGAAAAAATCAGTTTGCCGATACCTTCGCCTTGGCCGAACGGCTGGCCCCGCATCCGCACGATTTGATTCACAAAGCCATTGGCTGGATGTTGCGCGAAGCAGGCAAACGCTCCCCCGAAGCCCTGGAAGAGTTCCTGCACGATCACGTTCGGCAACTCCCCCGAACGAGTCTGCGGTATGCCATCGAACGGTTTGCCCCTAATCAGCGACAGTATTATCTGAATTTGTAGTACATAGACGAGGGCATGGGTAGTAGTGCATTGGCTCACTCTTTCGCGTTTTCACTCTTTCGCTCTTTATAAAACTGTATCTTTGTCGCCCCGAAACGACTCTAACTACCGAAAAACAATGTCTTGGTTTATACGCAAGGATAAGGGCATTCAAACCCCGACCGAAATGAAACGGGAAGCTCCCGATGGGTTGTGGTATCAGTGCCCAAACTGCAAAAAAGCGATGTACACACGGGAACATGTTCAGAATGCTTATACCTGTGTGCATTGTAATTACCATGAGAAAATTGGCTCCGAAGCTTATTTCTCCATCCTGTTCGACAACAATCAGTTTACTGAGTTAGACGAAGCCATGATCTCAGCCGATCCGCTGGGATTTAAAGATACCAAAGCTTACCCCGACCGGGTACGGTCAACCATTAGTAAAACGGGCCTCCGCGATGCTGTTCGGACTGCTTATGGCTCTATGCAAGAGATCGACATTACGATAGCCTGCATGGACTTTGGGTTTATTGGTGGTTCGATGGGATCGGTGGTGGGCGAGAAAATTGCCCGCGCTATCGACCATTCGCTGCAAACAAAAAAACCGTTTTTGATGATTTCGCGGTCGGGGGGTGCCCGAATGATGGAGGCTGGCTACTCACTGATGCAGATGGCCAAAACATCGGCTAAACTGGCTTTGCTGGCCGAAGCTAAAATACCTTACATTTCGTTGCTGACAGACCCCACAACGGGGGGGGTAACGGCCTCATTTGCCATGCTTGGTGATTTTAACATTGCCGAACCGGGAGCATTGATTGGCTTTGCCGGACCGCGAGTTATCCGCGAAACCATTGGCAAAGACCTCCCCAAAGATTTCCAAAGTGCCGAATTTGTGCTGGAGCACGGTTTTCTTGATTTTATTGTTGACCGCAAAGACCTGAAAGAGAAACTGTCGGGTTTATTGCACATGTTGAAATAATGCTCCTCGTTCGTCATCCCGTGCTTTGCAATTACTATGTCACGTATCGCTGTAATGCAACGTGCGGGTTTTGCGACATTTGGGAGCGACCATCACCCTACGTAACTCCCGAAAACGTCCGCGATAACCTCCGCGACCTCCGGAGGCTAGGCGTACGGGTTGTTGATTTCACGGGGGGCGAACCCCTGCTTCACCGCCAACTCGACCAACTGCTTGTTGAGGCAAAACAACAGGGTTTCATTACAACGATCACGACTAACGCGCTCCTCTACCCCAAACAAGCCAAACTGCTCCGGGGACTGGTCGATATGTTGCACTTTTCGCTCGACTCGCCGGTGGCTGAAGAACACGACCGCTCCCGAGGGGTGAAATGTTTTGATAAAGTGATGGAGTCAATAGCCATTGCCAAAGACCTAGGTGAACGTCCCGACATTCTGTTCACAGTTTTTGAGCACAACATTCACCAAGTTCAGGCTGTTTACGAGGAAATATGCCAGCCAAACGGCCTTGTGCTAATTTTGAACCCGGTTTTTGACTATAAAAACGTGGAAACTGGGGAGCAGTTCTCAGAAACTACGCTCCAGAAAATGACCTGGTGGGGGCGACAGAAAAACGTGTATCTAAACGATGGTTTCGTGCAACTCCGGCGCGATGGTGGTAATCACATCAACGATCCGGTTTGCCGGGCGGGCAGCACCACACTTGTCATTTCGCCCGAAAACAAGCTGGTTCTCCCTTGCTATCACCTTGGCCTCAAAGAATTCCCCATCAACGGAAATCTATATGAGCTTTACCGGTCCGAAGCGGTACAGAAACTGGTGGCTCTCGAGGGCCGACTGCCCGAATGTGAAGGCTGCGCTATTAACTGTTACATGCAACCGTCTTTTGCCGTCGAACTCTCCAAATATTGGTGGAAAGCATTACCCAGTACCCTGAAATACAACCGAATCAAAGGAACCTGGAAACAATTGCTTTGATGAATAAACTTCCAAAATGAAACTCAGTTTATTTATTTTCTGGGCTTTCTTCGCCCTGCCTACACTGGCCCAAATGCACCGTTTCGAGCCTGAAATTCTGAAATTCGAGGACGCCGACAAACAGACCCCGCCACCTTTGAATGTGGTGGTATTCACGGGCAGTTCGTCTATTCGGTTCTGGGATAATTTGTCGGATTATTTTCCGGGAAAGACGGTGCTTCAGCGGGGGTTTGGTGGTTCCGAACTAAGCGATGTCCGGCACTATGCCGACCGGGTTATTGTTCGTTACCAACCTAAACAGGTGGTTTTATATGCTGGCGAGAACGACGTTGCCGCCGGCGTTTCAGCCCGTGAAACCTATGCCCGCTTCGTAGATTTATTCCGTTATGTTCGGAAACAGTTGCCCCAGGCTCACTTTACCTTTATCTCACTCAAACCCAGCCCATCGCGCCGGAAGTTCAGGCCTGTGGTTGAGGAAACGAACCGGCGTATCCAGCGGTTTTTATCCCGTCGTCGCAACGCCGATTTCGTGGACATTGTGCCCCTAATGCTCAAGCCCAACGGGGAGCCACTTGGCGAACTCTTCAAGGGCGATAGCCTCCACATGACTAAAAAAGGCTATGAGCGTTGGGGGGAGGTTCTACGACCGTTTGTTAAGTAACATAACAGATTCTTCCTGAACCCTGTAGGCTTTCTACTCATACTTGTCTAATTTTGCACTTTCCTAAGAATATCCGCCTGTTTGGCACAAATTGATAGTCATGTCAACGCAAACATCTGCTTACGTTCCTTACAAAGTTAAGGACATCGCCCTAGCCGAGTGGGGCCGCAAAGAAATTAAACTGGCCGAGGCCGAAATGCCGGGTCTGATGGCTCTGCGCCGTGAGTTTGGCCCGTCGAAGCCATTGGCGGGTGCTCGTGTAGCAGGCTGTCTGCACATGACCATTCAAACGGCGGTGCTGATCGAGACGCTCGTTGAACTGGGTGCCGATGTCACCTGGTCGTCGTGCAACATCTTTTCTACGCAAGACCATGCTGCTGCGGCCATTGCTGCGGCCGGGATTCCGGTGTATGCCTGGAAAGGTATGAACGAAGAAGAATTCAACTGGTGCATCGAGCAGACGTTATTCTTCGGCGAAGATCGTGATCCGTTGAACATGATTCTGGACGACGGTGGCGACCTGACCAATATGGTTTTTGATGTGTATCCCGAATTGATTTCGGGCATCAAAGGCCTGTCGGAGGAGACAACAACGGGGGTTCACCGTTTGTATGAGCGGATGAAAAACGGCACGCTGCACCTGCCCGCCATCAACGTGAACGATTCGGTAACAAAGTCGAAGTTCGATAACAAATATGGTTGCCGCGAGTCGCTGGTGGATGCAATCCGCCGGGCAACTGACCTGATGCTGGCTGGTAAAGTGGCCGTTGTAGCTGGTTACGGCGACGTAGGTAAAGGTTCTGCCGAGTCGTTGCGTGGTGCCGGTTGCCGGGTTTTGATCACCGAAATCGACCCAATTTGTGCCCTGCAAGCCGCAATGGATGGTTTCGAGGTGTTACCAATGGATGAGGCCGTGAGTCGTGCCCAGATTTTTGTGACTGCAACGGGTAACGTTCGGATCATTAAAGACCGGCACTTCAAAGCCATGAACGACAAAGCGATTGTTTGTAACATTGGCCACTTCGACAACGAGATTGACATGGCGTGGCTGAATGAAAACTACGGCCATTCGAAGAGCCAAATCAAGCCACAGGTTGATATGTACGAGATCGACGGTAAGGAGATCATCGTGTTGGCCGAAGGTCGTTTGGTGAATCTTGGTTGTGCAATGGGTCACCCCTCATTTGTGATGTCGTGTTCGTTCTCGAACCAAACACTGGCACAACTCGAATTGTGGGCCAACTCCGACAAGTACGAGAATAAAGTATATGTTCTGCCCAAGAAATTAGACGAGAAAGTTGCTGCCATGCACCTTGCTCACGTGGGTGCCAAACTGGAGCCATTAGAGAAAGAGCAGGCCGACTACATCGGAGTTCAAGTTGAAGGGCCGTTCAAGGCAGAAATGTATCGGTATTAATTTTGTGGGTGTAGAGCCGTAAGATGTTGCGTTTCACTTGCGTTAGCAACCATTTTAGTTCATAAAAATTGCTGACGCGAGTGAGACGCAACATCTTACGGCTCTACGTTTTGGCGCGGTTCCGGAAATGGGGTCGCGCTTTTTTTGTTTACAGTGGTCAACAATTCAATTATAAATGGCAGAATGCGCAAGTATATTTAAATATCGAGATGGTATAAATTTCACATAAGAAATTTTCTTAATATAATTATACATATAAATAGTACTACAATTATTTTTACCACATACATTATTATTCGGTTTAACTATCTGAAAATCAAAGAAATAACACGTTAATTAATATAAAATCAAGCTACCGTTTAATCAACCAAATTTTTTAGCACCTGCTTCTCCTATAGCTTTCAATTATTACGAGTGAAGGCCTACAGTATACCGTTAAATAAATGGATCTGATTAAGCTGTTACGTTTGAGCTTCACTGGGAATAAAGAGTTAGTATGTATCAAAAGTCCAAACCATTTTTCTCATGTTACACATTTTCAAATCCCGATTGGCCGGGCGCGTCGCCGGCCTGTTTCTAATCATGTTGCTTTGGGCGGGCTTTGCCCCGTCCGCTCAGGCCCAACAGTTTTTTGATCCCTCGAACGGAGATGAACAGTATGACACGCGCAAGCTGGGCATGGTTAATGATCGGTCCAACAACCGTGAAGAAACACCCAGATCAGCCAATTTAATCCCGCTACCGAGTTGTTTTGAACCGTTCAGCGGTACGGGAAATGCAGGAGAAACCAACGCTGATGGCTGGACATCATTGCCCCGCAACGACGATGGCTTTGTTGGGCCAATTGCGCTGGGTTTTGATTTCTCGCTGTTTGGCTCTGTCTACAACAACGTGTTCATCAACAACAACGGCAATATCACCTTTAACAATGGGGTGAGTCAGTTTAGCCCGGACGGTTTCCCAACCGGAACCCCGATGGTCGCTGCTTTCTGGGGCGATGTGGATACTCGTAATGTGGGCAGCGGTTTGGTTTGGTACAAGATTTTTGGTGATCGACTGGTTGTGACCTGGGACAGAGTAGGTTATTTTTCTAATCGTATTGACAAAATAAATACGTTTCAGTTGGTAATTCGGGCCAACACAACGCCCGGCTTTACGGGTAACGATGTACAGTTCGCTTATGGGGATATGCAATGGACAACCGGAGGAGCTTCCGGTGGTGTCAACGGTTTTGGGGGAGTACCAGCTACAGTAGGGCTGAACCGGGGAAACAACGTTGACTTTATTCAAACGGGCCGTTTCGATAAAGACGGGGCCGACGCGCCCACCCTCTCAACGACAGGTGGCATTGATTTTCTGGATGGAAAATGCCTGTCGTATCTAGCCTTGGCTTCGGGCGGAAACTTGCCCCCCGTTGCCACCGGATTGCCCGCCGGAAATCTTATCACCGTGAATCAAGGTCAGAGTCAGACGGTTACGGTAGGGTTCACTGGCCCCGAAACCAACCAGATGGTTAACGTTACCTCCAGTCTCGGTAGTTTGTGTAATGCCGCTGCTACAATTGCTGGTAATGGCACACAAAACCCTGTTTTAACCTTCGAGGTAACTGGTGGTCTCTGTAATGTAGGCACAAACACGGTTATACTAACTGCCACAGACAGCGGTACGCCTACCGCGGCTACTGCTTCGTTTACACTGACGGTTGTTGTGAACGCTCCCGGTTCCAGTACTGTAAATTTGGCTCCGGTAGCTCCAATAATTCCAGACCAGAGTGCCGTGGTTGGAACGCCCGCTACCCAAATTATTCCTCCCTTTACGGATCCAAATCCCGGCCAATCCATTACGTATTCGGCAGGAGGACTGCCACCGGGCTGCGTATATGTTGGCGGAACTATAACCGGAACGCCAACAACGGCAGGTGTTTATTCGGTAACGATCACTGGAACCGATGTTGCCAATGAAACACTGACGGGCGGTTTATCCGCAAATGCGATATACATCATTACAGTCAGCCCGGCCAGCTCAACTACTACTACTCCGCCCATCGGAGGCTCTTTGGCCCTCATTGCCCCAACTTACAATTGCGCAACGGGAGCCTTTACTTTCAATACCACCGGGGGCGATGGAACGACAATTACGTATTGGGCAGTGGGTATTACCGGACCAACCACAAACCCCACTGATGATGTAGATGCGCAATTGGCACAAGACATACGCGATGGCAAACCGAATGTGGCCCCGCTCACCCTTTATGCCCAACAAAGTGGCGTAACAGTAACCTATATCTGGAATGCACTGGCTGCCTGTGCTGCCACACCTCCTACACCTGTTACAACCTGTGGCAGCCCCGCCAGCACAGTTGGGCAACCGCTTGCTCTGGTGTCTCCGTCCTACAACTGTGCAACTGGTTCCATTCAGTTTAACACGACGGGTGGTGATGGTTCGCCCATCGAGTTTATGGCTATTGGCATTACGGGCTGGACATCGAGTTGCACCGACAATCTTGACCCCGGCAACACCGACAATAATACCTACACGATTATGGCCCGCCAAAACGGGGTGATGGTTTCGCTTTCGTGGACGCGCCCCTGTGCCAGCCTGCGGATTGCCCGCGAAACAGGCTCTGGCCTAACCATCAGCGTGTTGGGAAACCCCACCACTGCCGACCGGGTTGAGTTTGAACTGCGTGGTGCCGAAGGGCAAAGTGTTCGTTTACAAGTTGTAGAAGCCAATGGTCGTTCGGTGAGTGACCTCCGGATTGAGCAAGCCGGAGCCGTTGAACGGCGCACAATGTCGTTGGGTCGTCAGGCAGGACTCTACTTGATTCGCGCTACTACCCAAACTGGCGGTATTACGGTGAAAGTGATCAAAAACTAGGAGTGAGGAGATAAGAGTGAAAACAAGAACGTCCCCGCAGTCGAACTACTGACGGGGACGTTTTTTATTCTCACTCCTATTCCTTTAATGCTTAAATACCTTCACCATAAACACGTTTTGCTGAACCCGCTTCACCTGTTGAGTGCGGGGCAGGCGATTCAGGGTACTTCGGCGGCTCAGTTTTAAGGGTTGCCCTTTGAGCGAGTCGTTCGGAATTGATTCAATGGCCCGGTATAGATAATCTGTCTTGATAGCGAAAGATGCTCCTTCTGTTGATACCTGCTTGCCACTAATAATGCCAATAACATTACCCTTTTCGTCTAAAAGCGGGCCACCGGAGTTGCCGGGGTTCACGCTGATGGCTACCTGATACGAAGTTGAATCGTTGCGATAGCCAGTGCCACTACTCAAATATCCTTCACCATACACAATTTCGTCGCGGGGATAACCCAGCGTGAAAACCCGCTCTCCCAAATCGGATGGACGCGGATCGAACCCGTAAGGCACCGTTTTACCCGGTCGGAACGTGCTGTCGTCGGCAATATTCAGAATAGCCAGATCATAGCCCCGATTGGTGTAAACAACACGGGCTTTAAATACTTCGCCCGATTGGCTCTGCACATATACCGAGTCGGCTCCCTGCACAATATGGTTGTTCGTAACTAAATAGCCGTCGGGCGTAAGTAAGAAGCTGGACCCTACAATCTGACCGGGATTCACCGTAATCAATGATTTCCGGCGGACACTTAGCCCATCCAAAATACGATTTTGCGATTTCTTTATCGCCTGAACATCACGGCGCAACATACTATATTGCTCCTGCTGCTGATTCGAGTTTCGGTAATAACGAACCATAAACAGCGTGGCAAAGGTGGTGACAATTGCTACGGCAGCGGCCACCGCAAAAGTCGGGCGATAGGTTTGCCAAAGTTGACGGACACGACCAATGGAACGCACGGGTGTTATGCCCTCAAGCGCAAGCAACTGAGCCTGTTCGCGCATAGCTTCCATATCAACAGATGCCTGTACGCGCTCAATCTTTTCCTTAAAAACAACTCGACGGCCATAGTTCTCAAGCGCGTCGGCAATTTTCTTTTCCTCGTCCATATTTGTAAGAAAATGCAAATAAGCAATGTATAAGGTGCGTCAGCTAATTCATCATTACTCATTTTCTATTCCTGGTAGTCACTAAAAAACAGCCTTTTCAACCGCATCAGGCACTTGTATTTTTGCGTTTTTGCATTGTCGGCATTTGTGTATCCAAACTTCTCCGTGATGTCCTGCATGGACAAATGGCGGATATAAAAATCTTCGAGCAGCGTTCGGCAAGGTTCGCCAATTTTGCCGAGCGAGGTGGCCATGTGGTCAAACTGACTGTCTCGACGTTCGTGTTCAATCAAATCATTATCTACAGCCACCAGCGCATCCGATTCCATCAGGTCGTCGGGACCTAGTGTACTGTAGCGACCCTTTCGGGCTAACTGCTTCAACCACAACCGTCTACTTACTGAGTACAGATACGTTTTAAGCTGTGCATTCAACACAAACGTACCGGCCTGCACATGCTCATATAATACGACTAACGCTTCCTGAAAAATATCTTTAGCGTCGTCTTCGCTCCCGTTATTGCTCAGAATCAGGTGCAAAACCATCGGAAAATGCCGGTTGTATAACTGAGTCAGAGCCGCATCTGATCCGCTTGCCAGACCTCCCAGCAGGTCATTGTCAGTCCAGTGCAACCGAATCGTGTCCCTCATCAATAGCGTTCATTGGTTAATACCACTGTGTTGAAATAGTAACCCAAAAAAAAGTTTAAAAAATTTCCGGAATCATGGGTTACCTATTTCCCTGTAGGGTATTAAGGTTGGTATTTATCGTTAACGTCAAACTACCTTAAAATCATGAAAGCTCTCGTAAAATCTGCCTTTTTCGTATTGGCAATGATGTCTTTGGCCACTGCTTGCCAGAAGAAAACTGAAACAACTGAGACCACTACAACGGACTCAACGGCTATGTCTATGGACTCAACCACCTCGACAATGGCTACAGACAGCACTATGGCTACTGATTCTGCTGCTACGGCTCCAATGGCCGCTGACTCAGCTAAGTAATTCGCAATAAGCCTATTGCATTCACAGAAACGGCGGCTCACAACTGAGTCGCCGTTTTGCTTTTTGTTGGTATAGTAGACAAGGCCGTCCACGATACATCGTCTAAAATTTCGGGCAGGCCAATTGGGGGTTTTTCCGCCGAACCCGCGCCTTGCGACTTGGCTCGATAGGATCAAAGATGTAGGAAAGCGAGATTTCGTGGGAGCCACCACTGGCAAAACCCAGCGTCGAGATGGTGGCATCATAGCTGTAGCCAACCGAGAATTTGTCCTGCCGAAACCCAACTAAGAAAGCCACCGCATCATGGTTATTGATCCGCTGATCGTATTTTTTGAAGGGAAGCCCCCGATAGTACGCTCCAACGGTCAGTGGAGAATACGTAAAATAAGCGCCAAGGTCTAGCTGATCGTATTTGCCCTGAAATTTATAGTTGACAACGGGCGAAAAACTAATTTCGCGTTCGTACTCATCGCCCAGCCCAGTGAAACCCATCAGCGGAATACGAAGTCCCATTTGCAGACTACCTTTGATGGGCAGGCGGCTATTGTCTCCTGCAAAAAAGCCTTGGCTGGGCCGGTTGATATGGTGAGCAGAAACGCCTAACCACACCCAATCTGAATAATAAAGTGCCCCCGTCGAAAAATCGACGTATTTGTTGCTTTTAGCGGCTGCTGCCAGCAAACCAGCATCGGCACTTGTGCTTCCGTCTATAAATCCCCGATTGGTGAACTGATCGCCGAAGGTTAGGCCAAAGTAGCCCACGCTTCGGTTTACATACGAAGCCTGCAACCCAAGCCGCACCGCCGAAACGTCGCTAAGTTGAATCTGATAGGCGTATTGTCCGGCAATTTCGGTGGAGCGAATTTGCCCCTGCCCCTGATTATCGCTGATGACCATCAGGCCAACTCCACTGTTAAAACGGGGGACATAATGGTCGACACCAACCATTGACGTAACGTAGTTTGCAACGGAAGGCCATTGATTCCGGTAATTAACGGTGATGCGGGGGGCCAGTGCCGAGCCAGCAAAAGCTGGGTTAAGGTAAAGCGGTGCCGCGTAGAACTGCGTGAACTGGGGGTCCTGTGCCCAGCCTAATCGGCTCAACAACAGCACCAACCCCAGCAAAAGGAAACGTTTAGTCATGATGGTAATTGTCAGCACAAAAAGCTTGCCGTTCAAAGTAAACGCTGAGTAAACGGCGCAAATTGCCCGCATAGGGATGATGTAACGGATAAAAATACGCCTTTTTCATCTGTTTCGTGGCGATTCGTTTTAGATAAAATTTTGCGGTCTGGTTTTCGTTTAACTTAACGGAACGCCCTGCTCCGTGGTTATGGAGTTGAGGCCTTGCTGATTTGGAGGAGAGGAATTGATTTATGCGAAACGCATCTAAGTATTTTCGGTTTCTGGGATTGCTGCTTATCCTGATGGTTATGAGCAGTATGGGATTGGTATGGGGGCAAAAACCACCAGAGGTTGCGATCACTAAACCTTGTGTACAGGCAGCATCCTCGAGTTCGTCGGCTAGTGGAGGTAGCCAAACATGCAAAGGTGATCCTACTACGTTTAGGGATTCTAAATCTGGCGTAAAATCCTGGAAGTGGGAGTTTGATGCTCCTTCAAGCGGAACAGGCATATCCAGTCCAAGTTCAACGTCCACAACGTCATATAGCGTTGTACAATATGGATATGATAGTCCTAATCAAAAAACTGTTATTCTGACAAGATTTTTCTCGAACACGGCGACACCGCCTGAATCTGTAACTTTTACTGTAACCATTGGTACAGCACCAGAAGAATTTCAAAATTGGGTTACAGCCGATACAATCTGTAATGGCGAGATACTTACCTTAGACCCATACCCTAATGGTCCTCCGCAGGGCTTAACCTATGAATGGAATCGTAAAGGAGAAATTACCCAAACATTGAGCGTATCAGAAGCAGGCTGTTATTCGGTAGAGGCCACTAATAATTTAGGCTGTTCTGTGGAGAACAGAATTCAGGTAGTTGTGTGTCCAACCCAATCTCAGCCACCGGCACAAAAATGGTTTTTTGGTAATAATGCCGGTTTAGATTTTGCGGGTGGATCACCTACTCCTATCAATGACGGGAAGTTGAATACAATTGAAGGATCTGCAGCTATTAGTGATAAGAAAGGAGAGTTGCTTTTTTATACAGACGGTCTCAAAATTTACGACAAGGACGGAAACATAATGGGTATTCTTCAGTTGGATGCCAACGGAAAACCGCTTACTGACCCCGTCACGTCAAAACCGATTGTGTCAACCGCTGCCAGCGCAACAACTTCGTTGGGTGGCAGTCAAATTTCAACCCAATCAGCACTGATTGTACCAAAAGGTACTTGTCGTGGCTGCGAATATCAGTACTATGTTTATACTACTGCTGAAATAAATGGTACTCGACAACTGACGTACAGCATTATTGATATGCGTAAAAACGACGGTAAAGGAGCTATTACAGAGTTAAACCTGCCTGTTGTTGGCTCATCTACTACGGCTCTTAGCACTGAGCGGACAACCGCTGTCAAAAATCCGATAGATACAACAACCTGGGTTATTACACGAGACTATGGAAGTAATATTTTTCGTATTACCCACATAACTAAAAATGCTGTACCTACGCAAACAACTGTTGCTGCCGGTGCCTCACAAACGGCAACAGTTGAGGGCGAAGGTTATCTAAAAATTGGCCCGGCTCCTGTAAGTTCTACGGCCTCGTCAGGCTCCTCCACCTCTGGCACATCTGGAACCGCCAGTAATCCGGCAAGCAATACTGCGGAGCGGCCTGTTGCTATGATTGTACCTGGCATACCTCCTTCGCCCGGAAACCCAGGTACTAGTAATAAAGTTGAACTGTTCACCTTTAATGTCGAAACAGGACAACTCGAATTTAAACGAGCTATTGATCTTGGGCCGTCTCCACCCAAAGCATATGGGGTTGAGTTTTCGCCCGATGGTAAAAGTTTATATGTCTCGCTTGTTGGTGATCCTGCCAGTGGTTCCACAGCTTCGTCGTACATACTAAGATACGACCTAACGATAACTGACCCGGAACAGCTATCATTAGCTCGGAGCGAAATTGCCACCAGCACAACCCAGCAATTCGGAGCTTTGCAAATTGGCCCCGACGGGCGTATTTATGTGGCAGTACCGGGACAGGCGGCATTAGGCGTAATTGAAAACCCCAATGCGGGGCTTCTGGAGGTAGTTAGATTTACTATTGATGGGCAGACATTGGGCAACAAAACAAGCCAGCTTGGTTTGCCAAACGGAAGTGCTGATGATAATAGTCCTCCTTCGGGTGGGGGCATTGGTCACGAAGACGTTTGTCTTGGAGAGCCGACTAATTTCAATATAAGTCCCTATTGTCCTGGCTTGATTGAAGAATATACGCTCAATTTTGGCGACGGAACGCAACCGTATTCCGGTACAGGAACTCAAACGTCTCATACCTATGCAGTTGCCAAACCTTATACAGCTACCTTAACAGTTCAAATCTTTCGTAAAAACAAAGACGGTAGCAAAGGTGAAAGTTGCACAGTCATAACGGCAACCGATAATCTAACCATTGCTTCGTATCCACAGAGCGTTACCTTAAACGACCAATTTGTCTGTCGATTGCCAATGGAGACCACATTGGCCATCAGTACATCAGCGCAAAACTACGTCTGGGTATTTGCGGGCCGGGTAATTAGTCGTACCCAGAGTATAACAGCATCCCGAAACGGCTTCTATCAGGCCTATGCTTTTAACGAAAGCCCAGAGTGTTATAAAGCAGACACAGCATTAGTTCAATTCCGGCAACCAAATCAGCTTATCATAACGCCCCAAGCCATTGTTTGTCAGGGTAGCAGCACTACCATTGGCGTGTTGGGATCTCCGTCCTATAATACATTCCAGTGGAGTTCAGGACAGAACACCAAAGTGATTTCGGTTTCGCAGGCGGGGACATATTCCTTGACGGCCACCCACCCAAACCCGTCCACTCCGCGAGACCCGTCTAACGTTTGCACCAACACGGGCGTTGTTAGTGTGTCGGCACGGCCAAATCCAACCCTACGAGTGGCTACGGTTCAACCCACCAGTTGCACGACGCTTGATGGTCAAGTTACTGTTACCCCTTCCGGTTCAGGCACGTTTAGCTATGCCTGGACTGGAACCAACAACGCGCCCCTACCCACCACAGGAAGTTCGCTTTCGGGTGTGGGAGAGGGTCTTTATACCGTACTCGTTACCGATGAATTTTCCTGTTCGGCAACACAGCCTACCACCCTCAGATCGCCGGTCAATAATTTGGCCCTTACGTCCACTGTTCAGACCCAGCTTTGCTCTCGACCGGGTAGTGGTGTGATCAGTTTGAACGTTACAGGAGGTCGATTGCCCGTTCAATATTTCTGGCGCGATGCCGGTAACGCGCTTATTAGCAATGTCTCAACGTTAACAGGAATTAATAGTGGAATCTATAATGCTGCCATAAGCGACATAAATGGTTGCACGGCCGTACTTAACGCCATCCCGGTTGGCCTGAATCCAACGGGCTTTGCCGACCTTGGCCCTCCGCAGGACAAATGTGCGGGTAACGCGCTGGTGTTGCGTCCCGTAAGTTCAACAGTGGCCGGTAATGTTTATCAGTGGAGTAGTGGTCAAACATCGCCCACCATCAGCGTTACGGGAGCCGGAACCTATTCAGTGAATGTGAGCAATCCCAACGGTTGTACAGGAACGGCCAGTGTGCAAATCAACGACCGGCCTGCTCCCGCTATAAGTCTGGCTCCCGAGTACCGATTCTGCGTTGGCGATGGTCAGTCGACCACCTTAACCGCCGGGGGTGCATCCAGTCTGTCCTTTGTCTGGTCGCAAGGGAATACGACAGGCAGAATACTACCCGTCAATGCCGTTGGACCTTACTCAGTGAGAGCTACCGACCCCACTGGTTGCACCGCTTTAGCGTCTACCCGCGTGGTCGATTTTTGTGCGCCACGGGTGTTCATTCCTGAAGCATTCACACCCAATGGAGACGGACAAAATGACCTTCTCGATGTGTATAGCACCTATACATCTGGTTTTGAAATAAAGATTTTTAACCGATGGGGCGAGGTAGTTTTTGTTAGTAACGAACCGGAGAGTATTAAGTGGGATGGCACCTACCGGGGCGAGGTTTATCCCCCTATGATGTATGCCTACGTGATTAGTTATGGCAGTGAATATGACCCCGAATTACCCCGGGTTGTCAGGCGCGGCTCGGTGCTTCTGATCCGATAAAGGGCTTTTTTATTTCCCTAATTTTTCGTATATTTGAAGAGGTAGCATTAACCGCTATCGCTTCTTTTTTTGCTATGCGACAAGATTTCATAAGCGGTTCAACCGAGGGAATGACGGCCACCGATAAGGAGATCGAACGGGCACTTCGACCGCTATCATTTGGGGATTTTACGGGACAAGCCAAAATTATGGCCAACCTCTCGGTGTTTGTTCAGGCAGCCAAACAACGGGGCGACGCGCTCGACCATGTGCTGCTACACGGCCCCCCAGGCTTGGGTAAAACGACCCTCTCGCACATTATTGCCAACGAACTCGGAGCCATGATTAAAATGACTTCCGGCCCGGTTCTCGACAAGCCAAGCGATTTGGCCGGGTTGCTCACCAATCTGCAACCCAATGATGTGTTGTTCATCGACGAGATTCACCGGCTGAACCCCGTTGTGGAGGAATACCTGTACTCAGCGATGGAAGATTACAAAATCGACATTATGCTCGATTCCGGCCCAAACGCCCGCTCCGTACAGATAAAATTGAATCCGTTCACAATGGTTGGGGCTACCACGCGGGCTGGTATGCTCACTTCGCCTTTGCGGGCGCGATTTGGCATCAGTTGCCGACTGGAGTATTATGATGCCGCATTGCTAACCACTATTGTGCAACGGTCTGCGGCTATTCTAGGCACGCCCATTAATGAGAAGGGGGCATTTGAAATTGCCCGCCGAAGCCGGGGAACGCCCCGTATTGCCAACAACCTCCTTCGCCGAACCCGCGATTTTGCCCAGGTGAAAGGAAATGGCACCATCACGGTGGACATTGCTGAAATGGCCTTAACGGCTCTCGACGTGGATTTAAACGGCCTCGATGATATGGACAACCGTATTTTGTCAACGATCATCGAAAAGTTCAAAGGTGGACCCGTTGGATTAACCACCATTGCCACGGCCTGTGGCGAAGAAGCCGAAACAATTGAAGAGGTATACGAACCATTCCTGATTCAGGAAGGCTATCTCAAACGCACTTCGCGGGGACGCGAAGCCACTGAGAAGGCTTATATCCACCTCGGTATTGTACCGATTTACAAAACTGGGGACTTGTTTGGGTAATTCGGCAAAACAGTAATTGGGTAAATTGGTAAGTAGCAAGTACCTGCAAAACAAGTCATTACTACATATTCCCAATTTACCCAATGATTGTATGTTTTGCTGTGCCTGAATGCGTTATGCCAGAATTTTGCTCCGGTAGATGCAAACGATAATCTCGGAAATGGCGGTATCGACTAAGAAATAGTAGATGTTCTTTCCGCTCCGGCGAATGTCCAAAATCCCTTTGTCGCGCATGTTGATCAGGTGGTGCGAGATCAGCGACTGCTCGGCATTGAGGTTTTTGTAAATAGTTGAAACGTTCAGCTCCTTGTTCTCATTCAGCATTTGAATGATTTTGATTCGGAGTGGGTGAGCGACTGCTTTGAGTACGTAAGCGGCTTTCTCAATGCGCTTTTCTTCGTCCATGATTTTACGAGTATCTTATGGGTTTGTACTTGGATTTATTCGGATGGAAAGTAAGCCAAAAACGGTTACCAAGAAGTTTGTAACCAATTAAATTTCAGCAATTTTTATTAAGTGGTTGGTGACAATTCTACTTATGAGTAAAAAGTCACGCACACTTCGCAAAAACAACCTTACAAGTGCCTTGCTTATAAATTCGTTCACTAACTGCCATTCAATCCGATTAGACCGACACTTGTTTATACGATTATAATGCCAATCTATTGTTTGACGCAAATCGTTTAACTGGGTAACACGCAATGTACAACAATAATACTAAATGGACTGATGTTACTTATAATTAATGCATTATAGAACGAATTGTTTGAATTTATAATAAATATGATCATATAAAATAACAAAGTCAATACCTTTTTTTAGCGATACGCTTTACAATTCATCTACCTGCTCAACTCCTAACACATCAAACAGTACCTGCCAGTATCGGGTAATGGTTGGATTATTAACTTTTCGGGAAGCCGTTGGCTCATATGGAAGCCCTATATGGATTTCAGTCGGGCCAAGATTCACCTCACCCAAAGATTTAGCATCGATTTTTGCCCAATCATTGGCTTGAGACTCATCGGCAGGGGGAGTTCTGTGAAAGTCGCGTCGGGTGGCCGAACCGGGCATACTTTCCACCATATCGCTTAAGAAATAAACCTTTACTACACCTCCCGCTTCGCCTGCCTCGGCGATCAGCGGCACACTAGCCAAAATGTCTGTGCGTTGATTCGATGATTCCTTGTTTACCTGTGCTAGTTTGCCCTCTAACTGTTGTCGAAACCGGGCCTTTTCGCGTTGTAGCGACAGGTCGAAAGCCACCTCTGCAGCTTCCACATCAGTAGGGCTGGCCGTGCTGATGTCGTCCATTTCAGAGCGGACGGTGAGCGAGAGGGCCCGGGCTTTAGCGGTGTTTTCGTGGATGAAATAGACCGTAATCCTGTCGCCAGTGGTGCGAATGTTATTAGTTACAATATCATTCAGAATTCCGTCATACTTATCCGAAACATAGGCCTGATTGGTATTCAGACTCCGACTTTTGTCCATGAAAATCAGAGTATGGATAGGTCCGTCGGATTTAAGTTTGTCGTTGCCGGACGTGCAACTGAATAGAAAATTGAACCCAAGAATAATGCATAGCCACCCTCTCATAACCCCAACTCCTTTCGCAACGTGCTGTCCATAGGGGCGTTGTGGTTCCAGTAATCCGATAAAATGGTTTTCTGCAAGACCGCCCGCGAAGTCAGCAGTTTGTCTTTTTGTTTGTACGTCTCCTCCCAACCCATAATCCGATACGGGAATTTGCCCTCATAAACGATCATGAATTTGGTGCCGTCGGCCGTGTAGGTGACTGAATACGCCTGTAAACTATCGCCGGTAAAATCATTGCCCGCGTAAGGTTCTTTCTGAGCGGTGGCTGCCAAAGGGTCTAATTTTCGGTGTCGCAACCGCCCCGACACCGAACTGGGAATAATTGTCAGGCTGCCCGTAGGCAGTTTGTCGTGGGCAAGTCGGATTTGGTTCCAGAGTTCGTCTTCGAGCACTACTTTGTCAACGTGGTAGTCGTCGGTGGCTTCTTTCTCAAAATAAGAGCGGCTACTCACTTCATAGCTACCACTTTTCAGATTCAATTGCACATAGCTATGCCCACACCATTCCTGCACTGACGTGCTGACTTTCAATGTACTAGAGAACTGACTATTATTGATGGGTGTGAAAACCGACGTAAACAGCGAGTAGTCGTAGATCCCCGTATTAAACTTGCGTACAAAATTAGTTTTCATTACCGGCACCGATTTATCCTTACTGTCTGGTGTCTCCGACTTCACCTGAGTATCGGTACGAAAATCTTCCGTCACGAAAATCAGCACTGCCGAACCGGGGTTCAAGGCACCATATTGAGCCTGTTCGAGCCGGTAACTATTGAGTTCGGCCTTGCCTGCAAACCAATAATCGGAAAACTGTTTGGGAACTGCGTTTGTCGTGGCCGATGCCGTTGAAGGGTTCTGGAAGACCGTTGCCCGCATAGCAAACGCAAACACGACAGCCAGGCCAAGCATGAGGAGCAGGAAATTTTTAGTGATGCGTTGTTTCATAGTTTTTACAAACTTCCAGACGGATGTCCCCATTTGCAGGGGTTCAAGTGTGCTAATACTACAAAGTTAGAGCCATTCCCCGTATCTTGTGCTTGAAACTAACGATCTCCCGGCATTTCACCCATGCGAACACACATCTACCGTTTTCTGCTCATTATCCAGTGTACATTTCTCATTAGTCATTCGCTTATCGCCCAAGTCGAAAAAGCTCCAGCCCGTAAATCGGGTGAAGGCGATGGCCCCTACGACCGGCTCATTATCAGGGGTGTAACGCTCATCAACAGCACAGGTGCGCCCCCGGTTGGGCCAGTCGATATTGTCGTCGAAAAAAACCGCATCGCCCAGATTCGGCAGGTGGGCTACCCCGGCGTTCCGATTGATGCCAAAAGCCGCCCGCAGGCCAAACCCGGCGACAAAGAACTCAATTGCGAGGGTATGTTCCTGATGCCTGGCTTCATCGACATGCACGGCCACATTGGCGGGCAGGCCCAAGGAGCCAATGCCGAGTATGTGTTTAAACTGTGGCTCGGTCACGGCATCACCACCATCCGCGACCCATCGGCGGGCAACGGCCTCGATTGGGTGATGGAACACCGCGCCAAAAGCACCCGCAACGAAATTGTGGCTCCCCGCATTCTGGCCTACACCGTGTTTGGACAAGGAGCCAAAGAACCCATTACCACCCCCGACCAAGCCCGCGCCTGGGTGCAGCAAAATGCCAAACGCGGTGCTGATGGCATTAAATTCTTTGGGGCAGAACCATCAGTTTTCAAGGCCGCTCTGGAAGAAAATAAGAAACTCGGCCTTCGGTCGGCTTGCCACCACGCCCAACTCGAAGTGGCCCGGATGAATGTTCTAGCCACTGCCAAAGCGGGACTCACGAGCATGGAACACTGGTATGGACTGCCCGAGGCACTGTTTGCTGACCGCACCGTGCAGAACTACCCGGCAGATTATAATTACAACAACGAGCAGAATCGGTTTGAACAGGCCGGTAATCTTTGGCAACAGGCGGCCAAACCCGGCACACCCAAATGGAACGCCGTGCTGGATTCACTCATCCGCCTGGACTTTACCCTCGACCCGACCTTTAATATCTATGAAGCCAACCGCGAACTGATGCTTGCCCGCCGGGCTGAGTGGCACGACGATTATACGATGCCTTCACTATGGCGGTTCTATGGACCAAGCCGCATTTCGCACGGCTCGTATTGGCACAACTGGGGTACCGAGCAGGAGGTGGCATGGAAAAAGAATTACCAACTCTGGATGGAATTCATCAACGAATATAAAAACCGGGGTGGCCGGGTCACAACGGGTTCCGATTCGGGATTCATTTATCAACTCTATGGCTTCGCCTATATCCGTGAGTTAGAACTCCTCCGCGAGGCCGGTTTCCACCCGCTCGAAGTGGTTCGGGCAGCCACCATCAAAGGGGCTGAAGCACTCGGCATGGCCGATCAGATTGGTTCCGTAGAAATTGGCAAACTGGCTGATTTTGTTATCGTTAAAGAAAACCCGCTCGCCAATCTGAAGACGTTGTACGGCACCGGGGCCATTCATCTCAACGACAAGAATGAGGTTGAGCGCGTCGGGGGCGTTACCTATACCGTGAAAGATGGCGTGGTGTATGATGCCAAAAAACTCCTCGCCGATGTGCGGGCGATGGTTTCCGAAGCCAAAAAGAAAGAAAATTTCGAGATCAGCCAGCCCGGAATGCCTATGAAACCGGCGAAGGTTGGGGGTGGAAAAGAGTGACCATTCCCTCAAAAACCACTCCAGCATAACTCTATTATTCCTATCTTACAGCAAGTCCAACCTCAACGTCTTGCTGCTATGCGCCTACACAGTCTACTTAACATTCAGGCGATTGTCTTCGCCTTTTTCACGCTTACATATTCTAAAGTTCAGGCTCAATCTTTTCCACCTGGCTTTAGCCAAACGATTGTGACATCGGGAATTAGCGGGCCAACAGTGGTGGTGCCGGCACCCGATGGCCGTTTGTTTGTTTGCCAGCAAAGCGGGGCCTTGCGCGTCATAAAAAACGGCAATTTGCTGGTAACACCTTTTATGCAACTACCTGTTGATGGCAGTGGCGAGCGGGGATTGATTGGCTTGGCATTCGATCCCGGTTTCACCACTAACAACCGTCTTTATGTCTATTACACAGTTCCAACAAGTGGCACCGTAACCGTTCACAACAGGGTCAGCCGGTTCACCGCCAATGGTGATGTGGTGGTTCCGGGTAGCGAGCTTATTTTATTAGATTTAGACCCATTGAGCGGTGCCACCAATCACAATGGAGGGTCGCTGGCCTTCCGGCCCGATGGAAAATTGTACGTAGCCGTGGGCGACAATGCCAACAGCAGCAATTCCCAAACGCTCAACAACCACCTCGGCAAAGTACTCCGAATAAACTCCGACGGCACCACCCCCACCGACAACCCCTTCCCGACCGGCTCCGTTTCTCAACGGCGTATTTGGGCATTCGGCCTGCGAAACCCCTACACCCTTGCCGTGCAGCCCGGCACGGGACGGTTGTTTGTGAATGATGTTGGCCAAAGCACGTTTGAGGAAATCAACGATGCCAGCACGGGCGGCCTCAACTTCGGCTGGCCCATCGCCGAAGGGCCGAGTAGTAACACGGTTCTGACCAATCCCGTGTATGCTTATGCACATGGCGGGGGCGACGGGCGGGGCTGTGCCATCACGGGCGGAACGTTCTATAAGCCCGCTACAACCACGTATCCAAGCTCGGTTGTAGGTGACTATTTCTTTCAGGATTTTTGTAACGGCTGGATTAATGTTCTCGACTTATCAGGACCAACGGCTGTCCGCTCTTCGTTTGCCACTGGCACCCCCGGTCAGGACTTGAGCATTACGCTTGCCCCCGACGGTTATCTCTATTATCTAAGCTATGCCGCTGGTGCTCTTTACAAAATCAACTACCTCGGCGATTGTCAGACGGTACAGTCGGGCAGTTGGCACGATTCGGCCACCTGGTCGTGCGGCCGTGTTCCCACCACCACCGATCAGGCCACGGTCAAACACCTCGTCACCATCAGTACCCCTCAAACGGCAACCGCCCGCCAGATTCGTTATGAATCTAACGGGCGGGTATCAATGGGAGCGAGTGGAGTTTTGAAGCTGGGTTTGTAAAATGTTTCAAGGCTACGCCGTTTCAAGTTTCAAGCAAATACTCAACTGAAACCTGAAACGGCGTAGCCTTGACACTTGAAACCTTTTTTTACGGCTTATTACTGTCCACTTTCAACCGCTCTTCCCGGTTCGCAACTTCCCAGGCGGTGTAGAAGATTAACCGGGCGGTTTTCTCGGCTAAGGTAAAGTCGATTTTCTCGACATCATCTGTTGGGCGGTGATAGTCAGCATGGAGGCCGTTGAAATAGAAAATAACCGGAATTTTGTGCTTCGCGAAGTTGTAATGATCTGAGCGGTAATAGATTCGCTCCGGGTCGCCCGCTTCGTTGTACTTGTAGTCCAGCTCCATTTGACTGTACTGTGTGTTGGCATTTTCACTAATCCGGTGCAAATCCGATGACAGTTTATCCGACCCAATGGCATAGATGTAATTATCCTTCGGCGACTTGTTCTGATGCAAATCATCGACCCGGCCCACCATGTCGATGTTGAGGTCGCAAACCGTGTTCGACAACGATAAAACCGGGCTAAAATCGGCGTAATATTCAGAGCCAAGCAACCCTTTTTCTTCCCCAACAACAGTCAAAAACAACATCGACCGACGGGGGCCGTTGCCCTCTGCTTTCGCTTTGGCAAACGCCTGAGCCAGTTCCAAAACCGACACCGTGCCAGAGCCATCGTCGTTGGCCCCATTGTTCACCTGTCCGTCGGGACTGATGCCAATGTGGTCGTAGTGACTGGAGACAATCACCACTTCGTCTTTTTTATCGAAGCCTTCCACGTAGCCCATCACGTTTTCGGTCATCACGTTCTCGTCCTTACGCTCGGCTTTCACGACCACATTACCGGCCAATTTCCCCACCGTGCTCATACCTTTCGTGCGGATTTGTTCAATGGCTTTGGTCATTTGCTCCGGTGATTTCCCCAGCAATGAAGCCGCCATGTCCGTCGAGATCATAAACGTTCCCACCGTCCCGACGTTCTCAGAACCCGGTTTCAGGCCCAGCCGGTTAAATCGCTGTTGCAAAGCACCTCGCTCGGTCAGTAACCGCTTAAACTCCTCGGCATTACTCGCTGAAATGATAAAGACCTGGGCAGCACCCTTGTCCTTAGCCATTTGTGTCCGAATCCGCCAGCTATCGGGTTTCCCCCATTTCGACGATTCCTTTGCACCAGTCACCGCCGACGAGCCATCTGTGTTTTTTGGCTCCCCATCGAGCATCACAACGGCTTTGCCTTTCACATCGAGATTGACATAGTCGTTGAATTTGTCATCCACGATACCATAGTTCACAAAAACGGTTTCGTAGTTTGATTCCTGGGGCAAATTAAGCAAGCCATTCGTCAGGAAATCTTTCAGGTAAGCAAACTGCTTGCCATCGGATTTCACATAAAACTCGCCCCACGTTTTCTTGTACAGCGTGAACGGCTGCATATAACTCGTTTTACCATCGGCAGCGGGGACAATGGGTTTCAGGCCATCGGCAGCAAACTGTTTCGCAATATAGTCTGCCGCTCTTTTCTGACCTGGTGTTCCCGTTTCGCGGCCTTCCATATCATCGGCAGCCAGAATAGTCAGGTGCTTGCGGAGGTCATCTGCCGTGATCGTTTGGGCGTAAGTCTCCGGGCGGGCAGAGACTGTACGGGGGGCCTGAGCAAGCAAAATGGGCGAAATAAGGCCACCGACTACGACAGCTATGCCCGAAAAATACGTCAATGAAGACATTGATAGAAAATTGAGAGTTGTTTGGTATCTTTAACGAACACAAATAACGCATGAATATGGAAACGCTGGAAAAACGTAAAATACGCAGACCCGCACGGCTCTATCAGCCCATAATTCCCCGGTTTAAATCACTTGATGCTTTCCTGAACTGGAATCCCGAAGGTGACTATAAATATGAATGGGTTGATGGCCGAATTGAACCAACCAAACGCATGAAACGCAACGAACGCTACATTGTCAACAATCTAATTCGCCGATTTATGGATACAGAAGCCTTCAGACAAGGGGGTATGCTGGCAACCGAAGGCGATATGTATCTGACCGAAACCAATTATCGAAGGCCCGACGCTGCTTATTTCACTCGTGAACAAATCCGGGCGGGGGCTGAAGATACCGACGTTTCAGCGGCTTCGTTTGTGGTCGAGTTGATTTCTCCCACAGATCGGGAAGACTATTTAGCCCGAAAAATTACTGATTATTTTGCAGCTGGTGTTCAGGTACTTTGGTATGTGTATCCGAATCGCCGACAAGTTTTTGTGTATCAGTCCCCCCAAGATATTTTACCCTGCACCCGCCCCGCTGATGTGTGTTCTGCCACGCCCGCCCTACCCGATCATGCTGTGACGATGGAGGAACTGTTTCGGTTGCCTTAGAGAAGATTTCACCTTGCAAATCGAATACTCCATGTTAGATTTGCAAGGATGATCCTACGAAAAATACAGTCAGAAGTCAGCCATCTATTAGCCGAATCTTCGGCTGTCGGATTGCTTGGCCCCCGGCAGGTTGGCAAAACCACCCTTGCCGAAGCCATCGCATCAGAAATACAGCCTCCACCAATCTACCTGAATCTGGAAAGCCCCGCTGATCTGGCTAAATTAAACGACCCCGAAGCTTACTTTGCCCTCCATACGAACGAACTTATCATACTGGACGAGATACAGCGGATTCCAGAATTATTCGCCATCCTTCGAGGGGTTATTGATAAACGACGGAGGCAAGGATTCAAAACCGGCCAATTTCTAATTCTTGGCTCGGCCTCGCTCGACTTGTTAAAGCAGTCCTCCGAATCACTTGCCGGGCGAATTGCTTATCAGGAGCTAACGGGTTTCACGCCCCTGGAAATTAATAATCTGGCCGATCAGGACAAACTTTGGCTCAGAGGAGGATTCCCGGACAGTTTCTTAGCACCAACGGACCTGGCGAGTTTGCGCTGGCGATTGAATTTTATCAGTACTTACTTAGAGCGCGATGTTCCACAGTTTGGGCCCCGCATTCCGGCCACCACCTTACGAACGTTGTGGACGATGCTGGCCCATAATCAGGGTGGACAACTGAACACCGCTCAACTGGGAACCAATCTGGACCTATCGGCACCCACCGTCAAACGCTACATCGACCTATTGGTTGATCTGCTTTTGGTGCGTACCCTCCGCCCCTGGTCGGGTAATGTGGGCAAACGCTTGGTTAAAGCTTCTAAAGTCTATATCCGCGACAGCGGCTTAACGCACGCCCTACTAAACCTAACTTCATTAGACGATGTCTTGGGGCATCCTGTTGTGGGAGCAAGTTGGGAAGGATTCGTGATGGAAAACCTGCTGGCCAGTCTGCCAATTGGCATGACACCCTGGTTTTACCGGACGGCTGCCGGTGCCGAAATTGACCTGGTGATTGAGCGAAATGTAAAACATCGGTACGCCATTGAGATCAAACGGTCGTCAGCCCCAACCGTATCAAAAGGATTTTATGCCGGTTGCAGCGACATTGGGGCAACGAAGCGGTTTGTGGTTTACCCCGGCACAGAACGTTACCCCATGGCCAACGACATAACGGTTATACCGCTAACAGACATGATGCAGGAGTTGGCGATGTTAGGTTCCTGAGTTACCGCTCCCGGACAAGCTCGGTAGTTTGTTGTGATGATTAGTTGGTATCTTTAGAAAGCAAAAACACAGAATGGTGGAAACGCTCGAAAAACGTAAAACGCACCGCCGGTCTTTTTCTCAGAAAGCCACCCCGCCCCGGTTCAAATCGGTTGACACATTTCGCGACTGGCACCCCGAGGATGGCTATAAATACGAATGGATAAACGGCTTGACCAAGTCAGACGGTCATTGGAGCAACGCATGGGTATTACGACAATCTTAATCCAGTAAAATCCTTAGCCCATCAATACTTACCCCCGCCAACTCTCATATGGAGCCAATAACCCTGTTATTGCCCTCACTGAAACGGAAGTAGGCAAACTCTTTACAGAAGATACTCGATCCGACATTGGCCGTGGCGACGGGCCGCTCAGCAGCAGAAAAAATGCGGTTTGCCAATCAGGTAAATGGGCTGGTATCCCGGTTTATTCGTTTAGAGCGCAACGAGGCTCTTGCTGCCAATATGCTCGTTATGGAACGTATTTATGCCATTGACTTCCGCTCGTTTGAAATTGAAATGCGCGAAATCTGGCTCGACATGTTTATCGATGAACTCCATCAGTTGCATCAGGAAGGCTTTGCCCATTGCGACCTGTGCCGCCCCTCTGGTACACCGGGTGAGCGATACGACAACATTTTGCTAACCCGCGAAGGACTGCGGCTGATAGATGTGGGTATCTCTGTTCTCCGCCGTCAGGTAGGTGAGAAATTTTTCGATGCTTACGTCCGGCAGGAACTAAAAGAAATCGAAGACTTTCGGGAGTATTTCCTACGCCGGTAATCGGCTCATACGCTACGACTCCTGAACAGTCTCCGTGGTTTTCTGGCGTTGGCTCACCAACGAAAGAACAAAAACGAAGCTAATGCTGCTAAACAACAGCCCAATAGCAAAACCAACCGCGTGCATAAACGTGGCGGCTATAACACCGGCTGGCAGGGTAAGTCCGTAAAGTACTAATGCCCGGCTGACAAAAAAATGATAGGTGCCAATACCGCCTTGTGTTGGAACAGCCAAACCGCCAATGGAGGCAACGGCCATAACGGTTAGGGCAGCGGTAGGAGAGAACTAAGGCGGGAATTGAATAATCAGGTTAATTGAATTTTTGAAGTGAAAATGGACGAATTATTGCTGAAGCAGATAAATACAGGCGTGTATAGTTGATGCTTTTGACTTCGACCAATAATACGCTTATAATTGCACGATTTACCAATCAAGACTTGTACATTAATGAGGTTTGTGGTTTAGCTCGCAGCCTCTTTTATTAACTATGAATTACAAAGAGATTCGCCGGAATGCTTTTTACAAAGATTACGAGTTGTCGAAGGAACTGATGAGTTTTGGCAAAGAGAACAAAGATCATAGCATTCTTGCAAACCCTACTGCCTTATTGGGATATACTTATCTCATGAACTATGTCAGAGATTTTTCTACGGAATTTTTTCAGGACTCAAGACCATTGAACATTCTGGATTGGGGGTGTGGTAGGGGATATGTTACGGTGCTTCTCCGCGAATTATTTCCTAACGCTAACATAGTTAGTTGTGATGTTGCCAATGAACTGGCCCAAGTCGATTCAAGTTTTGGTCAGCAGACACCAATTATAGAAAAACACAAAATTGATGTCGTCCCATTGACCCACCCATCTAACTTACCTTTTGAGTCGGGGGAGTTCGACATTGTTTTAAGTGTAGGGGTCCTCGAACATGTGCCCGACCATACTGCTTCTTTAGCCGAAATCAACAGAGTGCTACGAAAAGATGGATTATTCTTTTGCTTTTATCTACCTTATTACCTATCCTGGACACAGCGAACTGCCAACCTGATGGGCAATTTCTATCACGATCATTTATATAATTGGAAGCTAACGGACAAACTTCTGCAAGGAAGCCATCTTCAACTTTTAGACAGATGGCACCGGTGTCTGTTTCCTAAAAACTTTACTAAATACCCTTTCTATCGAACAGTTGAAAAAACAGATATATCTCTCTGTGAAAACACTTTTTTGAAACACCTTGCAACTAACATCGAGTTTGTCGCGAAAAAGGGATAATTTCTCAGAGAACGATTAGTTCATCTCTTCCTTGTGCTTCGCGAACTTATTTTGATTCGGAATAATGAGTGGTAGAATAAGTAAGCTGGCTCCACTCAGTAATATACCGATTAGGAACTGAACCGCGTGCATGAAGGTGGCAATAATAACTCCATCTGAAAGACTTAGTCCATAAAGTAGCAGTGTTCGGCTAACCAGAAAATGGTATGTACCTATACTGCCTTGTGTGGGAACTGCGAATCCACCGATAGAAATAACGGACAAAATGGTTAAAGTAGCTGTGACTGGTAAGGACTGTGTCATTTCTAAAGATTGAAGCAGCACATACGTTACTAAACATGCCATGACTTGATTCAACAACGTCAGTACTATAAACCATACGGGTCGTTCCAGCTTGCGTAATGATATAAAGCCCATCCATAAACCATTTCCGGCTCCGAGAATTTTTTTCACAATCGGATAATCAATCCAGGTTGATTTAGGTGTATTTTTATAACGAGCATTAAGTTTTAGTACTACTAAAATCAAGGCTGTGCATACAACAACTGCAAGGATAATGAGGAGTGGATGAAATTCAAACGAGAATATCTCTATTAAAAATGATTTCATCCGTTTGAATTCCAGCAACACTGTTAACAGAAGCATCAAAACCAATACAATAATATCTAATACGCGCTCGGCAATAACCGATCCTAAACCATGCGAAATAGGTACATTGTCGGTACGTTGCAAACTAATGCAACGGGTCAACTCTCCTGAAGCGGGTACAATCAAACTGGCAATAATGCCGGTTTGGACAGCAATTGTTGCCCGAAACAAAGAGGGTGAGTAACCAAGGGGCTTGAGTACTTGTCGCCAACGCTCTGCCCGAAGAATATATGTAAACAGTGTGATCAATCCGACCAAAATTACGGCTCTAAAATCAGCTTGGCCGATTTTTTGCATAAGGTCTTCAAGTGATATGTCTTTCAGCGTATAGAAAACAATCGCCAATGCTATTCCTATTAAGAAGATCTTTTTGATGTACTTGTTCATCCTATTAAACGGAGACCCAAAATTAGGCTGCAAGTTACCTAATAGTGCTAATACAGAAGACACTATTTGGTGAAAGCACGGAAAGGCGATAAATTTGAAAGAATTATAGTGATACAAAGAATCGGTCAACTTCTTTTCTTCTGACTAATTTTTACTCCGTAACCAGCGCAGTGCAGTATGGCCAAAAAAGGCAAACAAGCGGGCAACAAGCCAGCCTCTACAGGAACCAGCCGACCCTCTGTAGCCGCAACCCCAGCGGCTACCTCTTACGTTGATTCAACGAAACGAACCTCTGACTCGTCCCCAACACCGTTTGATGGAGCGTCTGTTGTTTCGGCTCAACCAACAGGCATTCGTCCGTTAGTTGTCATTGACAGACGTATGAAAATTCTGTTTTACGTTTGCGCGGCACTTTTCGCATTCCTCACGCTTACCAAGTTGAATGGATCATCGGTAGGCGTTTGGGATCAAATACTTCCGAGTGGTAATGTAGCCAATCGGACGGTTTTGTCAGGCCAACCCCGTATGATCAGAATGGATGAATGGGCTATTCTAACTCCTTTCATTACTTCTCAGGCCACAAAGGGATTTCCACTTAAAAACTTTACAACTGGCGGAGAAAACAGCACGTTAACAGGGTTGCCGACGAAGCACTTGATTATGCTGGTAAAGCCTAATTTTTGGGGATTTTTTGTTTTAGATACTGAGAGAGCCTACGCATTTTGGTGGAATTTCAAGATTTTTGGCGTGCTTCTGTCCGTCATGATGCTACTGATGGTGCTAACCCAAAGTAACTTCTGGTTATCCTTATTTGGGGCAGTGTGGATCCTACTTTCATCAGGTACTCAATGGTGGTTTTCTGTTTCTGTGCCTGATATGATTACCAGCGGTTGTATCATGTTTACAGCCACCTGTTATTTCTTGTATAGCACTAAAACACGCACTATTATTATTGCTGCCGTTGTTGCAACGATCTCACTGCTGTGGTATGTAATATTATTGTATCCGCCCTACCAAGTCCCGTTAGGCTATTTTCTGCTTTTGTGCCTGATAGGCTTCATTGTCCGCAACCCAGATTGGATGAGAATGAAAGCTGGACTACCAACTAAAATTGCCTCTGCCATTGGTGCTATTGTTGCTATGGCGTTGATAGGATATCTGGTCTATAATGATTTGAAAGATACCATCACTGTCCTAAGTAATACTGTATATCCTGGAAAGCGGAGCGAATCGGGGGGTACTGGTTTTGTCGGCCACTGGTTTTCCGAGTTTTATTACACCTGGGTTTCTGAGAAACAACTTCCCGCCAAATGGCTAAATATTTGTGAGTTCTCTCACTACATGAACTTTGTCCCGGTTGTTATTTTAGGGTCTGTTGCAACATTCATCTACAACCGCAAGGTCGATTTTCTGATGTTGTCATTGAGCCTTCTGTCGATTTTCCTGTTAGTCTGGATCTTGGTAGGCTTTCCTGAATTCCTGGCTAAACTCACCCTGCTAAACACAAGCCCTACGCGCCGAACACAAGTGCCTTTTGGTATTGCAAGTGTGTTGTTTACCGTGTTATATGTTGACTATGCCAGTAAGTCAAGGCAGATTGATAACAAGCTGGTAAGTGCCATTTTGATCGCGATATTGGCCGTTGGCTCTTATCTTCTCTCAGAAACGATGCAGGAAAATTCCGGTAACATGTTTACAATGAATCAACTGATTCTGTCCTCATTGTTATTTGTTATCACCAATGGACTATTGCTTTTCAGTGTATCGTGGCGCTATAAGTTCGTTGCCTTTGCGGCTCTCGTTACGTTTTACTATCTGCCTAATGTAAAGGTTAATCCAATCAATAGGGGATTGACGGCAATGACGGAGAATACACTATTTAGTACCGTTAAGAACATAGGCCAAAACGAGCCTGATGCCCGCTGGGTAGTCATGGGCGACCGGTTCTTGTCCTACCTCATCGCTGGTACGGGTGTTGATTTGCTCAGTGGTGTAAAAGGGATTCCTGATTTCAAAACAATGAGGGTACTCGACCCCTTGGGTAAGCGCGATTCAATCTACAATCGTTATGCCCATACCGTTTATTACTCCTACGTAAATGGCAGAGATACCGTAGTTTTCAACAGTTCTTTTGAAGACGGTTATACAGTGGGGATGGATGCCTGTTCGCCAAAATTGAAAACATTGAACGTCAAGTACTTTGTCTTTGACCGGGAACCCCAAGCGGTTGAAGTCAGGTGTTTGCGATTGGTTCAAACAGTAGGTAGCATTAGAATATACAGAACCAATGACTAAGCTCGATCCGGCCAAGGTATTTCTGGTAATCCCATCCTACAACGAAGGAAAGGTGATTGCACACACACTGCAAAAATTACGTCGGCTCTATGATTATTCTATTGTTGTAGTCGACGATTGTTCTACTGACGACACAGAAACAATACTACAAGAGTTTGATGTGTTTTACCTTCGTCATAGCGTCAACCTCGGACAGGGAGCAGCTCTGCAGACAGGTATGAGTTTTGCTCTATCTCAAAATGCGGCAGTGGCTGTTCATTTTGATGCCGATGGGCAGCACAATCACGAAGACATTCCGCGCTTTATCGAGAAAGCACTCGATGGAAGTTGTGATATTGTGCTGGGTTCCCGCTTCATGCGGCAGGAGGACCTGGAGGTTGTACCCCCTTTCCGCCGGTTTATTCTCAAAATTGCTACTGTCGTCAACGGGTTAACGACAGGTATGTGGCTTAGCGATGCTCACAATGGATTTCGTGCCTTAACACCAACAGCCCTACGCGCTATTCGTCTGCGGGAAAATCGAATGGCGCACGCAACAGAGATACTATCCGAGATTCGCAAAAACAAGCTGCGCTATGTTGAATTGCCTACCCATATCATTTACACTGAATATTCACAGGTAAAAGGACAATCGTGGTCAAACTCGATCAATATTCTGCTTGATTTATTCATTAGTCGCCATTTACGATGAACCCCGTTTTGCTTGACTTCAAACCTATTCAGTTATTACTGGTCGTTTTGGTAGTAGCTGCCCTGCTCCTTTCATTTCGAATCTTTCGTAATAAACTATTCTATCGGCTTTCGTTTCTGACGTTTCTTTTTGCCGGATTGGTGCTGGTAATCAATCCGGGTCTCACTGCTTATGTCGCTACATTATTGGGTGTGGGCAGAGGTGTTGACGTTATTTTCTACATGCTGTTTACAGGATACGTGTTCGTGACGATCATAATCTACCGGCGACTGCTTCGTCAAGATGAGGTTATCACCATGTTGGTTCGCGATAGTGCCATCCGAAACGCTAAAAAGAACAGCAAACATGCTGAGATAGAATAATTCGGTTCATTGACATAATTCTCCTGAGTGATTCCAATACATGAAACGAATTCTATTCATTTTGGATAATTATTATCCACACATTGGTGGTGCTGAAGTTCTGTTTCAGAATTTAGCCGAAGAGTTAGTTAGAGATGGTTATTCTGTTTCGGTACTAACACCACGAAGTTTCCCTGATTATCTACCCGATGAAACGGTTAACGGAGTACACATCTACCGACCTTGGGTGCCGGGTTTTCTACAGCGGTATTTTTTTACACTAATGGCTATCCCCAAAGCCATTGCGCTGGCTCGGCAACATGATATTATTCACACGGCCACGTATAACGCGGCTTTTTCTGCGTGGATTGCTGCCAAGTTGACAGGCCGGAAATCAATTATTACAATCTATGAGGTCTGGAACCGAAATTGGTTCCGTTTTGGGCATAGCAAGCTTATGTCAGCCGTCTTATTCGTACTCGAAAAGCTGGTTCTGGCCCTCAAATTTGATCAGCACGTTTGTATCTCCGACAGTACGCTAAACGAATTCCGAAAACTATACCCAAATCGGGTTGCTACCCGAATCTATCCGGGTGTTGATTATAACGAACTCGATAAAGCCCGACAACGCGATCAGCATCGCTTACCGTCAATAAGAGAACAGTATGGGTATGGGCCAAACGATTTTGTCGTCTTTGGTTTTGGGCGGACAGGTATTTCTAAAGGGTTCGAATATATGGTACGCGCTATTCCTGCCATCAGCGTAAAGGTTCCTTCTGCTAAGTTTTTATTTGTTTGGCCAACGGCTCCAAACTTCGTCAGCTTGCGCGATACGTTAGCTAGTGAAATTGCTCAGTTTCCCAATGCCGCCGATGTCCAGGTTGTTGACAAAAAGCCCCGTAAGGAATTACTTAGTTTGATTCAAGCTGCCGATTGTGTGGTTGTGCCTTCATTATCGGAAGGGTTTGGTTATGTTGCTGTCGAAAGCTGCTGTCTTTGCGAACGAGTAGCCGTTTCTAATACCACCTCACTTCCAGAAGTTGTTGGAGGAAACTATTTGCTATTTGAGCCAGCCAACCCATCGGCTATATCACAGGCTGTCGAACAAATTAAAGCAGGTCAATACAAGACGACCATGCTTCCAACTTCATTTACAGTCAGACGCATGGTCAATGAATACACAAAACTATATGGAATGCTTCTTTCTAAGATAATTGCCGCCGACTCAAAGCCAGTCGAGAAGCAGCAAAACGAGCTAAGTTAGATAGTAAGAAACCCCAGTTTGGGCGGGATCGAAGCAGTTTATAACATATTTGAGATGCCTCAAAAACATTGCTGATGTTCCAGCGGGTTGCATCTGTTACCGCAATCTTCTGTGTGAGGTATTTGTTCAATAACTGAATTTTCTTGCTAAGAGAATTTCCTGCTTTGAGATTAGTAAACAACTCATCCACCACAGATGGGAGAATCTCATTCCGTTCAGCTACCTCTTTTAGAGCTTCCTTGACCTTTTGTTGGTGAGTCGCTAATTCTATCCGGCTCTCTTCTGCTGCCTGCCTCAACATCGCCCGAATATCTGGGGGTGCCGGAATTAAACCCCGATCATAAGCTTGTTGCTGACATTCAGCAATCAGCACCTGAATGGCAGGGCCAAATACAAATTTTTTGTGAAATGGAATATTTCCTTCAGTGGCGAAAGTATTCTGAGACTGCTGATTTTTGTCCGGATTGAATTGTGCCGCCCCTGTACTATGCCCCGATATACCATTGATAATCAACGGCTCATGTGAATAAACATAATTTAGGATTACCCCTGTTAGAGAAACCCCTGAATATACGTCAGGTATTTGAGAACCGAAAAAAGCACCACCAGACTTTACTTTAACCTGTTCTATAGCTTTTGTTGAAACAAACCCGCCATAGAGCCAGGGTAGATCGTGATATGTTCGTCGTCCGGTTACTACATCATTCAAAGCTTTAGACGAATCAAGTATAGTAAAGCCTTTTTTCAAGGGAATACTCAGAAAATTTCTAAGTGCAGGATCTATGTTATTAGGCCAGCAGTAGTTAATAGCCTTACCATTGATAGCCAGCAATTGGGTTTCTGCTATGAGACTTCGGACTCTGTCTATTGTATCGGGAAGCAGACCATCGTCGTCGCCCAAAAAAGAAACGTATCCCTCCTTAACGTGGTTAAGCGCAAATTCCCAATTATGCGACATGCTAACCCGCTTACCCGTATTAACATATCGTATTCGCGGGTCCTGCAAAGACTCTACCATGTCGCGGGTACCATCCTGACTAAAGTTATCGCTGACCAAAATTTCATACTGATCCGCATTGGCGGCTAAACATGTTTTTAGTGCCCACTGTAAAGTAGAAATTCGCTCCCGTGTAGGGACAATAACAGTAATTTTAGGTGAAGAGATCATCGACGCTATTTAACTCGCTTTAGGTAGCCTTCGGGGGCGACTGAAATGAGAAGCTTATTGTCAATCTGTCGGTCAATTTCAAACGCATCTGTCGTTTTCAAAAATTCCCAGACAGCCGTTTTGGGGTTGTTTCCAACGTCCCAAGACCGTTCGTAAGCACCCTTCGGCATATCTTCAACGATGGTATCAAACACCACTAAGTAGGAGCCAGCCGTAACAAAAGGAGAATATAATTCTAACTCGCGCAGGACATGCTCATGAGTATGGTTGGAGTCCAGACATACCATTACAGTTTGCTTTCCTTCTGCGCGTTTTGCTACCTCAGCCACCAGGGACTCATCAAGGGCCGATCCTTGAATCATGTCAATACGCTTAAACATGGGATGGGCTTCTATTTCCATCCGATTGTGTTCCCTAATATCAATATCAATGCCCAGCACTTCACCCTTGCCGATTAATTCAAGCAAAGATGCATAATAGATTAGTGAGCCGCCATGGGCAATTCCTGTTTCAATGATGAGGTCAGGTTTCAATTGCCAGATCAGTTCCTGCATAGCAATCATGTCTTGCGGGTACTGAATAATTGGACGACCCATCCAGCTAAAATTGTAAGAGTATAGGTCACGGTTGGAAGCTACGTTGAAGGCAGCCGCTGCTTCGCGAAGATCAGTACGGTTAGCATAAGAAGCAATTCGGTCGGCCCGCTCCTGCTTAAATAACTCGATTGGCTCAGACATAATCGATTAAGATGGTTTGAAGCTTCTGGTTGTCCCCCCAGAAAGCCATAGGTTCGTAATCGGGATAGGGGTAATACCCTGTATTCAATTTTATTGTTGCCCCTCTTTGTCGGATGTGGTCTTCCACTAACCGCCGAACGGAGATAGGTTGTCCACTACAGCAATTCACAACGCCATTTATCTGTTGCTGGAGAGCAATTTGGCAAATATATTCAGCTACTTTTTCAATAGGCAGATAGTCGCGCAATTGCTCTCCTCCCGACATATTGAACACTGAATCGCCCCGGTCAATGGCCTGATCCAGTAATGGAATCAGTGAATTGGTGCTTTGCCCGGCACCATACATATAGAACAAGCGAACCCATTTAAGACTAAAGTTATGTTCGGCCTTAAGTGCTTCTAAAAACTTCTGAAGTGAATCTTTTGCCAGTGCATAGGGATTCGACGGAGCAGTAGGCATGTTTTCTGACAAAGGCCCGCTTTGCATTCCATATTCAAAACACGTACCGGTGACAGTCAGGTTTGTTAAGCCATTGGCAACCAAGTTCTTTAGGAAAAGGAAATGTGGAAACAGGTTTTGGTCGAGGTGAAACGTTGATTTGTAGTTAGGTAATCCCTGCCACGCCAAATGGACAACTGCCTCAGGCTCACTGAAAAACTGGAAGAGGTTTTGAGCATCATCAGTAAGAGGAAACCGATACGCGATAAATGGCACACCTCCCAAACCGGGTATTGTAGCCGCCTTACCGGCATCTGTTCCTGTTGCAATTACATCATGACCAGCTTTAAGCAGTGCCTTTACAACATACTGTCCAATGAAGCCAGTGGCACCTGTTACCAAAATCTTCATAACACCTTCACACTTGGGATTGGCACGACAAACTGACCTCCCCAATCGCTAATATAGGCCAACTGCCTGGTGACCTCATCCTTAATGTTCCAGGGTAAAATTAATACATAATCAGGTTTTTGCTCGCGCAAAACAGCCTCCGCCACTACGGGAATGTGGCTCGCGGGTAAGAATTTATTCTGTTTGGCAGGGTTTGCGTCAACCACAAAATCAATAAGGTCGTGTTTTACACCACAATAATTCAGCAGTGTATTACCTTTTGCGGCTGCCCCATAGGCAACTACAGTTTTACCAGCCTGTTTTTGCTCGATCAGAAAGTTTATTAGGTCCAGTTTTACTTTCAACGCCCTGGGCTGGAAACCTTCGTAGTAATTCATAGTAGTAAGGCCAGTTTGGAATTCTTTTTCCAGCATGGCGGCTACACGGGGAGTTTCAGGAAGGGCTACGTTGGCGGCATGGCGGGCATAGATCCGCAATGAACCGCCGTGCGTAGGAATCTCCTCCACGTCGAATAAGGTCAGACCCTGCGAGGCAAAAATCCGTTGCACCGTCGTGAACGAGAGATACGAAAAGTGTTCGTGGTAAATGGTATCGAACTGGTTATTCTCAACCAATTGCAGCAGGTGCGGAAATTCCATTGTGACCACACCCGTTGGCTTCAGTACGATACGCATACCACCCACAAAATCGACAATGTCGGGTACGTGGGCCAACACGTTATTCCCCAGCAATAGATCGGCCTGATTACCTTGCTCTACCAACTCGCGAGCCAATGTGCAACCAAAAAACCGGGTAATTGAAGGAACACCTTTTTCAATGGCTACAGCCGCCGTATTGGCAGTAGGCTCGATGCCCAAAACCGAAATCCCTTTTTCAACGAAATATTGGAGCAGATACCCATCGTTGGAAGCCACTTCAATCACCTGCGATGATTGATTGAGCTCAAACCGTTCGATCATTTGCTCTACGTATCGCTTGGAATGGGCCAGCCAACTGGTCGAAAATGAAGAGAAATACACGTACTCACTGTCAAAAATAGCATCCGATTTCTTGTATTCATCCACCTGCACCAAAAAACAGGTCGGGCAGGTATACACTTTAAGGGGATAAAATGTTTCGGGTTCGTTTAACTGTTCTACGGTCAGGAACGAGTTCGATGCCGGAGAGTTAATTAAATCGATGAAAACGTGGGTCAGTGGGGTCTGGCAAAATCGACAATTCATAGCAAGTCAAATAGTTAAGCCGGAAAACCGGTCGTCTAACAGTGGGTGGGCTGCATCGCGTGCCGACAAGTCTGTAACAGGCAATGGCCACTGAACTCCGATGCGTGGATCATCGAACCGGATGGCCCCTTCGCTGTTGGGAGCATAATAGTTACTGTGACAATAGATAAGCTGGCAATCGGTTGTTAGGGTCTGGAAACCGTGAGCAAACCCTTTTGGAATATACATCATCTGCCCGTTCTCTTCCGACAGTTCAGTCGCAAACCAGTGGCCAAATGTGGGAGATTCCGCTCTTAGATCAATTAGTACATCGAACACGCGGCCTGCAATGCAGCGCACCAATTTGATTTCGGCATTGGGTTGTTGCTGAAAGTGCATTCCCCGAATGGCACCACTCTGGTGCGTCATCGAGTGGTTCATTTGCACCCAAGGTTCCTGATGACCAATTTGAGCAAACTCATTCTGACAATAAGTACGAGCAAACCATCCCCGATTATCTCCGCGAGGAAAGATCGTGATGATATAAGAACCAGCCAAAGGAGTTTCAGAGAATGTCATTGGGTCCAGATGGCTTTATTAGCAGTAGCCCATTGAACATACACTGCTAAGTCATTGGCTGTATCAACCTGATTCTGTTCATAAAAAGCCCGATACCAGCCAACCGTCCGTTCGATGGCCTGAGCCGTAGTCCAGACTGGATACCACGATAGTTGCTGATGAGCCTTTGTGCAATCCAGACTAAGCAGGTGAGCTTCATGTGGGTTCTGGTCAGAGATTTGTTCATCTGCTTTAATGGACTCCCAGTGGGTGCGGGCTATTCGGACTACATCACGAACAGGCAACACATCGGTTGTTTCAGGTCCAAAATTCCACCCCTCCGCTGCTGACACATCCCCCGAAAGAAGCCGTTGGCCAACCAGTAAATACCCTGATAGTGGTTCGAGTACGTGTTGCCAGGGACGCACGGCCATTGGGTTTCTTATAGCCACGGGTTGGCCCGATAGGCTGCCCCGGATCAAATCGGGGATAAGCCGGTCGGCGGCCCAATCGCCCCCACCAATAACATTCCCCGCCCGAACACTCGCCAACAGCGTTGTGTGCGACTGTCCGTACTGACTCGTGGAGAAGAATGATTTTCGGTAGCTGCTGACCACTAATTCAGCGGCACCTTTCGACATGCTGTAGGGATCGTAGCCCCCCATCGCGTCGGTTTCTACCAAAGGGCGGCCGTCTTCGGGGTTTTCGTAGCATTTATCACTTGTAACCACTACCACCGCCTTAACAGAAGGTGTTTGCCGAACGCATTCGAGCACTTTGGCAGTGCCGAGAATATTGGTTTCGACTGTTTCTAAAGGTTGATGGTACGATTGCCGCACTAAGGGTTGTGCCGCCATATGAAACACGATATCTGGCTGATATGAGGCAAAAACTGCCTGCATTTGTGCCAGATCATTGATGTTACCGATTCGGTCTGCAAAGGGTAATTTTAGCAAATCCCAATGGCCCGGCTCGGTAGGTGTTGGTAGAGAATAGCCAATAACGGTTGCCCCTAACTGATGGAGCCAGTAGGCCAGCCAAGAACCTTTGAACCCGGTATGGCCTGTTATGAGTATCGTTTTGCCGCGGTATTGATCAGCGAAGAGGTTTGTCATGAGTATTTTACCAGGTTTTCCACTCAGCCTGACCAGTATTCCACGATGTCTCCAATTCCATTTTATCGCGAAGTGTATCCATTGGTTTCCAGAAGCCTCTATGCTTGTGTGCCATCAATTGACCTTCGATAGCTAAAGTTTCTAATGGACTAGCTTCCCAAGGAGTTGCATCCCCATTGATATATGAAAAAACATCCGGCTCACAAACAAAGAACCCTCCATTAATCCAAGCACCATCGCCTTTTGGTTTTTCCAAAAATGACCGGACACCTTTTTCATTGGCAATGTCTAATGCTCCAAAACGCGCCGAAGGCTGAACAGCTGTCAGTGTGCAATGCTTTCCGTGGCTTTTATGAAATTCGACTAAAGCTGTAATGTCAACATCACCTACGCCATCACCATAGGTCAGCATAAAGGGTTCATTACCGATGTGATGTTGCACCCGTTTAATCCGCCCACCTGTCATACTATCCTTTCCTGTATCAACCAAGGTGATTTTCCAAGGTTCGGCATACGAGTCATGAACCTGAACCTGATTGCTTGTTAGATCAATGGTAACGTCAGACTGATGGAGGAAGTAATTGGCGAAATATTCTTTGACGATATAGCCTTTGTAACCAAGACAGATAATAAAGTCGTTGAACCCGTGAGCCGAATAGATTTTCATAATATGCCACAAGATAGGCATACCGCCAATTTCGACCATCGGCTTGGGTTTAATTACAGTTTCTTCGCTTAAACGGGTTCCTAAACCTCCCGCTAAAATGACAACTTTCATATAGAGACTATTTCTTTATTGTAATCGGCGGGAATTGAACAACTATTCTAATTTCGGGTATGGATATACCTTATCAATAGGTTCAAGAATGCAAATAACTTGAAAGTGCAACAGCTAACCAAATGTTGCTACTTCATCTGGACTTGATTGCAAAATACAGGCCAAAAAAGCCCTATGTTTGCCACTATTCATAAAAACAGTTTCATTCAATTACGCTTTCACGTGAAAAAAGCATTAATCTGTGGTGTGTCGGGTCAAGACGGAGCCTATCTGTCTAAACTACTTATCGAAAAGGGGTACAGCGTTTATGGTGGGTCGCGTGATGCACAGATGGGTTCGTTTGGCAATCTGATTAAGTTGGGGATTCGCGATCAGGTCAAATTAGTGTCTATTAGTATCAACGACTTCAGGAGCGTTCTGCAAACATTGTTGCAGGTAAAGCCGGATGAGGTCTATAATCTGGCAGGTCAAACATCGGTTGGTTTATCGTTTGAGCAACCTGTGGAAACACTCGAAAGTATTAGTGTTGGCACACTAAACCTGCTTGAAGCCATCCGGTTTAGTGGTTTGCCCATCCGATTTTATAATGCTGGTTCCAGCGAATGTTTTGGCGATACCGGCACCACAGCGGCTGATGAAGAAACTCCGTTTCGGCCACGCAGTCCATATGGAGTGGCTAAAGCGGCTGCTTTCTGGCAGGTCGCCAATTATAGGGAAGCTTATGCTATTCATGCCAGCACGGGTATTTTGTTTAACCACGAATCTCCCTTGCGCCCCGCCCGGTTTGTTACCCAGAAAATTGTGTCTACCGCTTATCAGATTGCCAACGGGCGAACAGAAAAACTCACGTTGGGTAACATGGACATTGCCCGTGATTGGGGCTGGGCACCCGATTATGTGGAGGCCATGTGGCTGATGTTACAGCAAGACCAAGCTAGCGATTATGTAATTGCCACCGGGCAAACCAGCACCTTGAGGGAATTTGTCCATTTAGTATTCAGTGAATTTAGTCTTGATTGGCGAGATCACGTTCATTCTGACCCGGCCTTATATCGGCCCACAGATATTGCTGAGGGACACGCCAATCCCCAAAAGGCCCACCAGCAATTGGGCTGGAAAGCTACGGCTACACTCGAAGATGTTGTGAAAAGAATGGTAGAAGCTGCTAAACAATAGTGTTGTTTCCTACTCCTGAATTAATACTACTTTGGCATTTGCTCCCAAGTCAATCCGTCCGCCAGTACCATACTTTAGCGAGAGTGCATACCCTGTTTGAGCAGCAGGAACATTGACTACGTGCTTCACCTCAACGGGGTTAGAAGTCGATGGTACACAGCCACATGACCATGTCGTTGGGTCTAGCCAGCTACCAGTGCGTATAGTTTTGATAGGGCCATTTTCAGCTATAAACGTGTTTTTAACTTCCGGAGCGCGGTTATAAAATCTGATGTCATCAAGTTCACCGTTAAAAAAGTAAGACCAACAGTTCATACCACCAATAATGAGGTCTTGTTGATTGGAGGCAGTGAAATCAATTCTACCTCCCGAAGCAGCGGCTAAGACCCCATTGATGTATAATTGCGATTGATTGTTCCCGTGAATATGAGCAACGTGTATCCACGTATTGAGATTTAAATTCTGGAAAGCACTAAGGCCGCTCGGCCAGGTTCCGCCCGCAAAATTCATACGCGGCAGACCATCAGGACTCGGTAAGACCATAAAAAATAACCAGTCGCGGTCGCAGCTTTTTGAAAAAATAGTGTGAACAGCGGCTGTAGTTGATAACCCACCGTCGTTTCCATTACGTCCGTCAAACGACCGTAGATTAAACCAGCCACTAAACGTATATTCGTTGGAGAACTGTAATGAAGAACTATTAGGCACAATAATTTTCGTTCCGTCAGTAAATCGGTAAGCCCCATTGGCCATACCCCGCCGGTCTGAGGCCAAAGTTGCGCCATATACAGTTCCATTGTTATTGTTACCGCTACCATCATTAGCATTGCCATTGAAGGGGTAGTACGCAATCAGACCGTTAGTTGGGGCTTGGGGGACTGGGGGTAGGGCTTCAGTTTGGTATAGGTTTTGAACTTCAAATGGGGAAAGGGTGCGGTTATAGATGCGGATGTCATCGAGTTGCCCTTTGAAATAGCCAGCATGATTGTAACCTGATGAGGCTGTGTTGCCAATACCAAAATCCACCGAATCAAAACTGGGGTAATCAACGGGCATTGTGTCCTGTGCGCGTAGGATGCCATCAACGTAAAGCTGATGCGTTCGGGTGGTGTTATCGTAAACACCCACGGCATGATGCCACTTGTCGTCACAAACAATCTGAAGATGCTCTATGATGTTTCTGGATGACAGACCCAATTGCTGTGCGGTGAGACTGGTCAACATTCCATTTTTTCCATTATAGGCAGGTTCCTGCGTACCAAACGATTGTAGAACAATTGATGTCAGTCCAAATCCATATAGCACAGGCCAACGCCCATTGGTGTGTGTTGGCATAGGAGCTTTGAACCAGACTGCCACACTCATAGTTGGATGAAAAGCGGCCTGTGCGCTGATACGATTGTTAATTCCATCAAAGTCATATGCCCTGTTTGTATTGCCAAATCGGTCGGTATTTAAAGTTGCTCCATAAACGGTTCCATTTCGTCCACCACCACTCTCGTCGTTGGCGTTGCTATTAAAAGGGTAATAAGCAACCAGCCCATTGGTTGGAGCCTGAGCCCAGAGAAAATTAATTGTTAGGAGCGATACAACGAAAAAAGCCAGCCAGCCTGTCGTCTTGCGGGAATAATAAACATGGTGCATAGTGAATGGGAAATAGGTGATTCAGAAATGTTACTGCTTGAGTAATTGATAGTACTATTTTTCAAATATAGAGACCGTTTTCGTATCTCCAATAACTTATATAAACGAATTTTTAAGGGTGGCACATTTCTCCGTAATTTTGGGTTTGGGTTTATATCAACCGCGCGTTCATCTGCTAACTATGCCACTCAATATCCGGTATCAAGAGTCATTTGAAGATCGCCACAATGGCGAACAAGACGAGGAATTCAGCGAAATGCTTGCTGCAGTGGGCGTTTCCAGTATCGGCGACCTTATCGACCAGACGGTTCCTACCAGTATTCGATTAGATCATCCACTCGATTTGCCTGCCCCGCAGTCGGAGGCCCAGTTTCTGGCCAGCTTCAAAAAAATGGCCGGGCAAAATAAGGTGTTTACTTCCTACATCGGGCAGGGCTACTACGATACCATTACGCCGAACGTTATTCTGCGGAATATCCTGGAAAATCCGGCCTGGTACACGGCCTATACGCCTTATCAGGCTGAAATAGCCCAGGGACGGTTGGAGGCTTTGCTAAATTTTCAGACGGTTGTCTCCGACCTGACGGGCATGGATTTGGCTAATGCGTCGTTACTCGACGAAGCCACTGCCGCTGCCGAGGCCATGAACCTGCTTCATGCCACCCGCCCGGCCAGCAAGAAAAACGCGGATACCTTTTTTGTCTCGCAACACTGCCACCCCCAAACCATCGACCTGATTTATACGCGGGCTACTCCCGTGGGAATCCAGGTGTTGGTGGGCGATCACCGCACGGTTGATCTGACCAATCCGGCTTTGTTTGGGGTACTGTTGCAATACCCCGCAACCGATGGCGAGGTGTTCGACTATACCGACCTGATTGCTGCTGCCCATGAACTGGGTGTGACGGTGGCCGTGGCCGCCGATCTGCTTGCCCTGACCATGCTCACCTCCCCCGGCGAAATGGGTGCCGATGTGGTGGTGGGTTCGGCACAGCGGTTTGGGGTGCCAATGGGCTTTGGGGGTCCACACGCGGCTTTTTTTGCAACCCGCGATGCCCTGAAACGACAGATTCCGGGTCGCATTATTGGCGTGTCGGTAGATGCTCAGGGCAAACCTGCCCTGCGAATGGCGCTGCAAACGCGCGAGCAACACATTCGCCGGGAAAAAGCAACCTCCAATATTTGTACGGCGCAGGTTTTGTTGGCCGTGATGGCCAGCAGCTATGCCGTGTATCATGGTCCGAAGCGGCTTCGGCAAATTGCCGAACGCACCCACGGCCTGACCAAATTGGTAGCAACTGCCCTAACCTGGGGCGGATACGAAGTGGTGACCGAAAACTATTTCGATACGATCACCATAAAGGTCAGTGATGTTGACTCGTTGAAAAAGTCGGCACGGGCTGCACAGGTGAATCTGCGTTATCATGCCGATGGTCAGCAGATTAGCCTCTCGTTTGATGAAGCAAAATCGTATGATGATGCGGTGGCCTTACTCAACGTGTTTGGCGTAAAGATTGATCTGGAAGCAGCCGCCAATGAACTCGAAATTACTTGGCCGGAGCGGTTGGTGCGATCATCCGACTATCTGACGCACCCGGTTTTCAACACGCACCACACCGAACACGAGATGCTTCGGTATCTGAAATCATTGGAAGAAAAAGATTTGTCGCTGGTGCATTCGATGATTTCGCTGGGGAGTTGCACCATGAAACTCAATGCCACGGCAGAAATGATTCCGGTAACGTGGCCCGAGTTTGGCAAAATGCACCCGTTCGCGCCCAAAGATCAAACGGCTGGTTATCAGCAACTTTTTGCTGATCTAAATGCCTGGCTTTGCGAAATTACGGGCTTTGCGGCTATGTCGCTGCAACCCAATTCGGGGGCGCAGGGCGAATATGCGGGCCTGATGGTGATTCGGGATTACCACCTGAGCCGGGGCGATGACCATCGGAATGTGTCCCTGATTCCGCAATCGGCGCACGGCACCAACCCCGCAAGCGCAGTGATGGCGGGTATGAAAGTGGTGATTGTGAAGTGCGACGAGCGCGGCAACATCGACGTGGCCGATCTTCGCGCCAAAGCCGAACAATACAGTACCGATCTGTCGTCATTGATGGTTACGTACCCATCGACGCACGGCGTTTTCGAGGAAAGCATCACCGAAATCTGCGCCATTATTCACGAACATGGTGGGCAGGTTTATATGGACGGGGCTAACATGAACGCCCAGGTTGGTCTCACTTCTCCGGCCAATATCGGGGCCGATGTGTGCCACCTGAACCTCCACAAAACATTTTGTATTCCGCACGGTGGAGGAGGACCGGGCATGGGGCCAATCGGCGTTGCCGCTCATTTGGTTGAGTTTTTGCCCGGACATACTGCCAACCGTCCCAGCGGGGAGCCGTCACTACCAACTGGTTCCGTTTCGGCGGCTCCGTACGGCTCGGCGAGTATTCTGACGATCTCGTATGCCTACATTGCCATGATGGGGGGCGAAGGGTTGACCCGCGCCACTGAACGCGCCATTCTGAATGCCAACTACATAAAGTCGCGGCTTGAGGGACATTACGAGGTATTATATACAAACCACGCTGGCCGGGCAGCTCACGAAATGATTATCGACTGTCGCCCGTTCAAGACGGCGGTGGGTGTGGAGGTTGAGGATATTGCCAAACGATTGATGGACTACTGTTTCCACGCGCCAACCGTGTCGTTTCCAGTAGCTGGCACCATGATGATCGAGCCAACCGAGTCGGAATCCAAGCCGGAGCTGGATCGTTTTTGCGATGCCCTGATTTCAATTCGAAACGAAATTCGGGAGATCGAAAACGGGCAGGCCGACCGCGCCAACAACGTGCTGAAACACGCGCCCCACACAATGGCCGTGGTGCTAACTGACGACTGGAACCGTCCCTATAGCCGCGAGAAAGCCGCTTTCCCATTGCCATACGTAAAAGCACGCAAGTTCTGGCCGAGCGTTAGCCGCATCGACAGTGCGTATGGTGACCGAAACTTGGTTTGTTCCTGCGTGCCGACGGATGCGTATGTGGAAGAAGAGTCGGATGTTTTGGCTACTGAGACTGTTCCGACAGACGCAGTACCAACGGCGTAGTCTGCTAACACACTGCTGACAGAAGAGAAAAGCTGTAAGACACTTGACAGAACATAAACGTCTTTGGTCTTACAGTTTTTCTATTCTGTTTGATAATAGAATTTGCTACAAACCAGCCCGGCTGGTATAGCGATCCGTGACTTCGTTGGGGTGAATTTGCAGGATATTGGCTAAAACCAGCAACACAAGGGTTCGGGATGCAATTTTACGGGGCACATTAGCGATGTTCGCAAACAACTCGACTGTGATTGTCTGATGCTGGTTGAGGTGTTGCATCAGTACCCGCTCTTTATCACCGTAGGTGAATCGGACGTTGCGGTCTGCTCGTTCGCCTTTCAGAATTTCGCGCACCTCTTTGCTAGCCTGCACCGATTTGTCGGCTACGCGCACATAAGCCTTTTTCTCGTCGGGCTTTTCGGGATCAAGCACCACATAATGAGGCCGGTTGTGGCTGGGCGGAATTCGGAAAGCCAGCACCTCGCGCTCGTCGTAAAGCGGAATCCGTTCTAGTGTGTAAGGGATTGCCGGGAAGCAAAATTTCTGAATGGCCCGTTCGAGGAGGTAGAGATCCTCATCGGCATATTTGAGGCCGGGAATGGTGAGGTCGTCGTTAACGCCGATGAAGAGGAAGCCGCCATCCGTGTTGGCGAACGCAACGACTTCGCGAATAATTTTTTCGGGGTGGTTTACTTTTAATTTGAACTCTATTTGCTGGCCTTCACCCCGACGAACCAGCTCTTTGAGTGCCCGGTAGTCCATATTAGTGGCATACTGATTGTTTGGAGCACTAACTGGATTAAATATACCACTATTTTCTGTATGTGCAAGTGTCACCACCTCTATAATCTGATTATCTTGTATTGAAACTGAGCCAAAGGCTTTTTTCACCAACTTTTCAGGCTCACAAACTGTTACTCCCCCAGAGCCGATTGGCTTGTTGAACGGATTAAACCAACTTAATAACACAAAGATGCTACTAAACGTTGCCCTGATCATCGGTACGTTTCTCTTCATGGAAGGAGTTGCCTGGTTTACCCATAAATATATTATGCATGGTTTTTTGTGGAGCTGGCATAATGATCACCATAACCACCACCCCGGTTTTTTTGAGTGGAACGACTTATTTGCTGTCGTGTTCAGTGCGGTTGCTATCTCGCTGATTGTGACTGGCATTGAAGTGGAGTCGCTCAGTTTTTTGACCTGGATAGGGGCGGGTGTTACGCTGTATGGTCTTTTCTATTTTGTTTTTCACGATGTGATTGTCCATCAGCGGGTGAAGCTGAAGCACCGGTTCAAGGGCAGCTATATGCAGCGCATTATCCGGGCGCACTACATCCACCATAAAGTACATACTAAAGAAGGTGCCGAAGCTTTTGGGTTTTTATACGCCCCAAAAAAATATGACCGGGCTGTTCGGTCGAGCCAAACGGCGGCCAAATCTTGACCTTGATTTATGAATCGCACTGCCAGCCTTCACCGCCTAAAAGCTGAATTATTCGACATCTGTGTAATTGGCGGGGGAGCCAGCGGAGCAGGATGCGCACTCGATGCCGCCAGCCGGGGCCTCAAAACAGCCCTGATCGAGCGGGATGATTTTAGCTCGGCAACCTCCAGTAGCTCAACAAAATTGGTGCATGGTGGGGTGCGTTACCTCGAACAGGCTTTCAAAAACTTCGACCCCAAGCAGTTGTCGATGGTTAGGAAAGGGCTTTATGAACGCCGGACGTTATTGCACATTGCCCCCCATTTGGCCCATCCGCTGGCCCTGCTCACTCCCTGCAAAAACTGGTTTGCGGGTATGTATTTCAGTATTGGCCTGAAATTATATGACCTGCTGGCTGGCAATCGCCGATTGGCTCCCAGTCGGTGGCTAAATAAAAAAGAAGCCCTGCATCATTTTCCGGCCTTTTCGACTGACAGTTTTCAGAGTGCCGTTTTGTATTACGATGGTCAATTCGACGATGCCCGATTCAACCTCGGCCTGGCGCAAACGGCTGAAAAACAGGGGGCAACCGTTGCCAATCATTGCTCGGCGCTGCGGTTTGAGACAGATCCTAACGGACGGATTCAGGCCGTTCTGGTGCGCGACGAACTCACGGGCGATACGTTCTGGCTCCGGGCGAAAGTGTTTGTGAATGCCACCGGAACACGGGCCGACTCGCTTCGACAAACGGCCAACCCCCGGCAACCCGACCGGATGCGGGCCAGCAAAGGTGCTCACGTTGTGTTGCCAATGGAAGCGGTTGGTCCCACACTCGCGGCCCTGCTTGTTCCCGAAACCTCCGACGGGCGCGTTCTTTTTGCGATTCCCTGGCGGGGTCATTACCTCATTGGCACCACCGACACGGAAGCCGACCCTGCCGAAACGCCCTATCTGGAACCCGACGAGGCCCAATACCTGATTGAACACGTAAATCAGTACCTCGCCAAACCGCTCACATTAGATCAGGTGACGGGTGGGTTTGCCGGTTTGCGGCCCTTGCTTCAGGCCGACCCAAATGCCAGTTCCAAAAGCTTAGTGCGCGATCACGAAGTGGAAGTGGACGAAAAAACGGGATTGGTGAGCCTAATGGGGGGCAAATGGACAACGTACCGGCTGATGGCCGAGGACACCATCGACCTGTGTAGTGAGCGGCTGGGTATTCATAAAAAAAGCAAAACCGATGAGCTAATTCTCCTCGGTGGAGATGGCTACGGCCCAGCGTTTATCGACTCATTAACGGCCCGGCATCCGACTATCAATTCGCAAACAATCAAGCATTTAGCCGAAACATACGGCACGCAGGCAACAGTTCTACTGACTCTTATGGAACAGGATTCGACGCTTGCCGAATTGCTTGTAAACCGGCATCCGTTCGTAAAAGCGGAAGTGATATATGCCGCCCGTGCCGAAATGGCGCTTACCCTCGAAGACCTTCTTCTCCGTAGAATTCGGCTTGGCCTTGTCGATTGGCAGGCGGCCTTGAATGCTACCTCAGTGGCTGCGGCTTTGTTGGGTGCTGAGTTGGGCTGGTTGCCCAAACATCAACAAGAACAGCAGGATTCTTTTACTAACCTGATTCAACGTCACATTGACCGGGCGGGCTTATCAGCGAACAAAAAAGAGTCGACAGTGGGTGCGTAAATAAGACTTTACGTGGCTCACTTTCAGTTATTTATTCTCCCCTCCCCCACCCCGTCGTTTCTTCTCCACCGTGAGCAAAAAGGCGGGGAGCAGAATCAGGTTCGAGGCCATGCCCATGAGCAACGTGATTGAGACCAAAATGCCAAGGGCTACCGTGCCCTGAAACGTAGAGGCCGTGAAAATGGCAAAACCCGCAAACAGGATAATAGCCGTGTAGAACATACTCAGACCCGTAAAGCGGATGGTGCGGCTCACGGCTTCGGCAATACTTGTGCTGGGGTTGCGGAGTTCGTCGCGGTATTTGGTAATGAAATAAATGGTTCCATCCGACGACAGGCCGAAGGCAATGCTGAAAATCAGGATGGTAGAGGGTTTCAAGTTAATACCAAAATACCCCATCAGCCCGGCCGTTACGATCAGCGGCACAATACTGGGCAAAATAGCAATCAGGCTCAGGCGCACATCGCGAAGCAGGATAATCATGATGCCGCAAACCAGCAAAATGGCCAACGCGGTGCTTTCGGCGAGGTTCAGCAGCAGGTAGTCGTTGCCCCGCGTGAACACCACGCTATTGCCCGTTATGCGTACATCATATTGCTCGTTGGGGACTACCCGCTGCCCGGTTGAGGCATCCACATTGAAAATGGAATCAGCTTTGGGTTGCAGATCAGCAATAAGTTTTTTGATCCGCACCGTACCGATGTCGGCCATCTGAAAACTCACACGGGTGTAGCGTCGGGTGCTGTCTAAGAAGCCCTTGAAGCGATTCTCGGAGCCTTTCAGTTGAGGGGCATAGCTGGCTAACTTGTTGAGTTCGAGGGCGGGTGGCAAAATGTAGTATTTGGGGTCGCCCCCCCGGTAGCCCTGGTAAAAAAACTTGAGGGCTTCCACAATCGACAACGGTTTGGAGAACTCCGGGTGTTTCCCCACCTCGCGTTGGAGAAGCCTGATTTTGGTGAGCGTTTGAGGAGTCAAAACCCGGCCCGCCTGCTTGGTGTCGATGTTGACCTCGAAGGGCAAAACGCCCCGAAAATGGCTCTCGAAAAACTTCAGGTCAGTGTAGATCGGGTCATTTTTGGGCAGGTCGTCCACTACGAAACCAATGGCTTTCACCCGCAACATGCCGACCACACCAAACAACACAGCCCCGGCAATGAACCAGTAAATTACCGTTCGGCTGTGGGCCACAATATCGTTTACCCAAGTCAGAAAACCCGTAATCCGTCGGCGATCCATGTGCCCGCGTTTCTTCTCGGATGGTACGGGTAAATAACTGAAAATGATTGGAACAAGGATCAGTGAGACCAGGTAGGTACTCATAATTCCGAGCGCGGCCACCAACCCAAACTCCAACAATAACGGGCTGTTGGTGAAGTAAAACACAAAGAACCCAACGCTTGTGGTAACGTTTGCAAAGAAGGTGGTTTCGCCAACTTTCTCGGTAGTTATCGCCATTGCCTCAATCTGTCGGCGACCCTTGTTAAGCTCTTCGTGGTAACGATTCAGCAAGAAAATGGCGTTCGGAATGCCAATAACGATGATCAGCGGGGGAATCAAGCCCGTCAGCAGGGTGATTTTATACCCCAGCAAAACAATATAGCCCGTGGCCCAAACCACGCCTACCGCAACCACGGCAATGGCCGCAATCATTACTGTGAGGGACCGGAAAAAATAGAGCAGGATCAGGGCCGTCACCAGAAAAGCCAACCCCATAAACAGGATCATCTCGTTGCTGACTTTGGCCGTGAACTCAGTTCTGATATAAGGCATTCCCGACAAATGCACAGTTAGGTTATGGGTCTTCTCAAACGCCCGCGCTTCCTCGTGAATCAACTGAACAATCTCGATTCGACTCCGAGAATTTAAATCTGACTGGTCGAAGGTGATAGCCATGAGGTGTGCTCCGATTCCGGTGGCCGCAGCCGCACTATCCTGCACAAAGCCCTGATAGAAAGGCAGCGACGCAATGGTGACCCGGATGCTGTCAACGGTTTGCTGGTCGGCAGGCTTTCGCGGCACCAGCGGCACAAACCGAAATTTACTGGTGCTGTCGTCGCGGACAATATCATAGAGACTGGCATTCGAGACTACATCTTTAATGCCTTTGATGGCCTTAATCCGCTGATTTAGGGCATACCAGTCATTAAAAAACTGGAGCTGATACATCTTATCGGTCTCTACGCCCAGCACCATCACGTTGCCATCTTCGCCGTAACGGGCTTTAAATTCTTCGTAGAGTTGAAAATCGGGATCGCTTTGGGGGAGAATTTTGGCTAACTCATAGGAAAGCTGAATTCGGCTGGCCTGATAGCCCATAAAGGCCGTACCGAGCAGCACAGCCAACGTTAGAAGGATTCGATTTTTGAGAATGATAACAGAGATACGGTGCCAGAACATGCCAGAGCGAGGGGTCAATTTAGGGTTGCAAGTTAGTGCATGGCCCCCATACGACCACGCCGACTATTGATGAGCGGTTTCCCCCCTCCTATTTTCAGGGCGGTCCGCCGTTGCGGAGGGGTCGGTTCAGGGCGGGAAACTTTTCAACTTGTTTTTGGTGTCTCTTAATCAACGTATCAATAGCATTTCCAATGTCTCGCGCCGATAAACTTCTCCTCTTTGTACTGGCTTGCCTCAACTTCACCCACATCATGGATTTCATGATTATGATGCCGATGGGGCCGCAGTTGATGCGTTTTTTCAATTTAAACCCCCAGCAATTCAGTTTCATTGTGTCGGCTTACAGCCTGAGTGCGGGTATTTCGGGCTTCTTTTTTTCGTTTTGGGCCGACCGTTTTCCGCGCAAACACATCCTTCTGGTAGCCTATTCGGGGTTTGTGATTGGCACCCTCGCCTGTGGGTTAGCTCCTACCTACACCATGCTCGTGATTGCGCGTATTATGGCCGGTATGTTCGGGGGCGTGATTGGGGCGCAGGTTCTGTCGATAGTGGGCGATACGTTTGCTTATGAACGCCGGGCGCAGGCCATGTCGATTGTGATGACGGCATTTTCGGTAGCTTCGGTTATTGGCGTTCCAGTGGGTTTATACTTGGCGACGGAAATTAGCTGGCACGCACCTTTCCTCGTGGTGGGTGGCCTGAGTTTAGGCGTAATTGCCCTCGTGATCCGGTATGTTCCCCGGCTCGACGAGCATTTGCTACGCGGAGAACAGCGGCCCGGCCTAACGCGGCCCAGTCCCTTTTCGGTCGTGACCAATATCTGGAAAAACCCGAACCAGATGCGTGCCCTTTGGCTCACCAGCACCATTATGTTGGGCCATTTCAGCATCATTCCGTTCATTTCGCCCTACCTCGTCGCCAATGTCGGCTTTGGCGAAAAGCAACTGTACCTTATTTATGCGGTGGGCGGTGCTTTAACCATTTTCTCGGCCCCGCTCGTGGGCAAACTCGCCGACCGACGCGGTAAGTTACCCGTGTTCATTGTTTTTGCAGCCCTCTCTCTTATTCCAATCTACCTGATTACCACCATGCCCCCGTCGTCGCTGACGTATGTGCTGTTTGTAGCGGGGCTGTTCTTTATTTTCTCCAACGGTCGCCTGATTCCGACTCAGGCCATGACATCCTCGGTCGTGACTCCACAGCAACGGGGTGGTTTCATGAGTATCAATCAATCGTTGCAACTTTTGATGCAATCAGTCGCTACTTACGGATCGGGTCTCATTATCCAGAAAACGCCATCCGGTCAGCTCGAGAACTATTCTATTGTGGGTTTCCTGGCCATGACAGCCATTTTTAGCAGCATCTTCATTGCCCGAACAGTGAAGCCAGTTGATGAACCAGTGCCGGAGGCAATAGAGGTCTAAAATCAGTATGCTTGCATACTATCGTAGATTATTCGTAGTTTTGTACAATGATTGCGAGCCGTTGAGATGAGTATGAAAAAAGAGAAAACAGTCGATTTTCACATTAAATGGGGCTGGCACGCCATCTCACGGATGTACAACGCCTACGCGGCTAAGTACGACATGACGATGGCCATTGGCTACGTGTTGCTGAACATCGACTCCGAAACCGGCACCCCGGCCACCAAAATTGGCCCGGCCCTCGGCATGGAACCCCGCAGCCTTGTCAGAATGCTGAAAAGTCTGGAGGAACGCGGATGGGTGCGCCGGGAAATCGACGATAACGACAAACGATTTGTCCGAATTCTGCTCACCGAAGAAGGTCGCCGTCGGCGGGAGATGGCACGGGAGGGTGTTATTCAATTCAACCAAATGATTCGCGAACGGATTCCATTGGATAAGCTGGTGCTGTTTTTTGAGGTAATCAAAGACATCAACCGCATCGTGGACGAAGAAAGCCAGAAAATCAAAACCAACGAAGCGGAGGAGCTGACGCTGGAATAAGGAAGCGAGTAACTCTGGAACAAAATAATTGAGCAAATTACAAAAGGAGGGGAATGGGGATCAATGGCAACGGCCAACCGTCCACGTTCCTATCACAATCAACAAATGGAAGCAACCCTGCAAAAACCAACCACTCAAACCAAAAACCGGACTATTCGGCGCGTTGCCGTGCTGGGTTCGGGCATTATGGGATCGCGCATTGCCGCACATTTCGCCAATATCGGCCTCGATGTTCTGCTTTTGGATATTGTTCCGAACGCACTGAACCCCACTGAAGAAGCCAAAAAGCTGACCCTCGAAACCCCCGCCGTTCGCAACCGGATTGTGAACGATGCGTTTCAGGCCATGCTCAAAGCCTCGCCAGCCGCTTTGTATAGCCCCAAATTTGCCGACCGCATCAAGCTTGGCAACTTCGACGATAACATCAAGGAACTGGCTAACCAGGACTGGATTATCGAGGCCGTTGTGGAGCGGTTAGACATTAAACGGTCATTATACGAGCGCGTGGAAGCCGTTCGCAAACCCGGAACGCTGATGACCTCCAACACGTCGGGCATTCCGATGCACCTGTTGTCGGAGGGACGGTCGGCCGATTTTCGGCGGCATTTCTGCGGGACTCACTTTTTCAACCCGCCCCGGTATCTGCGGCTTTTAGAGGTAATTCCCGGTCCCGATACCGACCCCGCCATCATCGACTTTTTGATGACCTACGGCGATTTGTTCCTCGGCAAAACAACCGTGTTGTGCAAAGACACGCCGGGCTTTATTGCCAATCGCCTTGGTATTCAGTCGCTTGTGCAAACCATCCGCGTAGCCGAAGACCTCGGCCTGACGGTGGAGGAAGTGGACAAGCTGACCGGCCCGGTGGTGGGTCGCCCGAAATCGGGAACGTTCCGTTTGTCGGACGTAGTCGGCTTGGATACGACGGTGAACGTGGCCAAAAACCTCATCAACGTTGAGCATGACGAGTCGCGGGAGTCGTTCCAGTTGACTGCGTCGATGCAGAAGTTGATGGAAAATAAGTGGCTCGGCGACAAAACGGGGCAGGGCTACTACAAGAAAACCAAAGACGCGAACGGCAAGACCGAAATTCTGGCTCTTGACCTGAAAACGTTCGAGTATAAGCCATCAGCTAAATCGAAATTCGCGACGCTTGAAGCTACTAAAGCCATCGACAACCTCCGCAAGCGATTCTCGGTATTGCTGGCTGGCACCGACAACGCGGGTGAGTTTTATCGCCGGACATTTGCAGACGGGTTCGCCTACGCCACCAACCGCATCCCAGAAATTGCTGATGAACTCTACCGCATCGACGCGGCTATCACAACTGGTTTTGGCTGGCAGATGGGTTTATTCGAGACCTGGGATGCTCTTGGTGTTCAGAAAGGGCTGGAACTGATCGAATCGCAGGGCAAAAAACCGGCTCAGTGGGTCTATGAAATGCTCGATGCCGGTTTCGATTCGTTTTATAAAACAGAAAAAGGGGTCAAAAAATACTACGACATTCCAACCAAAAGCTACAAGACGATTCCCGGCACGGAGACGTTTGTGATTTTGGAAAACCGGAGCAATGACATTGTTTGGAAGAACGCCGGAGCTGCTCTCTACGACATTGGGGACGGGATTCTGAACCTCGAATTCCGCTCTAAAATGAACACCTTCGGGGCCGAAGTAATCGAAGGAATTCAGAAGGCAATCAGCACTGCCGAGAAAGATTTCCGGGGTTTGGTGATTGGCAACGAGTCGGTGGAAGCATTCTCGGCGGGGGCCAATTTGGCGATGCTCTTCATGTTCGCCATTGAGCAGGAATTTGACGAAATCAACATGATGATTGCTCAGTTCCAGCAAACCATGATGCGGGTTCGGTACTCGTCGATTCCGGTGGTGGGCGCACCACACACGCTCGCTCTGGGCGGTGGTTGCGAAATAAACCTGCACGCCGACCGCGTGGTGGCCCATTCCGAAACCTACATGGGCCTGGTGGAAGTGGGCGTTGGTCTGATTCCGGCGGGTGGCGGCACCAAAGAAATGGCCGCCCGCGCCAGCGATCTGTATCAAACCGGCGACCCCGAACTGAACATTCTGCAAAGCGCGTTCATGAACATTGCCACGGCTAAAGTTTCGACCTCGGCGCAGGAAGCACGGGAAATGAATTACCTGCTTCCGTCGGCACAGATTGTGCTAAACCGAAGCCGCCTGATTGCCGAAGCCAAGCAAGCCGCCATTGAGTTAGCCGAAAACGGCTACGTGCAACCCAAGCAGCGCACCGACATTAAGGTGCAGGGCAAAACGGGGATTGCCTTGTTCAAAGCGGGGATCACGGCCATGCACATGGGTCGCTACATCTCTGACCACGATCTGAAAATTGCCGATAAACTGGCCTATGTCATCTGTGGGGGCGATTTGAGTGCCCCGCAAAACGTAACTGAGCAATACCTCCTCGACCTGGAGCGCGAGGCATTCCTGTCACTTTGTGGTGAAAAGAAAACGCTCGAACGGATTCAAAGCCTGTTGCAGGGTGGCAAGCCGTTGCGGAATTAAGGATTTGTCTCTTTAAGGTTTCGAAGGCCTTGCAAGTTTAATTTTCTGAAAGACGGTCGTGCAAACGACCGTCTTTTTTGTTGTTACTTTGGCGATTATTTCTGAGTCCCCAATTTCATAGACTGTTTCAGGAAGCCCCTATTTTTGCCCCATGATTGAACTCCTCCGGCAGAACCGTTTCTTTTTTATCCCGTATGCCCTGCTGTTTTTAGGAGTGGGCGTTCTGCAACTCATCTTTTCACAGGAGGAATTAATTCGTTGGGTTAACGCTCACAACACAGCCGAGGCCGACTTTTTCTTCCAGAATGCTACGTATCTGGGCGACGGGGCCTTCTTTGTCTTTCTGATTATCGTCCTCTTTATCAGTTCAAAACGGCACGGTTTGCTGGCTCTGGCAAGTTTTACTGTCTCGTCGCTTACGTCGATTTTCCTGAAGCAGGTTGTGTTTACTGGCCGCCCGCGCCCGGCAATGGTCTTCGCCGACTCGAAGTGGGCCTACCACGTTATCAAGGGATTAGATATTTACACGATCAACAGCTTTCCATCGGGCCATACGATTTCGGCCTTTGCGGTGTTCACTTTGCTGGCATTGTTGGATGAGCGTAAAGGACGTGGCTGGGCCTTATTGATTCCGGCGGTGCTGGTGGGCTACTCGCGGGTGTATCTGTTCCAGCACTTCGCGGTCGATGTGTTCGCCGGGAGTTTGATTGGGACTGTGTCGGCTGTCGCTTGTTTCAGGTTTCAAGCTACGCGGTTTCAGGTTTTAAGACACAGAAGAACTGATAATGAAACCTGAAACCGCGTAGCTTGAAACGCCGAAGGCATGAAACCTGAAACTTAAAACGGACTACCGAAACCGCTCTGACTCACGCACTTTTTTCTCATCACGACGGATTGCCCGATTTGCTAAGGTGTTCATCACCAGCGCAGCAATGATGGAATAGAAACCTAACAGAAATGTGCCCTGATCTTCGGGGCTGCCGAAATCCTTGCCTTTGTAGAGCGTCATGTAAAGCGTAACACCCATAACGCCAGTCAGCAACATGGAGTTAATGGCACAAAAAAGCGTCTGGCGGAGTCGGTTACGGTATTGCATAATGGCATAAATCGCAATCACCACCACGGCTAAAATCAACAAACCCAGATACCAAACCGGCGTGATCACCGTTGAGATTCCGGTCTTCTGCGAATATTCTAAAGCAGTCAGGCTGGCCATATCGGATGGGTTTACCCCTGATTTTTGCCAGATTGGATTGACTAAAGCGACACCCATAGCCACAGCCATGAGAAACAAAAAGATAGTTTGGATGCGTTGAAGCATAGTATTTTTGTATGAGCCGCAAAATTACCGCAAAACTGCGATATTTCGCGCTCGGTTTCTAAACCCCTTCTTTATGTACCTTCTCGGATTCGACCTTGGTAGTTCATCCGTTAAAGCCTGTTTGATTGATGCCGACACGGGCGCGGCTGTGGCTTCTGCTTTTTATCCAGAAACCGAAATGGCCATCGAGGCCCCGCAACCCGGTTTCGCCGAACAACAACCCGAACTCTGGTGGCAAAATGCCTGCAAAGCCTCCAAAGCGGTCATGCAACAAGCCAATGCCCGCCCCGACGAGGTGAAAGCAATCGGCATTTCGTATCAGATGCACGGTTTGGTAGTTGTCGATAAGGCGTTTAACGTGCTGCGTCCGTCTATTATCTGGTGCGATAGCCGGGCTGTTTCTTATGGCAATGCCGCTTTCGATGCCCTCGGTGCCGACCGAACCATGCACCACCTGCTGAATTCACCGGGCAATTTTACAGCCGCCAAACTCGCCTGGGTGAAGGCTAACGAACCCGACGTTTTTGCCCAAATCGACAAATTCATGCTCCCCGGCGATTATTTGGCGGCCCGCATGACTGGCGAAATTGTCACGACTGCTTCGGGCTTATCGGAAGGCACGTTATGGGATTTCCAGAACGACCAATCCGCCGATTTTTTGATGAATTATTTCGGCTTTGATCCGTCGATGTTGCCCCATATTCGGCCCACGTTTGCCCCCCAGGGCGAATTGACTGGCCCGGCAGCCGCCGAACTTGGGTTGGGGGCTGGAACACCAATCACCTACCGCGCTGGAGACCAACCCAACAACGCCCTCTCGCTAAATGTGGTGGAGCCGGGGCAAATTGCGGCTACAGCAGGAACATCAGGGGTGGTATATGGCGTAAGCGATCAGGCGCGGTACGATGCCCAGTCGCGGGTAAATACCTTCCTGCACGTAAGCCACACGCCCAAAGCTCCTCGCTATGGGGTACTAATGTGTGTGAATGGCACAGGCATTCTGAATAGCTGGCTCCGTAATACGGTGTTGCAGAAAAGCATAAGCTATAGCCAAATGAACGAACTGGCCCAAAATGCGCCCGTCGGAGCCGATGGGCTGAGTTGCCTTCCCTTTGGCAACGGAGCTGAACGGATTCTGGCCAACCGCGATTTGGGAGCTTCGTTCCACGGTCTGCAACTGAATCGACACGGTTTGCCGCATATGCTCCGGGCCGCACAGGAAGGTATCGTTTTCGCTTTGTACTACGGCATGGAGATCATGCAGCAGGTTGGCGTTGGGCTTCGCACCATTCGGGCGGGGGAGGCAAACATGATGCTCAGTCCGCTCTTCCGTGACACACTGGCGAACTTAAGTGGGTGTATTATTGAGCTTTACAATACCGACGGGGCACAGGGAGCCGCTCGTGGAGCCGGTTTGGGCCTGGGGCATTACAAAAACTACGCGGAAGCCTTCGCCGGTTTGCATGTCACAAAAACCATTGAGCCGGATGCCCGCGTCCAGCAAGGATACCGGGAAGCCTATGAACGTTGGTTGGGGGCGTTACAAAAAGCCTAAGCTATCCAATGAACTTTCACCCAGTTCCGTCTTTACAGAACTAACGGCTAACTTGCCGCCTGAATACGCCAAAATTTTTCTTTCTAATGTCGAAACTAAATCTGACCCTCGGCGACAAAGCCTATTTTCCCTTCGTTGAGAAGGCCATTCAATATGAAGGCCGCGAATCGGACAACCCGCTTGCTTTTAAATTCTACGACCCCAGCCGGACTATTCTGGGTCGCCCCATGAAGGACCTGTTCCGGTTTGCTGTGGCCTATTGGCACACGTTCTGCGGCACCGGAAACGACCCATTTGGGCCAGGGGTGAAGCACTTTCCGTGGGATGCCAGTGCCGCTCAAGACCCACTCGGTTCGGCTTTCAACAAGGCCGATGCCGCCTTCGAGTTCATTACCAAAATGGGTATGGAGTTCTATTGCTTCCATGACACCGATGTAGCACCCGAAGGCAAATCGAACCATGAATTTGAAAGCAATTTCCGCAAGATTGTCGATTATCTGAAACAGAAACAGGCCGCCAGCGGGGTTCAACTGCTGTGGGGAACGGCCAATTTGTTCTCACACGAACGGTACATGAACGGGGCCAGCACCAACCCCGATTTCCAAGTTCTGACGCACGGAGCCTGGCAAGTGAAAAACGCCATCGACGCAACCATCGAGTTGGGTGGGTCGGGCTACACGTTCTGGGGAGGTCGCGAGGGATATATGTCGTTGCTGAACACGAACATGAAGCGCGAGACCGAACACCTCGCTAAATTCCTGCAAATCAGCCGCGATTATGCCCGTAAGGAGGGTTTCAAGGGGGCGTTCTACATTGAGCCGAAGCCGATGGAACCAACTAAGCACCAGTATGATTTCGATGCGGCAACAGTGGTGGGTTTCCTGAATCGTCATGGTTTGCAGGATGATTTCGAACTGAACGTCGAGACGAACCATGCGACCTTAGCAAGCCATACCTTCGCGCACGAGTTGCAGGTTGCTGCCGACAACAACATGCTCGGCAGTATCGACGCAAACCGGGGCGACTACCAAAATGGGTGGGATACAGATCAGTTTCCGGTGGATGTGTATGAACTGACCGAGGCCATGCTGGTGATTCTGGAAGCAGGTGGTTTCAAATCGGGCGGGGTAAATTTCGATGCCAAAACGCGCCGGAACTCCACCGATCTTGAGGACATTTTCATTGCCCACATTGGCGGTATGGATACCTTCGCACGGGCCGCTGTTGCCGCCGAAGCTATTCTGAGCAAGTCGAAGTACAAGCAACTGCGGGCCGACCGCTACGCCAGCTATGATACCGGTGCCGGTGCCGCGTTCGAGCGGGGCGAGTTGACTCTGGAAGACCTCCGCCAATATGCCATCGACAACGGCGAACCAAAGCAACTCAGCGGCAAGCAGGAGTTGTACGAAATGATTGTGAATCAGCATATTTAAAAAAGGACTGGAACGCGGATTTAACAGATTGAACCCAATTTATACGGGTCTTTTGGTTTGATTCGCGTTCCAACCCAACCAACATATAGCATGAGAATACTTCTTACTTCCTTACTGTTTGCTGCCATATCTCCTCTCTTTGCCCAGCAGGAAACCGCCATTAAGCTGCCCGAACGTGGCACCGTTGTAACCCTGACCGAGCGCGGGCTTGAAGAGGTAGCTGTTCGGACTACTATTTCGCAGTTTTTTGAGGGTATGAATAAGTCCGATACAACACTGATCAAAAGCACCCTCATGACCGGAATGCGGCTTCAGACGGTGGCTAACAAGGAAGGGCAGGTGTCAGTGAAGGAAGACGATATCAGCAAGTTCATTGCCTCTGTGGGCAAGGCCAAACCCGGCTCTTTAGACGAGCGGTTGGGGGCTTACGACGTAAAAATCGACGGGGATTTGGCCACGGCTTTCACACCTTACCAGTTTTGGTATAACGGTCAGCAGAGCCATTGCGGGGCCAACGCTTTTACCCTCGTGCGGGTTGACGGAGCTTGGAAAATTCAGGGCGTTATTGATACGAGGAGGAAATGTAGTTAATCCCATTTCGGCTCGCGTTTCTCCAGAAAAGCCGCCATGCCTTCTTTGGCATCGGATGTTTGCTGAATTTGGGCGAACTGCTCATGCAGGAAAGCTTGCCAATCGGCTCGGGGCAGACTTTTGAGTTGTTGATAGGCCCGCAAACCGAATTGAATGGCCGTGGGCGAGAGTTGTTTTAGTTCAGAAACCAACTGATTTACAGCACTATCGAGTTGGTCGGGCGCAACCACTTCGGTTACTAAGCCAAGCTGTTGAGCTTCGGGGGTGGTCACCGTTCTTCCCCGCAGGCACCAGTCCATAACGGCGCGTGCGGGCATTATTTCCAACAAACTCGCCATTACCTGGAACGGAAACAGACCCCGTTTCACCTCCGGCAAACTAAACGTGGCCGACTCCACCGCCATGACGTGCGTACAACCGGCTACCAACAAAAACCCACCCGCTAGAACCGGCCCCTGAACCCGCCCAACGCAGGGTTTGTGCAACCCGGCCATCAACTCCCCCAACCGAACCGGCCCCGATGGTTCGGGAACGGTGACGGTCCGGCTTTCCGGGTCCTCTTGACTCCCCTTAGAAAGATTTTTCAAGTCCATTCCTGCGCAAAAAACAGTGCCTTCTGCCCCCAGAACTACTACCCAAACACCGGTTGTATAGTGAGCATAGGCCAGTGCAAAAGCCAGTTCGTTAAGCAGCGTTGGGTTGAGGGCGTTCTTTTTTTCGGGCCGGTTCAGGCGAATGGTCAACACATGGTCGGTTTCGGAAACGATCAGATATCGGAAAGTAGTTTGGGGAAACTGTTGAATCTGGATGGGGCTATAGAGCATGGCTGTTGAGAAATTGAATAACAAACTACCTGTAACTATACTAAATTTATGGGTTCCAATGTTGGTATATCAGATACACATTTGTACTCCTATCACGCATCATGAAAACGTATACGCTACTCGCGCTGTTGTGCCTGATTGCCGCACCTGCGTGGGCTTCCCATTTTCTTGGCGGTCAAATTCAGGCCAAAAATATGAGTGGCAATACCTACCAAATTACAGTCGTATTGTTCATGGACGAAGGCAATGCCGCGTCTGATCAAACCAATAGTGTTCCCGTGTGTCTTGGCGATGGTTCAACAGTTTCTGCGGTCCGGGCTGCTCGTCGTATAATTGGACAAAATATTTCGGTCAACACCTACCAGTTTACCCATACTTATAACGGGCCGGGTGTGTTTCGAATTACAACCTCAATGGCAAACCGGACTCCGATGGTCAATCTGAGTCAGGCAAACCAAAGCATCTTTTCGTTATCGACAACGATCCAGAACAACGGAAACCTTCGCAATGCCACGTCGATTTTCGAACCTTCTCCCGAACTCTGGCAAGTTGGCGTAAATCAGCGGGCAACACTTAGTTTACGGGCTGTAGATGCCGATGGGGACAGCCTTTCCTATGCGCTCATAAAACCAATAACAAACTCACTGTCAACAGCTTGCACTACCCCATTTGCCGTTGAAGAGTATGTATTTCCAAATGCTGTCTCCAGCAAAGGAACCTACAAGCTGAACGCCCAAACGGGTGAGCTAATCTGGGATGCGCCCACTACAACCGGCCAATATGCAGCGTCAATACTTGTCCGGGAGTGGCGCAACGGAATCCAGATCGGCGAATCCTATGTCGAAACAGTGATTCGGGTGCAGGATAAAGCCGGGAGCCCCTCCCCTATTCCTCCCTACGAACCAGCTGCCGAAACGCCCTCGCTCGTAACTGGTATTGAAACAGACACAGAGCCGGAACTGACCCTGACCGTTTCGCCGAACCCGGTTCAAAGCCAGTTAATGGCCAGGATTCGGGCTACTAAATCCACTACGGCTACTCTGCAATTACTGAATCTGACAGGGCAAATCGTCGCGGAGAAAGCTTTGAACCGCCCCGATACGACTCACGAAATTACCTTTTCGGTCGAAAACCTGCCGTCAGGCTTGTATGTTTTGAAGGCTAACGTAAATGGGCAGATCATCAGTCAAAAGATTATCAAGCAGTGACAGAGTGCTGTCAGGTCCCCCGACCTGACAGCAGCGGGTCCCCGACCCATAGCCACAACGTGGCTTATAGTACTGCATTTGGGTCTGGGAACCCATTTTTTGTCAGGTTTGGGGACCTGACAACAATCAAATAAACGGCAGCACCGACTCTAACCCCATGCCCCGCGAGCCTTTGATGAGGATGTGCGTGTCCTGCATCGGGTTGTCGGCAATCCAGTTATGGAGCGAAAACTTGTCGGGGAAATAGTAGGCTTGGGGAAGGTATTCAAGCGCAAATTTCATGTCTTTCCCGGCCAGAATCACCACATCGAACTTGCCCTGGGCAATCAGTTGGCCCAAAGCCGCGTGTTCGGCAGGCGATTCGTCGCCAAGCTCATACATATCGCCGAGGATCACCATTCTACGTTGAGCAGGTTGCTTCATAAACTGCAACAAAGCGGCTGCCATCGAACTGGGATTAGCATTATAAGCATCCAGCAAAACCGTGTTGGTGCCTTTGGCAACCATCTGCGAGCGGTTATTTGTCGGGTTATAGTTGGCAATGGCGTGGTTAGCGTCATCGGGTGAAACCCCGAAATGGTTGCCAATTTCCAGAGCTGCGGCCATATTCAGGAAGTTGTAGCGGCCCGGCAAATGCGTTGTAATGTCCTGTCCTTCAGTCGTTCGGTAAATGACAACGGGCGATTCTTGAAGCAATTCGGGCTGGTTAGCCTGCAAATAAAAAACGACCTGTCCAAAGCCTTTGCGCTCCCGGTACATATCCATCACGGTCGGGTCGCTCGCGTTCACAAAAACCGTTCCGCCCGACGCGGCCAGAAAATCAAATAATTCGCCCTTACCTTTTCGCACGCCTTCGATACCGCCAAAGCCTTCGAGGTGCGCTTTGCCGACGTTTGTAATGAGACCGTGCGTGGGCTGGCAAATACTGCTCAGGAGCGCGATTTCTTCTTGATGATTAGCTCCCATTTCCACCACGGCCAGTTCGTGTTGCTCGTTCAGTGACAAAACCGTGAGTGGCACCCCAATGTGATTGTTGAGATTTCCCCGTGTGGCATAAAGCGCGTATTTTCTGCTCAACACACTGGCAATGAGTTCCTTTGTTGTTGTTTTTCCATTCGAGCCTGTCAAGCCCACCACCGGAATGTTGAGGGTTTGGCGGTGGTGCCGGGCTAGGCCTTGCAAAGCGATAAGCGCATCGGTCACCAGTAAACAACGCTCATTTTGTTGGGCCACGGCGGGGTCGTCGACAAGGCAATAGCGGGCACCTTTGGCAAGAGCTTCAAGCGCAAACTGGTTCGCATTGAACGACGGGCCTTTGAGTGCCACAAAAAGACAGTCGGGCGTAATCTGACGCGTATCGGTGGAGACACCGGAACATTCCAGAAAATTTTCGTACAAGTCGGGTATTGCTATCATGGTCAATAGAATGCTGATCGTTATGATTTTTATGATTAGTTATGATTTTTTCGATCGTTGGCGAAGACCTTGCGTTTGTATTGGGGATACTGGCCAAAATTCAGTAACAAACCTACTTCAATATTTGTCGCTTTAAGATAGTTAGTGAGTTGAGCTTCATGTTCAGGAGCAAGACTTGTTGCAGCTTTCAGTTCAATTATAACGCAGTTGTTAACGACTAAATCGGCATAATAAAGTCCTACTTTTTCGTTATCATGATAGACATCAATGGCTTGTTGAGACTGACAGTATAAACCCATTCTCTTTAACTCAAGGCACAAAGCGTTTTCATAAACTTTCTCTAAAAAGCCATAGCCAAGTGTATTGTACACTCGGAAATAGGCTCGTAAAATCAGTTGGGTAATATCAGAATGTTGGTAGTTTGTGTTCATGGTGGTTAAGATCATAAATCATCATAAAAATCAGCGTTCTATTGATTTTCATGAAACTAATCATACTCTTTTTTCTTCTGCCCCTTCTTTCGCTGGCGCAAAGATATTCGTTTCGATATGACCAACGACCATCGGCAATGGTTTCGGGGAAAACGCTGCCCAATGCCTTTGCCGGGGGCCTGAATGCCTGTCAGTTTTCGATGGTGCGGCTCAACGACGATAGCCGCGACGATCTGGTAGTGTTTGACCGGACAACCTCAAAAATAAGCACATTTCTGGCCCAAACCGATGGCAGTTTTCGCTACGATCCCACCTACGAAACAGCTTTCCCGGCTACTTACAACTGGCTTTTGATGGTTGACTACGATGCCGACGGAAAGCGTGATCTGTTCACAGCCGGGGCTGCCGGGATGCGGGTGTATCGAAACACCTCGACCATAGGTAAAGTTAGTTTTCAACTTGTGGCTGATCCTCTTCAGGTGGAAGGGTTCAGTGGTCGCCAGCCGCTTTATGCTGGCCCGGTTGATTTACCTGCCATTACGGACCTTGATAACGATGGCGATTTAGACATCATTGCCGCCGAGGTTTTTGGGCGAAATCCTATTTATTACCAGAACCTGAGCCGCGATAAAAACCCCGGCCAAGCCACCGCACCGGCGGACCGGCCGGGACTCGATTTTAAACGCAACGGCGATTGTTGGGGAAACTTCTTCATCAATGATTGTCAGGATTTTACGTTCGGTGTGAATTGTCAAACTGGCGGTCGAATTGCCACGCCAACGGCAACAACCGGACAAGCCCGGCCCGCACATTCCGGCATTACGTTTACGATTACAGACACCGACGGCGATAATCGCAAAGATATTCTGGTTGGCCATGTTGGATGCTTGAATGCCACTCGCCTTCGGAATGCAGGCACGAACGACGAAAAGGCCAATTTTGTCGCTTTTGATGCTGATTTTCCGGCTACCAACCCCATCAATTTCCCCTCGTTTCCCGCCATGTTCGTGGAAGATATCGACGGGGACGGAAAACGGGATTTGCTGGCTTCGACCAACAATGGAACCAACGACGGAGGGCTAACCGATTTTCAGGCCTCGAACTGGTTTTACCGGAATACGGGCACCACCGAAAAGCCGGACTACCAACTGATGCAGAAAAACTTTCTACAGGATGGCATGATCGACCTCGGGGAGAGCGCGGCTCCTACCCTTGCCGACATGGATGGTGACGGGGATGCCGACATGCTCGTGGGCTATGCCGGAACCTTGACGGACAAAGGCACCCGCGCCGGTTTATGGTATTTTGAGAACAAAGGCACGGCTAACGATGCTGCTTTTGACCTTATAACCACTGATTACCTGGGACTTGCCCAATCGCTGACACTGACCTATACCCAGCCGCAGTTGGTGGATATGGACGGTAACAAATCGCCCGATCTCGTTTTAATGGGCCGGGTTGGGCGGGCGGTGCAACTTCGGGTATTTTATAATCAGGCTGCGCGTGGATCAGCGGCCAAGTTCAATGCGGGCGATGCCAAAACGATAACGCTGCCCGGCGATTTCGGGGCGGGCGAATTACCAACGTTTGTCGATGTGGATCGCGATGGCATTATGGACGTGCTGGTGGGCAAGCAAATCGGTTCTGTGGAGTATTTACGGAACACCGGCACCAACGGCAACCCGGTGTTCACGTTGCAAAACCCGGCCTTTGGGGGATTCAAACCCGACAATCTGACCCGCGCCCGTTCGTTGGCCGTAACCGATCTCAATGGTGACCAACGCCCCGAACTGATTGTTGCTTCCTCAGACGGAAAATTGTTGCTTTACCGTTTTCCCGATCAACCCGACCAACCCTCGGTGCTGCTCGATTCGCTGAAAAGTTTGTCGTATCCCGGAACAGGTTTACTCGTTTCTGTCGCCGACCTCGACGGCGATCAACTGCCTGACCTGATGGTCGGTTCGATGGCGGGCGGGCTTCAGTTTCTCAAAAACACCTCCGAAAAGGTGGTCATCACGGCCACTGAACCCGATGAGTCGATATCGCCCTGGGCTTACCCAAACCCCACGGATCGATTTGTGACGGTTCGCCCACGCCACGACGGTCAGGCCGAAATAGTGAACCTGAGTGGTCAGGTTGTTCGGGCGGGTATCTGGGTTCGCGCCCACAACGAAACCTCGCTGGATTTGGGCAGCTTAGACGACGGAACCTACCTGATTCGCCTAATCAGTTCCGACAAACCAGCGCGAGTGCAGAAGGTGGTGTTGTGGAAGTAGCACAGCCCCTTCAGGGGATTTAGGGGATCTTTTCTGTCTCAAATCATAACCTGAGCCGTCTCAAATTAATACTGAGTCGAACTGTGGGGTATTGACCCGCCACCTTTGAGCCATCAATCGTAAACGCCCTGAACGGGGCAATCTGATTATGGCTCGTTTCTTCTGTCTCCCGTTTCTGCTTCTGGCAACCCTTTCATCGCTGGCCCAAACAATCACGGGCACTGTGCGGGATGCCAATACACAACCAGCTTCATTTGCGGCTCTGAAACTTCTCCGGGCTACGGATTCTACGTTCGTAAACGGCACAGTATCAGACTCAAACGGCTACTTTTCGTTCTCCAGCGTCGCCGATGGTGCCTACCGGGTGCAGGCTTCACTGGTGGGTATGAAAATGATGAACAGTCCGGTTGTGACAGTGCGGGCAGGTCAACCCATTGTTTTGGAGCCGTTGACACTTCAGACAGCCGATCAAACACTGGCTTCTGTAACGGTTCGCGCCCAGAAGCAGTACATCGAACAACAAGTTGACAAGACCATCTTGAATGTGGCCGCCGATGCCACGGCGCAGGGCAAAACAGCTTACGAACTGCTGCAACAAGCTCCCGGCGTTGTTATTGACCCGAATGAAAACGTCCGCATGGCCGGTAAGCAAGGCGTGAACGTGTTCATCGACGGAAAGCCCACCAACCTCTCGGCGGCTGATTTGGCCAACCTGCTCCGGGCCACTCCCGCCAGTAACATCGAAACCGTTGAACTGATCACCAACCCCTCAGCCCGGTATGATGCTCAGGGCGGGGCAGGCATCATCAACATCCGGTTCCGGCGCGACAAAGGCCTCGGATTGAACGGAAACGCATCGGGCGGTTACGGCCAAAGCGATCATTACCGGGTCAATACCGCCCTCGATTTGAACTACCGGGCCAAAAAAATCAATCTGTTTGGGAATGTATCCGGGAGCGATAACTACCAGATTACAAACGTATTAATGGACAGGTCATTTCACCCCTCTCCTTCACAAGGAGAGGGGCCGGGGGTGAGGTTCCTGCAGCGCGGTTACGATTCGGACGGGACACGGGCGTTGGTTTACAAAACGGGAGCCGATTATTTTGTTAACGACCGCCAAACGCTGGGTCTGATCGTGTCGGGCAACAACAGCGCGAACCGATTTGGCACCTACACAACCACCAACATCGTGAACAGCCAGAATCAAGCTGATTCCAGCATTGTGAACCGCGTAACGAATCCATCCCAAAACAACCGGATCAATGTGGCCCTCAATTACCGCTATGCCGACACGATGGGTCTGGAAATTAACGCCGATGCTGATTTTACGCGCTTTGGCAACACCTCGCCCAACCTCATTACAAGCAACTACATTGGGGCCGACGGGCAAGCCCTGTTTACCCGGCAAAACCGATTTGATGCCAACACCGACATTACAATCCTAACGCTGAAAACGGATTTGGTGAAAGAATGGAAAGCCAAAAACCTCAAACTTGAGACCGGATTTAAACACACCAACGTAGCCACGGATAATAATTTGTTGGCGTTTGTGGGATTACTGGAGCGAACCGATGTAAATCGCACCAACTACTTCACTTACAGCGAGATCGTAAGTGCGGCTTATGCTTCGCTGAACCAAAAAGCGGGCAAATTGACGATGCAGGCGGGGCTTCGGGCCGAGTATTCGGATGTTCGGGGCCGCTCAACGGATTTACTCAAACGGAGTGTATCGCGTCCCGATACGGCTTATCTGAACCTCTTTCCTACCGCTTTCGTGCAGTATCAGGTCAGCGAAATGAGCCAGTTTTCGCTGAATTATGGTCAGCGGATTGGGCGACCCAACTACCAGGATCTGAACCCGTTTGTATATCAGGTTGACCCGTACACCAGTCAGCGGGGTAACCCCTATTTGCGGCCCACCTATACGCACAACGTCGAGATAAGTTATACGTACAAGTGGGCCACCACCCTGAAACTTTCTTACAGCCGCACCAAAGACTTCTCTACAGATGTAATTCGTCAGGAGGGCTTAACCGCCTACCAGACAGTAGATAACTTGGGCCGGGTCAATGCGTTGAATATCTCGATCAGTACGCCGTATCAATTCACCAAATGGTGGAGCACCTATATATATGCGGGAGGCACCTGGAACCGTTTTGTGGGGCAGTTTTCGCCCACTGAGTCGTTCGATCAGCGGGCGTTTGCCTTCGAGGGCTACATGCAACACTCGTTCACCATCTCGAAAGCATGGTCGGCGCAGGCATCGGGTTTCTGGAGTGCGCCCACGCGCCAAACAGTTTATCGGACAGGCGGTTTGGGTGCTTTGAACCTGAGCATTCAGAAGAAAGTGATGCAGGATCGCGGCAAAGTAATCGTGGGGATCGACGATGTGTTGAACACCATGCGGTGGCGGCAATCGGCTGATTTCCAGAAACAGCAGTTTACTATTGACCGCAAGTGGGAAAGTCGCCGGGTTAGCATCCGGTTTAGCTATCGCTTTGGCAGCAAGGAAATTAAAGGTGCCCGCGAACGCGAAATCGGTCAGGATGCCGGGCGGATCAAGACGAAGGAAAATTTGTAATTCTGTCATTCCAACAACCAATCCAAACACAATGAAAATCAACATAATCCTCGCTTTGCTGCTTTCCGTATCCCTCTCTGCTTTCGCCCAAACTCCGCCGAAAGTGAGCCTGAACCTGAAAAACAACGGCCTGATTCCCCGCGAGTTTAAGTTTCTCGAACGCGCTCCCAATGGCAAATACCCAAACGTATTTACGGCCTTTATCTTGCCGGGACAGTCGTATAAAGTGGAGCTGCGGGTTGGTACGTTGCTCTCGCGAGTGAATCAGCAGGAAATCAATGCCAACATGCGCGGGCAGGAAGCCCCCGGCAAACCCCTGCTGACAGTGAAGGCCGAAGACGACGGCAAAACGGTGAAACTGGTGCAAAAATGAGTTGTTTTCTCAATCAAAAGCCAACCCCAATGAAACCTAATCCAATTCATGTTCTCAGCCTATGCCTCCTGTTCGGTTTATCAAAACTACAGGCACAACCTGCAACCCTCTCCTTGGCCAAACAAACCGATGATTTCGCCATTTTCCGTGGCTCGCTCGAAGAGGGTCACGGGGGTTTGTACTACTTCATCGACAAGGCCACGTTCGCCCAACAGTGCGACAGCGTTGGCAAAACCCTTCGGGAAGGAGCCACTGTCGATGCGTATTATCTGAAACTGCGCTACCTGCTTACGCTCTTGAGGCATGGTCACTCGCGGATCAACCTCCCCGGCGAAGGCGAACCGAATTATTGGCTGAATAATCTCAAAAAGGACCGGCGATATCTGCCCCTGCAACTGGTGGTGATCAACCAGAAGCTGTATGTGCTGGGCGATTGCAGCGAAGAGCAAATCGTGCCGAAAGGAGCCGAAATCCTAAGCATCAACGGCAAACCCGCCCGGCAACTGCTCGACTCCCTGGCGCGGTATATCCCCGCCGATGGCATCAATCAGACATTCAAAACCTACTTTCTGTACAAATACTACTACCTCCATTTTCTCTACAACCTGCTCTATCCGGGCGAGATGGCGTTCACGCTGACGTTTGCAGGGGTGCCAAAGCCGGTGCTGGTAAAAGCCCAATTACCCTCGGCGATGGAGAAAAACTACAAAGCAGGAACGGGTAAGGGCTTGAGCCAGTTTGAGAGTCCGATTCAATACAAGGGTGTAGTAGCTCCTCAAACGGCGTATCTGAAAGTCGGTAGCTTTTACAAAGGCTATATTGAGGGCTTCGGGGTCAAATTCGAATCGTTCATAGATAGCGCGTTCCACGATATGAACAGCCGGAACATCCAAAACCTGATTATCGACCTGCGCGACAACGAGGGCGGGGGCGATGGCTACAGCGAGAAGCTGTTTGCACACATCACACCGAATACCATTGTGCCGGGTCAAATGGTCGTTCCGAGCAAAACATTCCCGTTTCAGCAGTATGCCATCAACTTGTCCGACGATATAAAAGGCTACATAGCTGACCCGGCAGAGTTTTTGAGAGATGACAAAACGCTGTTCATTAAGCAAAAATACGCTGACATGATGGGGGCTACTATTCCACCCGCTAAGGACCGGTTCTCGGGGCAGATTGTTGTATTAATTAACGAAGGCGTTTTTTCGGCAGGGGCGGGCTTTGTAGAAAAGCTGTATAAATACCGGCAGACGACGGGCCAGAAGATTACGTTCGTGGGCGAAGAATTGGGGAGCGATATCTATGCCAACATCCTGTGCGCGGGTCAAGGCTACACCGTCAAATTACCCAATAGTGCCATCACCGTCGATATGCCATTTCTGTGTTGGGGCGAGTTCACCAAAAAATACCCTACCAAACGCTTGCCCGATTATCGCGTTCTGCCCACCATCAACGGCCTGCTACAAGGCCGCGACGAAGTGTTACAGTTTGCGCTGGATCGGATCAATAAACACGAGTAACAGCTTAAGGCACACATATCTAATTTACTTAAATTCAATCACTATGCAAACCTTAAAAATCGTAGCCACAGCCTTGGTATTGAGCGCATTACTATCTAATTGCCGCTCCGAAGGTCCTTTTCATTCTAACAACCTTAGCTCGGCCACAACGATTCCTGCTGGTAGAACTTTCGAATTGGGTGGTAACGGGAATGGTGCTTTTTCGGCGCAAGTGTCAAACGTGGGTAGTAAGCTTGTAACGGTGAGCCAACGGCAATCGGACGGGCAGATGACGGCATTGGGCCAACTCAAACCTGGCGAGGTACAGGTATTGAATTTTGTAGCCGGGGCTGCGGCTGTATTTGTCAATACATCGGCTCAGTCGTCAGCGGAGTTGGGCTTGAAGGTGGTAGGCGACACGAACCTACGAATGGGGTATGCGAAGGAACAACAGTAATCAAGGTAAAGGTGTGGGTGAACCAGCCGGCCTAAAATATCACCTGCGCTGTCTTAACACCTTTTCAATAAGTTCACGTTTCCGCCCGGCAACAAACTCTATGTAGCCAATCGCGAACAGGTCGATGTAGTCATGAGCGGCAAACGTATCTACGGGGATAAACCCCTACTGACCATTCAGAAAGAACACGCCTTTCAAACCGTGAATTTGTTCAACTGAGGTGGGGGTATATTGCCAAACGTCCCACCGAACGCCCCAAACGTTGCTAATCGGCCCAAATCGCCCCGAATGCCACTTTTTGAGGTTTCGGGGCGGTTTGTTCGTGTATGTTTGAGTCAGAAAATTAACCGACCAACTCATGCAAACGCTTTTGCTTTTTCTGCTTTCACTACTTTTCAGCCTTATTGGCCTCGTGCCTGTTATTGCCCAAACCACCGTTGCCGATTATCTCCGCGCCAACCACGCTCCGTTCGCGCCAACAAACGGGCCCAATATGGCCTTGTTCGACTCTGCTTTTTACACAAATGACGTATTCATGTTAGGTGAAAATCATGGCTACGCAGTCCCCCAAACCCTCGACCTGACGTTACTCAAGCACCTGAACGAGCGCGTTGGTCTGCGTTATTACATGGCCGAGATGGACGTTGCCCAGGCCGAACTCGTCAACAAATACCTGACCACGGGCAACACCGCCCCATTGGACTCGCTCTTCCGGGGGTTTCTGGCGCAAACAATGGCTGGCACCTCGCAATGGGGCAATCAACAATTTTACGACAAGCTGGTGGCAATTCGGGCCTATAACCAAACCCGTCCCGATTCGTTGCGGATTCGGTTTCTGGGTGTCGATTGGTTTTCGGACAAGGGCCGGTTCATTCCCGACCTTATGCGTAGTTTACTCAACCCGAACGCAACGGCATTCCCCGCCGACATACTGTTGGACAGCCTTAGATCGGTGGTCAACAGACCCGATGTATCGCTGGGAAAATTGTTACCCTTTGTGGATCGAATTAAGGCTGATTATCAGGCAAACCGGGCCAAATACACCACCCGTTTCGGAACACGTCTGATGCCTTTTCGGCAGGTATTCGAGTTGCTGTCCTACGCGAGCCTCGGCATCACCCGCGATCAGGTAGCCGCCCGGCAAGTCCAGTTTCTAACCACCGAAATGCAACTTCAGCACGAAAAACTCTACGGACTCTGGGGCTACACCCACGTTTTGGGGGCGGGCATAAACAACAGCCCTACGCTGTCGGGCTTATTGCAGAAAGCAGGACGGAAGGTTGTCACGATGCCGATTATGTTTAAAGACAGCCGGATGTTGGTTCACCGCGACCATGTGCCGTTTATGTTCCGTAAAGCGGGGCAGGAATTCGTAGAAATGACGTACCTCAATGCCGACGGGCGCGTATTCGGAATCGACGGTTTCGGCGAGCTGTTGCCCGTTACGCAGGCCCAACAAACCACCCTTATCAAACTCAATGCACCGGGTTCGCCTTACTCGCAGAGCCAGAAACTGGTAAAAGTGGGCGGGATGACCGGCACAAAAATCAAGCCCGATAACGAGCAAAGCGTCACCACCGACTATTTCCAGTATGTTTTTGTGGTGCGCGATTCACCAGCGGTATCGCTTTGGGCCATTCCCACTCATTAACCCGTCTCAATCTATAATCTGAGCCGTCTCAAGTTCTTTTTGAGTCGAAATGAGCCTGCTTTGCCCACCACCTTTGCCTCACGGTCCGACGATTCGGTCAATCGGGAACACATCCGAGACAGGAACAATCAAACGCAATGAAAACCAACCCGCTTATCATCCTGCTGCTTTCAATAGCCCTGCTTACCACGGTCAGTTTTGCCCAGAAACCCGGCCCCGCCAATGGTGAAGCCCGGATCACGTTTATGCTTAAAAATACGCTTGGCTACAACCGAATGTTTCTGGTTGAGGGGCCGGGCATTGCGTATGGTTTCTCCATGAACAAACGACAAACGATTCCCTGTAACTGGCCCGTGGGTTCAAAACTGTATTTCTCGCAGGATGGCAAAACCAGCGGGGAGTTGATTCTGACCATAACCGCCAACGACGAAGGCAAAACCCTGACCACCGACACGGGAATTAACGATGCCAAACCAACAGCGAGGTTCAGTATGTTTACCAAAGATGGCGTAATGGTCAAACTGCGCAACCCAAGTCTGTTACCCCAAAAAATCACGCTCATTAGCTACGCTCCCGGCGAAACAGGCAACGGCACCACAGGTTTCATGCTAGCTCCAAAAGGCACCAAATCTTTTACGTTTCCGGTCGGCACAAAACTGTATCTGGCCGATAGTGAGCAGGTTGACATCGTGATGAGCGGCAAACGCATCGACAGTGGCAAACCATTTCTGACGGTGAAAACAGAAGACGCGAACAAGGCGTTTGATGTGAAATAAACCCACCTTACCAAAACCATGCGTACTCTCCTTACCCTTGTTTGCCTGTTGCTGAGTCATTTGCTATCGGCCCAGAAACAGTTTACGGCACAACAACTTCAGGCCGACTTTGCGGTTCTCAAAAAATCCTACGAAACCCTGCATCCCGGTCTCTACAAATACGCCGACAAAGCCACGATTGATGGTTATTTTGCTGAATGTCAGGCCAGTTTGAATCATGACCAATCGTTGACTGAGGCCTATTTGGCGATTATGAAGCTGACAGCCCAGTTCAAATGCGGACATTCCTATCCCAACTTTTATAATCAGGAGGGCGATGTGAAAGCGTTATTTGGAAAAAAAAACTGCCTGCCGTTCTGGTTTCGATTGGTTGAAAACCGGATGCTCGTCACCCAAAGTGCCGATGCCGCCGTGCCGGTCGGAACCGAGATTCTGACGATCAATGGCGTGCCGGTGAGCAAGCTCATCAACACCATGTTGCCCTTAGTTCGCGCCGATGGATCGAACAACGGGAAACGGCTGAAACTGCTTGAACTAACTGGTCAGGGTTACGAGTATTTCGATGTGTTGTTGCCGATGTTGTTTCCGAACCCAAACCTTACGTTCGCGTTGACAATGAGCAATTTATCAACCGGAAAGTCGTCCGCTAAAAGCGTTAATGCCCTGTCGCATAACGGACGCGACGAGCAAATCAGGAAGCAATCGGGCATAGCCAAAGACTCCATCGCCACCTTCGGCTGGCTCAACGCGACTACTGCGCTGATGACCATAAACTCGCTGGCTAACTGGGACAATTCATTCAAATTCGGCAAGTTCTATGATCGGGCCGTCACGGAGTTTAACCAGAAAAAAGGTCAGAATTTAGTGATTGACATTCGCAAATGCGAAGGCGGAGACCTCTGGAGTGCCAAACAATTGATTCGCCATCTGATTACCGAACCCATCGTTATCAATGAGCAGCAGGACAGTTGGGCGTATGTTAGTATTGACTCAAGTCTGAGCCAGTATATTGATAATCAGTGGGCCTATCAATGGCGATACCGGAATGCCGATGATTTTGTGCAGCTACCCAGCGGGCTATATCGGGGCCGGAAAGATGGCAAAGGCCAACGGCTCGACCCCAGCGAGAACCACCTCACTGCTCAGGTTTTTTTGCTAACGAGTGCCGTGAATAGTTCGGCCGCCTGGCAGTTTGCCAGCGTCATGCGCGAACACAAGTTGGCCACGCTGGTGGGACAGGAAACGGGTGGCAACCAGAAAGGAATCACGGCGGGAGCCTTGTTTTTCATGGTCTTGCCTAATACCAAAATCGAAGTCGATGTGCCGCTGATTGGCATGGACTATGCCGAAGCCGCCAAACACCCCGACGCGGGCATTGCTCCTGATGTATATGTAAAACCAACCGTGAAAGCGATGCTTAGTGGCGCAGACCAGGAACTGGCAGAGGTTAACCAATTGATTGCCCGGAAGAAATAAAGCAGATCGCCTATATTGGCAGCTCCGTTTAACTATCATGGTTTCATGACCTTTCATTTCTCCCTTTATTCAACGCCCCTGCTGTTTGGTTTTGTCCAAGCCTGGATCTATGCTATTCTGCTGTTTATCAGGGCCTGGCGCGAAGAACGCCTGTCTGATTTGTTGCTGGGTTTGGTGCTGGTGGGATGCGCGTTCAACATCTGGGAGTATATGCTTGGCTTCGGGGGGATTGATCTGCTTTGGAATCAATTAGAGTTTTTCCCCCGGACACTGGGCTATTTGTTTCCAGTACTGTGCTATTTCTACCTGAAAAGCCAGTTCAACGCCGGGTTCCGGTTTAGCTGGCGTGATGGCTGGCACACGGTTCCGTTTCTGATTCACACAACCTACCATCTGATTGTGTTTTCGATGGGTCATGAGTTTGTGTTGCGCTGGAAAGAAACCGTACATTACCCCTATCACCTGGAAGATCTTGAGTTTGTTGTTGGCGTATTGATTAACTTGTTATACCTGTATTGGTCGCTGCAACTGTACCGACAATACCGGGCCTGGATCAAAACTCAGTTTTCCGAAACCGAGACCATCAGCTTCCGGTGGTTCCGTAACTTCCTGATTATCCTGGCAGTTACAGCACTTTTTAGTTTTTTAATGACCCTTTTGAGTTTAGCTTTTGGCCTGGACTACTGGCAGAATTGGTGGGACGAACTGGCGGGTGTTGTCCTTATTTATTACGTCAGTATCGAAGGCTACGCACAACGGCAAGCCAACCGCAAGCTCACCTTTCGGCCTGACATAGCGGAACCTGATACACATTTTCAGTCAACAAATGAAGCCGCTGATACTCAAGCCGAACAACCCCTGCCACAAACGCCTTCGCCTGCATTATCAGAAACTCAGTTTTCAAGAGAATTGGAGGTATCCCCCGTAACCCTGACTTCCGAAAAGCAATTAGCTGCTGAACTGGAACCGTTGAAGGCAAAACTGCTGGAGTATATGAATACCGAAAAGCCCTACCTCGAACCCGAACTAGCGTTGGCCGATTTGGCCCGGCGAATGCACACCAACCCGGTCTTGCTCTCGCAGGTAATCAACGCGGGGGCTGGCAAGAACTTCAACGATTTTGTGAATCAGTATCGGGTCGAGGAATTCAAGCGGCAAGTGCGCGAACCTGCCAATGCCCACCTGAGTTTTCTGGGTCTTGCCCTCGATTGTGGGTTCAACTCGAAGGCGACTTTCAATCGGGCTTTCAAAAAGTTTACAGGGGCTTCGCCGAAGGAATTTGCTGAAACGTAAAAAGCCCGCTTGAACGAGTCAAACGGGCTTTCTGAGGCAGTCAAAGGTAAAACCAAACTCGGTCACTGAAAGTTTCGGCTATGAAAAATTGTGCGATAGTTTTTCATTATAGTTGATTGGGTTCACGAAACAGCTTTAAATCGGCCCAAAAGGTGCCAAATGGGATAATTGAAGCCAGCAAAGCCAATGCTGTTTTGCGCCAGTTCCAGCCAAATTCAATGGCGCACATAATTACCAGCAATACATAAAGAACAAAGAGAACTCCGTGCGCCATGCCAATGATTTTATTCGGCATAGGCATCCCGAATCCATACTTCAGGGGCATTCCAACCCCCAGCAACACCAGAAACGAAACGCCTTCGACAAAGGCCAGCACCCGAAGGCGACCTAGTTGAGTTTTAAGTAATTCGATCATTGTATCAAAAAAATAAGTTCGTTCACATCCACAATGCACCCAGTTCCTGCCACGAAATCAGCCCGATGGCCAGCACCGCCAACAGCAAACCAACTTTGTTCAGTAGCGATAACTTTTCCTTGAAGAACAAAGCAGCCGTAAGAGCCGACACCAAAATCACGCCGATGTTGTAAACCGGATAAACAAATGCGCCATTACCCCCAAAAGCTGAAAGGGCCAGCAACAAGGTGTAAAAACTGAGAAAATTTGGAATCCCCAACGACACGGCGGCCAAGAGGTTGCGCCCTTCAACGCGCTCTTTCCCCTGCAAAAGCCTCACGATTAGTAATATAAGCCCTGCCACAACAGCCCCCAAAACCATCGTGAGTGTAACGGGTATCGTTTGATTAGCCTGAGTTATATACCTGACATTCATGTAATTAATTATCGTATTCGTCAGGCCGTACATCAGAAACACGGCAAGCGGAAGCCAGATGGCCTTGCCCACCTGTGAGGAAGCCCCCTTCTCTGGAGCTTTATACGTACTCAAGCCAACAGCTACCAACGCCAGAACCAAACCGAAGTAGTTGAATCCATCGAAGACCTTGCCCCCACCCAGCACCAGCAAGCTAAACGTCACCGGAATCACCAGCGACAGGTTGTTGGCCAGCGAGGTTGCCGTGATGCCACTCCGTTGGGTGCTGGCCCCCGACAACAAAAACGTGATGATAAACCCAACGCCCAGAGCCAGGGCCATCCAGGTCCAGGTTTGACCAAAGTCAATAGAAAACGATTGACCGGCAGGCATCAGCAGCAGGCCCGTCAGGAAACAAATGGGATAATTGAAAACAATGGCCTGCGTTGTGTTAATGCCAAAACGCGGAAAGATTCGGAAGTTTAGCAGCAGCATCACCGAAAGCAGGATACTGGCAACGAGATAAAGCATAGAGGGCGGGGCAAAAGTTTGGGGCGAAGTTACGCGCTCAACCGCTCACATTCGCACCCATTGATTACACCAGATCCCGCTCCACAATTTTCCCGCTTGCTTTCTCTTTCAGAATCACTTTGTGCCGCCCGTCGTGCGTAATTTCTTCTTTGATGAGGTAGTGATCAGCATCATATTCAACCAGGTCCGCACCGGCGGTTAAACCCTCTTTGCCGCGCCAAACGGGCAGTTGTACCGGCTCCCACTGTTTGGTTTCCGCCGATTTATAAGCCGCATCTAAAATCGCATTCACCACATAGCCATCGTAAAACGTTTCAGCGGGTTCTCGGCCTTCTTCAACGGCTTTGAACATGTCGGTGAACATGTGGTTGTAGCCGAGGTCATTCACTTCGTCACCGACGGGAAACAGCCACCCGGCGTTGGATTCGGCCTTTTCGGCCACGTAGTCGGAGGCCTTGCCTGTGGTGAACATCTCGAAACCCGTCCGCAAAAAATTGTTGATCCAGATGGTGCCTTCGGTACCCATCACCTCATCGCGCAAGTCCATGCCTCCCCGAAATGTCCAACTTACTTCGAACTGCCCGATAGCCCCATTTTCGTATTTCACCAAAGCAATGGCGTGATCTTCGGCTTCAATGGGTTTTACTTGCGTGGCAGCCCAGCACATCACCTCTACAGGCCGAACATCTTTGCCGATAAAATTGCGGGAAATCTCCACACAATGACACCCTAAGTCGAGCATACAGCCACCTCCTGCCTGTTCTTTGTCCCAAAACCAGTTGGAGTGTGGCCCTGGGTGCGTTTCCCGCGATTTTGCCCACAAAATGCGACCTAATGCCCCATTTTTTACCGTTTCGAGGGCCTTCAGGAATTTGGGAGAATAGCAAAGGTCTTCCAGATAACCGCCGAAAATGCCCGCTTCTTCCACCAGTTGCATCATGTGCAGGGCTTCTGCTGCCGTCCGTCCTAGCGGTTTAGTGCAGATTACATTCTTTTTATGTTTGGCACACAGCTCAACGGCAGGCGCGTGGAGGTTGTTGGGTAAGGCAATGCACACCATCGTCACGTCGGGGTGGGCAATCACCTCTTCCATATTTGTGGACAAAAACGAGCACCCGTAGTCGTCGGCAAATTTTTGGGCGGTTTCTTCCCGGCGGGCGTAGATAGCTACTACTTTGTCGCGGCTCCGTTGGCCGTGGAGCGATTCGGCATAGAAGCGGCCAATGAAGCCGCCCCCCAGCATGGCAATTTTTTGCATAAGTCGTTTGTGTAATTTCGCATCGGTAAAAGACCCGCAACCAACCCAATCTTACTCCTCATGCCTCACTTTTTCGACATCAATAGTGTTTTCTTTATCCTTTGGGGCTACGCTATGAGCTATCTCGAGTTTTTTGGGGTCGTCAGCGGAGGCATAGCTGTGTGGTTATCGGCGCGGGCCAACGTCTGGAGTTGGCCTATTGGCGCGGCCAGTGTGGTATTATTTTTCTTTCTGTTTTACCAGATTCAGCTTTACCCCGACATGTTTTTGCAAGTGTTTTTTTTCGCGACCAACCTACAGGGCTGGTGGCGATGGACGCACCCCAAACCCGGCGAAGAGACTCTCCAGAGTCAACTCAAAATCTCCCGGATGCCCACGCAACAACTCATGCTATGGACAGTAAGTGGGTTGCTGGCAACGGCTTTGCTAGGCACTTTTGCCAGTAACCTGCACACCCTATTTCCGATAGCTTTCAGCAAGCCTAGTGCCTTTCCCTACATTGATTCATTTACGACAACCATGAGTGTTGTGGCCACTTTTATGATGATCCAGAAGCGGGTGGAGTGCTGGTATGTCTGGCTGCTGGTGGATGTAGTGCTGACCTATATCTATTTTGTGAAAGATGTGAAACTTGTGTCGGCAGAGTATTTTGTTTTCTGCTTTGTGGCAGTGCAGGGGGCCTGGTACTGGACCCGTGAATATCAGAGCTATAGTCAACAAAAAATGATGTAATACTGATAAGACAGGATGACGTATCAAATTGACCGGATTTATGAACAAATAAAAAACATATTGTACTTAATAAAGAATATTCAATGTTAAGATACTAACTATTAGGTGCTTAAGAAATTTTAGATATAATTTTGCATTGAAAACCAAACAATTATTTCTTATGGCATTAGCCAAACAATTCCTCAAGAGCAAGCCGGTTGCCAAAGTAACCTTTGAACTGCCCGCTGAGGCCGTAAACGGTGGGAAAGTTGTATCATTGGTCGGTGAGTTCAATGATTGGGACGTGACGGCTCAACCGCTGAAGAAGCAAAAAGACGGTTCGTATAAGACAACGCTCGAACTGCCATTGGGCAGCGAATATCAATACCGTTTTGTGATCGACGGAGCAACCTGGACTAACGACTGGTCGGCCGACAAATACGTCGCCAGTGGCGTTTCTGCTGAGGAAAACTCAGTGGTAGTACTCTAAAAAAGGAGTGAGGAAATAGTAGTAAGGATTGAGGAGTTGCTGACGCACAATTGGCTAGCGCGTAAGCAACTCCTCAATCTTCTTTTTTCAGACTGTAAAACTATCCGATTCCACGTAGGCCCGAATCAAGGCTTCTTCCCCCTCTTTGCCGGGTTGAGCGTTACCATGTTCCATGCCCCAGATGAACTCCTTATTCTCGGCTTTGGCTTTCTGGTATACGTGTTTGAAAATGTTTTTGTAGTTGATCTCGCCCGTGGTTGGCTCTTTGCGACCCGGATTGTCGCCAATCTGGAAATAGCCAATTTCGCTCCAGCACCAGTTGATATGGGGGATAATATGACCCTCGTTTTTCTGCATGTGGTACACATCGAACAGAATTTTACAGGAAGGGCTATTCACACCCCGGCAGATTTCGTAAGTCTGATCGGAGGTGCGTAGAAACAGGTTGGGTGTGTCGCTGAGGGGTTCCAACACCATCACTAACCCGGCAGGAGCCAAAATCTCGGCTCCCCGACGGAGGGCATCGATCACATGGCCGGTTTGAATTCCAATAGGTAAATTACGCTCGAAATCGCCCGGCACCACGGTTGTGAGGGAGGCATTGCACCGTTTGGCCGTTTCGACCGCCCGCTTGCAGCCGTTCAGGAAAATATCGACAAACTCTTTTTTTCCGGCGGCCAGCGTGTTGGCTCCGTTGCCGCCTTTGTCGAGTACGAAAACACCCATTTTCATTCCCAGTCTGGCCATTTCGGCCCCCATTTTCTCCTGCAAAGCCGGATCGCGGCCCATCATCCCATTATCTTCCATCGCCGTAAAACCCTGATCGGCCATGAATTTGATTTGGTCAATGGGGTCTTTTCCTGCCGAGTTTTCAAACATGCCAATATGCGGGGCATAGCGCATCTTGAAGGTATGCTTACCCAGATTGGCAGGTTGCGAGTGCCAGTTGGCGGCCATTGCTCCACCCGACAAAGCAGTTCCGGCAGCTACAGAAGCAGATTTTAAAAAATTTCGGCGAATCATTCGATGTTGTTGGTTGAGGTTCAGACTATACCTAAATACACCAAAAAGGAGAAAGCTACTGCTTTTGTCCCGCCAAACTACAAACTCAGAACCCAAACTCAACGCACCGGTTGATCTTGCGCAACTTCGTCGATGCGTTTGGTCAGAATGGGCCGCATATCACCATAAAACAAACAGGAGGCTACGTTACCGTAACCTCCTGTTAATATAAAGTCGGGAAGGCGGGATTCGAACCCACGACCTCTTGCACCCCATGCAAGCACGCTACCGGACTGCGCTACATCCCGAAATGCCCTGCAAAGATAAAAAGGAAAAGGGAGAATGGAAAAGGTAAAAGGGTTTTTCTGCAATCTCGCCCTTCTCCATTCCTCCTTTCTCCCTCCACCTCTTTTAATTCTTTCCGGCCCCCTGCCGCGCGGGTGGGGCCTGCCCCGATTGCTGGCGTTGCTGCTGCATCGGGTTTGGGCCTTGCGCACCAAAACGACCTTGTTGTTGCCTGAATAACTGGAAACGTGTAGGTTGTGAAGTGCGGGGGAATGAGTTGTTCTCTGTGTCGATATCGGCAATTTCACTGTAGGGATCCAGCGTCCACGATACCACTTTCTTGGTGCTTGGAATCACTTTTTTGATCGACACATCGTTGAACCGCCAGATTTCGGCGGGGAACCGAACCGTTGAGTCAGTACCATCTTCATACTGCATCCGAATGATAACCGGCATTGGCAAACCGCCCTTGTTCTTGAGTGAAACTGTGTAGAAGTTAGTGGCTGCATTGGTTTCCAGACTCTTACGCTCGTCGGCGGTCAGCGTGGCTAAATAATCCTGATATTTTTTCTTGTCGGCTTCGGTTACAGCGTAGGGATCATACGAATTATAAAAATCCTTCATGGTCGAGTCCTGCGCTACCACCGTGCTGCCTTTTGCGGCTGCATCGCGTTGCTTGCTGATCGTGTTTTGCCGCTTTTGGGCTGCTTCACGCGCCAGGGCTTTTGTAACTTCGGGGTTCTGCGAGTCGGCCTGGAACCAGTCGACATCTACCAAATCCTGATCCACTGGTTGAACACCGTAGAACCATCCCTTCCAGAACCAATCCAGATCAACGCCGGAGGCATCTTCCATTGTGCGGAAAAAGTCTGCCGGGGTTGGCGATTTGAACATCCACCGGCGCGAGTATTCCTTGAACGCATAGTCGAACAACTCACGGCCCATGACGGTTTCGCGGAGAATGTTGAGAGCCGTTGCGGGCTTGGCGTAGGCGTTTGGGCCGAGCAAAATCACGTTCTCACCCGATGTCATAATTGGCACCAACTGCGCTTTGTCCAGCTTCATATAATCGACAATATACTGAGGCTCACCCCGGCGGCTTGGGAAATTATAGTCCCACTCCTTCTCCGATAGATACTGGCAGAACGTATTCAAACCTTCATCCATCCAGGTCCATTGGCGTTCATCGGAGTTCACAATCATGGGGAAAAAGTTGTGGCCCACTTCGTGGATAATCACCCCAATCATACCCGCTTTTGTTTGCTCTGAGTAGGTGCCGTCGGCTTCGGGGCGGCCCCCGTTAAACGAGATCATGGGGTATTCCATGCCGCCACCCGCTGTTCCGTGAACCGAAATAGCTACTGGATAGGGGTAATCGAATGTCTGTTTACCGTAGGTTTTGAGGGTATGTTCTACTACACGAGTCGAGTACTGACCCCAAAGCGGATTGCCTTCTTTTGGATAATACGACATGCTCCAGATTTTGCGGCCATTACCATAAACGTCCGTTTGCATGGCATCCCAGATGTACTTCCGCGACGATGCAAAAGCGAAGTCGCGCACATTGTCGGCTTTGTAAATCCATGTTTTGGTGCCTGTTGCCTTGGCTTTTTCAGCAGCTTCGGCCTCGGCCTGAGTCACGATAACGACCGGTGTTTTCGATGTTTTGGCCTGATTCAGACGCTGTTGTTGTGTGCTGCTCAACACCTGCGCATAGTTCTGGCACTCGCCCGAGGCTCCTACAATGTGATCGGCGGGAACGGTGATAGCGACTTTGTAATTCCCAAAAATCAGCGTAAACTCCGACCCGCCAAGGAACTGCTTGTTCTGCCAGCCGTTCACGTCGTCGTACTTACACAAGCGCGGGAACCAGTGAGCAATGTTATAATTGTAGTTACCATCTTTCGGGAAAAACTCGTAACCCGACCGACCATAATACTCCGTAATGAAATAATTCCAGTCCACGCCAAACTGCACCGATTTGCCGGGGGCCAAAGGCGTGGGCAAATCAATCCGCATCATGGTTTGGTTGATGGTGTATTTGAGCGGCTTTTTCAGCTTGTCATACACCGCCATTATGTTGTAGCCATATTTGTCGGAAGGCGCATTTTGGCTTCGTTCCCGCACTGAGCTTAGGTTGCTCAACGCGCCAAAGCTCATGCCACCTTCGTTAATGCCACCCGTCCGGGTCAGGCTCGCGGCTGATCCTTTGGCAAACAGGTTCTGGTCTAACTGCAACCATATATAGGTTAGGGCATCCGACGAATTGTTAAAATACGTGACCATCTCCGAACCCGTAATCTTCTGGTTCGCATCGTCGAGCGTGACTTTGATATCATAATCGGCGCGGTTCTCGAAATAATCACGACCGGGTGCCCCCGACGATGAGCGGAAGGTGTTTGGGGTTGGTAGTTGCGCCCCCAACTGCTCAAATCGGTCGTTGGCACTAAAACTCGATGGCGGGGCTTGCGCCAGCAACGCGCCTGAGCAAAGAGACAGGCAAATAATTAACAGGTTGATTCTCATTGGTTTTTTTGGTTGGTTATTGGTTGTATGGTGGATTTGTCAATTCTTCCCCGCGCCCTGCTTCGCCGGGGCTTGAGCAGGTTGGCTTTGGCGTTGTTGCTGCATCGGGTTTGGTGCGCCACCTCCGGCTCCTCGTTGCTGTTGTTTAAACAACTGGAAACGAGTAGGTTGAGCAACAGGTGGAAACGAGTTGTCTTCTGTATTGATATCGGCGATTTCGCTGTAGGGGTCAAGCGTCCATTGCGTCACCTTCTTGCTGGTGGCAATGATTTTCTTGATCGACACGTCGTTGAATCGCCAGATTTCGACAGGGAACCGGGCCACGGAGTCGGTGCCATCTTCAAACTGCATCCTGACAATCACGGGCATGGGCAACCCGCCTTTGTTCTGGAGCGAGAGCGTGTAGTAGTTCGTGCCAGCTTCAGCCGCTTTGCGCTCGTCGGGCGTGAGGCTTGCCAAATAATCCTGATACTTTTTCTTGTCGGCTTCGGTTACGGCAAATTGGTCATAGGAGTTGTAAAAATCCTTCATGGTGCTGTCCTGAGCCACAACGGTGTTGCCCTTTTCGGTAGCGTCGCGTTGTTTGCTAATCGTGTTCTGCCGCTTTTGGGCAGCCGCACGAGCTTCGGCTTTCACAATCTCCGGGTTCTGGCTGCTGGCCTGAAACCAGTCAACTTTCACCAGCGACTGGTCAACGGGTTGCACACCATAGAACCAACCTTTCCAGAACCAGTCCAAATCAACGCCGGAAGCGTCTTCCATCGTGCGGAAAAAATCAGCCGGGCTGGGCGACTTGAACATCCACCGGCGCGAGTACTCTTTAAATGCATAGTCGAATAGGTCGCGGCCCATGATCGTCTCCCGGAGGATATTCAAACCTGTAGCCGGTTTGCTGTAGGCGTTGGGGCCAAAGGTGTTGGGCGTAATATTGTCGGAACTGCTCATGATCGGCACTTGCTGCGTGGCATCGAGCCGCATGTAGGGCGTAATCGACTGAGGTTCGATGCCTGTGGCCGGAAAGTTAGGGTCCCACTCCAAACACGCCAAACCTTCTAAAAAACTGTTGAGTCCCTCGTCCATCCACGACCATTGCCGCTCGTCGGAGTTCACAATCATAGGGAAGAAGTTGTGGCCCACTTCGTGGATAACCACTAAGATCAGGAAGTTTTTGGTGCCTTGCGAATAGGTTCCATCGGCTTCGGGGCGGGCACCATTGAAACACATCATCGGATATTCCATGCCACCTACCGGGCCGTGAACCGAATAGGCAACCGGATACGGGTAGCCAAATGTCCGGCGCGAATACGATCGCAACGTGTGGGCCACCAAGCGGGTTGAATATTGTCCCCAAAGTGGGTTAGCCTCTTTTGGGTAAAGCGACATGGCCCATACACGCTTGCCCTCCACATTGGGGTTCAGGGCATCCCAAATGAACTTGCGGCTGCTCGAAAAAGCAAAATCCCGCACGTTATTAGCTTTGTAAATCCAGGTTTTGGTGCCGGTCGGCTTTCCTTTCTCAGCGGCTTCAGCTTCAGCTTGTGTTACAATCAGAACTGGATTTTCGCCGGGTTTGTCGCCTTTAGCTTTGGCACTGTTCCAGCGTGACATCTGGGTAGAAGTGAGCACTTGCGAGGCATTCTGGAGTTCGCCTGTTGCCCCCACCACGTGATCGTTCGGGACGGTCAGTGCGACCTTATAATTACCAAAAATGAGCGTGAACTCTCCCTGACCCAGAAATTGCTTGTTTTGCCAGCCGTTCACATCGTCGTAGGCACACATCCGGGGGAACCACTGCGCCATTTCGTACACGTAATTGCCGTCTTTCGGGAAAAACTCATACCCCGACCTTGCACCCGTTTTGTTGGCATCAACAATCAGGAAATTCCAGTCGATCCCAAACACAACCGACTTGCCGGGTGCTAAAGGCGCGGGCAGGTCAATCCGCATCATAGTCTGGTTGATGGTGTGCTTGAGGGCTTTCCCGGCGGCATCGCGCACTGACGTAATATTATAGCCATAGTTTTTGCCCTTCAAGTTTGCACTTGGATCGAGCGAAGCTGCTGAGGCACCCCGTTCAGCATTGATGCTGTTAGTACGGGCGGTGTTGCCATCGGCATCGGGCCGAAACAGGTTTTGGTCCAACTGCACCCACAGGTAAGTCAGCGCGTCGGTCGAATTGTTGAAATACGTGATGGTTTCAGAGCCGGTGAGCTTTTGTTTAGTATCATCCAGTTCGGCTTTGATGTCATAATCGGCGCGGTTCTGGAAATAATCTTTTCCCGGTGCGCCCGAAGATGTTCGGAACGTATTGGGCGTTGGCAGGACTGGACCGAGTTGTTCAAAGCGCGTATTCGCACTAAAGGTGGAGGGGGGAGTTTGCGCGTAAACAGATTGCAAACTAACGGCTACTACCAGTAACCAGCGTAGGTTTCTCATGTAAAAGGATAATTGCGACGAAGAATCTTCTGTAAAAATACGATATACAGTCGATGATTACGAAGGAGCAACAGACAGAAATGTCAAGCGGGGCATAGAAATGTTAAAAGGGTATGAATGCTCCACCATTTTCTCCAAAAATTGCCATGCATTTCGTTAATTTTGTAGGTGTTTGACCTCTGAAAAACAATTGGCCCTGCCCCTAAATCCCCTAAAGGAAACTTGGTCCGGCGTTAAAGTAAGTCTCCTTTAGGGGATTTAGGGGCTAAAATGTCTTGTACAACAACTTCTACAACCATGAAAAAATCGCTTCTTTATAGCTGGCTGCTGGCAATGTTTCTGTGTACTGTTGTCGGTTGCCAGAAGTCGGCTACCCCTGCCGAGTACAACGCCAAAGCTGCGGATCCTGAACGATATAATGCCGCTTTAGAAAAACTGACTCAAGTTGTTATTCACGATATTTTTTCGCCCCCGGTGGCCAGTCGCATTTATGGATACGCGAACCTAGCCGGTTACGAAGCACTTGTGCCATTTGATGCCAATTATGAGTCCCTTGGGGGAAAAATGAAACGGTTCACGGCGGGGCCAAAACCCGAAGCCGGGCAGGAATATTGTTTCCCCTTGGCTTCAGCTCGTGCATTCCTGACCGTGGCCCGCGCCCTAACGTTCTCCGCCGACTTCTACGACGAGTTTGAACCGACCTTCTACGAGCAATACAAAAAAGACGGTGTCCCCGACGAAGTCTATGACCGCTCGATGGCCTACGGTGAGACTGTTGCCAAACACATTCTCGACTATGCTGCCAAAGACTCCTATAAGCAAACACGGGGGTTTAAACATACCGTTACCAACGAAGAAGGAACCTGGGTGCCAACGCCCCCGGCTTACATGGATGCCGCTGAACCTCAATGGAATAAGATTCGGTGCTGGGTCATGGATACCTGCAATCAGTTTCAGCCACCCCGCCCGTTTCCATTCAGCACAGCCAAGGGAACGCCCTATGGAAAAGAACTGATGGAGGTGTATGAATTAGGTAAAAACTTGAGCAAAGAGCAACAGGACATTGCCTATTTCTGGGACGATAATGCGTTTGTGATGAACGTGGCCGGTCACGTGTCGTATGCCTCCAAAAAAATGACTCCGGGTGGTCATTGGCTGGCTATTGCGGAGACGGTGGCCCGTCAGAAAAAGCTGAACTTAATGCAAACAGTTGAGGCTTACGCGCTGACTTCCTTTGCCTTAGCCGATGGCTTTGTGGCTTGTTGGGACGAGAAATACCGGACCAAAACCGTGCGACCTGAAACGGTCATCAACAAGTCGTTTGATCCAAAGTGGACTCCGTTCCTGCAAACGCCCCCCTTCCCTGAGTATCCAAGCGGACACAGCACCATTTCGGCGGCTGCGGCTACCGTGCTGACCAACTTGATTGGCGATAATATTGCTTTTACGGATTCGACAGAGTTCAAATATGGTCACGGCGTTCGCTCGTTCAAATCATTTAAGGACGCGGCTAACCAGGCCTCGGTCAGTCGGCTGTATGGAGGAATTCACTACCGGTCGGCTTTGGATAATGGCGCGGCAATGGGCGAAAAAGTAGGACAATGGGTCATACAGAAGGCCAAAACCCGAAAGGGGGCTGTGGCCGGGAAGTAGGATAGCCAGATGATTTTAGCGTAAAGCAGTAGCACCCAATCTAAGTTGGGTGCTTTTTTTATACCCTATGAAGCCATTAACCTTCTCTCACTTTTACGACGCTAAATAAATTCGTCATAAAAAAGATCACGTTTAATAGTATCAGCTATCTGATTACTAACAATCTACATACATTCGGGCAAGCTTATTTCAATCCCTGCTTGCTATGGCTCCTTCCGCCCCTTTAACCGAAAAGTCGCTCTATTTAGGTGACTACGCTTACAGAAACTACACGACCTATTTACAGGAAATCGACCGGGTTAGAAACGGAATTGCCGAAAACCGCGATGGACTTCGAGCAATCACGGATATTACGGACGACCAAACCCAGCTTAACCGCCGACTGGCCCGCGAGGGAATGCAGCGTGAGCAGGCACTTGAACGAGTCAATGGCCTGGCTAATTTTCAAGACGTAGCCATTCTCCGCAAAATTCTCCGCTTTTCCAATAGTGTTTGTCGGCTCGTAACAACCGGGCCGCGTGGGATTACGGGCTACGGAACAGGTTGCCTAATTGCGCCCAATGTGCTGATTACCAATAACCACGTGTTACCCGATGCCGACACGGCAACCCGAACGGTGGCTCAGTTTAGTTATGAGCTGGGCGACCAAAACCGGTTTTTGGAACCCATCACGTTCCACCTTCGGCCCGATCAATTTTTTCTGACCTCCACCTTTAAAGCCGATCCCAACACCCCGTTCAGTGGACTGGATTTTACACTCGTCGCGGTGGAGCCAACCAACGCGGGGGGCGGTTCGCTCGATCCATTCGGCTACGTACAATTAGACCCCAAGTTGGGTAAGATTATCGAGGGGGAATACTGCGTTGTGATTCAGCACCCCAAAGGTGATTACAAAAAAATTGTCTTGAAGGATATTCGCCTATTGACGCTTACTGACAATTTCCTGATCTATGAGTCTGATACCCAGCCCGGTTCGTCGGGGAGTTTGGTGTTGGGTTTGGGAACGGGCGAAGCGGTGGCTCTGCACCATAGTGCCATTCCGCGCAAAGACCCGGCGGGCAACTGGCTCCGGCGAGACGGCACTCCGCTCCGGCCCGGCGATGGCGACGATATGGTGGACTGGCTCGGCAACGAGGGCATCCGGGTAAGCTGTATTGTCGAAGCGTTCAATAAACTGTCCGTTCCGGCATCCATGCAACCAGCCCGCGCCAAAATCATAGAAGCCCAAAACGCAACAATCGTTATACCTACCAAACCCTCACTACACATGACCCCCACGCTTATTTCGCCCCGCACCGAATTTAGTGGCCCTGTCGTATCTAAGCCTGAACTGTCGGCTATGTACCATTTTGAAGTCGTCCTGAGCGATTTACCTACCATGCAAGACGATTGGGAAGACAAAGCGGCTAAACTGGTTCCGGGACTGGTGAACGATGCACCCATGTTGCCAGATACGGTTGTGCCGGCCTTGCGCCGAATGCGGTATATCGCCGTACAAACGAACCGCCATCCCTGGTTAGTGGCGGCTGACATTGAAAACCTACCCCATGTGGAAACCTGCCGCCCCGATCTGGAATCCTACACTGATGTTGGCCTGACAGACCCCTCCTCGGAAAGCCGCCTGACCGAATCGGCCATTTTTAATTCAGGAACAGCCAAGCCCAACGAGACCGAATTTATGGCCAAATGGTCAGCAAAAAAGTGGGTTGTCGAAGCCAAAAAAAGCGTTCATCCCGACATAAAAGGAAAAGAGCAACGGTGGTGGAATTGGTTTGCCATCAACTGCCCCGTTGGTGATCCATTAGCGAACTTGACTAAACCCGACCGCGACAAACTGCTCGCGAACTTGCCCCAACTCCAGTTGGTGCAAATGGACACGGGCTACTCCGACCACAGCAACGTGTTGGGCGGCTACAACCTTGATCTCGACCACGACGCGATTTCAGTTGACCATGATGCCCGCGATGAAGAAGCTCGTTTCTTCTTTAAATTTCCGGGTCACGGCACGCGCACAGCGAGCCTTGTTATTGGCGGAAAATTCGCCAGTGAACACCACGGAAATGGGGGGCTTCTGGTGCGTAACGGGCAGCGAATCAGTCCATTGATTCCGTATCGGGTGTCTCAGTCGGTAATTATTATCGGGCGGGGTAAAGAGGTGGTCGAAGCAGCCAACGTGGCCATGCGGGGCGGAGCCGACGTACTCTATATGTGCATGGGAACGTACCCCCGTCCTATGCTTGATGCCATTGCGCGGGAAGCCTATGAACGGGGTGTAATCTGGGTTTGCGCGGCTGGCAACGAAGTTGGGCTGGTTATTGCCCCGGCCCTGTATCCCGGCAGTATTGCGGTGGCTGCTATTAACCCCGACGACCAGCCTTGGGACAAAAGTAGTAAGGGGAAGGAAGTTGATATTTCGGCCCCCGGCGAAGATGTCTATGTTCCGTTTGTGGACAAGGATAAAAAGGAAATCATGGTGTATGGTAGCGGCACAAGCTATGCCACGCCACACGTGGCCTCGGCGGCTCTGCTTTGGCGGGCGCGCTACGCCGACGAACTCAAAGCCTATCTGCCTTGGCAAATCGTTGAAGCGTTCCGGCAGGCACTCAGAAGTTCGGCACGGCTCAATGCTAATCTTCCCGTTGACCGCTACGGAGCCGGGGTGCTTGACCTTACCAAACTACTGAACACGGCCCCCATAGTACCCAAACCGAGTGAACACGCCTATGCCAACATCGCACCCCGTCGCCCGTCGGATTTGGGGCTTGCCGAAGCCGCTCATTTCTTCTGGAACCTGCTTAAACGCAAAATTCGACCCAACTCGGTGGAGTCGTTGACGGGTGATTTTCCGCTTACCGAACGCGCTCAACAGGCAATGGCGGCTTTTGTGAAGCCCAACCTTTCGCCCGCTGCCCGCGCCGAATCGGGTGTGGAAACCGTCGATTCCGATGCGTTACTCCAGCAGTATTTCAACCAATAACCCACCTCGTTCCATCCCTATTTTCGACACACGATCATGGCAACTTCCTACTTTGATTTCCACCTGCATCCCATTTTCAAGCAGTTCATCACTCAGTTTAGCCCCACTTACCCGCCCGGCCATACGGTTGACGAACTGGGTAAATCCCTGCAATTTGGCGGGCCGATTTTACAGTTGCTCGATAAGGAGTTTTTGCATATGCTGGAAAGCCAGTCTTGTCTCGATCAGATGGGTCGGGCTACCTTATCGCTCGGTGTGGCAGCTTTGTGTCCTGTGGAGCGGCTTTTCACTTCACGAGACGGACTTTTTGGTAAACTTCTGAACTCCAATGCAACCCGCCCGCTCAGTCAGGAATTGATGCGGGCCGTCCGCGACGGAAAGGTATCATATTACGGCTTGCTCATCCGCGAACTCAATCTGTATAAGCAACTTCGGGATAAAAAAATAATAGAAATACTGACGCGAAAAACGCCGATTGATGTTGCCGTTTCCAGCAACAAAACCCGGTTGGTAATGAGTTTGGAAGGCGGGCATGGCCTGTGCCGAACTATGATTGGCGAATCTGGTGTGCCCGACAACAAAACCGAGGTTAAACCAGCGAGTGCCAACGACGCTTTTTCAACGGATTTGTTGAATCATTTTACACCCGACCCGGCCCAAAGTCTCCGGCAATTGCAACAGGCTCTCTGGGACGAAAACATGGATTTGTGCTATCTGGTATTGACCCACCTATCGCACATCGACGAGCAATTGCTGGCCACCCATGCCTACGGGATGAAAATGTTGAAAAACCAGGCTAGTATTCCCGTTAGTACCGGCATTTCGGCAAAAGGATTCGATGTGGTTCGGGCGGCCTATACCCTCGAAGTGGATGTTGACGGGGCAACTAAACCAGCCCCGGTCATCATTGACGTAAAACACATGAGTCTGAAATCTCGGCAGGATTTATACACTTTTCGAAAAGGAAGTTTTGATAACATTCCTGTCATTTGCAGCCATGCCGGGGTGACGGGCTACTCAATTTCGGCCTGGAAAGAAGCCTTGGAGACCGCCCGGCGCGTCAAATTAGACTCGGGCGATTTGGTGATCGAACTAAAAACCGGGCGAAAAACAGCCGGGCGGTGGGGAGCAATCAACTCAGAATTTACCTACAATGCCTGGACGGTCAACCTCATGGACGAGGACATTGAGACTATTCTGGAAAGCAACGGACTTATCGGTGTGAGTTTGGACGTACGGATTCTGGGATGGCACGACACGCTTTCAACCGGCGAAACCAACGAGTTTATGTCGTCTGGTGAGTTTCGGCACTTCTTCCCCGAACGCTTCGCCCAACTGACGAGTGAGCCAATGGAGAGTTTTCTGGTTCCAACCCGGCAGGAGCGGCACCCGCTTTCGTTCTGTTTCAATTTGCTCCACATTATTTCCGTTGGGCTGCTTCGCACTAGCGTTGATCTTCCTGATTTGTGGAAACGTATCTGCATCGGCAGCGATTACGACGGACTCATCAATCCCCTCATCAATTGCCGAGACATTAGTCAGATGAACGAGCTGGAGCAAAACCTGCTTCGGTGGCTACCCGTCGCCGAAAAAGCCTATCGTAAAGAAAACGGCGGCCAACCTCTTCTCAAACGAGATACCGCTGGTGAGGTGGACATGACGAACTTAAAAGCACTTGTCCGCGATGTGATGTTCAACAATGGTCAGCAGTTTATCCATAGGTGGTTGGGGAATTAGGGCATTCCGCCAACTATAACAGAATCTTAGCGGTTTGCGTTACCTTTGTCTATTACACCAAAACCTGTTTCTACTGGCAATAGAACGCCAGCTAAAGCGTTTTGGGTAATAAATTGATATGCAACCGCTTCTGTCCCTTCCTGAATCTTCTGTCCCCCGCCGTAGCTCACCTAATCGGTGGCTTCTCGGACTATTAGGTGTGATGGTCAGCCTAACGCTGACACCTGCGCAGGCACAGAAACCCAGCTCACCAGCTCCAACAACCCAGCCATTGTCCCTGACAGCGGCTATTCCCGTTGATCCTACCCGCGCCCGGCTCGACGATGAAACATCGTTTGCTGAGGGGATGAAATACATGATGACCGATGAGCCAACCAAAGCGCTGGCTCAGTTCGAGAAACTTCTGAAACAAAAACCCAATAACGCGGCTGCTCAATATGCCACGGCTCAGGCATTGGTAAAAACCGGCAAAGTGGCCGAGGCTATTCCCCACGCTACTAAAGCTTACGAACTCGACAAATCGAATAAGTTTTATACTCTCATGTTGGCGGAGTTGTTTGTGAAGCAAAAACGCTATGGCGAAGCCGAACAACTCTATGAAGGCCTGCTCAAGCAAAATGCCGACAATATGGAGTATGGCGTTGAACTGGCCGCTATTTATTTGTTTGATGATAAGCCTGACAAAGCACTCGATACGTATAACCGGGTGGAACGTGCGTTGGGTCTGAACGAAGAAATTACCCGCCAGAAACAACGCATATACCTCAAACAGAACAAGGTAGATAAGGCTGTTGAAGAGGCCGAACGCCTTGTTGCCTACGAACCCAGCGACCCAGATTACCTCGTGGAAGGAGCCGAATTATTGATGGCCAACGACCGAGACGATCAGGCAGTTGGCTGGCTCGAACGGGCACTCAAAATTAGTTCTGAACTTCCACAAGCCCACGTCCTGCTGGCCGAGATATACCGCAAAAAGGGCGATATGACCCGCGCCCGCAAAGAACTCGATTTTGTTTTTGCCAACCCCAACCTCGAAGCGGGCCTGAAAGCCCGGATTCTGTCGAGCTACGTAGGTTTGTCCGACAACAGTGCCGGGTCACAACAGGACGCGCTGAAACTGGCTCAGGAACTGGCAAAAACGCACCCCAAAGATGCCCGTTCTCAAATTATGCTGGCCGATTTAATGGCGCAGCAAGGCAAAAAAGCGGAAGCCCGCGACCTCTATCTGAAAGCGTCTCAACTCGACGGATCAACCTACGAAGTGTGGGGTGCTCTGCTCCAGTTAGATGGTGAACTGAACCAGGTGGATAGTCTCCTAACACATTCGCAGAAAGCATTGGAGGTATTCCCGAATCAGGGCCTTTTCTGGTACTCGAACGGTTCGGCCAACCTCTATAAACGCAAGTACCAGGAAGCAGTCGAGTCGCTCGAAGAAAGTCGCAAACTGCTGGCCAATGCGCCCAATGCTGAGTTAGAAAACATGCTCAAAGCGGTGAATGCCCAGCTTGGCGATGCCTATAACGGCCTCGGCGACCATGCCAAGTCAGATGCAGCTTATGAAATGGTGTTGAAAGACGACCCCCGAAACGACCACGTACTCAACAACTACAGCTATTTCCTGTCGCTTCGTAAAGAGAACTTACCGAGGGCTTTAGAGATGTCGTCCAGCCTCGTGGAGCGTAACCCAAATAGTGCTACCTACTTAGATACGCACGCTTGGGTCCTCTACATTATGAAAGACTATGCCAAAGCGCGTACCTTTCTGGAAAAAGCAGTGGCTGCCGATCCAAATGGCGTAAGTGGTACGATTTTGGAACATTATGGAGATGTGCTTTTCCAGTTGGGAGAGAAAGAGAAGGCCGTGGAGCAGTGGAAAAAAGCAAAACTAAAAGGCGAAAACAGCCAGCAGTTAGAGAAGAAAATCGCTTCTGGCAAAATCTATGAATAACCCATTTTTGATTGGATTGCTCCTGATTGCCCTCATCACCTCTGAAGGGTGCCGTCGTCAGCGGGTTATGGAAAAGGCTCCTCCCTCCCCCACCGCCGATACAACTCGTGTGGCTGGCAACTCCACTCCACTCGATACGGTCAGAACGACTTCACCAATACCCATATCGGCTACTGTGCCCGGAACGGACGTTCCCCGAACGGAGGTTCCCCGGCCACGACCCGGTATTGAAGAAGCCCGCGCCAACGTAGCCGAAATTGATTTTAAATACCTCACGGCCAAGTCGAAGTTCAACATCAAAAGTAAGGATGAGAACACCGAGAACGCCAGTATGAACATTCGGGTACGGAAAGACAGTTTAATCTGGTTTTCGGTGCAAAAACTGGGCATTGAGGCCGCACGGGGCATTGCCACCCGCGACAGCATTATTATCTTAGATAAAATTCACAGTGAATATTCAGTCTATGATTTTCCTACGTTAAGCCGGCAGTTCAATTTCGACCTCAGCTACGATTTGCTTCAGGCACTGATTGTGGGCAACCTGCCCCTGCCAAAACGACCAGCACAGAAGATCAAAAATGAGCGCGATTACTTGTTGCTTCGGCAAAGCGAAGGCAAGGTTTTGGTAGAGAACTATATTGGCGAGGACGACCGTAAACTCAAGAAATTGATGGTAACGGAGCAACCAACTAAAAATACCCTACGGCTCGACTACGCTGACTTTAAGGCACTTAACAGTTTTTTATTCCCTTATACCAGCCTGATTACATTGGATTACAAATCGGATACGGATGGGCAGTTTTACCAGAAATTGTTACAAATTCGGCATAACAAAGTCGAATTAGTGGATAAAAATCCTGGCTTTCCATTCAGTATTCCCAAAAATTACACCCGAAGACTGTGAACCCCGCTATATTGTGAGTGCTTTTCGTACATCTGCCTGTTTGTTTACTATCCTGCTATTGGTTGCCGGGACGGGCGCATTGCCTGTTTGGGCGCAAACCCGTAGCAGGCAGGCGTTGGAACGTGAAAAAAAACAAAACCTCGAGCGAATGTCCGAGATTCGGGCGGTGCTAAAAAAAACAACGTCGGCCAAAGAGGTAACGGTAGCCCAATTAAAAGCACTCAATCAGCAGATAAAGGCTCAAACAGAGCAAATCGAATTGCTGAACGAAGACCTCAACCTCACTACCACCGAGATTAGTGAACTCCGTCGGGCGGGCGAAAAACTCACTACCGATTTAAACAAACTCAAAAAAGAATACGCTGAGATGATTGCCCGCGCCGACCGTCGGCGACAGCAAATCAATCCGCTTGGCTTTTTGTTTGCGGCCGATAACTTTAATCAGTTGATAGCCCGCTATCGGTATCTGAAACAATATTCCACCGCCCGGCAAGGACAGGTGCGGCAGATTCAGCAGGTGCAAACCATGATTCAGGATAAGCAGCAAACCTCTGAAAAGAAACGCCGACAGCAAAAAAATACAATTGGAGCCAAGCTCAGTGAATCGAAAAAACTCGAAAGTCTGAAAGGCGAACAGGATAAAGTCGTTAAACAATTAAGTCAGAAGGAGAGTCAACTTCAAGAGGAACTGACCGAGAGCCGCCGGTCGGTGGCCCGCTTAGAAAGCATGATTACGCGGATTATCGCCCGTGAAGCCCGTGAGCGGGCCGCCCGCGAAAAAGCCGAACGCGAGCGCATTGCCCGTGCCGAAGCCGCCCGCCGTGCTGCCGAACGTAAACGTGCCGAGGAAGCCGCTGCCCGCGCCAAACCAACTGAAGACCGCCCTATTGCCAAGGCTGAGCCAGAACCCGAACGGGAAGCACCCCGCAAAGTAGAACCCGCCGAACCATCGGACCGCACCCGTCGCGACAACAATCTGAATGACGCTGAATCGGCACTGGCCTCATCGTTTGCTGCATCACGGAAACGGTTGCCGTGGCCTGTACAGCGGGGGTTTGTATCGGATCGGTTTGGGGTTCACAAACACCCGGTTTTGGGCATCAATATCTCGAACCCCGGCATCGACATTCAAACCAATTCTGGCGAAGCTGTTCGGGCGGTTTACGAAGGCGTAGTTATGAACGTGGAATACGTGATGGGTAGTAACAACGTGGTGGCCATTCAGCACGGCGATTATTTCACCATCTACGCTAAACTCCGCAGCGTTTCGGTTCGGGTGGGGCAGCGTGTGAAAGCCCGCGAAACCATTGGCGTTGTAGCTACAGATGCAAAAGGCGTATCTGAACTTCAATTCCAGGTCTGGAAAGAATTTGCTAAAATGAACCCCGAAACCTGGCTTGCACCCAGATAAAGTGTTTCAGGTCTCAAGCTTCGCTGTTTCACGTTTAAAACGTTGTTGTAGACTCTTTGAAACAGCGAAGCTTGAAACCTGAAACTTGAAACGAAAAGTCATGTCTATTCATAACCCCGACATCAAGCGCGTTACAACGCACACCATTCAGGAACTTAAAAACCGGGGTGAAAAAATATCAGCACTCACTGCCTACGACTATTCAATGGCGGGCGTTGTCGATGCGGCCGGAGTCGAGGTGATTCTGGTAGGCGATTCAGCCTCCAACGTTATGGCAGGCCACCAAACAACCCTCCCCATCACCCTCGACCAAATGATCTACCACGCGAGTTCGGTGGTGCGGGCCGTGAAACGAGCGTTGGTGGTTGTCGATTTGCCGTTTGGTTCTTATCAAGGCAATTCAGAGGAAGCCCTACGGTCGGCCATCCGAATCATGAAAGAGTCGGGTGCCCACGCTGTGAAAATGGAAGGTGGTGAAGAAATCCGCGAATCCATTGTGCGAATTCTGAGTGCGGGCGTACCGGTTATGGGGCATCTTGGTCTCACTCCCCAGTCGATCTACAAGTTTGGAACCTATGCCGTGCGGGCAAAAGAAGAAGCCGAAGCTCAGAAGTTGATAGACGATGCTACGATGCTGCAGGAGGTGGGTTGTTTCGGGCTTGTACTCGAAAAAATACCCTCCATGCTCACCAAGCAAGTTTCTGAAAAACTCACCATTCCCACCATTGGAATTGGGGCAGGCCCACATGCCGATGGGCAGATTCTGGTGCTGCACGACTTGCTGGGTATTACTAAAGAGTTCAAACCACGCTTTTTGCGCCGGTATGCTGACTTGCATACCATTATGACTGATGCCATTGCTCATTATGTGGACGATGTGAAGACAGCCGAATTTCCGAACGAAAAGGAAGCCTACTGAGTTATCAACAGCCCCCTAACCCCCGAAGGGGGCAGTGCTGCCGCATCAACAGTACGGCCTTTGGCCGAAACACGTGCGCCAGCATTGCCCCCTTCGGGGCGGTCCGACGGTTCGGTTAGGGTATGTTATTATGAAAAAGAAACTCCCGCCTTATCAGGTTGTCTATGAAGACAATCACCTGCTTATCATCAATAAAGAACCGGGTGTTCTGGTGCAAAGCGACCGCACCGGCGATGAGTCTCTGGTGGAGATGTTAAGAGATTATATCAAGGAAAAGTACAATAAACCCGGTGATGTTTTCTTGCATCCCGTTCATCGGCTTGATCGACCAGTAAGTGGCCTCGTTGTGTTTGCCCGTACCTCGAAAGCATTGGAGCGCATGAATGAGATTTTCCGGAAACGGCAGGTGCAAAAAACCTACTGGGCAGTTGTTCGGAAAAAGCCACCCGAAAAAAGCGACAAGCTAGTGAGTTGGTTAGTGAAAGATGAACTCAAAAACCAAGTCAGCACCCATACCTACGAAGTTCCCGGTTCACAACGGGCTGAACTGACCTATCGGGTGTTGGGTAAAATCAACGAACATTATTTGCTGGAAGTTGAGCCACTAACGGGGCGGCCCCATCAGATCAGGGCACAGTTGGCTGAAATTGGATGTCCGATTCGAGGTGACATGAAATACGGCTATGATCGTGAAACCCCTGATAAGAAAATATACCTTCATGCTCGCCGGTTATATTTTATGCACCCCGTTAAACAAGCTGGCACACCGGATCGGCCCATTATCTGTAAAGCGGGCGTTCCGCGCGATCCATTCTGGGAGGAGTTTCTGGAATTGGATCAGGAGCAAATCACAGATAAGAACATTGATTTTCTGTATTGATTTTATATTTTGAGGGGATATAGCAAATGTAAGAGACCCGCAACCATTGCCATCAGGCAGGGTTACGGGTCTCTTTTTGACCTCTTTAGCATGTCCTTGTTATTCTAATGATGCAGTTGTCTCTGTCTGAGACGCATCAGCCACATCAGTCAACATTTGATTAAACACACGTTCTGCCATTGTAACGGCACCTTGGATGGCACCAAACGCTAAACAGAGAGGCAATATGATAGGCAGAAAAAAAGCCCATTGGAACAACATGTACAAACGAAATTTTCTCATCTTACTAATCTCTTAGGCAGTGGTTAAAAGCAACAGTTCGGTTTTACAGTGCGAACAAAAAAGTTTGTATCATTAACTCAAAAAGCCCCTTTTTTGTTCTACTGATATTCAAAGATAAACTTGCTATTATGCAATATCAAGTTGCCGTTGGGATTTTAATGATCTTTTTAAACATATTAATCCCTATTTCTTACCTGGTTGCTAAATTTAGGCCCAAATGCCCATTAGCCCTCTAAATTAATAGGCTTTAAGCTGAAATTTTAATATCAACCCAATTCCTACATGTACACTCATTTTTGCCGCTTTGCTTGGGTTTTACTACTTTTTTTGACTCTATTTGGGGCGGCATGTAAAGACAATTCAAACAAGTATTCATATAATCATGATCCTTCTGACGGATATACCGATCAGCACCATGAGAACAAACGTATAAAAGATCAGTACAATAAACCCTTCGACAAATACCATGCCAAAGCAAAAAAACAGGGCTATAGTAGATCAGGAGCCTCTGGGCAGAACCAGCGAGAAGTAATCCCTCAAAAGGTGCATGACGTACTCGCTTATGTTTTAAAGGAAAGACATGCACCAAAGGGATACGTTGGTGGCAGACGATTTGGTAATTTTGAGGGTCATTTACCCCGTAATAACCTTGAAGGTGGGCGAATAAACTACCAGGAATGGGATGTAAATCCTAAAGTACAGGGTAGGAACAGAGGTGTAGAACGGCTTATTACCAGCTCAGATGGTCGGGCATGGTACACAAGAGACCATTATAATTCATTCATCGAAATCAAGTAGTACTTATGTCGGCAATCCCAAATATCTGGCTAAGTCAGTCGGAAGAAGACCTTGAAAAACAGTTCGGAGGTTCAGATTTCTTTATTGCTCATCTTGATGGTGGTAAAATACCTACTCTCCGACAGTTTTATGAAGAAGTAGCTGACGTGCTGGAGTTTCCTCTGTTAACGTATAATCTTGATGCCTTAAACGACTCACTCAATGATCTTCAATGGCTTGAAGATGAGAAGATTGTGCTTTATATAACTAATACAGAGTCGCTGTTAAAACGTGAAAGAGACCCCGTTAAGCTCAGTAGTATTGTTCAAATTCTGGACGCAACTGCAGAAGACTGGAAGTGGGTAGAATCGGATGATGGGATGGATCGGAAAGAATTTTATATTGTTATGGAAGCCAGCTCCCGTATCGAGGACTTGCTGGAAAAGGAACTTATTGAGTTCGGTTATCTGACTGAGCGGAGCAATAAATAAGTTGAATTTATGTTAAATAGTAGACGATATATTTGATAGGACAATTAGATTTTTGTCGTAAAAAAATCGTTATCTGTTCTTAAAAAGAGCAGGTTGTACTAACCCATATTTAGCAACATTACGGTTTGTCACGGTTAATGAAGGCGTTCTTCGGCGTTCATCATGGAATACTTGTAGCCCTATTTTTTTTACACATCTGTAGCAAGGCTCAAACCCGAACCGAGGTGGGAAACACCGTGGAGTTCGGAGGCACCGTTGTATCATTAAATGAACAGGGCCAACAACGGCTTCAGCAAGAGGTAAATCGACTGTATGCAGATCGGTCTGCACTGAATGACCATATGGAGCAGTTACGGTTATTAGACCCACTGATTCAGTCGTCGATCCAACAGGCGGCACTACCAGTTGATTTCAGGTTTTTAGCTATACCTCTGGATCCCAAAAACGGGTATTGGAACATTGTCCCATCCTTACAAAAACAACTCGGTTTAAGATCTACAGGGGTTGTAGATGAACCAAATCATCCCCTATTGACAACAGAAGCCGCCGTAGTCTACTTGGCTCGCCTTTATCAACGAAATGCGAATGCGCTTCGAACGGTCATTCAGTTTATTCAGGTTGGAGATTCTCTTCAGGTTGAGCGGCTAACGGGCAGTGATACATATGCCGTACTCGACCCAAATAGTCCGGCACTTATTTGGAAATTACTCGCTCGGAGGTTGGTATTTAATCACGAAGAACCGACTTTCAGACCAAACCGAACGTTTATTCTATGGACACATACGCAAAGTAGTGGTCAAACATTAGGCGATGTTGCGTTTCAGTATAATCTGCCTACAGATCGGCTGCAGCCATTTGATGGCTGGTTGCGTGGCCCTGCCATCCCAACTGAGGGTTCTTACCCGGTTTTGGTTCGAATGTTACCAGAGGAATATGCGGCTGCGACTGGAAAGCTCGAAAACGCTAAACAAAACCCACCTGGCCCCGATCTGGGATTTCCTATATTGCGCAGACAGGATCCTGTCAACTCAAAGCTGAATACACCAATAACGCTATACGAAATCAATGGCTTGCCCGGTATTCAGGCACAGCCAGGCGATAACGTTATAACCCTTGCCTATTACGGAGGCATTTCGGTGCCAAAGTTTCTGGATTATAATGATATGACAGACCGGAACGTGGTTAGACCCGGCGAGGTGTACTATCTGGCCTCAAAACTTCGACGGGCAAAGGTACCTTTTCATGTACTTGCACGAGGACAGAGTCTATGGGAGGTTTCAACTATATATGGTGTTCGGCTCAGATACTTGCTGCGATACAATGCTATTGAGCCAAATCAGTCCGTTACGTCAGGTCGACTAATTTGGCTTCAGCGGTCTCGCCCCCGTAATCAGCCCATTGAATACCGACAGTTGCCACCTGTTCTAAAACCGCCTGTGTTGCTTCCTCAACCTGATTCAAGCTTAAATTCACCCGGTGCAGTAGTCGATTCGACTCAATTAGCAGAAGCGAAACCAGTGAATTCCGATACGCTTTCCGTCGATAGTACGGCAACCATCTCCATTTCAAAACCTGTGCCAGCAACGGTCATTAGTGCAACTGCCGTAACCAACACCAAGGCTCCACAGGTCAAACGGCACACTGTTCGGGCAGGACAGACCTATTATGCCATTTCACGATTGTATGGCGTAACAGTTATCCAGCTTTACAAATGGAACAAACTTTCGGAGCAAATTCCCCTTCGGATTGGTCAGGAATTGATTGTCAGAAATCCGGTTTTGGGGACTAAATTAAACCCTGCAATAACTAGTTCACCTGAACCAAGGCTTAAAACAATTTTTAAAATTGAGCGGATTCCGATTGAGAGATCGGTCCGTAATCCAATTATAGCTCAATACCACATTGTCCGGCCGGGGCAGACGGTTTATCGAGTGGCTCTCATCAACAAAGTGAGCATTGAGCAGGTGATGCGCCTGAATAAACTTCCTAATTATACCATTGAGGTTGGACAACGGTTGCGGGTGAAGTAGGGGAGGGGTACGACTTGGACCCGGGATGATGGACGCTGGAAGGTTACTAGTCTTCTTACATCCATTATCCCGGGTCCAACGTCGACCATCCTAATTAAGCCGCTCAAAAATACCGGCAACTCCTTGACCACCACCTACGCAGGCGGAAACCATACCGTATTTCTGATGACGTTCGGCCATTTCGTTAAGCAATTGCACCGATAGGCGGGCACCCGTCGAACCAAGGGCATGGCCCAAAGCAATGGCACCACCGTTAGGGTTTATTTTGCTCTTGTCAAGATCGAGTTCCTTGATAACAGCCAATGCCTGAGCGGCAAAAGCCTCGTTCAACTCAATCAGGTCAATGTCATTTTGTTGCAAGCCCGCTTTTTTGAGGGCAATTGGAATAGCGGCTACCGGCCCTATGCCCATAATGCGCGGCTCAACCCCTGCCGAAGCATAAGAAATCATGCGGCCCATTGGATTCAAATTCAGTTCGTTAACCAGCCGTTCTGACATCACGATCACGAAAGCGGCACCGTCGGAGGTTTGCGAGGAGTTTCCTGCCGTAACAGAGCCACCAGCCGCAAACACAGGCCTCAGTTTGGCCAACCCTTCAGCACTGGTGTCGGCACGGGGGCCTTCATCCTTAGACACTGTCCATTCGCGGGTCTTTTTCTTACCGCTTGCCGCATCGAAATAGTTTTCTTTCACAGCAATTGGCACAATCTGCTTATCGAAACGTCCGCTTGTCTGAGCTGCCAATGCCTTTTGGTGCGACTCATAGGCAAACTGATCCTGCTCATCGCGGCCGATCTTGAACTGTTGAGCCACCTGTTCGGCAGTCAGACCCATACCAATATAATAGTCTGGGTGTTTTTGAGCAATGTCGTAGTTCAGGGCAGTTTTCCAACCCATCACCGGCACCAGCGACATTGATTCTGTACCGCCCGCGATAATGCAGTCGGCAAGACCCGCATGAATTTTGGCAGACGCAATGGCAATCGCTTCTAATCCCGAACCACAATAGCGGTTGATAGTAAGGCCCGGAACAGTAGTGGGTAAGGCCAATAAGGCAATGTACCGGGCAATTTGCATTCCCTGCTCGGCTTCAGGCACGGCGTTGCCCACAATCAGGTCTTCAACGCGGGTAGGGTCAAGTTGAGGCACTTGAGCGAGGAGGTGTTTAATAACCTCAGCCGCCATATCGTCGGGGCGGGTGAGACGGAGACCACCCCGTGGGGCTTTGCCAACGGCGGTGCGATAACCGGCTACAACATATGCATCCATAGTTTCTTTTTCTACTGGAAAATTTATAGACAAATATAAGATGTTATGCACGCATACTATTAAGTTGTGGTAAAAACTTTTCCGCATATTGCCGGACCACAACTTTTGTTAAGCCCATTTCCTGATCGACCCGACCTAAGCAGGGCAATCCTGACATTTTGAGTATAACCGATTCAGAAGCAGCTACTTCTGGCCCATTAAATACAATACCGAACATAGGAATCGCTCGCGTTCGGCAGGCTTCAATTGACAAAAGCGTGTGGTTGATACTACCCAAATAATTCCGGGAAACCAGCACAACAGGCAAACCAGATCGTTGAACCCAGTCGATGTTGAGGTCGTGATTGTTGAGGGGCACCATTAACCCACCAGCTAACTCGACCACCAATGAATTGTCGGTTTGGGGCACTGTGATTTTGTTCAAGTCAATGGTAACGCCATCAATTTGGGCGGCAGCGTGGGGCGACAAAGGCTCACGAAGGCGATATGTTTCTGGGTGGAAACAGGAGCGCGGGTTACTGATCAGGTTGCGCACTGTCTCCGTATCAGAATCTTCGAGTGCTCCCGACTGAACGGGTTTCCAATAGTCAGCCTGCAGAGCCTCCACGATAATGGCAGAGACGACTGTTTTTCCGATTTCTGTGCCGATGCCGGCTACGATTAATTTCATTGCGCAAGTGGTGGTAAATAGGCTTTTAGAAAGTAATGCTTTTAAAAAAGAAGGCGGCACTCGGAAAGTGCCGCCTTCTTTTTTATTCTGAAAATCGATTTAATCTATATCCTGATGCTTACCGAACAGCAAACTCACCGGCACCGATTTTGAACCCTTCCGAGTATAATTCAACCGTGTATTTGCCTGGCTTGTAGGTTGTTCCGCGTGTGTAGAGCAGCTCAACGGTTTGGCCTTTGCTATCGTAGTTCACTGTTTGCTTGGTCGTATAAACCGTTTCGTTGCCGTCAACCGTAAAGGTTCCTGACCCATTGGCCATGTCTGACACAATTGCACCATCGGGATCCAGCACACGCACAAACACATCTTTAGGTTCTTCTTTAGTCAGCGGATTGTCGAGCAAGGTATAAACCATTTTGATTTTCTCTAACCGCTTAGCTTTGTAGGCATCGTCTTCCCGAACCTTACCTTTCGAAGAAACCGCGAAGATCTTCACGTTCTGGGCTTTCAAGGCAGAAGCCCGTGTCACTTTCGTTGCCAGTTCCTGATTTTGGGCGGCAAATGTCGCCACTGAGTCACGGGCTAGCTGTCGCTCCGTTTTAACAGATGTGTTTTCCTGGTTCAACGTCTGATTAGACGTGACAAGGATGCCATTTTCCCGTTGCAAATTGACAATCATTGTGTCTTTCTCCATCAGGTAGGCCTCGTATTCCTTGATCTTGAGATCGTATTTCGCGATCATTGCCTTTGCTGAAGACTGTGTAGCCGAGTTACCCCGACGGAGGGCATCTTTGTCGCGCTCCAGATCGGCTTTCACTTTCAGGAGTTCATCAACATTTCCACCCAGTTTCTGAACTTCTGCAATCTTAGCATCCAATGCCGTTGAGATCGAGTCTAACTTAACTCGTGTATTCGAGAGTTCTTCAACGCGCTCGGCTATCGTAACTTCCTGAGTGTCTGACTTCTCCTTGGTGGTGAAGTAGAGATAACTCGACACGCCCGCCAAGCCTGTCATTAAAATGAGGGCGGCCAAAAGGGCACCGTTCGTTCGCGATTTTTGAGGGGGATTTTGCTCCATAATCAGTTTGAATTTAACAGTTTAACATGCACTTGTAAAGACTGTGTCATTCAAAGGGGGGTTAGTTGTTTGAAAGACAAGGGCCAAAAATAGCCACTCGCTACGAAATTCCTAATAGATTGTTAGTTAACGGCTTATCAGAAAATATAGTTCAGCTATAGACTAATAAACAGACTTTCGTTGAACAGAGTCAAAACGAAGATACCCTTCCATTTGTTGTAAAGAAACAGACATTTTCAGCGAAAAAACATGCCTGAATTACCCGAAGTAGAGATCCGACGACTATATCTGGAATCATCATCATTGCATCAATCAATCGCATATATAGACGTAGAAGACCCTAAATTATTAACTACCGATTATGCTGTTTTGAGTGAACGACTGGCTGGTCGGTCGTTTGTGGGAACGCGCCGGGTTGGAAAAAATTTGTTTGTATTTACCGACGATCCTACCGTGATTGTGTGGATGCACTTCGGCATGACCGGCGATCTTCAGTATTATCATGCTTCGCTCGACAGGCCCCGTTTCGCCCGCATTGTGTTTGCTTTCGAGAACGGATTCAATTTAGGGTTTCTTTGCCCCCGTAAGTTTGAGCGGGTTGGGTTAGTTGCCAATATCGACCAGTTTTTGGTTGAAAAGAAAATTGGGCCTGACGGACTGGAAATCACTCTTGATGAATTGAGCGGGCGTGTTCGTCAACGAAAATCGTCCATTAAACCCGTGTTGCTAGACCAACGCACCACGGCTGGTTTGGGCAACTGGATTGTTGATGAAGTATTATTTCAAGCCCGAATCCATCCAGAAAAACCGGCTAATATCTTGACTGATAACGAGATGGAGCAATTACATATAGCAATTCGTTTGGTACTCGAAACAGCTATTCGGTACGAAGCTACGTACCGTGATTTCCCACTATCGTTTCTGATTCATGTTCGCGAATGGGATACGTCTCCTTATCATGACATGGAGGCCCACAAATTTTGTCCTCGTTGTCATACGCGAATCGAGCGTACCGAAGTAGGCGGACGTACCACGTTTCACTGTCCCAATTGCCAAAAAATTGTAGTTTTGACCCCAGAAACCAGCAACACCCCATGTTTACCGAACAAGACCTCGCACAGATAGCCGCTCAGGGTATTTCCATCGAAAAAATTGACAGCCAAATTGAGCATTTCGTAAATGGCTTTCCGTATCTTAATGCCATTCGGGCTGCCACCGTGGGTGACGGCATTGTGCGGGTCGACGAAGACAAACTAACCACGTACACCCGGCGGTTTGACGAAATAGCCGGTGATTATTCATTGATGAAGTTTGTACCTGCGTCAGGTGCTGCCACGCGCATGTTCAAATCATTGTTTGCCGCAATGGATGGAAAGAGCGATAAATCGGTTGATTCATTTTTTGAGCACCTAACGGAATTTGCATTTTATGACGATCTTAAAGCCGCAATGGCTGCAAAAGATCAGGACATTTCGACCGCTGATCACGTTACAATACTTCGGTTTTTGCTGACCGACGAAGGGCTTGACTACGGAAATCTGCCGAAAGGGCTTCTGAAATTTCATCGGTATCCCGACGGTCCCCGCACCCCGGTTGAAGAACATCTGGTGGAAGGAGCAGCCTATGCTAACGCGAATGGCCTGGTACGCATTCATTTCACGGTTTCGCCCGAACACCATGCCCGATTCGAGAAACTCATTATTGAGGAAAAACCAGATTATGAAGCGTGGTTGGGGGTGGCTTATGACGTGACGTTTTCGGAGCAGAAAAAATCAACAGATACCATCTCGGTTGATCTTCAAAACGAACCATTCCGAAATGCCGATGAATCGTTACTTTTCCGTCCGGCGGGTCACGGGGCATTGATCGAAAACCTTAATGATATTGACGCGGATATTGTATTTATTAAAAACATCGACAATGTTGTTCCCGACGACATTCGCGAAACTACCGTGACCTACAAGAAAGTGCTGGCAACCGTGCTCATTGATGCACAGCAGCAGGTGTTTCGGTTATTAGACCTGCTCGAAGCAGCCGATGGGACTGGGGAGGAGATAAGCGATGGGTATCTGGCTGAGGCTGACGAATTTCTGCAAATGAGTTTGTATACGAATCATCCTGAAGGCTTTGATTCGTTTTCCAAAGAAGACAAGGTTGCCTATTTCAAGCGCAAGTTTGACCGGCCCATTCGGGTATGCGGCATGGTACCGAATGTCGGGGAGCCTGGGGGCGGGCCATTTTGGGCCATGAACGCCGATGGGTCGACGTCTTTGCAAGTTGTTGAATCGGCTCAGTTTGATATGGGAAATGCAGATCAGAAAGCTATTTTTGATACAGCCACGCATTTTAACCCTGTGGATCTGGTGTGTGGTTTAAAAAACCGACACAACCAGAAATACGACCTACCTGTTTACCGTGATATGCAAACGGGTTTTATCACGCAAAAGTCTAAGGATGGCAAAGACTTAAAAGCGCAGGAATTGCCAGGATTGTGGAATGGGGCGATGGCCGACTGGAACACCATTTTTGTGGAAGTTCCGCTGATCACCTTTAACCCCGTCAAAATAGTCAACGATTTACTTCGTGACGAACATCAGTAATTGTTTTTCCATACGCATCAAGCTGACATACGGCCGGTGGCTTCGCTGCCGGCTTCATTCAATTCGCCCGCTGCTGCCCCAATTGGAATCGCTTTGGTTTCGATCAGAGACGTGTTTTGAAACGCAAGTAGTGTTGTATTTTCATACACACCGAGATTGGCATCCCGAACACGCTCCATAATAGGTTTGAGAGCGCACGTAACTTCATCTTCGCAATCATCGCATTTCACGTAAAAATTCAACGACACACACGGTGTTGGGGCAATGGGACCGTCGATAACGCGCAAAACCTGAGCGAGATTAACTCGTGCCGGGTCAACCCGGAGCAAATAGCCTCCACCTTTTCCTTTCTGGCTTTGCAATATTCCGTGATTACGGAGTTCGAGCAAGATAGCCTCCAGAAACTTTTTTGGAATACTCTCTTTGGCTGAAATGAAAGAAATCAACACTGGGCCTTTTCCGTACTCCTCAGTGAGAACTTTCAAGGCCTTAATGGCATACTTCGCTTTTTTGGAAATCATTGTGTTACGGTACCTGTGGATTAAGAGTTAAAGTTATCACTGGGATGACTTACAAATTTGTAAGTGTTCTATGATCGGGCAAGTTAGCGTATGACTTAGTTAGCGGCAACTTTTCTTATACTATTTGTCCTAACTTTTTCGTTAAAAGCCCCTTGTTTCATTCTGTAACGGATTTAACTCTATAATTTTAGTACATTTTAATGCAATCGACTGTTGCGCTAAACTTGTAAAGAGCTGTGCCTGATCAAACGTTGGGTCACATTTCAAAAGCCCCAGGCCATTAATCCTCCATCCACTGCAATAGTTTGGCCAGTAACATAGCTTGATGCAGGCATACATAAAAAAGCAACCACCGATGCTACTTCTTTGGGTTCACCAATTCGGGCCATTGGCGTTCGTTGAACTATACGATTCATTTTATCAGGATTATTCAGAACCGGGCCAGCCAAAGGGGTACGGATATACCACGGAGCCACTGCATTGACCCGGATTCCGTAGGCAGCCCACTCGACGGACAAATTTCGGGTAAGCTGATTCATCGCGGCCTTGCTCATTCCATATAAAGATCCGCTGCTGGTATGGGTCAGCCCCGATACCGACGAAATATTGACAATGCTTGCTGATGGCCCCTCGACTAAAAGGGATTCACATAACAACGGATAGGCCGCCTGACTCATTTCATAGGCCGACCGTAAGTTGGTGTTCATCACATAGTCATAATCATCAGGGCTATACTCAGCGGTAGGCTTGCGAATGTTGGTACCCGCGTTATTCACCAGAATATTCAGATTACCCCACCGCTCGCGCACTGCCTGAATAACAGTATTTGCCACTCCCGGCTGACTAACATCGGCGGCTAACCCTTCGACCGTATACCCCTGTTGGCGGTAGTCATTCAATTGTTGATCAAGGAGTTCTGCATCGCGGGCAACAATAAATACGGATGCGCCAAGGTCGAGCAGTTGCCGGACAACTGCTTCGCCAATGCCTTTAGTGCCGCCCGTTACGAGAGCTTTTTGATTGTTTAGAGTCCACATACTCAATAAACCTACTACCTTTGTTGCTAGTTCACGGTGCCTCATGCCATTTCAGGATGGCTTGCAAGGCTTAAAAGGGAATACCGGAGGTTCAATAAATTGAGCCAAGACCGGAGCTGTCCCCGCAACTGTATGTTTCATTAGTCAGGTGGTTTACCCTGCTTCGCCACTGTTGCGCTTCGGCGCAATGGGAAGGCCCCAAACCACCCCGAAACAAGCCAGGAGACCTGCCAAGAACAAACAGAGTGCCGCATTTTCGGAGGAAAGATGATGGTTCAGTAGCGTCGAAAAATAATCGTGTGCAAAAACGCATCGTAGGGAGCCTGTGGCTTGCTCATTTGGTGTTGGTATCGGGTTCGGTTGCGGGGCAACAGGAACCCATTTCGCTGTCGGCTGTGACTGTTCGCGCCACCGCACCCGAACGGTTTTTGGCCGGCCAGAAACTACAGCGGATCGACTCTACCACCTTGCAACAATTCCGTTTTCATAACCTCAGCGATCTACTTGCGCTCAATAGCCCGTTGATTTTCAAGGTTTATGGTCCTGGTCAATTGGCAACGGTGTCGTTTCGGGGAACCTCTCCCAACCACACCGCCGTGCTCTGGAATGGCATTAATGTAAACCAGCCCATGACGGGCCAAACTGACTTTTCGACCCTGCCTGTTGTGGGATTCGATCAGGTTTCGGTGCAGTATGGGTCGGCGGCAAGCGTAGTGGGTTCCGATGCCGTCGGTGGAAGTTTGCTGCTCCGATCGCTGCCGAATTATGGTTCGCAGGGCGAAACAAAATCCAGCGTGAGCGGGTCGGTAGGGTATCAACTGAGCAGTTTCGGGAATCATCAGGCACAGGCATCGGCGCGGTATTCGGGCAAGACTACTGCGCGAGGGCAACTGGCCGGAAAGACCGTCTTGTATGGCAATCAGTTCAACAATCAGTATCCATACCGGGAACGGAGTTATTATTATGTGGAACCTTCAGCTTCCTGGCAGCGCGGATTGATGCAGGATTTTTTCTGGCGAAATCGGCGGAATGGACAATGGTCGCTCAATGCCTGGTTCACCGATAATGCCGTGACGGTGGCCCCCGACGACGCTTTGGGGCGCGAACGTACTCGTACACAAGGCTATAGAATTTTGCAATCATTTGAGGGCGACCGCTGGACAGCGCGGATTGGCTGGCTCCGCGATGTGCTGGATTATGCAAAAGCTGACTTTTCGAAACCGAGCCATTCCCTCACCGACCGATTTCTGACCAGGCTCGAACGCGAGTTTGCATCCGGCGCGTGGCAAATCAGGGTAGGAGGGGAGGGCGTTCATTACCGGACGCGAGTGGATGGCTACGGTGGCCAACTCATCACCGAAAACCGCGCCGACCTTTATGCCCTTTTTCGGTATCAAACCACCCGGCTAACAGTTTCTGCTAATGTGCGGCAAGCATTTGTGACTCGGTTTAGTCCGCCTATAACTCCCTCATTAGGTATCGATTATACACTGCTTCAACAGGAGCGAGGCAGCCTGACGGCTCGTGCCTCGGTGGGGCGCAGCTACCGGGTTCCAACCCTTAACGAACGCTATTGGGAAACGCTCGGAAATCCTAACCTTCGCCCTGAACGCGGCTTGAACGTCGAAATGGGGCTTGCCGGGCGGGTTCAATCCACCGCAAACATGCTCCTGACCGCCGATCTTACCGTCTATCGAAACCGCATCGACGACTGGACATACTGGAATCCAGACCGGAACTATCGGGTAGAGAACTTGCAACAGGTGTTGGCGCGGGGCCTCGAAGCGGCCACAACGGTAGCGTATTCTAAAGATCGCTGGCAGGTTGGTGGGCGGGTAGGATATGCGCTCACACGCTCCTCTCAGCAACGGGCTTACGATGCCTATGCGCGGGATATCGTCGGGAAACAGTTGCCCTATGTTCCGGTGCATAATGTCTCGCTCTCAGCTTATGCCGAACAGCGAAAGGTGCGGCTCACGGTTCAGACAATGGTGCAGTCGCGCCGGTTCAGCACGTTCGACAATAGCAAAGCGTTGCCGGGAATTGTGCTGACCAACGTTGTGGCACAGGTTCCGTTTCGGGTGGGTTCGGTGCGGATTCAGGTGCAGGGACAGGTAAACAATGTGCTCGACGCACTGGTGCTAAACGTAAAACAAAATGCCATGCCGGGGCGTAACTACGCGCTGAATCTGGTACTAGTGAAATGAATAGTCTTTAATAAATAACGCAAGATGAATACAATCATGAACAAGAACAAGTCACTTATTCTTTCTCTCACCCTTTCACTCTTTGTCTTTTCCTGTAACGCCCCTGATGCTGAGCCAGAGCCGTATGCATCGGGGGTGGTGGTGCTGAATGCAGGAAATTTTACTGACAATAATGGAACCCTGTCTTTTATACAAAACAGGGGTATTACGGCTAGTACTGACATCTTTAAAACCGTCAACACGCGCCCGTTGACAGGGGGAGTTCAGGGTTATATCGAAATCGACGGAAAAGGTGTGATTTTGGTGGATAACAGTACGGCCGGACTTGATAAAGTCGAAATTGTAGAAATTAACACCTTCAAATCGCTGGGCACGTTGGCCGCACCCGACATTGAGAACCCGCGTCATGTGGTGCAGGTTGGCCCAAACAAAGCTTATATTACGTGTTGGGGGGCTACCGGCGATTTCAACAACTTCTACCCCAATCCTGGCTACATTGCCGTTGTCGATTTGGCAAGCCGGAAGGTTGTCAAGAAGATTACAGTAACAAAAGGGGCCGAATACATGGTTGTGAGTGGTTCGGAGGTGATTGTGGGCAATGAAGGGGGCGAGAAAGTACTAGCCGTGGTTGATGTGAACACTGATGAAGTGAAGTCAAAATTTGACCTTAACACTAACCCTCGTCCCATTGGTTTAGATGCGGCCGGGCAGTTATGGGTATATTCTAACAAGGAAATGATCCAGATGAACGCGCAGACAAAAGTCATTGGTAGCCGTCTGAAAATTAATTCCCCCAATGACCGGTATGTAGGTACTATAACATTCGGTAAGGATCGTCAAAATCTGTTTTTTACCCATTTTTATTACGATGCCACGGATGGCTATAAACAAAAGGGGGAGGTGTACAGTTTCTCCACCCGTGACGGAGCCATCTCTCTAGCGTCTCCATTTAGTAAGCGGTTTTTCTCCGGTTTTGGCATTGACCCCACAAATGGTACTGTTTATGCCGGTGTGACCCCGTCTTACAAACAGGCAGGTTATGTGCTTCGTTATGATCCTTCAACGGCACGAGTTATTGATTCTGTGAAAGTGGAAATTGCGCCGAGCGGATTTTATTTCAAATAATTGGCGGTTCACGCAACTAATAAATACCCTATCTTGCCTATACATTTAGAACTAACTCTTTCGTTCGTATCTTAAGTATGGCAAGACTCTACGGGTTTGTATTTCTGGTGATTAGCTGGCTGGGGCAATCGGTAGGGTTGGCTCAATGCCCGGCTGCGATCAGTATTCGCATCTCGCAGGTGAACCAACCCAGCCAACTGGCCTACAGCAGCTTCTGCCAGGGTGAGCAGGTACAACTTAACCTTGTTGGCGATCAGCCGGGCCTTACCTATCAATGGAAAGTCAATGGTGTAAACGTTGTCAACGGTACTTCACCTACATTCTTAGCGGGGGCATCCGGTTTTTACACCATCACCGTTCATGGGCCTAATAATGGTTCTAACAAGTGTACGATAACATCTTTACCCGTTTCGATTGAAGCGAATGACTGTCAGCCAACGGGCCGGGCAAGGATAAGAGGTGTTTATCTGGAGGATTTTAACGGCGATGCTTCGGTGGCGGGCTACCAAAACCCTTTTCTGCGATTGGGGTTTTTAACCTATAAGTCTGATCTGGCAAAATTTCCACAACAAGTACGGGTCACCATCTATCAGAAGAGTAACGACCGTTTGATGACAACGCTGAACTTGCAGCGTATCTCGAAATTAGAGCGAAATTTACTTTCTCTGGATGCCGCCTGTGGCATTGAGTCTACTCAATTATACGATGTTCTTTATTTTCTGACGACCCCTTCTGGTGACCCATCTCCCTTCAATTTTGACCCAGCCATTTACAATGACCCCGACGGATATTATCTGGTTTCAGAAGGGGTTTGCTGTCGTGAAACAGCCGATAACGTAGCAGGACCTGAGGACACCGTGATAGGTTATATGGAGTTATCTGCCCGTCAACGATTCAACGTCAATAATAGAGGCAGCATGTTCGGAACGGTTTTCAACCTGGTATCGAAAGTAGAGGCTTGTACGGATAAACCCTTAACCATTGATTATTTTGATGCCCGAAATGCAAGTGGTGTTATTAGGGTATCCAATGCCACTATTCAGCCCACTAATGTAACACGTACCCAGTATTCATTGGCATCGCCGAGGACAACCCAGAGTACCCCCGCTTTTCGTGATGTGACCTTTAATCCGGGGTATTCCGACAGCAATTTTGCCGGGCCTGGCAATGGCTTACAAATTGATCCCAACACCGGTACTATTACCGGCACGCCAACTCGCCCCGGCACCTTTGCCTATGTGGTAAAAGCGGAAACATTCAATGGCTCCACGCGATTGTCGGAAGTTCGGCGAGAGTTGCAGGTAATTGTGAAAGAATGCCCGCCAAATCCGCAACCGAAGCTGAATCTGACCGAAGTAAGCAAGCCAACTGTTCCAACCAGCAACACATTTTGTCCGGGCAAAATAGCCCAACTTAATGTTCTGGGCGGTATCCCCAACGGGAAACTACAATGGCAACTCAACGGCAAAACTATTGCCGGAGCCACCAGTTCAACGCTTTTGGTTGAGCAGGAAGGGACTTACACGGTATCTGTAGAAAAAGCAACATCCTGCCCCCCCTTCGCACTGTCGGACCCGCTCACTGTCACAGTGATTGCTTCCAGCGTTTCACTGACGAGCGGAATTTCGTCGGGGACAGATTGCCAGAATACCGTTACGCAATTGCTTGCCAATGCCAGCGACCCGAATGCAACGTTTCGGTGGCTATTGAATGGTGCCGTTTTGCCCGGCATCACAAGCCAAACCTATTCCACCTCATTAGTCGGGCAATATACTGTTCAAATTTCCCAGCCCGATGGCTGCACAGCGGCTTCGGCACCCATGTCGGTTTCGGCGGTTAGTTTGTTAGCGGCTCCTACTATTTTGGCCAGCGCTTCGGCTATTTGTCCGAGCGGGAGTGCCGCCTTGTCGGTGAACCCGACTGCCGGATTAAGTTACCAATGGTTTCGCGACGGTCAAGCCATTAGCGGAGCAACAACCAATGTGATGTCGGCAACGCAGGCCGGGGCCTATACGGTACGGATTCAGACACCGGCAAACTGTACGGCAATTTCGGTACCATCAAGAATAACAACGTTTACCCCGCAGAGCATTGGGATTATTGGGGAAGCCCAGATTTGCCAGGGAAGCAGCACCTCGCTGACCCTGTCGAATACAAATATCAGCACAGCGGGTTGGCAGTTTTCATGGCAACGCAACGGCACAACGGTTGGCTCACTCCCTATTTACAATGCAACGTCAGCGGGAACATATCGGCTCCGCATAACGGATACCAGAGGTTGCACGGCGGTTTCGTCGGACTGGTTAGTGAACGAAGTGAAAGCTATAACGGTGCAAATGGCACCCTTAGCACCCGTTTGTTTGAGTCCGGCTACGCCTGTTAGCTTGAGCGGCAGTCCGGCTGGGGGTATTTTCAGCGGATCGGGTGTAACGGGAAATCAGTTTAACCCCGCCACAGCGGGTGTTGGCACGCACCGACTCGTCTATACTGTGGCAGGCTCATCGTCATGTTTGAGTGGCACGGCAACGCAGTCGGTGGAGGTTCGGCCTTTACCCACGATCACGTTGCCCGCCCGCCTGACCACCTTAGCTGGAACACCCGTGATGTTGCCGGGGCAGGAGGGGGCAGGATTTACGTATAGCTGGAATCCGCCCCTTGGCCTGAGCGATCCACTAATTCGAAATCCATTGGCCAATCCAGGGCAAACAACGGTTTACCAGTTACAGATTCGTGACAGCTTCGGGTGCCTTGCTGAAGCTAGTGTGCTGGTTGAGTTAATTGAGCCAATCATCAAATTATACGTTCCCAATGCGTTCACCCCCAACAGCGACGGCAACAACGATACCTGGAAGTTGTGGGGAATCGAGGGGTTCCCGAAAATTGACGTAACAGTTTTTAACCGTTGGGGTACGGTCGTTTTCCACTCGGTAGGCTATCAAAGTCCCTTCGATGGAACATACAAAGGTGAGAGGGTCCAGGCAGGGATATACACGTACCTTATTCGGTATAGTGATAAAGTTGATGCTTTGCGGGGTACGGTTATGGTGATTTATTGATCAAAAAGATATACCTACAATTCGTAGGTATATCTAAGTCCGGCATGTGTTACAGATGAATTTCAACTCTTCGGAATCATAGAACTAGGGTACAATAAGCACCTTTCCCATAACCCTTCGTCCCAGCATTTCGTTGAGTGCGTCGGCGGCTTGTTCGAGGGAATAGGTCGCGTGAATGTGGGGTTTGAGCTGCCCGGTTTGCCAGAACCCAAGCAGTTCCTGCACATTACGAAAGTTGTCTTTTGGTTGTCGTTCGGCGAAGGCTCCCCAGAAAACACCCACTACGGAACAGCCTTTTAGTAGCGGCAAATTCAGGGGTAAGCTCGGAATTGGCCCGGCAGCAAAGCCAATGACTAAATACCGTCCCCGCCAACTCATTGAGCGCAAAGCCGGTTCGGCCAAATCGCCCCCGACGGGATCATAAATTACATCGACACCCTGCCCGCCCGTGATTTCTTTGATGCGTTCGCGCAAATCCTGCGAGGTGTAATTGATCGTTTCGTCGGCTCCAAATTCGCGGCAGAGGGCCAGTTTTTCATCGATCGAGGCAGCCGCAATCACTTTAGCGCCCATGATCTTGCCCAACGTCACGGCAGCTAAACCCACCCCGCCCGCAGCCCCCAACACCAACAGCGTTTCGCCCGGCTGAATGTTTGCCCGGTCTTTAAGGGCGTGGTATGATGTTCCATACGTGTACATGAGCGATGCAGCAGTTTGATGATCCATGTCTGGCGGCATTGGAAACGAACGGTAACCATCGGCCAGCACACCCTCGGCAAAACCGCCCCAACCAGTCAACGAAAACACATTATCACCTGGTTTCAAGTGCGTTACACCTCCGCCAACTTCCCTCACTACACCGGCTACTTCACCCCCCGGCGAAAATGGAAAAGCGGGTTTGAACTGATATTTCCCCTGGATAATCAGCGTATCGGGGAAATTAACCCCACAGGCTTTCACCTCGATCACCAGTTTGCCCTTTTCGGCTTTGGGCCACTCAATTTGTTCAACCAGAAGGCTTTCTGGCGGGCCGTATTGACGGCAGAGTACTGCTTTCATTTTGTCTAAAAATCTAATTTCTTCACAATAAAATAATTTAACCGTATGCTTGCATACTATTTTACAAACTATTTCCTTTGCACCATAATTAGTATGCACGCATAACATTTCATGGTCATGGTTGCAACACAGAACAAAGCTTCTATCAAAGGCGGAGAGTTTTTAATTAAAGAAACGAGTGCCGATCAAGTATTCATCCCCGAAGAATTCACGGAAGAGCAGCAAATGATTGCTGCCACCTGCCGCGAGTTTCTGGAGCGCGAAATCTGGCCTCGTTTGAACGAAATAGATACAGCAAAATCACCCGACTTGATCTCATCATTGATGGACAAAGCGGGCGAATTGGGATTGTTGGGTACGGGTGTTCCTGAAGAATATGGTGGCTTCGGCATGAACTTCAACACCTCTATGTTGGTGGCCGAGGTGACGGGTGCAGGTCACTCCTTCTCAGTGGCTTTATCGGCGCACACGGGCATTGGCACTTTGCCTGTTGTTTATTATGGCAACGACGATCAGAAGTCGCGTTACCTGCCGAAATTAGCTTCTGGTGAGTGGAAATCAGCCTATTGCCTAACTGAACCAGATTCTGGATCCGATGCAAACGCCGGAAAAACAAAGGCAATTCTGACCGAAGATGGCAAGCATTACGTGCTGAACGGCCAGAAAATGTGGATTACCAACGGTGGTTTCGCTGACATTTTCATTGTTTTCGCCAAGATTGATGAGAATGGCAAAAGCGACAAAAATCTATCAGCTTTTATCGTTGAGAAATCCTTTGGCGGCATCACGATGAATGAGCCGGAGCACAAAATGGGCATTAAAGGCTCTGACACTCGTCAGGTTTTCTTCAATGACTGCATGGTTCCGGTCGAGAATTTGTTGTCGGATAGGGGCAATGGTTTTAAGATTGCCGTGAACATCCTCAATATTGGCCGCATCAAGTTGGGTGCAGCCACCGTTGGTGGAGCTAAAGAGGTAATTAACAACGCTGTCCGTTATTCAAACGAGCGGAAACAATTCAATACGCCCATTGCGCAGTTCGGTGCGATCAAGCACAAACTGGCTGAAATGGCCGTGAAAATCTATGCGTCGGGAACGGCGGCTTACCGGGCCGGTCAGAACATTGACGACATGATCGAAGACCTCAAAGAAACCGGCATGAGCGACGTTCAGGCCAAATTGAAGGCCTTGGAGCAGTTCGCTATTGAGTGCGCGATCATAAAAGTACATGGCTCTGAAGCCCTTGATTACGTGGTTGACGAAGGTGTTCAGGTATATGGTGGCATGGGTTACTCAGCCGACGCACCCATGGACCGGAGTTACCGCGATGCCCGGATTAACCGGATTTTTGAAGGCACCAACGAAATCAACCGGATGCTCGTGGTGGACATGATTTTGAAGCGGGCCATGAAAGGTGAACTTGACCTGATGGGACCCGCAATGGCCGTTGGTAAAGAGATCATGTCGATTCCTGATTTTGGTACGGACGAGGAAGAAGGCACCTTTGTTGCCGAGAAAAAAGTGATTCGCAACCTCAAAAAAGCGGTTTTGATGGTGGCAGGCTCGTCGGTGCAGAAGTTCATGATGAAATTCTCCGAAGAACAGGAAATCCTGATGAACCTGGCCGATATGGCCATCGAGGTTTATGTGGCAGAGTCGGTACTTTTGCGCGTAGAGAAGCTAATCGGCATCAAAGGCGACGCAGCGTTGGCTCTCCAAAAAGATTTAGCCCTTGTTTACCTGCACGAAGCCGTTGAGAAAGTGAACAACGCAGGCCGGGCAGCCATCACCTCATACGCCGAGGGCGACGAACTCCGCGTGATGCTAATGGGATTGAAACGCTTCACAAAAATCGAGCCGATGAACCTCAAGAACGCCCGTCGGCGGATTGCAGAGGCCATGATCGCCGAGAACAAGTATATTTTTTAAAGACGTTGGTACAGAGATTTTGGACCTTGGATTATCCAAAATCTAACCTCTTTGTACTGACATCCCAAGATTTTACAACCAACCAACAACTAAAAACCAACAAAGCCGATTCCCATTGGGAGTCGGCTTTTTCGTTGCCGCCCAAACCTTTAAATCCTCGCTGCTGTTACCCTTTTAGTGCCGCCGAAGTGATTCTGGCGGCTTTTCGTATTTCCCAAACACGCTGTTTTGAACGCATCCGAATTAGTCGGTCTCTATACCGACGATAGTTTTATTAAGCTCTTAGCCGAACCCCTCTCGCGCAAGGTTTCGGAACCTCAACGGCTTCAGGTCAAAGGGATAGCAGGCAGTTTAGACGCTGTTCTGGCTACGGCTCTTTACAAAATTCATGGCGGCAATCACTTGTTTGTGATGACCGACCGCGATGAGGCTGCTTACTTTTTCAACGATCTGCAAAACGTGTCGGGGCAGGAGATTTTGCTGTTTCCGATGTCGTATAAGAAACCATATCAGTATGAAGAGGTTGAGAACGCCAACGTGTTGATGCGGGCCGAAACACTCAATAAACTCAATCCAGCCCCTAAAAGTGGCTTGCTGATTGTGACTTATCCCGAAGCCTTGTCGGAGAAAGTTGTGAGTAAGAAAACGTTGATTGCCAATACCTTGACAGTGAAAGTGGGCGATAAGCTCGACACCAATTTCGTGTCGGAGCTGCTTCAAGATTACTCCTTTGAGTTGACTGATTTCGTTTATGAAGCCGGGCAATTTTCGATTCGGGGGGGCATCATCGACGTGTTTTCGTTTGCCAGCGAGTTTCCGTTTCGCATTGATCTGTTTGGCGAGGAGGTTGAGAGTATTCGAACCTTCAATCCCGAAACCCAGATTTCGATCCGCGACGCGCCCTTTATCAACATCATTCCTAACATTCAGACCAAACTTGTTGAGGAAACCCGCGAGTCATTTCTGGATTATCTACCGAAAAACACGATTGCCTGGGCAAAGGATGTGGAGTTCACGCTCGAAATTGTGGATAACTGCTTCGAGAAAGCAGAGCAGAGTTTTGCTTCGGTGGTGGCCGGGAGTGGGGGAGTGCAGGTTATTTCGGACCCCGGCGAGTTGTTCGAGACACGCCGGACGTTCCTGAATCAGTTAAAACAACTCACGACGATTGAGTTTGGGCGTAAATTTTATTTTAAAACCGAGACCAAACAACAGTACCCATCCAAGCTGCAACCGTCATTCAACAAAGACTTTAAGCGATTGGTGGACAACCTCGCTGAAAACCAATCGAAGGGATACACCAACATTATTGCTGCCGAGTCATTCAAGCAATTAGAACGGTTAAAGACCATCTTCCATGAATTAGACCCATTCCTGAAATTCCTGCCGCTCAACCTCGGTATTCGGGAAGGGTTTATGGACGATGCCCTCAAAATTGCCTGCTTCACCGATCACCAGATTTTCGACCGGTACTTTAAATACCGCGTTCAGGATAAGTTTTCCAAGTCGAAAGCCCTTACCCTCCGCGAACTAAAAACACTCCAACCTGGCGACTACGTGACCCATGTTGACCACGGCATCGGGCGGTTTGCGGGACTTCAGAAAATTGATGCTGGTGGCCGTGAGCAGGAAGCCATCCGGCTCATTTACCGCGACAACGACATACTGCTGGTAAACATCCATAGCCTGCACAAAATCTCGAAATACAGCGGAAAAGAGGGCGGCCCGCCAACCATGAACAAGCTCGGTTCGCAGGAGTGGGAACTGAAAAAATCGCGGGTAAAGAAGCAGGTAAAAGACATTGCCAAGGAATTGATTATGCTGTACTCCAAGCGTCGGCAGGCACCGGGCTTCGCCTTTAGCCGCGACACGTACTTGCAAGTGGAACTGGAATCATCCTTTATGTATGAGGACACTCCCGATCAGTCTAAGGCAACTAACGACGTAAAAAATGACATGGAACAGCCGCACCCGATGGATCGGCTGGTGTGTGGCGATGTTGGTTTTGGCAAAACCGAAGTGGCCATTCGGGCGGCTTTCAAGGCCGTTTGCGACAACAAGCAAGTGGCCATCCTGGTACCAACAACCATTTTGGCTATGCAGCATTACAAAACCTTCAAAGATCGCTTTGCCGATTTTCCGGTAAAAGTCGATTACATCAACCGGTTTCGCACGGCCAATCAGATCAAAGAAATTCAAAAAGGTGTGGCTTCCGGCGATATTCAGATTCTAATTGGCACCCACCGAATTGTGAATAAAGATGTCAAATTCAAGGATTTGGGTCTTTTAGTAGTTGATGAGGAACAAAAGTTTGGCGTTAAAACGAAAGATAAACTCAAAGAAATGCGGGTCGATGTGGATGTTTTGACGCTCACGGCCACTCCAATTCCGCGCACGCTGCACTTCTCGCTCATGGGTGCCCGCGACCTTTCCGTAATTGCTACGCCCCCGCCCAACCGCCAACCCGTTACAACTGAGGTTCACGTTTTTAATGAAGCCACCGTTCGCGATGCCATTAGTTATGAAGTCCGGCGGGGTGGGCAGGTTTTCTTCGTTCACAACCGCATTGCCGACATTGAATCTATCGGAAATCTGATTCTACGTCTCGTTCCCGAAGCCAAAGTAGCCGTAGCGCACGGGCAAATGGAGGGCGATAGGCTCGAACGGATTATGACTCGCTTCATTGAAGGCGACTACGATGTGCTTGTTTCTACGAACATCATCGAATCAGGCCTTGATATTCCGAATGCGAACACTATGCTGATTAACTCGGCGCACATGTTTGGTTTGTCTGATTTGCACCAAATGCGGGGTAGGGTAGGGCGGTCTAATCGAAAAGCCTTCTGTTACCTGATGACCCCGCCAATGTCAGTTTTGACCTCTGATGCCCGCAAGCGACTCCAAACGCTTGAAGATTTTTCAGACCTCGGCGAAGGATTTAAAATTGCCATGCGCGACCTCGATATTCGGGGGGCAGGCAATTTGCTTGGGGCTGAACAGAGTGGTTTTATCAATGATCTTGGCTACGAGATGTATCATAAAATTCTGGATGAAGCTGTTCAGGAATTGCGTGAGACTGAGTTTAAAGATCTCTTCGCGCCCAATATGGAGGCACTCAAACCGCTATTGCCCGATACAGTTATCGAAACCGATTTGCAGGTTGTGATTCCCGACAAATACGTGTCGAATATATCAGAGCGTTTGGCGTTATATACTCGCCTGGATAGTATTAAGGATGAAAACGAACTGTCGGCATTCCGTCAGGAAGTTATTGACCGATTCGGACCATTACCAAAAGACGTTGAAAATCTCATTAAGATGGTGAGTGTCCGATGGAAAGCCGAAAAATTGCATCTGGAAAAACTGACTCTGAAAAGTAATATCCTAAAGGGGTACTTCGTTTCTTCCGAGGGTGGTAGTAAAGCAGCCGATAGCTTCTTTAAGTCAGATGGGTTTGGCAAGGTTATTGACTACTTACGAGCGAATCCGGCGAAATTTTCGCTTAAGGAATTAAAGGGTCGTCCAGTTTTTACTCATTCTGATGTTCATTCGGTTGAACAAATGGATAAGGTGCTTGGGTCACTTACAAATTGATTAATTTTGCAACTTCGATTGACACAGATACAGCGATGATTAAAAAGTATCAGCTCACACGAGCAGCGTATGTGTTGTTGGCTACACTGGCTCTGGCCTCCTGTAAGTCGAAACACCCAACTAGTGTACAACCCGGTAAAAAGAGCACCGCAACGGGTATCGCCTATAACCAGAAAGACGGTTTTCAGGTGAAGTCATTTAAAGCTCCCAATGGTGGCCCTAACCTCATTTTCATTGAAGGTGGTCGTTTCACAATGGGTGCTTTGGAAGAAGACGTGATGAACTCTCGTGACAACCGCGAACGGACAGTCAGTATCCAATCGTTTTATATGGACGAGACGGAGATGGCTAATGTTCACTACCTTGAATATTTGAATGCTATTCAGCGGGACTCTTCTGAGGAAGCTTACCGTGCAGCATTGCCCGATACAACTGTTTGGGCAGGTCAGTTATCCTTTAATGACTCGTATGTGACCCAGTATCTTCGTTATCCGGGCTATCGGTATTATCCGGTGGTGGGCGTTTCGTGGGTACAGGCAAGCGATTATGCTGCCTGGCGTACAGAGGCTGTCAACAACGAACTGGCTAAAGGTGGTCAAAAAACCAAGAAAAAAGGAGGGGGATTCTCGTTAAAGCGTAAATCAAAGAAAGAAGCTGAACCGGCTTTAGCCGAAGCCACTGCTACATCCGGTGCGCCTGCCCGCATGAGTATTGAAAGCGGACTGGTATTACCCGAATACCGGTTGCCAACTGAAGCTGAGTGGGAATATGCTGCTAAAGCCATGATTGGAACTCAGTATCTGGACGAAAATCAGGCTAATCAGCGAATTTATCCATGGGATGGGTCTTCTGTTCGTAACCCTAAAAAAGGGAAGAAACAGGGCCAAATGCTGGCGAATTTCAAGCGTGGTCGTGGTGACTATGCCGGTATTGCCGGTCGCTCTAATGACAAAGCTATTATCACTGCTGAAATTTACGAATACCCTGCCAACGACTTTGGTCTTTACAATATGTCGGGTAACGTGAATGAGTGGGTCTATGACGTATATCGTCCACTGTCATACCAGGATGTTAGTGATCTAAATCCAATTCGTCGGAATGGATATTTAGATGAATCTAAGAACTACGACAAGAAGGGTAACAACTCAATTATTGACGACAATCTTCGTGTGTACAAAGGTGGTTCCTGGAATGACGTAGCTTATTGGCTCTCACCCGGTACTCGCCGTTCACTCACTCAGGATTCGGCTACTGCAACCATTGGGTTTCGTTGTGCGATGATTGGTGTTGGTCGCAATCGGTAGGCGATATCTCGGTCTGATACAAACTAGAAGCGAAGGGAGAAATCCTTTCGCTTTTTTTATTTGGTTGCTGCAATTGTCAATACACTCACTGATCGGCAACCAGCCCGGTGTAGTTCAATGGTACAGGCTTCAAGGGTAGCCCCCGTCGTAAGCACATCATCTACTAATGCTACGTGCTTACCTTGGACCGCATCGGGTTTAGCCACCCGAAATACCGTTTCTACATTTAACCAGCGTTGCAATCGGTTTCTGCGCGTTTGTGAACCATTGAATCGGATTCTCACCATCACATCGTCACGCATAGGGAGTTGTGTGGTCTGGCTCAAGCCTTCGGCAATACAATCGGCTTGATTATAACCCCGTTTACGGAGTCGTTTTTTGTGCAATGGAACCCCAATCAATAAGTCAATTTCGTTGATCCACGGGCATTCATGCTGAAGTTGATGACCATACCATTTTCCTACCAACACCGCCGATTCGGGACGATCTTTATACTTTATTTCGTGAATTAACTTCTGAATAATGGTTTTCTTAACAAACCGATAGTGGGCAGCAACGTGTTCAACTTTCACCTTGCCGGAAAATCTGTAAATCAGTTCTGACTCCATTTCCCGATGGTAGCCCGTTTCAGGAAGATTCATTCGGCAATGTATACAAAGCAACTTCTCCTGCTTATCCAACGTCTGTTTACAACCGAGACAAAGATTTGGATAAACAACATCCCAAAAGTCTATAAACCATTCAGAGACAAACCTAAACATTGCTTATTTACGTTATTGGATAAGAAGTTGTAATTTAGTCAAGATTATGGACGACGCTAACACTTTACCAGTTGCCGATACGGATTTTGCCTGGGAATCTCTTTTAAATCAACTCGAATCATTGGTTGGTAAACGCCCCGCTGATTTGAACTCGGTACTATTTTTGATCGGAATTCAGGAGTTGGGCCGAGGGCCGAAACGATTTACCAAAGAACAAAAACAGGACCTATTGCACATTGCTGTTTGTCGGGTTATGAGTTTATCAGGCTATTATTCTTTTGATGGATATGACGCCGACGGATGGCCCATGTGGACATTGTTGAAGCCCATTTCACAATCGGGTTTACTTGAACAGGAAGTACTCATCAAAGCAAACGTGATTCAATATTTTGCCCAAACACTGACCTATTGATTTCTTTTTACGTACAGACTTTTCCTGACACATCATGCAGTCATACGACACCCTTCTTCAGCGCATTGAGGAATACAAGAAGCGTTATTTTCAGAATCAGCTCGTAAAAGGGTTGTTATTTTTTGTGGCTTTGGTTGGGTCACTTTATTTGCTCATCAACACCGCTGAATTCGTTGGGCGGTTTGGTTCGTCGGGGCGGGCGGTCATGTTCTTTGGCTTTCTGCTGACGATACTGACAACGCTCTATCTGTTCATCATTAAACCAATGCTGGGTCTCTATGGCCTTCGCAGACCTCTCTCGAATGATGAAGCGGCCCGTCAAATCGGAATGTTTTTTCCCGAAGTAGGGGATAAGCTTTTGAACACATTACAACTTCAGCGGCTATCTTCTGACCAGAGCGATTTGATGCAGGCCAGTTTGCAACAGCGGTCTCAGCAATTGCTGATTACTCGTTTTGCCAATGCCATCCAGATAAATCGGAATCGCCGATTCTTAAAATTTGCCATACCTCCTTTGGCATTGATTGCAGGAATCCTTTTGGTAAATCCTAACTTTTTCAAAACGTCGTCTGCCCGGATTGTCAATTACAATCGGGAATTTGCTGAAGAAGCTCCCTTCCAGTTCGTCGTTCAAAACAAGTCATTGAAGGCATTTCGGAACGAAGATTTTCCGCTGTCTGTACGCTTAAAAGGGGATGCTATTCCGCAGGACGTTTATTTGGTAACGAACGAAACTCGCTTTAAACTGGAGCCTTCCAATGGACTTTTCGTTTATACGTTCGATAATGTCCAGCGCGATTTAGACTTCCATTTAGAAGCTTCCGGGTTTCGCTCCTCCGACTATCAAGTTGAATTGATTGACCGTCCGGCTGTGCTTAATTTCGATGTTAAACTGGTTTATCCAGCATACCTTAATAAACCTGCCGAGCAACTTTCCAACGTTGGCAACCTCCTGATTCCTCAAGGTACCACCGTTACATGGAACTTCGTGGCCGACCACACTGACTCGCTCTCGCTTCAGTTTGGGGCTGGAAGCAAACCCATTTTGGCACAACACACCGACGAAAATGGCTTTGCGGCTTCGCGTCGATTAATGCAAAATACAACCTTGAATGTGGTGCTGAAGAACGCGCAAGTACCAACGCCTTCATCAATCAGTTATGCTATTCAGGTGATCCCGGATCGGTTTCCGTCCATTTCTGTGGATAAAATTCAGGATACGATCTCCTACAGTGCCATTGCTCTGAATGGCTTGATTTCGGATGATTATGGGTTTACACGCCTTCGTTTGAATTATAAAATCATTCGCAAAGGCAAAGAATCTCCTCTTTACAGTAAAGACATTGCAATGAACCGCTCGTCCACGTCGCAAAATTTTGCTTACAACTGGTCACTCGATAGTCTGAAGTTAGACAAGGAAGATCGGCTCGATTATTTTGTCCAGGTGTGGGATAATGACGGAGCAAGCGGCCCCAAATCGGCGCGGTCGAATCCCATGAATTTTGCCATTCCCTCTAACCAGGAAGTGCAACAACAGATTGACAAATCGGCTGAAAAAACAGAAGAGCAAATTGATCAGGCATTGAGCAAAACGCAGGAGATCAAGAAGGAACTGAACCAGATGGAAGACCGGCTTCGGACGAAGAAAGCAACCGATTTTCAAGACAAAAAGCAGTTGGAAGACGTGCTCAAAAAGCGTGAAGAACTAATTGAGCAGATCAAACAGCTTCAGGAACAATTCCAGAAAACGAACCAAACTCAGGAACGCTTCGCCCAGACAGATCCACAGATGCAACAGAAAATGGATCAGTTGGAGAAGATGTTCAAGGACTTGATGGATCCTGAGTCAAAGAAACTCTATGAGGAGCTGAAGCAACTTTTAGAGCGTAAGCAGGACGATAAAGCCAGCGAAACGCTTGACCGCTTGAGCCGTAAAGAGAAAAACATGCAACGCGATTTGGAGAGGGCCATGAAATTATTCAAGCAAATGCAACTGGAGCAGAAGCTTGATAACGTCATGAATGATCTGGAAAAGCAGGCGCAGGCGCAAGAGAAAGAGGCCGAAGAAAATAAAAAAGCTGAAGACGATAAGAACGGTAAGAACAGCACACCTGAACAAAAAGCACAGCAGGAAAAAGAGCAGGAGCAGCAAGCCCAAGAGCAGGAAAAAGCAATGGAGGACTTTAAGAAGACTCAGGAGCAACTGAAAGAACTCGAAAAACAGGCTGAGAAAGATGAACTCCGTTCGCCTGATAAGCAGGAAGATACTCAGAAAGACATCGAGCAGGAGATGCAGGATGCTAAAAAGCAGCTAGATCAGAAGCAAAGCAAAAAGGCTTCATCGTCGCAAAGTAAAACAGCCAAGTCGATGCGGAGTATGAAGAAGTCGATGGAAATGTCTATGGCTTCGATGGAGGCTCAGGAATTACAAGAGAACATGGATGATCTTCGTAATCTGCTCGAAAATCTGATTACCCTTTCCTTTGGCGAGGAGCGTTTAATGAAAGAGTTTCGCGGTATTAACCTTCAGGATCCACGTGTAGGCAAACTTTCGCAGGAGCAATTGAAACTACAGGATGATGCGCGCATTGTGGAAGACAGCCTGAATGCGTTGGCCTCCCGTGTTAATCAGATCCAATCGTTTGTTACCCGCGAGATGTCTAACATGAAGTATTACATGGACCAAAGTGTTCAACAGTTGAAAGAGCGTAAGTTGGCTCAGGCTTCTTCTCGACAACAGTTTGCTATGACTTCTATGAATAACCTGGCATTGTTGCTGAGTGATGTTTTGAAGAATATGCAACAGCAGATGAATGCTATGGGTGCTCCTGGTTCCGGTAAGGGCAAAGGAAAAAGCAACAGTCCTTCTGGTGAAATGGGAGAGATGCAAAAGCAATTGAACGGCAAAATGAAGCAAATGTCGCAAGGTGGAACAACCGGGCGGGCTTTATCGGAACAGATGGCACAAATGGCCGCTGAACAAGCTATGATTCGAAGTTTGCTCAAAAAATTGCAGGAGGGAGCCAAAGGAACAGAAGTTGGCAAACAAATGGAAAAGCAAGTCAACGAACTGATGGAAAAGATGGATCAGACGGAAACCGATTTGGTTAATAAGCGTGTAAATCCAACCACAATCAATCGCCAAAACGAAATTCTCACTCGTTTACTAGAATCTGAAAAAGCGTTGAAGCAGCAGGAAGAAGATCCAAAGCGTCAATCACAAACTGCCAAAAGCCCGAAAGTTAGTACGCCATCTTTCTTCGATTCACTTAACAATCGTCCGCAAATTAAACAAGCCGAAGTGTTACGTTCGGTGTTGCCAACTTATAATCCTTACTATAAGAAGCAGGCGAATGATTATTTGCAAAAAGTGTCGAAATAAACAAAGCCTATTAATCGCTCGAACTTTTTATCAGGTTTCTGCATTTTTCATAAAAGTTTCCACGTGAAACGTTTTGCAATTTTTCACAAAAATGTACGAAACATACGATGTGATTGTGGTTGGTGCTGGACACGCCGGATGTGAAGCTGCTCATGCTGCTGCAACAATGGGGTCAAAAGTCTTGCTCGTTACAATGAACATGCAAACAATAGCCCAAATGTCGTGCAACCCAGCAATGGGTGGCGTGGCAAAAGGACAAATTGTGAGAGAAGTTGATGCACTGGGTGGGATGTCAGGCATTATTAGCGATAAAAGTATGATCCAATTCAGGATGCTCAATCGCTCAAAAGGACCCGCTATGTGGAGTCCCCGGTGCCAAAGCGACAGGAGCATGTTTGCCAACGAATGGAGGTTAACCCTCGAACGAAATCACAATGTTGATTTTTGGCAGGATAGTGTCAACGAAGTTATTGTGAAAGATGGCCGGGTTCAGGGAGTGAAGACCGATATGGGAATAACTTTTCTGACTAAATCGGTGGTGCTGACAAACGGGACATTTCTGAATGGCCGAATATTTATTGGCCAAAAAACCTTTGGCGGGGGCCGCACCGCTGAACGTTCTGCAACCGGATTAACAGAACAACTGATTCAATTAGGGTTTGAATCGGGCCGGATGAAAACGGGAACACCCCCACGTGTAGACGGTAGAAGCCTTAATTATGACGCAATGGAAGAACAGGCAGGAGACGAAAATCCGAGCAAGTTTTCCTACAGCAATACCACAGCATTAACAAAACAGCGTAGTTGTTGGATCACCTATACCAACGCAGAAGTTCATGAAACGTTGAAGGAAGGCTTTGAGCAGTCGCCCATGTTCACGGGTCGAATCAAAGGGTTAGGTCCACGCTACTGCCCATCAATTGAAGATAAAATCAACCGATTTGCAGACAAAGACCGTCACCAGATTTTCGTGGAACCAGAAGGTTGGGAAACGGTAGAGGTGTATGTAAATGGCTTTTCTACCTCACTGCCAGAAGACGTTCAACAAAAAGCATTGCAAAAAATTTCGGGCTTTGAGAAAGCCCGAATGTTCCGACCGGGCTATGCCGTAGAATACGATTTCTTTCCGCCAACGCAGTTAAAGCATACGCTAGAAACGCATTTGGTGCATAATCTCTTCTTTGCTGGCCAAATAAATGGAACAACAGGATATGAGGAGGCTGCCTGCCAAGGACTGATTGCCGGGATGAATGCCCACCAGAATGTGGCGGAAAAAGAGCCGTTTACGGTGGGTAGGTCAGAGGGATATATTGGTGTTTTGATTGATGATCTAATCACCAAAGGCACCGAGGAACCATACCGGATGTTCACCTCACGAGCCGAGTACAGAACGCTTTTGCGCCAGGATAATGCTGATCTACGACTGACCGAAAAAGGGCATAACGTGGGTTTAGCCTCTGACGAGCGGTTTGAAAACGTGCAGACAAAACGAAAACAAATTGCCCACTTGATCGACGATATTCGCACAACAAAAGTGAAACCAGACGAAATCAATGGATGGTTGACCGAAGTTCAGAGTGCGCAATTGAAGGAAAAAAATAGCCTCTATGGCCTGATCAAACGACCAGAGATTGGATTATCTGAGATTGATTATCTGTTGCAATTTCTACCAAGTTCAGAAAGTAAACCAGCTGTGGAGACAATTGAGCAGGCCATGATCGAAATTAAATACGAAGATTATCTCGGTCGTGAACGCATAAATGCAGACAAGATTGGTAAATGGGAAGGTTTAGAAATTAAGCCAGATTTCGATTATGACCGAATCAAAGCCCTATCGTTTGAAGGTCGCGATAAACTGAAACGATTAAAACCAGCAACCATAGGACAAGCATCCCGCATTAGCGGAGTCAGTCCATCTGATGTTTCAATCTTGCTCGTTTATATGGGCCGATAAAATTTTATATTACGAATCCCGCTCCTCTGAACAGGAGCGGGATTTTTGTTTCTAAATAACATGACTCAAGAAGAACTTCAGAACTGCCCAATCTGCCAACACACAACTTTCAAGCCGTATTTAGTTTGCAAGGATTATTTAGTTAGTCAGGATGAATTTACTATCCAGAGTTGTGAGGGTTGTGGGTTCAGGTTCACTAATCCACGACCTGATAATAAGTCAATTGGGGGCTATTATCAGTCAACCGATTATGTTTCGCACAATGACAAAAGCGAGGGTCTCATTAATAAACTCTACCGTTTAGTTCGGCAATTCACATTGCGTCAAAAACTGAATCTCATCAATTCAATTCAACCAGAAAAAGGAAAATTATTGGACGTTGGGTGTGGAACAGGGCTATTATTAGAAACTTGCCAAAAAGGAGGATGGTCGGTCGCAGGGGTTGAACCGGATGATAGCGCACGAGACGTGGCTGCTGGTCGGCTGGAAAAAACAGTGCTCGCAACCATTCACGAAGTAGGGGAGGAGTCCTACGATATTATTTCGATGTGGCACGTTTTAGAACACGTTCCTGATCTTCAGGAAACAATCAACGAATTAAAAAGTCGGTTGCGAAAAGGTGGAACACTCTTGTTAGCCCTGCCAAATTCAGATTCTTATGATGCGAAGCATTTCAAACAATACTGGGCTGCCTACGATATTCCCCGCCATTTATCACACTTCACACCCGAAAGCGTTAACCGGTTGGTGTCTCAGGCTGGATTTACATTAACAGCAACACGCCCCATGTATTTCGATTCATTTTATATTGGGGTGCTCAGTACACGCCACCGCGATGGCCAAACGAATTGGATCGAGAGCATTTTTCAGGGCCTACGCTCAAATTGGTCAGGAAGTAAAACAGGAAATTACTCAAGTCTCATTTATATATTTAAGAAGGACTAACTGAGAGTCAGATATGAAATTGACGAATCATTATTTTCAGTAACCACGGAAAAGGTCAATTCAAAATAAAAAATAGATAAGAATTTAGTGGAAAACAGTGTTGAAAACTATTGTTTAACGGTGCATAAACGAGGAAAGTCTGGCATCACAATTGTGTATATCTGGATAGTTATCCCAGATGGTACATAAATCCTTCTACACGTATGGATAACCACCATGGAATCAACGACACAGTAACAAGTTTTAAGCAGGTGCTTATTGTTAACAATATGACATGGTTGATAAGTGTAAAAATACGTAGGCCAAATGTGTATAACTTGTTAATTCACTGATTATAAGATAAGTAAAAGTGGACAACAAATTGCAAGCTGGGTATAACTATGTTGAGAAGAATGACGTTATTGTGAAGAGTATGTGGAAAGAAAAACTGTCCACATATCCACAACCTTAATAGGTTTTAATAGCTTAAAGAATTAATTAAACTATAAAATGAAATATAGGTTTGTGAATATCTTAATCTGCTTTGGATTCCTGTTCAGCGGGGTATCCGTAAGCTATGCCCAGTCACCGTCGGAACTGGCAGACGAGTATTACAAAAAAGACGAGTTCGACAAAGCAGCGAACGAATATGCACGGGTGTTAAAAAACCAGGTAAGCTGGCCCGTGGCTTTTCGCTATGTGAATAGTCTGATGCAGGTCAACAAAACAGACGAGGCAGAAAAGTATCTCAAAAGACAGACACGCTCTGAAAACGAAAATACACACCTCTACGAAATTCTGTCTGGTTTTCTGGCCAGTAAGAAGCTCGATACGCTTGAGGTGAGCAAACACTTCAATGCAGCCCTCAAAAATGCGCAGAGGTCAACGGCAAAGGCCGAACAGGCAGCTACGGCGTTTGCAGACATCAGCGAGCCTAAATGGGCCATTGGTGCCCTTCTGTTGGCCCGTGAACAAAGTCGCGAAGCGAATTCCTACAGTGAGGAACTGGCAAGCTTGTATCGGGCAACGGGTCAAAACGAAAAATGGCTCGGTGAGTTGTTCACGCTGAATCGGTTTTCTGAAAAGCGCGAGAAGGTGATGGCGGCTCTGCAAGGAGTTATCAACACCAAAGAAGAAGAAATGTTGGAAAAGGCTCTGTACTCGCGGGTACAGCAAGAGCCAAACGAACTGAGTTATGTGGAACTGCTGACGTGGTATCTGGTACAGAAGCAAAAGTTCAGCCGGGCGTTGCTACAGGAGAAAGCTACAGACCGTCGGCTGAAACTAAATGGTAGCCGGGTATATGACCTCGGAAACATTGCCTTGAGCAACAAAGAATATAAAACAGCCGCCGATGCATTTGACTATGTCGCGGCCAATTATCCACAGGGGCAACTGTATCCATTCGCCCGCCGACTGACGATCAACGCCCGCGAGGAGCAAATCAAAAATACTTACCCAGTCGATCCGTCGGAGATTCGCAAACTGATTTCAAGTTATCAGAGTATGTTGCAAGAGATTGGCTCCAACGCCAAAACACTGGAAGCTCTACGTAGTACTGCGAATCTATATGCTAATTACCTCGACCAGAAAGATACGGCCCTCACCGTATTGGACTTAGCCATTGAATTGGGGAAAACTGACCGGAATTTTGTGGATAAGTGTAAGATCGACAAGGGCGATATTTATTTGTTGAAAAACGAGCCGTGGGAATCCACATTGTTATACTCACAAGTGGAAAAGTCGCAGCGGGAGGAGCAATTGGGCCACGAGGCAAAACTGAAGAACGCCAAACTGCATTACTACAGCGGCAATTTTGCCCTCGCCAAAGACATTTTGAATATCCTGAAATTGGCCACAACGCGAGAAATTGCCAACGATGCCGAACAGTTGGGTTTGCTTATTCAAGACAATACCGAAATGGATAGTAGCGGGGCCGCCATGCGCGATTATGCTGCCATTGAGTTAATGCTCTTTCAAAATAAATTGGACGAAGCCATAACGGCTCTCAACGGAATGCAGAAGAAATACAGTTCGCATATGCTGGCTGATGAGGTGCTTTGGTTGCGGGCCAACACCTACCTCAAAGAAGGTAAAACAGATGAGGCAATGGAGGATTTAAAGTTGATTACCTCCGCACATGGCTCGGATATTCTGGCCGATGATGCGCTGTTTCTGCAAGGTAAAATTTTTGAGGAGCGCAAAAAAGACAAAGTTCAGGCAATGGCTATATACCAAAAACTGCTCACCGATCATTCAGGTAGCATTTTTGTAGCCGAAGCTCGCAAGCGTTTCCGAATACTGCGGGGGGATGTTGTCAACTGAAATAAAATCAGGCGATTTGGTAAACAAACAGTCACCAAATTACCTCAATTACCCAATTACCTACAGCCTAAATCATTTGCAATAACGATTCCTTAAAAGCCTCATACTGGACCGGAATTCGAATGGATTGTTTTTCGCGATGGGCCAGAATCGCTAAACGTTCAGGGACTTCAACCTCGATTCCTAAAACGGCTTCTACCAATGGTTTGAACTTTGAGGGGTGAGCAGTTGCCAGGGCAATACCACAGAAGTCCGTTTTTGACTGAGCCTGATATTGCAGTAAACCCATGATGCCAATAGCGGTATGTGGACAACTCACATAATTGTATTGCTCATAAATGGCCTGCATTCCAGCCTGCGTTTTTTCATCGGTATAAAAACACCCCGAAACATGACTGCTGATTTCCTCAAATGAGTCTCCATAAAGGTGCTTAAGTCGCACAAAATTGCTCGGTGCGCCAACATCCATTGCATTGGAAATTGTGGCAATAGACTCTTTTGGGGCATAATCACCAGTGGATAAATAGTCGGGAACAACCTGATTAAGGTTCGTGGCTGCCACAAAATGCTGAACAGGTAAACCCATTCGCTGGGCCAAAACGCCCGCACTCAAATTGCCAAAGTTTCCACTGGGAGTGGAAAACACAACGGGTTTGTTGAATTTGGCAACCTGCCCAAATGCGCTAACGTAATAAAATCCCTGTGGTATCAGGCGAAAAATGTTAATCGAATTAGCCGACGAAAGAGACATCTGGCTATTGAGTTCCTGATCCAGAAAAGCCTCCTTCACAATGGCCTGACAATCATCAAAAGAACCATCCACTTCAAACGCCTGGATGTTGCCACCGAGGGTTGTTAACTGCTTTTCCTGCAAATCGCTCACCCGCCCGCTGGGATACAAAATCGACACACGAACCCCTGGCACATTATGAAAACCCATTGCCACAGCTCCGCCCGTATCACCTGATGTAGCCACCAGAATGTGAACCTCCTGATCGCTTTGGGAAGAAAAGTAGGACATCAGGCCCGCCATATATCGTGCCCCAACATCTTTAAACGCTAAAGACGGGCCATGAAATAACTCCAAGACAGACGTTTTTCCTTCCTCCAGACCCGCAACTGGTGTTTCAAACGGAAAAGCCTGATGGGTAAGTTCTTCGAGATCGGCATCCGCAATTTCACCACCGAACAGAGCTTTACTGATTTGATAGCCAATGTCGGCCAACGAACCGCCTGCAATCCGGGTGAAAAAATCAGCTCCCAGATTGGGGATAAAATCGGGCATATATAAACCCTTATCGGCGGGGAGGCTGTGGAAAAGAGCCTGTTTAATGGAGACAGAAACGTCTGGATTATTAGTACTGTAAAAGCGCATGATGAGCACGAGTAAGGCCCGCAATTTACGACCTTATCCACATATGGTTTGTTAAAATGTGTACAACTACGCATTCAGATGCCTGAGAAGTAGCACAAATCGGGTCCGGAATAACCTGTATCTTTGTAAAAAAAACACTTCAGTTATGACATTCGGCACGTTTCAACCGCCCGCACGACAAAACGAACCCGTTAGGGAGTACCGCCCAAATTCCCCCGAACGCAAGGCTGTTCAAGAGGCATTGAAAGCGGCAAGAAGCCGGGAAATTGACATACCCATGTACATTGGGGCAGATGAGGTTCGAACGTCAACTAAAATCAGGATGTCGCCCCCGCATGATCATGCCTATACACTTGGTTATTTTTCGGAAGGTGACGCTACTCATGTCCAACAAGCAATTGACGCTGCCTTGGCTGCCAAAGAAAACTGGTCTAAATTGCCCTGGGAACACCGGGCGGCCATTTTCCTGAAAGCGGCTGACCTACTGGCAGGGCCGTATCGGGCTGAAATCAATGCAGCCACGATGCTTGGCCAGTCCAAAAACGTTTACCAAGCCGAAATTGACGCAGCCTGTGAATTGATCGACTTTCTTCGGTTCAATGTGCAATACATGGCCGAGATATACAGTCAGCAACCCAACTCATCCCCCGGTGTCTGGAATCGTCTGGAATATCGGCCTTTGGAAGGATTTGTATTTGCTTTAACTCCCTTCAACTTTACCGCGATCGCCGGAAATTTACCTACGTCGGCGGCTATGATGGGGAATACCGTGATCTGGAAACCAGCCTACACCCAGGTCTATTCGGCCCACGTCATTATGGAAGTTTTGAAAAAATCGGGCCTTCCTGATGGGGTAATTAACCTGATCTATGTGGATGGGCCAGTCGCTGGAGAGATCATTTTCAATCATCCCGACTTTGTCGGCATTCACTTCACTGGGAGTACGGAAGTGTTTCAAAACATCTGGAAAACGATTGGGCAGAATATCAACAAATACAAAAGTTATCCACGAATTGTGGGGGAAACAGGTGGAAAAGACTTCGTTTTAGTGCATAAATCGGCTCATGCTGAAGAAGTTACGACGGCATTGATTCGGGGGGCGTTTGAATACCAGGGGCAAAAATGTTCAGCGGCATCGAGAGCCTATATCCCCAGATCAATGTGGGGACAAGTTAAGAAAACGATGCAGGAGCAGTTGGCGCAAATCAAGATGGGCGTTACCGAAGATTTTACCAACTTTATCAATGCCGTCATCGACGAGAAATCGTTCGACAAGATTTCAGCCTACATTGATCAAGCCAAGCAGGATTCAACGGTTGAGATAGTGGCTGGTGGAAACTGTGATAAGTCCAAGGGTTATTTCATTGAACCAACCGTTTTGCGGGTCGATGATCCAAAATACAGCACTATGTGCGAAGAGATATTCGGGCCTGTACTCACCATATATGTGTATAAAGATGAGCAGTTCGAAGAGGTTATTGATTTAGTAAACACAACCTCACCCTATGCACTGACAGGGTCGATCTTTGCCAAAGACCGGTATGTGATAGATCGGGTAAGCAGTTTGCTGGAAAATGCCGCAGGAAACTTCTACATTAATGATAAACCAACAGGAGCCGTGGTTGGCCAACAACCTTTTGGTGGTGCGCGAGCATCGGGAACGAACGATAAAGCAGGGTCTTTTCTGAATCTTTTGCGTTGGTTATCAGCCAGAACCATCAAAGAAACCTTTGTTTCGCCCACATCGTATCAGTATCCGTTTTTGGAAGCAGACTAAAATATTTAAACTTTTTTTGAAGCAGGGCTTGACAAAAGGGCTTTTTCTGCCTTACCTTTGCAGTCCCAAATGAGGGAAACGGGTCAACAATGGTTGACCACCATCTCGAAAGAGAGAACGTTCTTTGACGTATCGGCATCACAATAAGTGAAAGATTAAGGCAAAAAGCACAGTCGAGTTTTCGGACTTGACAAATAAAATTTACGATGGAGAGTTTGATCCTGGCTCAGGATGAACGCTAGCGGCAGGCCTAATACATGCAAGTCAAGGGGGCAGCAATGTCACCGGCGGACGGGTGCGTAACGCGTACACAACATACCTTTAAGCGGGGGATAGCATTGGGAAACTGGTGGTAATACCCCATAACATTGCGAGGCGGCATTGCTTTGCAATTAAAGTTACGGCGCTTAGAGATTGGTGTGCGTCTGATTAGCTAGTTGGCGGGGTAAAGGCCCACCAAGGCGACGATCAGTAGGGGGTGTGAGAGCATGACCCCCCACATGGGTACTGAGACACGGACCCAACTCCTACGGGAGGCAGCAGTAAGGAATATTGGACAATGGACGGAAGTCTGATCCAGCCATGCCGCGTGAAGGATGAAGGCGCTCAGCGTTGTAAACTTCTTTTGGATGGGGACAAACCACT
>JANOCD010000003.1:0-3205 GCA_031411995.1 Cytophagales bacterium
GTTCTATAATCAACCCTTTCAGCGTGAGGCCGATAAGCGAATTTGAGCCTGATAGAATTGCCAATTAAGCCGAAAGTCCAACTAATTGGTTGGGCTTTCGGCATTAGGTTAGCACCACAATCTTGCCCCCTGCCTGATTCCGCTCCATCAACTGGTGGGCTTTCACGATGTCATCGAGGGAGAATATCTGGCTCATCGGCAGGTTGATCTGACCTGCTTCAACGGTTTGGATAAACTGCTGAAAAACATCATGGGAGCTTCTGATTTGGCCGCTATCGAAAACCGTTAGCTGGACTGTAGCCGGGATAAATTCCATCGGCGCAAAATCGGGAATAGACCAGCTTTCTGACAGCATCCCCGTCATGCAACACGTTCCGCCGGGTTTTGTACAGGCCAGAGAATCCCGCAACGTAGTAGCCCCGACCAGTTCAAGCACCTTATCGACCCCTTGCGGAAAGATAGCTTTCACCTGATCGTTCAGGTTGCCATCATCAAGCAGCACGTAATCTGCGCCATTAGCCAACAGTAGCGGTTTCTTGTCGGCGTTTCGGCTGGTAGACAGTACCGTAAGTCCTTCGTTTTTGGCCATCTGACTTGCCAACATGCCAACCGATGATGTTCCACCCCGGATTAGTACCGTTTCTCCTGGCTGAATGTGAAGCGACAAATGCAGTGAACCATACACCGTTTGGAACATTTCGGGAATGGCTCCAAGCTGCTGCCACGAGAGGGTACTGCTGAAAGGATAGGCAATGGATTTGGGCACTACCGTAAACTCCGCGTAACTACCATCGAAATCGCGGCCCATACCACCCATAACAGCCGCTACCTGCTGCCCTTTTGGGTATTCTCCTGACGGATCAATTTCCACCTCGCCCACGCACTCAATGCCCAGCACACGCGGAAACCGGACATTGGGCGACAGGCCCTTGCGGGTCATCAGTTCAGACCGGTTCAGACCAAACGCTTTCACCCGAATCAACACCTGCCCTTCCTGCGGGATTGGCGTTGGGCGATTTTCCAGTTTGAACTGGTCAGCCGCACCGGGGTTGTATAAGACAGCCGCTTTCATAGGCAAACAGTTTATGTTTAGTCAGTGAATATGAATACCGCCGTTCACGTCGATGGTGGCTCCGGTCGTGAACCCCGACAGGTCAGAAGCTAAAAACAGACAAGCCCCAGCCAATTCGACCGCTTTGCCAACCCGTTTTAAGGGAATAGTCGAGATGACGGCCGTTAGCTGGGCTTCGGAGAGGCCATCCAGCATACTGGTTTCGATCATGGCGGGGCAAATCACGTTGGCCCGTATCCCAAGCGGAGCAAATTCACGGGCAATGGAACGGGTCAGGCTGATCACACCCCCTTTTGAAGCTGCATAGTGAGCACCACCGACCAGGCCTCCACCCCGTTGGGCTGCCAGGGAAGCCAGATTCACGATGACACCGCTTTTCTGTTCAACAAAGCGTTTCAAAGCACTTTTGCAGATAGTAAACGTGCCTTTCAGGTTTACATCCATGATCGTCGCATAATCTTCATCGGTAATGGATAGCATGCCTTCTGACTTGACAATGCCCGCGCAATTCACCAAACAGTCGATCCTGCCAAACGTTGACACGGCCCGTTCTATGGCATTATCACAATCGGCAGCACTACGGATATCACAGGAGACGCAAAGTAGTTCCGGGGTATACCCAATCTGTGCAGCAATGGAGGTAGCTAATTCATGGGCTATCTGATCGGTCATGACCAAATCGAGCAGGACAAGTTTGGCACCATGAGCAGCAAACAGTTCGGCGGTGGCATAGCCAATACTGCGGAGAGATGCGGCACCCACAATGACACAAACTTTGTTTTCCAACAGCCGGTGATTGTACTTCCGGCCTTCGTTCAAACCGTTATTTTTCATACGTGTACGCTGCTTTTTGGGTTAATAACGACTCCATTTCTGCCTCCGAAAAGCCCAGTTCGTGGAGCAACTCACCCGTGTCCCAACCACAGGGTACGGCAGGGGAACGGGCCGACGGATACTGCCCATCGACCCGGATGGTGGAGCGGATTACGGCTGTTTTTCCTTCGGTTGGGTGCTGCTCATAGTCCAGCAGTTCAACGGCTTTCAGGTGCGGGTCAGTCACTAAGGTCTGGAGCGTATGGCAGGGCATAGCGGGCAGGTCGGCCTCCCGAAAGAGGGCAAGCCATTCGTCTGTCGTCTTCGTTTCCAGCGGTGCCCCCCGAACCTCAAACCACTCTGACACGTATTTGGCCCGGCTGGCTACAGTGGCAAAACGGGTATCGCCAAGCAACTCATTTCTGCCCGTCACGTTCAGAAAAGCCTGAACCTGAGCATCGGTATTGATGGTGAAGGAGATATAGCCATCTTTCGTCTTAACCGGCTGATTGTGTGGACTCAGCAGGCGAAGGTCTCCGGCAGGGCCAACCGGTGGGTCGAAACTCTGTTGGGCTAAATGTTCCTGCAAAACGAAGGCCGCCATTGTCTCGAACATCGGAATCTCGATGCTTGACCCTTTTCCAGTTCGCAACCGCTGCATCAGAGCCGCCATGACAGCCCCCGCCGTAATTTCGCCAACCACATGGTCGCAGATGAGCATGGGTACGTAAGCGGGCTTGCCATCGCGGGCCATCGACAGACCCGCGATACCGGAAGCACCCTGCAACACGCTGTCGTAGGTGGGCAGTCCGGCATAAGGGCCATCGGTGCCGTATCCGGTTATCAGGCAATAAATCTTATCGGGATATTTCGTTGTAATCGAATTGGCATCGAGTCCTAACCGCGCCAGGGCATCGGGACGCATATTGGCCACAATAACGTCGGCCCAGGCAACCAGTTGGTCGCAGATTTCCTTGCCGCCGGGTGTTTTGAGGTCGAGGCAGATGTTTCGCTTTCCCCGGTTGAGATGCAGGTACGCCCCCGCGTGCTGACCCGTTGGCGAGAGGCCCCCAAGCCCCCGCATGAGGTCGCCCGATGGATGTTCGACCTTGATAATGTCGGCCCCATACTGCCCCAATCGCCAGGTGGCTACCGGCCCGACAACAACAGCGGTCAAGTCGAGTATCTTGATTCCTTTTAGTGGTTCAAAAATCATGTCAGATTTGGGCTTCCATAGTTACGGCCAGCCGGTTATTTTCATCATATACGCCTAACTGCCAGCCTGTTTCTCTTTGGTTGGCAGTCAGCGTCAGCATGCGG
>JANOCD010000004.1:0-15478 GCA_031411995.1 Cytophagales bacterium
GCTTCGGGAGTTGCTCAGGCAGACGAGCAATTCCGCTAAAGCTGCACCCCTTTGGTGGGGTAAGTTATCTCGCTTATTCAAGTGGTTAGATAGGCAAGTCGCTCAGTATCAACAAAATATTTTAGCAGGGTAGAGTAGCCAGTCAATTGTTCCGCTCACCGAAGCGGAGTTAATCCTACTTGATGGTCATTTTGATCGAAAACAACTATCGAAAAAGGAATACATGCTTCGTGAGGGCGAGGTATGCACATTTTTGTGTTTCATCGAGCAGGGTAGCATCCGGTTTTTTCATACCAAAGAAGGCGAAGAAAAAACCTGCGATATCGCGTTTGAAAATGCCTGGGTAACTGACTTCAAAAGTTTTTCGCAAGCTATTCCCTGCATCATGAATTTACAGGCAATGGAAAATACGACGGTCCTGGTCATAAAAAAAGAAAACTTAGTTAAACTTTACAGCGAATGCAGCAAATACGAAACCTTTGGTCGGCTAATGGCCGAGCAGGTAGCCCAACGCGCTACCGACATAGCCATTTCGTTATCATCGGCCAAGCCAGAGGAACGCTTTCAACAAATGCTGCAAAATCAGCCCAATCTTTTTCAACGAATACCACAACGGTACATTGCTAACCTGCTGGGAGTCAGCCCGGAAAGTTTAAGTCGGATCAGAAGCCGTTTGCTGAAAAAAGCCAAAATCTTACCTTAAGTCATCGTTTATCGACGGTCGATGCCGGAATTTTGCTTCATCAATTTAACTGATAAATGAATGAAGCAAGTACTTCTCACGTCGCTAATACTAACGATGACAGCAGCAACCAGTGTTTCGCTCCAGGCACAGAACCTGAGTATCGAAAAAGTAAACGCCATAAACCATCAATTAGATGATGTGATGGAGCTAATAGACACAACTGCCCTTAAAATAAAACTGGGGGAATTAGAAGAAACGTACAAGAATAATCCGAATGAACTAAATGCTGTTCGGCTTGGGCTTATCTACCACGAAACGGCACTTAACCTTTCGTTTTTGTCTAAAACGTCCTACAAAGGTTACGCGAAAAAAAGTTACGATATCCTGACAAGTTTGTCCCTTTCGCCCACAACAAGGTCGGCGTATTTTCCGGTTATCAATTCCTACCGTGCCTCGGCACTGTCGTTGGTCGGTGCCGAAACAAAACAGCTTAAATTAATAGGTCAGGCGTTTGATTTATTCAAAGAAGCGGTTAATTCTTATGCCGCTGTGTCTTACCTACCCGAATTTATGCGGGGCAGCGTTGCCGAAAACTTACCCTGGTTCTTCTTTAGAAAGCGAAAAATAGCTCGACACGATTTCGGGTCCATTATCGACAAACAAGCAAACAATAGGGCGTTTGCCAGCTCGAAAATAATGAGTTTCACCTATTGGGCCTGGGCCAATCAACACCAGCATAAAAAAGACAGGCCGCAAGCCATTGCCTACCTCGCTAAAGCCATTGCGCTTGACCCGAACTATCAGGCAGGCAGGCAAAAAGCGGAACTACTGAATCGTAAGTTGACAGAGTGAATTAAAGAGACGATTCAACAAGGTGAATCGCTAAAACTTAACGCCGAAATGCAGCTCCGGCTTGAGCAGGAAATAATTGTCCCACTTCCGTTCCGGGCGAGCAAACGATTCGGGTACGTTCTTGCTGACGGGTCAATGGGTTCTGTCCACCGCAGGTTCGACGACGAACTGGATTCGAAACAGTGGAATAGGGTGGCCCAGCCATTAACAATTGATAGCCGTTACGAATGTATCGGTTGTCGTTGCCTATGTAATGTTGCAGGGTATTCATGGCGTGAATGATCGTGTAGGCCCCTTTCCACCAAAACCGCTGATATGCCAACGCCCCCCAAACGAGCGGACATACCGAGTGAATAACGTGGTACACTAAGATTTTGCTCTACGCATGTTCATGCGTAGAGCAAAATCTTAGTGTAGAACCTCTAAATATGATTTCGTCGGTAAAGTATACTGGTGTAATCAGTTAATTTTTCAGTACAGTTTGACATCTACAACTGATCCTTTCACTTGAATAGATTTCAAGCTATAATTCATGGATTTACCTTCAATCCCGACAGAACAATTTGCTGATCTGTAGCTCGCTACATCTTAAATATATATTCAAAGGGGGTATCTAATTAGGCACCTTTGCTTAGTTTTGGGTATTTTGCCCATCAATACAATTAAATGCCTGTTTTTGACAGCTTTGACCGAATCGTCATCAGTGTGTTTCCTGGGGAACAGTTGCCCCCGCATTGTCATGCCCAATACGCGGAATACGAAGCCTTGATTGCCATACGAACCTTGGAGATCATCGCCGGGCAGTTACCTCCTAAGCCTCTCAAAAAGGTGTTGGCTTACAGGCAGACAGAAGATAACCAACAAAATTTGCTTAAGATATTCTATCAGTTGAATCCTCAGATCAACCGTTTATGAACACGCTTACAAAACAATCTTTACCCCGGATTATCAAGGTCTTATCAATTGATCCCTTTAAAATAACCGCTTTGTGGACCACTGCCGAAGTTCGTCAGATTGATTTCGAACCCTTATTCGACGAGTGGAAGCAGCAAAATGACTCCCGTCTTTTCCCCCTCTTCGGTTATGATACATTCAACCAAGTAACCGTTTCGCCAACCCGAATACTCCATTGGCTTAGTGTTCCCGTAAAAGTGGAGTTAGCCAGACGTACCATTGAAGGCCCTCTGGATCTTGACCCCGATGAACTTTACCGACAAAGTGTTTTAGTGCGCCGAACGGAGTGCTTAGCGGTGGGTAGTATTCTGAGACTAGCCCGCCAGGATGCTGGCTTGTCTCAGCTTGATGTAGCGACCAAAAGCGGAACGTCACGAAATTATATTTCCCGCATCGAAAACGGCAAATCGGATATTCAATTGGAAACGTTGAACAAAATCGTCCAACTGGGTTTGTGTAAACAGATTCGGGTCGAAATCGATTAGTTTCGACCCGAGCTGTACTACTTTAATGGTTAGCTCATCGGTCAGGCCTTTTCGTGTGAGGACAGTAAGGCTGTGGCTCCTCATCCCAGCCTTATTATGGTATCTTGTCCGCCGTATACACCCAAATCTCTTGTTCGCGGTTGCTAACAGCCAGCCAGCACTTCCGTTTAACCCATATCCTATGACGAGCAAAGCACCCATTGTGGTAATTGAAGATGATGAGGATGATCAACTCTTTATTCAGCAAGCCATTAAAAATTTAGACATCATAAATCCAGTCGTCTTTTGTAACAATGGCGTTGAGGCAATGGCGTATTTAATGGCGGCCCACGAATCTCCCTTAGTGATTCTGTGCGATGTCAATATGCCCACCATGAATGGCATTGAACTTCGCCAGCTTATTGAGGTGAATGAGTACCTGAAAAAGAAATGTATCCCCTTCGTTTTTTTAACAACGGCGGGCGACCAAGGCCTAGTCAACAGGGCGTACAGCATGACCATTCAGGGGTACTTTAAAAAAGAGCGAACCTTTGCAGGTTTAACCGAACAGATGCGTTCGATCCTTGACTATTGGGATAAATGTCTACATCCCAATAGTCGTTTCAATTAGTAATTCGATGGGTGTCTTAGCCGCTACCCGGAGTGGGCATAGTCTCATCCTGTTTGACGCGTAGCCAGTCGGGGGATACAGGTGCGCATCTGGGTTAGTTAGCAGCTCCGTCAACCAGGGGTTCTCGGTGCAATGGGGCGGTTTTGCAACCGCAGTTCCTAGCATGTCGGAGAGAGGGTAAAGTCCTATAAATAAAGCCCGACCATTTCTCGCCAGTATTTGGCTTTGTGGGCGCGGCCGTCCCAAACGTGGAATTGATGAGGGATATGCTTGTCGGCCAGGGCGTTGCTGAGGGAACGATTACTACCCAGGAAGGGGTCCTCGCGGCCAATGGCCATCACAATTTCCAGTCGGCGCAGCTCGGTCAGAATGTTGTCTTCAAACAGATTCGGCAGGAAATGATTGGGGGAGTGGAAATAAATTTCCTCATCATAATAGCCATCAAACAAGCCTCGGAAATCGGCTACGGGCTCCGACAGATCGTAGCGACCGCTCAGGGCCACTACCTTGCCAAAGTACTGAGGATGCCGCAGGGCAAGATTCATGGCGTGATAGGCCCCCAGGCTGCACCCGTGCGCAATCATGAACGGCTGGGGATTCAGTTGTCGGCTTAGCGGCAGCACCTCCTCCAGAATGTATTGTTCGTACTGCATGTGCCGCTGAATGCGCTCGTGGGGCGGGCGGTCGCTGTAAATGCTCTCGCCATCCACACTGTCCACGCAGAAGAGTTGCAGCCAGCCGTTGGTAATTTTTTCGGCTAGTGCCTCTACAATTCCGAAGTCCTCATAATCGTAAAACCGCCCGATGCGCGTAGGAAAGACTAACACCCGTGCCCCGGCATGGCCGAAGACGAGCAGCTCCATATGACGGTTCAGATGAGTACTGTGCCAGGCGTGATAGGTACGGATCATAAGTGGAAAGACCGGCGAAATTGGCCTTTTTCCAGCATAACCCCTACGCTACTGGTTTACCAAATCATTAAAAATAGGCTGATTTGCCTGCAAAACAGTTTGCCACGCCCGGTAGCCAGTGCGGGAGAGGTGCAGCCCGTCCGTTTCAAAACACTCCCAGCGGGGGTTGCCATCGGAACCGAGCAGCGCCGAAGCCACGTCAAGATAACGGGTATGGGGCATAGGCGCAATCTCCTGAAAAATGAGCTGATTGGTTTTTTGGATCTGGAGAGCCAGCGGCATACGGGCCGGGCTGGTTTTGATGGACAGGAAAGTGAGCGGCACCTGGGGCAGGTATTGGCGGAGTCTGGCCATAAATCCGACAAAAAGCAGATCTACCTCCTCGGGATGCCGCCCATCCCCCAGGTCGTTATCGCCCGCATAAAAAATAATGGTTTTGGGCTGAGCGGGAATCAGGACCCGCTCCATAAACCAACCACAGGCGGCCAGTGTGGAGCCGCCAAAGCCCAGATTCAGGACCGACTGCTGGGGGAAATCGGTGGCCAGTTCAGCCCAGAGCCGGATAGATGAGGAACCGTAAAAAACCGTTCGACCTAGGAGGTCGGGGTTGCTGAGAATGGTTTTTTCTAAGTGCTGAACTTCGTCTTCGTACCAAGTCATGTGATCGGATGTTGTTGGCGGTAGGGAGACAACAGAGGTAGATGACCCTCACAAGATGCCCCAGAACCCGCTTAAACTTAAGAAGAATGAGCAAAAAAAGATTAGTTGTTTTAGGATTTGTTGAAGACGGGGGCCTGTATCAGTGTATGTGGTCAGCCAAAAGTGGACAGATGTGGGTGAAAAAAGAAGAGAGGGTTTTATCCGCTTTGGCCTCGCTGAAAAATAGGGTTTTTCCGGCGTTTAAGCGTCGATAAACACTTGTATTTAGTCAAAAAATAGGGTTAAAAAGTAAGTCTGCTTACTCTTCTGATTTCTGTTTTATAAAACTGATTTTACAATTGCGACCATTTGATAATCAATATAGTAAGTGATTGTTGTAGTTCAAGTGACGGATTTTACGGTCGGCCGCTGCCGTACGAAACGGCAAATCCACCCCGAATCAGGATATGAGCTGCCTATTGTCCCTAAGCCAGGCGGCAATTATGTGCCGGTTAATATACGGCAGAACGTTACGTACATCGCCATTCAGTTGCCTAAACTTGGCGACAACTGGATCTTCAAAGGGCGTATTGGCCGGGAACTAAGCAGCGGAGACGGCTACAAGGCCTTCCAGCATTGCGCCCTCAATGTGCTGGCCCACATCGAAAAATCCACCGGCCTTGATAAGCTGGTCGGGCTCAATCACATGGATGCCTATTACCAGGCCGATGGTGAATGGGACGACGGCCCAAATGTGGTGGATGGTGCGTCAGACTTGTTCGTGAAAGTGCTAGGTGAGAAAGGCAATCATTCGAGAGCCATTTTTGAGGTGGATCGCTTACCCCGAAATTTTGCCGCTGGTATAACCTGCTCGTTGACGCTCAAAACGGAGTAGCCTTACTTTTATAGGTTTTGTTTCTCCCCGCCCGGCCAATGCAGAAATTGACCGGGCAGTCCTATTATAGTTATCGGAACAGCCAGACCTCCAAACAGCGTTAGCCCAATAAACAGAATCTGAACAATGAAAAAGACAATGATTATCATCGGTATGGGGCCTGGTTTGAGCTATGGCATTGCCGAACGATTTGGCCGTGAAGGATTTGTGGTCGGTATGATTAGCCGCAATTCCGAAAAATTAGCCGCTTATCAACAGCAACTCGCTGGTCAGGGCATCGAGTCTGTGTTTGCTACTGCGGATGTGTCGAGCGAAACGGAACTTACGGTTGCCCTCGATTTGCTAACAGCGCAACTTAGCCGGGTTGATGTGCTACAATACAATGCCGTAGATTACCGAATGAAATTTATCCTCAATGAAACCATAGACGACCTCACCAACGGATTCCGCATCAGCGTTGGCAATGCCCTGGTATCGGTAAGGCATCTGTTGCCGAAACTCACAGAAACAGGTGGTGCCGTGTTGCTAACGGGCGGTGGGGCGGCCAATTATCCCAGTCCTGAAATGGGGTCTATATCGTTAGGCAAGGCGGGCATTAAAAACTTAGCCTATCAGCTAAACCCGGTACTAGCCGAGAGGGGAATTTTTTTGGGTACAGTCACGGTTAGTGGCGGCATTTCGGCTGATAGTCCTACTCATTCACCAGCTATACTAAGCGAAAAGTTCTGGGCATTGTATCAGGCGCGAAACCCGGTTGAGGTAGTTTATTAAACCGTTCGAAAACCAACACGTTTAACAAGATGAACCATAAAATTACCATCAATCAGGCCGTTGAAGTAATCCGGCTGAAGGTATCCCCCGACAATACCGATGCTTTTCTGGCAGGCCGTACCGAAGTTGAAAAATTTACGGGTTCGCTGACAGGCCACGTCAGCACTGAACTGTTGCATCTAGGGGAGGATAACTGGCTAATGCTCATTCGCTGGGAAAGCGAAGAAGCAGTGCGGGCTGCTCAAACGCTTACCGCAACGGCGACTGTCATCTCTGATTGGCTGAACCGCACGGCCCAGTTTGTTTCCTTCGATACGGGCCTGGTTCGGTATGTAGGCTGAGTTTTGGTAGTTGATCGTAAAATTCTGCCTCTTGAACTGGCGGGCCAGCCCCGAACCTGCCCTGCATTTTTCCGGCGGGGAGCACCTGCTCTCTGACGATTAAGACAGAGTAGCTTGGAAAAATAAACAGGCCAACTTCTCCTATCCTGTCAATATTAATTAGATAGGGGGAGTTGCTGGCCAGAATCTCGTAAAATACAAGCCGATGTGAACAATTTCGACATCGATAGGGCAAAAGCTGCCGTGGCTATTGGTTCAGGGCAACCAACTCCTTAGCGTTGGGCACCGAGGTGAAAGGCATCACCATAAACTTTTTCATAGCCGATATTTTTACCACATCGGTTGGTTCAATATCGAACCGGTTCATACGCATCTGTTTGTTGTACAAGTTTGCCTGTACAATTGGGTAAACGCATTTAAATAAGGGTGAGGATATTGAGAAGTTAACGGTCATCCCAGCCAGCCAATTTTCGTCGACTTTTCATGCTTCCTTTGTCATGGCCTTCTTCTTCCAACGGGATACTGTTGGCGAAGTCGGTTTGCGGACAAAAAAGGATAGTTTTATCAGCATCTTAAAACCGATTGTCCACGATTGATGCTTCAACCAATAGCCTTGTGATAAATTCACCAACAGTATCCCGTTGGATACTGTTGGTGAATTCGGTTTGTGCGCTAAAAAAGGTAGTTTGATAATCATTCTAACCCCGATTGCCCCCGAGCAATGACTTGAATAAGCGCCTTGGGATGAATTCACCAACAGTATCATGACTGTTCAAGCACCACTAATTCTTTACTGTGCGCGACTGCTGTCCATGTACTTAAATAACCCCTTCATAGCGATGACATCCACCCCAAATCTATCTGGACGTTTTTGTTGGTTGGGAAGGATCATTTGGTTGCAGACAGCGCGACGGTACCGGTGTTGCTGACATAATTTAACAAAAATGTAGTGCCATCTATCGATCCGATTCGTGTACCATTCTCTAGTAGATCATACAGCGACCCGCTCATTTTACGGATGGTCACCGTTTCGGAAGTGGAGGTAGAGGACTGTCCATTGTTGTTGATCGAGAACGAAACCGAAATCTGCGTATCGCTGTTTTTGGCTACGTTCACTTTGCCACTAACTCCCGACCGGGGAATCAACGTCACCCCGTCGCTTACAAAACTGGTAATCTGATAAGCGCCGGCTAATGCCGGCTCAGGGTCTTTCTTGCCGATTTTATCGGGCAAACACGAACTAATGGTCAGGAGTAAGATAACGGCAATCAGGATGTTTTTCATGGCATGAGTTGACGAGTGATAAAGTAAGAGAATGTAGCCACCACCTTCGATGGTCGGTCAACCCCGTGCATTACAGCAATAGGTATAAGAGAATGATACCGGCTCCAACAATACCCGCAACCATGCCTGCCAGAGCTAACCCTTTCCCTTTGAAACGACCCGGCTCTTTACGGATTCGGCTTAAGCTCAAGGCACCGAAGACAATGGCAGCAGCCCCCAATAGAAAAGCACCGAAACCGGTTAGAACCGCTAATCCCCCTGCGGCAAGGGCAACAATAGCGAACGGATCAGTTCGGGGACCGTCATTCTGGGGGTTGGTAGGACTGTCGTACGATTGGCGAGTACCGGCCGAACTGCCATTGCTCGGCGGGGTGCCCACCGTGTTAAACCGTTCAACTTCTCCATTTGAGTACTTGACACTGAGCACATCCCGTTTAGAGATCGTGTAATCCGGCCCATCCTGCCGGTCGCATTTTTTATATCGAATCTCATTAACACCTACTTCTTTCACTTTTGCTTCGACCACGTCGCCATTACGTAACACAATCTGGTCGCAGGGGGGCGGAGCGGGTTTGCGGGATGGTGCGCGTTTGTAGGCATGCCAGAGGCTAGGCCGATGAATTTCGGTAGCGACAAGTCCTTCAGCCACGGGGGGCGTTTCCTCCCAGTTTGTCTTAACCGGGAAGGTGGGTAGGTTGTCGAGCGAAGCGGAAGCCTCCAGACGAGGGGCTTCCTTCATGGCCAAGTGGTTTGCCATCGGCCTCTGATAAGCAGGATAAACGCTTCGAGCAACAGGCGCGTAAGGAGCGCGCTGGCAGGAGGATAAGCTGCCAAGCATCGATAGGGTAACCAGTAAAACGACAATCGTACACTGGAGTCCATTTTTGAGACTGGCGTTGAGGCCCCTCAATTCCTTCAGAGAAAAGCTTCGTATTTTCACAACAGATAGTCGTTTGGCTGGTGATCATTGTTAATCACCGGGTCAAAACTACCGGCTGGCGCCAAGGTCGACAATACTGCATTTGTATGATTTTTGATGCAGAAGGCTTTGGGGTGAAGGGAAAGAAGGGGCCGCTTCCCCGGTTTATTTCCGTCCCAGGTACTTATTCACGGCCTCTATTTTTGAATGCACCTGTAGTTTCTGGTATATATTGAAGATATGCTTGCGCACCGTAGTTGGACTCACGAACAGTTCGTTGGCTACTTCTTTGTGACTGTGCCCCTTCGCCAGCCGATCCAGAATTTCCCGCTCGCGGGGGGTAAGCACATCCAGTTCATTGGGAGCCTCCGGACTGACGTAGAAAGAACCCGCAATTTTTCGAGCGATGGTGCTGCTCATGGGCGCCCCGCCTTCGTGCAACTCCGTAATCGCTTCCAGGAGCTTGTGGGGGGGGCTGCGTTTGAGGATATACGCGTTGGCACCGGCTTTAAGTGCTTCGAAGACGGTTTCATCTTCATCATACATGGTGCACATCATAAATTGAGTACCGGGACAAAGTGCTCTCAGGTGCCGCACACAGTCGATCCCGTTTATGCCAGGCAAGTCGATATCCATCAGTACGACATCGACGCAATGGCTGGGTAAATACTCCAGTGCCGACTCGGCATTCTCGAAGGTAGCCTCGCAACGGAAGCCTTCAGCACCATCCACCAAAATGGCCAGCGACTGTCGAATCGGCTCCTTGTCTTCCACGATAGCCACGGTAATGGATGTTTTCATCCGGCAATATTTACCTTTTTTTCTGCTCGACGCTATACTGCATTTGTAGTATTTTTTCCGTTGGCACCAGTGGATAAGGATACCTAATTTTTACCACCGTCCCTATTGGCGACGACGTAATTTCGCAGATACCCCCTACTTCGGCCATTCGGTGATGCATGTTTCCTAATCCATTTCGTAATCGGGTTCGTTCATTGAGTACGAACCCCTGGCCATTGTCGCTTACCTCAATGAGCAGGCGACCGGTTTCGGGCCGGATTTCAAGCATTACTTCCGTCGCCTGAGCGTGCTTGACCACATTATGGAGTGCTTCCTTTACGGTCAGAAATACATTCCGGCGATCAACACCCCGTATGGTAATTTCTCGTGCCGACTCCTGTACGTGGGTTTTTAAAAGTAAGTGGGTATTGTCGATAAACTCGCTGGCGTACGCCCGGATGTAGGCGATTAACCCATTGAGACTATCGTTTTTGGTGTTCAACGACCAGATAATTTCATTCATGGATGTTACCATGTCGGCCGAAATAGTCGAGATTTTTTCTACCTCCGGGGTAGTGGCCGTTCCCATACGGGTTTTGACTACTTCGCTCAACAGACCAATGGCAGTCAGTGAGGCACCCAGGTCATCGTGCATTTCTTTGGCAATACGCAGTCGTTCTTTTTGCTGACCCTGCAACTCTGATTGCACAACCTCCAGCGCGTGCGCGCGTTTGGCCGCCAGCAACGCATTATCGGAGGTGCGTTGGCGCTGGCGTGAGTAGAGGTAGGCGAATACCAACCCGCCAACAACGCAAAATCCCCCTAAGGCGGTAATCAAAATCCAGAGTTGCTGACGCTGACGGGCCTGTTCAAGGCGGTCAATCTGACGCTGTTTTTGGGCCAGTTTTTGCCCCGCTTCGGCCTGACGAAGTTGTACTTCGTAATCTTCCAGCAACGCCTTGGCTTCGAGGCTTGAGAGCGAGTCTTTGGTTTGCATGTATTTATCGTACCAGGGTATAGCGGCTTTATAACGGCCCAGGCCCAGGTTTGCATTCGCATATTCGCGGTAAATATTGCGGAATTCAGCTAGGCCTACCTGCTGCTGCCGGGCCATCGCATAGGCCTTATCAAGCAATGATTTGGCTAAGCCAAACTGCTTCATTTCATTGTAGGTTTCTGCCTGTCCGGCCAGCAGGTGCAATTCCTGAAGGGGATTATTCAGCGACCGATTCATCCGATGGGCGTTCTGATAGTAATAAAGCGATGAATCGAAATGGGCCAGTTCTTTATGTAGATTGGCGATGTTGCCATATAGGCTAGTCAAAAAATGAAGGTCTCTGGCTGGGTCGAGCAATCCCTTCGCTTTCTGGTAGTACGCCATGCCCAATTTCAGCCGGTGCTGCTTCACATAGACATTGGCGATACTTAGATAGTCCAGGGCGAAGTCCTGTTGAGAACTACCCGCCATTTGGTCGTACCTCAGGGCCCGCTCGAAATAGACCAGCGCCTGCGGATAGAGCTTTTCCGTTTCGTAGACAAGGCCCAGATTCTGGTAGAGAGCCGCCGTTTTCTTACGATTTTTGTTGGCCAGCATAAAGGGAGCTGCCCGCTTAAAGTACTCAATGGCCTCCTTGTTTTTGCCCTGCCACTTGGCCGATTGAGCCAGGGCGAAATAGCACATACTTTGGTATTGCCGGGAGGTATCCCGCAAGGCTCTTTGCAAGCCTTGTGTGGCCAGCCGGTAGGATTCATCGTGACGGCCCAAGAGATCCAGCAGATAGGTTATTAACCGAATGCTCTCGAAATACCCTTTCGAGTAACCGATTTTATGAGCGAATGAGCGGGCTTTCTGATACTCTCGTAGTGCCGTTTCAGGCTGCTGAAGTTCAATGGCTTCTGTTTTTTTAAGCAGCGTCATGATGTAGCTGGTATCCTTGGGGTTGGAAACCACCTGAGCATGGCTAGGACCGAACAGCAAGACAAAGAAAGAAACGACTATCAGGTATGGGTTGACCAGCATACATAGTGCCATTACGCTTAACGATTTTTTGGTAAAGATACAGACAGACAACGCGGTCTATCTAGGGTGTACGTCGTCAAGTAAAAGTGGACAATAGGGCCGGGCCGACGCTTCGGTGAAAATGGGAAGAGACAATTCAGTAAATTGTTTCACTCAAACCGTCTTGATTATGTCCACTTTCATTTGACGACATACAACGGCAACGGAAGTAATTGCGGTTGAGACGGCGTAATTCCGTCATAGAGATGCCCAGAGTTTCTTCCAACTCGGAAGCCTGGACTTATTCCGCCCGATAGGCTTCAACAACCTTCCATCGGAACGAGTGCCGGGTTTTCTTTTTCCTATAGCCTACTAAATCATTCAGATTCATATTCATACTGGATTCTGACTAGATTTTCCAGTAGCATATGCAACTCCTGAAACTGATTACATCAGGTGAGTTACAGATGATAGGTAAACAGATAGTGAACGTGGATCAACTTGAACTACTGGATTAGACGAGGATAGCTTATGGATACTTTTGATCGTATTGCCGCTCGAACGCCTGTTCAAACACGCCGGTCTGTCAGCAAGATGTTAGATATAGCGGATCGGATACATGTGCTTTTGGAGCAAAAGGGAATGAGCCAGAAAGACTTGGCTGTTACTCTGCACAAGTCAGAATCAGAGATCAGTAAGTGGCTGAGTGGCACGCATAACTTAGAGCTAAAGACGATCATCCGTATTGAAGAGGCATTGGATGAAGATATTCTGACGGTGCCGCAACGCCCGGCTATCGCTTAACTTAATGAGTACAGATGGATTGCCCTCTGATGAGAGTGTTGCTTGAAAGTGCAGGGGAACTGTATCGAAAGAATAGCCGATTACAGCAGTACAGTGTGCTGACGAAATCATATTGAGAGCTTTTAAACGCACAAAAGACCCTATGCATGACCATGCGTAGGGTCTTTTCATACTGTACTGCCGTATTCACCGATTTTCATAACCTACTGCTCCATTCGCCCTAACTCACGGAAGTTGGTTCTGGTTTGTTTCCTCAAGCCATTTCCCAGATCAGCGCGGGCTGCTTCAGCCAGTTTTTCGAGTTGGGACACCTGGTCGGGATGCCGCGCCCATCTACTTAATGAATCAGCGCGGTATTCCACCACAAAAACCAAAAATAGTGAAATTCATCTTCTCAGTACTGGACATTGAGGGATTAGGATAGTAAAAGCGAGGGCCAAGTACGTGCTTTGTAACGTGACACACATTGCTCGACTTCGCTCCTCGCTCTTGGACAAATCTAAGGACTTTGCCCAACATCTTCCCCCCGCTCTGCTCAATAATTTGCTCGTTGTTGGCTGTGCCATCCTGCTCAAAGAGACAGTCAACTGGAACGCCAGCCCGGGTCCAAACTTAAGAATCAGGTAGGTCTCCTGCTGGGCAATCGGCTGACCAAGACCGACTCCCACTACAAGCGGCTGACACGGTTCTTCAATGACAAAACAGCTCAACACAAACTTTGGAAATGGCTCATAGTGTGGTTATTAGCGTACATTAAAAGCTGTGTTAAGTGCCACTAAAAGTGGCTCTTCGTCACTTTGGATACTGTTGGCGAATTCAGCTTATAGCTACTCTTTTAGATACTAGCCGGGCGAAGCTGGACCGCCGTGTTTTTGCCATTGGGACTTCATTGAGCCAATCATCGAGTCGGCACAAATTGATGGCGGCTGCGGTCAAAACGTGTTGAAGATGGGTTTTGGCTAAACCAATGTATCGGGAACGTCTTAAACCAAACGCGCGAACTCCCTGTGAAATAGTCCCTTCAATACCCGCACGACTAGCATAAGCCCTTTTGTAACCAGCCGAATATTCTCTTTCCCGAGCAGTTACTAATGCCTGATAGTGCAGACCAGATCGCAGGTGAACCGTCCGGCGCTTACCCGTAGTGCATTTATGCCGAAAGGCACAGGCCGTGCACTGCTTTTGAGAAAATTTAATAACGACTCGATGAAGGCCCTTCTCAATCGTTTCTGACCAGGATTTACTAGACTGGCCCTGGGGACAGATGGCTTGCTTTGTCGTCCAGTTTAACTTAAAATCAGCAGCAGCAAAACCTTCTTTTGCCTGGGCCTGCCACTTAACATCTAGTCGGGCAGGACCCAGTAAATCAACTTTAAAGTGTTGGCGACTATCCACCAGGGAACTAGCATCTATGTAGCCCGTGTCTACCAGATTAGTAGCCGGTAACAACTCGTTTGATTGTAAGCCCTGGTGAATAAGCGGTAGGGCTGACAGATCAGAAACGGTTCCACTCGTTGTAACAACTTGCGTAATCAGATGAGGTTGTTCATCTTCGCAAGTCTCGGTTAGATGGACTTTATAGCCCACCCACGAAGTTGTATTTTTTCGGCTATAATGGGCTTCCAGGTCGTAAGGGGAGCTCACAAAACGGGCCGAGGGAGGTAGACCGCCTTCTTTTTCGGTTCGCCAAAGAATCTGATCGTCAACGAGTTGAAACTGCTGAAGCCAAACCCTACGAAGTGTATCCACCGCAGGTAGTTGCCTGAGCAAAGTTGGATCAAGAACGGTATCCAGACTGGCCAGTAGTGAGTGACCATCCTGACCGACTTGCTTGGCATACTTGATTCGCTCATCGATGGTTTTGGGTAGACGAATGTCTTCCGCACGAGGGCCATATCGGGCGACCCAATCTGGCGGTGCTTGACTGCTTAGCCAATCAGGAACTACTAAGGCGAGGCTATTAAGTGCATGGCGCATCGTTTCGATGACGCACTCCAGCCGGTTCATGGCCCGTATACGGGCTAATACATGGGTAGCATCAGTCCGTTGCGTACCTTGTGCTTTGAGCCATTGTTGCTGTTTACAACACTCAAGCAGGCGATTTAACAGTAGTTCTTCCGCATTGCCTGCCAGAAGCCGTTGCCTAAATTCGGACAATAAACTAAAGTCAAATCCGGCATCGGTTAACTCCAAACTTAACACGTATTTCCAATCGATACGACTGCGGACCGCATCGGCAGCTTGCCGATCAGAAAGGTTCTCCATGAACTGCATGAGCGTCACTAAGGCCAGTTGCCAAGGGGCTTGGGCTGGCTGGCCCCGCTTAGGGAAGAGATCAGCAAAAAGCTGATCATCGTAAATGGTTCCTAGCTTATCCCGTAACAACATGTAGCGATTACCTTGCGGAAAAGCAGCCCGGGCAACGCGGAGGGTTTGCCGAGGAATACTAGGGATGAGTTGGGGCTGCAACGACATAGAGACAGGGGCTTAGATGAACTTGAAAATAGTCTTTTTAGACCTCACAAGCTGAATTCGCCAACAGTATCCAA
>JANOCD010000005.1:0-36144 GCA_031411995.1 Cytophagales bacterium
TGACCAGCGTCGTCATGAAATGGTTGTTTATCATTATTTGCACAAACTACTCCAGCAATGGCTTTATTCAAAGACATAAGTCGGGCTCTGGAAGAATTTCTTAATGGTTTTATCAGGTGATTGTGGCAATACACTACGAAAATGGCTAACGCATGTTGATGCGTTAGCCATTTTCGTAGATTAGATGCTGTCAATATGATTTCGTCGGCACAGTGTGCTGCTACAATGGGTTAATATTTCAATACAATTTCGGAGATGCCATTGATAATCTTGCGAGTTATCTTATCAATTATGTTTGTACTAATTAGAGTGGCTAACTAAATCTTCTGTGAGTAGAACAGTTAGAATCAAAAGCGTGTTATATTGCAAGCAAATGATTCTAACTGTTCTACTCATTAACTGACGATGGTAACTCACGCCACCCCACAGCAGTCCGCAACAATGGAGATTACTACTTCTCCAGCCCTGCTTACTCCCCTGCAGCTCATTGATCGCTCACGACAGGGGCTGGCTGGTACAGAAGCCGATCGGATTGCTCGATTGTTGGGCGTTTCCGATAAGGAGATGGCGCCGCTGCTTAACCAATCCGTGGCTACTTTCCATCGGCAGACTAAGACGGGACGACTCGATGCGGCTACATCGGAACGACTGCTGCTGTTAGGCAGGTTGGCCCAGTATGGAGCAACCGTCTTTCAGAATCAGGGGAAATTTACTCGCTGGCTGCGTCGGCCCCTGCGCTTGTTGGGTGACCGGTCTCCTTTAGCCTTGATGGATAGTCCGACAGGCGTTCAGTTGGTCGAAGATATCCTGGGGCGCATTGAGTATGGCGTCTTTAGCTGATGGCCATTACTTTATACCGCATCCAGACTGACAGTCATCGAGACACCATCTTAGAGGGCATTGGTGCCCAGCTACGAGGAGGTCGCTGGAACACCAAAGGTAGGCCTATGATATACACGGCTACCACCCCTGAGTTATGCTTTCTGGAATACATGGTGCACTTGGAGGGAACGCCTTTAGCCGAATTGCCCCCTCTGATTCTGTGTGAGATCACAGTGCCTGACAATGCCATCACCTTTCTGGCGACGGATCAACTGCCAGCCGGTTGGGATGATCCGTATGTGACACCAGCTGGTTTGGCTGACTTTGCCCTGCGTCAATTTGAGCAGCATCGAACCCTATGTTTAGCGATTGCCTCAGCAGTAGTTCCTCTATCCCCCTCCCGTAACGTGTTAATTGATCCCCTTCACCCCCAGCGAAGTAGGTGTCGGGTAGAGTCGATTCGAGCTTACCCGATTGATCCTCGTTTGCCCACAGCGGGGCAGTCATAGCTATGTTGGGGGCTGGACATACTGATTTGATTCTGCCAATTGGCAAGCAGCTCTGTTATTGCTCAATTGATACTAAAAAATCACTCATTGTAGCAGTACAGTGTGCTGATGAAATCATATTGACAGCCTCTAAACTCAGATAACGCACAACGCATGGTTATGCAATAAACATTTTTAACTGTCCTGCCGTAATCACCTGTGTGCGATTCGTTAGTGAGAAAGGCTTTCGAGCCAGGATTCACTGCAAAACAGGGGCAATCCTGTTTGACAACTTGTTTTTCGTGAGGGTGTAAGTCCCTCTCCCCCGATGCAGGGGTAACAGCATCACCCCTACGGTAGCGACTGGCGACTGGCCATCAATCGACCCGTCGAACCGCCGTAAAGCAGGGTGAAAAGCCGGTAAAGATCAATCTACAGATCCCACCCCGGCGAGCATGAGCGTATGGATAGCGTAAGCAAAGATGTGTCTGAACTGTCGTGATTTTCGCACCAGCTAAAGTAGATTATAAGGCTGGACCAAACAGGTACAGGATAGAGCCAGTCAGTTGTAGAGCTGGATTAACTCAGGGGCGGGCGTTTTCAGGTTACGACCCGATGCATCCCTCCATAAACCCGGCAGCAAACATCATCCTAACCGCACAACCAACGAAAGACAGGAACGAACCGGGTCGCCGGCGCGATAAGCCTGTGCAGGCTCTTGACAGTCTCACCCACTCCAAACGGATGCCTCACAGGAGAAGATTGCCTAAGAAGCAAATGACCGGAGTGCGGTGGTCGGGTTTATCGGCACACAGAACTTGCATGTTTTGTGTAATACTCTTTCTCGAACTGTTCAGGGCTTTTGTACCCCAGAAACGAGTGCTTCCGTACTCGATTGTAGTACGTCTCAATGTACTCGAAAATCTCCGTTCGGGCATCGTCTACACTCATAAAGACGCCACCCTCCAATAGCTCCGCTTTTAAGCGGCTCCAGAATGACTCCGCAAAAGCATTGTCATAAGGATCGTCGGCCCGGCTCATACTGGGCCTGATATGCCATAATCGAATCAACTCGTGTATCTCCTTGGAGACATATTGGCCACCGTAGCGACGGCCCGGCCCCATCCGAGTGAGTAATCAAGCCGGGCGCTGGCTGCCGCCACTGCAAGGCACTTTGTAAGGGAAGCACGATCAAGCTATCCTCCATCGTTTCATCTACCCGCCAGCCAACGATACGCCGAGAAAATAGTCCATCCAGCCCCCTAGATACGCCCATTCTCCATTAATTAAAGGCAGGTAGGTGATGTCAGAGACCCACACCAAGTCAGGGGCTAAGGGCAGCGGCTGATCCAACAATAGATTAGGCCAGTACCCCTTCCCATGCGTGCTGTCAGTCGTAGGAGGCACGAACGACTTAGGCAGAATAGCTTGTAAATGAGATTGTTTCATTAACGTTCGTACCTGCTCCCGCCCAATCTTATAACATTGCTCCTGTAATTCAGCCACAATCCGACGATTACCATACCGCCTTTTATGCTGCCCAAAGACCGTCTCGACCAGCTTCTTATTTTCTTCTTTAGCGGCAGAAGGGTGGTCTGATAGCGATAGTAAGCCGTGCGACTCACTGCCAATGCCGCGCAAAGCATCTCGATAGTAAACTCGCCTGCCAGCGAACGGATAAAGTCATAGCGCATTCTCAGGTCTGGCGACTGAAAATGCTCAACAGGGACGCCTGCCGGGCATTTTTAAAATCTCCCTTTCCGTCTCCAATTGACGTACTCGATCTTTCAACTGTTGGTTTTCCAGGGCCAAATCACCTTGCTGAACCAGTACTTTTTTACCCCCTTGCCGGGTCGCCGTAGCGGTTGATACTTTTCCAGCGGTAGATGATGTTTTCGGAAATGCCTAGGGCATTAGCGATATAGGCAGCGGTCTGGCCGTTGGCTAGCATCTTCAACACTTCGGCTTTAAAATCGGCATCATATTTACGCCGACTTTCGGCCGGGCCGCCGGGTGGTTGATTCTGTGTTTGCATGGTCTTGCGAAGTTAAGCAAGTCCAGTGTGCCGATAAACCCGACCATCTCACACCGCCGTCACCACCGTTAGGCGCCCCTTATCCGTCATCAACTGAGTGGACACGGTGCCTATTTCCATTCGTGTTGTATCACGAACCATATACCAGGCCATTTTGTAGGCTTCATTCTTGATCCATTGCTTTTCAACCCCTTTGGTGGATGGTATCAATTGGGCGTAGCTCAGGCAGTAACCGCCTAGAAGAATAAGGGTCAACAGGGATTTTGACATTTCGTTGTTGGTTGATACGGCAAGGTGCTCTCAGGTTGCCTAACAGGAGTCCAGAATGGTATGGGTGGTTAAAAAGGCTGCCCTGTCGGGGCTAAGGCTATAGGCTTGTTTTAGTCTGGCACCACTTCGCCCTATGCTTGGGCCGTATGGCCCTACGACTCATCCCGTGATGCTTTCAACCAGTCGATTGAGGTTGGCTTTCCGCGTAGAACAGCCAAGTGTATATTCCGTGCAAAGTGGTTCTTCGCCACTTTTGATACTGTTGGCGAATTCATCCCAAGGCGCTTATTCGAGTCATTGCTCGGGGGTAATCGGGGTTAGAATGATTATCAAACTACCTTTTTTAGCGCACAAAACGAATTCGCCAAAAGTATCCATTTGGAAAAAGAACCCCGTTCTGGAAGATGGTCCGTCGGAGGGACGTGAACTTTGATAGCTACTTTGGTCAGAATATTAACTTCCAGAATGAAGCAAACCGTAGTCTGTTTCAACACACGGGCTGGCTGGAGGTCGATCTGGGAAAACCACAGGCCGTGGAACGCATTGTCTTGCAAGAGTTTACGATTGAAAAACCTGTATCGAAAATCAACGCCTTTAGCATTGCGTATGAGAAAAACGGGCAATGGGTGGTCGTGGCGGATGATACGCAAATGGGAAGCTGGTCGAAAAAAATAGCCCCCATCACGGCCCAAAAATTCAGGCTCACCTTTCAGAATTCGGAAGGGTATCCGGGAGTACGGGAGTTCCAGGTCTTCGGGCCGGGCAAGTGACGAATTAGTCGCGTTCTCCCCCTTTTTGTTAAAAACACGACCTGCCTTAATCAGCCTCTTGGTTTACGCCCAGATAATGAAGCCTTACGCGCTCAATGGCCTGATTCTGCTCGCCCCAGTTCAACAATTGCTCCAGAATTGGCACCAGCGACTTTGATAATGGTGTTAAAAAATACTCCACCCGTGGCGGTACTTCGGCATAAACAACCCGATTAACAAACCCGTCCCGTTCCAGCTCCCGAAGCTGGTCTGTCAACATTTTCTCGGTAATCAGGGGAATCGCCCGGCGCAGTTCGCCAAAGCGGATGGTGCCGCCATTGATTTGCCAGAGGATAATCATTTTCCACCGGCCGTTAATCAGAATCAAACTGCTCGTTAGCGGACAGTTGGTAATCATTTGCAACTGGTTTTGTGAATTGGAAGAGTTTAACTTTCTCATAATGAGCATGGTATATTTTTAGTGCGTGGCCCACAATTTCGTAACTACTTGATTTACAGGACTCGTTCAGCCCAACTTTGTATCGCTGATCGGGACCAAAACGAATATCAACCGATCAGCAGAACGAAGATGAATTCGGTACGAATTGATATAATTTCTGATCTGGTTTGCCCCTGGTGCTACATTGGCCGACTTCGACTGGCCAAGGCACTGGCACAACTTCCCGATCTGGAAACACGAATTTGCTGGCAGCCGTTCGAGTTGTTTCCGCAAATCCCGGCGAGCGGTGAAGCACGCCACCCGCACATGGCCCGCGTATTTGGTTCTGCCAATCGGCGCGATGCCGTTTTTGCCCAGGTTGCCCGCGTCGGTCAGGCTGAGGGTATAAACCTGCGCTTTGAAACCATTCCACGCTCACCCAACACGTTTACCATGCACCGCCTGCTCTGGAAAGCTGGTCTGGCAGGCTATCAGGATGAACTGGCCTTAGTGCTGTTCGACGCATTCTTTACCCAAAACCGCGATTTAACGCAGCTTTCTCAACTGGCTGATCTACTGGAGCCTTTTGGTTGGTCGATGGCGCAACTGGAGCAATTTCTGAGTAGCGATGAAGGCGTTGCTGTTGTTCGGCATCAGCAACGCCTGTATCAGTTGGCCGGTATTACCAGCGTACCTACATACCTGTTTAATAACCAGATTTTATTGATGGGTGCTCAGTCGACCGGGCAACTCAGGCAGACTCTCTCTCAGGCAGCCCGTATGGTTCCATTACCGGAAGAAGTTTAACGACGATTGAGTATTCACCCAAACAAACGCTAACGAATTCAATGAAACCTTCTCATTTGCTGGAGCCATATCGGCTCGGTGACCTCTTGTTGCCTAACCGCCTGGTTATGGCCCCCATGACCCGCAATCGCGCGACGGCTCAGACCGATATTCCGACGGAATTGATGGCCACCTACTACACGCAACGGGCCGGTGCCGGTCTGATTATTACCGAAGCCACCCATATTTCACCGCAGGCGGTGGGCTATATCCAGGCACCGGGTTTGTTTAGCCTGCCGCAGGTGGACGGATGGAAACGGGTGACCGGGGCCGTTCATCAGGCGGGGGGGCGCATTTTCGCGCAGTTGTTTCACACAGGGCGGATGTCGTTGTCCTATTTTCAGCCGGGCGGGCAACCCCATGTGGCCCCCTCCCCCCTCCCCGCTCAGGGTTACACAGCGACCATCTATGCCTATGATGGCAGCTTAATGCAGGTTCCCTATGGTGAACCCCGTGCTCTGGAGACCGACGAAATTCCGGGTATCATCGCCGACTTTGCCCAGGCATCGCGTCAGGCCAAAATAGCCGATTTCGACGGTATCGAAGTGCATGGAGCCAACGGCTATTTGTTGGAGCAGTTTCTGAACCCCGGAATTAATCAACGCACCGACGAGTGGGGGGGCAGCATCGAAAACCGCAGCCGATTAATCCTGGAGGTGACCAGAGCCATTGCCGAAGTTTGGGGAGGCAATCGGGTGGGGGTTCGTTTTTCGCCCTTTGGTAACCTCCACGATCAACCCGCGTATGCCGAAACAGAAGCCACCTATCTGTATCTGGCAACCGAACTGAGTAAAGTAGGGATAGCGTATATCCACCTGTTCAATCAGGCCGCATTCGGAACAGGGGGCTTTACCCCCGGTTTTCTGGCCCGATTGAACAACGCATTTGGGGGGACAATCATCCTTAACGGCGGGCTTATGGTCGAGACGGGCAGCGAGGCCATTGCTACCGGTCAGGCCGATCTGGTTGCCTACGGTCGGGCGTTTCTGGCCAACCCCGACTTAGTGGAGCGATTCCGGCAAGGTGCTCCGCTCAACGAGGTCAACGGGGCAAGACTCTACGGTGGTGGTGCCGATGGCTATACCGATTACCCCACGCTGGCCAATCAGGCCATGGCAACTACTCATTAAGCAATCAACTTCATCAACAAACAAACCATATAGCAAATCATGCAATCGTTCCGCTCTATTTTCCGGACAGCCGCACTGGCTATCACCCTGTTGGCAACGGCTATCGCCTGTAACAAAGACGAGGAAACCGTTAAGCCGACCAATTCGGTGGCAGCCAATGCGGCACTGGGCCGGGCCTTTTTCGATGAAGGACTCAACGGGGCAACGCCCGCAGCCCGTTCTGCCGCCTTCACACGCATTGTCTCGCCCGACTATCAGCAATATAACGCTATTGCCCCGCCGGGCCGGGACGGACTGATCGGCTTCGTGGAAGTATTTCGTTCGGCTATTCCCAATCTGCGGGCCGTCGTCCGCGATGTGTTCGCTACGGAAGAGCGGGTGGTAGTCCGCTGGACAATCACCGGTACGGTGACGGGAGCACCCTTTCTGGGCGTACCCCCGTCAGGTCAGCAGGTAGAGTTTGATGTGATCGACATCTGGACCATCCGCAATGGTCAGCTCTATGAACACTGGGATCAGTTCGATTGGCCGCGTTGCTTAATTCAACTGGGCGTTAAGGGGTTACCGACTCCCTTTGTCGAAGCCGCCGGTCGCCCGGTACGACGCTGATTCACCTTTAATAACTCATGTCTTATCTTCATTAACCATCCAGAAATACGGTCATGAAATCCATTCTTTTGTTTGCTTCGATGCTCGTCGGCATCAGCCTGACGGCTCAGTCTGTCCCCAGAGTGGGCGATAAAGCCCCCGCTTTCATCGCGAAGGATCAATCGGGTAATACCGTGGAGTTGAAGAAGTTGCTCCGAAAAGGGCCTGTGGCGCTGGTTTTCTACCGGGGCTACTGGTGCCCCAACTGCAACCGGGCGTTGAAAAGCATTCAGGATTCACTGGGCTTATTGACTGCTCGTCAGGTAAGTGTTGTGGCCATTAGCCCGGAGACACCCGCAGGCGTTGCCAAAACGATCAAAAACACCAAAGCCACGTTCTCCATTATCAGTGACGAAGGGATGACGATTATCAAATCCTATGGCTTAGGTTTTGCCGTTACGCCTGAAATGGATGCGGTACATAAGCAATATAACATTGATGTGGCTGGTAACAACGGAAAAAGCGGCAATAGCCTGACTCGGCCTGCTGCTTTCGTGATCATGCCTTCCGGAATAATTCAGTACGTGTATGTCAACACCGACCCGTACTCAAATCCAAATAGTAATAACCGTGTGACGGTAGCTCAGTTGTTGGCCCACACCACAAACGGCAATCGCCCATAATGCTTATCACACCCGCTTGCCAACGACTAACAAGCGTTGGCAAGCGGGTATTCGTTCACACTCATGAAACAAGTACAGCACCTGTGGTTGCTGGTTTTACTGCTGACCGGATTCAGTGCGCTGGCGCAGATAAAAAATCCAGTCAAATGGCAAAGGGAGATCGTTTCGCAGTCCGACGGTCAGGTCAGGTTGGTGTTGATGGCCAATATCGACACAGGTTGGCATGTCTATAGTCAGCATCTCGAACGGACTGATGGACCTATTGCCACGTCCATACGCTGGATACCGGATCCGGGATACGCACTGTTGGGTAAGCTCGATGAGTCGGCAACGTTGACTGCCTACGACAGCTCCTACAGCATGACACTGCGGTATTTTGAGCAGCAGGCAACCCTGAGCCAATCCATTAAACTCCTGACAAAGCAGCCAATAACCGTTCGGGCCACCCTCGAATACATGGTTTGCAACAACACCGATTGTTTACCACCCGACGAACTCGATTTTAGTTTTCCCCTTAATGAGAGTAAGGTCGCCAGTAATCCGCCCCCCACCCAACGTGGAGCAACTACGTCCCCTGTCCCCCCCACTGAATCCATCCCGGAGACGGCTTACCCCGAAACAGGCTGGGGTATTTTCATCGCCGGATTTCTTGGTGGGCTGCTGGCTTTACTCACACCCTGCGTGTTTCCAATCATCCCGCTCACGGTCAGCTTCTTCACCAAACGCAGTAAGACCCGGGTCCATGGCATTCGGAATGCGTTATTCTATGGAGCCTCAATCATTGGTTTGTACGTGGGTATTGGTTTGCTGATTACGGTATCGCTGGGGCCTGATGCGCTGAATGCCCTGGCCAGTAATGCCTGGGTGAACGGGGCCTTCTTCGTGATTTTCGTCTGCTTTGCCTTTTCGTTTTTGGGTGCTTTTGAGATCACGTTGCCGTCATCCTGGCTCAACCGCGCCGATGCCGCATCCGACCGAGCAGGTCTGGCAGGCGTTTTCTTTATGGCCTTAACGCTCTCTCTGGTATCATTTAGTTGCACGGGGCCCATTGTTGGATCTCTGCTGGTGGAGGCTGCCGTGGGTGGAAATATTCTCCATCCGGTGCTGGGTATGCTGGGGTTTTCGACCGCTCTGGCATTGCCGTTTGGCCTACTAGCAGCTTTTCCGGTCTGGCTCAATGCTTTACCCCGGTCGGGGGGCTGGCTTAATTCGGTCAAGGTCGTGCTGGGCCTATTGGAACTGGCTCTCTCGCTGAAATTTCTTTCCAATGTGGATCTGGCTTATCATTGGGGATTGCTCACGCGGGAGGTGTTCATTGCGTTGTGGATTATCCTTTTCACCTGGCTTGGGCTGTATCTGCTGGGTGAACTTCGCTTTAGGGACGACACTAAACCCCTTAACTATTTGCCCCTGCCCCGGTTTGTGCTGGCTACGATCACGTTTGCTTTCGTTATTTACCTGATACCGGGTATGTTTGGGGCACCCCTCAAGCTGATTAGTGGTTTCCCTCCCCCCTTGTTTTACAACGAAGGCTGGTCACTCACGAAACCGGCGGTTGGGTCGCCAACCACATCAGTTATAAAAGGCACCCACCCCGAAAGTAGCCCGCACGGTCTTCCTGCCTTTCATGATTACGACGAAGCGGTTTCCTATGCCAAAACGGTTCACAAGCCCCTTTTGCTCGATTTCACCGGCTGGAGTTGTGTCAACTGCCGCAAGATGGAAGATAAGGTTTGGATAGATGAACGGGTTCTGTCAACACTTCGCGATCAGTATGTGCTGGTTTCGCTTTACGTGGACGACAAGACCGAACTGCCAGTAGCCGGGCAGTATGTGTCGCCAACTACGGGTAAACGCATACGAACGGTGGGCAACCGCTGGAGCGATCTGCAAACAAGTCGCTTTCAAACGAATTCCCAACCGTTCTACGTACCGATTTCTGCTGATGGACAACGGCTATCCAGCCCCATTGGCTACGAGCCTGATCCGGGTGTTTATTTTGAATTTTTACAGAGGGCTCTGCGTCAATTTGATTCGTAAGGCCAACCGTTGTCCCTTTCCGATGGAAAAGTCATTCAGTGGATTCAGGCAGTATATTCAGCAGTTTGTCCAACTCATGTCGGCTGACGAGGAGTTGATTATGACTCTTTTTGAGCCGGTTTCCTGCCGAAAAGGTGACGTTATAGTGGCCATGGGCAGCATGGCAACGCATCTATATTTCATCAATACCGGCTTCATGAGAGCTTATCATTTTGAGGATGGCAACGAGATTACCAACCATTTGGGTGGCCCAAACAGTTTCATAACGGCTTATCTTAGCTATACCACCCGAACATCTTCCGATGAATCGGTGGTGGCCATTACCGCTTGTAATCTGTTGCGCATCACAAAGGATAATCTGGATAAGCTATATCGTCAAAGCCACAATCTGGCAGTTTTCGGCATCATCATGGCCGATCAGTACCTGATTTTCAATAACCAGCGGAGCCGCGATCTGATCACGCTTTCTGCCGAACAACGATACCTCAAACTCCTGCAACAAACGCCCGTGTATGTTCAGCAGATTCCCCTTCAGTACATTGCTTCGTATATTGGGGTGAAACCCGAATCGCTCAGTCGTATTCGCCGTCAGTTCATTTCCTAACATTTATCAAGTAGATTGGCCTGATTGCCCTTGACCTTTGTGGCCGTAATTAATCTCTAAAAAACAGCTACGGAATGAAACGGATTCAGGGAAAAACAGCCCTCATCACGGGAGCTTCATCGGGTATCGGCAGCGCCTTTGCAATTGAATTGGCCAAAGGAGGAGCTACACTTATTTTAACGGCCCGTTCAGACGATAAACTTCAGGAATTGGCCGGGGAAATCACCACTAGATATCACACAATAGTTCACGTCTTTCGGGCTGATTTAGCCCAGCCCGGAGCGGCTGAAACGCTGATCCAGGCTATTGAAAAGGCGGGTCTTTCGGTCGATTTGCTGATTAACAATGCGGGCGTGGGTAAGTGGACACCGTTTCTGGACGAACCGTTGTCGTCTTACGAAGCCATGATTAATCTGAACATAACGTCCCTGATGTCGCTAACCTACCGGGTTTTGCCCACCATGCTGGCAAAGGGCGAAGGGGGTGTTATCAACGTAGCTTCCACGGGTTCTTTTCAACCTTGCCCCTACATTGCTACGTATTGTGCGACAAAAGCGTTTGTGTTAAGTTTTTCGGAAGCCTTATATGGCGAATATCAGCCCAAAGGCATAACGGTCACCGCGCTATGTCCGGGAAACACCAATACTGGGTTTCAGGGCACAGCCAACGCCGATACGCAGGGAATGCGCGCTGACTCGCCTGAAACTGTTGCCCGGCAGGGAATTGAAGCCCTGAAACAGGGAGCGAATTATAAAATTGTTGGTATGGACAATTACATTCAGGCACTGCTGCCTCGCCTGTTACCCCGAAAAACGATTATCAACTTAGTCAGCGACATGATGAGCAAACGAGTGAAAACACCGAAGCGATAGCCGGGGGATTTGCTAGTCTAAACAAGATGGAGTGGGTTCGCCATCCACAACATGAACTTAAATGTAGTAGTAAAACAGAATCAAGCAGGCGGCTTGCCCTGACGGCGATAGACGGAGGGGTAAGCCGCCTGCTTGGTAAGCTTTGGCTGCCCATGTTGAGGAGTGTCACTCTGTAGCAGCTTAGGCGATGCGTGGGAAAAAGTGCGGCTGCTACTGTGTGGTAGAGAGTGTTCAGCAAAGTGTGTCAAGTTCACCCTGTTGAAATTACTATACCTGACGACTCAGCGGATCATTGAAAATTGGAAACTACCCTTGCAAAATTGGGCCGTTACGCTTCAGCAATTGACCATTTTGTTTGAGGATCGTGTACGAAGCCACATCACAATCTGAAAGAATGACACACTTCATTGAACATTCCCTCGAACTGCCTTGCTGACGTAACCGAGTGTACACAAACTGGCACTTGCAGTGATTTGTACTGATAACAAGTGTCATTTTCTATAGTATGATTTAGAACCAGATGCTCATTTATATTCGCTGAAAACGCTTTCAATTCTCTCTTCAAACTATCCGATTACACCTATTTTAGTTTTATTTACAGAAAAAATATAAAAAACAATGTCCGTTGGAAGCAACACTACCCGATGTTGACTTATGGAAATCCTTCAAAAAGGGTAATAAAGATGCTTTTGAGCAGCTTTACAGGCGGTACTTTGCGGTTTTGGGTAATTACGGATACAGAATCACTCCTCAAAAAACAGTAGTCGAAGATGCCATTCAAGATGTTTTTATTGATCTCTGGCGACGACGTGAACGCTTGAGTGATGTCGATTCGGTAAAATTTTATCTGTTTCGGGCCTTACGAAATCAATTAAGCCGAAACGTCAGGCATGATCTGTTTGAGGGTTCCGAAGAGATCGATGACTTTGTGGACCAACTGGCAACCCATTCTTCTGAACAACTGGTGATCGAAGCCGAGACGCTGCTGTCGCAGAGTCAATCCGTTCAGAAAGCCATTGCCACCCTCTCGAACAGACAGCGTGAAGCCGTACACCTGCGGTTCTATCAGGGTATGAGCCTCGACGAGATTGCCCAGCTCATGGATTTATCCAAACAGGCTGTCAGTAACCTTCTGTTCAAGTCCTATACCGTACTTCGGCTAACCCTCAAGGCATTGAGTACGCTTTTTTGGCTGCTCTTCTTTCGATAACTCTATAATTTATACTGATAATCAGATATTTAGCTAAAAAACGCCCTTCTAACTTGAATTCGCTCAGGTAATTCAAAAAATAATTCTATTTAGAGGGTTAATTTCCGGGTAAAGTTGTACCTGTACAAATAGGGTAGGTTAGCTTTAGTCAAGATGCCGTATCACAACTATCAACTCCGGGATTTCCTTAATGATGATTCGTTTATCCGATGGGTACTATTCGGCGAAAACGAACCGTTCTGGCAGGACTTTATGCAGCAACGTCCTGCCTATCAATCTAGTGTTGTCGAAGCCCGGCAATTGATTCTGAAAATCAGTGATACGGAGCAGAAAGAGTTGCCAACGCTGGATGAAAAAGCAGTCTGGTCCAGAATAAAACTGATTATTGACGAAACGGATACAACTGAGCAGGAAACGCCCGTTTATGAAATGCCCGTTCGTCGGCTATGGGCGCAACCTGCCTGGCGGTGGGCAGCCGTGGTTATGGCGGTGCTGGGAATCGGCTGGCTCATGCTTAGAAATCAACCCGGCAAAACGGTTAATTATCAGGATCTGCTGGCAACCGTTCAAACACAAGATGCCCTGATCGAAAAAGTAAACGACAGCGACCAGCCCCTGAGCCTGACCCTGACAGACGGAAGCATCGTAACGCTGTCTAAACAAAGCCGACTGAGTTATGCCAATCATTTCGACAAACACAAGCGGACGGTTTTCTTAAGCGGAGAAGCCTTTTTCGATGTCGTCAAAGACCCGTCGAAACCCTTTTATGTGTATGCCAACGAAGTGGTAACGAAGGTATTGGGGACCAGCTTCAGGATTCGGGCTTTTGAGCAGGACAAGCACGTCTTGGTCAATGTTCAAACGGGTCGGGTTTCGGTGTATAGCCAGCGTTTGATCAACCTCAACGATCCTGAAACCACGGGCTTAGTGCTGCTCCCCAACCAGCAGGCAGTTTTCAGCCGGGAAACCGAAAGCCTGAGCAAACACCTTGTGGAGTCTCCGCTGCCCGTTCAGGTATCCGACATGCCCACCTTGCCCAGCCAATTTGACGAGGTATCGGCCACCAACGTCCTCAAGGTCATTGAAAAACGCTACGGGGTTAAACTCGTGTTTAATGAGGAGTTGCTTTCGAAATGCGTCATTACTACCACCCTCGGCAATGAATCGCTATATGACCAGTTGGATCTGATTTGCAAAATCATTGGAGCTACCTACAAAGAAGTCGATGCGCAGATTGTGCTGGAATCAGAAGGCTGTAAGTAAACGGAGTGACTGTATGAAACAATTAATCCCATTTTCTCTATGAAGTAACAAATACCGCCCCCAACCCACAAAAAAAGGGGAAATGATGCGGCTACATCGTCTCCCCTGCATTACGCCTGATTGCCGGCAAGCAATCAGACACCCTTGTTTTGCCTTTCTACAACAAAAACAGTCAAATCTATGTCAAATATTCTTACCAGAAAAGCGATTTTCGGTATAATGAAAGTCACGGCCATTCAACTCATGCTGTTGATTCTGTTTGCGGGCATTAGCTACGCATGGCCGACCTATGCCCAGGAATGTCTGCAGACCAGGGTATCGCTCAGTCTTCGTAATGACAACCTGAAAGCGATGCTGCAACGCATTGAACGTCAAGCAAATATCTCTTTTTCCTATCAGCGGCAAGTGGTATCGACCGATGAGAAACTGACCCTTGTTGTTACGAATGAGACCATTGAATCCGTCTTGAAATCAGTCTTGGCCCCTCGTAACATAAGCTACCAAGTCTTACGCAATAATCAGATTGTTCTGACGCGGACGGGGGGACTGGGAAACGCAGCAGAGCCTCCGGTGCGACTCGCAGAAACAACCAGTAGTGAAGCTCCTGCCGACATTACCATCGCAGGGGTAGTCAGTGACGAAAAAGGGGCTGGTTTAGCCGGGGTAAGTGTGGTGCTGAAAGGATCGGCCAAAGGCACCACGACGGACATGAACGGACGATACAAAATCGACGTACCCAATACGAGCAGCACCCTCATCTTTTCGTTCATCGGCTATCTGTCTCAGGAGGCAGTGGTGGGGAACCGCAGTCAGGTGAGTTTAACACTGTCTGTTGATAACAAAGTCCTCAACGAAGTAGTCGTTGTGGGGTATGGCACTCAAAATAAACGGGATATAACGGGGTCCGTATCCTCCGTAAAAGCCCGCGATATTACGGCAGTGCCCGTTAGTTCAAGCGATCAGATTTTGCAGGGTCGCGTGGCGGGTTTGCAGGTTACCCAGTCTTCGTCGGCACCGGGTGGGGGCGTTTCTATTCGGATTAGGGGTTCCAACTCGGTCAATGCGGGCAACGAGCCACTGTATGTGATCGACGGTTTTCCGGTCTATAGCGATAACAATGCGGCTCCTACCGGGGTGGGCGAACGCACGGGAGGCAACGCGCTGTCTTCGATCAACACCAACGACATCGAGAGCATTGAGGTGTTGAAAGATGCGTCGGCAACGGCTATTTACGGAGCCCGAGGTGCCAATGGGGTTGTGTTGATTACCACCAAACGCGGCAAATCGGGCCAGAATCGCATTACCGCCAGCACGTATTACGGGGTGCAGCAGGTACGCAACCGCTACAGTCTGATGAACAACACGCAGTTGGCGACCCTAGCCAACAGCTTTGGGCAGAGCCTCACGCCAGCCATAACACCCTACCCAACCGTGCCCACCACCAATACCGACTGGCAGGAGGAGGTGTTTAAAACGGGCATCCTACAGAACCACACCCTCAGCCTGGCGGGTGGCAACGAAACAACAAACTACTTAGTGTCGGGCGACTATTACAACGAAAAAGGGGTTGTGGTCGGGTCGGGATTCAAGCGGATATCGTTGCGATTCAATCTGGACAAAACCTTTAGCCAGCGGTTTAAAATAGGCAATAGCCTGACTCTGAGCCGTACCGAGCGCGATGTGCGCGACATACTGGGTACAACCCTGCAGTCGCGCCCTTTCAGCCCGGTTTATGATGCCAACGGGAACTACTTCCTCGATACGGATTCGCCATCGCTGGGTGGGCAAAGTGGGCGGGTCGATAACCCCGTAGCCGTGGGCAACCTCAAAACCGACAAAACCATTGTGGCCCGTGCGCTCGGCAATGTCTATGGCGAGTTTAAGTTTATGGATGGTCTGGTGGGAAAGGTCTCGCTGGGTGCCGATTTGTCGTATGGCAGCGGACGCGGGTTTTCGCCCCGAACAACCCTCGAAGGGTTGGACCAAAACTCGATTGCCAACCTAAGCTCGGTGGAAAATACGTCCTGGTTGAACGAAAACACGCTGACCTATACCCGTAAGATAGGCACCCGGCATAACCTGACCGCCTTGTTGGGTAACTCGTTCCAGAAACAGTCGCTGCTTAACTATGGCATCCGGCGGTCGGGGTTTGCCACCGATGCCACGGCTTACTACATCGTTACGGCGGGTGCTGACGACCGGAACTACTCGCCTTCTGGCAGTTATGAGTTCACGATTCAATCCTTTTTCGGTCGCGTCAACTACAGTTTAGATGACAAGTACCTCTTCACGGTGACGGCTCGTAGCGATGGCTCCTCGAAATTCGGAAATGGCCGCAAATACGGGTTCTTCCCATCGGGTGCCTTTGCCTGGCGGTTGGGTGATGAGAGCTTCATTAAAAACATCGGTATCTTCAATGATCTTAAACTGCGCACCAGCTACGGCATCACGGGCAATCAGGAGATTCCGCCGTATCGGTCGCTATCAATTCTTAAGGCCGACCGGGGGCAGGTGCTGGGGGGCGATCAGGTTACGGGCTTCAACCCCTCCGGCGATTTACCCAACCCCAACCTCGGCTGGGAGCAAACGGCGCAGTTCGATGCAGGGTTAGACATGAGTTTTTTCGGTAGCCGACTTACTATAACGGCTGATTACTACCAGAAAAACACGTCCAACCTGCTGTTTCAAACACCCGTCCCCCTCGAAACAGGCTTCCAAACGCAGTGGCGTAATATCGGCAATGTCAAAAATCAGGGGGTCGAGCTTACTGTCAACAGCCAGAATGCAGTGGGCAAACTTCGCTGGTCAACCGATGCGAACCTGTCGGTCAACACGAACCGGGTTACGAGCCTGCCCGAAGGAACGGCAACGAATCCAGATGGGTCGCGACAGATTTTGGTCAGTTTGTTTCCGGGAGTGAGTGGGGGTGTCGATGGCATCAGCGTGATTCGCACAGGACAACCACTCGGCTCATTCAATACATATGTGTTCAATGGTATCTGGCAAACACAGGAAGAGATCAAAGCTGCCGGTGACGGATTCAGCAGCTACAAACCGGGCGATGTGCGGTATAAAGATGTGAACGGCGACGGAAAAATCGACGGTGACGACCGGGTTATCACGGGTAATGGCATTCCTAAATTCCTGTTCGGCCTGAACAACACCCTGTCATACAAGAACCTGGAACTGAATGTGTTTTTTCAGGGTGTGGCCGACGTAAATGTTATGAACCTCACCCGCTATAGCCTGGAAAATTCGGCTGGGCAGGTGAACACCACCACCGACATGGCTACCCGATGGACGGGACCAAATACCAACAATTCGGTGCCGCGTGTGGAGCCAACCAACTTCCTGCTGACGGATCGGTTCGTTGAAAATGGCTCGTTTGTGCGCCTGCGAACCCTCACTTTATCGTACCGGCTTCCGGTGGCGCAGTGGGGAATTTCGTGGATCAATGGGCTACAGGTCTATGCCACCGGCCAGAACCTGCTGACATTCACCAAGTACACGGGCTTCGATCCTGAAGTGAACGTGGCGGGGCAAGCGCAGGCCCTGCAGGGAATTGACTCCTACTCATATCCATCGCAGAAACGGTATGTTTTCGGGCTGAATCTGTCATTTTAATTACTGACAATCAGTACTGTACGCCACTTTCAACAATCATTTCACCTTTCCTTGTTTCACTCATGAAACTCATCAAAAAGGCATTCCTATTAATCCTCTCTTTCTGTCTGGCTGGTGCCTGCAAAAGCACACTGGAGGAGAAACCCCTGGATTTTGTTACGCCGGATAATTTTTTCAAAACCGCTTCGGAGGCTAAAGCTGCGGTGTATAGCCTCTATAACACGCTCATCAATGGCAACGCTTACAACGTATCGCTGTATTTTCTGGCCGATTTGCCTACACCCGCGATGGATGGTATCGCTAACGTCAACACCGTTGCTGCCGACAATTTCACTTACGATGCCAATCTGGCCTATCTGGATTATTACGGGGGCGCTTACGTCGGCATACAGCGGGCCAATCTGATTGTGGAAAGGGTGCCAGCCATTGCCATGAACGCCACCGAGCGCGATGCCTACCTCGGAGAAGCCCGGTTCATGCGGGCACTGCACTACTTCAACCTGATCCGGCTCTTTGGCGATGTTCCCCTGATAACTCAGTCGTCTATTGCGCTGGATGCTGCTGTCAATAACCCCCGCACCGACCGCCAGCAGATTTACCAACTGATTCTGGACGATCTGAAGTTTGCCGAGAATGCTCTGCCGGTATCGTATCCACCCAGCGAAGTGGGCCGGGCCACACGCGGAGCCGCCAAGCTGATGCTGGCGCGGGCCTACCTCACCCGCAAAGAGTTTGACCTGGCGCGGGCAAAAAGCAAGGAATTGATCGACGCAGGTACGTATCAGCTCATGGCCGATTACCGTGATGTGTTTGACCCGGCCAAAAAGAACAACACCGAGCATATTCTGTCGGCCCAATATAAAATGTTCCGGGTGGGAGCCTGGTTCGAGTCGATTCTTAGCCCTGCTGGTACAACGGGTTGTGGCTTTGCTGAAGGACTGGCTGGAGTGGGCAAAAAGTTCTTCGACGAGTACCCCAATACCTACCGCAAAGAGGTGTCGATGATGACTTCCTACACCACCACCGACAACAAAACGATCACTTACACTCGCCCCTTCATCAAAAAATACATTGCCTGGGGCAGGGAGAATGTCTGTTTCAGTGGCGACAATAATTTCCCCATTATGCGCTATGCCGAAGCTTTGCTGGTATATGCCGAAGCTGAAAACGAGGTGAACGGCCCAACGGCAGCCGCCTACGCTGCCGTAAACCAGGTTCGGAAACGCGCTCGGACCCGCCCCGGCGGGGTCGAAGAGGTGGCCGCGTTACCTAACCTCACGGGCTTAACGAAAGATACCTTCCGGCAGGCCATTTACCGGGAACGCGAAATGGAACTCTGTTTTGAAGGCCACGGCTACTTTGATCTGGTCAGAACAAACCGCCTGCTGTCGGAGAATCAGGCGATTGGCAGAACTAATGTAGGCCAAAAACACCTGCTCTATCCCTTTCCGCAGCGGGCCTTGGATCTCAATAAAGGGCTGGTGCAAAACTCTGGGTATTAACGGCTGCGGCCTGGCTTTGTCCACGTAAAAACCACCACCTGTTCAAGTTGTATGCAACGCTGTTCTTTTCAGGTATTGACCTGTTTGTTTCACTTGTTTCTTATTGGTTCCCTATCCGCCGAGGTACGGTTGCCCCGGCTGGTAGGGGATCACATGGTACTGCAACGGGGCATAAAAATTCCCGTCTGGGGCTGGGCCGATGCCGGCGAAACCGTGACGATTACGTTTTTGGAAAAGGCGTATGCGACAAAGGCCGGTGCCGACCGCAAATGGTCGCTGGCCCTGCCCGAAATGACGGCGGGTGGGCCTTACATCCTGACTGTTCGGGGTAGGACAAACACCCTCGTTGTGCAGGATATTCTGATCGGTGATGTGTGGGTAGGGTCGGGGCAGTCGAATATGGAGTGGCACATGCACCAACTTGGCGAGCACGTTAAACAAGAGACCGAAACGGCTACGTTTCCGGCCATCCGGTTGATCGACGTAAACGATACCATTGCGCTGGTGCCGCAGGATGACATCCGCACAAAGGGCTGGCGCGTGTGCAGCCCGCAAACCGTGGGCGACTTTTCGGCGGTGGCGTTTTTCTTCGCCCGCAATCTCCACCAGCAATACAACGTACCCATTGGCCTGATCACGGCCGACTGGGGTGGCACGCCCATTGAATCGTGGATGAGCCTGACCGCGCTGAAAACCTTCCCGGAATTTGTGCCGAAAGTGAGGGCGTTAGAAAGCAACCCGACAGGCGACAAAGCTCGGCTGACGGCCGCGTTCAGCCAGGAACTGGCAGACTGGCAGGCCACCTATACCGCTGGCGATAAAGGGTTTGTGAACCACCAGCCGATCTGGGCGAACCCTGACCTACCCACCACGAACTGGCCCGCTATGTCCCTGCCTACTCACTGGGAGAAGCCCGGTTTGCTGCCCGGTTTCGATGGCGTAGTTTGGTTCAGGAAAGAGTTACTGGTGGACGAAGCCGATGCGGGAAAGCCCCTAACGCTACACCTGGGCCGTATCGATGATGTGGACTCGACCTGGTTCAATGGCCTGAAAATAGGCGGTTCCAGTCCGTGGAATGCCCTGCGCACCTATACAGTTCCGGGGAATCTGGTGAAAGCCGGTCGCAACGTAATTGCCATTCGGGTGCTGGATACGGGCAGTGATGGCGGTGTTCGAGGAATACCGGAGGAGATGACGGCCACCATCGGCGACAAGACCGTGCCTCTGGCAGGGCAATGGGCTTATCAAATCGGGATTGATACCAGAGGATCACCCCAGGCACCGGGACTGATTTTCGCGCAAAACTCGCTGGGGTCGCTCTTTAATGGCATGATCACCCCCCTGATTCCGTATGGTATCAAGGGGGTGATCTGGTATCAGGGAGAAAACAACGTGGAGAAAGCCCATCAATACCGACAGACATTTCCGGCACTGATTCAGGACTGGCGGCAACGCTGGGGTTATACCTTCCCGTTTCTGTTTGTGCAGTTGGCGGCCTTCATGCCCGACAAAGACGAACCCGCCGACTACGCCTGGGCCGAACTCCGCGAAGCCCAGAAAATGACCCTGTCAGTGCCAAAAACGGGCATGGCTGTCACCACTGACATTGGTGACCCTACCAACATTCACCCTGTGAATAAACAGGACGTGGGCAAACGACTGGCCCTAGAAGCCCGCCGGGTAGCCTACAACGACCCCGACGTGGTTAGTGCTGGCCCTGCGTTCAAGTCCATGACAGTCAGTTGCAAGCAGGTTCGACTCCAGTTCAGTCAGCTTGGAGGGGGATTGCTGGTTAAGAATCGCTACGGGTACGTAAAAGGGTTTGCCGTGGCCGGGGCGGACCGGGTTTTCCATTGGGCTAAAGGCTACCTGGAGGGAAACGAGCTGATACTGACCAGCCCTGAAGTTTCCACTCCCGTTGCGGTGCGCTACAACTGGAGCAACAGTCCCGATGGAAATCTATTTAACCGGGAAGGACTACCCGCCGTACCGTTTCGCACCGACGATTGGCCCGGCCTTACGTTCGGAAAAAAGTAGCCGCGCCACTCATGAAACCAACTCATTTTTTCGGCCTGCTTACCGGCTTTTTCGCGCTCACGGCAGCAGTTATACTGCCTATAAACCAGTCTGGTACAGCAAACACCGACTGGCCCGAATACCTCGGCGGCCCCGACCGGAATCATTATTCACTGCTTCGGCAAATCGACTCGACCAACGTGCAGCAACTCCGCGTTGCCTGGACGTATCATTCGCTCGATTCGGGGCAGATGCAGTGCAACCCCATCATCGTGAACGGAACGCTTTATGGCATGACAGCCTCCACCCAGCCCATCGCGCTCGATGCCGCTACGGGACAACAACGCTGGCGGTGGCAGTCGGACGGGCTGGTGCTGTACAACAACAGTCGGGGCGTAACCTACTGGCAGGAGGGTCAGAATCAACGTATCCTGTTTACCAATGGCCCGTGGCTCTACGCCTTAGATGCCCGCACGGGACAAGCGATTCGCACCTTCGGGCAGCAGGGACGAACGAGCCTGAAAGCGGGTTTGGGAGCCGTTTCCCAGGAACGATTTTTGGTATCGAATACACCCGGAACGATTTTTAATAATTTGATTATCATGCCTGTACGCACATCCGATGGCACCGATCCCGCGCGGGGGCATATTCAGGCGTTCGACGTGAAAACAGGTAAGCTGGCGTGGGTATTTCGGACGATACCCCATCCCGGCGACTATGGCCACCATACCTGGCCTGCCGATGCCTTTCGAAACCCTGATCTGGGCGGAGCCAACAACTGGGCAGGCATGGCCATTGACCGGACGCGGGGCATTGTGTATGTACCAACCGGGTCGGCGGCTGCCGATTATTATGGCGGTAACCGGAAGGGTAGCAACCTGTTTGCCAACTGTTTGCTGGCTTTGGATGCCCGCACGGGAAAACGCCGGTGGCATTATCAGTTTGTGCATCACGACATTCTGGATCGCGATGCCCCAGCCCCGCCGAATTTAGTCACTGTTATCCATAAAGGCCGCCGTATCGACGCAGTAGCTCAGGTTACCAAGCACGGGGCCGTATTTCTGTTCGACCGGGTAACGGGCAAGCCCCTGTTCCCCATCAGCGAACAGCCAGCTCCAGGTTCAGATATGCCGGGCGAACAGACCTGGCCAACCCAGCCCGCTCCCACTAAACCGGCTCCCTTTGCCCGGCAAACCCTCACCGAAGCCGATATTAGCCCGTATGCCACCAACCGGGATGAGTTGCTCGACACGTTCCGAAAGAGCCGGTATCAGGGGCCATTCACGCCTTATAGCCAGCAGGGTACGCTCGTTTTTCCAGGTTTCGACGGGGGTGCCGAATGGGGCGGAGCAGCCGCTGACCCAGCCGGAATTCTGTACCTGAACAGCAACGAAATGGCCTGGCGGGTGAAGCTTGAGGCCATCGAGTCATCTGACAAAGGGGCGCAACTAACTGAGGGTGAGCAACTCTACAGAGCCAACTGCGTGGCCTGTCACGGGCCAGACCGGAAAGGCAACCCCGGCAGTGGCTACCCGTCGCTGCTATCCATTGGCACCCGTCGAACGGCCGACTATATCTACAGCTTATTGACCACAGGCAAAGGCATGATGCCTGCCTTCCCGCAGTTGTCGGCCCCGAAGCGAAAAGCTTTGATGGCCTATTTGCGGGAAGCCGACGCACCCGCTGCCAACCCAGCCAAACCCCGCGAACCGGGCTTACAACCTGGCCAGAAACCCACCACAACGGTGCCGTATCGGGTCGCGCTATTCACCAAGTTTCTGGACAGCAAGGGACTTCCGGCCATTAGCCCGCCCTGGGGAACGCTCAATGCCATCGACCTCAATACAGGTAAATACGTCTGGAAAATTCCCTTTGGCGAGTACCCCGATCTGGTTGCCAGGGGCATTATGCAAACAGGGGCCGAAAGCTATGGTGGGCCTCTTCTTACGGCCAGTGGGCTGCTCTTTATTGCCGGTACCGCCGACCGAAAACTCCGGGTTTATGCAGCCAAAACGGGCAAACTGCTTTGGCAAACCCTGCTGCCAGCCGCCGGATTTGCTACCCCCAGTACGTACCAGGTCAACGGTAAACAGTACGTGGTGGTGGCCTGTGGCGGGGGCAAACTGAATGCTTCTAAAGGCGACGTGTATCTGGCTTTTTCGTTGCCCTGACCGTCGATGACGGGTTCCCGCTTGAACAGAGAAGTATCGTAACCGGTTAACATGCACTAATTTAGCTGCGGACTCTCATTGCTAATTTGATTTACACTATGCAGTCGTCATTTCAAATAGGTCAGGTTTTCCATTCGTTCGCCCGTGTGGTTCTACTGGTTACGCTGGTTGGGTTCAGTCTGCTTGCCCACTCGGGGCAGGGGCAGGCCCCTTTCCCTCTCAAGCCACTGGTGTTGCAATCAGACAGTCGCATTGTTTTGCTGGGTAATACGTTTGCAGACAGGATGCGGCACTACGGCTATTTTGAAGCGTTAGTTCAACGACAGTTTCCCGGTCAGCGGCTCACAGTAAGGAATATGGGCTGGAGTGCCGATGAAGTAGGGTTGCAACCCCGTCCGCTGAACTTTCCGGGGTTTGGCGAAAAAACTACCGTATCGGCGGCCCGACCAGCTTTTGGCGGGCAACCAGTCGTCGCGTTTGAGGGGTTTACCCACGGCAACGAAGGCGCGGCCATGCCCAAAGCCCTGAACTTCGCCGGTTTGAATCAAGACCTGTACGACCAAAAAGCTGACGTTATTTTTTTATGCTTTGGCTTGAACGAAGCCTTTAAGGGACCGGCTGGATTACCACAGTTCGAGAAAGACCTGAAAGTATTTATTGCCAACCTTCGCAATAACCGCTACAATGGTCGCCGTTTCCCTGTGCTGGTGCTGGTGTCGCCCATCGCCCACGAACATATGGGTGGCCACCTGCCCGGAGCCGGGACCGCTAACCCCGCCGAGCACAACGTTAACTTAGCCCTCTACACCCGTGCCATGCGAACCATTGCCGAGAGCTATAACCACACCGCCGAACCGCTGTATTTCATTGACCTGTTTACCCCTTCGCAGGCCCGGATGCAAGGCGGCTCCTCTCCCATTACCATCAACGGCATCCACCTGAACGATGCAGGCTACCGGCTGGCTGCCGACTGGATGGGGCAGGCCCTGGGCTGGAACCGACTGACCGACCCGGATACGGAACCCAACAAACAGCTCCAACATGTCATTCACCTGAAAGACACTCATTTTTTTTACCGCTGGCGGGCCGTCAACGGGGAGTACATCTACGGTCGGCGACGGGAACCGTTCGGCGTGATTGCCTTCCCGCCTGAACTCCGTAAGCTCAACCAGATGGTAGCCGCGCTCGATTCAGTTATTTGGGAATTAGGCCAGAACAAAGGGACGGCCGCCTATGCCCGAGCGTTGGCGATTGTGGACCGCCGGGGCAAACCCCTCGACCCCGACCTGATGCCAACCGTACCGATGGTAGGTCGGCAGGGGAAAGCCGCACAGGCAGCGGCTCATCAACATGATCAGACCCACCAGCCAAACGACTTTCCCGCCACTACAGAATCGTTCAAACTACCCAAAGGCTACGAAATCAATCTGTTTGCGTCGGAAAAAGACTTCCCCATCGAGAAACCGGTGGCACTCAACTTCGATTCACGCGGGCGGTTGTGGGTGGCTACGATGCCCACCTATCCGCAGTACTTTCCCGGCATTCCGGTTCACGACAAAATCGTCATTCTGGAAGATACCAACGGCGATGGGCGGGCCGATAAACATACGGTCTTTGCCGATAACCTGTACCTGCCACTGGGCTTTGAGTTTGGCAACGGTCTGAACCCCGAATCGGGGGTGTTTGTGTCGCAGGAGCCAGATCTGCTGTTTCTGAAAGATACCGATGGCGACGATAAGGCCGACGTGCGGGAAGTGGTGCTTACGGGCTTTGGCTCGGAAGATAGCCACCACGCTATTCATGCGTTCACCTATGGGCCAGACGGTGCCCTGTATTTCAATGAAGGAACGTTCCTGAATTCGCAGGTTGAAACGCCCTATGGCCCGGTGCGCTCCTATGCCGGCACGACTTACCGCTACGAACCCCGAACCGCCCGGCTGTCGGCCTACATTTCGTATCCTTACTACAATCCATGGGGCAACGTATTTGACCGATGGGGGACACACTTCGTTGCCGATGCCTCCGACGGGTCCAACTACTTTGCACCCCCACTAACGGGTCGGGTGACGTATCCTGCCAAACATCCACGTACCAATGGGTTTACCGAAACGCGGGTACGCCCTACGGCGGGCATCGAGATTGTATCAAGCCGTCAGTTTCCCGACAGCGTACAAGGGAACTTCCTCATTAACAACAATATCGGTTTTCAGGGAACCAAGCAGTATCGGATTGTGCCGACTGGATCGGGTATTGTTGGTCGGGAAACCGAACCGTTGCTTCAGTCAACAGACCCCAACTTTCGGCCTATCGACCAGAAGTTTGGCCCGGACGGTGCCTTGTACGTAGTGGACTGGTACAACCCGTTGATTTCGCACGGGGAAAACCCACCCCGCGATCCAGCCCGCGACACCGCTCATGGCCGCATCTGGCGCATCCGCTACACCGAAAAACCGCTGTTGCCGGTGGTGGATGTATCTACACTGGCTGTCCCCGCCCTGCTCGACCAACTCAAGGCCCCCGAAGACCGGTTTCGCTATCGGGTTCGGGCCGCACTCCGCGCCCACGAAGCGTCGGTGGTGTTGCCCGCCCTGCAAACGTGGCTGGCCAGGCTGGACCCCTTCGACCCGGACTACGAACATCACCGGCTCGAAGGGCTTTGGCTTCACCAGGATTTTAACATAGTGAATAAAGACCTGTTGGCCGAATTACTAACGGCCCGGCGCGAGCAGTCTCGGGCCGCAGCTACCCGCGTTCTGCGCTACTGGAAAGACAACATCCCGAACGCGCCCACACTACTCCGTACCTCGGCCAATGACCCTTCGCCGAGGGTCCGGCTCGAAGGCGTGGTGGCTCTGAGTGACGTAGAGACAGAAGCCGCCGTCAGTGCGGCACTGGACGTAATCAACTACCCAACAGATGCGTATCTGGACTATGCCCTTCAAGAAACCATGCTTGCCCTCAAACCCCACTGGCTTGCCCCACTCCGGCAGGAACAGACCCCCTATTCGGACATAGCAACGAAGTACTTGCTGGACCTGGCCACTACAGCCGAGCTGTTGACGTTGGCCCAAACGACCACCGTTCAGACCACGCTGCTGACCCGGCCAGACTTGCCGGTGGCCCAACGTCGGGCGTTACTCGACCGGCTGGCCGAAGTCCGCAAAATGCCAAAAGTGAAGGTATTGTTGTCACTCATTCAGGAGCAGGCCACGCCATCGCGCATAAGTGGAGCCGCTGAACCGCCCCGCCACCTGACTGAGCTGTTGCTAACCAGTCCACCTGCTGACCTTAAACCGCTGGTTTCCAGATCTATCGAGCGAATTCGCCGGAACGCCGACCGCCAGGACAGTAGCCAATGGCAACGGGCCACTGCCTACGCCATGGTCATCACGGCCGAGCAGTCTGATCGCTCCGTGTGGCCACTGGTGTCAACCACCCCAATGGGCCGCACCGACTACCTTATGGGCGTGTCGCTGCTGCCAGAGGGGGCATTAAAAACCTCATTTCGGGAGCGGGTCAAGACGTTGACCAACGCAGAGCCGCTGCTGGCCTACCCGCTTTTGGTAAACCTGAGTATTTCGACCAGCGAGAAGTATCGGGTGTTGAATTCATTTATCAGGTTGCTGAAAACGCGGCCTGATGCCGACTTGAATTCACCAGCTTTTCTGGGTACGGTTCGGCTGGCTCGGGGCCTGATTGCCGGGTTACCCTCCGACCGTCGTCGTCCGCTACTGGCGAAGTTAGAAAGCGTTGGCACGTTGGAACTCAAACTGACAGCGGTTGAAGCTAAAATGGCTTTTGACAAAAAAAGGCTTGTCGTACCGGCTGATAAATCAGTGGTGCTGCTATTCGACAACCCCGACCTGATGCCTCATAACATAGTAATTGTGAAACCTGGGAGTGCCCAGCGAGTAGGCGAAGCTGCCGATGCGATGGCCCGGCAGGCTGACGGGTTTGAGCGCAATTTTATACCCAACAGTCCCGACGTATTATACTACACGCCCTTAGTGCAGGCTGGCAAGAGCTACCGGCTGGTATTCAAAGCCCCCTCCGAACCAGGCGACTATCCGTTTCTGTGTTCGTTTCCTGGCCATTGGCGCGTCATGCAGGGGGTGTTGACCGTGCAAGCAGCTAAAAAGTTCTAACGATGAACACTGAGGTGACTGTATCGATACATTTTTGCAACAGGCAGTTGCAAAATTAGACGACTGTATTACGCCTGAGTAAGCGCAAAAAAGCATATTCACGACAGGGTGATTGCATCAAACTTTAAGTGGGGTTCTTTGGCTAAATGGGCGGATTTATACGGTAAGCATCGGGCGCAGTAAACATAGCCCACCACCATGCGCAACAAGGTTAGCACGATTTGACGATATTGATGCGGCTTAATGAAAATCACATGGCAGTCGCAATTCCATTCACCACCCGCCAGCAAATCGTCTAGCAACGAGGTCAGGGTAAGTCCTACCGACAAATTAGCCAGGAACTCAATGTCAGCTACGACACCGTCCGGCGCATCTGTAAACGGCAACAGCAACAGGGTGAAACCGGGCTATTACCTCGCTACAAACAGTGTAACATTAAAGGCATACGATTATCCACCTTTTACCATCGGGTGAGCTTGTGGTTGAAACGGTTGCATCCACTGTGGGGTGAGATGGTCGGGTTTATCGGCACACTGGACTTGCTTAACTTCGCAAGACCATGCAAACACAGAATCAACCGCCCGGCGGCCCGGCCGAAAGTCGGCGTAAATATGATGCCGATTTTAAAGCCGAATTGTTGAAGATGCTAGCCAACGGCCAGACTGGACTTGCAACAGTATGGTGGAGATTTTTTAGGCGGCCATGGAGGAAGTGAAAAAATAAGATTCCTGTTGACTGGGCGTGCGGTAATTCAACACCGAATGTTTCCGTCGGCGGTTGTACCCACCCTCGATATATTCGAAGGTGGCTAACCGAGCTGCAGCCAGCGTGGCAAAATAAGTATAGAAATCGGTGCGATTGTAGCCAATCATCTCCTGCTGAATGCGGGCGATCTGCTCCGTTGTCAACCCCTTGACCGGGCGTTTGGCCCGCCCCCGCTCTTCAACTACACCGATCACGATATAGCCCCCGCCACTGTTATCGAAGTCGTTGACAAAGGCGCAGATGCTCCGATAAATGGCATCGGGATTCTACCGAACGTCGGCCCGGCCCTTTGAATTCGATCAGGTTCGACTCAACGGTTTTGGCTCCCAGCAGGTCGTTGATATTTATTGGTAACAGCACGGGGTAAATGGCGGTATAAGCGACTGTAAATTGGTCAAAAAACCGCAAGGAACCGCTTTTCAGGCCGAAACGTTGGGCCAAGTATTTTCCAATAAAAGCGAAACTTATGCCATATAGATCCTGAGGGTAACCTAACTCTGCAACACGGTGATGGTAGCCAACAGTTGGTGCCGTTGAATGACATAGCTGACATTGGGTTTGCATCGAGATTGGTGCCAGATCGTTATTTGCCAATTGAGGATTATGACATAGACGTAGAATCTCGCTTTACTATATTTTGCCAATTGACCGACCTGACCGACGAAGCCGCCAGCAGGTTGTTGAAACGGCCCGTCAGCCTGAACGAACTACGTGATCCAACCGATTGGAAAGTGATCTGCGCCGGTCTGATTGGATTGTGAATCCCCGAAGTGACACGCTGTCACTTCGGGAGTGGCCAGCCTCCAGGCGGGGTTGAACTCAGTCGATTTCTCTCGAAGTGACACGCTGTCACTTCGGGGAAAACAGAGTCAGCAAGTCGTTTGCTTTCTGAATCAGTTCGGTGCAGGATTCTAGGTTAAGGTCGCCGTTGACCAGCTTCCTGATGTCTGACTGTAGTACATCAACCTGCTTTGTTATTTTAGTTTTCGCAGGACTTCCCAATCTAACAGCCGGGATCTCAGCGGTATCTATAATCGATTTAAGCTGACTCTGAACGGCAGACTTAGGCAACTTGCCAGCCAGTACGTCTCGCTTGGTATCTGGATCGACTTTCTCCAAACTGGCTGCAAATTCTCCATCTCGTTTAATAGTACGGCTGCTTACCCCATACTCGGTTGCTAATGTCTCAGCCACGTTTTGCTGCGGACTACCAACCCGCAGGTTGCTGCCTCGCTGCGCCTTCTGCTGGTTATACCGCATACCACGCAGGTAGGAAGCCTGTTCCGGGTTTAGATTGCGTCGGCCAAGTTGGTAGTCGATCATGTACTCTTTCACTTCATCGAGCGATGCAAACCGAGCCAGGTTGATACGGAAATCCAGATGGTGTTTCTGAATGATATGGTGGCGGTTGTGCCCATCAACCAGTACATAGACGGGTACGTCGTCATGTCCGATGTCGGCTGTGATGTCCGTCGTTTCCCAGATGGTCAGGGGGTCTTTTACCCCATACTTCAGCACGTTTTGCTCTAACTGCTTTAGCTCGTCGCTCGTCAGTGGTGGTATCAGGTCACGGAGCTGGTCGAGGACGACAATCTGACTCTTGATATTTTCTTCGGCGGATAGGAGAGAAGGCCGCACGTCCACCGTCTTCTCCTTCATCAGGCTCATAAAATCTTTCTTTGCCATATCACAGGGTCATTAGTTCGGTGGCTAATTGGTGATACTGTTGCCAGGATGCTGATTTTGGCGAATAGGTGTGTAAATCTTCTTTAGCTACCTGCGATTGTTTTATAATGGTCGATACTTCAATGACAGCGTCGTAAATGTGGAAATTCCGGTAGGTGTCCCGAATATGGGTCATCATACTTTTATGAACACTCTGGTTTTTGTGAACCATAGTAAAGACAATTCCTTTTACGGTCAACGTCGGGTTGATGTAGGTTCGGACCTCGGCGATCCGGTTGAAGAGGCTCTCTACACCGTGATAAGCGGAGGCTTCCGGCTGAATGGGCACGACACAATAATTGGAGGCTACCAATGAGCAGGTTGTGCAGATGCCCAGGCTCGGCGGGCAGTCGATCAGGATGTAGTCAAAGTGGGAGCGGGCTTCCTCCAGCTTCACCGTGAGCCGACGGTCGGCACCAATGGCATTGGCCAACTCCGACTCTTTGTAGGCCATTCGGATATCGGACGGGGCCAGATAAAGAGTATCCGAAATTGGCAACATGGGTAGGGGAGAGGTACTCAACAGCGAATCGATTACCTGATGCTCGGGCTCGTGTACACCGAAACATTGCGACAGGTTGCCCTGTGAGTCCATGTCCACCAGCAACACCCGGTTGCCAAGCAGGCTCAATGCTTTGCCCACATTGATGGTCGTGGTGGTTTTGCCAACGCCCCCTTTGTGATTAACAATCGAAATGACCGTGGCTTTATCAAACAGGTTATCGCTGTAGCCGTATCGCCGTAGGGCTTCGTCTAAGGCCGGCAGGTGCTTAGCCGGCACATCAGTCTGATTGGTCAAGGCCTTGTGCAGGGTTTTGGCCGGAATACCGGCTTCTTTCTCGATCTGCGAAAGGTTTAGGGCTGGTTTGGCCCTTAGAAACCGAACCAGCTTTTCTTGGGTAAGCATAGGTAAGGGAAGGATAAATAGTTCTCTTTCGTAAAGGTAAAAAGAACCTTTTTTATCTATGCAAGATATTGACAAAAAATTAGACAAACCTGCCAAGTTCAGATGCGTAACCCTAATCATTCAGTGTATACCGGTTCATCCCCACGCCTGTGGGGAACATGAATCCGGCATCTTCACGAAGTAATCTCGTTCGGTTTGTTTTTTGATATAGAACTGGGTTGTCTCAAACAGTTCATGGCGCAGGTGACGCTGCACCCACATGGGTTCTACCCCTTTGTTTATCATAATCTGTCCGGCCGTGTGGCGCAGGCTGTGCGCCGACATTTTGGGCCGTTTCAGGTCGAGGGCTTTTAGGTATTTATCAACCCGATAGCGAATCTGTGCTGTTTTGAGACCCGGGAATAGTGCGGTTGATTTGGGAGCGATAGGAGAGACACCTTCCCCCGATTGTAAGTACTGCCGGAGTGCATTTGCACACAACCCAAAAAGTTTGATCGCCTTTTTTGTGTTCTTGCCTTTTCCCAGTACTTGCAACCGCCCCCGGTCGAAGTCGATGTCACCCACGGTTAGGCGCGTTACCTCCACGGTGCGTAATCCTTCCAACACTAACAGGGCAACGATGGCGCGGTCGGTTGGGTCGTCAATACTGGTCAGTAGTTCATCCCGTTCCAGTTCGTCGAGGCTGTCTTTGTAAAAACCGCGTTCAATGGTTAGTCCAGAAATAGCCTGCACATCGCGCAAATTGTCAGCCTGTGCATCGGTCAAGCCCAGTCGAGTCCGGTATTTGATAACCCACTTGGTTAACTGCTTGATAGGGGAGAGGTAGAAGTTAACCGTGAACGCAGACAACCCTCTCGTTCGGAGGTCGTTCACATACTGACCAACTGTGATTGCAGAGAACGAAGCTGTCCGTCCGCTTTCCTGTTCATCGGCAATGTAGAGGAAGAAGGCATTCAACGCCTGGGTGTAGTTTTCTTTTGTTTTATCGCCCCGAAGATGGGTGGCTTCAGCCAAATAACCCAGGATTAACTCGTTAGCAGCGGGGGGAATTCGTTTATGGGCGGGCGGGTCTGGCACGATGAGAGGCATTCCCTGCATCTGATAAAAAAACAAAAATTTCTTGATAGGCGACACCTGATTGCCTGATTTATCGGCTCCGTAAATACGCAGGCTACCAATGTCCATCGGCAGGCGGTTTTCTAAACAATACAGGATAAACTGACGGGACAGCCGAGGGTAGTTCCCTGGTTTAGGAAGCCAAACCGTGAACTGGTTTATCAATTGACTAACGGTGACCCTTTCGGTTGATGAGTTGGCACTAATGGCAACTTCAGCAGAACCGGGAATAATAGGAGCGATATAATGGGAGGCCATGTTGGTTTCGAATGTATTTCTTTGAGTAAAGAAACGAATTTTTTCAACATTGCACAAATTATGATTTGTGTGATCCGTTGAAAATGACTTTTCCTTGACATTGACTAGTAATGGTTCAAGGCAAACAGCCAACTATGAATCTTTAAGGAGAGTCATGCCGTTCTCCCTAAAAAGCAATTTCTCAATATATATATTATTATTATTTATAAAAAAGTGATACGTTTGAGTCGCCAATACGTAAATGCTTTGAAGTAGGTGGGGATTGATAGAAAAGTGTCCTATGGCTGAGTTAACGGATAAAGAGAAAGAGGGATATGCGGTTGGAGTAGAGTTATTTTTGCACTTTAGGGTTGTATTTATCTTACTTCATTTCCTTTGGTTTAATTATGAAATCGTTGTGAAAGTTGCTGTTATCAATAAATTTATTTTTCCTTTCTTATGGAAAGGCAAGCTAATTAACCAAAATACGCAGATGCTGTAAAGGCTACTGGCCATAGCACCTACGAACAATTACCCGATAGTGAGAAGTTGTATTGGCGAAACCGGCTGCTACAAGAGCAATATTACCCCATGAAACAAGACATTGGTTTACTTATTGAACACGAGTTAATACAGCATGGATTGACGCTACACGAGTAAAAGATAATGGCGATAACCGACCGTCATCGGTCGAGACAAGGCTAAAACGATTAGTATGTAAAATGGAAGACACGACCAAAGAAGGAGACGATCCCATACTGCCTAAAGCAAAAATAAAAGCTCGTCGGGTAAACAAGAAACGGACTGCTACCTCGACTGAAGAGCCCCAAAAACGAGAACGTGGCCGACCCAAGAAAACGTCGGATGAGAAAGGGGGGTATAATCATGTCCTTTTCAAAACCAACCTGTTCAAGCCGGTACAACTGGAGGAATCAATACCATTGACCGATGAACAACGGCAACAACGAACAACCATTTATTTAAATAAAATACGGGAGATCGTGCAGGAAGAAGCCGCTTATGAATATTACTGGCGATTGGTTTTTACGGCTACATTTCACTCGTATCGCAGTCTAAAACAAATGGCAGCCATCGCTGCGGGAGCTACGAAACCGCCATCCGTCTTGCCCAGCGACATGGCGGAGGATGCCGGTATGGAATACTTCAATCTGAAGAACCTTTTCCTTGGCCGGGGAACGGCGAAAAATGTGTTCTGCTTACTTCGATTCCTGCATGAACAGTCGATTGATTTCAATCAGGTTCAGTACAATGAGAACATAATTGACCGTGCTTATACCTTTTTAACGGTCCTACGGCAGGATGATATGGACCCAGAAGAAGTCAAGCGATTGTTCTACAAATAAAATTTATTATTGTCAATAACTATACCTTTTTAGCTTGGTAGTGTCCGTTTTTTATGGGTAAGCCGATTGATGGTTTACGACATTAGGCCCACTGTCAGGTAATGATTCGGATTGAGATACTGCCCGGATTTTAGTACTGCATAATGCAGATGCAGACTCGTTGCTTGCCCTGTCTGACCCAGTATTCCCAGTTGTTGGCAAATTTGCATGTTCTGCCCTACTATACAGGTAATTAGAGCGAGATGTCCCTTATTTAAATGCGTTCAACCTGGTCAGTTGCAGAATTGAAAAGGTAATTAGCACCAGTACCTTATCTTACCAAATTTTTTCCGATTTCAGATACCCAATTCTGTGGGCAACAATATACAGGGAATCTCCTTTTTGCCAGTTAAAAGGCTTTTGATACACCGTCCACGTATCTTTCCTCGATTTGCGATAGCCAATAGAAGCCCCTTCAGTAGTTGAGGTAATGCTGACTTTGTTTGCGCTAAAACGGATAGTTGGTTCGGCCGTTTCAGGTGGTGTGGCTTTACCGTTCCACCACTGGCGCACCATGTTTACTTCGGGTATTGCGCCCCAGTCTTTATAATCGTTCATCCACTTTTCATGGGCAGTTTTCAGCTCATTTAGCTTGGCCGCATATTTCGGATTCTGGGCTAAATTCGTTAATTCAAAAGGGTCAGTTTGGGTATCAAACAGTTCTTCATCGGGCTTTGAGAGCCTGAACCAATTCATTTGGGCTGCCTTGAGTTTGCCTTCTTCACGTAATTTTAACAAATGGGGCATCAACGGATTTTGAAGCCGGTAGATATTGTTCTGATAGAAAGGCTTTTGCGGCATATAGTAGCGCAAATAATTAAATCGGCCATCGCTCACCGACCGCACACGGTCAATTTCAGAATCCATTCGGTCGCGGGCAGCATAGATGTACTTGCGTTTTTTTGTCGCTTTCTGGCTACCCAAAAATGCTTGTCCCTGAATCGACTTTGGGATAGGGACACTGGCCAAAGACAATAGGGAAGGGGCTAAATCTATGAAGCTAATGAGTTGGTCATCGGTTGAACCTGCTTTCAGAAAAGGGGCTTTGATGATTAATGGTACCCGCAAGCCTCTATGGTGTATTTCTCTTTTTACGTACGGTAAGCCATCTCCGTGGTCGCTGTAGAAGTAAATAATGGTATCATCATACAGCTCATCGGCTTTGAGTTGATTAATAATATCGCCCACTTGTTTGTCCATAACCATAACATTGGTTAAGAAACGAGCAATAACGTGCCTGCTGATGCTGTCATCGGGATAATAAGGCGGTACTTCTACGTCTTTCGGATTAACCAAAAGAGGTTCTTTATCTCGTAACCAGACTTGAGATTCGTGCGTAACTTCTAAATTAAAGACCGAAAAAAAGGGTTGTGATTTATCCGTTCTATTTCGCCAATGCGCTTTTTTGCTGCTTTCGTCCCACATAGTAGGTGGGCTTACGAATTGATAATCCTCTTTTGCATTGTTGCTACAGTAATAACCGGCTTGCCTGAGGTATTGGGGGTATGGTTTTACATCAGCCGGCAACACAGCAGAATAGCCTTTAAAGCCTTCAGGATAGGCACTTTTAGCCTGATTGGAAAATTCGAGGGTACGCATATTATGCCCCCCCATAGCTGTTTGATAACAACCCGTTATGAGCGCATTTCGACTCGGTGCGCAAACACCAGCGGTTGTGAAAGCATTGGTATAACGTACTCCCCCGGCAGCAAGTCGATCCAGGTTGGGCGTTTTAGCTAATTTTTCACCATAACAGCCTAAATGGGGCGACATGTCTTCGCAGACAATCCAAACAATATTAGGCGGTTTTTGATTTGTTTTTTTTGACTGGAAACCTAAAAAGGTAGCAAGACAACTAAACACAAAAAAGAAGAGCAATCGCATCATTGTTTAAGGATCTTTATAGTGTCTAATAATTCTCCCTTTTTGTTTGTGATTGTCACAAAATACATCCCACTTCCCCCCAGTTTTTCGAATCAAGCGTAAACATAGTGCTATTTACATCAGATTGAGAAACTTTCTGACCTAAAGCATTTGTAACGGCTATTTGATACCCTCCTGGTTCTGAAATGCCGTCAACATTAATTACAAGCGGGTTGTTAGTCGGATTGGGGTAAGCTTTCACTACACGCTTAAAAGTTGATTATTTTTCAACTAAGCTTAGAACGTGTTGGGGATTTGAGAAATACTGGTAGCGGGGTCAATTTTGTAGTCGCCAAACGACAAAATCATGACCAAACAGTGGCAACCACTGACCGACTACCAGTGGGCGGCAATTTCGCCTTTTTTCAACTTAAAACGAAAGCGTAAAATTGATCTTCGCCAGGTCATGGATGCCATCCTGTGGCTGCTGCGAACAGGCACCCAGTGGCGTAACCTGGGGCCCCACTGGCCCCATTGGCAGGCCGTTTATTACTATTACCAGCAGTGGAAAAGTAACGGTACGTTTGAACGGATGAATATCAGCTTGAACCAGTTAGATCGCCAACGAGAA
>JANOCD010000006.1:0-105037 GCA_031411995.1 Cytophagales bacterium
ATCATTTGGCACTTTTTCTTTTAACGGTTTTTTTTTTGGAAACGTTTGGGGGAATTTAATCGTGATTTTTACTCTTTTCATTGCCCCCTACGTTTGCCAGGCAGGAGCTTCCCTCGTTATTAATGGCCGAAATCTGGACAAACTGGGGCAATTCACCCAGCATTGACAGCAGCGGGAATCGACGCAGTCAGTGCTCCCTTCGACGTTACGGACACCCAGCAGGTTAAATCCGCGATTGACGATATCGAAACCAACCGGGGCCCAATTGATATTCTGGTTAAAAACGCGGGTATTATCCGGCGGGGGGCCACGGAAGATCTCGATGAGGCCGATTGGAACCTGGTCATCCAAACCAATCTGACGGCTCCTTTTGTGGTGTCCAAATACGTGGGTCGGCGGGCAGCTAAAACAGGGGTAAAGGCCGCAGAAACCGAAACCAATCGGAAGGCTATGGAAATTGCCGCCGGTCAACTAACCATTGATTATGTGTTAGATGAACGGGCCAGAGAGCTTTTAGGGGAAGGCAACCGCTGGATCGACCTGGTTCGGACGGGTAAACTGCTGGAACGAGTGAGAAAGTATAATCCTGTAGCGGCTGCCAATATCAAGGATTTTCACGTTTTACGGCCCATTCCCCAGCAACAGATTGATCGTACGGAAAGCGAATTCAAACAAAACCCAGGCTATTAATGAGCCGGTAGTTTTATAACAAAAATGGCACTCAACGATGAAGCCAATCCTGAAAATCATTGATACCCAGCAAAGCGAGGCTTTTCAAATTATGAACGTCGAGGAAAATTACTTTTTCCCTGCCCGGCACTTTCATCCTGAATTTGAAATAATGCTCATTCTGGAAGGGTCTGGAATGCGGTTTGTGGGCGATAGTATGGAGCGATTTCAGGCGGGAGACCTTGTTTTGTTAGGAAGTAATATCCCTCACTTATTCCGCAGTGATCAGGCCTATTATCTGAAGAACTCTACCCTGCGATCAAAAGCCATTGTCGTCTATTTTAAAGAAGATTTTCTGGGTGAAAGTTTCTGGAAACTTATCCAGGTGACTGCCATCCGAAAATTTTTATACCTGTCAAAGCGAGGTATCCAGTTTAAGGGATTTGCCAAAGAAGAACTCACCAAACAAATTCAAAAATTAGACGACCAGAAAAACGGCATTGGGCGGATTATCGATTTGCTGAGTATTTTGAAGATAATGTCTGAAACGAAAGAGTACGATGTCCTGTCGAGTACGTTCATTCCTAAACATTCAGATGAAGACTGTGAACGTATCAATAAGGTTTACCAATTTATAATTGACAATTATGTCTCTAACCCCTCCCTGGATCAGGTCTCTGATGTTGCCAACATGAGTGCAACCGCCTTTTGCCGGTATTTCAAGTCACACACCAACAAAACATATACGCAATTTTTGAATGAGATCAAGATTGGTAGTGCGTGTAAGCTGTTGATAGACAAACAACTAAATATATCGCAGGTTTGTTTTGAGACGGGATTTAACAACTTTACCCACTTCAATAGCCAGTTCAAGAGAATAACGGGACTTACGCCAAAGCAATATCAATACTCACAATTTACAGGGCAAACCAGCTAACCCGGAACAATCGCAGTGTCAGCTACATCAAATTTCGCTTAGGTTAAACGCATATAAATAGGGAGGGTAAGGCAGATTATCAATTAGTTAGCTCCCACCATGCCCCAAATTGAGGGGGATGGAAAAGTGCTGTGAACAAGGCAAAAGCAGGTCATAAAAAGTCCGGCCAGACGCTGCCGGGCCACGTCAGTTCTTCATCAATTTAGTCTCAGTGATTCCTGTAGAATCTGACAGAAGTTGCAGAAAATAGAGTCCGCCAACCCACGATCCTGTAGAAATGTGCTCTGTTTGTGTTAGTCCTGTCCCTAGTCTTTCGGCTTGCCAGATAACACGGCCTGCTGCTGAAAGTATTCTCACTGTCACAGGTTTACGGTTAACTGCTTTCCACTCAACTCGTAAATCACTGCTAACTGGGTTCGGATAAGCTAGTAAAATGAAACCGATCTTTGTTGGCTCCAAAGCCGTAACGGGCGAAATGCTGATTTGGTAAGGAGTCGGCAGAATCCCCGGGCCACATTCGTTGGAGAGCGACCCCAGCGAATAGCTTTGGGTGAGCGTGACACTGGCCGAAGCTGGTGGGCGAACCCACTGAACAAGTGGATTTTCCAACGTTTTGGTGAACGTCCTGAATTTTTGACCATCCCAAAATGTCAGCGTCCAGGGGCCTTCGCCACCCATATAAATACGGATGGCGGTGCTGTCGTTGCCCAGAATCGTCCCGTCGCCCACGAGTCGGGCCGTAGCTTGTGACAAGACACGGGCTATCACCGATATGGGCGGGCTTTCGCAACTGCTGTTGTTGTCGCTTTGTGTCACAAACCATATTTGTGAAGAGGCTGAATTGGTCGGGATCGAGACCTGTGGCCGGGCATTAGTCTTTGCCTCTGCATCGGTTTGGGAAGCGTACCATTTCAGCCCCGTTCCCAATGCTGAAAGCGACAGGGCCGTGCCAATACAGGCAATTTGGGGCGTTTGAGCGGTAGGGGCAGCAGGAAGTGGCCGGACGGTGTAGGTGATGGTACTGGGGTCGCTCTTGCAGTTACCGAATTGCTGAATCACCGTATACGAATACGTAGTAGTAGTAGTGGTAGGTGGGGTAGGGGCTATGTCTGGCGATGTCAGCCCGCCCCCGGCTGTGGCCGCCCAGACCATCCCGTTTCCGTTTGGCGTGAGTTGCCTGGGTGTTGTGTTCAAGCAGGCAAACTGACTGGCCGTTACGGTTGGAGCATTGGGTTTATTGGCCACGATTACGGAAAGCGTTTCGCGCAGGCTTTCGCATGAGGTTGCCTCGTTGGTCTGGCTGACATAATAGCTGAGTGTCTTTGTTTCAGCCGCGCTAATGATAGGGGCCGTTGCCGAGGCTGTGCCACCACTGGCATTTTGCCCGTACCAGTTCAGCCGATGGCCCGCCAACGCGGTTGCCGACAGGGCTTTGTCGAGGTCGAGTCGACACAGTAACAACGCGCTGCCTGCTGGTTTGGCGGGTGCCGGGTTAATGGTTTGGTTGATGGCCGTTCGGTCTGTACTCTCGCAACCATTTATAATTTGGCTGGCAAAAAACGTTAGCGTGGTGCTGGTCTGTGTATCAGGCCGTGGTGCCTGGTCCGTTTGTCCGGTATTGCCTGTGACCTGAGTATACCAGCGCAGGGTTCCATTTGCCGAGGGCGTAGCTGAGAGAGAAGGTGCGTTCTGCACATATTGGCAAACGGGCGCAGGGGTAACGGCTCCGGGCGCAGAAGGGCGGGGTTTGATAGTTATGCTGACCGTCGATGGGTCGCTTTCGCACCCGTTAGTACTCTGGGTCAGTTTGTATTGCGTGTTAGAGCCATTGGTATCGGGCGTGGGTGCGCCGGACAGCCGTGTGGTTCCATTGCTGGCATACCAAACCGGATTAGCGGCATTTGTAGTCAGAGCTGGAGCCGATTCGCCTTTGCAATACTCCCTAGTAAAATCGCCGGGGGCGGGAGATTTGGGGTTGTTGGCAACCGTATATTTGGACCAGATGCTGTTGCAGCCGCTGACTGTTTGTTGCACCTGATACAATCCGTTGGCGGTGGGCTGATAAGTTGGCCCTGTAGCCAACTGTTGCCCGTCTTTGTTATACCAGACAAACGAACCGGCTATAGCCCCGTTCGTGGGCGTTGGCTCCAGACGCGGGATAGCCTGTCCCTGACAATACGAGGCCGTTATCTCTGAAAACTCACCAAAGCCGGTTTTGCCCGTCCCCGACGGACGATGAATTAGAAACTGATTACTAAAGCCACCGGAAACCCCCGGATTAGAAGCTACGACGCGGATTTTGTATTTATCGCTGAGTTGATTATTGATGTTTAATGTAACTGTGAGCGGACTGCCCGACCCGGATGTGGGTAGGTCAAAAGCCCCGTTGCCAGCTGCATCCGTGATTTGCACTTTATAAACGTTGCCCAACCCCGGTGTTCCGCCACTGACGGTAAAAGCCACTTGAATTTGGCTGTCGGGGCAGAAATAGCCAATACTACTGGGCGAGGTGGTAATGGTTGGAGCACTGATGGTGATGGGGCTGATTACTTGCGTTGTTGTTGAACCTGAAACAGTCCCGTTGCAACTGGCATCGCGGAAATTTGTAATACTTCTAGCATCGAAAACATATGTCCCGGCTACATTAGGCGTAGGGTAGATGTAGTTGTTCCCTCGGATATTATCGGCGGTTGTTAAAGTGAAAAATTGTGTCCCTTTGGTTGGATCTACGTAGTTGAATGACCAAGGGCCTGTGCCAGTAAAATCCACTTTTATGGGAACTACTTCCCCAAGAGTAATCGTACCCGGAGCGTTGCCGACACTCAGTCGTAACGTAGGTGCAGCGGCATTAATGACAACAAAATACCTCGACCAAACACTGTTGCAACCCAGGGCGGTTTGTTGAACTTGATAGGTGCCGCCTGTGGTTGGCTGATAGGTTGGACCCGTAGCAATTTGCTGCCCCCCGTCATTATACCAGACAAACGAAGTGGATGAGGTACCATTGGTGGGGGTTGGGGCAATCGGGGGAATGGCTTGACCCTGACAGTAGGTCAGGGTTGTTTCCAGAAATTCGCCAAAGCCTGTCTTTCCGGGGCCGGATGGTCTACTGATCGTGATTGGGTTACTGAATCCGCTGGTTGCCGATGGATTGGAGGATACGACCCGAATGCGGAATTTATCGCTCAAAAAATTATTGATGTTTAATGTTGCCGTTAACGGACTTCCTGAGCCTGTGGTGGGAATATCGAAGGCACCGTTCCCATCTTTATCCGTAATCTGAACTTTATAAACATTACCCGCCCCCGGCGTTCCCCCACTGACCGTAAAGGCCACCTGGATCTGGCTGTCAGGGCAATAAAAACCCAAACTGTTGGGGGAGGTGGTGATGGTAGGGGTGTTGATGGTTAGGGGAACACTAACCGTAAAATTGACTGTGCTACCAACAACGGTTTGCGCTAACCCAGTCGTGACAACCCGAATGGAATAGGTGCCAGCCGCTAAACCACTTGGAATATTGGCCGTTATGGTGCGGTTGCCGCCTATCGAAAAGCCTAACTCTTCATTACCTGTGATATATTGAGGGGTTGAATTGGGAAGTGTCTGCCATGTACCATTAACCAGAATCTGCGCCACGAAGCGCGTGTCAACGGGAAAGATGCCACCCGGAGCCGGGGTCCGATACGTTACGGTGACAGCCGTATTCGGACTACCGCTCGACGGACTGATTCCCGAAGTGGTTATGCTTAAATCTCTGACTGTGAATGGATTATTGCCTCGAATGGTGCCACTGAAATTTCTAATCAAGGTATTATTGACGGTCGTTGTCGTGGCGAGAGGGCGAATGAAAACGTATTGTCCGTCAGCTATGGCTTTATTGAGGTTTTCGCCCGGTGAGAATAATTCGGCGGTTCGGCCTGACGCGCTTCCCGAATACGCAAAATACGTTGGAACATCGCCGTATTGATTGCCTACCCGGTAGATGTTTCCATCAAAACCGCGTTCGCCGGGGCGGGCATTCGACAAAGTAAGCGTTACCGATGTTTGACTATAAGCCGTTTTTGCTACCCCCACTGTAACAAGTAGTAGCAAAAAGATGAATTTTATTCTCATGATTTGGTGTGTTTATCAATACGTTTCGCTCCTGTGCTTACTTGCTTTTCACCCGTCCTGCTTTCCCCAATGACCGGATACCATTGACAATCAGGCCCAAACTGATGCCTCCACCTGCATAAGCCCCGTAAGTTCCGGGTTTGCCGTAACCACTCATCGACATGGGAGCCAACGTGCTGCCGCTTGGGTTGCGGGCCACGTCGCGCCAGGCATTATACTCCGCGTTGAGTTTGTCAACCTGCGCTTTATAGGTGCTATAGTCTTTCGTAATAGTCGAATAAGCCAGGTAACTTCCGGCCAACCCGGCCACGCCCCCCACAATCTGGAGCAACCCCAGTGTTCGATAGCGGGCTTTTTGTCGTTTGGCATCTGCCGATAGCGATTGGGTTAGGGTTGTTACGGATTTGGGCGGGTCTGCTTTGGCCACAATAGGCCGCTCTTTTTTCTTCTCAACAGGTTTCTTTACCTCGTAGTCGGGGGGGCGAACGGTTGCTATCCGCCGGGTTGTGTCAGAAACAACAGGCGGTTTGGGCGTTGGCGCGGCAGCAGGCTTCACCGGTGGTGCGGTTGCCAGCGGTTTGGCCATGGAGTCGGTTTTGATCGGAGCCGACACCACCCGTTCCGGCATAACCCGATCGAAACCCGTGTATTCAAGCCCTTTATGAAAAACGAAACGGGTATTGTTGTTCTGAAACTCAACCGTGTTCAGATCGTCGTAGGCGTAGAGCTTTCCCCGTCGCTCGTAGAAGCCAACCGGTAAATCTACCGCACCCGATTGCACCACCTGAAGCCATTCTCGGTTGAATTTAATGCTCACAGCCGCGCCACTTTCCGATTGTCGAAACGGCACTTCGGCACTATTGATACTCAGGTTATCGGGAATGGTTGGGCGGCCGCCGTCTTTAGTTGGGGTGGCTCCGGGGGCGGATGGTTTGGTTTGGGTGATATGCTGCATGGCTTCACCGGGGCGGAAAAATCCTAAGCGAATAATGCGTACCTGCCATTTGTTATTAACCTTTTCGGCCCGTAGCTCCACCACCCGATTGGTGGGTAGATACGGCTTTTTGATGGTGGTGTGCTTACTTTTAAATGTAGAGGTAAAAAAACCTTTCACATACAAAAGCTCACCCTGTTGCTGAACCTCCAGAAAACGTTGTTTAGAGAAAACGATGGTGTTGGGTTCCTCCGGTTTGGTATAGAATAAGGTCAGGTCGTTGAGGTATTTTTCAACCGTTACATCGTCTGTGCTGTCGGCCGAATTGTGGTTGGGGTTGATGTCATCCTCAATCGTTACCAAATCATTATAAAAAATTTGCTCTGGTCCGGGTTGGGAACTCTTGGAGATGATGAAATTAATGTCGCGAGCCTGATTGTCGGGATCGGTCAACTGGTTCATAATCTGGTTCAGCAACCTCAGTTGCGCCAAGGAGGCTGCGTTGATGTTGTCTTTGTCGCGCTGGGTCAAAGTTGCCTGAGTTATTGCCTGTGCCAACACGGGGGAACTCCAACACCATAAAGCCCCCCAAAAACAACCACTAACGAACAGGATGTAGAGTTTTTTCATGACGATGATCAATCACAATTGGTGTAGGTATATCTGGCTCTTGCTCCGTCGCTGCGTCCGTAGCCGAGCGAGTATGAGTTCCGGTAATAGTCGTGGTTGAAACGGAGGGTTCGGTCCGAAACCGGCGCTGTAGCACTGGCGGGTCGATAAACTTTTGTGTTGATTGTCTGGTAATTGTTGATCGGTACGGGGCCACCAGGCTCGTCTAATCCGGGACCAGGCTGACCCTCTGCTCCCGAACCGGGGAATCCCCGCAGCAACAATCCCGAATTCTGGTAGGTGAATTTGGTGTCGTAGGAGTAGGCAATCACCCGTCGTTCGCTGGTCGTAATGGTCTCAACTTGGGTCAATTGGTTGTTGCTGTTGTAGGTAAAGTTGCTGACGTTGCCCTTACCATCGTCGCGTCTGGTAATTTTGCCGTTCTGCACTGTCACTGTCTCACCTGTGCTAACTGTCACCCCGCTCAGTTTTCCACCGCTGTAGGCGTGAGTGGTTGTGACGTTGTTTTCCTTGACAATGTATGTTTTCAGACTGCCTCCTTCATAAATGTAGTCGTAGCTCACCGACCCACCCGCAATGCGGCTGATACGCCGGGATGTTCCTGTTCCATCATACTGATAGGTCAGCGGAACTCCGCCCACCTGCTGACTGAGGACGTATTCACCGGCACCATCGAAGGTGAACGTGCGCTCGCCCCGGTGGTCGTTACTTTTGGTGCGGTTGCCCGATTGGTCATACTCGTAGGTGTAGACTACGCGGCTGGTGGTGTCAATCAATTCTACCTTCGCCACCCGGCAACTATAGGGAATCAGCGAGTTTGGCAAGTTGGGTTCCTCATGGCAACTGTTTAATCCAAATAGGGTTAACAGGCAAACAATCAGTGGTTTGTATGTGTTAATGCTCATCGTTTTTCGGAAAGGTTAGGAATAAATAGGAGTTGAACACGGCGATTTTTTGCTTTGTTCTCTTCGCTATCACTTGGTGCAACCGGATACCGGCTTCCATGCCCGACCACTTCCAGTCTGGACTCGGGAATCCCCTGCACCAGCAGAAAGTTGGAAGCCACCCTTGCCCGATTTTCCGACAGTGACCGGTTCAGTTGTTCGTTACCTTCGCGGTCGGTGTGCCCTGCCAGGCGGAGCCGTAGTTCGGGATGTTGTCGCAGATAATCGGCTGTTTGCAACAGCAACGTTTTGGTGGCAGCGGGCATCACAAAACTCCCCTGCTCGAAATACAGCATCGGCAGCGAATCCACGTTGGCTAAGGGTTTTACCGGTGGGGCTACCACTGGCGGAGAAGGAACAGGGGGCCGGGCTGCCATTCGGACTACGTTTAAACCCCGCCGGAGCACAATCGACTGACGCTCACGAATGGTTCCTTTCGGATCCAGAACAACCAGTTCATAGGGCTGAGGTATGAGGTTTGTTGCCACCCTAACCGATGTCTGCCCCCCCACAGGCAACAACTGAACCGATTCATTCCGGTTCGGTGTCCGTAACTCACAGCTACCCGCCAGCTCATTGAGCCGAACGGACAGAAGGGTCAGCTCACGGGTGAGCCGGATCGAGTGGCGCAATTGCCGCCCGTCGAGTTCGTCCACAATCAGGTTCCCTTCATAAGTCTGATAACCCGGTGCTGTTACTTCCATCGCTACAATATCTTTACGGTCAAAGTCGATGCTCAATTGGCCATCAGCATTAGCCTCAATACACCGTTTTTGACCGCTATTGGTAAAAAAAAAGCAGGTTTGAGCAGGTAATTGCTTACCCGTCAGCGCGTCGCTGACCACAAACACATTGTGCTGCGGTCGTGTTGTGGTCGTTTCTGCCCGGCTTTGCTCAAAGTGCGTTTGTTCGGTTTGCAGGTAGGGTTTATCTTTCCCCTGTGGGTCTACTGCTACTAACGGAATAACAACCTCGACAACCCCCACCCCCGTTGGCAGGGCCGACAGATTGAGGTAGAGTTGCTGACTTCGATAGCCCGTGCATTCGACCACCAAAACTGTTGCCGAACACCCAACCGAAGCCCCAAAGCGGCCTGTTTTGGGCAAGGTGTTCCCAATGGACTCGCGTCCTGCGGGCGTTTTTACGTAAAGGCGAGCGGACAATGGCTGACGACTGGTATAGTCCTGAACCACGCCCGCCAACTGCATACAGGGCGTATCGGCCAGTGCTTCCACCACCCCGGTGAGGCCGGGCAGCAGGCAAATCAACCATTTTGTTCCTCTGACCATAACCTGCTCAGTTCTGCCCGGCATCCACACTAACGTTCCCCAGCAACACCCGCCACTTATCGTACTCCTTTCCGTCCATCACCGTCTGATACGAGTCAAGTTTCACCTTCACACTTTTAGGTGTTATGTCACTGTATTGTGGTTTCCCATTCGCATCGTAGCCAATAAAGGTTTGTTGTCCGGTAATGGTCCCGTAGTAATTGCCGTCGGCCTCCTGCATCAGATCCCGCACAAACTGAGTCTGCACCCATTCGATTTTAGTGGATGTATAGGGCAGGATTTTCAGGCGGGTGAGGTACTGCTTCACGCTCATCTTGCGCGAACCTGCCCGTTGGGTTGAGGTTACTTCGATGGTGGACTCCGGCATAAACAGACGGGCGGCCTGCTCAATGGCTCGGTCTTTATCGTCGTTGTTAATGCTCTTGTCGGTGATGATATTAATGTAGGCGACAAATTCCTCGACCCGCAACAGTGATTTCTGCCGGTAACCTTCCTTTTCTTCTTCCGTTAGGGTCAGTTTGGGCCGGGCGAAACTTGTGCGAGGTGGGGTCGGAGCTGGTATTTCAGTAGGTGGGGTAGTTGCAACTGGTTTACTAACAGTTTGTTCTGTTGCGGAAACGGGTGTTGGGGCAGTAGTTTGCGTGGCCGACTGCGGAACCTGACTAAGAACAAGGCCTGGTTTAGGAGACACATAGATGGGTGGAGATACCGACCCGTTGGAGGGAGCAGGCTTCCCCTCGTTGTTTAGCATTGGCCGGGCATCGGCCAGAAAAGGGGCTGCCTCGCCTGCCTGAGCCGTGAGCAAATGCCGCCCGTCCCGATACAGAATGGCAATCAACTCGCTTTTGCTGATCGAAGCTGCATTACCTGTGCGGGTGGTGTAGTTCACAATCTCGTCGCTTTCGTAGGCGATTTTCTGAACCGGAATAACCGTCAGTGGCACGGCTTTTATCAGGTAGTCGTTACCGTCATTGCGGGGTGGAGCTGCCAAAAACGTCTGAATCTGCTGTTTAGCCTGAATGGCATCCGCCGATAATTCCGAAACAATCAGGTAGTTACCGGCCTTTGTGAAAGCCAGTAATATTTTGCCGCGCCCAAATGGGTAGTCTTTCGAGATTCCATCAAGTTGCCGGGTCAAGATAACTTTTTTGTCAGTAACGTCTGTAATGCGGGTCTCGGGCAAGGGCGAACCGTCATCAAAATAAATGACATCCTGAGCCACAACCCGGCTGCTGAATACCAGGCAAGTGGCAATCAATAAGCCCGTCAGAAATAGATTTCGTTTCATAGTTAAACTAATGGGGAGAATTACCGCATTGCCTGTACCAACTGTTTGGTTGCATCAGTCATAAACGTTTCGAGTTCATCCTGTTCAACCGCTTCGTAGGGGCCAATCTTGGTGCGTGTCACAAAGGGGGTTAATCGCCCGCCCTTATACTGGTACGAACATCCTTCGGTACAGGGCGTATAGTGTAATTTGTAGGTGCCAACCACTTCGTTGGTTTTGACGTGCACCAACTTGAATTCAACAGAGGCCCCTAACCGCCGAAAATTGGCAGGTAACTGAATCTTCTTCTCCTTGCCCCGGCGACCAGCTTCGTAGCAAACGTTGGTATTGTAGCCAACCTGCCGGTCGATGTTTATCCACTCCAGAATCAGGTCGGTGTTGGTCAGGCCACTGACTTTAGAGTAATCGACGCTCGTTGCTTTGTCGAGAACCTCGTTGAATAATCCCCGGTCGCGTACACTGAAGCCTTCCCGAAACAGTTGTTTTTCAATGGCATTATACAGCAGGTTATCATCGTGAAGGGTTTCGTCGCGTTGGCTGTTGGCTATTTTTTGGCCGTCGCGTTGCCGCCTTTTTGTTTGACTATCGGTGCTTTGGTCGTTGGTTACACCCTTGCGGGTTTCGGGAACCCGCAACACGATTTTAGGTGCTCGATTCACCAGCATCACCTGGGTCAGCGACTCGGACGAGTGCATTTCGGTGGGCCGCTGCTTATAGCGAATCATCACTCGTTTACTGCAATTCGTAAGGAGCAGCAACAGCAAAAAGTAAAAAAGTAAACGCATGGCTGAAATGAGTTCAATGGTTAGTTGGGTAGGGGTATCACTGTTTTTTTGTAGCGTTTGGAACAAATGAAGCCCCCGATTTAGTCGTCTTATTATCGCGTTTTGAAGGCAAACTGCTTGTAATTGTCTTTGGTGGAGGGCCTGTTGCGGGCGAAGCAGTGGATTTGGGTGGCCTGCGCGGAGGGGCTGTGTTTTGGCGAGCTGGTTTGGGGGGAGTGATGACAACACTGTTCGTTTCACCCAGTTCGGCTTCCACTTTTTTAGCGGCCGTAACGCGCCGGGTCAGACTTTGATAGTCGACCAAGGTTGCATTGTCGCGTTGCTGCAAGGCTGCAAGGTCATCCTGCAACCTTTTTCGATTTTGAGTACTGGAAAGAGTGGCTATATCGCGCCTGATCTGTTCGGCCTGTGCCTGATTCAGCAGCGTTTGCTTTTGGAGTTGCTCGTCAACATGGCTGATTGTTCGGTCAATGGCCGGGCGTTGAGCAGCCGGGGCATACGTATGGGCCTTATGATAGGCTTCAAGGGCTTTTTGATAATGCCCCTGCTTCTCGAGTCGTTGCCCCAGTTCAAGATACGTCTGATAAGCACGCTCATCCTGCGCTACTACCGGGAATGTCCATAGGACTAACCAACTGAATAGAACAAAACATAGCCTGAGTGTACTCATGAGATTAATAAATAAGGTGTGGATAGATTCAATAGACCTGTTGGGAGCAACCATGCCCGTTACTCCCAATTCAAGTCTACTGTAAAAATAAGCATTCCCCGGCAATACCGGGCAAATAGCCTATCCCAATTAATTAAACGGTTGTTTTGTAGGTTACTTAATTCATTTTCAGTGTACTATACAAAGAGTTTGTTTATTTTGTGTATTTATCGAGAAGCTGTTTGAAGGCTTTGTTTTTTCGAAAATCTTTGCGAGCCACATCGATTAGCTTATCCTTACGAATGTCGGTTGCCGTCAGGATTTTGTCCTGAAGGGCCTTTTCAAACCAGGTGAGTGCTTCGGGTTCGTTGTCCTTCTGTAGGTAGGCACAGGCAGTTGCATAGGAAGCACGGGCGGTGTAGGCAGGGTTGGGTAGGCATTTGGCCAGATAAACGATGCCTGCGTCGGGTTTGCCTGCATACAGGTTCGCCAGGCCCGTATTCATCCAGCAATCCTGCTTGCATAGGGCCGTATCAGCTTGTACAACCGATTGTTCAAGGTCGGTCAATGCTTCGGGATATTGCCCGGCCAGGTAATAGCTTGTTCCCCGGCGAAACATTGTTACCGGATAAAACTGTTTGGTTGAGTCGATGCGAACCAGATCGGTGTAGGCGGTAATGGCTGTTGGGTAGTCGCCTTTCTTTTCGAGCGCATTGGCTTTGGCAAACTGCCACGAAACAACCCCCGGATTGCGAGTGGTGGCTATCTGATAATCTGCGATAGCCCGGTCGAGCTTGCCCAACGACTCATAGGCCATGCCCCGGTTGAAATACCCCTGAGCGTAGGCTTCGTCTAACTTGATGGCCGACGAATAATCGTCAACGGCCTTGTCGAACTGCCCGGTTGCGTTTTCGCAGATACCCAACCGGAAAAACGCATCCCGGAAAAACGTGGGTGTGTAGTTCTTTTCGATCTTTTTCTGAGCCAGCTTCACCGACAGTAGTGGGGGAATGGCTTCCGTATATCTCTTCAATTCGATCAGGGCTGTACCTTCGCCGAGCATACTGGGGTAGTTTAGCGTGTTCAGCTTGTTGGATTGCTGATAATCGGCAACGGCCAGTTCGTAGTTGCGTTGGACCATATAGGCTTCTGCCCGCCGGTCATAAGCAGGGGATTCGTTGGGCGCCAACGCAATGGAAGCTGTCATATTTTCAATGGTCTCGGGATAGTTTCCCAGGTTCAGGTGCGCAAACCCCCGTTCATACAGTGCTCGGGGCAGGGTGCTGCGAACGGTAAGTGCATCGGTCAGATAAGGAATCGCCTGGGCATATTTTTTCTCGTCGTTAGCTTGCTTACCCAACGAATACAGACTGAACGCAACCGAGTCGATGCGGGCTACATACTCATCAGGGGCTTTGTGTTTTAGGGCGTTGGCAAAATCTGCCCCGGTCAGCGAATACTGTTTCTGAATGGCATAAATCAGCCCCCGCCAGAAATAAGGTTCCGGTTTAGTCGGAGCCACGTCGATGGCTTTGCCGAAATCTGCCACGGCTTCATCGGGTTTCCGGTTGCGAAACCGCAGCAAACCCCGGTCATAAAAATACTGGGCTTGCTTTGGGTTCAGAGTAATGGCCTGGCTGAAATCGTCATCAGCGCTGCTGATGTTGTTGGTGCGAATACGCAACAAAGCCCGTTGCGAGAAGATGTTGTCGTTTTTAGGGTCAATAATCAGGTAAGCCGAATAGTCGGCGATGGCTTTGGGCAGGTTATTGAGTTTACGATACAGTTCAGCGCGGGCCAACAGCGCGTCGAGATTGGCGTAATCCAGTTCAATGGATTTAATCAGGTCGCGCAGGGCGCGATCGTCTTTGTTGAGTTTGAGGTATGTTTTGGCCCGGCCCAGATACCAGTCGGAATTTCCGGGGTCTTTCTTGATGACTTTGTCGTAGGCATCGAGTACCTGTTCATATTGCCCGGAGGCAAATTGCTCGTCATACTCGGTTTTGCTGCTGGCCTTCTGGGTTAACTCTTTCACCACGGCAATCAGAGCCGTTGAGTCGGGATATTTAGCCAGAATTTTGTGATAAAAGCCCAAAGCCTCCGAGTATTGGCGTTTTTTTCGGGCTAAATCTGCTTTCTCGCGATACTCACGCATGATTTCGCGTTCCGCAATTCGGGAGGCATCCATCAGGCGTTTTACCTGAGCAATTTTGGCAGCGGGCAATATTTCGTCGGCAGATAATTTGCGCCGTTCGGCCTCCTGAAACGCCTGCAACGCGCCCTGATAATCTTTAGTCGCCATTGCCTGATCGCCTTTGAGCAGGTAGCTATCATACACCCTTTGGGCCATCACCTCCTGTTCGCGCTCTTTAGCTCGCTGTGCTTCGAGCAGGGCATCCTGCTCTTTTCGGGCCTGAATAGCCGCACTATCCACGGGGGCTTCCGGTTCCACCAACACCACATTGTTAATGGGTGCATTCACTGAGTCGCCGGGTTGCAAAAAACCAATCTGGGCAATCATCACTGTCCATTTTTTGCCCACCCGCTCGGCCCGAACTTCGGCCACGCGGGGCACGGGCCGGAAACTCGCCGTTGACTGGCTATTCTTGCCCTTGAACAACTGAGTGTAATAAACCTTAACATAAGGATATACCCGTTCTTTCACACTGGATACCTTTACATCGGAAAAAGCAATAGTTCGATCCGGCGTTTTGGCGTAGAACAAATCAAGATTAGCCAAATATTTTTCCACCTTCAAATCAGACGGCTGGTCAATAGGCCGGTCGGGTTGCAGATCGTCTTCAATAATAACATTGGTGTTGTAAAACAGCCGGTTACGGATCGAATCGGCATAGCTCCGGGCAATAATAGCCTTCCGCTGGGCCTCTTCGAGGTCTTCAAAGGTTAGCACGTTTAGCAAGTCGTTAAGCCCCTTTTCGACTTTGCGTTTGGCCAGCAATTTGATTTCCTCGCTATCGCGTGACGAAATACCCTGCCCAAAACCGGGAGTCGCTACCGCTAGACTCAGGACGGCAATCAGAAGAAAGTAGCTGTTTCGATTCATGATTTTATTGTTCTTTGTTAACGATACCGATGTTCCCCAAAAGCACCGCCCACTTGAGAACTGCTCCGGCATCGGCCGATTTACGATAGGCTTCCAGTTTTACTTTTATGCTTTTCTGAGTTACGTCGCTGTACAACACATCCTGCCCGTTTTCGGCATAGCCTGTAAAGGTTTGCTGGCCCGTTATGGTGCCATAATAGGCCCCGTCGGCTGCTTGAGTCAACTCGCTAACATATTGAATTTCATTCCATTCAATAGATACCGAGGAGTACGGCAGCATCTTTAATCGGCTGAGGTAATCGCTGATTTTATACTTTTTTACACCCGGTCGTTTTGCCGACGATACGTCGATAGTTGCATCGGCCATAAATAATTTAAGGACCTGCTCAATGGCCTTGTCTTTTTTTTCGTCGTCTAGTTCTTTATCGGTAATAATATTCAGATAGCCGACAAATTCTTCCACTTGTTGCAACGCTTTTGTTCGGTATTGCTGGTATTGGGCATCGCTGAGGGTGGGTTTGGGCGGTCCGTCGTTACGAACCGGGGGCGTTGCAGCCGGAACTGCTTCTGCTACCACAGGGGCTTCAGGAGTAACTACTGGTTTTGGTGGTCCGTCGTTACGGTCGGCGGGGGCAGCGGGTTTGGGTTCTGGGGTAGGGGGTTTGGGCGGTCCGTCGTTACGGTTTGATGTTAACTTGACCCCAGTTTTTGCGGTTTTTGGGCCAGATTTCACCACAGCCGGTGTTTTGGTAGATTTTTGGGTTGCGACCTGAGCTGTTGCGACTGGTGCAGGAGCCGGAGGGGGTGTTGACAACCGAATCATCTCAGCCTTGGTGCTGTTCAAAACTGTCACCGCTGTTGCGGGCGGCACCAGCAGTTGATGGCGGCCATTGCGGTAAAAAACAGCTGCCAGTTCTCGTTTATTGATCGAAGCAGAGGCCCCCGCAGTTGTCTTGTAGTTAATGACTTCGTCGCTCTCGTAGCTAATCGTGCCGGGAATAACCGAAGGCGGACTGACTTTCAGCAGCAGATCATGCGGCAAGCGGGGGCCCGGCGCATTGTTGAACGCATCTATTTCTTCCTGGGCTTTTGCCGGGTCGGTGTCCAGTGAGTTGATAATCAGGTAGCGACCATCGTCGGTAAAGGTTAACAGCACATTTTCCCGCCGTAAATTGTAATTGGAAATTTTGCCGTTTCTGACAACAGTAAGTTTTATCTTCTCCCCTTCGGCACCGGCCAATCTACCAACAGATCGGTTTCCATTGGCAAAATAGATCGTTTCCTGAGCCAGTAAATGACTCATTGATAGGATGATAAGTAAACAAATAGTTAAAAGTGATTTCACAGAGGATGCTTGTTTAGTGTATGGCTGGTGTTACCAGGTCTCGTTCAATCGGCGCAACTCCTGTTGGGCATTTGGATCGCCCTGCCGGGCCGCCAGTTGATACCACTGAACGGCCTTCGGCTGGCTCAGTGGCACTCCTTTCCCCGATGCGTACATTGTTCCCACATAATATTGGGCACGTGGATAATTCTGGTTGGCTGCCCGCTGATACCATTTTATGGCTTCGGCAACGTTCTCCGAAATGCCCAGCCCCTGCTCATACATGATACCGAGGTTAGCCTGTCCTTCGGGGTTGCCCTGTTCTGCCGAGGCCCGATACCATTTCATGGCTTGTTCATAGTCCTTCGACACTCCCAAACCGAGGTAATACATATAGCCGAGGTTTTTCTGTCCTTCGGCATTGCTCTGTTCGGCGGAGGCCCGAAACCACTTGACAGCCATCGCGTAATCTTTCTGGAGGCCTTGCCCGTGTTGATACATCGACCCTAACAAGCTTTGGCTGTCGGAGTTACCCAGGTCGGCGGCTTTCTGATACCAGTAGGCGGCCTGCGTGAATTCTTTGGCATTGTAGTGGTTGTTACCCACTTCATAGCACGAATCAGCCGTGACTAGCGTGGCCATCGTGACCTCCGTGGCTTCGGCACCAGCCACGGGTTTTGGGGTCATGGTTTCGCCTGGCTCGCGGTTAATAAACCACCAGGTAAGACCTCCAATCAGAACGACGAGCCCAATGGCTGCATAAACCATCCAGGTCCGGTTGGGGGCCGGAGGAATCAGGGTTCCGTCGCGCCCGAATCCCGCATTGGAGTCAACAAAAGATTGGGGCAACTCTGCTTCGGCCAGTGGCTCGGGTGCCGGAGCCAACATGGGTTCGGGCCTGATGGGGTCAGGGGCAGGTTCGGGCCGGACTGACATTCGGGGGGCCACCCGTGGGGGAGTCGATTGGTTGTGTTCTTTGCTAAGAAGAGTCTCGGCTTCCGGGCGGTCGCTTTCTATCTGATCGGCCATTGCCCGTTCGAGGGCCGCTTTCATTTCCGAGCAGTCCTGATAGCGGTAGGCCCGGTCTTTGGCAGTGGCTTTGGCAATTACCAAGTCTAACCGGCGCAAAAAAGCTTGTTCGTCGGGTTTTTGGTCAGGTATGGTATATATCAGCGACGGCAGAGCTTCAAATCGAATTTGTCGCTGCACTTCCACCACTACCTCGTGCGTGGTCACACGCGGATACGGCGACCGGCCCGTGACCATCTCCCAAAGCGTTACACCGAGTGAGTAAATATCACTCCGCCAATCCACGTCGATGGGAGTGGCAATTTGTTCGGGACTCATATAGGGCACCGATCCCATCTGGAGTTTCGGGTCGGTGAGAGTACTTTGAAAACTGGCCACGCGGGAGATCCCAAAATCCAGAATTTTGGGACTACCATCGGGTTGTACAATAATGTTGCTGGGCTTGATGTCGCGGTGAACAATACCTTTTTCCTTGCGGTCATTAATGGTCAGCACCACATGATGAGCATAGGAAAATGCATCGAGCAGGCTCGCCATAAATTCCACTAAAACTGCCGATTCACGAAACCGGTGCGGATCCTGTTTGAGCAGATCCGACAGGGTTTGGCCTTCCACAAACTCCATCACGAAGGCATCCTGCTCATGGTCGAATCCGAGGATTTTGACAATACGCGGATTGTCGAGCATTTCCAGTATCTCGGCTTCACGAATAAACCGACGACGGATGGTTTCGTCGTCCCGCAAATTTTCGAGCAGTTGCTTGATGGCCACTTTCCGGCGGCTTCCCCAGGTTTGTTCGCCCTCAAACACCACGCCCATGCCCCCGGCTTTTAATCGTCGGGTTACGCTGTAATTCAGAATTTTATCGCCGGTGCGCATCGCTACAATCGCTTGAGTGAGAGAAAACTAAGTGCCGATGTAGGTGAAAGGCATAGAAGCCGGAAAACGGCCATAGACCACCGGGGTCTGCTGGTTGCGGGTGACTTTCTGAATCGTGCCCCGCATATACCGATATAATTCTTGCATGGTTACGATCCGGTTATGATCTAAATCGGCCTCGCCGGCGGCTCCTTTTACGAGGTAATACGTAAACGCCCCGTGTTGAATGGAGGACAGTTCCTGTGAGAACTGATTGGCCCGCGACGACATCATCACCACCACGTTTTTAGTCTGTTCGTTAGGCGAGTTTGTGGGAGCGTGCGGAAACGCCTGCCGACGCATACTGCCCGATTTACAAGCATCGGCCAGCAGCAGTTTGGTGTGCGCCGACGACTGTCGAAACGCGCTTTTTACGTCGTTATTCTGGAGAAATACCCCCGGCCCAACATCATATGGATGTAGCATACCCTGGTCGCCATGACCAGAGAAATAGAAAATAATACGGTCGCTTGCGCTTGCCTGTCGGAACAATTGCATCGCCCGCAGAATGTTGTCGCGAGTGGCCTGTCGTTCGGTCAGCAAAATAATGTTGCGGGTTGGTACGGTGCCACCGGCTTTGCTTTGAAGCAGGGCGGCAAACAGCCGGGCATCGTCGTCGGCAAACCGTAAATCACCTCCTTTGCCCGGGGTCAGTATTTTGTAATCAGATATACCAACGATGACGGCGTAGGTGGTTTGAGACCAGGCTATACCAGCGGACAAACAGATCAGAATCATTGTGATGTGGAGATGTCGAATCATAGTTTAGGGTGTTTTGAATTTATCCTTTTTTAGAATCGGCAGATTTTCCTTCTGTAGTGCCTGCCTGGGGAATGCCTTGCTTATCAATGCGTATGGGTTTACCGTTCAGGGTTACTTCCGCAGTGTTATCCTCTTGGAACGATTCTGCTTTATCGTAGCGCAGATCAATAGATACGTCGCCATTGAGATTTAAATATCCCCACCGGTTGCCTTTTCGGACTGCAATTTTCCCTCTGCTGGCGGTTTTGGCTTCATCAAACCATTTTCCACTTTTGCTGAGATACATGTCGGCTCCTTTGTCTGTTTTCACGGGAGCAATGCCGTTCTCAAACGTCCCGATTTTGGTATACTGCTGATTTCCCAGCCAGGTTCCGTTTGCCTTGCGCAAACGTAGTAGCCGGGTCTCGGGGTCGCGAACAACAGACACCTGCTTATCCACTTTCTGAACCACTTCATAGGTTTCAGCCCGATCCGGTTTTTTATCGTCTGGGGTGCGCTCTTTTGCCTCCACCGACAAACCATCCGAAGCACTTTGTTCGTTTGTTTTGATTGGTGGCAGGGTTAGTTCTTCCAGTTCGACCTCTTCACTACCGGTTGCTTGGGCAGGTAAATCAGTCGGCATTGACGAGTCCTCAGTGGGAGCGGATGCTTTACCGACTGTTGGGGTCGCCTGTGTAATGAGCTTAGTGGGTTCGGCGGAGGGTTCGGGTTTGTTCAGAAACTCATGCCAGACAAAATACCCTCCCGCCCCCAACAGAAGCCCCACTACCGCCAACATCAAAATCCTCGACATTCCCGGCGATTTTTGGCGGGATTGGGCAGTTTTGGGCGATTGCCTCTTCACGGTATCCCGGTTTTCTTCGGAAGAAGTCATCCGGCTGGTAGGTTGCTGGAGAATTGCCCGCTGGATTGTTTCAACGGGCTGGCTGGCCTGACTCAGTACAGGTTGGAGTTCGGGTTGGGGTTCCGGCGGGGCCTCTTTCACCGCATCGGGAATAGGAACGTTAATGAGCGTGATGGATTCATCGGAATCATTTCCGGTCTGAAACCGCTCATACACGGGGGGAGCAACCCGATAAGCCGGATTAACTGTTCCCGTAACCTGTTTAATCTGAATGAGATAGGCTGTAAAGTTGTCCCGGGTATTTCCTGAACTATAATTTCTGAGCCGGGATAATTTTAGTTCATTGGTTGTGCTGTCATCCCGAAGAGTGCCCTCAATCAGTTCGTCGCTGACCCGCTCCAGCACCCCATCGGTACACAAAAAGAAATAATCGCCCGCCTGCAAATCATTAATGAGTTGTACGGATGCCTCAACCGGCTTTTCTCCCCCCTGCAACGCCCTGGTAATAATGTTTCGCTGTGGATGGTGGTGAGCTTCATCGGGAGTTAGAACCCCCGCTTTGAGCAACTCATTGACGTACGAATGATCGTCGGTGCGCCAGATAATCTCGCCATTGCGAATATGGTAGACCCGGCTGTCGCCAATATGCGCCACGGTGGCCCCGGCTTCGTGCAAATACAATAGCGTCACGGTTGTAGCCATTCCCTGGGCCTGCTCGTGTTCCTGTAAGTATCCTTTAAACTGACGTTCAGCAAAGCTAACGGCCTGTTGCACATAGTCATCTGTGGCAACCGAGTCGGGGCGTTGTTGAAAAAAACCGTCGAGCGATGTGGCAGCCAGCATACTGGCTACTTCGCCTTTTTCGGCCCCGCCAACGCCGTCGCAGACCAAAAACCAACGTTGATCTTCCGACACATACTGGGGGTCGGGGTAAATAAAATCTTCATTATTGCCCCGATTGCCAAGCTCAGAATAGCCGAGGGGCTGTGCAATACGAACATTCATCAGAAAAAGGGTCGGGGTTTAAGTGGTTGAACTTTGCCGTTTGAAGCTTACAACGGTACGCTCGTAATCCATTGATTCTACGGCCTGTGTTGCCTGTTGGCGCGAAGCTGCCAACGTACTTACTTTTAAGACCAGTTTTGTCTCGCCAATCTGAATCGTATCGCCGTCTTCCAGAAACAACTGGTCATACTGACTGAGTCGGGGTTCTTTGCCATTCAGATACGTTCCGTTTAAACTGCTTTTCCACTGTCCATCCACCATTGCGCCATCCCTCAGAATGTAGTCGGGTGTTCCTAGTCGACCTACCCGTACCTCGATCGTACAATGGGGTCGGCTCATGTATTCGTCCCGCGTAACGATCATATGCACCGAAGGACGCTTTTCCGACTGTCGCCCAACCGTATTGATGCCCTGTTTCAACGTGAATGTCTGCGTATCAGTCAATTCGTCTTTCACCACCAGCCAGCCCATCTGATCGGGTGGTGGGGGCAAACTGACGGGCCTTTGCTGCCCAAACAGCACGGTTGCATCACCCGCAAATGCTGGCGGGGGGGGCGTGGGCTGCACGGGCGGAGGGTCCGTCGCTACGGCCTGGGGGATAGGATTGATATATCCACAACGGGGACATTTGGCATCCCGAAGTTTATCCGCGTTTTTGATCAACAATCCAGCTTTGCATTGCGGATTGCCGCAGATGATTCGTAACGGCTCGACAGACATAGTTAAGCGGGTGGACAGGAGGTGATGCATCAGAACCAGTAGGTCCGGTCCTGATGCATCCGAATCAGTTAAACGTCGTAATCGTCGATTGGGGCGTCGTTATCAAAGTCCGGCCCCATGTCCGAGTTGTCGGCGAGCATGGTATTGTCGTCGGGATGTTGCTGATGCAACGTATCCATACTGCCATCAATGGTGATAGTCTCTTCAATTTGTTGTCTGTTCTCAAAATGGCCACTGTCTGCATTATATTCAGCCCGTGTATCCAGAATATGATCGCCATCGGTATCGGCCAGGATCACATTCGTATCGTTATTCAGGAGTGCATCCGGGCGGTCGTCGTTATCGAAATCAACGACACTAATGTTGTTTCCGTCGATTTCAATGTCCACATAATCAATTTTTGACGCTGTGTCTGAAGGAGCATCAGGGGCATTGGGAGACTCCACTTCTACTATTATATCGTTGTCAGTTGGTGTAGAATGGTTGGCGGCAACAACCGGTGTTTCGGGCGTATCGTCAACCGTAATATCCGGGGCAACATCATCAACGGCAGGCGGAACCTCATCGCGGGCAGGAGGAATTTCACCACCAGCCAGCGCACTTCCCGACCCGTTGCCAGCCCCGCCGACACCCCCACCACCTCCTCCTCCCGGCATTTCATAGCCTGGAACAGTGGCCAGAAAATCCTGTTGTTGATGATGGCTCATACCTTCCCATTCCTCATTCAAGTAGGTATTGTAGGTCTGTCCGTGAAACTCAAAATAATGACCCGGTCCCTGGGCAGCACGAGCCTCCGCAAAGGCTTCTTCAAACGTCTGCTCATGGGTGGGATCAACCACAATCGGAGGGATTTGATTGGCGTTTGGGTCGGTTAGCGGTGGGGTTTGAGCGTTTGGGTCAACCAGGGTTTGGTTGGTATTGGCATTCGGATCCAGATTAGCATTCGGATCAGGCTCAGGCGTTTGTCCACCGTTGGGGTCAGTTTCTGTCGTCACGGCAACGGTAGAATCATCGTCATTTAGAAATTGAGACATAGCAACAGCGGCTCCACCAAGCGCAACCGTACCAACAACGGCGGCCGTAATGGCTGTTTTCTGATCTGAATTGGCGGGCCGACTAGCCGGAGCATCCCCTCCCTGTACGTTGGTTGGGGCATCGTCTTCGTAAGGATTCATGGTAATGAATATAGTTAAGGTAAAAAGTTAATCAGACCATTTGGCTTTGCAGCCTGGACACTGTTTTCGAGCAGCCAAATCCGTAAACGGTGTTGTGCCAAACGGTTTTTTGCAACCGGGATTGGGACAGACATACGTTCGCTTGAATTCCTCATCCAGAGCGGCTAATTTTTGCGGAATATTAATGAAATGGGCGGCTGCAATCTGACCGATTGCCGCTCCGAAGAGGGGAACAATACTGAAAGCAGCCCGGATGTAGGTTTGCTTGAGCGGGTCTTTCGTCTGAATGGATTTTCGGGCTTCCTGGTATAACTCCTGAACTTTTGCCAGTTGTTTGAACTCTTCCCGAAAATCGAGCGGATCACGTTTTGGGGGTGGCGGGGGCGGGGGGGGACTGGCCTGAGCGACGCGCAGAGCCAGAATGGCCCGATAGTCTAAGAGTTCGACCTGTCCCAGCACAACCTGGTTATCGGGGCCGATGATCGTTTGATGAATACGTCGCCCATCGACAATAGTGCCAAATGTCGAGTTTTTGTCTTCCAGTAAAACAATGTGATCAGTAATGAACGTCACAGCAGCATGGTGCTTGCTGACGCTGGGCTGATTGACTACGAGCGAGTTATCGGCTGCCCGCCCAATAGTATAAACCTGGGGAGAAGACATAAGCTTAAATGGTGTGTACTCAATGTATTGGATATATTCGGTTTGCAAAGTTGCTCTTTCCTTGACGATTAGCAAACAAAAAGCCAAGTATTTTTTAGTCGATTTAGGCAACGTTTGCTAAATCGTCAGCCTGAGTTCATCATTGTTTGTTGATTGCTGTTTGCTTTCCGAAAAATATTTGCTTGTTTAGCGATGTTATTCCTGTCCACACCTATTTCGTATGTCGCAATCGTCTCGTCGTTTGCTTAATTATACCCTTCTCCGTGAAATTGGTCGCGGAGGTATGGCCACTGTATGGTACGCCGAAAACTCCGTCGGGCGTAAATTTGCCATCAAACTTCTTAAGCCTGAGTTAGTCGCCGAAGAATCGTCGGTGGCCGAGCGGTTTCGCAATGAAGCCCAGATCATGGTTCGGCTTGAACACCCGGCAATTTTGCGCGTCGAAGATTTTTATGAGGATGGCACCACCCTGGCTATCATTATGGAATACCTGGCCGGCCATGATCTCAACGGGCACATCCGCCAGCGCGGGGCCATTCCCGAAGAACACGCTGTCGATTGGTTCAAACGCATTCTCGACGCGTTTACCTACGTCCATCAAAAAGGCTACTTTCACCGCGATGTGAAACCCTCCAACCTTTTTCTGACGGATGCAGAGATGATCAAGGTCATGGATTTTGGTATTGCCAAAATTGTGGGTACGGACTTGAGCCTGACCCAAACCGATATGCTGATGGGGTCGCCTTTATACATGAGTCCCGAACAGATTCTGTCACCCAAATTAGTTGATTTTAGGACGGATATTTATTCGCTTGGCGTAACGCTTCATGCCCTGCTATCGGGCCAGAAACCCTACGACGATGCCGAACATTCGATGTTCAGTATCCAGACTGAGATTGTCCAGAAACCCCTCACCCGGCTTGCTCATGTATCAGATGCCGTTAATGATGCCATTCAGCAAGCTACCCAGAAAAAACCTGCCGACCGCTTTGCCAATTGCGATGAATTTGCCCGTGCGCTAACAGCCCGCCCAACACCTCTTCCCTCCGACGATGAAATAGTAGTAAGAACATCGGCCCCGCGTCCCAAAACGGCTGTTACCCTAACAGACGATGCCACAGTTCTACAGTCGCGCAATGGGATAGCCCCAAAACCGGCCGCTCTGACCGACGACAGTACGGTGCTGCAACCCCGACAGTCGCTTAAGCCAACATCTCCCGCCCCAAAACCAGTTACTGCGCCTATTTCTGCCCCTGTTAATCAGGAACCTGTTTCGGGAACTCCAACCAAAAGCAGGTTGCCCCTGATTGCTGCCGGGATAGTTGGTCTGTTGATTATAGGGGCTGGAGGCTGGTTTGCCTTGTCGCCAAAGGCTGCCCCACTTACCCTAACAGCCACGCCCGCTGCCGAACAGCGCAAAGCCACCGAAGTTGCCCCGCCAGACGAAGGACTTGATGCCGCAAAAACAGACCTGAACCGGGCGATATCCTTCTATAACGAGCAACGGTACGATTCGGCTCTGGTGCTGCTCAATCGGCACCGTGATAGCCCGGTTTTGGCTCAAAATGCTGAAGCCCAAACCGATTTGGGGGTTATCCACTATTACGGATCTCCCAAACACCGTGTTCCGCAGGATCTGGTGCAGGCCGAACAGTGGCTTCAGAAGGGTGTGGCCGGTAAAATCCCCAAAGCATACTATTTTCTTGGGTTACTGAAAGATGGGGCCGACTTTTCGACCACGGCTAAGTCTGTGGCACGGGGGCGCAGTGCGGAAGCGGTTGGGCTATATAAAACAGGTGCAAACCTGGGAGACAGCTACGCGCAGGCTACCGTGGGTGAGTTGTTTCTGCTTAAAAACCAGTACCTTACGGATATGGATGCCTGCACAGTGCTGACTTACCTGAAACAGGCTTCTGCCCAGGATATTATGGGAGCTGCCAAAAATTATACCATGCTGAAAACGTCGGGCCGATGCCCGCAATAGTCTTAAACACACCTACACAATGCTACCTGAACTGAGCCACTATCCCGTAAACTGGGTGGACGGCATGAAAATCGCCCGTCGGCACTTTACCGAGTTTGAATATTTTGTTTCTGATCACCTGCGCGATGCAAAAGCGATGGGTATAACAAGCTATAACTACGGCCTGTTACCCTCCGAACTGTCCGACTTTAGTCCGCAAGTGATTACCGACCCAAATCAGAACCTGCGGATTCAACTAACCAACTGTCGGGCCATAACGGGGGCTGGGTGCCGGATCGAGATTATCAATCCGCCCAAACCCGTGGAACTTTCGACCAGTTTGAACGATGTGCTGGCCAAATTCGGGATGCCCATGGCCGACGAACTTCAGTTTCTGATTGTGCTGACAGTGGACCTGTTCAACCGCGAACCCACGGGGCAACCGTCGGCAACCGAAGCGTTTCCGCGTCCGCCTTTTTCGCGTCCCAAATACGCCTTGAACGTGGTGCCACGCCACCAATATGATGCTCCGCCCGGTCAGCGGCCCGCCTATCGCTCCCACGAATTTGAGTCGTTTCATTTGATTGTGGGGCAACTGTCCTGCAAATACGGGCAGTTGATGAATGACGATGCCTACATTCCGGCCTGTACGTCGGTTCATAGCCATACTCGCCTGCGTAATTGGGCGGACTCGATGCGGAAACTCCTGGCCGAAGCCCAGCGCGATGCCTTTCTGATTGTTCGTAAGGTGTGCGAAAAGCGGGGAACCGAAGATGCCCGAAAAGCTGGGGTATTGGCCGAATTGATTCGCGACCTGTGTGAGCAACTGGCTATTGCCCTGGATGACACCTTGAACCGCCTGAGCTTTACGACCTACGAACAACCTCCCATTCACCTGATCGAAGCCATTACGCTGGCCACTCGCCGACTTCGTACCGGGCTGACTAACCTTAATAATCCGGCTACGTCCGGGTCCGTGCGGATGGGAGACCAGTTGGTACTGAAATATTTCCAGGACTGGACCGACATCTCGCCCGAACGGCTAACCAAACAGGGCCTTGAGCGGGTCATTACCTACAATTATGACCATGCCGATATTCAGCCGCACCTCCAGGCCATTACGCAGTGCTGGACCGACATGGCCCGCATTCTGAACGAACTGTCAAAACTTGATTACATTGGTCAGGAACGGCAGGACAAGCGGATTCGCTACGACTCAGTGGTGACAGCGCAGGACAATATTCCGGTTCGGCCACCATCCCAAGTGCTCGACGATACCACTACAACCAACGTCCGCCGGCGACTAACCGGCAATTAAACCAATTCACTAACTCTTTACTCTATATCCCCCTCTCATGGAAGCCGTTAACAAAGCCGAGCGGAACACGTCGCTGATCAATTTTATTGCCGTTTATGTCATTATTCTGGCCATCCCACTTTACCTCGCTTTTTTTGCCGGTACAAAAAACAGATCGGGGGGGGGCAGTGCCAAAGCCATCAACGAGCAAGCCCTGCTGACCAAGCGCATGGAAGAACTCCAGCAACAAATTGCGGAGATGAAAACGCTCGATACCAAACGCCCACCCAGCAACTCCTCGCCCGAAAACTGGCAGCAATGGCTGGCCGAGGCCGAAAGTCAAAATGGAAAGTTCAAGCAATCTGTTGATGGGTTCCGAGCCAGTAAGGAGTTTACGGAGGCTCGCAACAGCATCCGGCAGAGTGCCTGCACTTACCTCGATATGGTCAACTACGAACGGGGCGTTCATATTGCCAATCTGAAAGCCCTACGGGGAGTCAGCAACGGAACCGCCACCATTCAGCAACTACAGGCCGACAAGCAGCAGCTTCAGGCTGAGAAACAACAGCTTCAGAACACCATCAATATGCAGAATGCCGTGATTGCCCAAAAACCCGCCGGTGGTGGGGGAGGTGCTGGTGGCGGAGGAGGTGGTGGTGGGGCTGATAATCAGGCCCTCACCGACCTGAAATGGCAGTTGAGGTTTGAAGATGCCGATTGCAAAAAGAGCCAGGCCGATATGCTGGCAGCCTACAATGAAGCTGCCAAACGGAAACAGCTTTACTCTACCGCCAAAGTAAACTTCCAGCAAATTGCTCAACTGGCCCGAACAAGCTTTACGATTCAGCGGCTGGCAACAGTGAAGGTGAAGGAAATCGACCAAACCCTCAGCCGACTATAAGCCTTAAATGCACGAAGCCCAACCCAGCACGCTCGTTGGGTTGGCTCCTTCTTCGGCCAGGGTCAGAAACTGATTGTCTTCGTCAGTCAGCAGATGCGTGACCAATTCGGTTTCGGCAGGTAGAAAATAGCCTGTCAGTAAATCCAGCACGGCCTTGCTGCGTCCTTCGGGTAAAAAATCGGTCAACTGGGCCTCGTTCAACGGCCCCAGCCGAATTTCGAGGGCGGGCATCGTATCCTGGTAAACGCCTTCCAGCGAGAAATTTCCCATCTCGATCTGTCCCAACGCAACGGGTGACGGAGCATCATCAGGCCCCAGTTCGATCAGCAGCAGCAGGGGCGGAATGGTACGCAGTTGAACCGGCACCCCCAGCACCAGCGCGAACAATCGCTCGATCAACGGCTGATGATTAACCAGACGATGGGCAACGGGCAACAAATGCAGCAGGTTGTTGAGTTGCCGAACATCGAGCAGGGGCGCACGGGTGGTGGTCCATCCCGTCCCTTTTTCGCGCGGCACGCGCTTGAGCCGGTCCGAGGGTAACCCCCAGATATTCCGTAAAATGGCACCCTGCGCGTTCTGACGTAGGTTTTCTTCGTTGATGAGGTATTTGCGTTCCTCCAGTTCCAGCAACAGACCCTGCAAAAAAAACTCCTGTTCGATGGGCCTGAAAAAACGCCGGGCGGCCTGAGCACGTCGATACTGCTCGTCGATTTCTTTGGCATATTCCCGCTCGTCGATCTCGGTTGGCTGGTGAAATAATCCTTCGGGAAGGTAATCGTACAGCCCATCGCGATAGACCGGAATGTTCAGAAACGTTGGTGCATCGGGAGCGTTGTCGAGAGGGGCTACTCCATCGAATTCATGAACTGGTCCCACCTGAACACTCGTTGGACCAGTTCCTACCCCAACATCGGGCCGATAATCGCGGGCAAACAAACCCTGCGGATAAATCATGATCTCCTGGCGCGGGTCCAGTCCGCCCAAATACAGTTCGGCAAGCAGCACTTCGAGCCGCACATCCACACCAACGCGCTCGCCTAAGCCCCGAATTTCGGTGGCAAATTGCTGTAGTTTCATCGTTTGGTCGGGACTAATCGGACCTGATAGGGCAAATTCATCGCTGATTTGGTCTCCATGTGCCGACGGCAACGCTCCGCTTCGGCGGGCCAGTCGAGGACATCCAGGACCGTCCGACCCAGCGGCCAGACCGTTACGTTCAGACAACGTACATACCCCGCCCCTTCAATTAAGCCTTCCGCAAAGCCTTTCTGCACGTCAACATCTACCTCGCAACCCAGCCGATTCGGGAAATACTCCCGGCACTCGGCCTTTATGTCTTCCACCGTCACCAGGCGGCTGCGGGTGAGCAAATCGCGCCGGAGTTGCCGTTCCTTGTCCGAAGCGGTGGGTTTATCGTCCCCGCCCACGGTTGGTGTCAACAGGTACAGATCCTCCTTTTCGTCACGCATGAAATACCGTCCCCGCCCTTCATATTGATTCAGGCGCGTGCCGGCGGCAATATTGTTGGCTGTCCGGCCATTGGTGCTCCAGAACTCCACAAACATATTGATGTCCTTGTGGCGCGGCTTAATGAAAATATACGGAAACCCCACCCGCAAACTGTCTTCTGGGCTGTCGATCATCCGTTGGCTCAGTTCCTCCACGTTCTTGTCGAGACTGTCGATGATTTGCGAAAACACGCCAGAGCCAAGAGCAGAAAACGCCTTGCTTTCGTCGCGGAGCATCTGTTGAACATAATGAATGATCTCCCGAGCGTTGCGCCGGTCGAATCGACCCACGCCGTGGGGACGGTACATGAACGAATTGTCAGCCATTTCGTCGGGGTTCCGCAGGGGCGACTGTTTGTAGGGCGTGTTTCCTTCGGCATCATAAACCTGCCGAATAAACAGAAAATCCTCTGCCGACCGCAGCGCATACACGTTCAGGGTTTGCTGGAGTCGCTGCACCATTTCGTTGAGTCGCCGGTTCATCACCGGAAAACAGTTCAACCGAATTTCCATGTTCTCGATGGCCGACTGAGGGAGTTCGCGCCCGATTCGAAGTTCTAGCCAAAGTAGGTCATCGGAAAAATACCGTTGCCGCTGTTGCTCTGAAAAAGCGTAGGTATCGGGATAGGCTCGCAGGTCATAGTCCCAGACATCGCGGTCGGGTACGTCGCCCAGCGTAACGAAGCAGTGGGTGTATTCGGCCAATACGGATTGCTCTAACTGATGGAGTCCGTCCAGCTCGCGGGCCAGCGGGTCGTCGTCGGGCCAGACCGGGCGAAAACCAGCGTGGACGGGTAATTCCTGATCGTTCAGGAACCACTGGGCGCGGGTTGTGTCGGCCAGTTTGCGGTAATAACTGGAGCGCACTGTTTCCGATTCATTTTCCCAATTTACATAAAGGGGCAAATACGCCAGCGATTTCAGACCCGAATCAACTTCAATGCCTACCCAAACCGACTGGTAATCAGTGGGAAAAAGAGGTTGTAAGTTCCGTTCGAGCCGGACCCGGTCGCGTCCGCGCATGGCATACAAACCCTGTTCGCTCAGGAGATACCGCACGTCGGCATTAACGAGCCGCGCCTGCACAACGGGCGAAAAAAACAGATCGACGCTCCGTTCGTCACCCGCCCGACCCAGTTGCCGGTGGAAAAACTGGGCCGTTTGGGGCAAATCAAGCAGGGCATCGTCGGGGCGAGCATGAAAAACGGCGTGGGCCGGGCGCGGCAGGTCGATCACGTCGGGGCAGAGCGTACTGGCCAGCCGGTCGAGAATTCGGGTTCGGGTGGCCTCAATGGAGCGGGCCGTATTTTCGAACTCAAACGCGCAGGCATCCATCAGCAGGCCCACCAAAGGGTCTGCAGATTCCACATCGCGAACGCGCAGTTGCCAGATAGCAGCCGCGTGTTCTTTCATCCGTTTGCGAACTTCTTCGCGGGTAAAATCAAGGGCGGTCAGGTCGGTCATATTACCTATTTTCTGGCTACAAATGGGGCAATGAGGATGATGCGTTGAAAGCGAAACACCCGGTGATTCGATTTTTTGATCTCGGCAGTAACTGTCACCACAAGCCGTTTGTGGGCATCGTTCGACCCGGCCCGGTCAAGTTCGGCCACCACTTCGATGCGTTCGAGCCGGGGTTCGTAGGTTCGGACGGCCCGCAGCACCGATGCCTGAATCTGATCAGTCCACCGGGTATCATTCGATTCGTTGCCCGCCGAAAAATCGCCATCCCAGACTTCGCAGCCGTATTCCGTATCGAAACGTACCGCCCGAAACGGCGTGGTCACAAGCAGGTAGATGTGGTTGTGAATCGAGTCATCGAGCGAACCATACAGATGCCGGGCGTTTGTTGCCTGCCGGGCAGCAGACCCCAGCACGAGCAAATCGCAGCGGAGGGGGAGGGCGTAGTAGTCTTCGGGCATGGGTGTTAAATGGATTTACTTGCCAATGTTGCCTTTTGCGTTGTTGGAATATGTATTTGAATCAGGCGAATCCAGAACTAACGTATTCCGATAATTTGCAATACCTACTTCTGAGCTGTTGCTGATAGTTGAGTTAACTATCTTCATGCGGCCTTTGGAGCCAAAACCACCAGAAAGAATTATATTCCCTTTGTCGGCGTACAGCCAGGCTGGCTCACCACCGCCATAGGAAACCTCTCCATAACTAATTTCATTACGAACATCCTGATTGTCCACAAATATTCCTCCCCATGACCCGGCAATTTTGACTTCGCCCGTGAATGTGATTCGTTTGTCAGCCGTTCCTTTGGCTATCAAGTAACCATTCCCTCCTACATTCATTGTTTTTTGAGAAGCAACTTCAAAATAGGCTCCCGGTAAGACAACCAGCCCTGAACCAATACCAAATGAATCAACAAATCGGTATTTCGTACCGTCCTTAAACGGACCCCAGGTTGTTTCTTTGGGGCTGTTCAACCCTCCGTAAATCCCGACGACATTGATCCCGTTACTCGCAGAAAAGGTGCTATTTTCATCCAGCATATCAACCTGAGATGCTGGAAGTTGTATTGGGATCAAGTTGATGTTACTGAATTTGTTCTTGCTGAAGGCCAGCAGGTTCCCGTTAGTACTTACGAATATTCCATACCCTTTGCTATGCGTGAAGGAACAGTTGGTTATCTTAATGGAACTGGGGGCAAGCCCAATAAACGTGTTTCCGGCCACATTCAAATTGGCAGGTTGGCCGTAATAATTTGAACTTATTTTGCCGCCCCCATAAGAAATTTCTACGTAATTTAACTCGTTGCGCGCATCATTGGAGAACAATAACACTCCATCCCAAAAGCCAGCTATTTTCTGCTCGCCGGTCAGAACAATTGGCTTTTCGGCTGTTCCACTGGCTAGTATTAACCCTTTGTCGCTTATTGTTAATCCTGTGTTCTGCTTGAAGGCTACGACCACTCCCGGTTCCAACGTAAGTGTGGCTTCAAGAGAAATATCTTTGCAAACCACATAGTCAGGTTTGGTAGGGTCCTGCACCAGGTTCTTCCAGGTCGTGTTCGCAACAATCCGGCCATTTTGCGGACATACATCTATGGTTGGTGATTCATTTACTGTTACCATTACGTCGGCTGGCACACCGGCCCAAACGTTATCATTTACCGTTAGCGTCAGCACATATTGCCCTACCACATCCGGCTCAAACTCAGCTTTGGCCTGATTCGCGTTGGTAATGGCCAACGTACTGGCACTACCCGCCGGGCGCGTTTTGAAACTCCAGGTGTAGGTCAGCTTGTCGCCGTCGGGATCACTCGATGCCGACCCGTCCAGCACCACTTTGTTGCCGTAGGTGGTGGTGAGCGATGCCCCCGCGTTGGCCGTGGGTGCCTTGCCCGGCAAACCCACCGTCACCGTTACATCGGCCGAAGCCGATTGGCTATGATCGTCCGTCACCCGCAAGGTCAGCACGTAGGTGCCAACCGCATCGGGCGTAAACTCCAGATTGACCGAGGTGGCGTTTTGCAGGATCAGCGTACTACTGCCGGGTTTGGTCTTGACCGACCAGTTATAGGCCAGTACCGTGTTTTCGGGGTCTTTGGAGAGCGAACCGTTGAGAGTCACTTTCTGGCCGAGGCTAACGGAAACGTCTGTCCCGGCATTGGCCGTTGGGGGCAGGTTAATCACTTCTTTTTTCTTGCAACTCAACACGAAAACGAGCAGAAGAATACTCAACTGGTAAAGGGTGGATTTCATAGAGATTTGGTTGGATTGACTTGAATACGGTATTTCCGGCCGGTGTATAGTTTACCAGTCTCTGGCCCTTTTCAGGAGCCAAACTCGCTGTTCTTCATCAAGTAGCTGCCCGGCAGCTCCCGCGCTTCCCGTTTGGGTGCGAAAGAAGAGGGTTTCGCGGGTGGCTAATTCCCGCAGATTAGCATCGGTGGAGGGGCTTCGTAAGATCGCTTTAATGTCGGGTCGCTGATAAAACTGACCAATATCACCGCTGGCGATCTCGTAGCGCACGGTCAACGAAATAATGGGCATGGTCAGGATGCTGGCAATGACGGATCCTACCGTGCCGGGGCCAGCTTGCTGGCATTCATTGAGAGCTTGTTGGCGGCTGCCGGGTTTGCTTTCCATGAGCGTAAAATGGTTGTGGTTAACTGTTTAATGCAGATTTCGACTGTCTCGTTTCAGGAGAACGGATCACATTCCAGGTATTTGATGGCGGCATCCGGGTTGAAAAAGGTGTATTCAACACCCGCATGCAGCGGGAAGAAAACCTTGACAACCCCGTTCTAAAAACCATCACTTTCGATATAGCCTTTGGTGCCGGGCTGGCGACGAATGGGGTTTTTGTTGCCAAAACCAAGTGGTAAATCGTATTGGAGAAAAACGCCTTTGCCTTTCTGAGCGCGTTGGGCGTTTAGTGGTGCGAACATAAGTTTTTATCAGAAAGTATATCCTTTTCCGACCAGTATCTGCCTGACTTTCAAGTAGCTCTTATGGCCTGGAACAGAGGAAGCTAAGGGGTATTTTTTAACTAAATAAGCAATATCCTTAGCAACTGAGTCAGTCATAATCGCTCCTCGTTCCAGCAAAGAAACAAGCTGATCGTACTGTCTCAAGCGGGCTAACACCATAATGGCCGGTGTTCCGACGCTGTTGGTAATGTTGATATCACCACCAAGATCCAAAAGTTTGTGCATTCGCTCATACCGTTCCGCATAAATAGCACTAAACAAAGCCGGTTCCGTACCGTCGAGGCTGTTAGGGTCGGCCTTATATTGAAGCAACAAGTCGAAGAGCTTGTCGTTTTTACCTCCGGCAGCAATGGCCAAAAGTTGCAAGCTATCGCCTTTAAAAGTACTAATTTTTTGGTTTGGGTCGGCTCCATGTTGAAGCAGCACTTCGGTTGCCTTTACGTTGTCATGACTGGCTGCCCAAAGTAATAGCGTCATGCCTTGTTTCCCCACCTGATTCGGGTTAATAGGTCGGCTCATAGGTATAGTTCCATCCAGTAACAGTTGGAGATGGCGGTTATCGTTATCCCGAATGGCTTTAGCAGCCTGATAATAGGGGCCATCGAATAGTTCGTCTGGCGAATGTTTGTAGATCGGGTTTTCGCTTAACATAGTACAACAGCAGAGATAGGTTGGTAGTAGAAGGCCCAACGAACGAAGTAGCCACATAGTTACTGAAATTGAGCATTCCGTTGGATTACTGATTGGGATGCCGCCTGCTGTTGCTCCAAATTACTGATTACTGAGCCGATTTGGTGGCCATTCAGGATGCCTGCCTCTGAGGGAATTTCGTGCTGATTACCATAGGCAGGAGGAAGTGCACCGGAGACGTACAAACCGGCGGCATTACCGATTCCAATCAATGGAGCTGTTGACGCTAAAACTTTCCCCCGATTGTTTTGAGCCATATTTAATGGATCATCACTATTATAGTAAGCATCCACATTAGCAGCATTTCGTTCTCGTTCGCCAGGGTCAAGACCCCAGCGGGCTGTTGTATTTCGGTGCAAACCAGCCGCATTGAACGTAGTACCCGGTGCGCCGGTTACAGCACTGCCAGCAGCCGCTAATCCACCACCCAAGGAGTGTCCTGTAGTCTCGAAGCCGCCTTGATCGTGCGTGGCAATGTCCATCGCCACGGCTAAATCCCGTGCCTTAGTATACTGTGCCGACTCAAGCCCAACGCCCTGAACAGCATCAGCGATAGCATCCTTTCCAAGACCCTCAGTGCCCGCATAGGCTATAACATAGGCTGGTTCGCCCGGTTTAGCATTATTATTTCTGTAAATGGCTGCTTTGAAGCCTGATTTATCGTCCTGAAGCATTTTTGGATCAATTTTGAGCCGTTTCAGATCTTCGGGTGATACCGGCTCGTAACCGGGTGGAAGACGCGGATTTTCACCATAAACGTTCTGCGACAGCACAGCCATGGCTAATGTATGCTGAGTTTGCTCATATTGGGTAATGGCTGCTTGTAGCTGAAGGCGATCTATCCAATTCAATGCACTATTGGCTAATTGCTGGCGGGCCATATCTAAAAAGCCAATGATTCCAGCCGCAAACGCGCTTGCCCCCCCCATACCCACATCGCCAATCAGCACCGTTGGGCAACCCATGGTAATTATGCCCCCGTGAGCGGTGTTGTCGCCCATGCGGGCGGCCGGGCGACCGCCAATCAACACTGTGAATGAACCACGCACAATCACGTCGGGTGGGCCAACGCACAGGCACATACTGCCGACGGTGGCGGCTGGCATTCCACCAATCAATACGTTGATAACACCGGGTGGCAATACCGGCCCTCCCACGTGCGGAATAGGTGGCAGACCGGGCGTTACCATCGGGCAGGTATGCATATCGCCAACGCGGGCAGCGGGTTGTCCCATTGCTTAGATTATTTTTTGCATTTCGCTTGTTTTCAGGGGCTAAGGGGCTATTTTTGAGCCTGTATCCATAACCTTTTATTTTCACTCGTATGCTGCGTTTCAATCCGCAATCCGAACTCAATTCCGTCGTTAGCAGCTCCGTTAGTCAGGCCCGGGGCAAGGTGCTCAACAACCACACCGTTCGTAACACCATCCTGTACATTTTCTGCACTGTCTTGGTGTTTGGCTTAGTTGGCTACCTCGGCCACATCCTCATCCGAAGTTTGCCCGGTCAAACCCCTGGTTTCTGGGGTTATATGATCGTGCTGCTGATGGTTATGCTATTGGGAGTTCTCAATATTACCGTCATGCGCTCGGCTATGCCCTCTATTAGCCCCGACAATTACCTGGTCGGAACGCTCATTACTCTGCTTATTGGCATTGTGGGGGGCATCGCTATCTTCGTGCTGTCGTTTGGTCCTAAAATGCTGGGCATCACCGATGTGCAGGAACTTAAAGCCAACGTCAGGCCCCTTATCACTACCATGCTTGTGTTTCCGCTGCCGTTTTTCGTGGCTTGGGCACACACCGCTTACGACCGTATTCCGCCCAAGATTTACAAACTCTGGAAATACAATCCGTTTCTGCAAATGCCAAACCTCACCGAGGCTGAGTTCAAACGGACAACCAACGTTATTTTCGTGGTCGACATTCGGTTTGGGGAGCAGAACATCTATGATATCCGCTCGTTTATCCCCGATAAAATGAACGTGGGCGATGGGTTCCAGTTCTCGCTTGACGAACACAACGAAGACGAACCGAGCCGCAAAATCGAAGTGCGCGATGCCACCAATCCAAACGCCAAAACAAACCTGTACAAATGGCACTTCTACGTATTGCGGCCCTGGTATCGCCCCAACCTCTACATTGACCCGGACCGCAACTGCCGCGAGAACTTCCTCGAAAATGGCGTTCGGATTATCACCCGGCGCGTAGCGTAGGGGGCAAAAGAGTGAAAGAGCGAGAGAGGGCTATCAGTTAGAAATTCGCTCTTTCACTCTTTCACTCTTTCATTCTTTACCGCTTATCGTCCCAGTTATTCTTGTGCTCGGCACCACTGATCAGGATATCTTCTGACGACATGGTCAGTGTCAGCGTCATGGCAGGCTTGTCCGGGTTTGCTGGATCGGGAGTTTTGTCGAACCGCTCTGAGTAACCGATGCAACGGGCTTTCTTGAACTCGACCGTTTTGAGGGTTGATTCGGTGATGTCCTGAAATTCGATTTTTCCATCATAATCCTGGAAAGAATTCACCATCCACTCGGCAAGTCCCTGATCTCCATCGCTCGACACGATCTCGACGGTGATAACCCCCCCCTGGGTAATCGAAGAAGGACGACCTTTCTGGTCCACCGTCCGGCGGAGTTCGTAAAAACATTTCTGCACCTCAGTATCGGCAAGACCGGCGGGACCACTGAGATAGGCATTGATAGCTGTTGCTTTAGCCATGGTATTAGTTGGTTTGGATTTAAAAAAATTGGTTTAACTGTTTTTAAAAGGTAATGGATATCCGGGCTACGAGTTGATCTTGACAAGGGGGGCTTTGATATCCACCATTCCCCCGCCTTTCACCTCAACGGTCGTACCCTGCACACTCACCTGCATACCGGCCTGCACGTCCACTTTCTGGCCCGCCTGCAGTTTAATCTCCTGCGTGGCTTCGTGACTGGCTTTTTGACTGGCGGTGGTTTTCAACTGCTTTGTCTTCACAATGATCTCATTCACGGCGGTCATCTCGATGTTATTCTGGGCTTTCATCTCGATATTATTCTTCGCCGTCATCTTAATGTCCTTCGCCTTCAACTGGATCAACCCATCGGTTTCCAGCGTAATCACCCCATCGTCTTTGAAGGTGATGTGAAAATTGGTTCCCTTCTTATTGGCGTTGGTAATAAATACCTCTTGTTCTCCGGGTTTGTCTTTGAAAACCAGCTTGTTGCCTCCTTTTGTGCGGATAATCTTCTGGTAATTATTGTCAAACCAGTAATCGTTAGCGGTTGATTTGTGGTAAATACTGCCTACGATAATCGGGAAATCGACGTGGTTGGCTTCGTAGCTAACCACCACCTGATCGTCTTTTTCGGGAATAAACAGCATCCCCCTCGACGAGCCGGTGTAGGGAAACGCCACGCGCACCCACGATGATTTGCCCTCTAACTGATTTGGCCAATGAAACTGCACCTGCACCCGCCCCAGTTTGAGCGGATCCGTGTTTTTGATGACCGTCGCAATTTCGGGCAGTGCAACCGGCATCCGAACGGTGGGGTTGCGGGGCGGGAACTCCGCCGTGTCAGGAATGGCCTCGAAAAAGTTCTCGTAGTTGCCAATCTGATCAACGGTGTGGCTGATGGCCGTTATCCGGTAGCTGCCCGCGTTGTCCTGTTTATACCGTCCGGGGGCAATTAGCTTTTGGCCTGTTACGTTTACAATGGTTCCCACATTCAGGTTGGGATTTTCGCCCGCGCCATGAAAACGGACCAAATCAGCGGCATTGGTGGCATTAACAGCCTGAATGGCGTTGTCTAACTCGCCCTGAAACTGCACATCGCGGAGGGGCCACAACTGCGCAGCCTGCGTAAACAAACCCTGCGATTGCCCATAGGCAAACGTCCCCAGTGTACCCAACCCGCCCACGGCCCCGCCCGCACCTGCATAGGGTTCGTGCTTCACGTAATTATAATGCCGCATGGAAAATCGGCTAGGTTTCAGGGAAATAGCCATATCAAAATGCTGTACTCCGTCGATCACGAAGGGCTGCGATTGAGTACCGGGCTTCCCGATCACTAACTGCTGTCCGTCGTAATAAAACCACTCACCATATTCAGCGGCCAAACGGTTCAGAAAATCAAAATTGCTCTCGTCATACTGGGCCTTGTAGTCGATTCGGGCCATGTATTTGGGGCTGATGATTTTGCTGAACGGGTAGGGTTTAAGTACGGCTCCAAAAATCTGCCCCAGCGTTTGCTGGATAAATGACCGACGTTGTACACCATCTTCGGCCAGAAACGTTGGACTGTGTCCCCGAATCACGTAGGAGTTGACCAGTTCACTATTGTTCCGGAGAAGGAGTTCGGTCACAACCCCTTTGAAAGTAAACTTGCCCGGCACCTTTTTGTAATACGGCCCAATGCTGATTTGGGCCTCCTGACCCACGAGTTTTTGGTGCGCTGTTTTAAAAAACAACTCGTTCTTGTCGTCCAGATCTTCATACGGCACCACCATTTCGAAGGTGTGGTGCGTAAACAGGGACTGATCGACCCGAAGGCTCGTGAAATTCTTGATTTGGGTCCCTCCGATCGAAACCTCTACGATAACTTGTTGTGCCATAGTTCGTTCGGTGAGGTTAGGCCGTTTGCCAGTCGAGCCACTGATTATCGTGGAGTGTGCCGTTCAGGTAAATTTTGGCGGCTGTGATACCAATGTCAAACGTATAGGCAGCCGTAACACCCTCGTGCGGGGTGAATATTTCCCGGTAGGACACACAGTAGCCTTTTTCAAAGGAGAGTGTTTTCAGGGTTCCGCCAATCAGGTCGCGGAAATAAACGATACCATCGAGGAATTTTTTCGGATTGATGGCCCATTCGGTCAGAACGGCGTAATCGGTTCCAACAATCGAGATCCGAATCAGGCCACTCCGCACTCCCGCCGAAGCCCGCCCGCGCGGGTCGGTTGGCTGCGAGAGGGTGTACTCACAGGTCAAAACGGTAAACGTCTTGTTCGAGACAATGAAGTCAGCGGAGAAAGAAGCAGCCATGAACGTGGATATAATCGGTACTAAGGCACTCGAAATGCGGAGCAGTCGTCAGGCCGTTTCGGGCCATCGGTTATCTAACTTGGTGGAACCCACCATAATTACTTCGGGCGAAATCGTAATAACAGTCACCATTTGACTCGTTGTTGTGGTTCCATCAAAGCGTTCCATCAACTCCACACAATAGGCATTGGTGAAGTTGATTTCTTTCTCGGTCGACTCAACGTTGTCCATCTTGATAAACCGAATCTTCCCGTCTAATCGCTTGGCGGGGTTTGCCATCCATTCGGCCACCACGTTGTCGCTCGTGGCGTTGAATTCGAGCGTGATTTTCCCACCCCGCGTCAGCGAGGCAGGCCTGCCGAGTGAGTCAACCGCCTGGTTAATATCTAAATAGACATAATTAACGGTGGTCTCGAACCCACCGGTAGCCAGCGAAAATCGAGCTTGAAAGGAAGGCATATCCGGTTCGGATTATTTTTGCGATACCTCACCGCTAAATTCTTTGCGACGACCTGTTTCGGGATCGCGTCCATCCTCACCGGTTAATCCAATAACAAACGTTTTGGCCGGGAAGAACGGCGTAATATGAATGTCGAGGTAGATGCGGTCTTTCTGGGTTGGATCGCGTCGGAATTGGGGAGCCTCGAACTTATCGATGATCTTACCCGGTCCTTTGATTTTGTCCAGGAACTGAACAATCTCGCGCTGAATTTCCTGTTCCACTTTGCCACTCCAGTTTTCCATAGCCCGCTTATTCAGGAACTGCATCAGCACCTTCATGATCCAGTCGAAAACCCGCACCACCGAATAGGTTTTTAAGCCAAGGTTGTTGCCCGTATAGAGTGTTTTTCCCGAAAATGGAACAACCCTGCCCCACTCTTTAGTCATCGGAATCAGGCCAAGTCCTTCGAGTTCGCCCACCTCGGTTTTGAGCAGGTCAAGCCGAACCCCGTCCACCTGCTCAAGCGTACCATACTGATAACCAGCCGATACCTGCGAAATGAGGTTCGAATAGATCTTGCCGGCAAGCGCACTCGACGGCTCCACATACAAGTCTTCATCCTCATCCAGATCGTCATATTTTCCCCGACCCACCAGGTGGTTGCAGGCCATCAATACGTTGGCATTACGGGGGGTGTCCGACGCGATTTTCTCTTTGTGGAACTGATCCAGCATATCCTTCAGCGAGTCCATGTTCCGGTAGTCCGTGATGAACATCAGCTTATGGTCGCTGGCAATTCTGGCCCAGGCATCCACCGACAGCCTGTTTTTCAGGAAGCCGGGAACCACCATCAGTGAATAACTTTCGCCAAGGTCGAAGCGGTTGTAGACCTGATGAATTTCGCTGGTGATGTGGTCGATTGTATTTTTGTTCGTAATCTTGGTCGAGTCCAATTGCTCGGTATCGGCGTTCATGAACACCGCATTCCGGATTTTAAGACCGCTCGTTTTTCCGTTCTCGAAAAACAGCGTAATACCCCGGTAGGTGCTTTCGAATCCACGGGTTTCGGCGACAACATCGGTCAGGTTTTTACGAAACAGATCTTCGGCTGTTTTCTGTTTCTCCAGCACTTCGTCGGCCATGTCTGTCACCGACGCGCCTTCTTTAGAGAGGAGTTCTTTCCAGAGTTCGAGCCGGAGTTTCACGGCCTCGCGGTCGTCTTTCCGGCTTTCCTCTTTCAGAAAGATGCTCTTCTTCGCCCGGCGTTCAGGGTTCAGGTTATCAGCACCATCAATGGTGGTTTCCAGTAACTTAAAACCGCCATAGCGGAGTTGCTGAAGTTGTTGAATGTTCTGGTCAAACGTCCGACTGGGCGTTATGGTACGTTCGGCGGCTGGGCCAGTTGCCCCCGCGCTTTGCTGCGTTTCTGCCATGATGCGGAACACACGCGATTAAAAGGTGTAATAAATAGTATGTATAGTCGGGATGACGGGCAGTTAGCCAGCCTGTTCGATTTCGTCGAGCATTTGCTGAATCATCTCCAGCATCGTCCGCTTGGCTTCTGCATTGAGGAGGGCATTTTGCAGGAGTTTGTTCGAGCGTAGCTGCATATCGATTTTCTGAAGGTCGAGGATTTTTCGGTTCAGATCGCGCATCAGTTTGCTTTGTTCCACCAGGCCTTCGCGGGAGAAATCGCCCATTTCGCGAAACTGGAATGTTTCGTAACTGGGGGCACCCTGTTCGTCATAGAGGGTAACGCCAACTTCGGGTTTGAAATGCTCCATTACGTCTTCAACCGATTCGAGGCCGGGAATGGCATCGGGGGTTGTGCTGAATTCGTCAGAGAGTTTGGCCACGTAGAGCGTCTTGTTGAGGCTTACGGGTGAGAGACTGGGCGGCACATCGCGAACGGCGGCCCAGGCACCGGGCATATTGAGGGTAGGATTCATAGCATGTTAAACGGGTGGAATCAAGTGGTTTAGTGTGGATTGCGTTTGTTTCGCAGGGCTAATGTAATGTGTTGGTCTAACTGATGCAAATTTTTGAAAAAATTTAGCGGCTAAATTATGTAAACGGTTGTTAATGCCAAATTTTCGACTCGTTTTTAGCCCTACTACACCTGTTCAGTTTGGTTTTCTGTTCTCTCCACCGTCCAGTTCAATTCCTTGTCTTCGCCCGTGTCAATGGTCAGCGTAGAACCTTTGGCTAATTCCCCGGCAATAATCATCTGGGAAATGGGTAGCCGAAGCTGGCTGCGAATTACACCTTTGAGGGGCCGTGCGCCGTATTCGGGCGTAAACCCACTCAGCGCAAGCTGTTCGCGGGCGGCTTCGGTCAACACGAGGGTGATGCCCTGTTTGGCCAACTGTTGTTCCAGACCACGCAGGTGAATTCCGAAAATCTGAACGGCGTTGGGCGTGCTGATCGGTGCGAAGGGCACAATGCCGCCCTGCTCGTTGATGCGAGCCAGAAACTCTGGTCGGAAATGGCGGGCCATAATCTCGGTCAGGTCATTGGAAGCGGGTACTTTCCCCTCGCCAAACGATTTGATGATGTGCTGGGCACCAATGTTGGACGTAAATAGCACGATGGCGTTGGTAAAATCTCCCTCCTTGTCGAGTTTATCGCGGAGTTTGGCTTCGTCCAGAATTTGCAGAAAAATATCGAACACCGACGGGTGCGCTTTCTCGATTTCATCGAACAAAACCACCGAGTAAGGCTTCTCCCGGATTTTGTTGACCAGCACCCCGCCCTGCTCGTGGCCGACATAGCCCGGAGGGGCACCCAACAGCAGCGATGCCGAGTGTTCTTCCTTAAACTCCGACATATCGAACCGAATCAAAAACGACTCGTCGTTGAACAGAAAATCGGCGAGGGCTTTGGCCAGTTCCGTTTTGCCGGTACCGGTGGGGCCAAGCAGGAAAAACGCACCGGCCGGTTTTCGCCCATCCGAAAGACCCGCTCGTGTGCTTTGCACCGACGCAGCCAAAGCTGTTATAGCCTGCTCCTGACCTACAACGCGCTTGCGGAGCACATCGGCCATTTTGGTCAGTTTCTCCCGCTCGCTCGATTGCAGCTTGCCAAGCGGAATCCCCGTTTTGGCCGAAATCATGGCGGCAATGTCCTGCCGGGTAACTTCTTCCTGTTTGGCTTCGGCCAAGGGGCGTAGTTGCTCAATGCGGTCAGCCAGATAGCTATGAAGTTCTGCCGACTCCTCAATGGTTTCCGGCGGTGTTTTGTCTTCGATCTGCTGCCGCAAAATCGGGCTAATCCGGTCCTGAAATTGCCGGAGTAGCCAACGGTATTCGGCCAATTTTTCAGCCGTATTTTTTTCGGCTACTTGATCGGGCAGGGCTTCCAGTTGGGCATATAATAGTTCCAGTTCAGAAGGAGCTGTGTCGCCGGTGGTTCGGATGGCGGCCATTGTCCGGTCGAGCAGGTCAACGGCGGCATCGGGCAGTCGGCGGTCTTTCACATAGCGACTGGCCAGCCGAACGGCTTCTTCAGCTACACCTGGCTCGGTTTTCAGGCCATGATGGTTCTCAAAAAGCGGCAACAGGTTGGCTACCATGCGGGTGGCTGTCACCACGTCGGGTTCGGGGATAAGGAGCCGCTCGAAACGGCGGCTAAAGGCTTCGTCCTTTTCGATATACTGCCGGAACTCGTCGTTTGTTGTGGCTCCGATCACGGTCAACTCGCCCCGCGCCAGTTCGGGTTTGAGTAACTGCGAAACGCCGGTTCCAACGGAGCCATTGGGGTTGAGCAACACATGGACCTCGTCAATGAACAGAATGGCTTTTCCATACGCTTTTATCTCGCGGATAATGCTTTTAATTCTGTCTTCGACTTCACCTTTGTAGGCGGCTCCGGCTACCAACGCGCCCAAATCAAGCTCAAATAAACTAGCCCCTTTGAGGCTATTGGGTACTTTTTCAGCTACAATAGCCTGGGCAAACCCTTCGATGAGGGCCGTTTTGCCCACCCCCGGTTCCCCCACCAGCATGACGTTGGGCTTGGTGCGTCGACCCAGAATTTCGAGCATAAGCCTTAGCTCCCGGTCGCGTCCAATAATGGGGTCGAGTTTGCCTTCACGGGCTAAAGCCGTTTTATCGGAGCAAAATTTATAAAGTGCTCCCTTCTGCCCATCGGCCTGCCCGGCCGCCGGTGCCTGACTGTTGGCACCGGCGGCCTGTTCACCAGGGGTTACAGCCGCCATCACGGCCTGCTCATTCAGAGCTGAATCGAGCAGTTCTTTCTGACTCAGCGGTAGCGACTTAAGCTGATCGGCACTGAAGGCTACGTTTGCTTTGAGCAGCGCGGCTAACAGGTGAAGCGGCTCCACAGCCATTGCCGAAAGCTGCATGGCAATCAGTTCGGCCATTTGAACGGCCGCCTGCACCTTTGCATCGCCTGTGGGGTTTTCCGACATGCGCCCGGAGCGGGGCACGTCTTCAAGCCTGATCTCGGCCCAATCGCGCAGATAATACACATCTTTGCCAATGGCCACGAGCCACGAGGCCAGCGTTACATCGTTGTGCAGCAGCCCCAGCATGAGGTGGGGTGGCGCAAATTGTCCGTGTTGATTTTCTTTGGCTATTGCCTGGGCGATCTGAACAGCCCGTTTGGAGGTTTCGGAAAGGGTCATGATTGGGTGTGTGTATAAACTATTGCTTTGATTAGTTTACCGCCGACCGCGCAGATACCACGTCAATCCCAGGGAGGCCCGCCCGACACCAATGTCGGGTTTGCCGAAGTTTGTGATCGTTTCGTCCTCAAAATTGATCGAGTTAAAGCGTCCAATGACACCACTGTATCGCAGGTTGATGGCAAACGGGATAGCCAGGAAGTAATTGATACCCCCGCCTAATAAAATCCCCCGGCCATACAAATTGGCTGTTCCGACTTCAGAACCGTATTTTACCGGATCTACAATGGCTCCAACTAAACTGTATCCAACGTCAATAAAAGGGCGAAATCTCGACGTTGTTGCGCCGATATTGAGACGGCCACCCGCTTCGAGGTGTACAAGAGTAACACTGAAGTCAGAGGCAATATCTGGTTTATTGGTAGTCAGATAGGAGGCATCCACTTGACTGAATAATTCAATCCGATGACTCAGGCCAAGCCCAATCCGCAGACCAACTCCAGGGCCTTTGGTTTTTACTAATAAGTCTTTGTAATCTTCGTCAGTGGTTCCCCAATTAACATATTGACCATATAAGCCCAGATTTAGACCGCGTGTGTCGGACCGTTGGCGGAGAGCATCCTGCCCAAAGGCCATTGTCAGGCTCAGGGCAAAGCATAAGAGAGTACTAGTTGTTTTCATGAACTTCGTTTAAACGGGTGAATTGAATTGATTACAAACTGAACTTATGGGCACCAGCCGTGTATACCACAAACTGTTGTCCGGCTTTGAATACTAAAGGCTCATTGCGCGAACCAACATACCGGAATGTAGCTGATCTTACGTCAACTGATTGCCCGCTGACTCCCTGAATACTGCGGATTCGGATTTCAAGCATATCTTTCTTGCCACCTGTGCTCACTTTGGCGACCTCTCCCTGTACATCGGCCCCCCGCGCAATGACCACCTCGCCATCGACCATAACTGGTCGCGACACTTCAAGCGAGACGCGCTGACCCGCTTTAACGTTTTCGGCTGCCACTGCCTCCGAAAGAGCCACCACCACTTCGGTACCGCCCGACAAACGTAGGGTTCGCCTGGCCGGATTGTTCCGGTTATCGGGTTTATTTGTGGGTGTCTCCACGTTACCAGCCGGAACCGGATTGTCGACCAGGCTGGTGCGTGAGGGTTCGGGTTGATTCTCTACCGGAGCGTTAACGGCAGGCGTTAGGGCGATTGGATTATTGGCTGGATTCTCGGCGGGTTTAACGACAGGGGTAGCTGGCTTCGGTTGCCTTTCTCCCATCGAAATTGTTTTGGCCGGGACCGAAGCATTCGTTAGCCTATCTTTTATAGGGTCACTCGCCGTGTTGTTTTGGGAAACAGAAGACTGTATGTATTGATCTGGTTGAACCTGATTAGGTGTAGTTGTGGTCGAATTGACCGTTGAGATTTGCGGCTCTTTTAGTTTGGGCTGCTGCGATTGCCACAGAAAATAGGCTCCTATTCCGCACAGAACAACGGTAAGCAGCAACAACAGGGGGTATTTGTTTTGTTTGTTGGCCTGCTCCTGATTCGATGATGCGGTCGCAAAAACAGGCTTGCTTTTTTCCAAACGTACCGGAGGAGTTAACCGAACGGGTTCTGGATTACTCCTGATGGCTTCACCTGGCTGGGGCTTTATCCGGATTTCTGTGGGCATTACCTCCGGTAAAGGTAACGGCTGCATGTTGGCAGGCACAGCCACGGCAACCTGAACAACGGTTTCCGTAGCCAGTTGTAACGGCATAATCGGCTCTGGTTTTGTTACCGGGGCAGTGAGTAATTCGAGCAGTTCGTCGGCCGACTTCACCCGTCCGGGCAACTCTTTTACTAAACATCGACGAATAATGCGCTGATAGGGTTCGGCTATCTCGCTCACATCGGTGGGGAGTTCGGCCTGATTGATAAGCCGAATCAGCTCGAGTCGGCGACTTTCTCCGGTCAGGTCGGGCTGCACCGTGAAGGGCAGATGATTTAAGCACAACCGGTATATGATTACGCCAAAAGCCCACAAATCGGCCTGTCGGTTTACCGAACCCGGCCTGAATTGCTCCGGGGCAGCATAATCATACGAAATACCGACCGATGAGTTTGACACCGTAATGTCGGTACTGGTGAAACGACTCAGGCCAAAATCGGCAATTTTGGGCAACCACGCCCCCTGTTCATCGCGGGCCATGAGAACGTTACCGGGTTTAAAATCGCGGTGGATGACTTTTTCTCGTTCCAGGTGAGCCAGTCCGCGTAACATTCCGGTGGCAATGCTGCGAATGTCGTCCGGGCTAAGGGGCTGTAGCATTACCACATTCAGACTGCCTTCGGGAAAGTAGTCCATCGTAGCGTAGTCTTTTTCTTCGCCGTATTCGTCTTCCAGTCGGTAGCAGTTACGAAACTGAGCCAGGTTTGGGTGTGGGGTCAGGTCGCGGTTCAGTTCAACCTCGCGTTGCAGGGAGAATTTATGGTCGGTTGGGACATCGGCAATTTTAAGAACCACCGGGCGGTCGCGGAGCGTATCGAGTGCGCGGTAAACTTTACCGAACCCCCCTTCCCCTAATTTGTCGGTTTTGGCATTCCAGCGATACCGCTTTCGGAATTCGACGTAGTTCATGGCTCACACCGTGCTTGAAGCGAGCCAGAAAAAGCAAAGAGAACAGCAGAAAAGGTACGATAAACGTAACCTCGTTCGATGAATCGAGTAGGTGATGCAGTCATGAGTGGATATAGTTACGTGGAGGAGGGCAAAATTTTGGATATTCTGCCACTGACCACACACTGTTTTGCAATGATGCGATTTTTTTTGGAAAAAAAGTAGAATTATAGTAGCAATGACAATTTTTCTACTATTTCTTTACAGTGTTTTCCAACCGCAGATCAGTTTATCAAGTTCTGCACCATTTAAACTCATGAAAAAGTTCTTCTCCTGCCTGCTGGCTTTCTGGCCAGTATTGGGCTTTATGGGCATTGCATTGGCCCAAACCGAAGTCCCCATTCTCAAAGTAGAGTCGGCTTATGTGGTTGAGTTCAAGCCGCCTTTCGCCAAAATTCGGATAAACATCGAAAATGATTATCGGGACTATTATTCGCTGATCGACTACCCGGACAGCGTGCTCGTGTTCATGGGAAAAAGCGACCGGCGGCAGTACGAAAGCAAGCGGCAGAAAGCCGAACGGGATCTACTGAAATTTGAAGAACGGAAGCAAAAAGCCGCTGCTGCCAACAAACCTTTTAAAGACAAACAACCGGAGCCTTTCGATAAAACCCCCTATCGACAGTTCAAACAACTTCTGCGGGCAGGCCATGAAGTCGAAGTTTCGTTTTACGAATATCGGTACAGCAAAAAATTTGTGATGCAGGAAGTGATCGTCCTGACTGACTTGACCGGGTCGGGAACCGTTACGGGCACCTATGAACAATTAGATGGGGAAATTGCTACGGTGGATGGGCAAGCCGTTCGACTGAAGGCCGGGGCAAAGCTGGCGGGTGAAAAGGGATATAAAGGCCGTTACTTCTCTAATTTCAAAGACATGGAAAAAGGCATGGAGTTGAAACTGAGAGGACAACGCCAACCCGATGGAATCCTGCTGGTAGAATCAGGGACAGTGGTGCCAGACGAGTTTACTGATACTGACCAAAAACTTCTGACTACGCTTCGAGCCACCAAAAAACTATCGCTGGATGGCCGGGAAGTTGCATTTGGGAATGCCAAATTCAATTTGCTAACCGACGAAACAATTAATGCCTACATCTCCAGAATTGGCCGAAAATTGGTGCCGGACCATATCAAAAAACTTCCCAAGGACCATCCGGCTTACGTCAACTTCAACTTTTTTGTTGTAATCGACACGACGTTCAACGCCTGTGCCTACCCGGACGGCTCGGTGTTTGTTCATACGCAATTGTTGAATGAGGTCGAGAATGAGGCCCAGTTAGCGGCAGTGTTAGGCCACGAAATTGCCCACGTAACCTACCGGCACAGCCGATTGGAGTATGAACGGAGCCAGGGAATTGCCATTGGACAGGGTGTTGTGACGGCCGCTATGGTGTCGGCCTATGGAATGGAGTCGGCCGATCTTGCCAATTCCATCGCGGCTTTTGGCGGGGCAGCTTTATCAAGTAGCTATAGCCGTGGGTCTGAGAATCAGGCTGATCGAATTGGGTTAAATTATATTTATGAAGCGGGGTATGACCCTCGGGAAGCCCCCAAACTGTGGGAGCGGTTGTTTCAACGTACCCCCGACATTCCGACTAAATCGTTTGGTGAGCGAATGCTGGCTCAGGCAGGAACCATTGCTATGCTCTCGCAGGGTTCAGCCCCAACGTCGGGGCAAGTACAGCAACTGGCGATGTCCGCCCTGAAAAGCAATGCTATATCCTCTATCTATGCTTCGCACCCCTCGGCGGGGAAGCGGTTCAAAACGCTGAACGCCATCATCATCCAGAATTTCCAGGGAGCCGACCTCGACAAATTGAGCAAGGGCGAAAGTGAGTACAAAAGCATTCAGAAACGGCTTCGGCGACTGGTGAAGGGCCTGCCAGCCAACGACGATGACGAGCAGACAACCCGCGCCGGGACTGGGAAACCAGCCGAAACAGCTAAACCGTCGGCCCGAAAAGTGAAGCCTGTGACTACAGCTCCTAAGAAGAAAAAATAGACTTTTAGCTCAAAACGTCCTCACCATGAAATACTTGCTGATTAGTTTGCTTTTGCTCAGCTCGCTGAACGGTTTCGCTCAAAAAATTCACCTCTTTTTTTTGGTTGATCGTGCCGACCAACGGGGGGCAAAAGACCGCACCGAAATGGAGAATTTCTGGCGGTATGTTGGTCCTTACCTCGATTATCCCATAACTGCTCACACGGCCTATAGTCGGGAGGAGTTGTTGGGCGTGTTGAAAGAAACTCCCGTGGTTGTGAATAAGGACATTATTGTGTTTTATTTTTCGGGCCGGGGCGAGGCTGCCACCGATAGGGTGTGGCCTATTATGAAACTGAAAAACGGGGATGAAACGCCCATGCGGGATGTAATGGAAATTGTTCGCCCGCGCAAAGCCCATCTTACCCTGGTGATTGCCGACTGCGACAACCAGCCGGAGCCGGTATATGTATCCCGCCTGATTCCGCGCCCGCATCCGCCCACGCTGCGCGAGAGTAGTCAGAGCCTTTTTCTGGGTCATGCCGAGTGCAAAAAAATGTTTGTCAAAATTGCGTCGGCCTCGGTGGGGCAACGGGCCATGCGCGACAAAAACGGCAATTCGGTCTTTCTGGGGTCTTTTCTGGCCGCGCTTAAAGAACAGATGACTGAAGCTGACCCACGCTGGGGCCTCAACCGCCTGACCAATACCGTGAAGAGCAGCCTGACCGAAAAAGTGATGGCTCAATCGGACGGGTTGCAAAAACCTCGCTTTGCCGTTGATTGTCCGGCGGGGGTCGATGATGATGATGAAACCGAACCTGAGCCTAAATGAGCCGGTATGAACAGATTTTACCCGGTTTGGGCAGTCATCTTGTTAGTAGCCCAGCAACAGGTCCGGGCACAGCATCTGTACGTGTTTTCGGTTGTTGAGCCAAGTTTAGCTGGTCGCCCCGACCGCACTGGCGATGTTCGAAAACTGCAAAAACTAACCGATGAAGTAGCCCGCTGCGGCAACTACACAAAACATTGGTATGACTTCGGCGATAGTGCAGCTTTTACCGGACAAACTGTTCTGAAAACGCTGGAATCGTTTATCCCTCAGTCAGAAGAAACAGCTATTGTCTGGTTTCACTATGCTGGTCAGGGATACAGCGACGGGCCGAAAGCATGGCCAACACTCCAACTTAATGGAGGAGATGTGCCACTGAGAGACATTTTGGCCGTGTTGCGGTCGAAAACGGCGCGTACAGTGTTGGTAACAGTCGATACGGGAAATCGTCCCCGTTTGTCGTCACCCATATTACCAACCGATGGGCAGACAGGAAGTACAAATTTGCCGGGGTCATTATCTGTCATTCCTCAACAAACAAATCCATCTCAGACTAACCTACCACCACAAAAGAACGCAGTTGATGCCTATCGGCACCTGTTCAGGGCTGCGAATGTGCAACAACTAATCGTGATGGCTTCGGCCAGTCGGGGGCAGTGGGCTTACCGTAGTTCAAAACAGGGTTCGGTTTGGCTCGATGCGCTCATTAATGCTTTTGCTCTAGTTGTTCGCAAACAGGCAGCGGAGCAAACCTGGAAACACGTTCAGGAAACCGTTGTTCAGATCACTCAGCAAAGAACCCGCCAACGACAAACTCCCGTTTATAACCGCCAAACCATTACTTGCTGTGAAACCGAAACGTCGTATTAATTCGCTGGTCAATTACCTGTCAATCAGGCTGTTTATTGGATTTTTGTTGTTTATTCAGTCAGTGGCTTCGGCTCAGAATTTTCATTTGCTGGTTTTTGCTGATACCGACGATCCGGGATTATCGGCTCCGAACTTAATGAACATCTCGTATTTAACGGAGATGGCCAATGAGGTTTGCCAGGCAACGGGTCTGAAAAACCGGATGGTGGTTTATAGAGGGAAAGACTTTCTGGCCAGTCGCTTCGATCAGGTTATGACGACTTTCAAGCCAGAACCCGACGATGTCGTTTTCTTCTATTTCATGGGACACGGCTGGAACAATTCGGAGACCGAAGAACCCATGCTTTTATTTAAAACGCAGGGTCAAAGCCCCGGTGCGGCCAACTCGCGCAATTTGAAAGTCGTTTTCGAGCAGTTACGCCAAAAAGGAAATCGTCTTACGCTTGCCTTTGGGGAGTCGTGCAACAGCGCCATTAACGACCGTTCCCGCGCTAAACCAGGGACGGGTCGAGCCATGAATGTTTCGGAAATTAAAACAGAGCAACTCAAAAACCTCTTTCTGAAAAGCAGGGCTGCTATTGTATTACATACCTGCAAACGGGGACAAAAATCGAATAGTAGTGAAGATGGTGGCTGGTTTTTTATGTCCTTTTACGAACAATACAAAGGGTTTGTAGCAAAAAGCTACAAACAACAGCCTGCGGAGTGGGAGCCCTTGTTGGTGGCTTCGACCCGGGCCACCATGGAGTATGCCCGTGAACAGGGGGCTTCACAAGACCCTGTTTTCCGAGTATTTGCGGCCGGATCTGGCCAATCCGTTGCCGCTTCGACACCAACTCCCCAACCCGCTCCCCCAACAAAACTAGAAAAAACGCCAAGCCCGGCACGAACCCAATTGCCGACATCGCCCGCTCAAACCCTTGTAGTGAATGCCCCCGAAACAAAGGAAGTTACGCCCGAAGGAGCGGGCAACGGAGAGTTTGGGAATACCTGTGTCATTAATCGTGTTGCTTATAAGACGCTGGAAAGCCACCTTGCCTATTTAAAGAGTTTTAGGGATCGGGTGATGAAGATGGAGAATAGTGCTGCTGCCGAGGAGTTTCGTAAATTTTACTCAAGCGACCGACAGGAGTTTTTCCGGCAGGCACCCCAAAAACTCAACGTCACCAAACTGGCCTCAACAGAAGTAAAGTGGTTCACGGATACCTGTGCCGAGACCGCCGAATTACTCGACGAGACCGCCTATTACCTGGATGACCCTCAGTTCAGGAACAATGTTCAAAGCAAATTAGCCATACCTATTGACAATCTGAGCAGTACCGTCATACGGTTACAGGACTTGCTTCGGCGTTGCAAAGAATGATGGCTCATCCGTGGTTATCGAATAAGAACGAACCCCGTCCATTGATACGGGGCTTTTTCGATGTTTAGTAGATCATTACTCACTCAACAATGTCTGAAACCATTTTCCCGACGATTTTACGATTCGTTGTTGGGTTCGGAAATCAACGTGAACCAGTCCGAATCGGGGTCGGAAACCCTCGGCCCACTCGAAATTATCGAGAAATGTCCAGGCAAAATACCCATCGACGGGGATGCCTTCCTGTTTGGCCCGGAGCGTTTGAGCTAAATAATCCTGATGATACTGAATCCGGGCGGGGTCATGCACTTGCCCCTTCACTACCTGATCGAAAAAAGCAACACCACTCTCAGTGATGTAGATTTTGTGAACCCCTTCATACTGGTTGAACTGTCTGATAATCTGATACATACTTTCAGGGTATACTTCCCAGCCCATTTCTGTAATGGTGCCAACCTGTCGCCGGAGTGGGGTCACTTCTTTGGCCCACAGATACGGCATAAAGTAGGTGTGTTCGACCACAGCCCGGAAATAATGTTGCAAGCCAACAAAATCGAAATCGAACGCCAGCCGTTCGGCATCGCCGGGTTGGGCATATTTTTTGGCAATCCCTTCCAGAAATGGCAATTCCCGAACGGGGTAACCAAGCCCTAAAGCCGGTTCGATAAAGAGCCGGTTCATGAGGGCATCCACGCGGGAAGCGGCCCCTAAATCGCGGGGAATTTGCGTGAACGGTTCTACGGGAGAACACGAAAACGTGGTGCCCACCTGCGCATGGGGCACGTTGCGCCGGACCACCCGCCCTCCCTCGGCCTGCGCCAGCGTAATGTGGTGTATTACCGGTAACAAATTCCAGAAGCCTCGCCGACCGGGGGCGTGTTGCCCCGTAAAATAACCCAGCACCGAGAAAGCCAGCGGCTCGTTCAGAATGATCCAGTGTTTCACTTTTTGGCCAAAGGCGCGGGTACAAACATCCGAAAACTCCACAAACCAGTCGATGATTTGCCGGTTTTTCCAGCCACCCCGATCCTCAAGTGCCTGGGGTAAATCCCAGTGATAGAGCGTGATCCAGGGCGTGATACCGAGGGCAAGGCACTGGTCGATCAGCCGGTCGTAGAACATCAGCCCGGCCTGGTTCACGCGGCCGCCCTGCGTGGGTCCAACGCCATCGGGCAAAATGCGCGACCACGACAGGGAGAACCGAAAATGATCGAACCCAAGAGCTTTGTGGAGGTTCAGATCGGCTTCAAATTGATCGTAGAAAGCACAGGCAATGATGGCATTCTCGCCGGTTTTGATCGCCCCTTTTTGCCGGCTAAACGTATCCCAAATGGAGGGAGACCGCCCATCTCGATCAACAGCTCCTTCGATCTGAAAAGCGGCTGTGGCGGTTCCCCAGGCAAAATCGTGTCCAAAATCGGTGCGTTGAAACGGTAGGGTGGGGGCGGGTGTTGGATAAAGAGACAAAATAAACAACAATGATAGTTGGTTAATAACGTATTTGTCCGTCAATTGAGTTTGGCTTAACAAAATGATAACGTCATGAATCCCACAACCCCCTACGATCAACACGCCCTCGGCGAATTAGCCGTTTGGCAAACCAAAATGCGTAAACGTCCATCGTTGACAAATCGCCTGTCTAAAGGACTGCAAACCCGCATGAACCGGCTTATTCCGCAACGAATTCACGACGTGATCACGGGAGCCATTAAACACATGACACGGGCCGTGTTGGCGGGGTCGGAGTTCACGGCGCCAACGCCCGCTCCCCAACGCCCGCTGACCCAGACCGAAGACGCTGTCCGAAATCGGGTTTTGTGGTATAAACGGGTTGGAGCCGCCGAAGGAGGCTTGACGGGAGCGGCAGGGTTACTGGTTGGTCTGGCCGATTTCCCGTTGCTCCTGAGTCTGAAAATGAAGCTGTTATACGACATTGCAGCCCTATACGGGCATGACGTTACCGACTATCGAGAACGGCTTTATGTACTTCATATTTTTCAGTTGGCGTTTTCGAGTCAGGAGCGCCGGCAGGAAATTTTCAGGCATATGGAGCAGTGGCATGAATTTTCAGCATCGCTCCCCGACGATATTCATCAGTTCGACTGGCAGACATTTCAGCAGGAATACCGCGATTATATCGACCTTGCTAAGATGCTGCAATTGGTGCCGGGCATTGGGGCGGTGGTGGGCGTGGTGGCCAACTGGAAACTGCTCGATCAGTTGGGCGAAACGGCTATGCAAGCCTACCGAATGCGGTGGGCTGCCAGCCAGACCAACCAACAGCTACGCTGAAACCGGTCCCGATGATTCCCGGATGAACAGGCGCGTGGGTAATTTGTGCGTACTGGCGGGAGGTGCCTGTTGTTTTCGTTCGATCCGTTCAATCAGTAGTTCGGCCGCTAACTGCCCGATCCCCTGGGCGGGCTGTTCCACGGTGCTGAGGGCGGGAGCCAGCAAATTGGCCACTGTCGTATTGGTGAATCCAATAAGGGCAACCTGTTCGGGAATCGATACGCCCTGTGCTCGGAGGGCAGCCATACACCCCAAAGCGAGCCGGTCGCTCGCCGTGAAAAAGGCATCGGGCGGGGTGGCCTGGGCCATCAAATCGGCTACGGGGGGAGCCATTTCGTGTTCACCCAGCCCCACATGCCGAACCAGCGTCTCGTCGTAGGGCAGGCCGTAGTGTTCGAGGGCGGCCCGATAACCTGCCAGGCGTTCCTGCGAAATCGACATATAGATGGGTATGCCAATGTGTGCAATGCGCCGACGGCCCCGCTGAATCAGGTGTTCAGTGGCGGCAAAGGCTCCCCCAAAATTATCGGCCACGATTTTGGGGGTATCCAATTCGTTCGATACCCGGTCGAACAAAACAATCGGAAAATTTTTCTGGTGTAGTGTCTGTAAATGAGCTACTTCGTGGGTTTCGCTCGACAGTGAAATTAGCAAACCATCTACTTTTCGGTCCACTGCCTGCTGCACCGTGATCACTTCACGCTCGTAGTTTTCGTGACTCTGCATAATAATCACGTGGTAGCCCCGGCTGTAGGCCACAGCCTCGATGCCGTTGATAGCCTGAGAAAAAAAAGTGTTGGCAATCTGTGGCACAATAACCCCCAGCACCCGACTCCGATTTTCTTTAAGACTCAGGGCAATAGGATTGGGCCGGTAGTTCATCCGCTCGGCATATTCGACCACTAATCGCTTGGTTTCCGCACTGATTTCGTAACTGCCCCGCAACGCACGCGACACGGTGGACGTGGACAGGTTAAGTGCGCGACCAATGTCTTTGATAGTTATTGAGTCCAAGTCGGGTGGGGGTTTAAACAGGTATTCCTACTTTAAGTAAGGGGAATGAGTCAAAATTTACTGGTTTTTACAGACCCGATAACGTTCCCGGCAACGATTGCGTGAAAAAAGGAAAACAGATGGGTCTTTAAGCTAAATTTTTCGTGTATTATTACTATTTCGCTACTTCCTAATATGAACAAATGGGTTAACGACTTATGCAAAAACTAATACTTTTACTTTTCCTGTTTAGTATGGCGACTACTGCCAAAGCTCAACAGGCCCCCTCCCGTGTTATTAGCGGACAAGTTTTGGATGGATCCGGTGGGGGAGGACTTCCGGGTGTCAACGTAATTAATCAACGAACCGGCTCCGGCACCACGGCAGATGCCGATGGGAAGTTCACACTCCGTATTCCCGAACGACCCGCTTCGGAGCCTGTTTTGCTGACGTTCAGCTTCATTGGCTACACCTCTGAAACGGTCAGTGTGGGCGGGCAAACAAGCCTGACGGTCACGCTCAATGCCGACAACAAACTGCTCAATGAAGTGGTTGTGATTGGTTATGAGGCTGTTAATCGGCGTGATCTGACAGGTTCGGTGTCATCCATCAACAACCGGCAAATACGCGATGTGCCGATCACCAACGCTGCCGAAGCCATCACGGGTCGGCTGGCGGGGGTACAGGTGACAACCGCCGAGGGCGGGCCGGGAGCCGATATTCGCATTCGGGTGCGGGGCGGCAACTCCATTACCCAGGACAATGCCCCCATTTTTGTGGTCGATGGTATCCAGTTAGACAACGCCCTGAACACCATCAGCCCACAGGATATTGCCAGCATCGACGTGCTGAAAGATGCCTCGGCAACGGCTATTTATGGCGCAAGGGGAGCCAACGGTGTCGTCATCATTACGACCAAATCGGGGCGCACCAACAGCCGGACAACCGTGACCTATAACGGCTCATTCGGGTTCCGGCAGAATCTGAAGAAACTCAAGGTGTTGCAACCTTATGAGTACGCCCTGTATCAATATGAGCGTACAAGGGGAAGTGCAGTTGACAGCACGAATTTTGCCCGGCAGTTTGGGTCAACTTTCGACACACTGAGTAACTACCGAAACGCCCCCTTCATCGACTGGCAGGACCAGGTTTTTGGCCGGAAAGCTGCCTACCAGAACCACAATGTTTCGGTGAATGGCGGCAATCAGCAAACCAATTACAACCTGAGCCTGACCAACAATACGGAGGACGGAATTCAGTTGGGGTCGGCTTTCAAACGGAATCTGGTCAACTTTAAACTCGACCACAACGTGAGTTCTAAATTTAAAGTTGGGGTGGTTGTACGCTATATTGATCAACGGGTCGATGGAGCCGGAACCACCACGAGTGGGTCGGCTGGTACCAATCGGTTGCGGCAAAGTATTCAATATCAGCCGCTTGATTTGCCCAACCGTGTTGCATCGGACATTGAATTCGACGAAGACTACTACATTGCCACCCGCCTGACGAACCCCGTGATTCTGACCAACGCCGAATACCAGAAACGTTTCACCAACGGCACCAACATCAGCGGTTATGCCAGTTTTGAACTGGCCCGTGGCCTGACGTTTCGCTCAACGGCGGGATACAATAACAACATTGACCGGACCGACCAGTTCTACAGTAAAATTACCGGCACGGCCCGCAACTACGCCAGCCTGCCCGTGGGGATAATCCGAAACAATACGGCCATCACCATCAACAATTCCAACGTGCTAACCTACCGGAAACAGGGTCTGGGGGGGGGCAAACACGACATCGACCTGTTGCTGGGGCAGGAAATCTACGAGACTAAAAGCCGGGCAGTAGGCCTGGAAACGCGCTTTTTTCCGTCGGAGATTTCTCCCGAAAAAGCCCTTGCCAACATGAATCTGGGTTCGCCCCCCAGCGGTGCCGTTCAACCCCAGCCAACCAGTGGTGAGTCCCAAAGTCGGTTGCTGTCGTTTTTTGGCCGTGCCAACTACTCACTTGCTAAAAAATACCTTGCCACGCTAACCTTCCGGGGGGATGGGTCGACCAAATTTGCACCCGGCAACCGTTGGGCTTATTTCCCGTCTGGCTCGCTGGCCTGGCGTTTTTCTGAGGAGAATTTCATGAAGTCGCTGAAGTTTGTGGACGATGCCAAGCTGCGGTTGAGCTACGGAGCTGCGGGCAACAACCGCATTGGCGATTACCTCTACGCCCAGCTTTTCAACACCACTGGTCAGTATGCGCTGGGCGAAACAACTTTGCCCGGTTTCGCGCCGGTGTCGCTGTCGCAACCAAACCTGACCTGGGAAACAACCTATTCGCGCAACATTGGTCTGGATTTGGGCTTGTGGGGTGGCCGGATTCAGTTTTCGGCTGATTATTACCAGAACACCACCCGAAATCTGTTGGTCAACCTGCCCATTCCGTCCACGTCGGGCTACACTACCCAAATCAAAAACGTGGGGGCCACCTCGAACCGGGGCCTTGAGTTTCAGTTGAGTGGCACGGTGGTTCGCGCCGGTGATTTCACCTGGACAGCCAACGGGAATATTTCCTTCAATCGGAACCGGGTGGAAGATTTGGGGCCGGTTCGGCAACAAACCACCAGTTCGGGCTGGCAGGGCAGCGACGGAGCCGACGACTACATTCTGAAAGTGGGTGAGCCGGTGGGGCTGATGTATGGTTTCATAACCGATGGTTTCTATAAGGTAGATGACTTCAACTACAATGCTACTACGAGAGTCTATACCCTGAAGGATGGCGTTCCTAACGGCTCGACCATTTTTGGTGCCCCCCAGCCCGGCACCATCCGGCTTAAAGACCTGAACGGCGATGGCCTGGTTTCGCTGGAAAGCGACCGAACGGTGATTGGCAACGGGAATCCGAAACACATTGGCGGATTCAATAACCAGTTCGCCTACAAGAACTTCGATGCTAGCATTTTCCTGAACTGGGTTTTCGGTAACGACGTGTATAACGCCAACAAGATCGAGTTCACGGCCGGTTTCTACCAGAATATCAACATGCTGGATGTGATGCAGAACCGGTGGAAAACGGTTGATGAAAAAGGTGTGGTGGTGAAGGGCCCGGCTGCTTTGGCCGCTCTGAATGCCAATGCCCAAATCTGGCAACCGATCACCAACAACCGGCCTTATCTGCATTCCTGGGCTGTTGAAGATGGGTCTTTCCTGCGGATCAACAACGTGTCGCTGGGCTATTCGCTGCCCAAAGAGCTTGTTCGGCGGGTGAAAGTTCAGAACGCCCGTTTCTACGCAACGGTTAATAACCTGGCCACGCTGACCAGATATTCGGGCTTTGACCCGGAGGTGAACGCCCGCCGATTCAACCCCCTGACCCCCGGTGTCGATTTTGCCGCTTACCCCCGCGCCCGGACATTTGTTTTTGGTGTAAACCTGACCTTTTAAACAGCGAGAGAGTGAAAGAGTGAAAGAGCGAAATGCTGACGCATGGACCTCTCTCACTTGATGCTCGACGTTTTGGACAGCACTCTTTCACTCTTTCGCTCTTTCACTCTTTATCTATGAAAACGAAACTAATAGCCTTTCTGGTCGCCCTTGCGTCGATCACGGCCTGTAAGCAATACCTGGAACTCCAGCCTATTTCCGAATTTGATAATGAGGCCGTTTTCTCGAACGTCAGTAATGCGACGCTGGCAGTTTTGGGGGCCTACGACGCGCTGTCGGGCGATCCGACCTATGGCATTCGGGTCAGTATGTACTACCCCTACGACTCCGACGAGATGATGGTGAGTGGCGCAGTCGATAACGGGCGACGCGGCATTGGTCGATACAATACGCTGGCGGGTAACACCGAGATTATTGCCCCCTGGAACACCCTGTTTCAGGGCATTGAGCGGGCCAACCTGTGCATTGACCAGATCCCGAAAATGAGTCTGTATGCCACCGGAACGGCTGCCGAACAGAAAGAACTCCGGCGGCTACACGGAGAGGCTCTCACCTTGCGGGCGCAATACTACCTCGAGCTGATTCGGAACTGGGGCGATGTGCCTGCGCCTATGATTCCCTCGTATCAGCAAACCGATTTGTTTGCGGCCAAAGAAGACCGCGACAAAGTATATGAGAAATTGCTGGCCGATCTGAAAGTGGCTTCCGACCTGTTGCCCTGGCGCACCGAAGCGGGTGCCCGAAACGAACGCATCACGAAAGGAGCCGCCAAAGCCCTACGCGCCCGCATGGCTCTCTACCGGGGTGGGTTCTCACTTCGTCGCGAAACCAAACAAATGGAACGTCGGGCCGATTTTGCAACCTACTACCAGATTGCCCGCGACGAAACCGCCGAACTGATTGCCCGGCGCGATCAGCATACACTCGTGCCCAATTACATCGACATTTTTAAAACTTATGTCAACGGCCTCACGCCCGACCCCGCCGGTGAAATTATGTTTGAAGTAGGTATGTCGGGGGGCAGTGCGCAGTCGGACAGCAAATTGGGAAATTATAATGGTCCCCGCCTTGATCCGGCTTCCCGATTTGGGCAGGGTGGAGGGGGCATCACCACCATTCCGACCTATTTTTATGCCTTCGATTCCACCGATGTTCGGCGCGATGTGACGGTGACGCTGTACCAGGTGTTGGCCACGAACGTCAAGAATCCGCAACGTCTGACAGCCATTACTGATGGCAAATTTCGGCGCGACTGGCGCAGTCCGATTTTGCCGGGCACGTCGCAATATTTGGGGTATAACTGGCCGGTCATTCGGTTTGCCGATGTGTTGCTCATGTTTGCCGAAGCCGAGAATGAACTGAAAAACGGCCCAACGGCCCTGGCCATTGCCGCTTTTGAAGAAGTCAGAAAACGGGGTTATGCGGGTAAAACGGCCCTTATGGGTACGACACCCACCACCAAAGACGGCTTTTTTACGGCTCTCGTGAACGAACGCTGGCTTGAATTTGGGGGCGAAGGCATCCGCAAATACGATCTGATTCGGTGGAACCTGCTGAACGCGAAAATCACCGAAACCCGCGCCAACCTGAATGATATGCTGGCCGTTAAAGGCAAGTATGCCAACGTGCCGCAGTATGTGTTCTGGAGAGTGAACGGCGAGGAAATGCAATTTTTAAACTCCCTGTATAAACCAAACACCACCACAACGGCTCCAACGGGCTGGACTCGATTAGACTGGCGGCAAAACCTCACCGCAGCCTACATCACGTCGGTAGCCCAGTTTTTTACACCGAACAAAAGCGAGTTGCTACCCATTAACCAATCGGCCATCGATGCTAATCCGAATTTGAAACAGGACTATGGTTATTGATAGTCGCCCAAACTTGATACCCCCATACGTATGATTCGCTTACTTCCGCTCTTTTTATTCGCCCTCTGTTATTCCTGCTACGGCACGAGCCGGCGGGCAGAAACGCCAAAAGATTCTGTTGCCGAGCGGATGTTGTTGTATCAGCGGACCAACGGAGGGTGGCCCCAACCCGGTGGTGACCCCATCAAGTATGAACTTACCCTGAGCAAACAGGTGAGCGATAAACTCGTTACCGACCGGGGGAAACTCGATGCGACAATTGACGACGGAGCCACCACCAGGGAGATCAATCACCTGGTGGCGGCTTTCGCCAAAACCAGGAATCAGGCGTATCTCCGGGCTGCCGAACGCGGTATTACCTACCTGCTTTCGGCGCAGAATGCGGCTGGAGGATGGCCGCAGTTTTACCCCGATTCGAGCAGCTACCATCCCCACATTACCTACAACGATGGGGCAATGGTGGCCGTGCTTTGGGTGATGGATAACACGGCGAATGGCACCAACGGATTCGATGTGATGGACAAAAAGCTTGCTATTCAGGCCAAAACAGCCGTGCAGCGGGGAGTACAGTGCATCTTGAAAACACAATACCGGCAAGGGGGCAAACTCACGGCCTGGTGCGCTCAACACGACAGCCACACGCTGTTGCCCGCCAAGGCCCGCATGTTTGAACTGCCGTCGTTAAGTGGTAATGAATCGGTGGGCATTGTTCGGTATCTGATGCATTTTGAGAACCCAACGCCCGAAATGAAGCAATCTATCCAGGCGGCTGTTGCCTGGCTCGAGTCGGTGAAACAGCCGGGCATTGCCGTGAAAGATATCAGTGACCCAAAGCAGCCAAAAGGTAAAGACCGGGTGGTGGTGGCCGACCCAACTTCAACGCTGTGGGCGCGGTTTTATGACCTCGAAACCAACGAGCCGTTCTTTTCGGGGCGCGACAGCGCTCGGAAAAAGACAATGGCTGAGATCGAGAACGAACGGCGGGTGGGTTACGCCTGGTACGGCACCTGGCCTGAGAAACTGTTAACCAAAGACTACCCAGCCTGGGCTAAAAAGTGGGGCAATTAACCAAAAATACCCGAATAAAACGGGACGGATACGGCGCGTTAATGGCTCTTATGACCTTGTGGGTGCTGTGTATGGCGACCACAGCAACGTTAGCGCAAAACCAGCGGCTGATTGTGGCGCAGGATGGCTCCGGTAACTTCACGACCGTGCAGGCGGCTCTCAACGCGATCCCGCTTAATAATCGAACACCCATTGTGGTGCAGATCAGGAAAGGAGTTTATACAGAGAAGCTTACACTCGACTCGACCAAGCACTTTGTGACGCTTATTGGCGAAGACAAAGCCAACACGATTCTGACGTACAACGATTTTTCGGGCAAGGTCACCATTCCCGACGGGCGCACGCTGACAACCTCGTCGTCGGGTTCGTTCTATATTTTTGCGGATGATTTCCGGGCCGAGAACCTGACGTTTCAGAACACGGCTGGCCCGGTGGGGCAGGCAGTGGCCGCCTTCGTGACGGGCGACCGGGTGGTGTTTGTGAATTGCCGGTTTCTGGGTTTTCAGGATACGCTTTATACCGGAAGCCCCCGCCATTGGGGAAGGCAATATTACCGGGACTGCTACATTGAAGGTACTACCGACTTCATTTTTGGGTCGGCCACGGCAGTATTTGACCACTGCACTATATTCAGCAAGGCAGGCGGGCATTATATCACGGCTGCTTCAACGCCCGAAGGTAAAGCGTTTGGCTATGTGTTTCTGGACTGTGTACTGACCAATGCGCCACCTGCCGAGCCGATGGGTTCGCAGATGCCCCCGGCGCAGGGTGCTCCGGTCAATGATGTTTTTCTGGGCCGACCCTGGCGACCGTTTGCCAAAACCGTGTTTATCAAGGGGCAGATGGGGCCGCACATCAAACCCGAAGGCTGGCATAACTGGAGCAAACCCGATGCCGAAAAAACCACGCTCTACGCCGAATTTGGCTCAAGCGGGCCGGGTGCAGGGCCACAAAGCCGGGTTGCCTGGTCGAAACAACTGACCCCCGACCAAGCCCGTAACTACACGCTGGCAACCCTGTTGGGCGGTGATGATAATTGGCAACCGGGTCAACTGACAATCCGCAAAGTCGGGCTGACGGGTGTTCGGGATACCTCATTCACGGTGGGAGGGACCTACCGAAAACTGAAACCCCAATACCCGGCTATTCAAGTTGTGCAGCCGAAGGTGCCATCAGGAGTTATTGCCCGGATGAACGTGACGTATTGCACCCAAAATGGGCGCGACCTGCACCTTGATGCGTTTTATCCAGCCAAAAAAACGGGGCAAAAACCGCGTCCTGCCGTGCTGTTGATTCACGGTGGAGGCTGGCGTTCCGGCGACCGTTCGCAGCAAATTCCGATGGCGCAGGCTTTGGCGGCAAAGGGTTACGTGGCGGTTACGGCGGAGTATCGTTTGTCGACCGAGGCCTTGTATCCGGCTGCGGTGCATGACCTGAAAGCCGCCGTTCGCTGGTTACGCGCCAATGCCCGCACCTACAACCTCGACACCAATCGAATTGCTGCCCTCGGTTGTTCGGCGGGGGGGCAACTGGCGGCACTGTTGGGGGCTACTGGTGATGTGCAGGCCGTGGTGGATGTGGACGGGCTGGTGGCTTTTGATCATCCTGAATCGGGCGAGGGTGACGACCGGAAGTCCACCTCGGCGGCTACGTATTGGTTTGGTGGCCCCAAAACCGAAACCCTGGCCGAGTGGCACGAAGCCTCCCCGCTGACTTATGCCAACCGGCAAACCGCTCCCATTCTGTTCCTGAACAGTTCGGTTGACCGGATGCACGCGGGCCGCGATGATCTGATAAAGCAGTTGAAAATGCGGGGCATCTATACCGAAGTTCACACCTTCGCCGATGCGCCCCATCCATTTTGGCTATTTCAGCCGTGGTTCACGCCAACGATGATACACGTTGTTTCGTTTCTGGATAAGGTGTTCAGGTAACTTGCTGAAACTGCTTCAACGCCTGATATACCCGGTGCGTGGGCAGGCCCATCACGGTATAAAATGATCCTTCGAGCCGCTCGATGCCCACTAACCCGATGAAATCCTGTGCGCCATAAGCTCCGGCTTTGTCGAAGGGAGTGCATTCGCGGATGTAATACTCAATTTCGGTATCGGTCAGCGGGGCGAACTGAACCGTTGTCTCGTCGGTGAAGGATTCCATGCCGACGGGCGAGAGCAAACAGACCCCCGTTCTGACGCGGTGGCTCCGCCCGGCCAAACTCCGAATCATGCGGTGGGCATCGGCGGCATCCTGGGGTTTGTTCAAAATCTGGTCGTCTAAAATCACAACGGTGTCGGCGCACAACACAATTCGGTTGCCGAGGTCGGGAATGAACTCGGCGGCCTTCTGCCGGGCGAGGTATTCGGCCACGTCATCGGCGGGCATGTCGGCGGGGAAGGCTTCGTCGGTGGGGCGGGTCTCAATAGTGAACCGGAAGCCCGCATCAGTCATCAACTGCTTTCGGCGGGGCGAACCGGAAGCCAGCACAAGGGGATATTGGAGCGAAATCATGCCGCAAAGATAAAATCTGTTCTAGCCCCATTCCTATCTTTGACGAAAAACCCCCATTCGTGACTCGTTCTGAAACGCTAAGTAATACGCACCTTCTCGTTATTGTGCTGGCTCAGTTTGCCGGTACGTCGCTGTGGTTTGCGGGCAACGCCATTTTGCCCAACCTGCAACCCCTGCTGGGCACCAACTCGCTGAATGGCTGGATCACGTCGGCGGTGCAGTTGGGGTTCATTACTGGCACCCTGCTTTACACGCTCTATGGCATTTCGGATCGGTTTCCGGCGACCCGCGTTTTTCTGATTTCGGTGGTGGCGGCTGCCGCGTTTAATCTGTTGTTTCTGGTGATGCCGCTACGCCCGGAAACGGTGTTGCTGAGTCGGTTTGGGGTGGGCTTTTTCCTGGCGGGGGTCTATCCGGTGGGCATGAAAATTGCCGCCGACTGGTTTCGACCGGTGCTGGGTCGGGCAATGGGTTTCCTGGTGGGGGCGTTGGTGCTTGGAACGGCTCTGCCCCACCTGATTCGTGGGTTGGGAACCGCGTTGCCTTATCAGGGGGTGTTGCTCAGCGTCAGCGGATTAGCCGTAGTCGGAGGGCTACTGATGGCGTTTACAATCCCCTCGAAACCGGTTACCAACCGACGGACCCGGATCAGTTTGGCAGTACTCGCTGTGCTGAACAAACCCGGAGATCTCCGAGCCGGCGTGATTGGTTATTTTGGCCACATGTGGGAATTATACACCGTTTGGGCGTTTTTACCCGCCTTGCTTCTGATCTATGCCAACGTCAATCCCGACTATTTATTTAATCAATCGGTTTGGGCGTTTTTGGGGATTGGAGCTGGTTTTGTGGGATGCGCGGGGGGCGGTTTGCTGGCTTTGCGCGTTGGTAGTCGCCGGGTGGCCACCATTCAGTTAGCCATTTCGGGACTTTGTACGGCCTTGATTCCACTGATGATTCAGGCTCCACCGGCTCTATTTTTGCTTTATCTGCTCGTTTATGGCATCACCATTTCGGGCGATTCTCCCCAATTGACCACGCTCATTTCGGCCAACACACCCGACGAAATGCGCGGGAGTCTGCTCACACTCGTTACCTGCATCGGGTTTTCCATCACAATTGTGAGTATTCAACTAATGGCCTGGTTGTTGCCGCAAACAGGAGGGTCGGTTTGGGCGTTCTGGTTATTGGTGCCGGGGCCGGTTTTGGGATCATGGGGATTAAAAAAATGACAATTCGTAACGCTACTATCGCTGATGCTGAGGCTCTGAGAGAGCTGTCGGCCACCACCATGCGCGAAGCCTTTGGGCCGCCATTCAATCCTATTGAGTGGGTCGATGCGTATATTGACCGGGCTATGACGCTGCCACACATCCAGAAGGAATTGACCGATTCACGGGCAGCATTTTTTGTGATGGAGTCCGAAACGGGCGAGCTGATAGGCTATGCCAAGGTACGCCGGAAAGCGCCACCCCGCCGGATGCCCGAACGGAACGCGCTGGAAATTCAGCGGATCTATCTGTTGAAAAATCAGATTGGTGGTGGCCGGGGTAAGCAACTAATGGACCATTGCCTCGCGTATGGGAAATTAAAGGGATTCCAGGTCGTATATTTGGGTGTATGGGAGCGAAACGAACACGCTATTCAATTTTATGAACGGCAGGGGTTTAAACCATTTGGCTGGCATGTGTTCCAATTCGGGCCAGACCGTCAGCGGGATATCTGGATGAGAAAAGCATTGTAAATTTGTGAGCAAAATTTCGACAAAAAGCAGACAATTCAGTCAACGAAAGCCTCAAATTCTGGGGCTTCTGTTCTGGTTGTGGGCACTGTCGGCCACTGCCCAAACGCCCGACTCAACAATCCGTCAGCAGGCTTCCGATTCAACAAAGCGACAGCAGGTCACTGATTCGCTCGTCCGCCGACGGATTCCCGCCGACTCAATTGCCACGGCCCGCTCGCGCCTGATTGCCGACAGTTTGCTGATGCAAAACGACAGCCTGCTCTACACCCGCTTTAAACAACGGATGTATAAACGCCGATTGACTCGGCAGTTTTATGATGCCCTTTTTCGAGATGTGTATAATAGCCGACGGGTTTCTGGCGAGGTGAGTGAAATTGAAACCAACCCGTTTCAGCCATTTGAGGGGCGCGTTATCGGCACCATCTATGTTCGGCGGCTCGATGTGTTTGGAGCAAGCGTCTATGACACCCTCCGCACAGCGCATAACTGGTTTGAGCGCACCGCCAACAACCTGCACGCCAATACCCGCGAGGGGATCATCAGGCGGCAGTTTTTGTTGTTTAAAGAAGGCGATCTGGTGGACCCGAACGTGCTGAAAGACAACGAGCGGCTGTTCAGAAATACCCCCATTTTTCATGATGCCCGGATACTGGTTATACCCCGACCCGGCAGCAAAATGTTTGTCGATGTGTTTGTGATTACCCAGGATGTATGGTCGCTGTTGCCCAGTGGTGGGTTCGGGGGGGTCAATAATTTTGCCATTGCACTCGACCAGCGTAACTTTCGGGGAGTAGGTCACCAAGTCTATAATCGGTTCAGTTATAACAGCACCCAGCCCGGCCAAAGGATTGAGTACCAGGGACGCTACGCGATTCCGTACATTAACTTACTGGGTCTGAAAACCTTCGTGACAGCCCAGGCCGACATCATTCACCTGCGCGACATTAAACAACAGTCGCTCAAATTCTACCGGCCTTTTCTCACGCCCGACACCAAATATGCCGGTGCGCTCGAACTGAACCATACCCGACTCAACAGCCGTTATTTCGATCAGCGCGACAGTGCCCGGTTTTTCAATCTGAGTTATAACTACCTGGATATGTGGTTCGGGCGGTCGTTTCGGACCAATTTTGGCAACCCAAATGCCCAAACCCGAACGCGCATTGTGGTGGCTGGGCGTGTTACCCGCTACACCTATATTGACCGGCCCCGCGTGACTGCCGACAGTAACCAGTTGTATCAAAACAGCCGCACGGCTTTGTTCAGTGTGGGCTATTCACAGCGTCGGTATGTCCGCGATGTGTTGGTGTATGGCTTTGGTCGAACGGAGGACGTTCCTGTTGGTAACCTGGTTTCGGTGGTGGGCGGCATCGACAATGCCGAACTGGGCGAGCGACTGTACACGGGCCTCAACTTTTCGCGGGGCCAATATTTTAACAAGGCGGGCTATTTCTACGGACTGATGAACGTGGGCGGCTATTACCGAACAAAAGGCATTGAGCAGGGTGTTTTCTCGTTTATCGGAAACTACATCAGCCCCCTGCACAAAACGGCTTTTGGTAATATGCGCCACTTTGTGAGTTCGCGCCTGACCTATGGCACCGAACGCTTTAATAATGAGTTCATTACGCTTAGCGGGCGCGAAGGGATTGGGATTAATACCGATGCCCTTCGAGGCACTAAACGACTCACGATGGGGTATGAAAACGTGCTGTTTTCCAGATTGAACATCGTCGGTTTCCGGGTTGCCATCATCAGTTTTGCCAATTTTGGTTTGGTTGGTTCTCCTGAAAAACCGCTCTGGAAAGGGCCACTTTATCAGGGCTACGGTCTGGGTTTCCGCATTCGCAACGAGAACCTGACCTTCAACACGTTCCAGATTCGCATCGCTTATTTCCCCAACATTCCCAACAACAACAGCCCATTCCGATACGCCTTTGAAGCCTTCCCAACCCTGCGTTTCCGCGACTTCGACATTGCTGCCCCCGAAATTGTGCCGTATCGGTAGTCGGACAATCCCCCGTTTTTTGCACCTTTGGGGTAAAATAGTGTAACACTTCTTATGCAAACTGCTTTTCAAGGCAAAACCCAGACACCGGCATCCCATGCTTTTGGTTGGGAAGTTGCCCCTACCGATGCGTCGACAGCCACGGTGCCAACCTACGTTTATGCGGTGGTTTTTGCCTCGTTCTGTATTGTGATGGGCCTGTTGTGGGATATTATGTGGCACATGAGCATTGGCCGCGACGGGTTGTTTTCGGCCCCTCATCTTGTTATTTATGTGGGTGCGCTGGTATCGGGCTTGTTCTCGGGTTACCAGATTCTGACGCTGACGCTGCGCAAAAATCACCCGGACCGGCCCCGTTCGGTGAAGTTCTGGGGTATTTTCTACGGCTCGTTGGGGGCCATGTTTTGCGTTTGGGGAGCCTTGGCGATGCTCACCTCGGCCCCGTTTGATGACTGGTGGCACAATACCTATGGGCTGGATGTCAAGATTTTGACTCCCCCCCACAGTGTGCTGGCAGCAGGCATTATGATGGCACAGTTCGGGGCCATGATCGGTGTGCTGGCCCTGCAAAACACAACCTCCGAACGCAGTAACCCGCAATTGGCTACTCGTAGCCGGGTGCTGTTTGTGCTGGCAGCAGGCTTTTTGTTGACGATCCTGTTTGTGCTGATGGCCGAGAGCCTGAGCCGCGCGGCTTCGCATCATACCTCGTATTACACCATTGCCGCCATTATTTTCCCGGTTTTCCTGATGGCTGTGGGTCGGGCATCTGCCGTTCGTTATCCCATTACGGCAATTGCGGCCGTTTATATGGTTTGCTTGTTGTTACCAAGCTGGGTGTTGCAGTTCATACCGGCCACGCCAAAACTGGGCCCGATCCTGAACCCCATTACCCATTACCAAACGTTCTTTTTTCCGTTGCTGCTGATTGTTCCCGGCTTTGCGCTCGATCTGGCTAATCGCCGGTTTGCTTACCGCCTGTCTGATTGGTGGTTAGCTGTCATTGCCGGGCTGGTGTTCATGGTTGTTCTGTTGGCCGTTCAGTGGCCTTTCGGGGCTTTTCTACACGAATCGCCCTACGCCCGGAACGGTTTTTTTATGAGTGAATCGTTACCCTACAACAGAGATCCAAATTCGCCTTATCGTTATCTGTTCAACCCTCGTTTCGCCCAGACAACCCTTCAGTTTGCCATCGGTTTTGGCAAGGCATTGCTCATTGCGATGGTCTCCGCCCGCATTGGACTGTGGTGGGGCAATTGGATGAAACGGGTAGTGAGATGAAACTAGAGTAGGGGTAAAGGGGCTGTTGATTGTCTGCTGGTTAGCAAGTGTTGTAACGGTCATTAGACCGTTCAACCTATTTTGCTGCAACCGCTTTTCCCTTTTTAGCATCTTTGCTTAAAACTCGTTCCATCCTCGCTATGCAAACTGCTTTTCCTGCACCCGAAAGTCGACCTTTCACGTGGCCGCAAGCCACCGTTTCTGAAACCACTGTACCGACTTACGTGTATGCGGTGGTGTTTGCTTCGTTTTGCATCGTAATGGGCCTGTTGTGGGACATCATGTGGCACATGAGCATTGGCCGTGACGGGCTGTTTTCGGCCCCCCACCTCGTCATTTATGTGGGTGCGCTGGTGTCGGGCCTGTTCTCGGGCTACCAGATTCTGTCGCTGACGTTGCGCAAAAATCACCCCGACCGGCCCCGTTCGGTGCGATTCTGGGGTATTTTCTACGGCTCTCTGGGGGCCATGTTCTGCGTGTGGGGCGCGTTGGCGATGCTCACCTCCGCCCCGTTTGATGACTGGTGGCACAGCACTTACGGCCTTGATGTCGAAATTCTGACTCCCCCGCACACGATTTTGGCTCTCGGCATGATGATGGTACAGTTTGGTGCCATTGTGGGGGTGTTGGCTCTGCAAAACACAACGAGTGCCAGCAATCCGCGTTTGGTGGCTCGTAGCCGGCTGCTGTTTGTGTTGTCGGCGGGCTTCCTTGTCACCGTAGTTTCGGTGCTGTTGTCGGATAGTATGGGTCGGTGGGCTGCGCACAATTCGTCGTATTACGTAGCCGCTGCTATTGCGTTTCCTCTTTTTCTGATGGCTGTTGGGCGTGCGTCTCAACTCCGCTACCCCATCACAATGGTAGCGGCTGTGTATATGCTCACACTTGCTTTGCCAAGCTGGATTTTGCCGCTATTTCCGGCTACACCCAAACTGGGTCCGGTAATGAATCCAATTACTCACTATCAGGCGTTTATATTTCCCTTGCTGCTCATTGTTCCGGCTTTCGCGCTCGATTTGCTGAATCAGAAATTAGGCAAACGACTGAATGACTGGTGGTTGTCGGCTATCGCTGGCATCGTGTTCATGCTTCTTTTTCTAACTGTTCAATGGCCGTTTGGGGAGTTTTTGCAAACGTCGCCCAATGCCCGCAACTGGTTTTTCATGAGCGAGGCATGGTCATACAACAATGACCCGAGCTGGGAATACCGCTATAAGTTTGGCCCCTGGTTTTCGCAGTCCACCGCCGATTTCGTCCTTGGTTTTGGTAAAGCCATCATTATCGCCATTGTCATGGCCCGCATTGGCCTTTGGTGGGGCAACTGGATGAAACGGGTGGTGCGGTAAGCAGTGAAAGAGTGAAAGAGCGAAAGAGCGTCCGCGCTCATAACAGATTCAACATAAAGCAGCCTGTGAAGACACAGGCCGAGGAATAAAGAACTTATGAACAAGAAAATATCGACAATGTGGGGAGCATTCTCTCTTTCGCTCTTTCTCTCTTTCACTCTTTCTCACTCGTTCGCCCATATCGGCAGCGCGGGAGTGGTGGTGCAGAAACAGGTGGGGAAATACCAGGTTTTGGTGCAGGTGCAACCGCCCGATGTGGTGCCCGGCACGGCTAAAGTCAGCGTTTTTGTGGAACAGGGGCGGGTGTCGAGTGTGCAGGGTCGCCCGGTCTATTTCTTTGCCGGTGACGAAGGCGCACCCACCTCCGACGAGCTTCCGTCAATAGGCACAAACCGCTTTGCCGGCGATGTGTGGCTGATGGAGTCCGGCTCATCAAGTATTCAACTCACCATCGACGGCCCCGACGGAAAGGCCGAGGTGGTGGTGCCGGTGATGGCAGTGGCCACAGCAACCCGCGATATGCCTGCCGGAACCGGGGCCGGATTAGCCGTAATGGGCTTGCTATTGCTGGTAATGATGATCACGATTATCGGAGCCAGCAATGCCGATGGGGTGGGGGTAATAAGCCCTCGCCGACGCTTGATGGGTATGGGCATCGGTGGCGTTATTTTGGTACTGATTCTCACGGGGGGCCGGTCCTGGTGGAATAGTAAAGCTGACGAATACCGGACCTACCAGCTTTATAAACCCGTACCGTTAATTACCTCCGCCATTCCCGAAAATGGCCAACCCGTACTGACCATTCAACCCGACACCACGGGCTTTGGCGAAAACTGGAACCGTCGGCGCGATTTCAACCTGCTGATTCCCGATCACGGCAAACTGATGCACGCTTTTATCGTTCGGTTAGATCAGGGCATGGATGCTTTCGCTCACATTCATCCCGAACGTACTGATTCCCTCCATTTCAAGGCAAAACTGCCCCAGTTGCCGGGTGGTCGTTACCTGCTTTTTGCCGACGTTGTTTATCGCTCCGGCTATGCCGAAACGCTTACCGATACGCTTGATTTGCCCGCTATCAAGCAATCACCCGAACAGGCAGCCCTTGTCCGCCCAACCGACCCTGATGATAGCTTTCTGCTGACCGAGCGAATGGGGGTGAAGCAAGATGCCGTGGGCAAACTTCACTTAGACGACAACATGGTGGCCTGTGGTAAACCCGGCGCGAGCATGAAATTGAGCGATGGCAGCACCATGGTTTGGACCGACAAACCCGGCAAAGTCCTCGAAGCCGGAATGCTTTATAACCTCAAATTCGCCATCGCCGACCCAGCGGGCAAAGCGGCCACGCTGGAGCCGTATCTGGGCATGGGTGGTCACGCGGCCATTCTCCGCTCCGACGGCACGGTTTATATTCACCTGCACCCCATTGGCACCTACTCGATGGCTGCCGAAGAATCGTTGAACCGGCGCATTGCCGACACCAGCCGCACGGCCCCCAAACAGAATGGTGCCCGCTTCCGCGACAGCATCGACACCTACATTTCGCAACTCAAAACGATGCTCGAAGCTCAGAAAAACAAGCTGCTTCAGGCCGAAATGGGCACGATGGACCACCCCATGTCCACTAACAACATGGTCGTGTTTCCCTACGCCTTCCCCCGTGCCGGTCATTACCGCATCTGGGTACAGGTAAAACGCAACGGTAAGGTGCTAACTGGTGCATTTGATACGCAGGTTTTGTAGAGACCGCACCGGCGGACCGGCATAGTTGCGTCTCACTCGCGCCAGTAATAGTCCACATCTCACTCGCGCCAGTAATGTTGTTGCCTTGAATGATATAAAAAAAGCGTCTCTTGAAAGATCAAGAGACGCTTTTGTGTTTGTAAATATTGCTGACGCGAGTGAGATTATGCGTCTCTACATGGTTCCCCCCACAAATTCCACGGTATCCACCGCCATCAGTGCTTTCTTGTTGGCTTCGGGATTCAGGAACACGAAGAAGAGCTTTTGCAGGCCGTCGGGGGCTTTGCTGAGGGGGATGGAAACCGGTCCCATCGTGCCAAATTTAGCGTCGCCTGTGCCGAGAAGTTGCCCGCGTGGAGAACCGACGTGAACTTCGATTTTGCCACCCGCCACGCGCTCATCCGAGGCATAAACAACCACGTTCACCGCGCTGATGCCCGTCAGGTCAATGTCGTTGAACGAAATGTTACTACCCGATACTGATGCCACGGCCACTTCATTTTTAGTGCCGGGAACTTCAAATTTCATGATCTCGCGGGCACCGTCGTTCTGAACCGCTTTCAGGCGAGGGCTACGCAAGGCCATCGAACTGCTGCTGGTAAGTGGCCCAGCCACGCCGTTGCCTTTGTCTGTGTAGGAAGCCGATAATAAATACGAACCTGATTTCTTCTGCGGAGCCATCACGTAGGCACCCTTCACGGGTTGCCGCTGCATGGTTTTGGTGTCGCCGAGGGCCAGGATATAACGAACCATGTCTTTGGCATCGTCTTCTTTCAGTTGGGGGTGTGCAGCCATTGCCTGCTCTCCCCACACACCGCCACCACCCGTGATCACTTTGCGGGTGAGTTTGTTCAGGGCTGTGTTGTCTTTTTTGTACTTGTTAGCCACATCGAGGTACGATGGCCCCACCGATTTCTGATCAACCTGATGGCAGGCTTTGCAATCGCTCAGTTCAATTAACCGCTTGCCCGTCGAGAAACCCGTGTTGGCTTGGTGCCCCTGTGCCAACATCGTTTTGTCGAAGCCTTCGAGGTAGTTAATGGTTACGGTAACATCGTCGGGCGCAATTTTGCCGCCTTTCAGCGAACCGTCTTCCTTATCTTCTACATCCACTTCATATTCAACGGGTTTGTTCTCAAAATAGAACGTTTTGTTGCCCTTTACGGCCAACGCGACAGTTGGTTCGTCGTTGCCCACTTTCACCTCCATCTCGCGGGTCGATACGTTACCGGCTGCGTCAGTGATTTTCAACGTTGGCTTATACACGCCCGGTTTGGCATACGTAAAGGTTGGGTTAGCCTCGCTGCTTTTGGGTAATCCCTTGCCAAAATTCCATTCGTATTTGATGGCATCCCCGTCATAATCAATGGAGCCGTTGGCATTGAACGCTACCTTGAGCGGAGCCGCACCAATGGTTTTATTAGCCGATGCCATCGCTACGGGCTTGCGGTTTCCGGCGTTGTAGGTGATGCGCGTCAGGCGGGCATCGTCGTTCTGGGCAAACCATTTCTGGCCGTATTCGAGCATGTACAACGAGCCATCGCTGGCAAACTGCATGTCGATGGGGTGCGAGAGTTTGTTCCCGGGCATAAACCGCTCCATCTTCACAAAATCTCCTTCTTTGGTCATCGTAACCGGGTTGATCCAATCACGAATCCAGTCATAAGCAAAGAATTTTCCGTCGTAATAGCGGGGGAATTTCACACTTGATTCCGGGTAATCGTCGTAGTAATAAACCGGGCCACCCATAGCATTACGGCCACCTTTACCCACAATTTCTCCGAACTCCGGCGAATCAGCGTAAGGGTAATAAATGTACGCTTTCTGGGCTGGGGGCAATTCCGTCAGGCCTGTGTTGTTGGGCGAGTTATTGATCGGTTTGGCTGGGTCGTGGGCGGGGCCGCTTGTGCTGTCGGCAAAGTTATAGTCGCGATAGGCGCGGTTATCGGCCACGAACATCGGCCAACCGAAGTTACCGGCTTTGCGAGCCTGATTCACCTCATCGTGACCACGTGGGCCACGTTTTTCGCTATTTTCACCGGCATCAGGGCCAACTTCTCCCCAATACAAAAAGCCCGTCCGCTGATCAATGGAAATCCGGTAGGGGTTCCGGTTACCCATCACGTAGATTTCGGGTTTGGCTTTCGCCGGGTTGCTGTTGCCAAATAAATTGCCTTCAGGAATGGTGTATCGAGCCGCCGTTGGGTCGGGTTTGATACGGAGAATCTTGCCCCGATAATCGTTGGTGTTGGCCGACGAAGCCTGACCATCCCAACCTTTCCGGCCCGCCCGCTCGTCCATCGGGCCATAACCATTCGACGCAAATGGATTTACATCGTCGCCCGTCGAGAGGTAGAGGTTGCCGGCTTTGTCCCAGGCGATAGAGCCTCCCGTGTGGCAGCAGTCAGTACGTTTTACGGGAACTTTCAACAACACCTGCTCCGATTTCAGGTCAATTTCATCGGTCACATCATTAAACTTGAACCGCGATAAATGCTGCGCCGTATCGCCCGATACTGGTGAGTAATATAAATACAGCCACTTGTTCTCGTTGAACTTAGGGTCGATATTTACCCCCATCAGCCCATACTCGAATTTGGTATAAACCGGCATGTTTTTCACCACTTTGGTCGCGTTGGTCTTTGGATTGTAAATCTTCAACGCGCCCTTGCGTTCGCCAAAAATCACTTTGCCATTGCTCAACACGGCCAGCTCGGTTGGCTCGTCTAACTTGTCAACCAGCGTTTGCTGATAAAAGCGATTTTCTTCGGGAAACAGCGTGCTTTTTACCGCGCCGTATTTCAGTTGTTTGGCCGTTGCCCACTTGATGCCGCCGAGCAGGTTTTTCAGGAAAACCGGGTCGCTGTAGGTTTCGTCGGGGTGGCCAAAAGCGGTATAGAACGCCTTGCCGCCGTCGTACTCGTGATACCAGATCATGGGGTGATCGGTGCCCATTTTACCATCTTTGTAGGTGCTCTCGTCAATCTTAACAAGTACCTTCACATCTTTGTTGAAGTTCTTGAAATCGTAGAACTCATCTTTAATTTTCCACTTTTCCGGGAAACCAAACATCGACGGGTGGTCTTTGCTGACCACATAAGCCTCGCCGGTTTGCACGTTGGGGTTGCCGGGGTGCGACATAAACTGCCCGCCCGCCAGCTTGTTATACCACGGCCAGCCATATTCGGTATCGGTGGCTGCGTGAATACCCACATAACCGCCCCCTGCCTGAATATACCGCTCGAAAGCAGCCTGTTGCGCATCATCCAGCACGTCGCCGGTCGTACATAGCCACAGCACCAAGCCATAGCGTTTCAGGTTAGCCTCATTAAACAAAGCGGCATTTTCGGTCGTATCGACAGAAAAGCCATTTTCTTTTCCCATTTGCATCAGCGTGCGTTTCCCAACTGGGATCGACGAGTGGCGGAAGCCCTTGGTTTTGGAGAATACGAGCACCCGATTGAGTGCCGGAGTCGCCTGTTGTGCCCAGCCTATTGTGCTGGTGATCAGGCATATAATCGCCAAAGCCAGGAGCCGGGGGCGAATTGTAGTAAGCATAGGTTGTAAAAGTAGAATGTGCTAATTGGGTACTGTTACAGTAAAACGATAAAAGAAGCTTTTTTTAACTATTAAAGATACGGCATAAAAAAACGAACCGCCCAATCTGAGCGGTTCGTTCTGACTAAATCAGCCCCGGAGGGGCGCAATCGGATTAGCCGATGGCAATTTGCTTCACGGTTGGGGCCTCAACTTTTGGCTCCACTTTGGGGAGTGTCACGTTCAGGATACCATCGGTGTAGGTTGCCGAAATGCCTTCTGTATTCACGTTTTTGGGCAGGCGGAAACTCCGCTCGAACGCCTGAAAACCAAACTCCTGACGGGTATAATTCGCGGTTTGCTCGTCGGTTTTTTCTTCCTGATTAAATGATATGGTGAGTTTGTTTTGCTCAAGGCTCAGGTTGAAATTCTCTTTTTTCAGACCGGGAGCTGCCATGTGCAGGGAGTACGACGTTTCGTCTTCTTTCACGTTCACCGCCGGAACTGCTGTAGCAGGCTTCTGGTAACGAACGATGTTGGGACGGCCAAAAAACGAGTCGAACAAAGTCGGGATGTTGTTATAATGCACTACCGTTGCCATTGTATGTTGTTAGTTTGAGTGTTTAAGATCAATTACAACATCACTTAGTCAAATCCTGTGCCGAGTGTTTTTTTGACAGAAAATACTGACAAAATGGCTGAATTGGCTTGTTTTTCAAACTTTTTACTGACAAAATGGCTCATTTCGTCAATTTAGCTCTGCCAAAAAAGAAAGAATTCTTTAGTGTTCTTTTTATTTAAGATTGCTGACGCAAAGGCCTTCGACTCCGCTCAGGGTGACAACAAACGCTCAAACGTCCAGTCAGCCTGAGCGGAGTCGAAGGCCTATGCGTCAGCAACTTTCAGAACTTGTCATATGGCCCGCCGGAAACTCTTCGTGATCCAGCCACCGCCAATCACGTCGTCGCCTTCGTAGAACACGGCTGCCTGCCCCGGTGCAATGGCCGAAACACCCTGCTCGAAAAGCACCTCCATTTGGTCGTTCCCGGTGCGCGGGTCCACCGTTTGGGAGATCATGGCGCGGGTGCCAGCGTCTTTATAGCGAACTTTGGTAATGGTATCCATCGACCCGGTGATGCGGTCATATTTTTGGAGGTTTAACCGGCTCACCATCATGCCATCGCGGAACAAATCGGTGTCCACGCCCAAAACGACTTCGTTGGTGTCTTTGCGGATTTCGGTCACGAACATGGGTTGCCCGAATGCCATGCCGAGTCCCTTGCGTTGGCCAATGGTATAGAACGGATAGCCTTCGTGTTTGCCCATTATTTTGCCCGTGCCTTCCATCACGAAATTACCCCCGGCAACCTCGGCTTCCAGACCCGGCACGCGCCGTTTCAGGAAACCCCGGTAGTCATTATCGGGTACGAAACAGATTTCGTAGGATTCTGATTTGTTCACCAATTCGATGAAACCGCGTTCGGTGGCCATCTCGCGAATTTCGGTTTTGCGGAGGTGTCCCAACGGCAATTTTGTCCGTCGCAGGCTCTCCTGCGACACCCCCCACAAGACATACGATTGATCTTTCAACGAATCAATGCCTTTCGAAATCACGTACCGGCCTGCCGAGTCTCCTTCTGTATCCTGGCGGATATTGGCATAATGCCCCGTCGCAATATGCTCACAATCGAGCCGGTCGGCCCGGCGGAGCAGGGCATCCCATTTAATGTGGGTGTTGCACATTACGCAGGGGTTTGGGGTACGACCTTCGAGGTATTCGCCCGTGAAATGGTCGATCACCGCGTCGCCAAACTCGGCCCGGATGTCTAAAATATAATGGGGAAACCCAAGGCTGACCGATATATTCCGGGCATCGTTGATGCTGTCTAAGCTACAGCAGCCCGTTTCTTTTTTGGTGCCACCCGACGAGGCATAGTCCCAGGTTTTCATGGTCATGCCGATGACCTCGTAGCCTTCATCGTGCAGCATAACCGCTGCCAGCGACGAGTCGATGCCGCCACTCATGGCGACCAAAATGCGTCCGTGTTTGCTCATGTGCGGTCCGTCGTAACGGTGATCTGACGAGGGGTCAAAGCCCTCCGATTTTATATGGTCGGTAACGGTACCGACTTCATGGCCAACACAAGGCAGGGATTGTTTGGTTTCCTCACTTCAAAAACCGATACGTCAGTTTCACGAGGAAAATATTGCGGGATTGCCCACCAAACACATTGTCGAACAGGCTGCTGTTCACGGGCGTGTCTAGGTCGGAGGCTACGTCGGGGGTGTTGCCCTGCGACCAGACGAGGTAAAGTTCGGAACCGGGTTTGTATTCCCAGCGCGTTACGAGGTTAGACCGGAACTGCACGAAGTTGAAATCGGGCTTGCCGAAGCTGTAATCAGTGGTGCCATCCCGATTTTGATCGACCGCATACGAGCCGTTTTCAAGGCGAATGTCATTGGCAGTAAAGCGATGAAAGCGTTTGTCAAACTCCTTGTTAAGCGGGTCGCTGACATAGGCAAAGTTTGTATAAACAGGCCGCGTAATGAACGGTTGGCCGTAATACTGAATCGTCAGGTCGGGGGTGATGTTATAATTCAGGCGGAGGGTGTAGCGCATCGTTTGCTGATCTACTTCACTCACGATGGTGCGGGTTTGGCCGTTGTAGGCCACGTTTTCCACAAACTGATCCTGCCTGCGCCAGTTGTGGCTGTAGCCCGCACTCAGGCTGATGTTGAGCGCGTCTAACGGTTGCAACCGCAAGCTCAGGTTGTAATTTCGGTTGCGGGTTGTTTGCTCAAAGCCCCACAAGTTTTGGATGTTGAGATTGGCCACTGCTTTTTTGCGCGAATCGCTGCGGACATACAGCCACTGGTTGATGCCCCCCGGTCGGCGCATGGACGACCCGCCCCGCAGCGCATTGTTCGACACCACATAGGCATTCCAGGTGGCCCCCCCGCCAATTTGCCAGTTGTTTTTGAAGTTGGCGTGTGCGTTGGTGTTAAACGCCTGATACAGAAACTGCCCGCCAAAATCCCAGCGCGACCAGTGATTGTAGTTAATGCGGGCCGACCGAAAAATGGAAAATGATTTCGGATACTGAAGCCCAACCCACGTAAAATGGTTGATTTCGTTGGCCGTGAGCATAAAGCCAATGTCGTTCAGTTCGAGTTCCGGCGAGCGAAACGTAACACCCGTTTCAAACTTGAAAACCTGCCCCAGCTTGCCGGATTTACCCCCGATTTTTCCGAACCGAACGGTGCCACCCGTCCCCGTCAGCGAGGTTCGGGTGAGGTCGAGGCTCACCTCGGTGGCGTTGGGCCGTTGGAACAAATGCTCGAAAGCGCGTTGGGTGTTGGCGATCACCGCTGCTGACCCCACCACATGACTGAACACCATGTTGCCCCGGACATACCAGGTGCGGTTTTTCCAGTAGTGCAAAAAATCAAGCCCACCCGAATAAGCCCCCGTGTGGAGCCGGTCGTTGAGGTTGTTTTCCCGATTAACACCCGTAAAAATGCCCCCCAGCACTGTGTTTCCGGCGTTTATGTCTTTTTGTAAGCGACTTACAAAGAAACTCGTAAGCGGTTCAACGGCCTCTCTTCGCCGGTCGCCATCGCGGTCAATTTGGGCCATTGTTCGTTGCGTAACGCTTTCAAGAACGCCGATGCTCCAGCCTTTTTTGGTTTTCCCCGAAAACTTGGCCGCGCCCAGAATGGCCGTGTTTTGGGGAATATTGGCGTATTCGCCTTCGGCCAGTGAGGGGCTTCCGTGGGGTGAACTCCCAATTCGGCGGGAGTAAAACAACAGATCGGAGTCATAGTCGTCGCCCGCTTCGGAGCCGGTTAACTGGTAATCGAAAATGTTGCGGCTTTCGATGAAAAAGGGTCGCCGTTCCTCAAAGAAATTCTGAAACCCGTCGATCCTCACCTGCGAGGGGTCGGCTTCGACTTGGCCAAAATCGGGGTTCACGGTGAAGTCGAGAATCAGGTCGCTCGTTACGGCCACTTTGCCATCAAGCCCAACCGAGATTTTCGAGTCGGCACCGGTGGCAAAGGGGTTACCTTCCTGTTTCTGGTATTTCTCGGTTTTGGCAACCGAGTAGGGGGCCAGTTCAACCTGTTTTGGGGCTGGCACGTTGCTTAAGCCGTGCAATTCGCCAAAGCCGCTCACCCAAACGCCCGCGTTTTGGGGGATATACTGCCAAATGGAGCGTTCCTCTTTCCGAAAAAGCCGCCGAGTTACTTGCAAACCCCATGCCTTTTCGGTTTCATTGCCAAACCGTAACTGACTCAGCGGAATCCTCATCTCGGCCGTCCAGCCCTGCTCGTCCATGTGCGTTTTACCCGACCAGATTGGGTTCCAGCTTGTGTCCCAGTTATTGCCGTTCTGCGAAATAAACTCGTCGCCCCGAACGCCCGATACTGAGAGCGAAAACGAAAAAGCGGTGCGCTTATCGTGGTAGGCATCAATGTTCACCTCGATCCAGTCGCCCGGAAACTCGTCGCGCCGACTCATCCGTTTCACCACCGAATCGGGGGCAGAATCGGCGCATCGAAAACTGAAATACAGGAACTTATCGTCGTACAATACCTTAAACTTCGTTGGCTGCGAAGGTGCTTTGCCTTCGTTGGGTTGGTACTGCGTGAAGTCGCCACCCCAGGCCACGGCCTCCCAGCCCGGCTCATCGGGAATGCCATCCAATTTGATGGGCGAACCTGCCAGCTTCTGGGTGAAGTACTGTTTTTTGGGAATAGACTCGATGGTAGTTGGGGCGGTTTGCGCCATCAGGCCATAGCCAAGCAGCCAACCAATGATGGTACACGTAATTCGTCTCATGAAGGTCAATAGTGGTCGCGAAAGGACAAGATTAGTAAGGATGCAGAAAATGCGCGGAATGTTGCATGACTATGACACGAAACCACCCGGGGGTGAGACGCAAATATGCGTCTCTACTTGCCTTTCCTGATATAAATGCTTCCCTGCATACTCTTCATCATGATTTCGGGGCCTCCGCCGTTGATTTTACCATAGACCCAGTCCTCAATCGTGACCCGGTACATGCCTGACTGAGCGGAGCGGGTGGCCTGTGGCTGTTTTTTGTCAATGTCGATGTCGAAATCGCTGAACACATCACCCCGGTCCGATTTTACTTTGACGTTTGCTTTCACCGATGCCGGGAACGTCACATCGACCCGGCCATTCAGGGTTGAAAACGCCATTGGGGTGTTGTTGTCCACCTCGCGGAAGGTCGCTTTCAATTCGCCATTGATCGTGTGGGCCACTGCCGAGCCGCTGATGTTGGTCAGCGTGATTCCCCCGTTCACGTTGTTAATTTCCAGTTCGCCATTCACATTCTCCACCGTGATGGTTCCCCGATTAATGGTGTGTAGTTTCAGCGAGAACCGTTGGGGTACTTTTATGGTCAGATCCACTGGCTTATGAATGCTGTTGGTTGAGACATGAACCCGGTTGTTTTTCTCTTCGGCCTCAAGCTCAAACGAGTTCGGCGGGGTAATCCGCTTCATGCCCGGCTCTTCGTCACGATTGGTATTCCGGTTGTTAGTGCGGGTGTCAATCCGTCCGCCTTCGGCTCCGTCGCTTTTGGTTGATCTTACTGTGGCATCAATCACCACATCTTTTCCCGTGTAGCCAACAACGTGAATGGAGCCGTTGATTAGGCCAACATCGAGCGAGCCGGGTTTGCCGGGGTCGGTCAGCGGAACGGTCAGTTGCTCTTTTGTCTCATTCTGAGCGATGGCAGGAACAAGGCCTATCATTATCAATAAAATAATGGTATTCAGTAGGTTATTCATGGTTTTTAAGATTGTTTTTTGATATAGACATTGCCGTTGAACGTCTCGAAGCGGAGATTTTTGCCACCCTTTCCGATGCGAATGGCGGTAGTTCGGTTGAGTTTATAGACCGTTTTGTCGCCCTTGCGCTCCTCGTTTTTAGTAACCTGGGCGGGCAGGATTTCCATCTCCGGGAAGTCGGTGAAGAACTCGCCCTGGAACGTTTTGAACTGCAAATCGGCTGACAAATTGGCTGGGTAGCTTACCCTGATGTTGCCGTTGAGGGTGTAGTACGACGATTTGTCGGGCGGGCTGACCACGTAGTTGATGTCCACATTACCGTTGACGGTGTGAACGTCGGTGGCCCCGCGAACATTGGTCAGCGCAATGGCCCCATTCACGTTGTTTACGGTCAGATTACCGGCCACATCAGTCACGGTCACGTCTCCCCGGTTCACGGTCGCAACCCGCAGGTTCATAGCGCGGGGCACTTTCACCGTATAGTCGAGCGTGAAATCATAGTCGATGCGTTTGTCGTTGCGGTTGCGCCAGTTGCGCGGTCCGGCGTCCCGGTTGGGCCTTGAGTCAAACGGCTCAGCGATGTAAGCCATAATGGTGTCGCCCCGCTGCTCAAACTGGAGTTTGAACTCTTTTTTACCTTCCTCAAGGGCCTCGGTGGTTTTCGCCGTGATGCGTTTGTTTACATCAAGGCTCACTTTTGAGTCCGATGTTCCCTCGACTTTGATAAAGCCGTTGATGTTGTAAATAACCAGCACGCTGGCTGCGGCTGCGTTTGGTACCGCAAATTCCTTACTAATCTGCTCCGTGTGTTCGGGCGATTGCGCCACCGAGTGGGCACAAGAGAGCACAAGCCCCGTGAGGAGGGGGAGAATGAGGTGTTTCATATTTTAAAGAGTGAAAGAGCGAAAGAGTGAAAGAGCGAAAGAGTGAAAGAGCGAAAGAGCGAAAGAGTGATACCGGGAGTATGAATGAGTCAGCTTTCGCTCTTTCGCTCTTTCGCCTATGATAACTCCCTGATTGTCTGTTCGAGTTTGCTTTTTACTAAGTCGTTAAGGCCGTTTTGCCGGAGCATTTGGCGGAGCGGTTTTAGGGATCGTTTCTCCTGTAACTTCACCATCACGTCGGCGAGAGCAACCTGCACCAGGGGCGATTCCTGCCGGTTCAGTGACTGCACCAACCCTTCGCGAACCCGCGCATCGTGGGCCAGATCAGACAGGGCTTCGAGCGTTACCAGGCGCACATTCACGTTGGGGTCGTTGTTGAGCGTGGTCAGCAGCGCGTCGATCACATGGCTATCGGCATCGGGAATGTCTTTGGTGAAACCCACCGCCCGCAATCGTTCCGTTGCCGAGGGGTTTTCCAACAACGAGAGCATCATCATCTGGCGCATTTCCCCAACCTGCACCGAGAGCGTGTCAATCCGTTGCTGGTAGGCAACAGCCTGGTCTTTTGGTCGTTGCAACCAGAACCCAGCTGCCATGCCAACGCTCAACAGCACCAGTCCATAGGCTAATTGCCCCAGTGAACCCGCCGACCAACGCTGTTTGAACGACGCCATAACCTGCTTCCAAACGGGTTGCGGTTTGGCAGCTTCTTCCTGCTCAAACGAGTCGAGCATGGCGTAGAACTGCGTCCGCATTTCGGGCTTGGGTGCCGGTGTAGGCACGTCCCCCATTCGTTGCCAGAGCAGTTTGCTCTTCTCATCGGGCCAGTTCATGGGTTCATCGTTCATGTTCAAGGGTAAAATAGATTTTTTTCAGTTCGTTCATGGCCCTGTGAATCCGCACTTTCACGGCTCCTTCTGTGGTATTCAAAATCCGGGCAATTTCCTCGTATTTCAGTTCCCCATACCGGCTCATTACCAGCACCTCGCGGTGGTCGGGGTTCAGGCGGGTCAGGGCATCCTGCATCGTAGCGGCTTCCTCGGCTTTGTGCAACGGCTCGTCAGCTAATGCACCGCCCCCAATTCGGTCGGCATAATCAGCCACATCCTGATGATAGGCCGCCCGTTTGGTCTGCTGCACCGAATCGATCAGTACGTTGCGGGCCAAATGATACATCCACGTTCGGAAGGCCCCCTCGCCGGTGAAGGTGTGCCGGTATTTTAGCATCCGATAAAACACCGTCTGTACCATGTCCTCACTGGCATCGGGGTTGTTGCTCATGTGATACAGAAAGCCGAAGAGTTCTCGATGGTATCGCTCGAAAAGCAGTCCCATCTTGCTCAAGTCGCCCGTTTTTACCCGGAGCATCAGCGCGTTATCAGTCAGTGAGTTCAAGCAGGTACAGGCTGGGTGTTAGGTGATTCGACGGGGAAACCGCCAATTTTAACGAAGGTTACAGGAGAAAGAGAATTTTTTTTGGGAAGCGATGCGGGCGGCTGAAAAACAAGGATACTTGTCCATTCGTAGTAGTCTGATTCCCAACTTTCGGCTAATCAATAGGTTAAATAAATTGTCAATATAGCACTACCTATTTATTTACCATTCAAACAAACAAGCTATGCTATTGACAACATGCTTTCCTATATTGCCGACAGATATTATAGCAACTACATTCATTACACACATGGCCGCAACTTTACAAAGTCCACCCCCCCCATTGAAATAGTGACATTTTTGGAATCATTGACTGACTGCGAACGCTCTGTTTTAAAACTGGTTTGCGATGGCCTGAGCAGCGACGACATTGCGCTGCGACTATTCGTTGAGAAATGCACCATTGATACCCACCGAAAAAAAGCCATCGACAAATGGCGGGATGCCAGCGGGAACAGCACGGACAAAAGCAAACGGGTAGGCCGACAGATGGTGAGGAGCGTTCGGCCCTATTTGAGGAGTTAATCTTGTTTTAATAAACTATAGTAGGCTTTACTGACGACAAATATCCCTATTTAATAGGGAGAAAACTGTGAAAAAAGCACCCGACCTTTGTCCCATTACTTCGCAGAGATTCTGATGAAAACGACGATGACTTTCTGGATTTTGGGTTTGCTGTGGCTGGGCTTGAGTTGCAAAAAGCCCGTGGAGCCGGTGGTCCCGCCCGTGGTAACACAGCCACCTTCTACGACAACCACCCCGCCGAGTTCAACAACGACGACCCCGCCCAGTTCAACGACGACGACGGGTTTCTATATTCCAACCCCGCCAGTTGCCAACTACGACAACGTTCCTCAACCACCAGACGGGTGTCGAATTGTCCGTACTGTCTATAAAACTGTTACGCTGATTCCCCCGTTTTTGAATGCCGAGACCGTCACCATTGGCGAGAAAACGGCCATTGTTCACACCAACACCATCACAACTTATACCTACGACAGGCAGGGGCGACTAATCAAAGATCGTCGCCAGCACTGGCGGGGGCAAATTGACTCCTTAGTGTACAAATACTTACCGGAGCGGGTTTGGATGGAAGAAGCTACCTGGGACTATGCAAGTAAGTACTATTTCACCCGCACTGACACGTTTTATCTGGATAATAGAAATCTTGCTGTGCGAATAACGACAAGTCTTCGACAGGGAATTTTTTCTACTTCGAGCTATAATGCCGACGGTTTTCAGGTAAAGTATGAAAGTAGTACTGGTGGAACAGTGGATACCCATACTATAAAGGACAAAAATATAGTGCAACAGTCCCGTTTGCTTGATGGGGGCTTTGGGACGACTAGTGTCCGACTCGAATATTATTTATCTCGCTCTAATCTTCCTGAACTTACTCAATTTGAAGGCAGGAATAGCCAAAACCTGCTTTTGAAAAGAGTTCTGTCGTCAGCCGGCAGTCTGTTTTATCCGTCAGGAGATGTATTTCAACAGAATTATTACTACGAATTTGATTCCCGTGGCCGAGTCAAACGGCAAATTGTTTATAGCTATTCATTGAATCCTGGTTGGCCTTATCAGACTGATAGTGGGGGTATTGGCATTACCGATTTTGAGTATGAATGTCCTTGATGAACCTATGAGTACGCCTTCTTAAATCATCTTTTCGTCTTGTAAATCTTTTACTCTTATGAGAACATTTCTGTTCATCATTAGCTACTGCTTTGCCCTTACAACAGGGTTTGGTCAACAGCTCAGGCTTACCCTCACACATCCGCTCGACGGAGCTGTTTATCAACGCGACGATACCGGCTGGGGGACGGTCAACATTGGGGGAACTTTCAACTCAATCCTCTTCAAGAACAATATCGGTAGTTTTGTTCGGGCGCGTTTAGTAGAATTGAATGTGAGTGATGGTAATACCAAACCAGGTGGTTCAACGTACATCATCCCTGTACAGCGCAGGTTTTTAGGTACTTCCTTTTCGGGCAGTATCAGAGTACCGGGTGGCTGGTATCGAATAGAAGCTGAAGCCGTTCGTCGGGTTAGGCAGGCAGGTGACCCAAACAGCCCACCACAATTTGTGGAGGAAATAATCGAGACTATATCGAGTAAGGTTGGCATAGGCGAAGTGTTCATCATTAGTGGACAATCGAATGCTCAGGGCTTACCTAATTCACCTGGTGATGTGAACATTGCGCAAACCAATTTGGATTTCGATGGTGTGCGAATGCAACCCGTAAATGTTGGCCCCAATGCAGAACTCCCCAAAGCATTTTACGTGAGTATATCAGCACCCACAGCAAGTTATGATCAGATAAGGTCCGATTTTGTCAAGAATACAGTGCGGGCAGCACAGACCCCCACTAATCAGGGCATTGCCCCAACGGGCAACTCACTTTGGTACTGGTCATACGTAGGTCAAAAACTGGCGCAGCGGTATAATGTTCCAATTGCCTTCTACAATGTGGCTTTTGGTGGCACACACATCAAGGCTTGGGCCCAGAGCACCGATAACCAGTCGGAACCTGATGGGGCACCCGTAATATCTGGAACGAACCGGTATGGTCCCGGTGCTCCCTATCGTATTCTAAGGACTGCATTGAGACTTTATGGATCTATTTATGGTGTTCGATCCATACTATGGTTACAGGGTGAGACAGATGCTAAAGCACTTAATGAAAAATCACAATGGCTTGACAGGTCTGTAGATAATGCCGAAGACTACAAAAATCGGCTACAGCGCGTAATTCAGCAAACCCGCACCGATTTCGGCCCAGTTCCGTGGATAGTGGGTCAAACCTCAATTGTTGGTGGAGATCCTAATGTAGTTAAAGACTCCCCTATTAGTCTACTCATTGCTAATGGACAATCATTGGCTGCTACCACGTCGTCGAGTAACCCTGCTCTACAAGTATCGGTTTCTGGTTCTTCAGTGGGTTCTCAGGTATTTTTGGGGCCAAACATGAACAACAGTGTTACTGTTCGACGTACTCCCGGTAGCGGTTATGCGGATGAACCCGTCCACTCCGCCGTTTGGATTTCGATGGGATAGATGGTCTGGCACAGGCCGGAGAGGCCTGGTTTAATTCTCTGACTACTATTCTTGACTCGCAATCCAATGACCGCATCAGGCCGGTAGCCCAAGCCCGTATTGGCACTGAGTTTCGTACCCTATCAATTAATGAGGAAAATGGTACGATATCAACAGACCCAGGCTTCAACGTTATGTGGGTTTCAGATAACAATGGCACCTTTGATTTATCTAATCCTGTTTGCTACGGCGAAACTATATCCTGTAATAGTTCTGGTCGTTTACGTGCCGTAATGACCGATGGAACAGGTAATCGAATCATAACTCAAGCTATTAACTTACCTTATACACTGGTTGATGACTCAGGCAGCACTCCACCTACCACCTCCCAATGCAAAAACGGCAACGAAAAAAGTGCGGGCAACCGCACCCCTGACAATAACGGAGTCGTCGGCGGGTTTGGCAACAGCAGTGAGTTTATGGAGTACTCCTTCAATGTAGCGACCGGCGGCAGCTCCAACTTCTCTATTCACTATGCATCGGGCGATCCGCAGGCGGGCATTATGTTGGTGGTCAATGGAACGGCGGTGCCTCTCTACCGGCCCGGCACCGCAAGCTGGACTCCCAACGCCGATGCCAGCACCACCATTAACCTCGTCGCGGGCACCAACACCATCCGCATTCAGGACAGCGGAGATGGCAACTTCGCCTACGACCGGCTCTGCATTGGCAGCGGTGGCACCCCACCACCACCGGGCTGCTTTAGTATAGCCCCTACCGTTAGCAACGGCAATCCGGGTTGCAACGCTTCCCTCACGCTCTTTGCCAACTGCTCGGGAGCCGATTGCAGTGGTATAACCTACACCTGGAGTGGCAACGGGCAAACCTACAGCGGACCTACACCGGGCATCACTGGCCCCGGCAGCAATGGCGTAACAACCTACTCGCTCACTGCCAGCAAAGACGGGTGCAGTAATCAAACGGGCAGTGTCAGTGTTAACGTGTCGGGATGCGGAGGTACGGGTCTGAGCATCACCGGAGCCTCCCTCAACTGTGGCAATGGCGTGGTTACTCTAGCCATGACGGGCTTAAACGGAAATCCCGTTGAGTATCAGGCTCCAGGCTTGCAGGGATGGAGCACGAATCAGTTGGTGATTCCCACCTGGTAGCGCAACAATACTACGTTTACCTTCTACGCCCGACAGTCGGGCAATAACGAAGCGGGCATTGGCTACACCAGCAGTTGTGCTGGTTACCGGATAGCAACCCCAAGTGAGCCAACCGCCGAGGGTTTGTGGGTGAGTCCCAACCCGACATCGGGCAAGGTGGTGGCCCAGTTCACGCTGGACGAAGGCCAACAGGCTACGCTCTCGGTGGTGAACCTGACGGGGCAATCGGTACAATCGCGGGCGGTGGTCGGCACGGGCAAGGCGCAGGCGGAAAGTCTGGATTTGAGCCAACAGGCAGGCGGGGTCTATGTGGTGCGGCTGCAAACGGCGGTGGGGGCTAAAACGGCCAAAGTGATTCTGCAACGATAACGATAGGGGTAACGATAAGTACATCAGAAACGCAGGGCCAAAAGCAACCGATTTGCTTTTGGCCCTGCGTTTTGTGTTTTGGTGGGTGTCGATCCAGTGAGCCTCGTATAAAAGCCATTACCAGCTTTTCCATTACGACGATACCCTGCGCGACCCAAATCTGGGCATCGAGTTATCCCTTTCGCCTATTTTTGAGTAACTCACTCGCTCTATTTGCCTGAACCATTAAGCGCACAAGTGGTTATTCTGGTAATCATCGTCAACACTGCCCAGTGGCTTTTACCTTCCTGACCGCCGAGTGGCGGAATTTGATTTTTGCCAACTACGCCATCGACCGGCGCGTACTGGAACCACTCGTTCCCTATGGCACCGAATTAGACGAATTCAACGGGGTTTGCTATGGTAGCTTAGTGGGGTTTTATTTCCAGCGCGTGAAAATGTTCGGGGCACTGGCGGTGCCGTTTCACCGGGAGTTCGAGGAGTTCAACCTGCGGTTCTATGTCCGGCGCGAAACCCCAACCGGCCCAAAACGGGGCGTTGTTTTCGTGAAAGAGATTGTCCCGAAAGCCGCCATTTCAATTGTGGCCAGCACCCTCTACGGCGAACCCTATGTGACGCACCCCATGCGGCATAACTGGAAAACAGAGGTTGATAATCAACAGATTGACTACGAATGGAAAGTCGGCAGTGACTGGAACCACATCCGCGTTCGGGCCGACCGCGTTGGCTACGCGCTGACACCCGATAGCGAAGAGGAGTTTATTACGGAGCATTATTGGGGCTATACGGCCCGTAACGGAAAAGGATCTGCTTTGCAAAAGGGCAAAGGCCGAACGTCGGAATATGAAGTCGTGCATCCGCAGTGGACCATCTTTCCGGTGCAGGATTTTTCGGTTCACTGCGACATAAAAACCTTGTATGGGGCGGCCTTTGTTCCGTTTTTTGAAGGGCCGCCCCGCTCCGTTTTTCTGGCCGACGGCTCGGCAGTAGCGATCAAATCGGGGGCGGTATTGACGGAATTCTAACTTGCACTGTGGTCCCTGCGTTGACTTTAGACGTTACTTTAAGCACACCATCATGAAATGTAATGATATTTCGGGCTAACGGAAGCCCAATGCCATAGCCTTCAAATAGTTTGCTGTTGGAAGCCCTAAAAAATGGGTCGAAAATGAATTTGATTTCATCTTCCGGAATACCTACCCCTTCGTCCAGAATGCTGATGATGATCTGGTGATCACTGGCACCAATATGCACGGAGACCGGCTTGTTATGTGAGTATTTACAGGCGTTGTTTAGCAGATTGACGAGGGCCAATTGAAGAAGTTGCCGGTTGCCATTAATTTTTAGTTTCTTCGGGTCATCGGGCAGAAAACGTAGTTCAACATTTATTTTATTAGCGGGATTAATCCGATCAATGATGGCCTTCGCTTCCCAGATCAGCTCATCTGTACGGATGATTTCCAAAACTAACTTTTTGCCCCTAAAACCAATCTGCGCCAGCGATAGTAACGACCTTGTGATCTCATTGAGTCGTTCGGCCTGAGTCAGAATCGTTTGTAGTGCCCGCTTATACTCGGCCGGGCTTCGTTCTCTTCTCAGTGTAACGTCGGCTTCGCCGATTATGGATGTCAGGGGCGTAGCCAGTTCATGGGATGCATTGCTGATAAAGTTCTTTTGGATCTCCATGGCTGTTTCAATTCGATTGAGCAAATCATTGAATGTCGTACTTAACTCGCCAATTTCATTCCTGTACTCATTTTCTGCCAACCGCAGATTAATGTTCTCCGTACTGATTTGCCTTACCTCATTAGTGATTTTCCGAATCGGATCGAAAACGTGCTTTGAAAAGTAGAGCGACAGATAGATTATAACGACCGATGAGAGGAGGAGGCCCAGGCCGAGAATGTTTCTCAAAAAATTAAGATGGTGGTTAATATAATAGTTGTTGGCTGATACCACCATAAGATAGCGGCCCCTATTGGCCGTAACGTTCACCCCGGCGTAGAATGTAGTACCACGCTGGGCAGTTGCTTTACCCTGCTCTAAAATAGCCTGAATAAATTGAAGGGGTAACCCATAAGTCCTGGCCAGTTGCTGGGGCGAATCAGCACCATTAACCAGAATCAGATACTCTTTCTCCTGATCGAGCCGTTCTAAATGTTTTTCGCGAATGACCCGGTAACTTTCAGAGTTCAGTGTATCCAACTTAAGGTTGTACCGGGCAGCAATGCTTGCTCTGGTTTCCAGACGCTTGTAAAAATCAACGTAGGAGTAATTATTTTGAAACAGATAGACGCTTACTCCGAGTAAAGTGAGAATGGTTAAGCTGTAAACAGCCAGTAATGCAGCAATTCGGATGCGCATATTCATACTTCTTTCAGTACATAACCCATACCAACCACTGTATGAATCAATTTATCCGACACCCCAGCGTCTATCTTTTTTCGTAGATAATTGACATAAACATCAACGACATTCGTGCCTGTATTGAAATTGAGATCCCAGGCGGCTTCCAATAGATCAATGCGGGAGAGAACCCTGCCTTTTTGTTTTATCAAAGCCAGCAGTAATCGATACTCCGTAGCGGTTAACTGAATGGGCAGATTATTTCGCACTACCGTTTTTGCGGTGTCATCCACTTTTAGATCAGCCAGCGCATACTGCGAAGTATACTGACTGGTGTCGAGTTCGCCTGTCTGGTTCGCTCTTCGGAGCAGCGCATTGATCCGTGCACTGAGTTCAATGAATTTAAACGGCTTCACTAAGTAATCGTCAGCCCCGCTGTTTAAACCAACAACAATGTTTTCGGAGGTTCCCAGGGCTGTTAAGAACAAAATGGGTGTCAGCAGTTGGTTACTACGTAGTTCTTTACACACCTCCAGACCATTTTTATCGGGCAACATAATATCCAGGATAATTAGGTCGAAACCTGACTCGACGGCCATTTTGACTCCGGTTGTGCCATTAAAGGCAACCGACACGGCGTAGTTTTCTTCCATAAGACCTCGCCTGATGAACTCCACTACGCTGACTTCATCTTCCACCAACAGAATATGCTTCATTGTACAAACAGTGTCGTTAAAAGTACCTACACACGGCGTAGCTGCTAACCCAAAATTAACTAAAAAACAATGCTTCGCTGAATTTCTAATCTTTCTCTAACCATCCTCTTAGCTTTTTCTAATGCGAGGACAGGACTTTTACTGCCTAACTAATCCAGGGCAATGGGTGGTCAAAAAACGATATTGGTTCCTATTGATTTTCGGGTAGCTTCCCTGAACACGCTCAGGCTGGCTCTTGAGTTGATCGACGAGCCGACGGTACATGTTGTGTTGCTCCACTGTGAGACATTAGATGATTCGATCACTGAACGGCTGTTCTATTCGCCAAGACAAATTATCAGTGATTCAACAACAAATGATTTTGACGATGCCGTCAGCATTCTGCGGAACCGATTTGAGCATATAATTGGAAATCTGCGGATTGAACTGTTTCACGGCTATTTGCAGAACACATTTGACGCAATGCTGGAAAGGCTGAACGTTGATTTAATCTTCGTACCGGACTCCTACCGATTGCAACTGACAAAACGGGCTTTTGATCCCTTGCCCTACATCAAAAAATGTAAGGTTCCCCACTACGAATTAGGCCTCGGACAGCAATACACAATGCCTGAAGCCGACAGACTCGAAAATTTATTCCTGTAAGCATTGCTATGAAAAAGACAACGTTTCCGACAACACCGGCGAGCCGGTTACGGCTATTTTTTACCTTCTTCGATTCCCGCTGGGAGGATTTGACGAAAGACAACTGGCCTACAATTGTGTACCGCGACTTTAGTGCCGGGCTGATTGTGGCCATGACGGCTATTCCTATGGCCATGGGTTTTGCGATGGCCATGGGAATGCGTCCGGAAAACGGCATCATTGCGGGTGCATTAGCCTGTGTCGTAGGGCGAACTTTTGGGGGGTCAAAGTATCAGGTTTATGGCCCCACGGCTGCGTTTATTCCCGTTATTGCGGGCCTGTTTGCCAAATATGGACCGGCTGCCGGCGGTGATTTTGGTACAGCTCACAGTTTTCTGGTGCTGGTTTCCATTCTGGCCGGCATCATTCTCATTATCATGGGTATATATGGCTTTGGACGGTACGCTAAACTGGTGCCGAATTCCATTATTGTTGGATTTACGATAGGTATTGCCGTTGCCATCGCGCTCACAAACCTGGAAGATATTCTGGGGGTTGAATCGTTTTCCAGCTTGCTGGGGCAAGATGAGGATGTGAAGGGAGGCCTGATCGAAAATTTACGGGCTGCTTCCCAAAATTTAGATAAAATCAATGGGTGGTCCATTTTGCTCGGTGTGCTGACGTTCGTTGTCACGAAAGTAGTTTTGAGGATTTCCATTTTTATCCCAGGGCCGTTGATTGCTATGGTTTTGGCAACGTTGTTGTCGGCAACTGTTCTGAATGATAAAGGGATTGTGCTGGTGAGGGACATTTACGGTTCAATTCCGAACAACTTCTTTGTTTTGACCACGCCCGCCTTACCGACCATGACCACTGCGGTTTTTTTCGACATTATCTACTTTGTTGGGGCTATCGTGTTTGTTTCGGGCGTAGAAAGTGTCTTGTGTTCCTCCATGGCCGACAGACTGGCCAATAACAAGGGGACCCCTTTTAACCCCGACAAAGAATTTTTCGGGCAGGGGATGGTTCAAATTATTACCCCCTTGGTGCAGGGCTTTCCCTGTACGGGTGCGTTGGCCCGAACGGCCACCAGCATCAAAGCAGGGGCCGTAACGCCCTTGGCCGGTTATTTTAAGGCCGTCTTAAAGTTGACATTGGCCTACTATCTGGCGCAATATTTAGAGTTGATCCCCATGGCTTGTATTGGTGGTATTCTCGTTTGGGTAGCCAGTAACATGATTAAGCCTTCTGAGATCAGAGAAGTAAAACGTGCCGGAACGTTTGAAGTGGGTATGATGATTTACACAGCCGTTATGGTTCCCCTGACGGATTTTCTGACCGGAGTGCTTTCGGCACTCATCATCTATTTCGTTGTCAAGCGGTTTTTAATCGGTGAAAAGAAAGAGGTCAAGGTCGTTCATAACCTGGCGCAGGAATAAGCAGTTCGGCGACACGACAGTCATAGAATAGGTGTATGGATCAATCCTGTAAGTGCATTAAATTGGGCTGTTTGTAGTGGCTAACTTGATCGAAATCAGCCATCCTGATCGGGCTAATCTTGTTGAACGATTAAGCATCGGGATTCATCGTTGCTTTTTCATTTCTGGAGTAGGTGAAAACCAACAGCGGGGCAAACATCGCCACCAGCGAAGCCACACAGTGCTTACCTGTATTCGCGGAACGGTAAAGGTCTTCATTCAGTCGCCACTCGTTGACCGAATTGTGTACCTGACTCATCCCAATCAATTCTTATACTTACAACCAGACGAGTGGCGCATGATGTACCAGTTTTCTCCGGATTGTATTCTACTGGCTCTCTCTTCGATCCCGTATGACCCGGATGATTACATTGAAACACCTTATCGACCTTACTCCGTAGCTTCGTTGCCGGATATAACACCTGTGGTTTAGCATTCATGGCTTATTCGCTCCGCAAACTTTTCACCGGGTTCATCAGGGCCGCTTTGATGCTTTGGAAACTGACGGTCAGGCCCGTAATGAGCAGAGCGGATAGGGTGGTGATCAGGAAAACAGATGGGCCAATCTGGATTTGGTAGGCGAAGTTCTGGAGCCATTTGGTCATCACATACCAGGCCAACGGCGATGCTATGACAATGGCGATGAACACTAATTTGAAGAAATCGCTGGACACTAACAGGGCCACGTTGCCCACGGAAGCCCCCAGCACCTTCCTGATGCCGATTTCTTTGGTGCGCTGCTCCACATTGAACGAAGCCAGGCCAAACAAACCGAGACACGAAATCAGGATAGCAATGAAGGTGAAGTAGCCAACAATGGTGGACAGCCGGTTCTCGGCGAGGTAATTTTTCTGAAATTCCTCATCCAGAAAGCTATACTCAAACGGCTCACCGGGATTCAGTTTCTGCCAGCTTGCTTCAACGGCCTTAAGCACGGGGCTGATCTCGCCTGCTTTCACGTGCGCGACCATGTAGTTGTAGTCGTTGCGTCGGTTCAGCGTGAACGCATAGGGCGTAATGGGCAAATGCAAATCCTCGAAGTGAAAATCTTTCACCACGCCAACCACCGTGAAGCCCATCCGGTCGCCATCCCGTTCGGTGTAAGCCATTTTGCCAATGGCCGCCTGCGCCGATTTGTACCCCATTTCTTTCACGGCCTGCTCGTTCAATACAATCCGTAAATTGGTGTCGGCGGGGAACTCGTGGGAGAACAATCGGCCGGCTACCGGTTTGATAGCCAGTGTCTTGAGGTAATCAGCATCGACCCGGTTGGTGCGCGTCCGTTTGGCATCTTTGGCCGTTTGCTCTTCGCCGAAGTAGTTGCCATCTTCGGGATTAAAAATGCCCGGATAATAGGCCGATGCCCCCACCGACTGAATCTGTGTACTGCTTGCCAGCGCGTTTTTCAGGGCCGGATAACTGGCTTTGGCAGTAGTGCTTCGCAGGGGAATAATGAGTTGCTGATCGTTGGCAAAGCCCAGATCGGCTGACCGCAAGAAGGTCATTTGTTTGCTGATGACCACCGACGCAATGATGAGTAACACCGACAGGGTGAACTGAAACACCACCAAACCCCGGCGTAACGAAACAGCCGCCAGCGAGTTGGTGAACCGCCCCTTTAACACCATGATGGGTTGGAACGACGATAGATAGAAGGCTGGGTAACTGCCTGCCAGCAAGCCCGTTACAAGACTCAATAAAAAGAATCCGCCAAGAATAGTGAGGAGTTGGGCAGCCGAAAACTGTAGGGTCTTGCCAGAAACCTGCTCGAAAACAGGGAGTAAAAGCCAGGTAGAACCAATTGCCAGCAGGAAGGCGAAAAAACTGAACAGGAACGATTCGCTCAAAAATTGCCGAACCAATGCCCCTTGCCCGGCCCCCAACGCTTTCCGAATGCCCACCTCCCCCGACCGTTTCGACGAGCGGGCCGTGCTGAGGTTCATGAAGTTGATGCAGGCAATCAGCAGGGTGAAAACGGCAATGGAAAACAGGATATAGAGGTAGGTCAGGCTGCCGTTGGGCGTTACGTTGTGGGTCAGGTCGGTGCGCAGGTGAATGTCTTTCACCGCTGTCAGAAACTGCCGCTTATCGAAGGAGGCCGCTTTCAGGTCTTTCCGCATGTATTTTTCAACGAAAGCGGGCAACTTGGCTTCTAATTTTTTGGCATCCGTTCCGGGTTTCAATTTCAGGTAGGTAAAAAACAGGTTGTTGCCTGCCATGCCCGTTTGCGACTTCACATACTGAGCCAACCCGCCCCCCGCAAACGACATAAAAAACCGTGCCTCGATGTGCGAAGGCACGGTGCCGGGCCTGAACACGCCCGATACCGTGTAGTTATTGTCGCCGTTGGTATTGCTCTCCACATGAATCACTTTGTTCAGTGCAGCCTGATTTCCAAATAGTTTTCGCGCAATGGCCTCCGACAAAACAATGGAGTTTGGTGCGGTCAGGGCTGTTTTGCCGCTGCCTTCGATGAAGTTGTAAGTAAAGAACGAGAAAAAAGTAGGGTCGGCGAGGTAGCCGTTGGTTTCGTAGAAAACCCGGCTTTGTTTGGCCGGGCCATCGTAGCGCATCAGGGTTTTGTCGTCTACAAAAAGGCCCACCAATCGGGTCGTGTTTTCAATTTCGGGGTATTCTAATTGCAGTGCGTCGGCAACGGGGTAGGGGGTGTCAGCGGTTTTTATTTCGCCGTCGGGCCGCACAAAAACAGTCCCAATCTGATAGGTTCGGTCCCCGTCGGCGTGTTGGGTGTCGTAGCGCAGTTCGTCATACAGATACAGGCTGATGAGCATACAGCACGAAAGCCCGGCCGCCAATCCAACGATATTGATAAACGAGAACGCTTTGTTGTTGGCAAGATTCCGCCAGGCGATTTTAATATAGTTCCGTAACATAGCAGGACTGTGGGATGAAGGTGAACTCAAAGCAAGGGGCAAACAAAATGCCAATTCATAAAAACTGTGTTTAAGATGCAGAAACGAGGTTTTTTGATAGTGAAGGTGTCCGAAATCAGACACTTGCTGTCCGAAGGTGGATAGACCATAAATAAAAAACAGTGCCCGGCAGGATTCCCCACCAGGCACTGTGTACTACCTATCTAACCCAAAATACGCTATCGCACGACAATTTTTGTTTTTTGAATCGTGACCGGCACACACTTCACAGGCGGACACTCGCAGGCCGGGAAGGTCAGCGTGACCGACTTGTCGGTGAAGCAACCATTGGCATTGAATACCCGAACCACAAAGGTCTGTGGTAGTCCATCGTTCTGGCTCAGATTCGCTATGACACCATTAGATGGTAAACCTAAGGCTGCCGTGTATGAAGCAGGACCCGTGTAGGTAGCACCCACGCTTATACTGTAGCGATCTCCGGCATTCACATTTGCCAGAATCAACTGACCGTTCGTGTTAGAGGCCAATCCCGTACAGGTCGGGGCTATGTTCTCCAGCGTGAAGGTTGGCCGTGGGTTGATCGTCAGCGTAATAGGCGTCCGTGAGGTGCTCAGACAGCCACTTGTGAGATTACGGGTCTGTGCGAACACTGTGTATTCTCCAACAGCCGTTACCGACGGTGTGAACGACAGTGTACCAGTGGCTAAGGCTGTCATGCTCAACGGCGTGGCGAACCAGTCTGCTGTTTGGTTCGGACCAACGCTCACCGAGAGGGCAGGGGTTGGTGTTCCGACGCAGATAGTCAGGTTACCCGCACTAGTTGGTGGTGCAATATCCGGACACTGACAGCTACGGATAGCCATTCCTTCGATGAAGCAACCCGTTGTCGGGTCAGTTACCCGAATAATCACCATCGTGGTAGACGGCACCCCGCTGATCACATACGTATTGCCACCGGTAGCACTCACACTACCCGACGAAGTGGTAACAGTGCCCGTGGCTGTCACACTTACTGAGTAGGTGAGCAGGTTAGGTGTACAGGTAGTGGCACCAACCTGTAGCATTGGCAACGGGTTAACACCTACATTGACCGTAGCACTGCTTGGGCAACCATCCAGTGTAGCTACTACTTCGTATACACCAGCGTTGACCGGTTGTGCGTTGGTGATAGTTGCTGAGAAGCTGCTGACACTAAATCCGTTTGGACCAGTCAGGCTGTACGTTGCTCCCGGAATATCTGTAGCCAGTAACTGAATCGTAGCGCCTTCGCAAACCGGGCCATTGCTCGTAAGCGATACCACTGGTGTGGGGCGTACGGTTACAGCTACGGTAGCGGTGCTCTGACAGCCGTTGGTCAGGCTCGTAACCACTATGGTGTAAACGCCCGAGTTAGCTATGGTTGCGTTGCCAATGGTGGGCGTACTGCTCGTAGTGCTGAAACCGCCCGGACCTGTCAGCAGGTAGCTAACTCCGGTAGCTGGGCCAGCTAAGAGCTGAATACTCTCTCCGGCACAGATCGTTGCACTTGACAGCGACACCAGAATAGCTACTGGGATGTCCTGATCCTGCGTTACCGTCACTGTTGTCGGCGTTGAACAACCATTGAGGGTGTTCGTAAGCAGCACGGTATAGGTACCGCCTACCGTTACAGTTGGGCTTACCGCTGTACTGCTGTAGCCACCGGGTCCCGTTGTCAGGTACCTGACATTAGCGGTCAAGTCACTCGCAATGGTCAGGGTTACGCTCGGGTTCGCACAGGAAACAATGCCCCCGGCGGTAACCGATACAGATGGTGGCTCACAGTAGAACCCGGCATTGACTGTAGTCAGGCTCTCGCCACTGTCGAGTACGATCAGATCGGTGCGGCCCGAAATCGGAGCAGCATCGGAGTCGGTAGCATCGTCGCCCTGATCAGGTGGGGTGCCAAGGAACCCGGCTGGCCGTGTGAACTCGACAAAGTAGGTTACACCCGGTGTCAATCCGGTAAAGCTATAGAGACCGTTAACATCGGTTACTACAGTGGCCACCGGTGCGTTGTTGGCGTACAGCGTCACTGTCACCCCACTGATACCGACATCGCCTGGATCCTGCTGGCCGTTGAGGTTGAGGTCGTTGAAAACGACGGAACCGATGGATGCCGGGCGGAAGAAACCCGCAGCGAACGTATTGTCCGTTTGACCGGGTAGCAGCGTAACACTTTGGGTGATACCCGTAACGGCATCGCTGTCGGTGAGGTCGCTACCCGTGTTAGCCACTGTAGACGTAAAGCCCGTCGGCGTACCGAATTGCACCTGATAACCAACGCCCGGCGTGAGACCGGTGAAGCTGTAGAGCCCGTTTGCATCCGTTATGGTGGTAGCCACTACGGTGTTATTCTGGATCAGGCTCACAACGACACCCTGAATACCCAGATCTCCGGTATCCTGCTGTCCATTCGCATTCACATCCTCGAAGACAAAGTTACCTAAAGCCGCAAAACCTTGTGGCTGGATGGTCGCAACGTCCGTATCATCCTCGCCTGGTAGGTTCGCTGCGTTGTTGGGTGTCGAGTTAATATCGTCGCCACTATCAGCTGTAATCTCAGCCCGGTTAGACAGTGTTGTGGTCATACTGCTCACCAGCCTGTAACCAATGCTCAGCGTCGCACTCTGACCAGGGGCCAGCGTGACGATAGTAATGGTTGCATTCGGTCCGTTGCCTGTAAAGCCTGGGCTGCTGGCCGCATCGAAATTCAACCCGGCAGGTGGCGTATCGGTCACCTGCGTGTTGGTAGCTGTCAACTCTCCTTCGTTGGTCACCACGATCTGGTACGTGATCAGGCTGCCTGGCAAGAGTGGACTTGGTGCTGAAACGACCGCTTTGCTCAACAAGAGGTTGAAACGCAGCAGGAAGAATCCAGCATCCGTCGTCGTATTATTCTCTCCGCTGGTCAGCTGGACAGGCGCCGTAAGGCCACCAACCGGATCCGAATCGACCGTCTCGTCACCTCCCACATTGGCCGTTGAGGTCGAGAAGTTGGCTGGCGTCGAGAAGCTGACACTGTAGGGTATGCCTGGGGTCAGCCCAATGAAGCTGTAGAAGCCGTTGGCATCAGTCGATGTTGTCGCCAGTGCCAGACCATTGCTGATCAGCGTTACCGTAACTCCCTCAACACCCGGCTCAGCATCGTCGATACCATTGCGGTTGTTGTCGGCAAAGACCCGATCACCCAGGCGGGCAGTCCGGTAGAAGCCCGCATCCACCGTCAGGTTGCTTTCGTTAGCCGTTAAGCTATACACATCCGTGAGTCCGTCGATTGCATCGGAGTCCGTTGCATCATTGCCCGCGTTGGCTACCGTTGCCGAGTAATTGGCCGGGGTGCTGAAGCTGACGCTGTACGGCTGACCAGGATTTAGGCCTGTAAAGCTGTAGAGCCCTCCGGCATTGGTCAACGACGTAGCCACTACGGTTCCATTGCTGATCAGTGTTACGGTAACTCCCTCAATACCTGGCTCCCCGGTATCCTGCTGTCCATTCGCGTTTACATCTTCGAAAACAAAGTTGCCCAGGTTGGCTGTCAGGAAGAAGAACCCGGCATCCAGTGTCGTGTTGTTTTCACCGCTGGTTAACTGAACAGGGGCGGTAATGCCACCAACCGGGTTGGAGTCAAGGGTGCCATCCGTACCAACAAGAGCCCCCGTTGCCGAGAAGTTTGTTGGCGTACCGAAGCTCAAGCTGTAGGGGATGCCTGGCGTCAGTCCGGTAAACGTGTAGTTACCAGTAGCATTAGTTGTTGCCGTAGCCACTACCGTGCCGTTACCAATCAGGGTCACTACTACACCTTGCAGTGGCGTATCGCCCGCATTCTGAATACCATCGCGGTTATTGTCGGCAAAGACGAAGTCACCAAGGCTGGCCGGGCGGAAGAAGCCCGCATCCAGATTGTTGTTGGTTGAACCAGCCGTTGGCGTCACGCTCCGGGTTAGGCCCGTAATGGGGTCCGCATCCGAATCGCGGGTGTCGTCACCTCCATTCTGCTGTACAGTGGCTGTGAAGCCCACCGGTGCCGTAAAGCTTACTGAATACGGAATGCCCGGCGTCAGCCCAGTGAATGAATACAGACCCGACGCACTCGTAACGGTAGATGCTACCAGGGTGCCGTTGCTGATGAGGCTCACCGTGACTCCCGCAAGGGGTAGGTCGCCTGCATCCTGCAATCCATTTCCGTTTACATCCTCAAAGACAAAGTCGCCAAGGGTAACCGCATTGCTCTGGCAGTTCTGGCTCGTTTGGGCCATACTCATACAGCCGTTGAGCGAGGCCGTGATCGACACCGGCTGACCAGATGGTATGCCGACGATCTGGTTACCCTGTACGGTACCGGCGCTGGCCGTAACCAGGGCTCCGGCCGTGGCGGTGAAGTTCACCGTGTAGGTGGCTATACCGTTACAGACCACCGAGACAATGTCTACAGTCGGCAGCGGATTCACCGTGATCGTAGCCGTGGCCGAAGCCGTACAGCCATTGGCATTGGAGACGATGACCGTGTAGGTCGTCGTTACATCCGGGCTGACTACCAACATGCTCATACCCATACTGCCATTACCGAAGTCATACATAGTACCGCCCGAAGCCGCCAGGGTCGCGCTCTGACCAGCGCAGATGACGGACGAGGTTAGTCTGGCGACTGGAAGCGGATTAACGATGACCGTGCCTGTTGCCAGTGCCGTACAGTTGTTGCTATCGGTTACGACTACGGAATAATTGGTCGTGGCCGTCGGATTGACTATCAGGTTGCCATCGGGTGTGTTGCCACTACCGAAGTTATACAGGGTGCCGCCGGTAGCGGCCAAAGTTACAGATTGACCAACGCAGATCTCAGCGCTGCTTAGCGTTGCCACTGGTAGCGGATTGACCGTTACTGTGCCCGTAGCTACAGCGGAACAGCCTGTCGCGTTGGTGACCAGTACCGAGTACGTTGTCGTTGTTGTGGGGTTCACAACCAGCAAACCTACGGCCGTGTTACCACTGCCAAAGCTATACAGGTTCCCACCAGTAGCGGTGAGCGTAACCGATTGCCCGGCGCAGGTGGTTGCACTGCTGAGGGTAGCGTCAGGAACAGGATTAACCGTTACCGTACCGCTCGTGCTGGCCGTACAACCGCTTGCATTCGTAACCAGTACCGTGTAGGTCGTGGTAGTGCCAGGGTGTACAACCAGGGTATTGTCGGCAAACTCTCCATTACCAAAATCGTAGAAGGCTCCGCCTGTCGCTGTCAGCGTCACGCTTTGTCCTTCACAGATTACCGCCGAGTTCAGCGTGGCGAGTGGTACTGTATTTACCGTCACCGTACCCGTGGCCTGATCGGTACAGCCATTGGCATCACGTACCAGAACCGTGTACGTGCTCGTGCCAGTCGGAGCGACAGTGAATAGACCCGTGCTGTTGACCGTATTGGTATTGAGCAACGTGTAGTTGGTACCCCCCGTGGCCGTTAGCGTGGCACTTTGGCCTGCACAGATAACGGTGGAGCTAAGTGTTGCCGTAGGAACTGGATTTACCGTAACGGTTGCCGTAGCCAGCGCCGTGCAGCCATCGCTGTTTGTAACGACTACCGAATAATTGGTAGTCGTGGTCGGATTCACAATCAGGCTGCCCTGAGCCGTACTGCCTCTGCCAAAGTTGTAGAGGGTTCCGCCTGTAGCTATCAGCGTGGCTGATTCACCCGCGCAAATCGTAGCCGAGCTGAAGCTGGCGGTTACGGCCGGGTTCAGCGTGACGGTAGCCGAAGCTAGTCCCGTACAGCCATTGGCGTTGGTCACAATCACCGAGTATGAAGTTGTTACCGATGGACTCACTACCAACCGGCCATTGGCCGAGATCGTGTTGCCCGGTAAAAACTCATAGTTTACCCCACCCGAAGCCACTAGTGTCACCGATTGATCCGCGCAGATGGTACCCCCGCTCAGCCCTGCCACTACGGCTGGGTTGATGATGACATTGGTACTGGCGGTACCGGCACATGCCCCGCCCGAGACGGTCACGCTGTAGAGACCCGCGTTGACGGCTGTGGCGTTGGGAATGCTCACATTGGCTGTGTTGGCCGTAAAGCCATTGGGCCCAGTCCAGGCATATCCTGTTCCGCTACCACTAGCCGAGAGTTCGATGGTCTCTCCCGGACACAGGGGCGAGTTGCTCACCGCACTCACCGAGCCTGGTGGGTTAACCGTTACCTGAACGTCAGCAGCAATCGTACAACCCTGGGGCGTGGTACAGGTCACCGAGTAAGATGTTGTCACTTGTGGAGTGACACTGATTGTAGCCACAACCTCACCCGTTGACCAGATCAGGGTACCAGTACAGTTGTTGACCGTCAGTGAGGCTGTACTTCCCAGACAAACCACTGAGTTAGCCGGATTAATGCTGATCTGCGGAAGCGGATTGACCGTCACCGTACCTGTAGCCGAAGCGGTGCAACCGCTGGCGTTGGTCACGACCACCGAGTAGGTAGTGGTAGAGTCAGGGCTGACGATGAACTGGCCGCTGGTGTTATTCAGGCCCGTAGAGAACTCATAGCTGCCCCCACCGCCAGCGGTGAGTGTAGCGGTTTGTTCCTGACAGATCGTAGTACTGCTGAGGATAGCTATTGGCCGCGGGTTCACCGTTACCGTACCTGCCGCGATTGCTGTACAGCCTGCCCCGTTGCTCACCACGACCGAGTAGGTGTTCGTAGCGGTTGGAGAGACCACCAGCGAGTTGCCTGCGCCAAATCCAGTACCGAAGTCGAAACCAATGCCACCAGTTGCCGTGAGCGTGGCCGATGCACCAGTACAGATCACTGCTGAGCTAAGGGTAGCCTTGGGCCGCGGGTTCACCGTCACAATGGCCGTAGCCAGCGCCGTACAACCCGTAGCATTCGTAACGACTACCGAGTAGGTAGTCGTTATCGTGGGGTTCACAACCAGCATACCCATTGGCGTGTTACCGCTGCCGAAGCTATACAGGCGGCCTCCGGTTGCCGTTATCGTAACCGACTCACCCGTGCAGATGGTTGCACTACTGAATGTCGCCACTGGTAACGGGTTGACCGTAACCGTACCGCTGGCGGTGGCCACGCATCCTACCCCACTGCTGACCGTAACGGTATAGGTTGTGGTCACATCCGGGCTAATCACCAGGGCATTGCCCGCATCGGGTCCGTTGCCAAAATCATACGAGGTACCACCCGAAGCTGTTAAGGTAGCCGACTGACCAATGCAAATACTGACCGAACTAAGCGTAGCAGCAGGTACGGGATTGACCGTCACCGTGGCCGTAGCCGCAGCTGTGCAGCCATCGCTGTTCGTAACCACTACCGAATAGTTTGTCGTAGTGGTCGGACTCACAATCAGGGTGCCATCGGCGCGGTTGCCACTACCAAAGTTGTAGAGTACTCCGCCCGTGGCCGTCAAGGTGGCCGATTGACCCGTACAGATCGTAGCTGAACTGAAGGCCGCTGTTGGCACGGAATTGACCGTGACCGTACCCGTGGCCAGGGCTGAGCAACTGTTGGCATCCGTCACGCGCACCGTCACCGTAAAGCTGGTGGTGACCGAGGGGTTGACCACCAGTGTGTTGTCGGTAGATAAGCCACTGCCGAAATCGTAGTTGGTGCCGCCCGAGGCTACCAGCGTAGCCGACTGACCGTTACAGATTGTCGCACTCGACAGCGTAGCGTTGGGCAACTGGTTGACCGTGACTGTTCCGCTGGCCGTGGCCGTACAGCCATTACCGTTGGTCACCGTCACAGTGTAAATGGTCGTCTCAGTAGGGGTAACTGCAAGTGTTGCACCGGCTGATTCACCATTGCCGAAATCGTAGGTCGTTCCGCCTGTTGCTCTTAGTACAGTACGTTGACCCGCGCAGATCACCGCTGAGCTCAGTGTCGGCGTAGGCAGTGGGTTCACCATCACCATCCCTGTAGCCGCAGCTGTGCAGCCATTCGCATCCGTTACCGTTACGCTGTAAACAGTCGTCGTGGTCGGACTCACAAGCAACGTGCCGTCGGGCCGGCTGCCGCTACCAAAGTTGTAGAGCACTCCGCCCGAAGCC
>JANOCD010000007.1:0-135179 GCA_031411995.1 Cytophagales bacterium
AAAATCCACTGCCTTTCGACTCGAATCAATAACTCAAACAGCTTCTAGCCAAACGCCGGGAAATCGTCCAGAAATGTGATGGCCGTTGTTTGGTGGTCAATGCAACAGCAATAGTGCAGCAGGCCGTTGGTAACGATCAGATACGGAGCGCGGTGAACGTGGTTGTAGCGGGCAATCTGATCGAAAACCGCCTGATTCAGCGTAATGTGCGGGGCTTTGCATTCGACTACCAGAAACGGCTGCCCCGTTCGGTCGAATACTACGAGGTCCGTGCGTTTCTGGGTTTGGTTGAGAGTCAGGCCACCCTCGCATTGCATCAGCGCTTTTGGGTACTGATAATGACTCAACAACAAGTGAATCATGTGTTGTCGAACCCACTCTTCGGAAGTCAGGCGCACATACTTTCGGCGAAGTGCGTCGAAAATGTGGGCCTTCCCGCCAATCTCACTAATTTTATGCCCAAACGGGGGCAGGTTCAGCGCATCCATCTACAAAGATAAAGAGTGAAAGAGTGAAAGAGTGGTCGAAAACGGCCCATACTTTCGGTCTTTGAAACGCCGGGTCGTCACTCTTTCACTCTTTCGCTCTTTCACTCTTTCACTCTTTCACTACATTGAAAACTAAAGACGACATCGTAAAAAACTGGCTTCCGCGCTACACCGGAACCCCTATCGAGCAATTTGGGGAGTACATTTTGCTCACCAACTTCATTAACTACGTCGAATTATTTGCCACCAAGTTCGATGCAGAAATCTACGGTCTCGGGCGGGCCATGCAAACGGCCACCGCTAATAATATCACCATTATTAACTTCGGCATGGGCAGCGCGATGGCCGCGACGGTTATGGATTTGCTGTCGGCCATTCAACCCAAAGCGGTCTTGTTTCTGGGGAAATGTGGGGGCCTGAAGCGGTCAACCCAACTCGGCGACCTGATTTTGCCCATTGCAGCCATCCGGGGCGACGGCACGAGCAACGATTATATGCGGCCCGAAATTCCGGCTTTACCCTCGTTCCGTTTGCAACGGGCGGTGTCGTCGATGATCAAAAAGAATGAGATGGACTACTGGACGGGCACGGTTTACACGACCAACCGGCGCATTTGGGAACACGACGAAGTGTTCAAAGAATATCTCCGCGAGACTCGGGCCATGGCTATCGATATGGAAACGGCTACCATTTTCATTGTCGGGTTTGCCAACTCCATTCCGCACGGTGCCTTATTGCTGGTGTCCGATAACCCAATGGTGCCCGAAGGTGTGAAAACCGAAGAAAGCGACAAGCGCGTGACCACCAATTTTGTCGAAAAACACCTTCAAATCGGTATCGACTCCCTCCAGGAATTAGCCCATTCCGGGGAGTCGGTGAAGCATATGCGGTTTGAATAAGTAGAGACGCAAAATTTTGCGTCTCTATTCACGATTAATTACAATACTCACTAATCACCTTATAAGCAGGGGTATAGCCGAGTTCACCGGCTTTGGAGAGGTCGAGGCAACCCGCATTTTCGTCGCCAAGGCTGTGTTTGATCAGGCCCCGAACATAGAACACTTCGCCGTAGCGGGGATTCAGTTTAATGGCACTGTTGCAGTCGGTGATGGCTCCCTTTTGGTCGCCTTGCTGGGAGCGGATAATACCCCGCGTGAAGTAGGCTTCGGCGTAGGTTGGGTTCAGTTCGATGGCCCGGTTGAGATCGACCATGGCATTTTTGGCATCGCCCTGTTTGTTGCGGCTAACGGCGCGGCTAAAAAAAGCCTCCGAACGCTCTGCCGACAGATCATTGATTTTGTTGCGCTCCTGCACCACATTACGGAGGTTGTCGAGAATTGGGCGGGTGATTGGCCCGGTGTAATAGACTTTGCTTTCGGCGTTGGCATTGTTCATTTCTACCGCCGTGTTAAAATCCTGAATGGCCCCTTTCTGATCATTCAGCTTACTGCGGCAAAATCCACGTCCGTAGTAGGCTTTATAATTAGTAGCTTGAATGGCTATTGCCTTGTCGTAATCGGCATAGGCTCCTTTATAATCATCTAATTTACTCTTGGCGAACCCCCGATTATAATAGGATTCTCCATCATTGGCCTCGAACTCAATGGCTCGGTTAAGGTCGGCTACAGCACCTGCAAAATCGTTCAACCGAATCTTCGATTCTCCGCGCCCAGCATAGGCCTGACCGCGTTTAGGATTCAGTTCGGCAACCTTCGAGAAATCGGCAAGGCTACCACTCCAGTCTTCCAGTTTCTGTTTGGTAAGCCCTCGTGCATAAAAAGCATTGACATTGGTTGGCTCCAGTTCAATGGTACGGTTAAAATCCTGCAAAGCACCCCGATACTGATCTAACCGACTACGACTAACTCCCCGGTTGTAATAAGCCTGTGGATCGTCGGGGCTTAGTTCGATGGCCCGACCAAAGTCGAGGGTGGCAGCCCGGTGATCATCCTGTTTGCTTTTGCTAACCCCCCGGCTCAGGTAAGCATAAGCATCTTTGGGGTTCAGGTCGATGGCCCGGTCATAGTCCAGAATGGCTCCCCGGTGATCTTTCAGATTTGCTTTGGCGAGACCCCGGTTGTAGTAACTCGGCGCATTTTCCGGATTCATGGTAATGGCCATGCTAAACGCCTGAAGGGCACCGGCAAAATCACCTGATTTACTTTTTGTAATTCCATTCTCGAAATAGTCAGCGGCAGTTTGCTGGGCGGAAACCGAAAGACTCAGTCCGATTCCGAAAACCCAAACGGCCAGCGTCAGAAAACGTCGCATCATTATAGTATATGATTTAGTTAGGTAGGCACTTAGCTTATTTGAACCCTAAAATTACAGCTTTGGGCAGTAGATGGCACTATCGGCTTATGTTAAATTTCAATAGTAGTTAGGCTTTGGTAGGTGAACGAAACGAAACAGACCCGGTAAGCAGCTTACCGGGTCTGTCGATTATTCAGGCTATTTATGCTTTTGCTTTCAGCACCACAGCTCCTAATGGCGGAATGTTTATCCGTAATGAGTTGGCTTTTCCATGCCATTCTTCACCTTCCGAAGTCATTGGTTCGGCATTCAGCACGCCACTGCCATAGAACTCACGGGCATCAGAATTGAATACTTCCGCGTAGGTCCCAGCCGCTGGAACACCGATTCGGTAGTCGGTGCGGGGAATAGGAGTCATGTTCAGCACCACAATGAGTGATACCTCCGGGTGGTGGCCTTTGCGGGCGTAGGTCAGAATGCTGTTCTCGCGGTCGCTGGTGTCGATCCACTCAAAACCGTCCTCCGTAAACGTCCGGTCGAACAGGGCCGGCTCAGTGCGGTAGAGTTTGTTGAGCGCTTTCACGCATTCGGCCATGCCCTTGTGGGGAGCGTAGTCGAGCAAGTGCCAATCGAGGCTGGTGTCGAATTTCCACTCGGCGGTTTGACCAAATTCGGCCCCCATAAACAGGAGTTTGGTGCCGGAGTGCGTAAACATATACGAAAACAACAGCCGCAAATTGGCGAACCGCTGCCACTCGTCGCCCGGCATTTTGCTTACCAACGATTTCTTGCCGTACACCACCTCATCGTGCGACAGGGGCAGCATGAAATTCTCGGTATAACCATACACCGTGCTGAACGTCAACTCATCCTGGTGGAATTTGCGGAAGGCCGGGTCACGCTGGAAATACCGGAGCGTGTCGTTCATCCAGCCCATCATCCACTTCATACCAAAGCCCAAACCGCCCGTGTAAACAGGGCGCGACACGCCCGGAAACGCCGTTGACTCCTCCGCAATGGTCTGTGTATCCGGGAATTCTTTATAAACGGCTTCGTTCAGTTCTTTAAACAGCGAGATGGCATCCAGATTCTCGCGACCCCCAAACATATTGGGTTCCCACTCGCCCGCATTCCGCGAATAGTCGAGGTAGAGCATCGACGCAACAGCATCAACGCGCAAGCCGTCGGCATGGCAGCGGTCGAGCCAAAACAGGGCATTCGACAACAGAAACGAGCGCACTTCGGGCCGACCGTAATTGAAAATATACGATTTCCAGTCGGGATGGTAGCCTTGGCGCGGGTCGGGGTGTTCGTAAAGGTGCGAGCCGTCGAATTCGTAGAGACCGTGGGCATCGCCGGGGAAGTGCGAGGGCACCCAGTCCAGAATCACACCCACACCCGCCTGATGCAATCGTTCGATCAGGCGCATGAACTCCTGGGGCGTTCCAAACCGGCTGCTTGGGGCGTAGTAACCCGTAATCTGGTAGCCCCACGAGGGTGCATACGGGTACTGCATAATGGGCATAAACTCAACGTGGGTGAATCCCATCTCCTGCACATACGGCACAAGCGCGTCGGCAATTTCGCCGTAGCTCAGTTCGCGATCCGGGTTGCCGGGGTCGCGTTTCCACGACGACAAATGCACTTCGTAAACCGAATAGGGAGCATTCAGGGCATTTTTGGCGGCCCGGTTCTGCATCCATTCGGCATCGTCCCATTCGTAGTAAGTGTCCCACACTTTGGAGGCCGTAAGGGGCGGCACCTCCCACAAATGCGCGTAGGGGTCACCTTTCTCCACTTCGCGACCGCTCTCGTGAACAATAAAATACTTGTAAGTTAGTCCGCTGCCCACGTTGGGCACGAAGAGTTCCCAAATGCCCGACCCATCCCAACGAACGTTCATGGTATGGCTTCCCCGATCCCAGCCGTTGAGATCGCCAATCACCGAAACATAGCGGGCAGAGGGTGCCCATACAGCGAAATACGTTCCCGTAACGCCATTGTGTTCGACCACATGCGACCCAAATTTCTCGTAAAGCCGGTGGTGTTTCCCCCCCCGGAACAGGTGAATATCGAAATCGGTGAAGCGGGAATAGGGACCAGAAACGATTGCCTGCGCCGTTGGCGGTGTTTCAGGGGCAGGGGTTTGGTCGATTTCAGGACTTGGTTGAAGAGCCGCTTTGGTTTTGCGGGTTGCTTTCGGGGCTTGATCGGAATCGGAAGCAGGAGTTCGTTTTGCCATAAGTTACTTGACAGTCGGTCTGATCGCGGATTTGAAATCGCAGATGTTAAATATGGGATTGATGGCCGAAAGTTAACAAAAAATAAACGGGTGACAGGCCGTGTTGCCTTGCCAACCCATTAGAAAGGGACAGCAGACCATTGGGCCAACCATCCCTTTTTGTATTCTACTAAAATTGGGAGGGTATTGTTTAGGCGTTCACGAATAACCAGGCATCCTTACTCACTTCACATAACCCAACGTTCTCGGAATGGTGTATATCTCGGTTTGCCGACCGTCGATGTACTGAAACCGTTACTTTTCGGGGTTACTGTACATCGACGGAAAGCCTTTGAAAGGCCACGACTACATCAGCCATCCGGGGGTTGTCGATGCGCATGATTAACGAAGTTAGAAAGTATTCCGCATCAGTGCCAAAGCGATAATCAAATTTCAAAAAGCTAAGGCCACCTGGTAAAGTCTGGTCAAACCAAGTCGAAAACTTTCGATTTCGAGCATTAGCGCGGCCATCCGCATTGTCGCAGATATAAACAACAACTGTCTCTTTGGCCGCAAAAAAATGATTGAATATGCAGGCTATGGTCAGTGGTATGGCCCCATCAGGTGGCGGTAGTTTGGGCAAGGGATTTTCCGCCACTTCAATCACAAATTCATAAGCGAATTCAGTGAAAGGTGGTTGAGTTCCGAATATGTAGCTACTCGGTTTAAACTTGATTTCATAAATAACCTGAATCTCCGTAACAAAAACATAGGTATGCGTTGGCCCACCCATATAGATGAACTCATAGGGACCGACGGGTTCGCGCTGCATTTCGTCTTTTTAATTCATCTATGGCAGCTCTAATTTCTGGCTTCTTCATATCGTCTTTAATCTCTTGTCGAAGTTGCCGTTTGCTTTCCATCATACGCCGTGCTACTGCAACCATTCGTAGTTGTATAGCATCATGCTCCCGTAATTCCTCCTGATTGCTTGTTGTCATGACAAAATTCACTAATTGGCCTAACTAACTTACTTTTTCTACTTAATTCATAATACGAAAACGACGTTCCTACCAGATTAGTTGCTTCACTTCACATAGCCCAATGTCCTCGGAATGGTGTAAATCTCGGTTTGCCGACCGTCAATGTACTGAAACCGTTGCCCATCGAATGAGCCGTCTTCTTCGAGCATGATCCGCACAGTCTTTTTCCATTCCGGTATTTCGACAGCCGCGTTCAGTTCAATGGAATAGGCCGTGTTGGGCAACAGGGGATAATCGCCGGGGCCGGGAACGCCTTTTTGCTGATCCCACATGCCAATGGTTGGCCCGGCAGCGTGGCCGTGACTGCCAATGGGATGGGTGTAAATAGTGCCTTTAATGCCTTCTTTCTGTGCCTGCTCCAAAGCCTCCCGCAGAATCTGATTGCCCGATTTGCCCGTCTGAAATCGCTCTGTCAATATCTCCTGCAAGCGGTTGCCCTGCCGGAAAGCCGCCTGAATTGCTTCGGGAACCTGCGTTTCGCCGGGCCGAAGCACGTAGGCATGTTGCTGTTGGTCGGTGTTCAGGCGGAGGTACGTAATGCCAAAATCAACGTGGAGCAGATCGCCGGGCATAATCACCTCGCCGGAGGGTCGCTTGGCAAACGTGCGGAGGTGATCGAACTTGGCTTCATCCGCTCGTTGCACATCGACAGTCGGGTGAAACCAGGTTTCCAAACCCAGCTCAGTGATGCGCTGCCGATACCACCACACCACATCGTCAGTGGTGGTTACGCCTGGTTGAATCACCTTTTCGGATAAACCTTCCTGCACAATCTGGTGTGATAACCGACAGATCAACGGATAAACGGCCATTTCTTTTGCCGTCCGCGACTCCAGCCAACCCACCGCCAACCGTTCTGCCGATACCACCCGTTTCTGAAAATCGACGGGGAGTTTAGCCATAAACTCCCGCTGCTCAGTGAACGTCAGCCCGTCAGCATGGGCGTAGTTGTCGGAGAAATTCAGACCGATTTTCTTCGGGTTTCGTTTTTGAATAATGTCGACCAGCGCATCCCACTGATTCGGCCGAATGTCGATATCCCAGGATCCTTTGAGCAAATTCCCCACATCATATCGGGCAATGGCCAGCCGTTCCAGGGCATCAACTCCTTGTTTCCCCGTATCGAAGAACACCATGATTGTCCGCCGACGGGCCGAGAGCCAATTGGCGGGAAGCATGGTTTTCAGCACCGGGTCTTCGTTGTATTCTCGGGAGATAATCACCCACATATCGATGCCTTCCCGGCGCATGAGTTGGGGAAGCAGGTTCGTAAAACGATCTTCCAGCACCTCATCCACAAACCGGGCGCGTTCGCGTTCGGGCAAAATGGTGGTTGTTTGAGAAAAGGCTGGGATTGTCAGGAGGAGTAGTAAAAGATGTTTCATATTTCAGGTTTCATTCCGCTTTAAACGCTTTCTCAATCTGGTTTTTGATCATTTTTGTATAGCCCGACGGGAACAGGCGCGTGACCCGGTCAATCAGACGACCGTCGGCACCAATCACCACGCGGACTTTGCGGTTTTCGACACCGGCCCAAATTTGGCGGGCGGCTTCGTCGGGGGTGGTTTTGGCGGCTTCTTTAAAACTGATAGCTCCCTGCTTGTGCATGGCTTCCGAAACAAAGCCCCCCGACCCCAGGCGGGCAGCGCGGGCAATGTTGGTGTCAATGCCGCCGGGATGAACCGTGGTTACGCCAATGCCAGTGCCCATCAGTTCCATGCGGAGGGTTTCGGTGAAGCCACGCACCCCAAATTTGGCCGTGCAATAGGCCGATTGATGTTGCACACCCGCCAGGCCAAACACGCTCGACACGTTCACGATGTGGCCCGAATTGGTTTGAACCTGATAGGGCAGAAACGCTTTTGTCAGGCGAATCACCCCAAACAGGTTGATACTGAGAAGCCAGTCGAAATCGGTCAGGGAGGTTTCCGAAAATGGGCCGCTGGCGAGAGCAACCCCCGCATTGTTCACCAGCAGCAACGGGCGAGCGTTAAGCGTCGGGATAATTTTGTCAGCAAAAGCAAGGATCGCGTCGGCGTTGGAAACATCCAGTCGGTGGCATTCGAGTTTGCCACCCGCAAATTGATTCGTTTCGGCAAGACCAGCCTCGTTAATGTCTGTAGCAATTACGTGCGCTCCCTGACAGGCAGCCTGAATAGCCAATGAGCGGCCAATCCCCGAAGCAGCACCGGTAATGAGGGCAACAGAATTTGTGAATGGGGACATGTGTTGGGAGTTGATTAGCCAAAAGTACGAATTTTATTGGTTCCGTATTTGGGTGGCTTATAGGCTATATATGCCCGATTCCCAGCCCACCGAGCCGCAAAATTTCGTATCTTTGCACCCGAAAATTAGAAACCTCAAGACGGATAGATGTGGTAGTCAAGGTAACTCAGGATTAACTCAATTACCAACTACCTCAAGTCCCCAATTCCAAAATACTAATGGTTAATGTATCTAACGTCTCGCTTCGGTATGGTAAGCGAGTACTGTTCGACGATGTCAATATCAAGTTCACGCCAGGCAACTGCTACGGTGTTATCGGTGCCAATGGAGCCGGTAAGTCAACGTTTCTGAAAATTATGTCGGGCGAGATTGAACCCCAAACGGGCAATGTCAGCATGCCCGCCGGTTCCCGCATGTCGGTGCTGAAGCAAAATCAATCCGCTTTTGATGAGTTTCCGGTGCTGCAAACGGTTATTATGGGCAACCAACGCCTGTATGATATCACGCAGGAAAAAGACGTGCTCTACGCCAAAACCGATTTTACCGATGCCGACGGCGAACGCGCTGCCGACCTCGAATCGGAGTTTGCCGAGATGAACGGCTGGGATGCTGAGTCGGATGCGGCTTCGCTGTTGTCGGGTTTGGGTATTAAAGAAGACCTTCACTACGCGCAGATGGCCGATCTCAACGGTTCCGAAAAAGTGCGTGTGCTGCTTGCTCAGGCCCTTTTTGGTAACCCCGACGTGCTGCTGTTGGACGAACCAACCAACAACCTCGACGTGGAGTCGAGCATTTGGTTAGAGAACTATTTAGCCAATTTCAAGAACACCGTGATCGTGGTTTCCCACGACCGTCACTTCCTGGATCAGGTCTGTACGCACATCGTGGACATCGACTTCTCGAAGGTGAAGATGTACCCCGGTAACTACACGTTCTGGTACGAATCGAGTCAGTTGGCGCTTCGGCAACGCCAGGATCAGAACAAAAAGACCGAAGACAAGCGCAAAGAACTCGAAGAGTTTATCCGGCGATTCTCGGCCAATGCCTCCAAGTCGAAGCAGGCCACCAGCCGGGCCAAGTTGCTCGAAAAACTTACGATTGAGGACATTGCCTATTCGTCCCGGAAGTACCCTTACATCAACTTCAAGCCGGAGCGCGAGGTTGGTGACCAGATTCTGACGGTCGAAAACCTGACCTACACGGCAGAAGACGGTACACAACTCTTTAAAAATGTGTCGTTTACGATCAGTCGTGCAGACAAGGTGTTCCTGTATAGCCGTGATGGATTAGCGGTTACAGCCCTGATGGATATTCTGGCGGGCGTTCGCAAAGCCGACTCCGGCACCTTCCGCTGGGGCGTGACCATCACGATGGCGTATTTCCCCAACGACGCAGGCCGGGAGCCGTTTTTCGAGAACGACCTGAACCTCGTAGACTGGCTCCGGCAGTATTCCGAAGAAAAAGACGAAAGTTTTATCCGGGGTTTCCTGGGCCGGATGTTATTTTCGGGCGAGGAGTCGCTGAAGAAGTCTTCGGTGCTATCGGGGGGCGAAAAAGTCCGCTGTATGCTCTCGAAAATGATGCTGTCGGGAGCCAATGTAGTGGTGCTCGATGAGCCAACCAACCACCTCGACCTCGAATCCATCGAAGCAGAAAACCGGGGCCTCATCGAGTTCAAAGGGCCAATTCTGTTCACTTCCCACGACCATCAGTTTGTGGAAACCATTGCCACCCGCATCATCGAAATCACGCCAAAGGGCATCCTCGATAAGCTGATGACCTACGACGAATTCATCTCCGACTCCCGCGTGAAGCAACAACGCGAAGAGTTATACGGGGTGATGGCGTAAAGCATAAATCAGGCAAAAGTTAAAAAGACCAGAAAGAGCCATAAAGTGGGTTTTTCTGGTCTTTTCTATTGAGTTAGGTTTAGGTTTAAAATACTCTATCATGCAGCTTTTCCTCTGTTTTCTTCTGTTTCTTGGATTCTGCTTCGGCTGTTCCCGACCTCCCCATTTAGTGGACAATCAATATAGCGTTACCGCCATGATGAACGATTCAACATGGTTTGGGACAGTCACTCCCGCCAGGATTTATGAAAGTAAGGATAAACGCTGTAAGGGTCAGCAGTTCATGCTGATTATCAGAACCGATATTCTCTATAAAGGCATGCCTCCAACCCGAAAAACCCCTAAACCGGATGGGTGTATAACTGGTGATTGTTATTCCACCCAAGTATTGAATCTTGACAATATTCCGTTAAAACGGGGCCGATACAGGCTACCAAAAGTGGCCCGCTGCGGTACACTAAACAACCTTAGTCAACATTATTGGCAAACGTTTCCAGGTAATGGAACTTTCCGGGCTTTCGGCTATCAAAAAAGCAAGCCAAACTGGGTTCGCGTCAATCGCATTGACTATGCCACTAACATAGTCGAAGGCCAGTTTGCGCTAACACTAACCGATACGAGTAAACAGGTGATTCGTTTTCGCGACGGATTATTCAGGCTCAAGTTCAAACCCGAATAATCCGTCCTGCCCTTACTGCTTTTCATACACCACATCAGCGAAATAGTCTTTCGAGTCTGTGAACCAACCACTTACGTGGAAGCCTGTTTGGTCAGCTAACTCTTCAATGCCTCTGCGGGTGAACTTGCGCGACATTTCGGTATAGATCACTTCCCCGCGTTCAAAGGGGACAGTCAAATCGAGACCAGCCACGGTTACCAATTGCTCTTCCCGGCTCACCAGATAGCTGCGGGCCTCGCCGGTTTCGGGTTGGTAGGTTTCGTAATGATCAAAAGCCAGCAGGTCAAAATCGGCACCGAGTTCGCGGTTGATGCGCCGGAGCAGGTTCAGGTTGAAAGCCCGTGTCAGACCCTGACTGTCGTTGTAGGCTGCGTGAATAATGGCGGGGTGCTTTTGCAGATCGAAACCCGTCAGCAACAGATCGCCGGGCTGGAGTTGCTCACTAATTTTCTGGTAAAAGGCAAGGGCATCGGCTGGGGCGAAGTTGCCAATGTTCGACCCCAGAAACAGCACCACCCGCCGGGGATTCGCATGTCCGGCAATGGGTTGGCGGGGCGTTTCGGCTAACCGATTCAACGCTTTCAGGTACTCACCCTCCTGCGGATCAATCTGTAAATGAGGCCATTGCCCGCGAATATCGGCAGCTAAACTATCCAACGCTCCTTTCGAAATATCGACCGGGGCATAGCTGAACGTGGCTCCCTGATTCCAGAAATAGTCGATCAACACCTTTGTTTTCAGACCGTCGCCCGCGCCCAGTTCAACCAGTTCAAACGGGCGGTCGTCGGCCCCAAACAAATCGAGCAGGGCTTGCTTGTAGGTATCCAGAATCTCAAATTCTGCGCGAGTGAGGTAATATTCGGGCAGGTGCATGATGGCCTGAAACAGACGACTCCCCTCGTCGTCATAAAAAAACCGCGACGACAGGCTTTTGGGTGATTTCGTCAGCCCCAGTTGCACTTCTTCAGCCAGCGTTTCGGTGAGCCTAGTGGGTTCGCCGGGAGCCGGAATTATAGGCCCATTGCCGTTGACGTGTAGGGCTACTGTATGTCCGTTTACGGCCTGACCAACCGGATTCCCGAAAATTGCCATTGCTTATCTGGTTGAAAAAAGTTGCGATAGGTAGCGCGTTCATGGCCAGCGGGCGTAGCCACCGAGGCACCCCGCAACACCATCTGTCCGCTCATAAATTTGCCATTGTATTCACCCACGGCTCCCCCGGCAGTCGTAAATCCGGGGTATGGTAAGTAGGCCGAGGCTGTCCATTCCCAGCGTTGCCCCCACGGAAAGGAAGAATCATGCCGGGCCGCTGTTTCCCACTCAAACTCGGTGGGCAAACGCACACCCGGCTCGCTCAGGCTACGCCAACGGGCATAGGCATCAGCTTCGTAGTGATTCACATGGCAGACCGGCGCGTCACCATCAACCGGCACCAGTCCATCGAAAGAGTAGTTATACCACTGGTTATCAATCTGATGCCAGTAAAGTGGGGCCTTTGCTCCGTTGGCATTGACCCAACCCCAGCCATCGGCAAGCCAATGGCCAAACTGCCGGTAGCCCCCTGCCTGAATAAACTCCAGATAGTCGGCATTAGTGATCAATTGCCCGGCCACAGTGGTTTTGTTCAGATAGACCTTGTGAACGCCCAACTCATTGTCGAAGTGGAACCTGCCTGATTCCACCTCCCGAAAACCAATTTCGTGAACCCCCTCCCCCACCGTGACAGATGGCCCCTTTTGGGCAGGCGCGTGTTCCCGAATGGGCATCGCAATGGCCGGAAACAGGGGGTTATGACCCAGAATGTATTTGATGTCGGTGATGAGCAGTTCCTGGTGTTGCTGCTCGTGGTTCAGGCCGAGGGTGATGAGCGAGTTAAGGGCCGTACTAGGCTCATGTTCATCCAGAAACCGGCTCATGTGTTCATCCACATAATCACGATATCGATAGACCTCAGCCACCGTTGGGCGGGTCATGTTGCCCCGTTGGGTGCGCAGAACCCGGCGACCAACGCTCTCGTAATAACTATTAAAAACGAAGCTGAAGTCGTCGTTGAAAACCAGGTAACCGGGTGCGTTCGGCACCAGCACAAAGGTTTCCCAAAACCAGGTTGTGTGGCCCAAATGCCACTTGGGCGGGCTAACATCCGCCGTGGGCTGCACCACATAATCATCGGTTTCGAGCGATGCACACAGCCGAACCGACCAGGCACGAACGGCCAGGTAATCAGCAAGTAGCTTCGATTGGGCTATTGACGTAATCATTTATTGGTCGAGTTTAGTAAAAAGATTATTTAGGCCTTCGGCGAGGGTCGGGTGGGCAAAAATGGCATCCCGAATCCGCTGATAGGGCAACTGACCCATCATGGCAATTTGCAGGATCGACATTAGTTCACCCCCTTCCATAGCGAGTATGGCCGCGCCCAGTATCTGGTCGGACTCTGCATCGACCAGCACTTTCATGAACCCTTTGGCATGGCCCGTTTCAATGGCGCGACCCACCCAACTCATAGGCATCGTGGCCACTCTCACAGCCTTGCCAAGTTGTTTGGCTTCCTGTTCGTTCAGGCCAATGCGGCCCAGTTGCGGATCGGTGAAAACCGTGTAAGGCAACGGTCTACCGGCAATGCTGGCGTTGCCGTTTTCGAGCAGGTTTTGTTTCACGATCCGGTAATCATCGTAGGCAATGTGGGTGAACGCCGGACCACCTTTGATGTCGCCGAGGGCGTAAACACCGGGTTGGCTGGTTTCGAGTTGATCGTTGACGGTAATAAACCCATGCTCGTCGGTTGCCACACCCGCTGCCGACAGGTTTAGTGTATCCGTGTTGGGAGTGCTGCCAACGGCCACCAGCAGATGCGAACCACTCACCTGACTGGCTTTACCATTGGCACTAAATTTTACGGTAATACCACCAGAGCGACTTTCACTAACCGCCTGTATATCGGCATCATAGTGAATCTTTATCCCCTCATCCGTTAGAATCCCAGCAAGTTCTTCGGCCACGTCGGGGTCTTCATGGGGAAGTAGTTGCTCACCCCGAACGAGCATGGTAACCCGGCTCCCGAACCGACGAAACATCTGGCTGAACTCTACGCCAATGTAGCCCCCGCCCAAAATCAACAAATGATCGGGCAGGGTATCAATGTCCATCAGAGTGGTCGACGTGTGCCAGTTAACCGTGTCGAGACCGGGAATATCGGGTTGTTTGGGATGGGTGCCAGCGTTTATAAAAATCAGGTCGGCAGTAATGGTTTGGGGTTGGCTGTTGTCAGTGGAAACGGTCACTTTGCGGGGGCCAGCAAAGCGGGCTTCACCCTGAATCAGATCTATATTTTCGGCTTTGTCCAGTGATTCTTCGATGCCTTTCCTGAATTTTTCGACAATGCCATTTTTCCGTTCGATAATCGCCCGAAAATCAACTGTCACAGCACCCGTTTTGATACCGTATTCTGCGGATCGCCGGGCCTGATGGGCCATTTGTGCAGAAGCCAACAAGGTTTTAGTGGGGGTACATCCATAGTTGATACAGGTGCCACCGACGAATTTCCGTTCGATCAGGGCAACAGAATGGTCTTTCTGGGCAAACGCCTGAGCAAGTGGTTTGCCTGCCTGCCCAACGCCAATGATGAGAACATCAACGTGTTTGGACGATTGTTGAGACATGAGTAGTTGGTTAATCTATACTTTATATAACCGTCGTGTCGGTATTTGGTTTTGTTAAGGAAAGGAACAAATGAGGGGCAAACTACGACAAATTTCTTTTCTTTCATACGTTCTTAAATTTAACCTGCGCCCGCACAGCTAACAGGTTCACTGATCTCCATTCCAGCTATTTTGTTTGTAAAACGTTAGATAATGTGTTAATACTAAGCGCAATGATGGATGTATTGAAAAAGAAAGCCAGAATGCCGTGTATCAACGCAATCCGGCGCATGGTTTTAGACTGCACGGCTACATCGGATACCTGACTGGTCATACCGATAATAAATGAAAAATAGGCGAAGTCGAGGTAATCAGGAGCATCGTCAGCAGGGAAATCCAGCCCGCCCGTCACCAGTTCACCATTGACTTTTTGCTGGTTATCAGTGTCGCCTTTACCCCGAATATCATAAAAAAGGTGTGCATAGCGGAGCGTAAAGACCGTGTGAACCAAAAACCAGGAACTTAAGACCACTAAGCCTGCCAGGCTAACATGCAGATTTTTGCTATGCCCCGGTTCGTCCACTCCCGATTTAAAAAGGATCACAACAGCCGCTAAACTGGCAAAGGCACACAGGATAACAAACACAAAACTCAGCGTCCGGCTCGTATCCTGAGCCACGGACAAACTCCGAAGATTTCGGGGGTGCGCGGTCAGTATGGTGATCCAGGTTAAGCCAAGATAAACCAGCGTATAGACCAGCCAAACAATCATTCCGAGGGTGGTTGAATCGACAAACCGATATAGAAAAACGGCCGTCAGACCGGCTACTCCTAAACTGACCAATAGCCGTTTATGCGCATCTAAATAGCTGATATGATGCAGGATAGGCATGAAGTTTTGGTTTATGGGGTGATGCCACTCAATAGCCTGTGCGTTGCCGAAACCGGATTCAGCCGAAGACCGTCGTCGCTGAGATTCATGTGTTGGAGCCAAGCTTCAAACTCCGGGGCTGGCCGGAGATTAAGGAGTTGCCGTAAATAGAGCGCGTCGTGAAAGGACGTGCTTTGGTAATGTAGCATCACATCGTCGGCACCGGGAATGCCCATAATATAGGTCACGCCTGCCGTGCCGAGCAGGGTCAGCAGCGTATCCATGTCGTCCTGATCAGCTTCAGCATGATTGGTATAGCACACGTCAACGCCCATGGGCAGGCCCAGTAGTTTGCCCGCGCAATGATCTTCCAAACCCGCCCGAATAATCTGCTTGCTGTCGTACAGGTATTCCGGCCCAATGAAACCAACCACCGAATTCACCAGCAGCGGCTCGAAAGCCCGCGCCACGGCATAGGCCCGCACCTCGCAGGTGTGCTGATCGACTCCGTGGTGCGCCCCCGCCGAGAGCGAACTCCCCTGCCCCGTCTCGAAATACATCAGGTTCTGCCCCACCGTGCCGCGCTTCAGCGATTGTCCCGCTTCAAGCCCCTCCTGCAAAGTTGCCAGCGACACCCCAAACGAGCGATTGGTGGCCTCAGTACCGCCAATCGACTGGAACACCAGATCGACGGGGGCACCGCGTTCAATGGCAGCAATAGTGGTGGTAATGTGGCTTAGCACGCAGCTTTGGGTTGGAATCTGGAACCGCTCCCGCACCGAATCAATCATCTGGAGCAGGTTTATAACCGTGTTGGTGTGGTCGGTGGCGGGGTTGATCCCGATCACCGCATCACCATTGCCATAAAGCAACCCATCGACCATGCTAGCGGCAATTCCCCGAAAATCGTCGGTGGGGTGGTTGGGCTGGAGCCGGGTCGAGAGCCGCCCCCGCAGGCCAATCGTGTTCCGAAACTTGGTTATTACCTCGCATTTTGCCGCCACTCCAATCAGATCCTGATTGCGCATCAGTTTGGTAACGGCGGCCACCATTTCGGGGGTGAGTCCCCGGCTCAGTTGAGTCAGGGTTTCGGTGGTAGTGGAATGGGCCAGCAAAAAATCGCGCAATTCGCCCACCGTGAGATGGCTCACGGGGGCAAAAGCATCGAGTCGGTGTGAGTCGATAATCAGGCGTGTCACTTCATCCGATTCGTAGGGAATGACCGTTTCGTTGAGGAATGTTTTCAGCGGTACATCGGCGAGAGCCAGTTGAGCCGCGACCCGTTCTTCTGCAGACCCTGCAGCCACACCTGCCAGTTGATCGCCCGACCGCAAAGGGGTTGCCTTTGCCAGCAGTATGCGCAAATTTTCGAACGTATAGATTTGGTTATGAACGGTATAGCGAAAGACCATCAACAAGTAAGTTATATGAGCGTTAACACTTAACAAATTTCATAAAGAATTAACCAGTTATACTTAAGTAATTAATGTTTTGATCAAGCAAACAGCCTATTTTTACACAACTTACAGCAACTAAGCTCTACTGTATTTACATGCTCATACACATGAACACCGAAAATACACCATGGGTTTGGCTGGTTGACGACGACAGCGACGATCAGTTATTGGTTAGGGCGGCATTCAAGCAGGCCAATCCCGATGTAACCGTTCATACCATAGATGATGGCGACCAGTTACTGTTCCAACTTCGGGAGGCATCTCCTTTGCCCAAACTTGTTTTGCTGGATTTAAATATGGCTCGCATGGGTGGTTTTGAGACGCTGCAGGCAGTTCGGCTTGCCCTACCCGATGTGTGGCTACCTATTATTATTTTCAGCACCTCGTCTAACAAGACCGATCAAAAACAGGCTCTGCAGCAGGGAGCCAACGCTTTCATTTCCAAACCCAGCGAATACGGCAAATTAGTGGAACTTACCAGAGAACTCTCACGGGAGTGGCTGTGAGACAGTTTCTGTAGTTTCATTGGCTATGCCGTTTCTATTGTTTATTGGCTACGCCGTTTCTGCGGTTTGCGTGTATTTGCAGCAATAAAACAATAGAAACGGCGCAGCCAATGAAACCAAAACTATCCTCACCCCTTCATCCGTAAAGTCACCACCACAGTTCGTCCCGGTGCGCTAATACCACTGGCAAAATAGCGGTAATTCACGTCAAAAAGATTCTCTACAGCCGCCTGAGCGGTTAGATACGGGCCAATTTTTACCGAAGCCCGCACGTTCAGCGTCGTCCAGGCGGGCATTCCGTCGGGCGTGGCATATTGAGCGTTGTCTTCGCCTTCGGGGTTATACGCACCAATTCGTTTCCAGCCGTTATACATAGTCCAGACTTCGGCTTGCACATTCTTATGTTGGTAGGTGAGCGCGGTGCGGCCAAAAGTTGGTGGAATATGGTCAAGTGGGGTGTTGGTGGCATCGTTGATCCGGCCGTTCGTATGATTCAAGGTGCTGCTCAGGGTAAGCTGGTTATTAAGCCGAACCAGAGCCGCCACGTTCCAGCCCTGAATAACGGCACTCCGCTTGTTCTGAGCAGCCAACACCTGGCTCAACTGACCGGCATATAGCACTTTACTTTGCCCGTCGAGTGTGAACGCATCCACCACAATCGCTTTATCGAACAGGGTGTAAAAATAGGTCCCTTCCAGCCGCAACCAGCTCCCCACCCACCGACTGGCTGTCAGTTCGCCGTTGTAGGTATATTCGGGTTTGATGGTCGGGTTTGGCACCACCAAAGACCCCGCCCGGGAGTCGAACACCTTCGTCAGATCGTCCACGTTGGGGGCGCGAAAACCCGTTGACCCCAACAGGGCGATGCGAGTACGTTCGTTGGGGCTATATAACAGGCCAAGGTTGCCGGTGAGCGCACTGGGTTGCTGCTGAATGGAAGTAAATGGAAACGGGAAAAATGTTTTGTCGATGAACCGGGCGATCAGGTCTGACAAACTGTAGCGCAGGCCCGCATTGAGCATAAACGACTTATTCAGAGCCAGTTGATCACTCACATACACGCCCGCCGTTCGGAGGGTGCTACCACCATCGGGATACCGCGAGTTGAACGGGCCAACGGCTCCGGTTGTTGCATTTATGGTTTGGGCAGTAGAGGTTACGGCATTGTGGGCAAACTCAACCCCATACTGTATAAGGTGTTCACCGGCCTGTTTCTGCAAATCGGCGTTCAGCGACCACACACCTACCCGTTCCTGCTGTTCGCTACGAGTGGCGGCTCCCAACCGGCGACTAATCCGACTCTCGCTACTGTTTTGGTAAGCAGCCGTTAGCATGGCCCGGTCATAGAGCAGGCTTGGGCGCGAAAGGGTCAGGTTGTAGGCCGTGAGCAGGCGATTTTCGGGACCGTAATACCATTCGGCAAAGCGCGGTTTTCCACTGGTAACTTCGCTCAGGCGGTCGTAGCGCGGCACGTTTCCGGTGGTTGAATACTGCACATTAAGCGTATGTTGTACGCGATCGGAGGGGCGGAACAGCACTTTTTGCATCAAATCAATCTGGTGATAGGCTGACCCAACCTGCCGGTTTGGGCTTGAGTTTGTCACGACAACATCCTCATTATTAGTCCGTTCGACGTATTGAAGCAATTTTCCAAAAGTCGGGTAAGCAGCCCGGCGACGATTACCCTGCACAATGTCGCCGAATTTGGCATAGGTCACACTGGTCAGGAAACCGAGTTTGTTGTTTCCCGCGCTCACATCGGCGTGGGCCGTTCGTTCGCCAGTTGCCGAGCCATAGCGGACATAAGCCGCGGGTTTCACCACCCAGTTTTTGCCATCCGACAAGTCGGGGTTGCGGCTCTGGAAATACATAACCCCGCCGAGGGCATCGCTGCCATAAATGAGCGACGACGGACCAAACAGCACCTCGGCCCGTTCGAGCATGGATGGGTCGATTCGGAGGACATTCTGGAGGTGGCCAGCCCGATAAATAGCGTTATTCAGGCGAACACCATCCACCACAATCAGCACCCGGCTCGACTCAAAACCACGCAAAACCGGGCTTCCTCCCCCCCCCTGACTCTTCTGCACAAAAACATTGCCAGTTTGTCCAAACAGGTCGGCAGAGTTCATGGGGTTACGAGTGGCAATCAGCTCACGGGTAATGGTTTCGATCTGGTAAAGTTGTGGCCCTTTGGTTGGAAATTTCCGGGCTACCACCTGTACCTCATTTAAGTCAATAGGTGATCGGGCAGTATCAGTCTGAGCATGCGCGTCGAGTAAAAACAGGCAAAGAAGCGAAAATAGAGCGTTTTTCATGGGGTTAAGCGCGGGGTAAGACACAGCTAAGTTACGCACAGATAGCCTCTTTTTTCGACAGGGTTACCCGATATATCAGGATTTTTCACCCTTATTACTTGTGGGTTAGTTACCCGGCGGCCCGGCTGTAATTCTGTCAAAAAAATGCGATTATCCCGAAAGATTGATATTGACGATTATTGGCTTGTTTTTTGCTGGCAATAAAGGGTGAAGGTATCTGAAAAGAATAGTCATATAGCAATAAATCCTATGACAAAAAATAAGTCAGAGCCGGTTCCAACCGTGACTCCAGCTACCCTTGGCGGGATCATATTCAAGGAATCCGGCTGGCATTTAACAAAAGGTGTTGACCATAATCTATTCCACATAAACCGGCTCGAAGATGTACGGCAGGCGATGCAATTCCCAATGGCTCCCCACCGGAAAACAGTCAATGATTTTATCCTGATTACCCACGGTACAATGGTCCGGCGGAAGGGGCTGAATCGCTATGAATTCGGGGCCAATACCTTCTTTTTCCTCCCCGTGCATCAGATCAGCCTCGACGATTGGATGAGCGAAGACATTAAAGGATATTACTGCCATTTCGACACGGGCCTGCTCACTAAACGCTGGCAGAAACAAGACCTCGAAAACGAGTTTCCGTTCATGAAGTTCTTAGGGCACCCTTTGATTTCTCTTGATAATGAATTACTTACCAACCTAAACCCACTCCTTGAACGCCTGGAGAGTGAGAATAGAAGCAGCCGTTCCGATTCAGGTGACCTGTTCAGAATTTATCTGCTCGCCCTCTTCACCGAACTCAAACGGGCCATCCCGACTGACAAAAATACGATTACCAATCGCACCGACAATGCCTCGCTGCGCATTACTCAACTGTATAAAAATACCCTCAGCCAATTTATATATGAGAAACAAACCGTTTCTGATTATGCCGATTTGCTTCATATTTCGCCCAATCATCTCAATAAATGCGTGAAAACAATAGCCGGTCAGTCGGCCCGTGATTTGCTCGATGAAATGATTTTATTGGAGGCAAAAGTGTTGCTTTCACAGTCGGATTTGAGCGTCAGTGAGATCGCTTACAGGATCGGAAAACAAGACCCCAGCAACTTTGGCCGATTTTTTAAAACCAAAACCGGAATGACCCCAAAAGTATACCGGCAAGTGGATTGATTTTGACTATTTGAGCAGTATGTGAATCATCCCGAACATGTCCATTTTGTGCAACAGGTTTGGCTGAAATCGGTAGAGAACTTTTTGGAAATAGATTATCAGCCGTTGGGGTAAGCGTCTTTATAGAGTAGGTGTGCCGGGGCCGGGGGTGAGGTCAAGTACAATCAACTATCATATTTGAGGAAAAAAACATATTACACTAGTCAATATCAGTTCTTTTTGATTGATATTGACTATCTATAGCCTGATTCTGATAAAAAATTGTATTTGTTAGGGGGTAGTTTTGTCGGGTACTTTAACCCTCTGAACTATTGTCGTTATGTGGCCTTTCCCAATACTTCTCCTTTGCTTATTGGTTAGCACTGCGCTGACTACTCAGGCCCAGAAAAAAGAACCCTTTTTGTGGGGTGTTGCCACCGCTGCCTATCAGGTCGAAGGAGCTTATCAGACCGATGGCAAGGGCGAATCGAAGTGGGATTTTCTGACCAACAAGGCCGGGATAACCCAATTCATAATTGGCGAAAAACAAACGGGCAATGTGTCGATCAATATGTATGACCGAACCCAATATCTGAAAGACATTCAGTTGATGAAAGAATTGGGGGTAAATTCCTATCGCTTTTCCTTGGACTGGAGTCGGATTATTCCTGATGGAACAGGGGCGGCCAATGAAAAAGCACTGGCGCATTATGATGTATTGATTGATGATTTGCTGGCCGCAGGCATCGAGCCGTTGGTAACGCTATATCATTTCGATTATCCGTTTGTGTTGATGGAAAAAGGCGGTTGGGGCAATCCCGATATGGAAAAATGGTATCTTAATTATGCAACAACAGTTATCAAACGGTATGGGCATAAGGTCAATAAATTTATTACGTTCAATGAGCCGTATATTGAGTTTTTCTTAGTAGAAAATATGCTCAATGCACAAAAAAACACCTTGCCACCAAAGGTATATTACATGAGTCAGATGCAAAAAGCGCATCGTCAGCTCATGGTAAATGCGAAGACTATAAAACTCTATCGCGAGTTAAAATTAAAAGGCCAAATCGGGATCGTACTCAATTTAAATCCGGGTGCTCCCTGGGATGCAACCAATCAAGCCGACGTAGCAGCCTCCAAGTTTCAGGACGTTCTAATCAACGACCTTTTTTTAGACCCGCTCTACAAAGGAAAATACCCGAAAATGGCTCTGGATTCGCTTCAGAAATACAATCCAGAATTTAAGGCAAGTAAAGAAGATATGGCATTTATTGCCTCTCAAATACCTGATTTTCTGGGTATTAATTTTTATGCGCCTGCCATTGTCAAAGGAAAAGATACCCCCATGTCCTTGCAATGGCTCGACAACAACCCCGACGAAATAAAGTCGAATGTTGGTCCGGTTAAACCCGAATATCTCTACAAAATATTAATGCGCCTGAAAAGTGAATACGGCAATCCGAACGTATATATCACGGAGAACGGTACTGGCTTTGTGTCGGAAGACATAAAAGTGGGCGGCAAAATTAACGACCCCATGCGAGCCGATTATATAAAACGCCACATTGACTATACACTGAAAGCCAAAAAAGAAGGGGCTAATGTAAACGGGTATTTGGTCTGGAGTGGCTGGGATAATTTTGAATGGGTGGCAGGCTACACCAAACGACTAGGGTTGATCTATGTGGATTTTGCTACGCAGGAACGGACCCCAAAACAAAGTTTTTATGAATACCAGAAGATAATTCAGGCCCACAAAAATTTGTAAAAACGTCAATTGCCTAAACTCCTGTTGAACCATGAAAAAAGGTCTATTTTCCTACGAAAATGGCATTGTATTGTTGATGGCCCTCACTTTCGGGTGTCTGTTTTTCGACCGGCTCGCGCTAAATTTCCTGATGCCCTACGTGGCCAAAGACCTTCAGTTGAACAACACGCAAATTGGGTTGTTGGCCGGGGCCTTGTCGCTGGCCTGGGCCTTGTCTAGCTTTTTCTCGACCGCCTGGGCCGAAGTGAATAACAAAAAGAAGGCTGTCTTTATTGTGGCTGTGTTCACGTTTTCGGTTTGTTCGTTTGGGTCTGGTTTGGCGGTATCGTTTACCACCCTGTTGCTGGCCCGGTTGCTGATGGGCTTTGCCGAAGGCCCGGTGATTCCGCTGGCCCAGAATTTTGTGGAACGAGAGTCGTCACCCAACCGCTTAGGGCTGAATTCAGGCATTTTACAGGCACTTGGCTCGGCCCTATTTGGGTCCATTTTGGCCCCCGTTGTGCTGGTACAAATCGCCGAAAACATGGGCTGGCGAAATGCCTTTTTCATTGCGGGCGTACCAGGTTTGCTCATGGGCGTGCTGGCCTGGAAAGTGGTTCGTAAATCAACGGCTGAAAGTATCGGAACACCGGGGAAATCAGCGATCAACATCTCTGAACTGCTTCAGTACAACAACGTCAGATGGGGTATTCCGGCGGCTTGTTGTGTGTTTGGCTGGTGGTTTGCCACGTTGCCGTTCATTGCCAACTATTTCGTGAACACGCAGGGAATGACAGCCGATGGCATGGGCAAAACAATGGGGCTTTTGGGCGTTTCGGGGCTGGTATCGTCCATTATCGTACCGGCACTTTCAGACCGAATTGGCCGCAAACCTATCCTGCTGCTCTTTTGTGGATTGGGTATTCTTTATCCATTCGCTGTTCAGTTGGGAGCCGGTTCAGTCCTGCAAATGCCCGCTATGTTTCTGACGTATTTCACGATGGGCCTGCTTCCGGTTGTGGCCGCTGTGATTCCGTCGGAAGCCGTACCTAACCATCTGAAAGCCAAAGCGATTGGCCTGATCACGGCGATGGCCGAGATTGTCGGCGGGGTGTTGGTGCCGGCTCTTTCGGGGATTTTATCCGACACCATCAATCCATCGGCTTTTCTGTGGGTATCGTCGGTCATGGCCGGTTTAGGGCTTTTCTTCATTAGTCAATTGCAGGAAACTGCCCCGGTGAAAGCGGCATCACTTAAGTTAACAATCTGAAAATCATGAAATTACAAGCAACAGTACTCGTTCTGATGCTCATCAGCCCACTCGTGCGGGCGCAGCAGGTTATCCGGCTTTATGAAGGTAAGGCTCCCGGCTCCGAAAACTGGACGTGGGACGAAGCCGAGAACAGCACCAATATGTTCAAAACGCGGGTGGTTTATAACGTAACGACCCCGACCATTACCGCCTATTTGCCCAGCCCCGAACTGGCCAACGGAACCGCCGTGGTGGTGGCACCGGGGGGCGCGTTTCACACGCTTTCGATTGATTCGGAAGGGATCGACGTGGCCAAATGGCTCAACGCAAAAGGCGTGGCTGTTTTTGTGCTGAAGTATCGGGTGGCCCGCAGTTTCACCGCCGACCCGGTGGCCGAACTGATGGCGAAGATGGGCGATTTCAAGAAGTTGGATGCCGAAAACGCACCCGTTATCCCGCTCGCCATTGCCGACGGAAAACGGGCAATGGAGTATGTACGCCAACACGCCAAAGAACTCAATATTGCCCCGAATCGCGTGGGCCTGATGGGTTTTTCGGCGGGTGGCACCGTTACAATGGGCGTTGGTTTTGACTATACTCCCGCCAACCGCCCCGATTTTCTGGCCCCGATTTACCCCTATCTTGCTGAAACGGCCATTGCCAAACAGGTGGTTCCGGCAGATGCCCCTCCCCTATTCGTTTGTGCCGCCACCGACGATCAGTTAGGCCTGGCTCCGCACAGCATCAAACTCTATTCCGACTGGATTGCGGCTAAAAAATCGGCGGAGCTGCACATGTACCTGAAAGGCGGACACGGCTTTGGGATGCGAAAGCAAAATATCCCCACCGACACCTGGATCGAGCGGTTCGGTGACTGGCTACAACTGAACGGTTTCCTGACAAAAGCCAAGCCCTGAAATTAACCAAACGACTATATGCTGCGGCTCGCCTACATATGGGACAATGCTTGCCTGATTTTGCATAGTACATTCCGTTTGTTGCTTACAAGGCTGCTCAAAAGCATATTAGTTTTGTACTGTTATTTAGCACAATAGTTTAACACAACATGGCAAAGAACCCGCATTACCTTTCTCAACTTGCCCACCTCGAAATCTATTCGGCTGACATTGAAAAGTCGGTTAACTTTTTGAGCAATGTGGTTGGCCTGGACGAAACCGGACGCGACGAAAACTCGGTCTATTTTCGGGCCTGGGGCGATTATTTTCACCATACCCTCAAAGTAACATCCCGCGAAACCAGCGGCTTGGGTCACCTCGGCTGGCGGGCCGACAGTCCCGAAGCCCTCGAAGACTGCGTCGATTATTTAGAATCAATTGGTGCCGGGCTGGGCTGGGTCGATGGCGATCTGGGGCATGGCCGGGCCTACCGCTTCACATCGCCCGATGGCCACACGCACGAGGTTTTCTGGGATGTTGTCTGGCTCAACGAAACCGGCGAAAAAGGCAGCATCTACGCCGACCGCTATGCCAGCAACCGGCGCATCGGGGCAAATCCCCGCCGATTCGACCACATAACTTACATGGTGGCCAAGTTCCAATATCAGAAAGAAAAGGAATTCTGGCAGGGCATGGGCCTCAAAAACCCCGACGAAGTACGGATCAGCGACGAAATTCCGCCCATTGGTGGCCTGTGGACCATCGGCAACCTGTCGCACGACATTGCCGTGTTCACCGACCCCAACATTGAGCCGGGCGAAGGCGCATTTAACCACGTTGCCTGGAACTTCGACAGCCGCGAAGAGGTGCTGTTGGCCCTCGATTATTTCACGGAGAAAGGCTTCAAAAGTGTGATGGGTGCTCCCACCCGCCACAAAGCCGACGAGGGCTTTTTTATCTACATCATCGAACCCGGCAGTGGCATTCTGTTTGAGTTCTATGCCTGTGCCCGCCTGATTTTCGCCCCCGACCACGGCCCCGATCTGCATTACCTGAAAGACAACCCGAACGATGCCTGGGGCACCGCCAACCCCTTCGCCGAAATGGGCAAAGGCAAGAAGTTAGGGTTGACCGATGGCGTAGTGAAACCAGTAGATATTTAATCCAAAATCCAAATGTGGCATTATTTTCCGGGGCAGTATATGCCCTCATATCAGGTTAACCGGGCACTCACGCAAGCCCATTACGGCGGGGGCGAGTTCGCCGAATGCCTTGAAGTGGCCGCTCAAATTACGCCCGGCGATAACGAAAGTTTTCACAACGCCTGGATCAACATGGGCAATAAGGTGTTCGATATTGGCGAAACCGCCCTTGAAAATCAAAACCCCGTGACAGCCCGGCGGTCGTATTTGCGGGCCTTCAACTACCTGCGTACTGCTGAGTTTTTTCTGAAACCCAGCGATAGCCGCAAACTGCCAACCTACCTGAAAGCGCGGGAAGCGTTTTTGAAGGCTATTCCGCACTTCGAGAAGAAGCCCGTTCAGGTGGAGGTGCCGTTTGAAGAGTCGTTTTTGCCCGGCTATCTGTTTGCCCCAGCAGGGGTAAAAAACCCGCCGGTGATGATTATGTTCGGTGGTCTCGATAGCCTGGCTGAAGAACTCTATTTTGGCCCTTGCCAACACCTCAACGAACGCGGTATTGCTTTGCTGGCCGTGGATGGGCCGGGTCAGGGAGCCTCACTGCGGCTGAATCATATCCATACTCGCTACGATTTCGACGTGGCAGGTACGGCGGTACTCGACTGGACAATTGCCAACTTGGGTGAGCAGGTGGACACGTCGCGGATTGGGATTATGGCTGTGTCGATGGGGGGCTACATGGCGGCCCGTTGTGCGGCTTTTGAACCCCGTTTCAAAATTTGTGCGGTGTGGGGAGCCGTTTGGAGTTACTACGAAATCTGGAAAAACCGGCCCGACAGCCACCCGCTGGCCGAAATTGTGCAGCATATTGTGGGGGCCGACAACATGGCCGATGCCCGCGAACGGCTTAAAAAATTCGCGCTGGACGACGTAGCCGATAAGATTTCGATGCCAACCTACATCCTCCACGGCGAAGACGACCGGCAGAATTTCGTGGCAAACGCTTACCAGTTAGATGCTGCCCTGACGGTTGAACACGTCACGGAGATTGTCCCCAAAGAAAGCAGCGGATCGGCCCATTGCCAGATCGACGATTTCACGAAGACATTCAACATGTATGACTGGATTGCCAAGAAAATGAATTCATGAAATTACCGAAACTAAATAACCGTAACACGATGAAAATAATCGCTCTAACCAGCCTCGCCTTCCTACCCCTGCTACCCGCTGTAGCCCAACAAAAATGGATCGTAGAACCCGCAGGCACGCATCAGCTTGTAAAAAATCCGGGTGGTCAAACGCTTGGGTACACACCCGAATCGGGAGTTAAGATCCTGACAGTTAATGGTCTGGCATTTAAAGATCTCAACCGAAACGGCTCGCTCGATAGTTACGAAGACTGGCGGTTGCCGGTTGACAAGCGGGCTGCTGATTTGGCTCGCAAACTGAGCGTCGAGGAAATTGCCGGGTTGATGTTATACTCGTCGCACCAGTCGATTCCGGCGCGGGCGGGTGGTTATTTTGCGGGTACCTATAAGGGAAAGCCGTTCGTGGCAGGCGAAACCGACCCCACCGACCTGACCGATCAGCAACAGAAATTCCTGAAAGACGACAACCTGCGGCACGTGCTGATTACGTCGGTGCAAACGCCGACCATTGCGGCTCAGTGGAATAATAAACTGCAGGCCTACTGCGAGGGCTTGGGCAAGGGAATTCCGGCCAACAACAGTTCGGATCCGCGCCACGGCACTGTTGCCCGCGCCGAATACAACGCGGCTGCGGGCGGGCGTATCTCCATGTGGCCGTCGTCGCTGGGAATGGCTGCCACCTTCGACCCCGTTTTGGTGGAGCAGTTTGGCCGGGTTGCCGCCGACGAATACCGGGCGTTGGGCATCACCACGGCCCTCTCACCCCAGGTTGACATGGCCACCGAACCCCGCTGGGCGCGATTTGAAGGCACGTTTGGCGAAAGCCCGAAATTGTCGGCGGCCATGGCGCAGGCGTATTGTAACGGGTTTCAGACTTCGCTCGGCGGCAAAGAAGTGGCCGGGGGATGGGGTTTCGGGTCGGTGAATGCGATGGTGAAACACTGGCCGGGTGGCGGTGCAGGTGAGGCCGGGCGCGATGCCCATTACGCCAACGGGAAGTATGCTGTTTATCCCGGCAATAACTTCGCGCAGCACATGATTCCATTCACGACCGGAGCCTTCAAACTGAACGGCAAAACGGGTATGGCTTCGGCAGTGATGCCCTACTACACGATCTCGTGGAATCAGGACAAAAAGAATGGCGAGAATATAGCCAACAACTACAACAAATACATAATCAACGACTTACTCCGCAAGGGGCAAGGCTACGATGGCGTGGTTTGTACCGATTGGAACGTGACAGGCGAACACAAAGTGATGGATTCGTTCCTCGACGGAAAATCGTGGGGAGTGGAGAAATTACCCCTCGCCGAACGGCACTACAAAGTGTTGATGGCGGGCGTAGATCAATTTGGCGGCAACAACGATAAAATGCCTATTCTGGAAGCCTACCAAATGGGCGTGAAAGAACTGGGTGAAGCGGCTATGCGTGCCAGGATGGAGCAGTCGGCGGTGCGTTTGTTGCGGAACATTTTCCGGGTCGGCCTGTTCGAGAATCCTTACCTGAACACTGTCGAAACCAACCAGACTGTGGGCAAACCCGACTACATGAAGGCGGGTTACGACGCGCAGGTGAAGTCGGTGGTGATGCTGAAAAACAAGGCCAACTCCCTGCCATTAGCAACGGGCAAAACGGTTTACATCCCCAAACGATATGTGGCCCCAAGCCGCAATTTCCTCGGCGTTGAAACCCCGGCCTCCACCGAGTATCCGGTGAACATTGAACTTGTAAAGAAGTACTTCAAGGTAACAGACAACCCCGCCGAAGCTGATTTGGCGCTCGTGTTTATCGAGAACCCGAAAAGCGGTATTGGCTACGACAAGGAAGACCTGAAAACGGGCGGCAACGGCTACGTTCCGATCAGCCTGCAATATGGCGACTACACCGCCACCGATGCCCGCGAAACGAGCCTTGCCGGGGGCGACCCAATGGAGACATTCACCAACCGTTCGTACAAAGGAAAATCGGTGAAAACGCGCAACACGGCAGACATTCAGCTTGTGAAAACCACTCGCCAGCAAATGAACGGCAAGCCGGTAGTGGTGGCTATAAACCTATCGAACCCAATGATATTCAGCGAGTTTGAAGGCGATGCCAACGCCCTGCTGGTGAGTTTCAACGTGCAGGATCAGGCTTTGTTAGACATCATTGCGGGCAAAGCAGAACCCTCGGCCTTATTGCCGATGCAAATGCCCGCCACCATGAGCGTAGTTGAGAAGCAGGCCGAAGACGTACCCTTCGACATGGCTTGTTACCGCGATTCGGAAGGGCACACCTACGATTTTGGCTTCGGCATGAACTGGAAAGGCGTGATTTCTGATAAGCGGGTGAAGCGATATCGGTAATTCAATTTGGGATTTAGGATTGCGGATTTATTGCTGACCGCACCGGCGGACTGACGAAAGCCTGCTCTGGTATAAGTTGACCGGACCGGAGAAAGCGATAAATCCGCAATCCGAAATCCCAAATCCCAAATCAATTATGATACAACAACTCAAAAAAGGCATTACCTACGCCGAATCAGGCGAGGCTGATGCTAAGGTTCGGGCGACGGTCGAGCAGATGTTGACCGACATTAAGGCCGGGGGCGATTCGGCGGTTTTGGCCCTTTCGCAACGATTGGATAACTGGTCGCCAGCGAGTTTTCGGTTGTCGGATGAGGAGATTACGGCCATTATCGCGACCCTGCCTGAGCAGGTGATCGACGATATTCGATTTGCGCAGACCCAGATTCGGAACTTCGCCCAGATTCAGCGGGAGGCTATTCGCGATTTGGAAGTGGAGACACTGCCGGGCGTGTTTTTGGGCCATAAAAATATTCCGGTCAACAGCGTGGGCTGCTACGTGCCGGGCGGTCGCTACCCGATGGTGGCCTCGGCCCACATGAGCGTGTTGACCGCAAAAGTGGCGGGTGTGAAGCGCGTGATTGCCTGTACACCACCCATCAATGGTCAAATTCCAGCCTCAACGGTGGCCGCCATGCACATGGCCGGGGCCGATGCTATTTATCTGCTCGGTGGCGTTCAGGCCGTGGCGATGATGGCCCTCGGCACTGAAACCGTGCAGGGTGTCGATATGATTGTGGGGCCGGGTAATGCCTATGTTGCCGAAGCCAAACGGCAATTGTTCGGCAAGGTGGGCATTGATTTGCTGGCTGGTCCCACCGAAACACTCATCATTGCCGACGATACTTGCGATGTGCGAACCTGCGCCACTGACTTGCTGGGTCAGGCTGAACACGGGCCAACTTCGCCTGCTATCCTGTTGACTACCAGCTCACTGATTGCTCACGGAATTCAGGCCGAGATTGATCGCCAACTCGAAACCCTGCCCACCGCCGATGTGGCGGGCGTGGCCTGGCGCGATTACGGACAGGTGATCCTGGTAGATACTGTTGATGAACTCATTTCGGAAGCCGACCGGATAGCCTCCGAACACGTGCAGGTAATGACCGAAAACCCGCGCCTGTTCCTGGAGCGCATGACGAACTACGGCGGGCTATTCCTTGGCGAAAAAACCAACGTGGCCTACGGCGACAAAGTGATTGGCACCAACCACACGCTGCCCACCAAAGAAGCTGCCCGCTACACAGGTGGGCTTTGGGTCGGTAAGTTCCTGAAAACCTGCACGTATCAGGAAATCAGAACCGCCGAAGCCAGTGCGATGATTGGTGAATACTGCTCGCGGTTGTGCGCTATCGAGAATTTTGCGGGCCATAAAGCCCAGGCCGATTTACGGGTTGAACGCTACGGGAAGCATGAGCCAGCAACTGTCTAACTCACTTTTAGGGCAGGTTGCCCTCGTCACGGGGGGCGCGGGCGGCATCGGCTCGGCGATTTGCCGGGTGTTTGCAGAAGCCGGGGCTTCGGTCGTGATCACCTACAACAGCGATGCCGCCAAAGCCAACGCCCTGCTCGAAACCCTGCCCGGCAACGGTCATGCGGTGGTGCAGGCATCGGTAACAGACAGCCCATCGCTGGCAGTTTTGGCCGATTTTGTGGCCCGGAACTACGGTCGCTTAGACATCTTAGTGAACAACGCGGGCATCACCACCCCCGTGCCACACATCGACCTCGACGCGCTCACCGATGACTGGATCGACACCATTTTCCAGACTAACTGGCGCGGTGCTTTTGCCATGATTCGAGCTTGTAAACCCTTATTGCTGGCCGATGAGGGCGGTTTAGTTGTCAACATCTCGTCGGTGGCGGGGCAAACAGGCCTGGGTAGCAACGTGGCTTACTGTGCCTCCAAAGCAGCCATTGACAGCCTGACGCGCTCACTGGCACGAGCTTTAGCCCCCCAAATTCGGGTGGTATCGGTGTCGCCTGGTTGGGTGTTGGGTGAATATGCCAGCCGCGCTGACCCTGCCTATTTACAGAAACAATTAGACGCAACGCCAATGGGTCGGTTGGCCAACGCCGACGATGTTGCCAATGCCGTTTTAGCCCTAGCCACTACTCTCACCTTCACCACCGGCAGCATTATTCCGGTTGATGGGGGCCGGGTGTTATTGTAAAAAACATGAAACTCGTAACCTTCAAAACCTCCAACCAACAAGCCCGCGCTGGCTGGCTTACAGCAGACGGCGGCAAATCGTTGCCCGGTGTGGTAGATATGCACCTCGTCAGCAGCGGGACCTTGCCCGCTGATATGCTCTCGTTCATTGATGACCATGAACGGTGTAGGACTCTGATTCAGGACAATAACTGGCAGGATGCCGCACCAACACACGCGCTTGAGGCTGTGACGTTGATGGCTCCGTTGCCCAATCCGCGTAGTTTCCGGGATTACATTGGGTTTGAAATGCACATGCTCAATGCCTCGCGGTCGTTTGGACACCGCGTCGCTGATGTCTGGTACGAAATGCCCATTTTCTACTTCACCAACCACCAGGCTATTTACGGGCCTAATGACGAAATTAGGCGGCCCGCCAAAGAAACCAAACTCGATATTGAGCTGGAAATAGCCTGTATCATTGGCAAAAAGGGCAGCGACATCAAAGCTGAAGATGGTGAGTCATACATTTTCGGCTATACTGTTTTCAACGACTGGACAGCGCGGGCCATCCAGAAACGCGAAATGGAAGCACCCCTGGGCCCCTGCAAAGGCAAAGATTTCGCCAATGCCATTGGCCCTTGCATCGTCACCGCCGACGAGTTTGAACAGCACCGCTGCACTATTACCGAAGCCGACTTCAGCGAACCGCTCCGTTTTCCGCCCGGCCCAAAAGACCGCTTTGATCTGAAAATGCAGAGCCGTATCAACGGTGTAACCATCTGCGAGGGCAACTATAAAACCGTTCATTACAACTTCGGACAGATGATTGAGCGGGCTTCAGAAAACGGCGTAAACCTGATGCCCGGCGACATTTTGGGGTCTGGCACCGTGGGCTGGGGTAGCTTAATCGAGAACAACTTCACCGTTCACCGCCCCCTCGAACCCGGCGACATAGTAGAACTGGAAATTGAAGGAATTGGAATTTTAACCAACACTGTAGTATGAAAATCATTGACTTATCGGTAACGATTTCGTCCGACATCAAAGAGCCGCTCCCCACGCGGATCGACTACGAAGACCATAAAGAGGGCGCGAAAAAGATGGGTTCCAAGCTATTCGGCGGGGCTTCGACCGACGTTTTTCTGGAAGGAAACGGCCCCGCCGGGGAGTTTCTGTACCTGACGGGCCATGCCGGAACGCACATCGACGCGCCCTGGCACTACTTCCCCACAAGCGAAGGTAAACCGTCGCGCACCATCGAAGAAATGCCCTTGGATTGGTTTTTCCATGATGGCGTGGTACTCGATTTTACTGACAAACCTGATGGCTACTGCTTCTCGTCCGACGATTTGAAGGAAAAATTGGCAGCCATTAATTACACCCTCAAGCCCTTCGATATTGTCCTGATTCGTTGCGATGCCGACAAACGGTTGCACGATGAAGACTTCGTCAAAATCCATGTCGGAGCCTCCGCCGAAGCTACACACTGGCTTATAGATCAGGGTATTAAAGTGATGGGGACGGATGGATGGGGCTGGGATATTCCGCTGCATTTGCAGGCCGAAGACTATTTCAGCAATCCCCGTCCCGGCGTGATTTGGGCCGCGCATTACGTGGGCCGCGAGAAAGAATATTGCCAGATCGAAAAGCTGGCCAACCTCGACCAACTGCCCCCGTTTGGCTTCACGGTGAGCTGTTTCCCCGCCAAAATCAAAGGTGGCAGTGCGGGCTGGTGCCGGGCCGTAGCGATATTTAACTAACTCATTACCAAGATGACATCAATAAAAAAAGCCCTCGTTGTAGGGGGAGGAATCGGGGGCCTTTCCGCTGGTATCGCCCTCCGAAAAGCAGGTCTCGACGTGGAGGTGATCGAACTCCACTCCGCCTATAATGTCTATGGTGTAGGGATTATTCAACCCTCCAACGCCCTCCGCGCCCTCGATGCGCTGGGCCTTGCCGACGAGTGTATCCGCCGGGGATCGCCCTACAACCATTTCAATATGGGTCTGGCCGATGGAACGCCTATCGGTACATCGGGTACGCCCGGTTTGGGTCATCTGCCTGCTCATAACGGCATTTCGCGTCGGGTGTTGCATGAGGTGATTCTCGAAGGAGCTATCAATGCGAACGTTCAACTCTCTATGGGGAAGACCGTTACAACGCTCGATGATACCGGCGAGGTTGTCAATGTAACGTTTTCGGATGGGTCAGCGGGAACGTATGATTTTGTTGTTGGGTCCGACGGACTCAATTCCCAAATCCGCAAACTGCTTTTTGGCGATGTCTTCAAGCCGCGCTACACGGGTCAATCGGTTTGGCGGTATGCCTTCGACCGGATTCCCCAGTTGGAAAATGCCCTGATGTATTTCGGGCGGAAAACGAAGGTGGGTTTGGTGCCGATGGCTCCCGACCAGATGTATATGTTTTGCGTCACCTCGGAAGGCGACGATTTCTTTATTCCCGAAGTCGAACTGATTCCCCGCCTGAAAGCGCACCTGAGCGAGTACCCGGCTCCCGTCATTGCCGCTCTCATCGACCAAATCACCGATCCGAAGCTGGTCATTTGCCGCCCCCTCGAAACCATCCTGGTACCCAAACCCTGGTACAAAGGCCGGGTGTTGCTCATTGGCGATGCCGTGCATGGAACCATCCCGCAGTTAGGGCAGGGCGCATCTTTAGCCATCGAAGATGCCGTTGTGCTGGGTGAACTCATCAGGCAGGAAAGTGAACTACAAACCATTTTCGAGACGTTTATGAATCGCCGATTCGACCGCTGCAAGATGGTGGTGGATGTGTCGGCGCAGCTTGGCGAATGGGAACAGTTGGAGTGGAAAGGCCAACTACCCGAAGGCGTTAATATTGGCCGCACAATGGGGCAAACCCTCGGCGCAATGGCCGCTCCCATTTAAGCATAACTAATTGATAACTAAACCCAAAATCTAAAACCCGACATCCGAAATTATTTATGACTCTCCCCTTCCGTGCCGACCATGTTGGCAGCTTATTGAGAACTCCCGCTGTTAAAGAAAACCGCGACCGCTGGAAAAAAGGCGAAATTTCTGCCGAAGAACTGCGGGCTATTGAAGATGCCGGTATTGCCGAAACGGTGAGTAAACTGGAAGCCACCGGCATGAAATCCATCACCGATGGTGAGTTCCGGCGGGATTATTTCCACCTCGATTTCCTGAAAGAACTCGAAGGCGTTACCGTGACGGGCGATATTCAGGCAACCCCAAATTCCAAAGCCGCACAGGACGGTTTTACGCCCCCGAAGTTGAGCGTGACGGGTAAACTCAAGCACGCCAAAGACATTCAGGTGGCCGATTTCAACTACCTGAAAACGGTGGTGAGCCAAACGCCCAAAGTGTCGATTCCGTCGCCCACAATGGTGCATTTCCGGGGTGGCCGCAAGTCAATTGACATTAACTCGTATCCTGACATGGACGAGTTTTTTCATGATTTAGCCGCGGCTTACCGACAGGAAATCAGCCATTTATATGGTGCTGGCCTGCGGTATCTGCAATTAGACGACACCAACCTCGCTTACCTTTGCGACCCCAACATGCGGGCTGCTGCCGCCGAACGGGGCGAAGACCCCAACGAACTTCCCAAGACCTACGCGGCCCTGATTAACTCGGTAATCGACAATCGTCCCGACGATTTGACGGTGGGTATTCACCTCTGCCGGGGCAATTACCGCAGCACCTGGTTTGCCGAAGGTGGCTATGAACCCGTTGCCGAAGTACTCTTCAACAGCATCAACGTGGATGCCTATTTTCTCGAATATGACGACGAGCGCAGTGGCGATTTTGCCCCGCTTCGGTTTGTACCCGCTAACAAACGGGTGGTTTTGGGCATTGTTTCCTCTAAGCTGAACCAACTCGAGTCTGTTGACGACATGGCCCGGCGCATCGACGAAGCCGCCCGGTATATGCCACTGGAAAATATGTGTGTGAGTCCCCAATGCGGGTTTTCATCAACCCACCACGGCAACGACCTGACCCATGATGACCAATGGCGCAAGATGGAATTGGTGGTCAACACAGCCATAAAAGTGTGGGGCACGGCAGGGGCCTGAAATATGTCGCAATACCCCCGGTTTTTGCCGGTTTCACACCCGCTCTTTGTCTGTGGTTAGCCGTAAATTTGTTCAGTAAATCAATGAAATACGAACACTTTACAGACATGAAAAAGACAAAAATCGCGTACTGGGTAGTCACAGGTTTGTTCGCTTTTGTGATGGTGGGGTCGGCTATTCCCAATATTATGGTTAATCAGATGTCGGTGCAGGGGTTCAACGAAATGGGGTACCCAACTTACCTGATTCCGTTTCTGGGATGGGCTAAACTGCTGGGGGTAATCGCCATTCTGGTGCCGGGCTATCCGCGAATCAAGGAGTGGGCGTATGCCGGGCTGATGTTTGACCTGATCGGCGCTACCTATTCGGTGGCCAACAGTGGCAAAACAGTTGGCGAATGGTCTCCCATTCTGATTTTTGTTGCGCTGGGTTTTGGATCATATTTCCTTTACCACAAACGACTCCGGGTAACCGCTTCGGAGCAAAAAAGGTCGGGTGAGATGCGAGTCCAGGGGTCGTTGAGCGGGGTATAAATCAATTGACTTTACCCTCAAACCAACTCTACAATGGCCACAACTAACGCAAAGTCCACTCCCGCGAGCCGCTCTAAGAAGCTGAGTGATGCAGAGATCGCAAATGACTTTATGGGGGAATTAGATCACCCTTTAAAAGTTGAAATTGAAGCGGTCAGGGCAATCATAAAAGGGGCCAACAGCACCGTTTCCGAACGAATAAAATGGGGCGCACCCAGTTATTTTACGAGCGTCGATCTGGTAACGTTCAATCTTCGGATGGCCACGAAAGTACATTTAGTCTTTCACAATGAGGCCATTACCAAAGTAAAATCAGACTTGTTGCTGGGCGATTATAAAGACCGTCGAATGATGTATTTCGACACGATGAAGACTGTGGAAGCTAACAAAACCGAACTCGAACGGATTATTAAGGAGTACGTCGCGTTGGTAGGTTAAACCAGTCAACTTCATGAACAACCGATTTTATGCCATCGTTGCCAATACGCTGGCGGCATCACTGACAAATACGTTCGTTTGGTTTGCCATTACGTTTTGGGTCTATTTAGAAACCAAATCAGTAGTAGCCACGTCGGTGATGGCGGGCGTGTATTCGGGAACGGTGGCAGTATCGGGCTTTTTTCTGGGGTCGCTTGTTGATCGTTACCGCAAGAAAACCACCATGCTGGTGTCGAGTTTTGGTTCGCTGATACTTTATGGGCTGGCCTGGCTCATTTATAGCGTAACGCCGACCCACATTTTCGCCGATCCGTCGAGTCCGATTCTCTGGATTTTCATTGTTTTGGGGTTGTTTGGAGCCATTGCGGGTAACCTCCGCACCATTGCCCTCTCCACGGTTGTCACGATTATGGTCTCCGAAGTTGAGCGCGACAAAGCTAACGGCGTGGTCGGCACGGCCAACGGCGTTTCGTTCCTGGTGGCCTCCCTTTTCAGCGGGTTGGTCATTGGCTTTCTGGGTATTTTCTGGATGTTGGTACTGGCCGTTGCGCTCACCACGCTGGTTCTGGTTCACCTCTGGCTCATCCCCATACCCGAAGGAAAACCCCAACCGTCCGAAACTCAAACCAATATGATTGATATTCGGGGCACTATCCGGGCGGTGCAGGAGATTCCCGGCTTCATGGCCCTCATTTTTTTCAACACCTTCAATAACTTTCTCGGTGGCGTGTTCATGTCGCTGATGGATGCCTATGGACTCTCGCTCGTTTCGGTGCAGGTGTGGGGGTTGTTGTGGGGATGCCTAAGTTTAGGGTTCATTGTGGGCGGCCTGATTGTGGCAAAAAAGGGCTTGGGAGCTAGCCCTTTACGAACGCTTTTCGTAGCTAACATTGTCATGTGGGCGAGCTGCATTTTCTTCACCATTCAGCCCTCAGTGGTGCTGCTTTCGGCGGGTTTACTCATCTATATGTGCCTGATTCCGGTGGTCGAAGCGGCCGAGCAAACTATTGTGCAAAAGCTGATTTCGCCCGAACGACAGGGACGTGTGTTTGGTTTTGCCCAGAGTATGGAGCAGGCCGCTTCTCCCATAACGGCCTTTATGATTGGCCCTATTGCCCAGTTCATCTTCATCCCCTTCATGACAACGGGTGCAGGAACCGACCTGATTGGCGATTGGTTTGGCACCGGAAAAGACCGGGGATTGGCCCTGTTATTCACCGTGACGGGGTTCATTGGCCTGGTGATTACCCTCCTGGCAATGCGGTCGCGATCTTACAAACTGTTGGCGGGGAGTTACGAACAGCAACCGGATGAGGTCGTAACGACATCAGAAAACGCCCGGTAGTAAACCTCAAAAAACGGCGGTTTTAAGGTTTACTACCCAAACTGGCCTTACTTTTGAGGTCACAACCCATAGCTAACCTTAAAATAGCCGTTTTTTAATGCCAACTGAGTTGCCCTATCAACCCCTCACAAAACCGGGCAACGGGTGCTTCCCCATCGCCCTGACCGACGCACTTTTGCTGGTTTAGGCATTCGGCTTCGCCTGGGTGAAGCCGATGAAACAGCGGCTTTGGGGGCCACAGAAATTGGAACCAATTCGTTAGTTTGGGGAGTGGCAATACCCGCAACACGCGACGTTACAGGTTGATCAACCGGAACCAACTCAGCCGGTTCGGGCATCGGGATAAAATCGTTGATCGGCAACAAATCGGGGGCATGGGGTAGCTCCGGCTGAACCGGAAAATGGTGGTCAGCGGGGTAGTCGTAGGCATCGAAATCGTAGTCGTAGAGATAGATATTGATATACCCGTCGCGACTATATTTGGCACTGATCGAGTTGGTGGGAATCCGGCTTTCTGCCGCCAGCAACTTGGGTTTTCGGGCAAGCGAATCTGCAAAAAAGGTTCGGTATAACGTCAACCGGTTGAACTGATATACTAAGTTCGTGGAGTCTAAGTCGATGGCCAGGTTAAGGTAGTACCGCGAAAAATCGGGCTTCTTGTTTGCGGCATATAGCACCCCCATATTGTTAATCGCGCTTTTGCTCAGATACGCCTGATAGCATTTCACAGCTTCGTCGTACTGCTCCAGATTTTTCAGCGCATTACCGAGATTATTCTGGTAAAACTTCCGGGTCGTGTCGAGTTGCTGGGCTTTTTCGAAGTCGGTTTTGGCTTGCTGATAGAGTGGGCGAGCCTGCTCCGGTCGGCCTTTCTTGTCGAGTTGCATGGCCGTGTAGGCCCGCACAATCCCCCGGTTATTATGCAAAAAAGCCTTGTGATTTCCACGGCTCAGAATACTGTCATACAGACTGTTAGCCTTATCTAACTGGTCGGTTTCCAGCAAACTGACGGCCAGTCCATTAAGCGCGTTCAGGTTGCGCGGATCGTTTTCCAACGCTTCTTTAAACTCCGGGTATGCCTGCTTCATCAGGTTCAGTTTCAGGAGCAGGCTCCCCCTGTTGGCCAGCATCCGGGCGCGGGTTTTGGCGGGGGCGAGGTCGGTGGGGCGCAGGGGTTTGGCAGGATCGGCCACTGTAGTTTTGGCAATGGCCAGTTGGAGCATGTCCAGGGCTTGACCGTATAAATCCTGCCGCCGAAACACCTCGCTCAAGCCCGAAAACACAGAGGGATCATTGGGCCGGAGTCGCGCAGCAATATTCAGGGCTTGCCGGGCCGTATCGTAGCGGCTGGCGTTGAGTGCCAGTAGTCCCTGACACAAAAACGCATCGGCATGGTCGGGGTTGGTGGGGTCGAGTTTGCCCTTGAGTTTGCCAAAATGCCGGGCGGCCTCATCCCTTTTATCCTGTTGAAAAGCTACCACGCATAGGCCAAGCAACGCATCCCGGTAATCGGGTTGTTGCTGTAGGGCGGCTTCGTAATGCGTTCGGGCATTTCGGTAGTCGCGATTACAGGCAAACGCATTGGCCAGGCCTGTTCGGGCCGCTGCCGATGTGGGCATCAATTGCACAGCCGCCCGGTATTCCGAAGCCGCCCGACTGTAGTCTCCCTGACCATATAAAGCGTTGGCCAGCCCCAGCCGTACTGAGGCAAAAGCGGTGCGGTCGCCACTTTCCAAATACACCCGGAACTGCGCTTCGGCTTCGGCAAATTGCCGCAATCCGAGCAGGGCATTTCCCAATCTCACCCGCATCACACGCCCATACGTTTCGTCATTCAGGAGCGTGTTATAGGTCGTCAGGGCACCCGCGTATTGTCCCTGAGCCAGAGCCAAATCGGCCCGCAGGAGTTGGGCTGTTGCGCCTGCTCCACCCCCATCGAGGGCGCGGGAAGCGGCTTCATAATTTCCCGACTGATAATGAGCCAGAGCTATATTGGTTGCTTTTGTAGCGGCCCATTCGGGTGTTGCCGGGGCCGATTTCAGCGTTCTAAGGCCCTTTTCCCACTGTCCTATTCGGCATTGCAACAGCCCCAGATTCAGTTGAGCATGAGCAAACAAGGGGTGGCCAGCAAGGAGGATGGCTGCTTCATCAAATCGTTTCAATTTCACGAGTACCAATGCCCGATTGTAGGCCACGGTGTCGGAAGGGCGCACTTGCCAAACCCGATCCAATATCGAGAGAGCAGCTCCGTTTTTGTTGTCCCGGCTCATGGCAATGGCCGAATTATTCAGGTGGGGAAGCGGGTCTTTAGGGACAGCAGTTCGGGCAGGGCTTTTGGTATTTGTGAGAGAAACAGGCTGATCCGGGGCGATCAACGCGGGGGACATATGGACTCGTCCTACCGGTTGACATAGCCCCGGAAGGGGAAAGGAAACAACAAAACTCACCAATAAAAGCACAAAACAAATTTTTGTCATATTACAAACATACGGACTTCTCCATCTCCTCATTCAAAAACTCTGCCTAAAATCACTGACCGCTGCGTTCAGAAAAATCGTAACTTTGACAATATGGCTACTAAAACCGTAACAAAACCCGCTCTGACGGTCTCAACGCTCGATTTCATGCGCGACCTGGCGCAAAACAATAACCGCGACTGGTTTCAAACGAACCGCAAACGTTATGATGCGGCCAAATCGGAGTTCACGGCCTTTGTAGGGCACGTCTTAAAAAACGTGTCGGCCTTCGAGGCATTGCCCAATACTGATCCTAAAGACTGTATTTTTCGGATTAACCGTGACATTCGATTTTCCAAAGACAAAGCTCCGTACAAGCAGAACCTCGCGGCTGCCATTGGCCCCGGTGGGCGGCATTCGGGACGAATCGACTATTATTTTCACATTCAGCCAGGCGACGAATCATTTATCGGAGCGGGCATGTGGCAACCCACTCCCGGAAATCTGGCCAAGTTTCGGCAGGAAATCGACTACAATGCCGAGTCGCTGACGGACATCATCGAGGCTCCTGAATTCCGGGCTTACTTTCCCGAAATGGCCGGGCAATCGACTAAAACAGCTCCCAAAGGCTATACCGCCGACCACCCGCATATTGACCTGCTCCGCCGAAAAGAGCTGTTTTTCATGCACCGATTCACCGACGCAGCCGTTCTGAAACCGAACTTTGCCGACGAATTGACCAAAGGCTGCCAGTTGATAAAACCCTATTGCGATTACCTGAATTATTTGTTCTACGAGGAAAAAGAAGAAGCGGTAACGCTCTGAGAAAGTGATGAACAAGCCCCTTAAATCATTCCTGCTGGCCGCTATCCTTACTCTTTCGGGAGTGGGCACGTTTGCCCAAACCACGCCAACGGCCAGGCTCCTGCCCGGTTATCTGTATCCGGTAGAGACCACAGTGCCCAACAAAAAAATCTATATCTGCGGGCAACGCCCCGTCGATTTGCAGGGGCAGGTAGTAGCCAAAGGCGACCTGAACGCCCAACTGACACTAATCTTTGCCAACATTTCCACCGCTCTCGGCGCAGTGGGTATGTCGGCAGCGAATATCCGCCAGATTTCATACCGCGTTACCGACTCAGGACAGAAGGCGAATGGCGACAATGGCCAGATTATCAACACACTAGCGGCCCAATATTTTAGTCAGAACAAGGTTGATTTACCGGCACTTTCAGAAATAAAAAACGTCCCGCTCCAGGTGGATAAGGACGTGGTGATCGAAGTGGAGGTTGTTGCAATTAAGGAATAGAAACTGTCATCTATGATACGTAAAGCCACTCCCAAACGTCGCCATCGTCAGGGTCGGTTATGGTGCCACTAAATACAAACCCGTTTTTCTGGAGGATTTTGGTAGAGAAGCCTTCTTCCGGCAAGGTTCTCGCCGTGATTCGAACAGCAGGATCGGATTCCTGCGCTATCCTGACCAGACACCCACACATAGCCGCGCCAATGCCTTGTTGCTGATAGGGTTCAAACGTGCCGTAGGCGATTTCAACGGTTCCATCAACAGGCTTTCCTTTGAATGCGGCCGCCCCCACCAACGCTCCGTTCTGTTCGGCATAATAACCAATCCAGGGAGGTACGAACCCAATTTTTTTGTAATAGTCAATGGTTGCTCCTAAGCTTTCATCACAAATCGGATTAGCCTGAAACGCCTGATTTTCAGCGATGTTTTCGTGAATTGGAAGTAGCTTCATGTGGATTATTCAGTTATCAATGTAAAACCTCAAACACCAAATCGCGCAAAATATCGCTTTCCGACAGCGTGGGGCAGTCGATTCCTTTGCTGCGGGCATCGGCCCGGCGAACAGAGTGGATAATATCGGCTACTTTGGCAATGGGAAACGTGCGGGCTGCCTGGGCGTAATCTTTCACGAAAAAGGGATTAACACCCAATACAGAAGCCAACCCCTTTTCGGATTGGTCGCGGGAAGCCTGCACCAACAACACCTTGGCAAAGTAGCCATAGAGTTGAGCCAGAATCACCACAAGGGGATTGTCTTTGGGGTTGCGGCCCATGTAATCGACAATGCGGTTGGCCTTCACCACATCGCGGGTGACGAGGGCTTTTTGTAGTTCAAATACATTGTATTCGCGGCTGATACCCACCAAACGCTCCACCGTGGCAGCCGAAATCTCTTCGCCAACGTGCAGGTTCAGCAAGATTTTGTCGATCTCACCGGCCATCCGTTTCAGGTCGTTGCCAATGTTGTCAGCCAGCAGTTGGCAGGCTTTGGGGCTAATTTTAACGGCTTGTTTGTGGCAATAATCGGCTACCCAATCAACGAGTTTGTTTTCGTAGATTTTCTTGATGCCCAGCAGAACACCCTGTTTGCCAAAGGCTTTCACCCAGGTTTTCCGTTCGTCAACGCCCGATTTTCCGTCTTCTTTGTTAAAGCAAAGCATCAAAATCGTGCTGCCCAGGGGTTTCAGAGCATAATCTTCCAGCAATTGCAGACTCAATTTGTCGGTAAGGCCACCCATTTGCTGGGCTTCTTTCACCAGCACCAACTGCCGTTCGGCCATAAACGGATACCGGCGGGCGTAGTTGATCACGGCTCCCACGTCGGTGTCTTTCCCGAACAACACAAACTGGTTGAACCCCTTCTCGGCAACCGGAACCGCCACCTGCTCCAACTGATCGGCCAGTTGATCAAGGTAATACGGCTCTTCTCCGTGAATGAGATAAACCGGAGCAATGCGTTTATTACGAATTTCTTTCAGCAGATTTTCAACAGCAGGAACCATAGTCAGGGAGCAGGGAACAGCCAACAGCGAGCAGTGTAGGACACAGGGTTGGTTTGCAAAGATAAGGAACGTGTGGGTGGTGGCATTACTGCATACTGACGTGCGCAACCAATTCGGGCCAGAAACGCCGGAAAGCCGCGTCAAACTCTTCATAATACATTTCCAGATCGACAACGGCAGTTTCCAGACCCGACGGAAAACTTGTTCGGCTGGCAATGCCCCGGAGCGAGCGATCAATCCCCTTGAAGTGGGCATAGTTCAGAATCCAGTCGGCTCCGGCGGCTCGGTATTTGAGCATGGCCGTGAGCATTCGCCGGGCCGGTTCGGGGAACTGTTCTTCGTGTTGCCACAGGGTTTTGTAGTAATAATCCGTGAATGACACCAGCGATTGCCCGGTTAGTTCGGTAAAATTTCGGGACAGAAAATGGTCGAAAAATATATCCACGGCCACGCCCGCATATTTGTGGCAGCGCGGGTGCAAGCGATCGCGCACGAGGGCTACGTCGGGGTGCTTGTCGGTGAAGGTGTCGATGGCGCGGTGGAGGTGAATCCCCGTAATCACACCGGGAGTCAGTTCGTGGCGGGGATGGGCGGGGTCACCTTTGATGAAGTCGCCGAGGAAGTTCCCCACCAACAAATCGTCCGTAATGGGGGAGTCAGGAACCGTCGATAAGTAGCCGTGCGCCAGTAGGTTCATACGCGCCGGGTGAGGGGTGGGTCCGACAGCAGCGTGACTCCCTCGCCGGGGGCATATTCTTCTACATTTACGCCAAACCGACGCAGAAAATCGACCCCCTCGTCGGTGCCGATGCCCTTGTATTGGGCGTAGGAATGCAGGAAGATGACGCGCGTAATTTTCATGCTGTAAATGATTCGGGCGCAGGCAATGCAGGGCGAAAGCGTCACGTAAAGCGTTGACCCGGCAATATCAGAACCGTTTTTGGCGGCATACAAAATCGCGTTTTGCTCGGCGTGGAGAGCGAGTGAACAGGAGCCTTTGGAATCGCGGGGGCAGCCCACATCCGGGAATTCATCGTCGCAGTTATGGGTTCCGGCGGGTGGGCCGTTATAGCCAATGGAAATAATGCGCGTTTCTTTGGTCAGAACGGCCCCCACCTGCGCCTTGATGCAGTGAGACCGTTTTGCCAGATTAACGGCCAATTCCATAAAAATATCGTCGAAGTGAGGGCGGGGCATATTTAGACGTTAAAATAAATGAGGCTGCCTACTGTATGGCTCCTTCATAAAGCACGGCACCCACTCTCTTGATATGACTTACTAACTCTGGATTTTTTATCTTTTTCAAATCCTTGACATCAAATTCATAGAGGAAACCTAATTCCTCCAATTGAATTTGAAGGTCGAGCAATTCGTCACGGGTCAAGGTCTCGCTTACCACGGCAAGATCAATGTCAGACCCAGTCCTGTGCGTTTGCATGGCTCGTGATCCAAACATAATTACTTGACGTACAGAATCATGACGGCTGAATACTGCCTTCATCTGGTCAATTAAGTTATCATCAAGCCCGTAGTTCATAATCAAAAGAGTGATAGTTGATTGCCTGAGCGATCTTTCTCTAATCGGGTTTCAAGCTGTTTCAGAAGATCGAAATACGAAGCGAATATGGCTTCTGCTATCTCTTCGGCGGTATCGCTGTCGTATGTGTGTGAGCTTAGATCGCGCGACTTTTTCATGCGTTTCCACCCATCGCCATCTACAATATAGCCATCTTGAAATGATTGAGTTAAAACAGAATTAGGCCCGTTAATATCGAGATAGCCTTTACTTTTTAAAAATCCTGCAAGGTTTTCCAGGCAAGCTCGTAGGTGTATTCAAATCGCTGAATCAAGCCTTCTCGCTCAAGTTCTGATAACTCGTCAACACTGCTTGATTCAGCAACTTCTCCCAACTTGGCTAACGCTTTTTTATAATTTGCGAAACGTTGCTCCCAACGAATGTCCTGAGAATTTGTCATGCCGCAAGATAAGGGAAATTTAAAAACGGCCAGTCAATCACTCATAAACAAACAGGTTCAGACTTCCGCAGCCACGCCGGTTTATTCGTTACCACCACTGCTTTCAACTCGTTCAGCAGGGCATACAGGCCGTAATACGTCCGGTTCACGTACAAACCATCCTGCGAACCACGCACTACTTTTGAGGAGCGAAGTTCTTCGAGTTTCGAGAGTTCATCGGCGAACGCATACACCTTCGTGAAGTATTCATCGTCGCCAAAATCGAAGGTATCCACGGCGAAAGGTGCCCCCAGCATCTCGATCATCTGGACAAACAAATCCGAGAAAAACCGGCGGTCTTTCGGGCTGTCCTGCTCCACCAAAAACTCAAGATTCGTGAAAATCTGCTCGGTCAGTTGCTTGTCCTGAAGTGTGTCGGGGTTGATGAGCCGGAAGTAATTGTCGTAATAATAGTCCGGTATCACCTTCACGCAGCCAAAGTCGATCACACCCATTGTGCCATCGGCCCGCATCAGGAAATTACCGGGGTGTGGGTCAGCATGAACCTTCCGTAGGGTGTGAATCTGGTAATCATAAAAGTCCCACAACAACTGACCAATCTGGTTGCGAACGGCCTGCGAAGGGTTCGTTTCCAGAAACTCTTTCAGGTGCAATCCCTCCAGCCAGTCCATTGTCAGAATCCGCTTGCTCGACAGTTCAGGGTAGTATTTGGGAAACACCAGCCCCTCAATATGTTTGCAGGCTTCCGAAATCTCGACTGAGCGTTTCAATTCCAGGTCATAGTCGGTTTCTTCGAGCAGCTTGCTTTCTACCTCACCCATATAACGGTCAATCTGCCGCTCATCTAAGTTTAGCAATCTAATTGCCAACGGCTTGGCTATTTTCAAGTCCGACGTGACAGCATCGGCTACGCCAGGATATTGCACCTTCACGGCCAGTTTTTTACCGCCCTTCCAGGCCATGTGTACCTGCCCGATGCTGGCCGCGTTCATCGAATTAATGTCGAAGGTATCGAACAGTTCAGAGGGCGATTTACCGAAATACGTCCGAAATGTTTTCACCACCAACGGCCCCGACAGCGGAGGAGCCGAGTACTGCGACATGGCAAACTTCGAGCTGTAGGCCGTGGGCAGCAAGCCCCGGTCCATGCTCAACATTTGGGCCATTTTTAGAGCCGAGCCTTTCAGTTCGCTCAATGCCCCGTAGATGTCGGCGGCATTGTCCTGATGCAGTTCGTCGCGCGAGAGGTCGGGGTTCACCAACCGTTTGCTATAGTGCTTGATGTAGTTGCCACCTACTTTTATGCCCGCCTTCACAAACTGACCCGCACGGGCCACCTTGGTAGTGGGAATTGAGGTTTGTTCTTTCATTTATTTTGATAAATAAACTTGGCCAGGTCAATCACTGAGTCGAGGGGGGATCGGCCAATGAGGTCGAACGCCGTGTTCACTGATTTTTCGATGGCCGTGTCGGTTTGCTCGAAGCCTTTGCTTACATCTTTGATCCAGAAATCGAGGATGTATTGCGTTTGCAACCAAAGTGCGTCGGGATAGCGGTTGGTAATAAACGGGCGTTGTTCCACTTCGCGGCTTTCGCGGCCTTCGGCCAGCAAATCTTTGGCGAAGTCATAAAAAGCGTCTTTAAACGGGTAAAGCGTCCGGTTGCTGCCACCCATACCACCCGTTGAGCGCATACGGGCCATAGCAATGCGTGAAATGGGCCTGTTTCCCATGCTGTCCGGGGAAATGGGGTCGCCACCGGCCTGCATTTGTCCGCGCACCCGACCGTAGCTATACACCACAAAACTCCGCTGCGCTTTCAGCAACTCAATCCAAGTGTAATAAAAGGCCAGCAGTTTCTCACGAACAGAATAGGTTTGGTAGGTTTCGTCGGCTTCGATGGTTTTGTGGGCATCCTGAAAGAAGGCCAGCCAAATGTCGGCTTCAATCGCGTCGAAGGACGAATAATAGTTGTAGAACTCCGCTTCCGGTAGTTTCAATTTCTTTGCAAACTGATAGACGGAGGGTGGTTGTTTGCCATTTTCGAGTACGAACTCGGTGTAGGCTTTACGAATTTTTTCGAGCGTTTCCATACACATAAGGAACGGGGTGTTTACGGAAAAAGTTTGAGTGATATGCCTATTCTCCAACCTATCGCTAACATTGCTGAACTGCTTTGTCAAAAGGGAATTACCGATGTTGTTATTTCGCCCGGCTCCCGCTCGGCCCCACTGACAATGGCTGTTGCCCGGCATCCCGGCCTGCGTACCCGCGTGGTGGCCGACGAACGCTCTGCCGGATTTGTGGCGTTGGGCATGGCCATGCAGTCGCGCCGGACGGTGGCCGTGATTTGCACATCGGGGAGTGCGGTGTATAATCTGGCTCCTGCCGTGGCCGAAGCTTATTTTCAGGAGGTGCCGCTGTTGCTGCTCACCGCCGACCGCCCCCATGAGTGGCTGCATCAGCAGGATGGCCAAACAATGGCACAGGCGGGGGTTTTTGGTCCCCACGTCAAACGCAGTTTCGACCTCCCCGCCGATTATGCCCACCCCGATGCCCGCTGGTTTATTGAACGCTCAGTAAACGAAGCCATCAATTTGTGCGGCTTGGGTTCGGCTGGCCCGGTGCATATTAACGTGCCGTTGCGCGAGCCGTTTTATCCCGCCGAAGGCGAAACCATGACGTTTGAGCGGGTGCGGGTGATCGAAACGCTGCCGGTTGTGCAGCAACTCCCCCCCGAAACGTGGCACCGATTGCTGGATGACTGGGATAGTACTGAACGTAAACTCATTGTGGTAGGACAAATCCCCTACAACCCGGCTTTGCTGGCTGTTTTGCACAAAATCAGCGAGGAATTGGGCGTGCCGGTCGTGGGTGAACTGGTGGGCAACATTGGCCATAACGAGCTGTTTATCAGCCATTCCGATACATTATTGGGCAACCCTGACGAAGCGTTTCTGGAAAGCCTGCGGCCCGAATTACTCATCACGCTCGGCGGCTCCTTGCTGACGCGCAACCTCAAAACGTTCCTGCGGCAATACTCCACCGGAACGCCGGACCGCCCACAGCACTGGCACATAAGCCCCGTTGTGGATCGCGTGACAGACCCGTTCCGGTCGCTGACTACAATGGTGCCGATGGCCCCGCTGCCTTTCCTCGAAAAACTCTTTGCCGATATTGATTACCAGCGTTTCCGGCAGGGTGATGATGACAGCGACGAGTCGTTTGCCTTTCGCGAACGCTGGCAACAGGCCGACAGACAGGCCACCCGCATCGTGCAGCAATCGCTATCCGCATCGGCGTTTACTGACTGGACGGCGACACAGACCGTGATGGATGCGTTGCCTGTTGATTCGGTACTGCATTTGGCCAACAGTATGCCCGTGCGCTATGCCAACCTCTGCGGCATTCCGGCAGACCGGCGGGTGGCCGTGTGCTCCAACCGGGGCGTAAGTGGCATTGATGGCTGTTTGAGTACTGCCGTGGGTGCGGCCCTCCTAACCGACCAACTCGTAACGGTGCTTATTGGCGATGTGGCTTTCTTTTATGACCGAAACGCCCTCTGGCACGCGCAACTACCTACTAACCTGCGAATTGTGTTATTAAACAACCACGCGGGCCACATTTTCCGCATTATCGACGGCCCCAACCGCCAACCCGAACTCGCCGAGTTTTTCGAAACCGAGCAACCCCTTACCGCCCAACGCACCGCCGAGGATGCCCAGATTGGCTATCTCTTCTGCGATAATCAGGCTGATGTAGAAACGGCATTACGTGGTTTTTATGAGCCTTCTGAGAAGGCAATTTTGCTGGAAATAAAAACGGATAAGTTGGTGAACGAGCGGGAATTTGGGGGTTATAAGGAGCGGGTTCGGGGGGACAAGTAAGCATCAGTTATTGATAGCCAGAAGTATATTGATAGAATTTATGTGATACACTTTGATTTGGTTTTTGAAACAGTGTACTTGGCTACAAGAAAGTAACTTCTTCTTTGGCAAAACACCATCACACCATGAATACTTCTCTGTTTATCAATTATTTAAAAATCTATTTGACCCCATTTTTCGTTTCATTTCTGTTGATCGCAACCCTAACCGGCTGTTTTGAACATGTACAGACTTATAACCGGCATCCGGTTGCTCCACCAATTAGCAGTACCATTGCGTCAACTACAACTCAAATCACCTCACTGTCAATTAATTACTGTCGGGTAACACAAGTCAAAATACCTGCTATCCCTAACGCTACTATTACGGTAAATGAAGCCGATACGTCAATTTATGTCCAATACCCAACCGACGTGGGTGGAAAACCATTTAAAGTCGAGTATCAGCTTAATTTGCCTGAATGCTCAATCTGGAAAGGGGACGCTAACTTGGAATACTCCACCTGCGGAGGGACGTGGACAAGTGTAAATGTCATTCTTCGGCTTAGTAACACCGATTATCATTCCCGGACATATAAAATCAAATACAGACCAACCGGCCCGTTGAGCATTGGACAGGGTTCGGAACCGCTATCGCTTACAATCGGTGAAACCGACCAAACACCCATTCAGGTGGTTCATTATTTTACCAGAGCAGGCTACCCAAAAGAACCTAAAGTGCTGTTAACCAGAATAAGTGATGGCCGTGAAAAATCGGGAACACTGACGTGCAATACGCCACCAGGCAGAACAGAGATCTCAGTAAATCAATTGTTGTTGAGTACATCAACCCGCCCGGAAGACGAGGGTACATACCGACTACAGTTGCTCATGCCCGATGGGACAATAATTGTCAGTTCGCAGCCGGTAGTTATTCAGCTTACCCGCAAATTAATGATTACTGATGCGGGGTATTTTCAGGATTACCTACCCGAACAGGGCAAAAATTACTGGCTTTACGGGTATAACCTGTCGGCAGACTACAAAGCCGGGGCCGATCTGATCAGCAACGACGGTAAGCGTACTGCTTTACCTGTGGTTGACTATCGCAACGGAGGATTGGCGATGATTGTCCAGATTCCCAATACACTAAAAGGGGGCCATTACCTGTTACAGGCTACCCAAAACGGAATTCCTGTTAGTAATCCATACCATTATGTAGTCAATGATGGCAACCGTCCGGTTTTCGTTCACGGGTTCAAACCCTATACAACTTACCCAGTTTCACCCGCAGATATACAGCTTGGACAGACTTTCTGGATTCGATTCTACCCGGTGTTTGTTAACGGAGAATACAGTAAAACCAAGCTGAAGCTGGTGTCAAAAACGAACCCGCTCTTGGTTTATCTAACGGACATTAAGGTGGTGGAAGAACGTCCCTATGCCGGATTCTATCCACCAACGGTTCAACTGCCAACGGATTGGTTGCCCGGTGAGTATTCTGCTTCATTACTGCAAATGCAGCCCGACGGGAGTCTTCTGGAAGGCCAGCCTCATCCGCAGACTATCCGGCTGACGCGCTGAGCGGTAAAGTTGCTGAACGGATTTTTAGTTTAACTTCGTGGTAGTCAACCAAATCGTCTTGACCTTACTTTTACCGGTTGTGCAAAATGATTCGCCCGGACTTCGTTTTTCGCCTGTTTATTGGATTGCTTGGTACATTTCTGTTTCGTCTTCCGTCCGTTGCTCAGGTTCATGAATACATCCCGTTGACACCCGATGAACGGATTGTGAAGCTTTGGGGTGAAATCAATGGCTGGAGGGAGAATGATGTAGCTGCACAGGCTCGGTTAGATAGTATTAAAACGCTGGCTAAAGAACAGGGCGATGACCGGTTGTTTTGGTACGTAGTGCTCCATCAAATCTGGTATCGTTCGAACATTCAGTCTCGGCGAGGAAAACCCGCAACAGCCTACGAAGAGGCAAAATCATACATGGAAACGTGCCCTTTCGAGGTAGTACGGGCTTCCTATTATTTTCTTTACGGCCAATACACGTTCCGGGAACGGCTTGATTTTGCCAAAGCGTTTCGACTCTTGTTTCGGGCCCGCAGCATTTTTGAAACGATTGGGTACGAGAATATTCCGGAAGCCGTGTATTACCTCAGTCGGTTTGGCGATGACTATTACTGGTTTGAAGACTACAAAACGTCTATCCAGTATATGGAATTGGCGGCCCGGTTTGCTAACAACAAGCTGGTTCCCCAGTATAGATGCCAGAATACGAGGGGTATGGCCTATCAGCGATTGAAGGACTATAAAAAGGCTGAGCAGGCCTTCAAAAACGTAGTAGCCCTGGCAAAAGCCCAACCCGACACGGCTTGGGTAGGTATTGGTAGCAATGGCTACGGAAATACCCTGCGCCTGATGGGCAGAAACCAGGAAGCCTTACCCTATCTTTATCAGGATGTAGCACTTAATGCTGTCAAGGTCCCCGAAAGTGCGGCCCTGTCCTGCCTTTTTGTAGCCCAGTCACTACTTTCTTTAGACAGTACCGCCAAAGCAAAAACCTATATTGACCGGGCGCGAACGCTCTACAACGACTACCGTTTCTCGCTCTATTGGGTCAATTACTACGAAACGCTGACGGCCTATCTCCGAAAAACAGGGAACCCAGCGAAAGCAGCTTCCTATTTAGATTCGACAATAACGCTGAAAGATTCACTGAAGGTTGTTTTCAGTAATAAAGCACTGTTGCTCGCCGAAAACACGACGAATGCCGAACGGTATTTGAGCAATCTTGACCAGGTGGAGCGCGAAAAAAGTAATGCCATTCTGATTCGGAATATAATTATTGCCGCTCTGTTTTTACTGGGTATGTCGGGTTTGTATGCGTTTAATTTGAAACGGCAGAAACTTGAGCAGGAAAAACAACTTGAGGAAGAACAGCGGAAACGGGCTGATGAGCAACTGGCTCATGCCAAAGCCCAACTGGATCAGTACCTGACTAATCTCAAAGAGAAAAATGAGTTGATCACTCAAATTTCGGAAGAGTTGGTCTCGGCCCGTCAAGATTCGCCCGAGCAAGTGGCTATTCAAACACAACAGGTTAATACTCTTCGTAATAGTGTAATTCTGACGGATAAGGGCTGGCAACAGTTCCGGCAGTTGTTTGAACAGGTACACCCCCATTTTTTTGATTTACTACGGCAAACCTATTCCGACCTGACACCAGCCGAAACTCGTTTGCTGGCCTTGCTCAAACTCGACGTAAGTTCGAAAGAGATGGCCTTTATGCTGGGCGTGTCGGCGGAGTCAGTTCGTAAATCGCGGTATCGGCTCCGCAAGAAGCTGGAGCAAAAAGCCGCCGAAACCGCTCTAAGAACTGTAATAGAGCAACTGTGAGCAAGTTGTCCCGTTTTTGTCCACGCGGGAAGCTGTCTTTCTCCTTTTCATTCTTGTTCATTTGTGGCAGTCGTTCCTGTTGAGCGGCTGCCTGTTTGTGTTGGTACGGCAGGCACACTTATTCGCTTTTCTACCGTATGAGACACGATTACAGTTTATGGCAATATGCCTATTTGGGCGTGTTGCTGCTGACCCTTACGGGTCTGCCTGCCCTGAGCCAGACCGTCCGGTATGTACGAACCGACGGCACCAACACCAACCCCGCCAGTGCCACAAGCTGGGCCACTGCCACCGCCGATTTGCGGGGAGCCATCAATGCCAGCAGCGCAGGCCAGCAGGTCTGGGTGAAAGTTGGAACCTACGTTCCGAGCGGAACGTCAGGGCGCGACAACACCTTTAGCCTGAAAGAAGGCGTAGCGATCTACGGTAGTTTCAGAGGTATCGAAACCACCGTAGCCCAGCGGGGAACGCCTGGTATCTTCGGCTACTCGATTTTATCAGGCGAAATTGGCAACCTAAGCATTCCCGACGACAACTGTTACCACGTTGTATCAGCCATGGCTCTCAGTGGTCAAACGTTGTCTGCTGCTGCCGTGCTGGATGGCTTTCAGATTATAGGCGGCAATGCCAATGGCAACATTAGCGGCACTAATATCCGAAACTCCGGGGGCGGTATGTACATTTTAGCCAACGGACCTGCCGCTCCCACCATTCGCAACTGCCTTTTCCAGAACAATAAAGCATCCCGCGACGGGGGAGCCATCTATGCTGCGAGCCTCAACTTAGGTGTAGTTTCAGCATCGGTAGCCCCGGTGATTACCAACTGTACCTTTACCAGCAACACCGCTGTTGGTGGTGGTGGGGCTGTCCTTTCAGAAAACTACACTAGTGGCGGCACAAACAGTGTATCCATCGGCGGTTGCACTTTCAGCGGCAACCGGGCCGCTGAGGGAGGGGCCATTTACACTAAGTTCAGCGAGTCAGTCGGGATTACTAACTCGACGTTTAGCGACAATCGAGCATCCAGCATTGGCGGGGCTATTTTTCATGCCAGGCCCCCTGCCAATACTACCCATACCAACTGCCTGTTTGAATCGAATACGGCCTCTAAGGGAGGGGCCATCTGGAATGATCAAGGCGGGTCATCGTTTATGAATTGTATGTTTCGCTCCAACCGGGCCGATGTGGACGGCGGGGCTGTATTGAATAATACATCATCAATATTGTTTATGAATTGCGGGTTTACGGGCAACTCGGCGGGGATCAATGCCGGGGCTATCTACAATCAGGGAGGATCAACACCGTCGTCACCAATACAGACATTTCGCAACTGCTCGTTTGTCAATAATTCGGCAGGCAGCACCAACAGCCCCACCACCGGCAATGGCGCAATAGTTTGTTCGCAGTTTGGGACAGTTGTCATGACCAACTCTATTGTGTATAATAGTGGCGGCAACAAAACCTTCTACCGTGATCCTCAGTACCAGCTATTAGTGAACAACTCACTGATCGATGCTGCGGCTACTAACTATATCAACAATGGTAATGTATTTACCACCTTTACTTCGCCCTTCACCGACGAGACGCTCCTTACCATTCAGCCCTGTTCCCCGGCTCTCAATGGCAGCACAAACGCAACGACCGGCAACCTCGGTACGACCGACCTGGCGAATGGGGCTCGGTTCGTTGGTTCAACTGCCGATCTGGGAGCAGTTGAGTACCAAAGCACCACTATCCCGGCGGTGAGTGCGGGCAGCATCGTCAGCTCGGCAGGCACCAATTCCATAATCTGCACCAACGCAACCCTGCCCACTATCAACAACCAGAACAGTGGCTTTTCGGTGCAAAAAACTGTCTGGGAAACCCGACTGAACAACACAGGTAGCTGGTCGGTGGTAGCCGGAGTTACGAGTTTGAACTTAGCCAGCCCCGGCAGCATGAGTGCCTCGACCAGCAGCATCTCGTTCCGGCGTGTGGCCTACGACTGCACCGGCAACCCGCAATACACCAATGTGATTACGTATGTCCAGTCGAATACGGTCATCACTGTCGGCGTAATAGCCGGGCCAGCCATTGTGCCGTTTCCACAGGAGCCGCCGAATACGCTAACGAGCCAGACAAATGCGTCGGCAATAGTTATGCCCATTACGTTGCGGTGGCAACAGAGTGAGAATGGAACATCGTGGACGGATATCCTCAATTCAAACAGTCAGTCGATTAGCTTACCCGCCCTGACAACGGGGGGCAACGCCCGAAAGGAATTTCAGTTCCGACGAGTCACGACCAACGGGTGCAGCCTATCGGCGGTTTCGGCCCCGCTTGGCGTGACGGTTATTGCCATACCCAACGATTCGCGCATCAGCGGGAAGATCGTGAGCAACGATGGTATAACCGGCGTAGAGAACATAACCATAACGGCAGTCCGAACTACAACCGGCCTGGCAGGTAGCCCCGGTAGCCGGACCTATACAGCCGTTTCCGAAGCCGATGGAACCTACAACTTAACACAACTATACTACGGGCTTAATGCAGGTGTGGGGCCTACGGGTTCCGTAACGGCATCAACGTTTATTGTTACGCCCCGTTTCTCGGCCGGGGGCGTAACCCACTCGTTCAATCCGACATCAGCGACCATAACGCTCAATCAGTTTACCATTCCCCGGTCGGGGGTCAACTTTACCGACCTGACGACCTACGCCATTGCCGGACAGGCGTTTCAGAGTTGCCCGGATTGCATCACGGGTATGTCGGGTCAAACCCCATTGATTGGCCTAAAAACCTGCCCGCTCGATGGGGTGGATATAACCGTGCGGCAGCCAGGTTTGACGGTCGCTACACGCACAACGGGCTATCTGTCGTCGCCTGCGCCCGGCGATTATGGCCTCTTTGCCGCTACAGTCAGCAACCCCAGTGCGTACACGATTTTGCCCGCTTACCGAAACCAACTATTTACCCCTGCTTTCCGGGCCGTCAACCTCACCGGCGATTTATACGGTCAGGATTTCACTACCCCCACCTCGCAAACCATTCAGGGACGGATAACGGCGGGTTGCAATCAGATAATTGGAACCGCTACGCTGGAATTTACGGACGTACTGAAAGATGCCCAGGGGATTGACCGGCCCGTCTGTTTCCGAAAACGAGTCACCAGCAATGCACAGGGGTATTATCAAATCATTTTGCCGCCCCGCCGATATAAGGTTAGTGTCGTCAGTTTTACGGCAACCCCAGGGGGAACAAACCCCGTCTCAGCAACCGATTTTACCGCGTTTGTGAATAACCAGTTGCCAGCCGACTCGCTCACCCGCGATCTGTCGTCCACAACGGCAGTTACCACGTTGAACCTAACGTATGAACGCCCCCCTACCCTTGTGGTAGAAGGGTTGGTTAATCCGCCTTCGTGCGGAACGGCCTCAGCATTTTCATTGATGGAGCAGGCCGTTGATACACCTCTGACCGTCCGGCTGTTTCAGGGGCCTGCGAATTTGGGTTGCCCCGTCAGCGGTGGCCTGATTAACACCTCGGCTACCAGCGGGAGCGGAAACAGCGGCACGACCATTAGTGGAACGCTGGTGATCTCAACGACTATTCAGGACGACGCGGGCGAAGTGCTGCGGCCGGGTTTTACGAATGGCGTAGCGAACCTGACCCTGTTACCGGGCAATCCCAACATTATTGCCCCCTACACCCGTAGCCTGAATATTCAGTTTACGGACAAGTTTGGCCGGGCCGCTCCACCGTTTAATCGCCCGGTAGTGGTGACCGGCACCAAACCCGGAGCCGCCACGTTCGAGACGGTTTCGCCCAGTATTCCGTTCATGGTATTACACGACCCTCCGGGCGATTTAAGCTCGAGCTTTTGGGAACAGGATACGAAGGTTGAAACCGTTATGAAGTTTTATTCCAGCCGAACGTACAATCAGAATATCTGGGCACAGCTCAAGTTAGGGTTTGAGTACAGCCTTGGTATTGGCATTTCGTTTAAGGTTAAGTCCGCTGTCCTACTGGATGCATCCACCGATATAACCGAGGGCCGGACCAAAAGCCATGAAATGGTACTTTCGACCCGGATGGTCGAGAAAATAGCCACGTCCTCGAGTCCCTCAGTTGTAGGTCCACCGGGCGATGTATTTGTGGGAGGAGCTTTGAACCTGATCTATTCGGTAGCGACAACAGTTGTTCCGGTGGCCGGTACCTGTAGTTTTACGACGGTAAAAGATTTGATAATTGCCAATCGGGGATTGGCCACCAAGTTTTACTATACCGAAGCCTTCATTCGGGACCAGGTTATCCCGAACCTACGAAACCTGCGCGACCTGTCTGTAAATCCGCTTGAGAAAGGGGATTATGAGCGGCAGGTGTCCGTATGGGAGCAGATACTGGCTAATAATGAGCATAATCGAAGCGTTGCTCCATTCATTATTAACAAATCCTTTAACGGTGGAGTAGGCGAGATTACCGAATACACAACCCAGGCACAAAGCCAGAAGAATACGGTTGAAACGTATGTTGAGGTTGCCGAAGAAGTTGCCGTCGAAGCCGGTTTTGACACGGGGGGCCTTGGTTTCAGCGCGGGAGTCAAGCTAAAGTTTAAGGTTGAAACCGGTGAAAGTGTGACAGTTGGCGAAACGCAGGCCGTGACGACGGGCTATACCCTGCGCGATTCCAGCCCCAATGACCGATTTACGGTGGACATTAAAACGGATCCCGTCTATGGAACGCCCGTGTTCGATCTGCTGGCGGGCGAAACCAGTTGCCCAGCTGAACCCGATACCCGCGCCCGCGATAATTTTCAGTTCAGCGCGACCCAAAACGTCGTGAGCAACATACCCCCCGATGGGGAAGCTATCTTTACGCTTAAACTGGGCAACATCAGCGAGGTAATTACCGACGGTTCCCGGACGGCAACGCTTGAATTGCTCGAAGAATCGAACACCAGCGGGGCCGAGATTATCGTCAACGGAAGCCCATATGTTATCCCTATTACGTATAATCTGGGTCGTTTGTCGCCGGAGACAGAGGTTATTGTTAAAGTCCGGCGGGGTAATCCGAACGTCTATGCCTACGAAGGTCTCAAATTCAAACTGTCGGGATGCGGAGGTCCCGGCACCAGCAAGACCATTACGCTGTCAGCTTTCTTCCTGAGTCCGTGCAGTTCGGTCTCGCTCACAACGCCCGAATCCGGATGGGTCAGTACCATTGCCGACAATAACCAGTTGCCCGTACACATCGGGGGTTACACGCTGGCTAATTTAACCAACGTGACGCTCGAATATACCGAGATTAGTACGAGTAACTGGCAAACGGGCTTCACCCGAACGGCTGCTCAATTAGACAATACGCCCAACGGAACCATTGTCAACTGGAATACAACCGGCATTCTGGATGGTTCCTACGCCTTACGGCTGAAAGTGACGTGTCCGCTCGGCAATGGCGCAACGGGCGTGATGTATTCGCAACGCGTTGAAGGCGTTTTCGACCGAACCCGCCCCAACGTGCTGGGCAATACACAACCTGTCAGCGATACCTATTTGACAGGTGGCACTATCGGGATTAATTACGACGAACCCCTGCGCTGTTCGCAAATTAGTAGCAGTAATGTAACGGCCAAACGAAGGTCCAACGGGCAGACGGTTCCGGTGTCGGTGGGGTGTTACCTGAATCAGATTGTTATCGTGCCGACCGGCAGCCTGACTCCGTTTACCGGGGATGTTATCAGCGTCACGCTCACTGGCATTGCCGACGTGTATGGCAACGCCCGCACTACACCCGATACCTGGGAGTTCTACGTGGGCAGTTTGACCGCTGCGACCGGGCCCGGTTCCGTGTCGGTAACACTGACCAATAGCCCGCTTTCCGAAAGTGCGACGGGTACGATGAATGTGGTGTTCCGACTGCCAAATGCGGCTCCTAACAACATTTTCGTCAACTTCGCCGTGTCGGGTTTGGCAGTGCATGGGCTTGACTATACCACCTCGTACAGTCCGGGGCAACCGCTGTCGGCCACGGTCAACGGGGTCGGTGGAACGATTATGATTCCGAAAGGAGCAACCTCGGCCACGCTGCTTATTGATCCTGTCAATGAGACTTTCTTCGAGCCGGACGAGACCATTATCATCACCCTGCTCGATGGGGGGGATTACCAGATTGGCGCAGCTTCGTCGGTAACGGCGGTGATTCTGAACGACGACCCGGTGGGCGGGGGCAACGTGATTACCAGCATTCGAACCGGTAACTGGGAAGATGCTGCTACTTGGGATCTGAACCGAACTCCGCTCTCGACGGATCAGGTTATTATCGACCAGAGCCATACTATTACGCTGACGGGAACGGGTAACGCTCGAAAAATAACGAAACGGAGCAACGCCAAACTCCGCCTGGGCGCAATCACCACGCGCTTACGACTCGGCTTCTAACGACTGTCTGCTAGCCAAGTAGTCAGGATAATGCCAAACGTCGGTGTTATCCTGACTTGCTTTCCTGTCTCTTTCCTGATTTACCTAATCCAGAGGAACCCCCTCCCATGAATACCATCCAACAGTATAAAACCCGCAAGTATTTGCAGGAGGCTCTTCGATTGCCCTTTAACGAAGGTCACCGATGGGTTGACCTGTGTCAGATCGTCCGGCTGGAAGGCATCGGCAATTATACCACGTTCTTTTTTGCCGACGGCTCGACACTACTGGTGGCTTTAACCCTCAAACGCTTGCACAACAGACTACCTCTGGGATCCTTTGTTCGGCTGCATCGCAAGCACCTCGTCAACCGCACTCACGTTGCCAGTATCCAGCCCGTTTTGCTGACGGTGCGGCTCACGAACGGTGATAGCCTAAAAATTGCCCGGCGAAGGGCCGAGGAGATCAGACAAACGATGTGCCCCGGTACAGCCTGATGCTTACTACCTACCCTACTCATGGAAAAACGTACCCATTTCTGGACCGATGCCGCTCTCCGAAAATGGCTGTTACAGGTACTTGGTCTGCTGCTACTGTTTGGGTTACTGGCCCTGATGGTTTGGCTGTTTTACGATTACCAGATCAAGCAAATGGATAAAAAGAATGAAAGAGGATATTTAGTCAATGCCCACTCCACAACGCCAGCACGCAAAACACATCAATTACCCATAATCCCGCTGGCACTTCCTGCCGCTTGCCAACGGCCACTTTCACGATTGTCCACGACAGAAAGCCCCAGATGATGCCCTGGGTGATGGAATAACTGAATGGAATCAGCACCAGAGCCAGAAAAGCGGGTAGGGCATCATCGAGGTGATCCCAGCGGATGCGAGTGATCGGCTGCATCATGAACGCCCCCACCAACACCAAAGCCGGGGCTGTGGCAATGGCCGGAATCACCGATAACAACGGCGACAAAAAAAGGAACGGCAGAAACAGACACCCCGCCACAATCGCCACCAAACCCGTGCGGCCACCTTGTGCAATCCCCACTGCCGACTCAATATAAGCCGTTCCTGGGCTGGTACCCAGCAAACCCGCCAACGTTGTGGCCACAGCATCCGTCAGCAACGATTGGTTTAGATTGCGGGGAGTTGGGTTGGGAAAGTCGGCAGATTGGGGTTCTTCGTAGAGATTGCCCGCTTCGGCAACGCCTACGAAAGTGGCAATGCTGTCGAAGAGATCAGTGAAAACAAAGGCGAAAATAACCGGCCAAAGTGCCCATTGGAGCGAGTTGACGAGGTCTAACTGCCCAATCAGGCTGAAATCAGGCGCGGCCACAATTCCCTTGAACACCACCAACTCCCGCTGCCCGAAGTTGACCGCCGAAGCATCGCCCCACCAGCGGCCAATCGGCCATGCCGCCAGCGTGGTGGCCACAATACCGATGATGATGGCTCCCGGCACTTTACGAACCACCAGCACCGCCGTGAGCAACAAACCGCCCAAGAAGGTCAAAATAATGGGGTCATGTAGCGAGGCAATGCTCACTAATGTAGCCGGGTTTCCCACAATGAAATGGGCATTCTCGAAGCCAATCAGCGTGATAAACAAGCCGATCCCCGCCGATACTGCATACCGCAAGGGCAGTGGAATCAGGCCCACAATGGCCGTGCGAATGCGTCCGATGGACAAGAGCAGAAACAGGATTCCCGCCCAAAAAACGGCTCCCAACGCAATCTGAGGAGATATACCCATGCCTTTTACGGCCGTGAACGTGAAAAAAGCGTTCAGGCCCATGCCCGGTGCCACCACAATGGGGTTGCGTGCGTAGAGTCCCATCATCAGGCTACAAAAAAATGACAGTAGCACGGTAGCCGTCAACACGCCACTGAATGGCAAACCCGCCTGACTCAAAATCGAGGGGTTCACCACGATAATATACATCGTGGCGAGAAACGTGGAAACCCCCGCCAGAATTTCGGTTCGGCGATTATCCATTGGCATCGGCATCAATCCAAACATGGGCGTTGGGGTGTTGCTGGATAATACTGGCCGGGAATTGTTCGGTGATGGGGCCTTCTAAAGCCTGCCGAATTACGGGAGCTTTGCGTGGCCCGGAAGCCATCAGGATCACTTCGCGGGCTTCCATCAGGTGTTGCAAACCAATGGTAATCCCCTGATCCAGTTCGGTTTGGGTGGTAAAATATTTCTGGCCTACCTCTTTCGTCATTTCGGCCAGCGTGCTTATGTGGCAATAGTTGGTGAACGGCGTGCCGGGTTCATTTAGGGCAATGTGGCCGTTCAGGCCAACGCCAACCAACAGCAAATCAAGCCCGCCCCGACTGCGAATAAAATCATCGATCCGCTGGCACTCGCGAACCAGATTAGTGGCTTTGGCATCGAAATACTGAATCTGGTCGAGCCGAAGCTGGAGGGGAGCAAACAGGTCGCGGAAGAGATAATAACTGCAACTGCCCTTGTCTAAGGGGCCAAAGCCCACCCACTCGTCAAGCCCCACAAATGTGCATTGAGACACATTGGCATGGCCCGTCTGGGCAAGTTCGACCAGGGCATGGAAAGTGGGAATGGGAGTCTCGCCGGAAGCCAGGCAAAGCGTGGCATCGGGTTTTGTTTGAAGCAGGGCAGCAATGTGGCGGGCCGTGTGTTGGGCCAATTGATCGGCAGTATCGAATACGCGAAGCGGCATAAGGCAGTAAAGGTTGATTCCTGCCCGAAAAGATACGGCATAAAAAAGAGCGAATCAGGCCTGATTCGCTCTTTTTTATGCGTTAAGTAGCTGGATTTCCAGTGTAGCTCGTTGCGCGCTTGAGCATTACTGGCACCGAAGCCGATACACGATAGCCTATTGCTCCGTGTGCTTGCCGTACATTCTCTCTTTGTAGGCAGCTTTGATAACCTCAGTCCGACGCTTGATCGACGGTTTTTGGAAAGCCGTCCGCGACCGAAGCTGACGTAACACGCCCGTCTTCTCGAATTTCTTCTTGAAGCGTTTCAGGGCCTTGTCAATCGACTCGTTCTCTTTTACATTAATGATCAACATAATCCGGATATTGTTTTTTTTCGTTTAAACGGAGGGCAAAGGTAGTATTTTTGGGCCAATGAAGCAAGCAGTCATTGATTTAGGCACCAATACGTTCCACCTGATGATTGTGGAACAGCGGCCCAACCAGCCCTGGGAAACGCTATTCCGCGAAAGCCGACCGGCAAAAATCGGTAAAGGAGGCATTAACCAGAATCGCATTACCCCCGAAGCCATCGACCGCGCCCTCGGTGTGCTGACTTATTTTCGCACCATTCTCGATCAGCACGGCATAGACCCGGCCCAGGTTCGGGCGTTTGGCACCAGTGCCATTCGGGTGGCCGACAATCAGGCTGAGTTTGTGAGCCGCGTTCTCGAAACGACGGGCATTCCTATTCAGGTGATTTCGGGCGATCAGGAAGCAGCCTATATCTACGCGGGCGTTCGGGCATCGGGTGCCATGAACCTGAACCCGGACCCGCAAGTGGAGCCGAATCGTCGGTGGGGCGCGGTTCCCCGCTGGGACATTCCGACCGTGCCCGTTTCGTTGATCATGGACATTGGCGGGGGCAGTGTGGAGTTTATTCTGGGAACTCCGGAGCGGATTTTCTGGAAACAGAGTTTCGAGATTGGTGGTCAGCGACTGATGGAACGGTTTATGCCTAACCCGCAGAATGCCATTAGCTTAGCCGCTGTTGAACGAATGAATGATTTCTTTCGGGAAAAGCTTTTGCCGCTCACCAACGCCATTCATCAGTATGCCCCCACCACAGGCCGACCCATGCAGTTGGTCGGTTCTTCCGGCACGTTCGATACCCTGATCGACATGCAGTATATGAACGAACTGGGCCACCTGCCCGGACGCGGGACCGCCGACCCCGAACAGGCTGCCTTTACCCTACCCATTCAGGAGTTTTATCGTTCATACGAACTCCTCCTGACCCGCAATCACTACGAGCGAATGCAACTCCCCGGCATGATCGAACTCCGCGTTGACATGATTGTGGTGGCCATGTGCCTGATCGACTACGTGCTAACCGCGTTCGGTATCCAGACTATCGCCGTTTCGACCTATGCGCTGAAGGAAGGAGCGATTGCAGTGAACAGTTAACAGCCAACAGTGAACAGCCAACAAGTCTGGGAGTAGAACAATTTTGAGATATTCTTTGCCATTTAGTAACTGCTAACTGTTAACTATTACTGAAAAACTGTTGGCTGATAACTGCTCACTGAATTATGCACGGCGAAACCAACTCAAAATCCTCCTACCGTAACCTGATTTATACGGCCCTGATCGTGGTGGCTGTGGTATCGGCCCTGTCTTTCCCCCAGCTTTTTACCGAGATCGGAGGCTTCCCACTCAAAAAACTGATTGTGCCCCTCTTGCAAATTATTATGCTGGGAATGGGGACAACCATGTCGGTGGCTGATTTTGAAGGCGTTATCAAGCAACCCAAAGCCGTACTGATCGGAGTGGTTTGCCATTTTATCATTATGCCGCTGCTGGGTTTCACTCTGGCCAACTCGTTCAATTTCCCCCCCGAAATTGCGGCTGGTGTGGTGCTCATTGGTTGTTCCCCAAGCGGTCTGGCTTCCAATGTAATTTGTTTCGTGGCCAAAGCCAACGTACCGCTCTCCATCACCGTCACCACTATTTCAACCCTGTTGGCTCCGTTTGTGATGCCCGCCCTGATGACGCTGCTGGCCGGTCAGTTCATCGAGATTACTTTTCTGAAAATGATGCTCGAAATCGTTCAGATTGTGATTCTGCCCGTGGCCGTTGGCCTGATTCTCAACCGGGTATTCCGCAAATCAGCCGTGGTCATCAACAAAGTAATGCCGCTTATTTCGATGGCCGGAATTGTCCTGATTGTGGCCATCATCACCGCTGCCGGGCGCGATAGTTTGCTGACGGTGGGCTGGACATTGGCTCTGTGCGTGCTGATTCATAACCTCTCCGGCTTCACCCTCGGCTACTGGACAGGGCGACTCTTTAAGCTCGACGAGCAAAGCTGCCGGACCATTGCCATTGAAGTGGGTTTGCAAAATGGCGGCCTCGCATCGGGTCTTGCCGTGCAAATGGGCAAAGTAGCCACCGTCGGCCTCGCCCCTGCCCTATTTGGCCCCATCATGAACACCACGGGTTCATTATTGGCTACGTACTGGAGCCAACGGCCGCCGAAAACGGTCATCAATGAGCAATTGCGATCCGACGCTTCGGCAGTGAGGAGTGTGCAGTAGCTATTTATTATCAAGAGACTTGACAGTTTATTGGCGGTGAATAACATTACTACAAGAGAGCCAATGACAGAGGGCAAATAAATCGACAGACTTTACATATCGGTGATTATACAACAAAATCAGTATACGTATGAAGTTACTGATCAGACTATTGAAATGGGGGTGTCTGCTGGTAATAGCGGGAGAACTTTTCTTTCTGTTTTTGCTCAATTCCAGCGGTCATAATATTCCAAAGGAGACTAATAGAGCTACCCAACGTGATATAATCTTAGCACTAGCATTTCTGTTCATTTTGATTTTTCTTGGCCGAAGACATGCAAAGAATTAGTTAACATACTGCGAACTTATAAAACAGACATGGATAGACAAGAGGAAATTGCACAAGCAGATACAGTCAACTATTTACACGAAGTCTGGATTGATAAAGAAGGATTGACAACTGTATGTTTGGCTAATCATAGTGGAGATAAGTGTAGAAGCCTTCTTGAACCAGGTAGCGAGTTGATCTATACCTATTACGCTACAGGCCATTACGAATCGATGACTATTTATTATCAATTTATGAATTGGGGGGAGTACACAACTGAATTTGAAGTTGACAAACAGCCCTGTGATTTTAGATTAATTTGAGTTTTATAGAATGGTGATTTTAAGGCTAGTAAAAATTTAGTCCAATAACATAAGTGTAGTTATACGATTTATCTAAAAAAAGTACAAACTGTAGACTGAGAACCGAATTGTATTTTAGATAGGGCCAAAGACTCGAGTGAGAAATAAACTCACAACCCTACCCAGGCCGACACTTTAATGGCAAAGGGCGTGGCACCGGGATTATCGCGGTAGGTCAGGCGGTGGGTGGCATCCACACGGAGAAATTTGAAGATATTGTCGATGCCGTAACCGACTTCGATATAGGGCACCCTGCCCAGCGAACTGAACCCCGCAACGGGCAACCCGGCTGCATCGGTCGGAGAAACCATCCGGGCATTGTCGGAGCGAACGCCCCCCACCATAATGCGACCCGTGACAAGAGTCCGCCATTTGAGCCGCCGAATAGCGGGGATTCGGTTGAAAAACAACCCCTCGAAATTGTGTTCGACGTGGGCCGATGCATAACGGTCGTTCGCAAACTCGAAGAAATTCATCAGGTTATAGGCATTATACACCCAAAACGAAGTCTGATTCCCCAGCGGAATAAACAGCAACGGGTAGGGCACAGAGGACGGAATCAGGCCCGCGCCGAGGGTATAACTCGTCCGGCCTAAGATGCCCAATCGGAATGAATGTTTCATTTCAAGCGTGAATTTATGGTAGGGCGAGACCGTACTGTTGGTTCCGTCGCGAAGGCCAAGCGTATAGCGAAATATGATTTCTGGCTTGCGGGTCGTGCCGAAACTGAGTCGTTCGTTGTCGCTTTGCACAATCACCTCGTCGGGGGCGAAACGCGTTTCCGTTACCACTTCAGCTGTTTTGAATCGACTACGAATTTCTCCGTCGGCTGGGTTGTCGGCATTTGTGTAGTAGGCAAATGGATACAGCGGATTAAACGACCTACCCCGAAGGCCCACCGTTTGGGTGAACCCCTTGCCTAATTCGCGCCGGATATAGGCATAGGTCTGCTCCTGCAAATAGGGTCGCTGCAACGTGCCAAAGCGCGAAAAGGCCAGGAATAAATAGTTGGTGCCGGTGTTCTCGGTCGATACACCCAGCCGCTCGATGTCGTAACTGTGCCGGAATCCAACCACCGTCCAGGGCTTGCGTTTCACGATATAATCGGCCCCGATTCCGTATTTGAACTGCCCGTCGCGGGTGCCATAGGCCAGGTAACCCGTCAAGGTCCACCGGCGGCTGAAATAGCTGTTGGTGCGCAAACCCACCCGAAATCGGTTGCCCTCGATGTTATTATTGGCGTAGGTATAAAGCAGTGGGCCAACATCTACATTTACCTTGCCAATGGGTTGATAGCCATTGGCAAACAGGCGAATAGCCTCGCCCGTAATCTTCACAATCGGTACATTTCTCACGGAATCCACCACGCGCAACGCCCGCAGTTCATCAGCCGATAGTGAGTCGGGCCGGGCCGCTTCCCAGTAGCCTTTGGGCACATCGCGGTAATCGTCGGCTAATTCGAGGGTTGGGCTATAGAAATTCAGGGGTTGGGGTTGGTTGACCACCACATTGCGGGCGGTGGCAAAAAAACGGATCAACGCACCGGGTGTACCGGGAGATAGTTCGTCGGTGTCGATTCTAACTTCGGTGCGGAGCGGCAACCGCGATCCACCCGGCATGGTTTCCCACTCCTGATCGACCCGAATCTCCTGGATAAAATTGATGTTTGCCCGTCGGTCAATCCGCGTCTCGATCTGCACCAGCCCCAGTCGCGTCGTATCGAGCCAGGCTGTTCCCGAAAAAGCCAGATCGACAGCACGTTTCGGCTCAAAATCAATCTGATAGCACATCAGGTTGCCCACTGCCACGGTGTCGATCATCTGCACTTTATAGACTGATTCCCAGGCCTCGCCGAGTGGCGAGGGAATATCTTTGCGGAGCACCCGCACGTAGTTCTGGTAGAAATTATACTGCTGAAACGAAGCCCCCGTAAACTGCGACAGCAAACCTCCTTCCTGAATACCCACGGCTTTCACCTGGCTTTTCAGAACCTTTTCTTTGGTGCGGTCGGGCTGGTTACGCTGGTAATATTCGGAGTGATTTTCGGTGATGAATACCGGCACGGCGGGTTCCCCGTTTTCGTCGGTAATGGCTGGAAGGCGACCCAAAACCCGCCCAATGGGGCCTTGGCGGCCCGGCACGGTTTCGCCGTTGCGTTTGGTGCGGGGCTTTTTCTTTACGTTGTTAATATAGGCCTCCACTTTCGTGTAGCTTTCATACTGAAACGCACTCAGCCGTTCCGGGTTAAACTCGCTCCGGCGGGGCAGAGCTGCCCGCAACACGCGATAAGCCGGGTCGCCCCCTTTGCCATACACGCGCACTTCCTGCAAGCGATTATCGGCTGACTCCAGCGCAATGTCAATAATCTGGGTTGGTTCGCGGGTCAGGGCAGCGGCTTTGGTGCGAAACCCAAGGCTCGTCACCAGCAGCGAATCGCCGGTTTGAGTGGTTCGGATTTGAAAACGCCCGTCGGCATCGGCGGTTGCCCCGGCGGTGCGGCCCTTGATAGAAACCGACGCAAATGGAATGCCTGCCCCGTTTCCAGCTTCCGTCACGCGCCCGCTTATGGTATAGCCTGTTTGCCCAAAACCGCTCAACGGGATCAGGGAAACAAGAAAAAGCAGGAAGACGAAACGTGAGCGTAAAGTAGGTTGCATTCAGGATTTTTGTAATGGACACTTATTACAGCACAAACCCCTATTCCGTCAACTTGGTTTACAACCTCCTTGATTTGTGATGAACGGCCTGATAAATACAACTACGTAAGTTTGGCAGGCAGCGTTGCCTTTATTATTTCTGTTTCCCTCGTCCCACATACTCTTCCCGCTGATGTTTCCAGCGTTTGTGCGACCAAAGCCAGTCCGACGGGTTGGCCCGGATGCTGCGTTCGAGGTGGTCGCGGTAGCTTGCCAGAATTGCTTCGTCGGGGAGGTCGGTGTAAGGAGGTTCGGCCAGTTGGTGCAGAATCACGTCGTAATAACTCCGGCGAACGCGCACCATCTCCACATAAAAAACAGGCACTTTCAGCGAGCGAGCCAGTTTTTCGGGGCCGGGATAAAAAGCGGTTTCGTGATTCAGGAAGGGCAACCAATAGGCCACTTCGGGGGAGGCCGGAATTTGGTCGGCGACCAGTGCAATAGCGCGGGGTACGTTTCGGCGCACAGCTACATCGCGCATAAGTTTGTGCATTGGCACCGGGTTAACACCGTGTGTGGCCCGGATTTCGCGCATCAGGGTTTCAAAAAACGGACTCGACAATTGTTTATAGACACTGTCGGCGGTGATGCCGTTGAGTTGAGCCGACGCAGGCAGCCACTCCCAATTGGCCTGATGCGAAGCCAGAATAATGACCGGCTCACCGGCTCCAATGCGGCTATTGATAAGCGTGGGGTTCCGAAACCGAACATGATGAAGCAACTCTTCTGCCGAAAGGGAAGGCAGTTTTATCGTCTCCACAATCAAGTCAGTCAGGTTACGGTAGAATCCACGGGCGAGGTGTTTGATCTCAGCGGGCGATTTTTCAGGGAAAGCCGTGGTCAGATTTTCAACCACCACCCGCCGACGATACCGAACGATGTGTAACAAAACAACATACAGTACGTCTGATAGGGCGTAGAGCCACGAAAACGATAGTCGGGATAACCAATGGAATAAAATCATAATTTCCCCAAAATTAGTTGGAGTGGATTTATTTATTCCTTTACTTGGTAAAAATTAAGCCAGTTGGATACGCATTCCCCATCACAGTTACTGATTGAATTGCCCTTTTTGCCTAGTTTAGATTTTTTCGCAGGCATGCTCAGGCACGACGAGGTTTTGCTTGAAGCTAACGAAACGTATCAAAAGCAAAGCCATCGGAATCGTTGCTATGTCTTGACTGCCAATAAGATAGATTGCCTGACGGTGCCGGTTGCCGGTTCTACCAACCACCAACCTATCCGGGAAGTACGGATTGACAACAGTGTGGCCTGGCAAAACCGGCATTGGCGATGTTTGGAAAGTGCCTATCGAAAGGCTCCTTTTTTTGAGTATTACGCGCCTGATTTCGAGCGTGTATATCAACATAATTGGACGTTTTTGTTTGATCTGTCGTTAGAGATGCTGACAATATGTCGGCAACTGGTCGGCATAAAAACACCAGTGCGCCTGACAAAATGCTATGATAAAGAGCCGCCAATCGGCGTATTTGACGCACGCTCGAGGATGAATACCCGGAATTGGGCTGAAACGCAACTGTTTTATACCCCGGAGCCGTATATACAGAACTTTGGCCCTCAATTTGTCCCTAACCTGAGCATACTCGACCTGTTGTTTTGTGCCGGTCCAGAAGCTATAGACATACTACAAAAGAGCAAGCAAGTAGCCGTTACGGGCCAATGAACAAACCGGAATTTAATTTCGTTACCCAAGTATACAAAAGCCGCTTAACGACAGGAAAGCCCAAAGCGAATGGATGCAAAATTCTCGAACCGCGTTAAAGAAGTAATCACCCTAAGTCGGGAGGAAGCCCTCCGGCTTGGTCATGATTACATCGGCACTGAACACCTGCTGCTGGGCATGATCCGGGAGGGGGAGGGAGTGGCCATCGGACTGCTGAAAAAACTCGGCATTTCGCTGGACGAACTCCGCGTAACTGTTGAGCAGGCTACCAAAGGAACAGCCACCAACAATGTGAAAAATTTGGCGAACATCCCCCTGACCCGTCAGTCGGAAAAAACGCTGAAGATTACGTATCTGGAAGCCAAGATTTTCAAAAGCCCATTGATTGGCACTGAGCATTTGCTGCTGTCGATTTTGCGCGACGAAGATAATGTGGCTACCCAGATATTGAACAAGTACAACGTTAACTACGAAGTGATTAAAGAGATGCTGGAATATCAATCATCCGGAACGACCCGCCCACACATGGGGCCAGAAACCGACGACGATGATAATGACCGGGGCATGTTCGGAGGCAGCGGAAGTGGTAGTTCGGGACAGGGCAAGGACAAGGGCAGCGAGAAATCGCGGACTCCCGTTCTTGACAACTTTGGCCGCGACCTCACCAAACTCGCTGAACTCGGCAAACTCGATCCCATCGTTGGTCGCGAAAAAGAAATTGAACGGGTAGCCCAGATTCTGAGCCGCCGTAAGAAAAACAACCCGATTCTGATTGGTGAGCCGGGCGTTGGTAAAACAGCGATTGCCGAGGGACTTGCCCTGCGCATTGTGCAGAAAAAAGTTTCGCGGGTGCTGTTTGGCAAGCGCGTGGTGACGCTCGATTTAGCATCGCTGGTGGCCGGTACAAAATACCGGGGTCAGTTTGAGGAGCGCATGAAGGCCGTGATGAACGAGCTTGAAAAATCGCCCGAAGTGATCCTGTTCATCGACGAGTTGCACACCATTGTGGGCGCAGGCGGTGCATCGGGTTCGCTCGATGCCTCGAACATGTTCAAGCCGGCCCTGGCCCGTGGCGACATTCAATGTATTGGGGCCACCACGCTGGACGAATACCGGCAGTATATCGAGAAAGATGGTGCCTTGGCCCGTCGTTTTCAGATGGTTATGGTGGATGCTACGTCCATTGACGAAACCATCGAGATCCTCGAAAACATCAAGGACAAGTACGAAGATCACCACCACGTTACCTACACCAAAGAGGCTATCGAAGCCGCTGTGAAGTTATCGGAGCGGTATATCTCGGATCGGTTCCTGCCCGACAAAGCCATCGACGTGATGGACGAAGTGGGTGCCCGCGTCCACATCTCGAACATTACGGTTCCCGAAGATATTCTGAGGCTCGAAGAGCAGATCGAGAATATCAAGAAGGAGAAAAACCAGGTGGTGAAGAGCCAGAAATACGAAGAGGCTGCTCAACTCCGTGACAAAGAAAAACGACTGATCGACCAGCTCGACCGCGCCAAGCAAGCCTGGGAAGAGGATACCAAGAAGCGTCGCTACACGGTAAACGAACACAACGTAGCCGAAGTAGTGGCCATGATGACGGGTATTCCTGTTACCAGCGTGTCGAACGATGAGGGTAAAAAACTCATCAACATGGGCGAAGATCTGAAAGGTCGCGTGATCGGTCAGCAAAACGCCATTGATAAGTTGGTGAAAGCCATTCAGCGGACGCGGGTGGGATTGAAAGACCCCAAGAAGCCGATGGGTTCGTTCATTTTCCTTGGCCCAACGGGTGTCGGTAAAACAGAGTTAGCCAAAGTGCTGGCTTCCTATCTGTTCGACAAAGACGATGCGCTGGTGCGGATCGACATGTCAGAATACATGGAGAAGTTCAGCGTGAGCCGCTTGGTTGGTGCCCCTCCGGGCTATGTAGGCTACGAAGAAGGTGGTCAGTTGACGGAGAAAATCCGCCGTAAGCCATATTCCGTGGTGCTGCTTGACGAGATTGAAAAAGCGCACCCCGACGTATTCAACATCTTGCTGCAAGTGCTCGACGATGGCATTTTGACCGATGGTCTGGGTCGCCGGGTTGACTTCCGCAACACGATTATCATCATGACCTCCAACATTGGCGTTCGTGACCTGAAAGACTTTGGGGCCGGGATTGGTTTTGCGACCAAGAAATCGGAGAACCAGGATGAAATGATGAAGAGCACGATTCAAAGTGCGCTTCGGAAGGCATTCTCGCCTGAGTTCCTGAATCGTTTAGACGATGTGATTGTGTTCAATTCGCTGCAACGCGAAAGCCTGCACACGATCATAGACCTGATGCTGAAGAAGTTGCTGGGCCGCGTAACAAGCCTTGGCTACAACGTGGAACTGACCGATAAGGCAAAGGATTTCCTAGCCGAAAAAGGATACGATCCCCAGTATGGTGCCCGTCCGCTCAACCGCGCCATTCAGCGTTATTTAGAAGACCCCGTTGCCGAAGAAATCCTGAAAGGTGATCTGAAAGATGGCGACGTGATTCTGGCTGATTATCCTGGCGAAGGCGACACGCTGACGATAACTGTTAAGAAACCAGAAGTAGTAGCCGAATAGAGTTTATACACAGTGTAAAGAAGCTCGCAATAAAGAAGCCCGAACTAATGTTCGGGCTTCTTTATTTAAACCTCGCTACTTGTTAGCCAAATCATCGCATTCCTGGTCGAACATGAAGACGTGTGAACAGAAGTCACGCCAAGCGAAATCTTTGCCATATTTGGTCATCAGGGCCGGGCAGGAGCCAAAGAGAGCTACAAAGTTCTCGTCGTAATTCTTCTTTTTCAGCCGGAAAACTTTGCCATTAGCCCGTACATAAAACGACTTATCCATACCGCCCGTTAGTTGCACACCGGCAAAACCAACCCCCATTGTTTCGGTGGCAAACGGATCATCATAAACCCGAATACGTGATTCAAAACCAGGGTTAACTAGTTGGACAAGTACCTCGCGTTTAGGCTCGTCTAGCTTCTCATTGTAGAATAACACCAGATTGCGGGTTGATTCATCCACCTTGTTCCGCTGCATTTTGGCTATAGAGCGGGTACTTTCTGACAAGGCGGCCATTTTTGCAAAATCGGAGGGGTTCAGACCCAACTCCTGGATCTCGTCGGCTTCGTATTTAAACTTCTTACCAGCAATCGTCTTGCCTTCAACCCGATAAATCAGGCCTTTTTTACGATCAAGGTCATCGAGTATAAACTCCACTCGTTCGCCGGTTTTCAAGATGATGTATCCGGGTTTACTACCCGAAAAACGTTCAACAGGCGGTAGAAACTGCTGGGCGTTTGCCACATGGCTGGTTAGGAGCAGGAAAAGGCAAGAGGCTACTAAACGAGTAAAATGATGCATAGGTGATGAGATTATGGTTAAAGTCCGAAAAGTAAGAAATAAACTATTATGATTGAAAGGCTTATTGAGTAAGTGACACATTTGCGAAACAACTTGAGTATATTTTTCCCCAATGTAACGTGATTTTATTCATTTGTCTTTAAGTCAATGTGCTGAAAATTAGGCATTTAATATTTTGGTATGATATTTAATGTAGGTAAATTGAATTTAAACACTCAACCATCATGGGAAACATACTTTATACCATTGCGGTGATCTGCATCATCCTTTGGCTCATCGGATTTTTGGGCTTCGGCAGCTTCGGCTTGGGTAGCCTCATACACGTCCTGCTCGTTATTGCAGTAATCGTTATCTTACTCCGTGTAATTCAGGGCAACAGACCTATTTAGATGGAAGATATGCGTGATACTGAATGTTGAGCGTAGTCAAATAAAAACCGTCTCCTGCAATTTTAGATACCTAAAGTAAATCTTAGGAACCTAAAATATATAGGAGCCGGTTTTTTTATGTTCTTTTATGTAAAAACGGTCAGCCCGAATAAAAAGAGGGTAGTGACCGTCTAAGTCGGTTCGGCAAACGCCCGTCACAAATCCGCCTGAAGCATCAATCATCATCGCGGTCTACCACCCGCACGAACGCACTGCGTCGGGGAGCAGGAACGACGGCCTCTTCTCCCCGGAGTCCCTTCCAGAGAATCTCGTTGAACAAATTATCGTCAATACGGTCAACATCGGCGAAGTCGAGCAGGGCCGAGCGTTTGGCTGAGTTCGTTGCCGCCGTATTTCGGGCATTCAGATCGACATTGGCGGGAACCGACTGATAGGGCACAACAGTAGGCGTGGCGGTAAAGCTGCGAAACATGGGTGTAGCAGCCGCGTCGTATTGGGTCATGGGCGGCAACCCCAGAATCAGTTCGATGGTTCGCAACATCCCCGATGTCGAATACATCGTATGATCGACAAATTTTCGTTTGGTGTAGGGACTGATAACGAGTGCGATGGAGCGGTGAGCATCAACGTGGTCGGGGCCGTTCTGGGCATCGTCTTCCAGAATAAACACTGCCGATTCGTTCCATATCCTGCTCTTGCTCAGATGCTCAACCAATAGGCCAACCGCCAGATCATTGTCGGCAACGCAGGCATAGGGTGTGGGGCGGTTAACAGCCAGGCCCTGCGTGTGGTCGGAACCGAGCCGAATGGTGCTGAGGGCGGGGACGGCATTAGCCACCAGCAGCGAATCGAAATCCCGTTTCCACTGCCCCACGCGGGTGGTGTCTTTAACCTGCTGTTGGTAATAGGTGGAAAACGACGAGCAAACATGGTCGCGGTCGAGGGCGGGTATATTGCCCTTGTTGGTATCCACAAACACCCCGTAGGTGCGATAACTAACGCCCTTGCGTTGGCAAAAATCCCAGATATAACCGTCTTTGTTGTTGGCAATTTCGCGCCGACCCAGGCCCTCGGTCACGCCCCCGCGCCGACCGTAGCCTGTCGGCCAGGTTTTCTCCAGATAATCATTGGCATACGCGCCCATACTCCAGTTATGCCCATCGGCACTCACTTCGGCATCCACGTAAAAATTGTCGAACAGCGCGTATTCACGGGCCAGTTTGTGCTGATTGGGCGTGTATTTTTCGCCAAACAAACACAACGTCGAATCGCCGTTTCCCTCCCGAATATCGCCGAACACCTGATCGTAGGTGCGGTTTTCCTTGATAATATAAAAGACGTGTTTAATGGGGGACTTGTCGCCCACGCGCATCGGGACCGGATTACCCGGTTCGCCCTCGGTTATCAGTTCCGCGCTCTTTTTGTAGGGGGTGTTCTGATAGACTTTCTTTGAGTAAAGAGCCATCAGGTCCGGGTTGGGTTCGTCGATGATGCTCAACGTACCCTTCATTAACCCACCGATATATTGTAGTCGACTGTTGGGTTGCGCAATTTCGCCGAGGTGCGATTCGGAACGCACTCCCCGGCTAAGGGGTTGTGGCCCCTGCGGGTTGGCAAACGAGGTGAATCCTTTGCCATTGGCGACGAAAAGACGGTTGCCCACCACCCGCACGTTGGTTGGATACCACCCAACCGGAATGAATCCCTTCGATACGCTGCGGCCCGGGGTGGCCACGTCGAAAACGGCCAGAGCATTGTTGTCGGCGTTGGCGATGTAGAGCGTTTTCTGATCGGCAGAAAGAGCCAGACCGTTGGTGGTGGAGCCTGCCGGGGAGTTGGGATAGAGAGCCGCGTCGAGCACTTCTACCACCCGTTTCGCTTTCGTGTCGATCACCGAAACACTGTTGTCGCCCGCATTGGCCACGTAAAGCAGCGTGCCTTTTCGGTTCAGAATCAGCTCGTTCGGGTTATATGTAACATCAATGCGCTGCGTAATCTGGCGCGTACCCGTATTGAACACGGCGATTTTCCGGCCACCCCACAGCGAGATATACAACTCTTTCTGGTCGGGCGAGAGCACACAGGTATAGCCTTCGAAGCCTAGCTTCTCCTGGTGAACAATTTTCTTACTGGTAAGGTCGATGATATACAGCGAGTTATTTTCTTTCGTCACCACATACAGCAGATTCCGGGCATCGTCTAACTCGATGCCAACGGGCGAAATTTTCTCGGTCATCTTTTTGCCCAGCACCAGGCTATCGTTCAGCACGAGTTTATCGCCCGTTACGGCGTACTGAAGAATCCAGTTGTCATTACCACCCGACGCATACAGAAACCGCCCGTCCCGGCTGAATTTCAGGCCATAGAACGACTTGGGTATCTCGATACTGTGCAACACCTTCTCATTTTTGGCGTCGATCAGTTGAATGGTCTGTGTACTCTGTCCGTTGTTGGTCACGGCCAGCCGATTACCGGATGCCGACACGGCAATATTAAGCGGCAGGTCGCCCAGATCGAGCGAACGACCAGCCGGAGTCAACGACCAGCCGTTGGGCAGCATAACCCGCCGGGACTCCAGTTCCCTGTCCGTTTTGGCAAGCGCATCGGTTCGTTTCTGCGCCCACAAGGGTGCGCTAAACAGGAGCAAAAGGCAGAGGTTTAGGAATAGTTTCATGGGGTATACTATGTACGTTCGGTTTATTTATTCCACCAGACCCGATTATCGCTGTTGTCCCCGCCCATCGACGCAACGGCTACCGCCAGGCCCTCCGGGTTCAGCGATTGAAGGTACGTAGGGTATGGCACCCGGTACGGAAAATTGTTCTCAGCCGGAATCCCCGCCCCCCGCGCTAACACTGGGTAACCCGTCCGGCGTTTCTCGAACCAAGCCTGGTAATCGACAAAAAAATAGGCGTAATACTTCTGCAATATAATCTGTTCCAACTGTTTTTCGACGGTGGCCGTCGCGTCGTAGGCAACGCCCGGCTGCTGAAGAAAACCACCCGGCATGGTTGCGCCCCACTGGGCTATGGAAGCCGCAATACCTGCATCATAATGCGCTTTGGCGGTTTTTCCGGTAGAAAATCCTTTCAGAGCCAACTCTGCTTTGATGAACTCTACCTCAGCGTAGGGCATCATAACACCCAATTGCGGCAGGGTTTTCAGGGCATCCGTATAACTCGAGTTGCGGCCCACGGCGTATTCTATCGTCGTGGGGTAGCCGCTGTCGATCCCCTGATACACCGAACTCCCGTTTACCGTTACGGGCATAACCCATACCGCCCGGCGGGGATCGTTATCGGCGTTCAGTTTGCCCAGAAAAAACTTCGTGAAGTAGTTTCCGTCCCGCCAGTCAACCTGACGTGCGTTGAAATACTGATTGTAATACGGGAACGTCCCCGGATAACGAAAAATAGCGTCGTCAGCGTTGGTGCTTAGAAGCGGGTATTTCACGGGGTCGGCCAGAATAGCCGTGATTTGGCTGTTCACGTTCACTTCGCCCTCGCGCTTCGACAGGCGGAGCAACAACCGCAGCCGCAACGAATTGGCAAACTTCCTCCAGCGCAGAATACCCGGATTTTTACCCCCCGTCAGGGCATTGGCATTGAACACCAGGTCACCCGCATAGGTGAGGGCTTTGGTATCATCGAAAAGCGCATTGGTGGTTTCCAGATCCTTCAAAAGCTGTACGTAAATATCCTGCTGCTTGTCGAACTGCGGCTTAAAATTCCCTTCGGTAGCTTTGATGGCCTGCGAATAGGGCACGTCGCCGTACAGGTCCGTCAGAATTGAGTACGCCCAGCATTTATAGACGAGGGCAATGGCTTTATAATTATTTTCCCTCAGCCGGTCGGCAATAGCATAGATGTCTTCAATATCGGTCAGGTATCCGTAGAAACTGCTCCAGACCCCGGCCCCCGGATTGACCACATACCGATGCAAACCGCCCCCGCCCGCGCTGGCCCGGGGCGCATCAACCTGCATCAGTTCGTGGGTAAATGAGCGGGCCGCGTTCACCGACGTATTCACGATCCGGTACTGCAACTGCCCCAGCATCACACCGGGCGAGATTTCTTTGGGCCGGTTCGGGTCGGTGTTCAGCTCCTCAAAACCATCGGTACAGCCAACAACCAGGCCCGTTAGCAGCAGTAAAAAGAAACAATTGGTTAATTTAAAAACTCGCATGGCCGGGTCGTGTTAAAGTTTGAGAGTCAGGTTAATACCCACCGAACGAGTCGATGGAAACTGCGCCAGTTCAACGCCCGGTGTGAGGGTGCCGCTATTGAGGTTGCCTCCTTCGGGGTCGAAACCGGGGAAACGGGTGAAGTTGTACAGATCACGGCCAAACAGGGCAATGCTGATCTGACGAACCGCACCGACAGGCCCACCCCCTCGGCTCAACAGGCTCGATGGCAGATTAAACTCGAAACGGGCTTCGCGGATTTTCAGGAACGATGCGTCGAAGATGTTCGTCTCGGCATTGGCAATCTGGTAGTAGTTGTCGTAGTAGGCGCTGGCGGCCACCTTCACAGTGTTAGGCGTGAAACTGCCGTCGGGTTGCCGAACCACACCGGCCCCCACAATGCCCTCGTCGCGGCCCGGCAACGTAACGCGGGTTTTGCCGAGGGTGTTGTTTTTGTGATTGGTCTGCGAATACAACTGGCCACCCTTCTGCCCGTCGAGCAGCAGGCTAAACCGAACTTTACGAATGGTAAACTCATTGGACAAACTCGCTTTCCAGTCGGCAAAGGCGTTCCCCCACTTTTTGGCGACCGGGTCGAGCGGAGCCGGCAAACCCACCGACGAGTAGATGATCTGGCCATCGGATGCCCGCTGGAAGCCCCGCCCATACATGTCGCCCATGAGTCCGCCCACGCGGGCCTCAATCGAAACGTTTGTATTGTGGGCGTATATCACCTGGTTCGTAATGCCGGAAGCCAGTTCGCGCACGTAGCTGCGATTGCGTGACCAGAGCAGGGTCGTGTTCCACGTAAAATTCCGTTTTACCATTGGTTTGCCGGTAAGTTTCACCTCAACGCCCCGACTGTTGATCAGGCCCGCGTTGATAACGGCGTTGGCAAAGCCCGAAACGGGGTCGAGCGGAATCGCCAGAATCTGGTTACGGCTCCGGTTGTTGTAATACGCCACATCAAGCCCTAGTCGGTTGCGGAACATGCGCCAGTCGAGGCCAAACTCATAACTCGACGTGATTTCGGGTTTGAGGTCGGCATTGAACAGCGTCGAGGGATTGGTGAAGCTGTTGCCGTAGATTTTGTCGTAGTAACGGGCGGTCTGGTAAGGGCGCGTATCGTTGCCTACCTGCGCCCACGATGCCCGCACTTTGGCGAACGAAACGGCGGTTGGCAACCGGAACAGTTCGTTGAGCAGGAAACTGGTACTTATCGACGGGTAGAAAAACGAATTATTGCGGGCGGGTAAGGTACTCGACCAGTCGTTACGGCCCGTTACGTCCACAAACACTTTTTCGTCGAAGGAGAACTGCGACGACATATACAGGCTGTTAATGGCTTTGCGGGTTTTCTGGGGATCGGCCACCGCCTGGTCTAAACTGTTGGAAATCTGATAAATACCCGGCTGGGCCAACTGGTCAGCGTAGAGACCGGCAAAGTCGTAGGTTTGCCGCATGGCGTTGCCACCCACCGAAGTGGTCACGTTGAACAGGCGGGTCAGGGGTGTGCGGTACGTAAGCAGAAAGTCGGTGTTCGACTCGTAGCTGAACACATTCTGCTCCCGAAACATGCCGCGTGGATAGCGGGTCATGCTGAAGGGTCGCTGCTGCGAACGGTACTCAAATGACATATCGACCCCGGAGCGAACTAACAGATCCAGCTTGTCCGAAATCTGGTAGGTGGCCGACAGATTGCCAATCAACCCGTGTTTGTTCATTTTGTTGAGCATCTCGTACATGTCTACGTACGGATTGTCGGGCGTTGGGTTGAAGGGGTTACGCTGCTGCACATTTTCCAGACCCGGTTGCCAGTAGGGCTTGAACCACTCGGGTCGGATGTTGGGGGTTGTTCCCAGAATCAGAAAATACATCAGCGACTGATTGTTATACCCGGCTATTGGCAGATTGTCGCTTCGTTTGTTGCTATAGTTGGCCCGGCCGGTGAGCCGAATCCGGTTCGCAATTTTCTGGTTAACCGACAGGGCCGCGTTTAGCCGCTCGAAGCCCGTGTTCGGAATAATCCATTTGTTTTTCAAGTACGTCAGCGACAACCTGGCCGATCCGTTTTCGTTGCCCCCTTCCAGCGAGATGTTGTTGGAAAACGTTGTACCGGTCTGAAAAAAACCGGAAATATAATCGCGGTGGGCCACCCAGGGCGTTCGTTCGGTGGGCTTGCCGTCGGGTGAGTTAGGATTGTATTGATAGTATGACTGCCCGTCGAATTTAGGTCCCCAGGCCCGGCCTGCGGCCACCGTTGTGCCGGTGTTGGCCCCATCCGGACTATCCAGATACGAGAAATACGTATTGGTACGTCCCTCCCCGTACTCAAACTGGTAGTCGGGCCAGCGATTCACCTGGTCAAAATTGAAATTACTGTTGACTGTCACACCGATACCCCGGTCTTTCCGGGCACCCGATTTGGTGGTAATAATCAACGCGCCACCAGCCGCCCGGCTACCGTAAAGTGCGGTGGCACCGGGGCCTTTCAATACGGTCACGTTTTCTATGTCATCAGGATTCAGGTCCGACACGTTCGAGCCGTAGTCAACGGGGCTGTCGGCAGATAAGTGCGAGGAATAGCCCGTGCCGGTAATCCGGTTGCTGACCGGAATGCCATCCACCACAATCAACGCCTGATTATTGTCGAGGTTCAGCGACGACTCGCCCCGAAGTGTGATGCGAGACGATCCCATTGGCCCGGCTCCGGCCCCCTGAATGTTCAGGCCAGCCACCTTTCCCGACAGTGTGTTAACCCAGTTGTTGGACTTGGCATCTTTAACGGCGTTCTCGTTGACGGTCTGAGCGGCAAATCCGAGCGATTTTTCTTCCCGTTTAATACCGAGTGCCGTCACAACCACTTCATTCAGCGTCTGATTGTCAGTTTTAAGCTGAAGATTGAGGGTTGTTTGTCCCGTAAACGGCACTTCGGTTGTGGTGTAGCCGATAAAACTGAATACCAGCACATCTGTCATCGTGAGCACCCGAACGGGGTTCAACCTGAACGTTCCGTCGGCATTGGTCAGGGTGCCATTGGTCGTACCTTTTATAACGATGTTAACGCCCGGTAAGGGTTGGTTTTGTTCGTCGCGGACCGTCCCGCTGATCGTTGCAGACTGAGCCAGCAGAGGCTGGGTTGAAAGGCAAACAAGGGAAGATAAAAAGACGAATATGGTACATAGTCGTAGCTTCATAAGGAGAGTAGTTTGGTGAAATCATGCCAAAAGTACTCATCCCCTCTGGAGCCAGGCCGCGCTTTCATGTTGCCAAATCGTGAATTATGTGTATGTTAGAAATAGAATTGCATCCTTAACATTGGCGTGACATGGGTTTAGAGTGCTTTCCTGAGCTAAACAGCATTAATGAGTCCCTGAATCACAAAGAACTTACCCTGCTGGCGGCTCAACGCGCTTCCTTGTTCATTTATCGGTTGACTCGTTGAGGTTTTTACACATTGTTTGATCCATATTTGTGATAGAATTAGCCCTCAAACTAACGCATCAACTCCCAACGCTGCCGATGACCCCTTATGCGACCCCTTGTCTTACCCTTAGTCTGTTGATTAGCAGCCTGTTTTCGCTCATCCCTGCTGTTGCCCAGGATCTGGAACCCGGAAAAAACGGCACCGTGCAACCCTCTTATCGGAAGGAGATTGAGCAACTAACCAAACACCGTCAAATCCAGGCGGCATTTGCGTCTATCGTTGCCCAAAATGGGCGAAACCGCGACGAACTCATTCTGCTCACCGAGATTCCAGCCCCGCCGTTCAAAGAAGAAAAACGGGCCGCCCAATTCGCCACTATGCTTCGGGAAGCTGGTGCCGACTCGGTCTGGATTGACAAAGTGGGGAATGTGCTGGCCTTGCGTAAAGGCAAAAATCCGAACCGGTGTGTAGCTTTAGATGGCCATTTGGATACCGTGTTCCCGCCCGAAACCGATGTGAAGGTCAAAACCAAGGGCGATACTCTGTTTGCACCGGGCATCGGCGACGACACGCGGGGGCTGGTTATGGTTGTGTCGGTGCTGCGGGCCATGGAAGCTGCCAAGCTGGAAACCCAGGCCGATGTGCTCTTCATTGGTTCGGTGGGCGAAGAAGGCCTGGGCGATCTGAGGGGCGTGAAACACCTGTTCAGTGATCAAAGCCGACGGATTGATGCCTGGGTGGCCATCGACGGGGGTGATCTTGGGCGAATGAGCAACAAGGGGCTGGGGTCTTACCGCTATCGCGTGACGTTTAAAGGCCCCGGCGGGCATTCGTGGGGGGCATTTGGCCTGGCAAACCCCCAGCACGCGCTGGGTTCGGCCATCCATTACTTTTCAAAAGTTGCTGACAAATTCACCCGAACGGGTGCCAGAACCAGCTACAACGTGGGCCGAATTGGCGGGGGTACGTCGGTTAATTCCATCGCGTTTGAGTCGTGGATGGAAGTGGATATGCGTTCCGAAATTCCCGAAAACCTAAACTTAGTCGATTCGCTGCTGAAAGTCTCTGTTCAACAGGCGTTGCAGGAACACAATGTCCTGCGCCGAAGCGGGCCTGCGTTGACCGTTGACATCGCTAAAATTGGCGACCGTCCCTCCGGCGAATTACCGGAAACGTTGCCTCTGGTTCAGCGCGGAATGGCGGCCGTCGCCTATTTTGGCCTTACCCCAAGTCTGTCAAGGGGTTCTACGAATTCCAATATTCCCATTTCAAGGGGTATTCCTGCGGTTACGCTGGGTCGAGGGGGCAGATCAGGCAATGCTCACGCGCTTAATGAATGGTGGTATGACGATGAGGGGTACAAAGCCATTCAATTGACCTTGCTGACGCTGGTTGCCGAAGCGGGTCTGCAAAACCCCTGATTCTTTGTCGTTTATAGTTTCTATCGGGATGGCTTGTCACAGGGAGCCGACGATTATCTGACCAAGCCTTTTGACCTGACTGAGTTGCAGGCTGGTCATCCCGTTTCGGAAACGGCGTATCTGGTTGGTTTTGAGCATCCCACCAACTTTGCAACGGCCTTCAAGGAAGTGTATCAACTGACCCCCACCGAGTTTGTGACCGCTACTGTCAATCGGTAGCCGATACGTCAAATTATATCAACCCTTTTCTGGTACTGCTCAAAAAGTATTTTGCCGACGAGTGAACGCCACGGGGATGATAGACATCCTGCGTGAAATGGCCGATCTGATCGGCGAATCGGACGGGGGAAGCATCCTTACCACTTAACCCTATGCAAACCGAAGCCATTCCTCCCAAGACCACCAACATGACCCGTGCCTGGCTCGTGGTGGCCCTGTTGTGCGTGGTGGGGTGCCTTAATTACCTCGACCGGATCATGATCACTACCATGCGCGGCTCCATTGTGGCCGCCATTCCCATGACCGACGCGCAGTTTGGGTTGCTCACGGCGGTATTCTTGTGGATTTATGGCCTGCTGAGTCCGTTTGCGGGTTTCCTGGCCGACCGTTTTTCGCGAAGTCGGGTCATTATCGGCAGTCTGTTCGTGTGGTCGGTGGTGACGTGGCTCACCGCCCATGCCACCACCTTCAACGAGTTGCTGGCCACGCGGGCCTTAATGGGTATCAGCGAAGCCTGTTACATTCCGGCGGCACTGTCGCTCATTGTCGATTATCACCGGGGCAAAACCCGTTCGCTGGCCACGGGGATTCACATGGCCGGTATCATGATCGGGCAAAGCCTGGGGTTCATGGGGGGCACCCTTGCCGAACGGTATGTCTGGAGCAGTGCCTTCCAGATTTTCGGGCTTTTTGGCATTGTCTATGCCATTTTTCTTCTGTTTGTGCTGCGCGATGCACCCACCTCGCCAACCCAGTCCGAAACAAGCGGGCAACCCCAAAAAGCGAACTTTTGGTTAGGTATCAGGAGCCTGTTCCGTCAACCCTCCTTCCTCCTGTTATTGTTGTTTTGGGGTATATTAGGCATGGTTGGCTGGCTTATTGTGGGCTGGTTACCAACCTATTACAAAGAGCAGTTCAGCCTCTCGCAGAGCGAAGCTGGGGTCTACGCCACGGGCTACCTGCACTCGGCAAGTTTGATTGGGGTATTACTGGGTGGCTTTCTGGCCGACCGCTGGAGCCTGACCAACCGACGGGCGCGGGTGCTGTTGCCCGCTATTGGCCTGTTGCTGGCAGCCCCGGCGGTCTATCTGGCCAGTTCAACCCCTGTGCTGGCCGTAGCCGTGGTTGGCTTTATCGTTTACGCCCTCACCCGCACTTTCAGCGATGCCAACCTGATGCCCATTTTGTGTACCGTGGCCGACGACCGCTACCGGGCTACGGGCTACGGTGTCCTGAACCTATTTGCCTGTGTGGTGGGTGGGCTGGGAATCTACGCGGGCGGTGTGTTGCGCGATGCCCACATCGACGTTCGGATTCTGTTTCAAATTGCGGCTGGCGGCATGGTAGTCTGCGCAGGATTATTGCTTTTTGTGAAGTCCAAAACAGAACGAGTCTATTAACCGTTTTACAAGCCAAAATCCCCATGAATGTCTCGCTTCGCCGACTTACGGGTTTATTGCTAATCAGTGGTGTAATCGGCTGTACGACCTCCCTACAGCAACAACGAAGCCCCGTGTCCGTGTCCGAATCTACCTACAGCGGGGGCGATTTCGATGAGCATATCCGCAAATCGGAGCCGTGTTCGCCGGAGGAAGAGATGGCCGGTTTTACGCTTCAACCCGGTTTCAAAATCGAACTGTTTGCCTCGGAACCGCTCATTGGCAAACCGCTCAATATGGCCTTCGATGCCAAAGGGCGGCTCTGGGTGACGCAATCGGCCGAATACCCGGGCCCAGCGAAGGTGGGACAGGGAAAAGACCGTGTTACGATTCTGGAAGACACTGACAACGACGGGAAAGCCGACAAATTCACGCCCGTGCTCGATACACTCAACATTCCCATTGGCCTTTTGCCCCTTCAGGATGGGTTGCTGACCTATAGCATTCCGAATCTGTATCGCTATACCGACACCAACCGGTACGCCGGAGCGGGCGACGGGAAGCTGGACCAAAGCCGCCGGTTGCTGGGGCCGTTTGAATACAAAGACACCCACGGCATGGTGAATCACCTCACCCGGGGCTTCGATGGTTGGATTCAGGCGTGCCACGGCTTCACGAATCTCTCGAAAGTAATGGGAACGGATGGCGACACCCTGGAGATGGGGTCGGGAAACACGTTCCGGTTTCGGGTAGACGGAACCCGGGCGGAGTTGTTCACCAAAGGCCGCGTGAATCCCTTCGGGTTGGTCTATGACAATTGGGGGTATCTCTACTCGCCCGACAGCCATTCGTCGCCCCTAACCCAATTGATTCGGGGAGCCGAGTACCCACATTTTGGGCGTATTGCTGAGGGAATTGGATTTGCGCCACACATGAAACTCCACGAGCAGGAGGCCACCGCCCTGTCGGGTATTGCCCTGCCATCGAACAAGTTATTCCCCGAAGCTTACCGGAAGAGCCTGTTTATTGGCGACGTGGTCAAATGTCGAATTTATCGCAACTCATTCACGTTCAACGGTTCATCGCCCGTGGCAACGAGCGAAGCAGACCTGTTACGAAGCACTGATCCGTGGTTTCGTCCCGTCGATATGCTCGAAGGGCCGGATGGTGCGCTCTACGTAGCCGACTTTTATAATCGTGTAATTGGTCATTACGAAGTGCCGCTGGATAACCCCGGTCGCGACCGGCAACGGGGCCGCATCTGGCGCATCACCTACCAGGGAAAAACCGACCCGATTGGCCGCACCGACTGGACCAAAGCCACTATCGACGAGTTGATTCGGGCGTTGGCCCTGGGCAACCTGCCAGTCCGAATGCTGGTGACCGATCAGTTAGTGAACCGCATTGGTGAACCCGCCGTGGAACGGTTGTTGGCCGCCCTCAAAAAATCGGGCACTAAACCCGATCAATATGTGCACTGTCTGTGGGCGTTGCATCAGCTCAACGCCCTGCCCGAAGCCAACTTACTAAAAGCCGCCCGGCACAAAAACCCACTCATTCGTACTCACGCGCTCCGGGCAATGCATGAAGCACCGGGAGCCGGGACACCGGGTTTACCAGTGGGCAAACCCGTGCGGAACGATGCCCTATATGCAGTGCTGAAGAAAGGATTGAGCGATCCGAATCCGCACGTGCAGCGGGCCGCCGTGGAAACCATGCCCGACTACCCAACTCTCCAAACCGTGCGGACCTTGCTGGCTTTTCAGCCTAAAATCCCGTCCAACGATACGCACCTGACCTACACCATGAGTTTGGCCCTTCGGGCGTTGCTACGCAACAAACCACTTGGTAATGAGGTCGCTACGGCCAACTGGTCGGCAGCAGAACGGACCTTGTTGAACACACCCATGAGCGGGGTGAACGAAGCGTATGCCGGGCAGTTTCTGTTTCAGTCGGTTAAAACACTGACGTTGACTAAAGAAGATGAATTGAAGTTTTTAGGCCATGCCGCCAAATTTTTGCCCCCCGCCGAACGGGACAATCTCATTGCCTTTGTCCGAAAAAAATATGACACCGACCGCAGTAGTCAGTTCGTGCTGTTTCGGGCGGTGCAACAGGCTGTGAAAGGACAAAAGCCCGGCCCCGTGGCTTCAGGTGGGAACCGGAGCGATTCGGGGACGGGTGAGTTGTTGAAACAGTGGGCGGTGGTATTGGCGAACCAGTTAGTGGTGTTGCAACCGTCAGACTGGTCGTTTACCCTGGCCGAATTTCTATACCTGAAAGACCATCCCGTTCTGTTCAGTCCACCCCCGCAAAACACATCTTTGGCCAAAAACCTCAAGTTTATGGGCTTCGAACAAGGCGGCTACAAGGGCGTGGTTCGGTCGCCAATGTTCATTGCACCCAAAAGCCTGTCGTTCACGGCGGTTCAGGTAAACGGGGCCACTAACATAGGTGGGGGGCATTTGGTACGGCTGGTGTCGGCCACCGATACGGCTAATGTGCTGGTCTGTACGGAGTTTATCAAAACGAACGACTACCGGGCCGAGTCGGTAGACTGGGATTTATTGGCGTATGCGGGCCAACCAGTTCAAGTTGAGATTGTTGATAACTCGTCGGGAGTGATTCGGGTCGGCGATTTCAGAGGGCTACCCACCCCCTTGCTGCCCACCATCAGCCCCAAAGACCTGGCCGAACAAAAACGGTTTGGAATGGAATTGGCCGGGGAGTTCGGTATGGTCACGCTGGAGCCGATGCTGAAACAAACCCTGCTCGACCCGACACAACCCTACTATTTCCGGCTGTCGAGTGCCAGAGCCTTGATGAAACTGGCCCCCGACACCTACGCGGCTACCCTCGGGGGCTACATCGAAGACGAGAAAAATCCGGTTGGGTTCCGCACGGATCTGGCTACTACTCTCGGCGATTCGCCACGCCGTGGCAACGGACCGCAATCGACGCAGGCGGTGATGGAATCGGCTCTCAAACGCACCAAAGGCGATGTGCAATTGGAGTTGTTGAAGTCGCTGGCTTCGTCGTCGTTTGGTAAGGATCTGATTATGGCGCAGGTTCATGCCGGAACGCTCTACACCCGGATTCTGGTGCAGCCTGGCATCGAGGATCGGCTCATGCTCAACATCAGCGAGAAACAGAAGGCCAAATTCAAGCAACTTACGGCCAACCTCTCTCCCATCGACGAAGAGCGGGAGAAACTGATTGTCAGTCGGTTGAACTCATTCACAACCACACCCGGCCTTCCCGAAAGCGGTAAGCAAGTGTTCGTGGCCAACTGCTCGGCCTGCCATCAGATTGCCAAAGAAGGGGGGCTTATTGGTCCGCAATTGGATGGTATCGGCAGTTGGGGCAGCAAATCGCTGGCCACCAAAATTCTGGACCCCAACCGTAACATCTCCGAAGCCTTCCGGGTCTATACCATCAAACTCAAATCAGGCGTGGTGCAAACGGGCCTGTTTCGGCGCGACGATGAACAGTCGATTACGTATGCCGATGCCACCGGCTCCGAATTTGTGGTGTCGCGTACTGATCTTGCTGAGGTGCAGGCTTCGCGGCACACGCTCATGCCCGACCATTTCGGGAAGGTGCTACCGGAAAAGGAGTTCAATGATTTATTGGGGTATTTGCTGAGTGTGAAGTGAGTTTTTCGGCATGATTATAGGTTATTAGACGGAATAGCCCAATCAGGCTTACCCCATGCACAATGGACACGAACGATAAGGGAGCATCCCGCCGTAACTTTTTGAAGAATACCCTGGTCGGGGCAGTTGTCGCGCCGGGTGTATCGCCGATTTTAGCGGCCACAAACACACCGTTGGCAACCGAAACTGAAACGGTGTCTAAGCCTGGCTCCAACCCGGTTTTGGGTAAACACCGCAACATGTTCAATGGCGACACCTGCGTTTATTTCTACAACCCGGAACTGTGGCAACCCGACGACTATTCGCTGAAGGTGGTTAAAAATCCCCGCACCGGTAAAATGAATACCAAACCCACGGCGGAAGGCGGACCGTTCAAGGCCAAAGCCATTCATCGGTATGTGGATGTGCTGGCCGACAGCGGTATCGACACGTTCATTATCAACGCCAATGCCTCGCGGGCCTGGTATCCAAGCAAAACCATCCCGACCATTCTGGATGGCTACAAACGGGGCGACCGGAATTATTTTCGGGGCCACGCCATTTGCCAGGGAATCACCGAACCCGAAGCCGTGGAAGAGTTTCTGGATTCGTTCGAGCGATTTATGAACCGCTATGTGGACCTGCTCGACGGGGGTGTGGACTGGCTGGCCGAAACATCGGTGGCCTGCCGACGGCGCAACGTTTCGCCCTGGGTGAGCGTCCGCATGAACGATTTGCACGGCAGTAACAATTTTGAGGGCAGCTTTTTTAATTTACCCCTGCTCAAACAAAAGGAAATGCGCCTGCAAAATAGCGCCTACGGGTCGCAGAATTTCCTCTACCGGCAAGGGCTGAATTACGAAAAGCCGGAAGTCCGCAAACTGATGTTCGAACAGATTCGGGAGGTGGTTGAAGACTATGATTTCGAGGGACTGGAACTGGACTGGTGGCGGCAACCGCTGTGCTGCGAACCCAATGCGTCGCCCGAAACGCTGGCCATGATGAACGACTGGATTCGGGAGATTCGTGCCCTGACGCAACGACGGGCAAAAAAAATTGGCCGACCTTACCCCCTGAGTCTGCGGATTCCGGGGCGGTTAGACATCCTCAAAAGCATTGGTCTCGATGTGGTAACGCTGTGCCGCGAAGGAACCATTGATCTGGTTTGCCCGTCCGGTTTCTGGTGTACCACCTGGGATATGCCCCACGATGCCCTGCGCAAACAACTGGGCGAACGGGTGGCCATTCACGGGGTGATCGAAGACGGAGCCAACGGACTGGCTACCATTGACCGGCAGCGGGATCTTAGTCAGAAAATACGGTATATTTCGGCGAGTCGAGAAATGCTGTACGGTAATGCTGCGGGTAAACTGGCGATGGGTGCCAACGGGATCGAATGGTTCAATTTCTACTGCACCGACCAACCCAACATTCCCGGAATGCGGGCCGATTACCAGGCCATGCGCGGCATCGATAGGCTTGACACGCTACGGGGACAACCCAAGCACTACTCATTGGGCATTGGTGGAAGTTCGTTCAACCTGACTCCCTTTGAATTACCGGCTCAACTGCCGGTGGTACTGGAACCCAATGGGCAGCGGCCTTTTAAACTCGCCATGTGTGCCGAACCCGGCGACCGCAACCTCGACCTGACTATTCAACTGGTGCTGAAAGCCGAGGATGACCTGAAATTTATGGGGGTTTCGTTCAACGGGTGCTGGCCGCAACTTAAAAATGAGCGAACCGAAGCCCTGCTCCTCCCCTGCGGCCCCCTGACGCACTTCACCAAAGACCACGTGGGCTATAATTACAGTTTCCCGGTATCGCTGCTGCGCGATGGCTGGAACGAGATTGTGGTGGAGAACGGGGGTAAACAAGCTCTCACTATCGCCTGCATCGAACTGGCCGTTCGGCCCAAACAGGCATAGGTCCATTTACGATTCATGAAAATCACCAACGTCGAAACCATCCTGCTTATGCCGGTCTTTTGCCCAATCCACTGCCCCACCACCGGATTGCGTGTTATGCCACGGGTGGCACCAGCTCCCCCCCGAAAAACCAAGTTTGGGCATCGAACTTCGCCCCGATACCATCCGTCGGTTTCCGTTTGTGCCGGGTAGTGGCGAGTTCAACAGCGTTCCCGGTAAAATCCTGACAACCTGACTTTTAGCCCCATTTTTTTGTGACTATTCTGATCGACATGCCCGCGTATCCACCCGCCCTGACGGCTTTGCAAACCATGCCGGGGCTGGTGGTGCGAACGGTGGAATTCCCGGAAGAAAAATCGCGCCGGTTACCTCCCGACCTGATCCACGATTGCGAATGGCTCTTCTGTACCTTTCCGCCGGAGAATTTGGACGATATGCCTAATCTCAAATTCATCCAGATCAGCTCCGCTGGCTACACGCAACTGGTGGGTAAAGGGCTGGCCGAACGGGGAATCAGGGCCAGTAATTCGCTGGGCGTGTTCGATGTGCCCATTGCAGAATGGAACCTGGCCATGATGATTAACCTCGCCCGCGATGTGCGTGGGCTTATTCGGAATCAGGAAGCCCATATCTGGGATCGTTCGGTTCTTTATCAGAAAGAAATTCGGGGGTCGGTGGTGGGTATTTGGGGCTACGGGGGTATTGGCCGTGAAACAACCCGGCTGTCCAAAGCATTGGGCATGAACGTTCATGTGCTGGCCCGGCACCCCGTCGGTGAGCGAACCCATACCTACTGCGTTCCCGGCACCGGCGATCCAGAAGGCGTGTTGCCTGACCGGGTGTTTCTGCCGGCTGAGAAAGAAGAATTTCTTCGGGGATTAGATTTCCTGATCCTGGCCATTCCCCAAACAGGCAGCACGGTGGGTATTGTTGGCGAAGCGGAGTTGCAGATCATGAAGCCCGGTGCGTTTCTGCTGAACCCGGCCCGTGGCCCGCTGGTGCAGGAGCAGGCCCTATTGCGAGCGTTGCGTGAAGGCTGGATTGCCGGGGCCGCCCTCGACACGCATTACCAGTATCCAATGCCGCCCGATCATCCGTTATGGAGTTTGCCCAACGTGATTATGACCCCACACATTTCCGGTTCCAGTGGTAGTCCGCGCTTCCTGGAACGGGTGTACGCCATTTTTCTGGAAAACGCCCGCCGAGCCAGCCGGGGCGAGACACTGCTAAATGAACTAACGCCCTCACAACTGAGTGGTTATTAACACAGTTTTGGTTCTAAATTGCCCTTTTGTCTTGGTATAAAACGAGTCAAAAGGGCAGTTTAGAGCTCGTTTCTTGAAGGTATTTTATCACTTGGAGAATCGAATAACAATCACTTAACGGATCATGTTCATGGGTGAATTTTTCGTGCTGTATGTTGCCAAAGTAGTGCCATAATCGACCCGAATTTATCATTGAAACGTCTTTATTCGCTAACAGAACCCAATATTTTATATCGATAAATAGTGGTGAGTTATACCCGTAAAAATTGAGTGGGTCAGCCTCATTCAACACTATATTCTCGGCGAGTATACTTGCGTCATGTCCATACGAAAGCACCAGGTTTTTGCCGCAAAACTTTAGGAAAATAGCTAAAGCTGCTTGAAAAGTGACCCCCTGTTTATTAAGTGTGTCCTGGTGAATACTAGTCAGCCCAACGCAATAATCTGATAAGATTGGGTTTAGTTTGGGCTTACTGTAAACGGTCAGAGTATCGATAATTTGTGCATCAGGCCAACTAACTTTCAGGGCACCTATTTGGATAATTTCTTTGTATTCATTCGGTCCTTGCCATCGTCTTTCCTGCGCACCCTCCCAAGTTGTAAATTCTGTATCAAAAATTATAAATTCCATATACTTTATAGCCAATTGACAACCATAGGTATCCCATCGAAAAATAATTTTTCGTGCCGAATTGATGGCTCATAGTACCTACATTTTCCGATAGCAGGTGATTAATTTGCTGTCCTTGTTGCTCAGTAATCTTGTGCCATCTCTCCTGGTAAAGGTAAAAGTTAAGCGTAACATTCACTACGGGGGCAGGCCTTTCTTATAAAACGGGCATTGAGGGTGCTGGCCCAAAATTAGGCAATGGTCGTGGGACAGCACCCTCGCTCTGCGTATCAACGGAACTGTCTGGCATTATGGATTAGGGGAGGTGCCCTAGTTTGTTTACCTTGGCGTATGCTTTCTCAACAAGATTAGAGCATATAACATAGATTAAGTAAGTTCACTTAAAATGCCGCTTTCAGTTACGATAATGTTCTTCTACACAACCTATTTCTATGAAATACTTTACACACATTTCCTGTGTTTTGCTGGGTGGATTACTACTTGGTGGCCATTCGGGATTGGCCCAGTTATTAGCTGCCGCCCAACCGGCGAAGGGTATTGTGGGGAAACGGCCCCCAACAAGTCTGTTGCGCACTGTGGCCGACCAGACGATCAGCGGCCGCGTTACCGATGGCACCAATGGCAATGGGCTTCCCGGTGTCAGTGTGGTGGTGAAAGGAACAAACAGGGGTACGACCACGGATACCGACGGTAATTACCGAGTCAATGTTCCCGACGGCGGTACGGCAGACCGGGCCATCACATTGGCGTTTTCATTCATCGGCTATGTCACGCAGGAGATCGCGGTGGGCAATCGCACCACGGTAAACGTTACACTGGTTGGCGATGATAAGGCACTGAGCGAGGTGGTGGTCGTGGGCTATGGTACGCAGAACCGGCGGGAGCTGACGGGGGCGATTGCCTCATTAAGCACACAGACCATTCGCGATCAGCCCGTTACGAACGTGGTGGAGGGACTAACAGGTCGGTTGCCGGGCGTATTGATTCAGCAGAATACGGGCGCACCGGGCAACGCACCCTCCATAAAAGTGCGGGGCCTGGGGTCCATCAGTGCGGGCAATGGTCCATTGGTCGTTGTGGACGGTCAGCCGCTGAATTCCGGTGGCCTCACCAACGCGGGCGGGCTACAGCAGTTGAACCCAAACGATATCGACAAGATCGACGTACTCAAAGATGCTTCCGCAACGGCCATCTTCGGGTCGAGGGGAGCCAATGGCGTGGTGTTGGTGACCACCAAACGGGGTCGGTCGGGTCAGCCGCGTATCAGTGTGGATTATTATACAGGTGTTCAGGAAGTGAGTAAACGCATGGATTTGCTGAACTCCCAGCAATTCGCCGAATATGGCAAGCAAGCCACCAACACGGCCTACCTGGAGCGGGTGCCGGGCGCGCTGGCTGCCGACCCCAACAGCAAACGACAGGCCGAACAACGCTACCGATACCCACGGGGCGAATTTCCGGGTATTGATTTCGACAATCCGGCTACGCTGCAAAATATTGACTATCAGGACCTTATTTTTCAGCGAGCACCGATCAGCAATTACCAGGTATCGGCATCGGGCGGTTCCGACAAAGTCCAGTATTTCGTGTCGGGCAACTACATCACGCAGGATGGCATCATCAAACGGTCGGGTCTCGATCGCTATACCGTCCGCTCAAACATCGACGCTCAACTAAGCACAAAACTAAAAGTGGGGCTAAATTTCACGCCCTCGTACACCCTCGAAAATCGGGTTAACTCCGACGGTCACTGGGCCAACAACGGGGTTATCAACGCGGCTCTGTCGATGGTGCCGTTCCTGTCGGTTTACCAGGCCGATGGGGTCACCTACAATTCGGCGGCTCAGATTGCGGCCAACTACAATTATTCGGGGGTGACCAACCCCCTGGCCAACATCACCGAGCGCGACGACCGGGTGGATCTGTTGCGGTTGCTGGGCAATGCCTACGCCGAGTACGCGATCTGGAAGACGCTTCGCTACCGGGGCACCATCGGGGCCGACCTGAATTATCAACGCCGGAACCGCTTCCAGACCTCGGCCATTCCGCTCAACCAATTGCTGCCACCCAACGCCAACAACGGCTCGGCCTTCTCGTCGCAAAACGTGAACTGGGTCACCAGCCACACGCTTAATTACACACTCGACCTGAACACAAAACACCACATCGAAGCCCTCGTCGGGCTGGAATCGCAGAAAAATAATTACGAAGAAGACCAGGTCAACGCCATCAATTTCCCGAACGATATTGTCCGTACCATCAACGCGGGAACCGTTACGGGCGGCTCGTCGCTGCGCGAACAATGGGCTTTAGCGTCGTATTTTGCGCGGGTAACCTACTCGCTTAACGACCGGTATCTGTTCAATGCGTCGATCCGGCAGGATGGCTCCAGCCGTTTCGGTAGCAACAAACGATTCGGTACGTTCCCGTCGGCATCGGTCGGTTGGCGCATTACTGAGGAGCCGTTTATGAAAGCTGTTCCGGTGATTTCGGAACTGAAACTGCGGGCCAGCTACGGCTTGTCGGGTAACAACGCCTTTTTGGATAACAACGGTAACCCAAGCAATTACCCCAGCATTGGGGTACTCAGTAAAGACAATTACGTACTGGGTAATGGATTAGTCAACGGGTTGGCAACCAGCAGTATCGGCAACAACGACCTGACGTGGGAACGCAGCCGACAAACCGACATCGGACTTGATGTCGGCCTGTTTCAAAACCGTATTTTCCTGACCGCCGACTACTACCAGCGTGTCACCACCGACCTCTTGTTGTCGGTGCAGGTGCCAACGCTGACGGGTTTCTCGTCGGCCATTCGCAACATCGGCGAGGTCGAAAACAAAGGCTTTGAGTTTGGCGTCAGCACCCGCAACCTTACGGGGTCGAGCGGAACAGGAGCATTGACCTGGACTACTGATTTCAACATCTCGCTCAACCACAATAAAGTCCTCCGGCTCGGGCCCACCGGCGACCCCATCCGGTCGGCCTCCGGCATCGGAGAAACGAACATCACCGTCATTGGCGAACCGCTGGGCAGTTTCTATGGCTACCGGCAATTGGGTATCTTCCAGAGTCAGGAAGAGCTTAATGCCTACCCGCACTTCGCCGACACCCGAGCGGGCGACGTGAAATTTGAGGATGTCAACGGCGATAAAGTCCTGAATGCGAACGACCGGACACTGATCGGCAACAATCAGCCGGACTTTGTCTATGGCATTACCAACACGCTGTCGTTCAAGGGCATCGACCTCAATATTGTGGCGCAGGGGGTGCAGGGTGGGGAGATTCTCAACCTGTCGCGCCGGTTCTACGAAAACCTCGAAGGCAATGCCCAACAACTGACCACCGTTCTCGACCGCTGGCAGTCGCCACAGCAACCGGGCAACGGAATTGTGCCCCGCGCCAACACCCGCACCACGGGTAACAACAACCAGGTTTCGACGCGCTGGGTGGAAGACGGGAGCTACTTCCGAATCCGCAATATCACACTCGGCTACAATATCCCCCGGACCCTCACCCAACGGGCTAAAATTCAGTCAGTGCGGGTGTATGCTGGCGTACAAAACGCGCTGACGCTGAGCAAGTACCTTGGCTATAATCCTGAAGTGAGCGGTTATGAAGGTCCGCTGACGGGCGGGGTCGATTACGGCTCGTACCCGCTGGCCCGTACCTACACGATTGGTCTGAATCTGGGTTTTTAACCACAAAAATTGAACATTCCATGACACATTTCATAAAGCCCAAATATATTCTAGCGGGTCTGTTTGCCCTGAGTTTATCTTCTTGCCAGGACAAGTTCCTTGACCTTTCGCCTATTGCTCAGGCCAACTCCAACACGTTCTACAAAACGTCGTCGGACATGCTGATTGCCCTGAACGGAGCCTACGGTGCGTTGCAGTTCAATGGCCAATACGGGCAATTCTACGTATTTTCCGAAGTGCCATCCGACGACACAACGCCTGTCTTATCGGGTTCTGTAACCGATCAGGACGAGTTTGATAAGTTTTATCTGCGGACAACCAATCCCTTTCTGGCGGCCCGCTGGAGCGATGGCTACCGGGGTATTTACCGCGTCAATACGGTTATTGACCGCATTGCGGGCGTAACGATGGACGAAATGCTCAAGAAGCGCATCGTGGGAGAGGCCAAGTTTTTGCGGGCGCTCATGTATTTCAACCTTGTCCGCGCCTTTGGCGACGTGCCGCTGGTACTCAAGGAGATCATCGACCCGTCGGAAGGATACGAGTATGGCCGATCGCCAGTTGCCGAGGTGTATACCCAGATTATCAAAGACCTGACTGATGCTGAAGGGGTGCTGCCCGAACGCTACACGGGTGCCGATGTGGGCCGGGCTACGCGCGGTGCTACCAAGTCGCTGTTGGGTAAAGTCTATATGACCCAGCGCAATTATGCCGAGGGAGCGGCCAAACTGAAAGAGGTTGTCGATGCCGCCACGTATGACCTGTTGCCTGCTTATGCTGACCTGTTCAAACCAGCCAATAAGAATAGCAAAGAGTCGATTTTCGAAGTGCAATACAAAAAGGGATCGCTTGGCGAAGGCAGTAATTTCAGTAATGTCTATGCCCCCGAAAATTCGGGCAATGTCGTGATCCAGTTTGGCGGGGGTGGTAACAACAAACCCACGCCCGACCTCGAAAACGCTTTTGAGACGGGCGATCCCCGCAAAAACCTGTCTTTGGCCTCCAGTTATACCAATGCTGCCGGCAACAAAGTCGATTATTATTTTATTCGTAAATACGCCGATGCCCCCACAACCAATGGCGATGCCGAAGATAATTTCTACGTGCTGCGCTACGCCGACGTATTGCTGCTGTATGCCGAAGCCCTGAACGAAACGAACAAAACCGCCGAGGCTTTACCGTTCCTTAACCGGGTTCGTCGGCGGGTTGGGCTGGCCGAAAAAACAGGGTTATCACAAGCAGCCCTGCGGCTCGCCCTGGAGCAGGAACGGCGCGTTGAACTGGCGTTTGAGGGTCATCGCTGGTACGATCTGGTTCGCACGGGCCGGGCGTTACCGGTGTTGCAGGCCAAAGCAGCCGCAATCGGCATCAAGGCCAGCCTGACCGAAACCAACCTGATTTTCCCTGTTCCGCAGAGTCAGATTGACATTAACGCGACCAAGATCAAACAGAATCCGGGGTATTGATTGTCGGGGGGGGCGACACACTAGCAACGCCCCCCCCGGCGGCTAACCCGTCTTGAAAAGTTCAGGCACGGTCTACCGTTTGTTCTAATCGCCAAGCTGGTGTATTGTTCCTTGAATCGACCCTTTGAGCGGCTCCTGCTTTGTATTCTTGATCCTGTAGTCAACCGTAAACACGTCCACTTTTTCTAAGTTGTCAATGGTTAAGGTCAGACTTTTTCCATTGGCCTGAACTTGGGCGTTCGTTATTTTCAGTGTTTTTTTATCGAGCCTCGCGGAGCCATATTTACGGCTTCTCAGTAGTCCCCAGGTTTTTACGTCAAAGTTTGCTAAGTCAGCTACCGATGCCGGGCTCAATGGCGTATCGAAACTGAGGGTTATGGATTTGTTTTTGACGTTCATTTTCACCGGAATTGGCAGGGTTTTGCCCGTGTACCGAAGCCGGTAGAAATCGCCACCCTTGATCGTTTGCGAGGTGCCCCATGCCGACATTCCACAGGCATACAACTGACCATCGGCCGGGTTGAATCGTCCCCGCATCACGCCGGTACGAAACTTAACGCCCGGCAAATCAATCACACCGCCCTGCTTCTGACCATTCACGTCTTCGGACAGAACCAACTGAATTTTCCCGTATCCGTAAGAAAAGCTGAGTAAACCGCCATTCAGTGCGCCCCATTTTTTGCTATCCACCCACAAAAGCTCCGACGGCGACCGATCATAGTCCATATCAATCCAAACCAACGGTTGCTCCATAGCTGCTCTCGTTGAGTCTTTGGGCGGATTATACCCCCACATACTGCCATAAAATTTGCCCTTTCCCGTAATCCAGTTAACCCGGTTCATGGGATTCCAGTGGCCTTGCTGGTCGGTCACGATAAAACTGCCATCGGGGTTAATACACACGCCGTTTGCGGCTCTAAACCCGGTGGCCATAATCTCCGTCGTTGCCCCATCTTTGCTTACTTTCAACAGGGTTCCGTGCTGCGGAATCAGGGCTTGGCGGGCGTGCCGGCCACTTTTGGCATAATATAGGTTTCCTTCCTTATCGGCCTGCAGGCCCATCGCAAATTCGTGAAAGTGATCGGTTACCTGGTGATCGTGGTTGAAACTCTCGTAAAAATCAGTTTCCCCGTCGCCGTTCAAATCGCGAAGTAGCACAAGCTGATCACGGCAGGTGATATATATTTTTTCGTTCAGCACTTTTATTCCCAATGGCTGAAAAAGACCCGACCCAATTCGTTGCCAGCTCAGGCTTCCCCGGCTATCAGTCAGTCCCTTCACCTTCCAAACGTCGCCGTCGGTGGTGCATAAAACCGCAACATTTGGGTCTTTCATGAAATCAATACCACTGAGTTTCATCCTTGATTTCCAGGGATTTTCATACGGCGGAGTCAGTTGGTCAACGGCAAATAGTCCGTCTTCGTTACCTTTCAGAACGGTGGTTGTGAGCGTTTGTGGGTAATGTGCTTTTCCGCCTTTGGTATAGTTGTAGAGCGATTCGGGAGCTGGCGAATGGGCGGCAAACTCGGTCAGATTTTTGCTGCCGGGCTTGGCCAAAAACAGCTTGATGGTGGTCTTGGCCAAGCCTGAAATCTGTAAAACGACAAACCCATTTTCCTCCTTCAGCGTGGCTCCTTTTCCGGCTAAAGCCACCGTTGTGCCAGCCCGTGCCACCCTGGTTTTGAGCATCTGCTGCTGCGCCGGACGAATGGTAAGCGTCCGGGTGAAAACCGTTTGTCCATTCGTTTCTTCCATGCCCAGCTTTTCCAGAATAGCCGCGCCACCCACCGAATAGGCAATAATCACTGTATTTCCATGATGATACAGCCCTTTGTAGTTCGCCCATTTTTTGGGTAACGGCCCAAACTGACGACCATCGCGTGCCGTAAACCGAGGGTCGTCGAACGAGCCGGTAGCCGGGTTCGCCCAGCCCGGCCCAACGGGTGTTTCAAACTGCAATTGGCCGATTGTTCGGGGGTAGGTTTCGTGGTTATCGTTGAGCAAAATGCCTTCCCAGTCAATAAAACCGGTCCCGGTCCATCCACCGGCCACCCGCATCACATCGTGGTCAAAAATCATCCACGCTTTTCCGGCAGCAACCCCGCCCGCCCCTTTGTCAACCCGCACGGCGATGCCTTTGTAGGCAAAATTATTCTTCCGGTAGTCCTCGTCGGCATACGGGGCGCGTCCCGGCGAATGAAAGCGTTTTAGGCCCGTTGCCGAATCAGCCAATTCGTAGGTATTGATAAAGAAATTTCCGTAGTCCATGTCAGACCAGGGATGGTAGGGCTTCACCGCCGGGCCTTTCGAGGTTCCTTTTGGCAGTTTAGCCAAGTAGCCGGGCGTTACATTCAGGTATTGACTATGGTTGGTTTCCTTGATAAAGTTCTCCCGGATATACGAAATCACATCATACTTTTCCTGCGGGCTAAGCGTCAACTGGGGCGGCATGGAGCCATACCCTTTTGTGATGGTCTGGTACATCGAAAAGGGGTCGTAGCCCGCCTTGAACGGTTGCGACCAAAACTTGTGCGAGGTAGGAATAGACCCGTCAATCGCCTGATTGCCGTGGCAGTTGATGCATATAGCATTGTAAATCCGTTCTCCCCGTGTATAGCCCTCCTCATTGAATAGCTCGATCAGGCCCGAATGGTCAATCGTCTGTTCATAACCGTTCAGGTCATTAGCCGACAGAATGTACTGAACGTTGGGCGGGTTGTAGGCAAAGTTGGGTTCTGCAGTTCGTTTCGCCAGCATCGTAAAGTGTTTAATACCAGACACAACGCTCCCCCGAAGGCTGTCTCCAATCACCTCCGCCGATAGTTGATAATCCATGCGCCGGAACGTAAAACGACCCGTCAGTTTGCCTCCGTCAACGGTTATGCTGTGTATGGGTATTTCACCTTCTGCAAATGAAAACAAGGCTCCGGTATAGGCTGAGTCGACCTTACGTATTTTCAGGGTTCCAACGAGTTTTTCCTCCAGATTGATTGTACAATCCCAGGCTCCTTCTATCGGATCGGCAACGAATCCGGAAAAACAAATAGCCAGCACGAACAGCACGATCCGGCTTAACACGTTTCGCTTCATAATTTTATCGTTTTGCCCCCTCCGACGACATGGATACGGGTGCCTGCTCCGGTTTACTGCCCCAGGCCTTGTTGGGTTTAGCACCCATTTGCAACGTTAATGTGCCGCCGTTTACGACCGTTTCGTGCAACATCCACGGGCGGTCGAGCGGCTTGCCGTTCAGTTGCGCCGATTGGATATACAGGTTCTGCGCCGAGTTGTTCTTCGCGTCGATCACAAACTGTTTCCCTTTGTAATAGGCCGGGTTCAGATGCAGCGTGATTTTGGTGAAAATTGGGCTGGTAATTTCATAAAACGGCTTCGGGGTGGTGCCGCCATTGGTCGAAAACAGGCCGGTTTTCAGCAGCACCGACAAGCTGCCCATCAACCCCTGATCTTCGTCGCCACTGTAACCGTATTCGGGCGAAATGCCGCTATACACTTTCTCCACCACCTGCCGGGTCCAGTATTGCGTCAGCCAGGGCGCACCCGTGTAGTTGAACAGAAAAGCCGTTTGCATACAGGGTTGATTGCCATAGTTGATAAATACCCGGCGCAGCTCTTCGACTGTCTCTTTGTCGTGCGATTTGCCCGACACAAAATCGTGCTTCTGCGCTTTCTCAAACGAGCTGTTTAACTTGGTAGTAAACGCTTCGCGGCCACCCATCAGCGTAGCCAACCCCTTCACATCGTGCGGAACAAACCAGGTATATTGGGCCGCATTGCCCTCTTCCCAGCCGTTGTCGTATCGCAAAATATCAATCGGCTCACCCCATTTTCCGTCCAGCGTTCGGTTCCACATCCAGCCCAATTCGGGGTTCCAGATGTTTTTGTAGTTCCCGGCCCGTTTCATAAACAGGCCATAATCGTCGGTTTTGCCCAGCGATTTCGCCATTTGCGCCAGCGTGTAATCCTGATAGGCATACTCCAAGGTTTGGGTGGAGCCATCCTGATGAAATCCGTAGCGGGTTTTGCTCATCGGGTGCGGCACGTAGCCCCGTTCCATGTAATACTCAATCCCACCGCCTTTAAAGGTCTTGTGCTCATACCCGGCTTTGCTCATCATACCGCCGGGGAAGTGGTTCTTACGCATGCCTTCGTAAGCTTTTTGCTGGTCGAAACCCCGAATTCCTTTCAAATAAGCACTGACAATGAAGGGAGTAGAGGATGCGCCGGTCATTACGTAGGTATAGTTGCCGCCCGCTGGCCCGCGTGGAATCAGACCGCCATCGTCGTACATGAGCAGCATCGAGTTGACGAATGACTCGGTCACTTCGGGATAAACCAGGTGCCAGAGCGTGTTGAGCGACCATTGCGCTCCCCACATCGCATCGAAATTATGGTGGTTGAATTTGGGGTTTCCGTTGGCATCGAGCGGAATTTGTTTGATGAGCCGTTGCGGGCCGGTCATGTCGCTGTATTGGCCGTTCACGTCGGAGATGATGCGCCGTCCCTGCAAGGCGTGCCACAGATCAGTATAAAACCGGCTGCGTTCAGTATCGGTGCCGCCCTGCACCTCAATTCGGCCCAACCACTTGTTCCAGTCGGTGCGGCTTTCCTGAACGGTTTTCTCAAAATCCCAATGTGGCAGTTCGGTCTTGAGGTTGATGCGGGCCTGGGCCTCGCTCACGTAGGAAATGGCCACTTTCATCTTACGAACCTCGCCCGCTTTGGTGGTAAAACTCAGGTATGCGCCTGTGCGTTTACCCTCGACCACATCAGTAGTTGTTTCCAGCTTACCATCACGCCAGCCATTGAACGTGTCGAATGGTTTGTCGAAAACGGCCACGAAGAACACGGTCAGGGTTTTAGGCCGTCGAATGGTGGGGGCCATAATGGCATAGCCTTCAATCTCCTGATTACTAATCTTTTTGACGTACCCTTTCTGGGTGTCGGATGGCCCCAGAAACGTGGAGAAATCGAACAGAATATGGCTTTGGGCCGAGGCCGGGTAGGTGTATTTATGAAAACCAACGCGAGTGGTCGAGGTCAGTTCGGCGGTGATGTTGTAGGCATCCAGCACCACTTTATGATAACCCGCTTTGATCACCTCTTTCTGGTGCGAAAACCGTGAACCGTACTGATCGGCCCCTAAATGTCCGGTAAACGCCCCGGTCGTGGGCATCACCGGAATACCCGACAACTGCCAGCAGTGAACGTGGCTAAAGCACTTGATGCTGTCGGAGTTATACCGATACCCGGCACCCCAATCGGCATTGACCCCATTGTCAGGGCTGAGGTTGACCATGCCAAACGGACGCGAAGCCGAGTTGAAAAAGAACCAGCGCGAATTAGCCGCATCGACAATCGGGTTAACAAGATCAGCGGGTTGCTTTTGGGCAAAAACCCCCTGTCCCGAAACTAAACAAATGGCTACCAGGAGCAGCCAGAACGTGTAAGCCGTAGTGTTTTTCATAAGGTTGGTCAATAATTGTTTGGCGTAATGGTCAGCAGCGGCTCGCTTACGGCCCAATTCGCCGGAATCTCATACGCTACCTTACTAACAAAGGAGTAATCTTCGGTCTGGAAATGTCCCTGCATCAACCGGTTTTCCAGCGTGTTACGGTCTTTCAAGGCCCGGCTGGTGTAGGCAATCCGTTTCAGGCCCGCTTTTTTGGCCGCATCGACAACGTTGCTGTCATCCCGGATAAAAGCGGCAAGTTGGGATGGAGGCAGTTTTTTAAGCAGAAAATCAATCGTACTGGTGCCGAGTTGGCCGGTTGCGCCGGTTATGAGTATCATGCGTGTTGTGGTTTGATTGATGACAGGATTCACAAACCCCTGCGTTTATTTGCTCCCCAAAGGTCTGCAACAGCCAGCAGCAAGTTATAATCGAATCTACTATTGTTATAATAAAAACGTGGTTGTTGTTACCGAGCCATTCGTAAACGGACTATTTCAGGGCCACTGCCGGTCGTGAAAACTCGGCAGTTGACGCGGTGAAGATAGTTAAGCGCACCATGTTTTTTGGCTCATATCCAGCCTCGCTGACCAATTGTTCCAAATTCTGGATGGGCTGGATCAACTGGGTTCTCATGTCGGCTGTACTTGGTTGCCCATTGGCATCAGTGGCCACCTGCCCCGAACAATAGAGCGTGCTTTCGGCCTGTTTGATGTCAACGGCCTGCACCGAATTGGTGTACTCCAGGGGCATTGAACGGAACTGACAATCTTTTTCTTTCACAAAATAAGTTAACCCAAAGAACTGCAAACAAAATAACGTCAACACAAGGTTGGGCTGGTGTTGACAATAATTCCTGCCCGGAATTCTATACTTCTCAACTAAACGTATGAAAAAAACAATACTGGTAAGCCTGATGATGGTACTCTTGGGCAGCTCCCGGCTATGGGCACAAAACCGCGTCGTAAGCGGCACCGTAACGGAGGAGGGAACCGGCTTTTCGGGAGCTACGGTCGTCATCAAAGGCACAACCACCGGCACCGTAACAGACGTGAACGGAGCCTTTCAGTTAACCGTACCGACCTCGGCTACCACTTTAGTTTTTTCGGCAGTGGGTATGCAAACCATCGAGGAACCCATCGGCGGGCGAACGACCATCAGTGTGCAGCTCAGGGCTGATGCAAAACAGTTAAACGAGGTAGTTATTACCGCACTCGGCGTGGAAACGTCCCGCGACCAATTTGCCTCCTCCATCTCGACCGTAGCGGGGAAAAATCTGGCAAAAACCGGCGAAACAAGCCTGCTGACTGGACTCAGCGGCAAGGTGTCCGGCGTACTGATTACCCGCAACGGGGGCGATCCCGGCGCGGGGGCCTACATCCAGATTCGGGGACAAAATACCATCAACGGCAACATCCAGCCCCTGTTCATTGTCGATGGTATGCCGGTTAGCAACGCCAGTGATAATCTGGGGACGGCAGCTGGCAACGGCATTGTGCAGCAGTCGCGCATCAACGACATCAATCCCGAAGACATCGAGCGAATGGAAGTGCTGAAAGGGGCTTCGGCGGCAGCGTTGTGGGGTACGCGGGCGGCCAATGGTGTGATCGTGATTACGACGAAAAAAGGCCGGGACACCCAGGGGAAAGTCAATATCACGTTCAAATCGACGGTTTCATTCGACCGGGTGAACAAGATGCCGCCCCTGCAACGGACGTATGGGCAGGGGTCGGGTGGTTTGTACAGCCAGGGAAACCGGAATACGTTCGGGGATCTGATTGCCAGTCGGACGGGTGGCCCGGATACCTACATCACCGATCCCACAGCACCGGGTTATCAGGGCTTCGTAACGTTTCCCGACGGCACCAAACGGTACGCCATTGCGCCGGGTATGGCAGCCAACCCGCACGGTGGTAAGAACGCCCGCGAGACCTACGACCACACCAACGACGTGTTTCAGACGGGGCACTTCACCGACAATAGCCTGACCCTCAGCGGGGGCAACAACCGATCAACATTTCTGGTTAGTTACGCCAATCTGAATCAGGAAGGCGTAATCAAAGCGTTCAGTAACTACCGGCGCAACACGGCCCGGATTAACGTGGCGAGCCAGTTTACCGAGTGGTTACGCGCTACGGCTAACGTGGGCTACACCAAAACGGAATCATCGCGAATTCAGGAAGGCGACAACGTGGACGGGATCATGCTGGGTGGTCTTCGTAGCCCCCCCGACTTCGACAATGCCTATTCAGTGGGTACGTACACCAACCCCGCCGGTCAGGTCTTTACCAACGCCCACGTGTCGTATCGGAATCCACTGGGGCGGGATTTAAGCACTATTTATTCCAATCCCGTCTGGAACATCAACAACAATCGCAACACCAGCGACGTAGATCGCCTGATGGGGACGCTGCAACTGGATATTACGCCGGTGTCGTGGCTGACCGTTACGGGCCGCACGGGGATCGACAATTTTACGGATAACCGACTGGAACGCTTCGCCCGCAATTCGGCCAGTCAGTTGACCGGTTACCTATCGAAAAACTGGATCACGGAGAAGCAGTTCAACACCGATGTGTTCGCCACCGCCAACAAAACGTTCAGCAACGATTTCAGCGGATCGCTGTTGGTGGGCGTGAACTACAACAGCCGCCGACGGGCTACCCTATCGGATGCCATCACGAACCTGATTGTGCCGACTGCTCCCGATATCCTGACCAACGCGCTCAACTCGAACCTGTCGGCGGGTAATTCAAACGCGCTGATTCGCACCTATGCCTACTACGCACAGGCGGAGATACAGGCCTACAATAGTCTGTTTCTGACCCTGACGGGCCGGAACGAGAGCGCGTCAACCTTCGGGGCTACGACCAACTCTAGTTTCTTTTTCCCCTCAGCAGCCCTGGCCTGGCAGTTTACCCAACTAAACGCTCTGGCGAACCGTTCGGTCCTCAGTTTTGGTAAACTCCGACTAACGTGGGGGCAGGTGGGCATTCAACCGCAACCATACCTGAACTTCACGACGTTTGGCCCGGCGGGGTATAGCGATATGTTCACCAGGGGCGTGTCGGGGGCCAGTTCGTTATACGGCGGGGGCTACGTACGCAGCACCACGGCAGGCAACGAATCCCTCCGCCCCGAACGCAAAACGGAGGCCGAGGCAGGGGTCGACCTGCGCTTTTTCAACAATCGGGTTAGCGTTTCAGCGACAGCCTACAGCAACCGCACCCACGACGTGATCCTGTCGCTGAACGTTCCGAGCGAGACCGGCTATACCATTCGTAACACCAACGCGGCTGAACTAGCCAACAAAGGCTTTGAGCTGGAAGCGAGTGCTGATCTGTTCCCGCGCGGTGATTTCCGGTGGAATCTGTCGGCTAATTTTTCGACAAACCGCAACAAGGTGGTTTCACTGGCCGGGGCTTCAGTGTACATTCTGCCCGACAGCTACATGCAGAACGCATCGCTGATTCCGGGGCAACCGTTCGGCATTTTTTATTCGACCGATTTTCAGAAAGATGAGTCGGGGAACTACATCCTGGATGCGAACGGGTTTCCGCAGGGCGGCACCGGCAACGAAATCATCGGCAACCCCAACCCGACGTGGCGGGGCGGTTTGGGCAGTACGTTCTCCTGGAAAGGCCTCTCGCTCTACGCCCTGTTTGACCGCGTGGCCGGGAATGATTTTTTCAACGGCACCCGTGGCTCCATGTATAACTTCGGGGTTCACGGCGATCAGGGCAATACGGTGGTGGCTCCGGCTGGTGGACTGCGCGATGTGAACGGCAACACGATTGCCGCCGGTACAGCTTTCCAGGGGCAAATCAGGGATTTTGGAGCTGGGCCTGTCGCCATCAATCAGGCCTGGTGGCAGGGACGGGGTTCGGCCTCCAACTCGGCCTCGTACAAGCAGTTTATTGAAGACGGCAGCGTGTCGCGGCTGCGCGAGATAACCCTGACCTACAGCCTGCGCAGCCCACAGTTTCGCCGGGTCACACACCTGTCCAACGTCGATTTTGGCCTGACGGGGCGCAACCTGGTGTTGTGGACGAAGTACACCGGCACCGACCCCGAAGTGAATATCACGGGCGCGGGCCTGTCGCGGGGGCAGGACTGGTTTACCAACCCCAACACCAAATCGGTGCTGTTCTCGGTGCGGATTACGTATTAATCACGAAATCAACTCATGAAAAAATCACTTTTCTATAAAGGAATTATCTCCCTACTGGCGATCCAGTGCCTGAGCGGTTGCCAGCGTTTGTTTGACGAACCTGACATTCAGCGCAATCCTAACGCGGTGACCGATGTGGACGTGGCCACGCTGTTAGCTGGTACCATGCTGGGCGTGTCGTTTTTGCACGAAGATACCGATGTGCGTATTGCGTCGATGTGGGCGGGCGAACTCAGTGGCCTGTCACGTGCTCATCAGGGCTTTGGTCAATACATTGTTTCGTCGCAAAGCTTCACCTGGAGTCCGCTGTACCCGGTGGCGGGTCAGGCCCGGCTCATCCAGACCAAAGCCGACGCGGTGGGCGACAAATGGACGAAGGGTGTGGGGCAGGTGCTGGAGGCCCTAGTCATTGCCAAAGCCACTGTCCTCTACGGCGACGTACCTTACAGTCAGGCGTTTGATGCCGCAACCTTCCCCACGCCGGTGTTCGATACCCAACCGGCCGTGTATGCGGCCCTGCAAACCACGCTCGACAACGCCATGGTCAACCTGTCGGCCACGTCGGGGCTGGCGTTTACCGCCCAGGATTTTCTCTACAAGGGCGACGTGACGAAGTGGAAAGCAGCGGCCAACACCCTGAAAGCCAGGCTCTACCTACACACTGGCGAGTACGCTAAAGCCGTAGCCAGTGCCTCGTCGGGAATCAGCAGTACGACGGGTGATATGCTCATTCCGCACGGCATGAGTCAGGGCGTTGATGTGAACCAGAATTACGATTTCTTCCGGGTCAGCCGGGCGGGCGATACGGGATTCGATGGTGCGTATTTGCCCACGCTGCTGCGGTCGCGCATCCAGTCGGCCAATACCAAAACCGACGAAACGGCTCTCTATAACCACTATATCAAGGTGGGCATCACCGCAACCGGCAGCTTAGACCCTAACACGACCGACGGCGCGTTCACGGCCAATGCGCCCCACCCCATCCTTACCTATTACGAAAACCAGTTGATCATCGCTGAAGCGCAAGCCCGGTTGGGCGTTCCCGATAAAGCGTTGACCGCGCTCAATACTGTTCGGGCCGGGCTGACGACGGGTTACCTCAATGGCAAAACCCTTCCGGCTGCCGGTCGGAAATACGAGGCTTATGGGCTGGATGATTTCGGCCCCGCCGGGCAGGCCAATCCCACTAAACTGGCCACCGTACAAACGGCCTTGCTGTACGAGATTGTGAGCCAACGCTATCTGGTCTTTCTGATGCAGTACGAAGCGTTTACGGATTACCGTCGGCTGGCCAAAGCAACGCCCGTGGTGCAGTTGCCCATCCCGCTGTACACCGGCACACAAAAGCCACAACGGTTCGTTTATCCGCAAGGCGAGGTGAACACCAACCCGAACGTACCCAAACCCCTGCCGAATCAGTTTAGTCCGGTACCCATTTTTCAGTAAGCCCAACTCCCCGGATGACGACTGTTAATCAATTACCCGCTCTTTCAGAAAATACGTTTCTACGATACATCAATTTCATTGCGCTGTATTTTGCGGAAGGGCTTCACATGGGCATGCTGTTTGTGGGCATCCCTGCCTGGATGGCGATGCAGGGTAAAACACCGGGTGAAATTGGCGGTTTTGCCACCGCCTGTGCTTTGCCCTGGACGTTTAAATTCGTGGCGGCCCCGCTCATGGATCGCTATACGTATTTGCCGATGGGCCGCAAACGACCCTGGGTGCTTTTTGGACAAATCGGCTTGACATTGAGTTTTATGGCCATGGGTTTTGTGCCCGACCCCTTAAATAACCTGAATCTGTTTATGGGTGCCGCATTCATGGTGTCCGTTTTTGGGGCGTTGCAGGATGGGGCTACCGACGGGATGGCAGTGGATAGTATTCCGGCTCACCAACAGGCGCGGGCCAATGGGTTCATGGGTGGGGCACGAATGATCGGTAGCTCGCTGGCTCTGGCCCTGGGAAGCTGGTTATTAAGCCGTTACAACTTCACGATGGCGATGCTGGTACTGTCTGTAATGATTGGCCTGATGACGCTGGTGCCGCTCTTTCTGCGCGAACAGCCCGGCGAAAAGCTTGTACCCTGGGCAGCGGGTGCGGCCTCGGCAGAAACCAAGCGGATGCAGCTCACGAACTGGTCTATTATTTTCAACGCCCTGTTCAGTGTGTTTCGGCTGCGAAACTCCCTGCTGGTTGCATTGCTGATGTTCATCACGATGGGGTCATACAATTATTTTGAGACGCTGCTTCCCATTTTTGCCGTAAACGTATCGGGCTGGACCAACGTGGCCTATTCCCAAGCCTTTGCTACTGCCGATCTAATTGGCGGTATTGGCGGTATGCTAATCGGAGGGTATCTGATCGAACGGTTTGGCAAGAAGCGCATGATCAATGGTTATTTTCTACTCATCATCCTGATCACTGCCGGGCTGGTTTTCCTGAAACAGTACTGGACCAATACGCCATTTATGTACGGTTTCATTATCACGTATCGGTGGCTCAATGCCTTTGCCAAGATTGGCGTTTATGCGATTGCCATGCAATGCTGCTCGAAGCGAATCTCGGCTAGTCAGTTCACTATTTTCATGACGCTGGGGGCTACCGGCTCTATGGTTGGGGCCACGCTGATTGGTCCGATGAAAGATAATTTCAGTTGGGACATCACGCTGTTGGCTTTTGTTGGTATGATTGCCCTGGCCTGGTTGATTATGCAGTTTTTAAACATCAATCAGCAGGTAGAGCAAATTACCAAAATAGAAAAGGAAAACGCAGAAAGTGGGGCATTGCTGCTAAATTAACCGCTTATCTATCCAGCCTGCTACCGGGGACGATCCTTGCCGGGGTGGTGGTTCACCGGGCAAGCGATTCGAAAAAGTTTTCCTACATTATTTTTCTATACGCCCTTCTCTACGGATCATCATATAGCAACTTTACAGTTTATTAAAGACCAGTTTGAAGCCGCTGTTAAGGCCCGCCAGCTTACGTCGGCTTGGGAGAAGTATTAGTACCCGGCAGCCTCTAAATTATACGGCACAAAGGCATCTACATTTTTCCCGTAGCGGTGCAAATCGCGAATGATACTCGAACTAATTGGGGCAAGGTGAGGTGAAGTAATAAGGAAGACCGTTTCTACATCTTCATAAACAAACCTATTCACCTGCGAAATCCCATTCTCGTATTCAAAATCGGTGGTGTTTCGCAAACCCCGAAGCAGAAATCTGGCTCCTATTTCCCGCGCTACATTGGCCGTCAAGTCGTCGTAAGAAACCACCCGAACGGCCGGATAATCCCGAAATGTCTGTTCGATCAGACTAACCATTTGCTCCAGAGCAAAATAACGTTGTTTATTCGCGTTGCGACCAATGCCAATAATAATCTCATCAAAAAGTTGAAGTCCCCGCAGCACAATGTCTTCGTGACCTTTGGTGAAGGGATCGAACGAGCCGGGAAATAGGGCCATACGTGGGGTCATTCGCTTAACAAAGTTAATCCATATAAACTCAGATACCGGTGTTCAGGGAGGTCGTCGAAATCGCCGTTGAAGCGGATGCCGGTGGGCGTTTGGCCAAACATCATGTGTGGCAAAAACTCCGACAAGTGCGTATACGAATCAGCAAAGGGCGTGATTTCTCCGAACAGCAGAATATTGACAGAGTACGGCTCTAACCGAAGTTCTTCAAGAACATACAGGATATAATACGTTAAATCCTGCGGGTTTTTAAACCCAAACCGGTTGCAGTAACGCAATGCATGATTAGAGCGCAGGATAACCGTAACAAACTCATCCTCAAAATATAATAGTAAATTCTGCGTGCTCACCAGTCGTTTTTCCACGGCTGCTGAAGCCATAATCAGGGCACTGGTCTGATGAACAAAGGTCGTATTTTGTAAGGGATAAACTCCCGCCAGATAGTTTGCCAGTCGATGCTCCACATTGAATACAGACACAAACCCATCGCGAACATGCTCAAAAAAGTGGGCATATTCGTGGGGTGGCAAGGCACTGCCCCGCATTAGGGTCATGTAGCTGGTTGCGTATTCTTTCCGAAATAGAGCAGCAGGAATCAGGGTAAAGGCCGGCGAATTAACCGTGATCAGCACCTGTTGCCACGGACCTGCTGACAGGACCGGGTGATCCTGAAAAATGGCGGGCAGATTGTCGGCCAGTGACCGTTCGGTGAGCAGTGATGGAAACGAAAAATCTTCGAGCCACGCGAGCCGCTTCTGCGAATCCAGGTAGGCAAACCGCAAATGATCTTTGCCGACTTCAACGCACAGAACCGATTGCTCCGTTTGAGCGGCATCAAACGAATCCTGGCGAATAGCGACAATTGGCGACACAGTGGCGGTGGTTAACACAAGCGTGAGGTAATCTGGTTTAGACAGGCTAATTACAACATTAACAAATTATGAAGCAAGAAAGCCCCGCAAGGCAAACACGTCATCTATTGAACGGCACCGTTGAAAGAGCGTATGTACTTCGTCGGGCGGGTAGGATTTGATTTCGTCAAAGGTCATAAACCGAACTTCTTCAATAATTTGATCATCCAGACTCATTTCAGGGTCCATTCCTTGCCGAACAAATCCGCCAATCACACGAATCTCGAAAAAAAGCTCCAGCGCATGTAGGGGGGGCTCTCTGAATTCGTTCACGAATAACATGTCTCCCACCTCAATTTTCAGGCCAGTTTCTTCGTCAAACTCACGAATAAGCCCTTCGCGGGTGGCTTCGCCAAACTGAAGGCCCCCGCCCGGCGGACACCAGAACGTATCAGACTGATTAATGCCCCGGTGCCGAACCATCAGGAGCCGGTCGCCCTCGCGGTGCAACCCACACACCCGCAGGCGGAGCCGATTACCATATAGTTTAAGCACGTCAGTACGTGCTTTGTCCTCCGTTAGCGTCATCATTTGTGCCCCTAGTCAAAAAAGAGGACAAAGATACGCGGAAAATAACCGCTTGATATAGACTCCTCCACGATGGATTGTTCGTCAACCTTTACCTTTGCCCGATGCTTCAACTCCTGACTCCCGGTCCCTGGCCCGCTTATGAACTCATTGACTCCGGTGGTTTCGAGAAACTCGAACGGTTTGGCGACTATGTACTGGCCCGCCCCGAACCCCAGGCCATCTGGGACAAATCGCTGCCCCAGGCCGATTGGGATCATCGCGCCCACGCTACGTTCCGGCGCGACCGGCAGTCACCAGAACGGGGCGACTGGCAAAAGACCCCCGATATGCGCGATCCGTGGTTCATCGACTATCAGCATACGGGCCTCAATCTTCGGTTTAAACTCGCGCTGACTTCGTTCAAGCACGTTGGCATTTTCCCCGAACAGGCTACGAATTGGGCGTTTATTCACGATAAAGTGAAGGCCTTACAGTCGGAAAAAGTGGCTATTGATCGACCAAAGATGCTGAACTTGTTTGCCTACACGGGTGGGGCATCGCTGGCCGCTTGTCAGGCCGGGGCCGACGTGACCCATGTGGATGCTGTGAAACCTGTGATTACCTGGGCACGGGAAAATATGGATCAGAGCAACCTCAAAGACATTCGCTGGGTGGTGGAAGATGCGCTCAAATTTGTTCGGCGTGAGGTTCGCCGGGGCAACACCTACAACGGCATTATTCTGGACCCACCCGCCTACGGACGCGGCCCCGACGGGGAGAAATGGGTACTGGAAGAACACCTGAACGAACTGCTCAAAACCTGTGCCGACCTGCTCGACCGCGACAACCGCTTTTTTATTATCAACTTATACTCGCTTGGCTTCTCGTCGCTGATCCTCGACAACCTCATGCGGCAGGTGTTTGGCACGCCCGCTGGTGCCGAATGGGGCGAGTTATACCTGGATGATCGTTATCAAAAAAGGCTACCTTTGGGGGTATTTTATCGGTTTTCGTCGGTTTAGATGACGCTATTGCATGAAAGTAATTGATTTGTTTGCTGGAATTGGTGGGATTCGATTGGGGTTTGAAGCGCATGGGTGTCAATGCGTTTTTACTTCCGAATGGGATAGTGACGCTCAAAGGATGTATGAGGCAAACTACGGCTATATGCCACAGGGCGACATTACGGAGATTGCTCCCGCAGATGTACCTGATCACGATATTTTGCTTGGCGGATTCCCTTGCCAGCCATTCAGTATTATTGGAAAATCGCTTGGCTTTGCTGATACAAGGGGGACTTTGTTTTTCAACATTGAAGAGATTCTGCGAGTAAAGCAACCGTATGCTTTCATGCTTGAAAATGTGAAGCAACTAAAATCTCATGACAAAGGCCGAACAATAGGGGTAATCAAAGAGAAGCTGGAAAATTTGGGCTATCATGTTCACATGAAAGTTTTAAATGCGCTTGATTTTGGTCTTCCACAAAAGCGGGAGAGGATAATTATTGTAGGCTTCAAAGAAGACTTAGCCTTTGATTTTCCTAAGCCATTTGGTTATTATGAACCATTATCGGCCATTTTGGAACCCGATGAAGACATTAATCCTTCGTTTTTTGCCTCTGAAAAAATAGTAAATAGCCGATTTGAAAAGATCAGGAAATCCTTCCCAATACCGTCAGTCTGGCACGAAAACAAAGGGGGCAACATATCAGCTCTGCCTTATTCATGCGCTTTACGGGCAGGAGCATCGTATAATTACCTGCTCGTGAATGGTAAACGGCGCCTGACATCCAGAGAGATGTTACGATTACAGGGTTTCCCCGAAACATTTAAGATTGTTGTTGGGTATCAGGCCATGCGGAAACTGACAGGGAACAGCGTAGCGATTCCGGTAATTCAGGCTGTAGCTGGCAAGATGATGGAAGCGATTAAGAACCGAACGATTAAACGAAAAAGAGTTGAGTACAAACAACTGAGCTTATTGGAAACAGCAAGTATATGAATACTATTGAAGCTAAGGCAGCCCTTGATAGCCTAATCAAAAAGAGCCGTGTTCATTTATACAAGCCGATACAGATTGCAGAGATTTTGCATCGAGACAGGGTCAATAATGATATTGATTTAGAAAACCTAAGCACGTATCGCAACCCATCAAAAGCATGGCGCGATGTAATTACAAATCAGTTTGTAGGTCGTAGTAGCACATCATCAGCGCGTTATCAGGATGACGTTTTCAACGAAAATGCTATTCCTCCCCATATTTTAGTTGTTTTAGGGCAAGAGAATCGTAAAAAAGGCGGAATTGTTGAAGCTTACATTTACAGACGTTTCACGGATCGGTTTTCTCAAATGGCCTCCGCATTGGCATATTGTAACGATCATGACAGCAGCACCTTTATAATACTTGACTTTATAAATTTATTCTGGCATAATCCTGGTTTAAGAAGAAGTATTGATAAAATCTACGAAGTCGTTGTCTATTCCCTTTTCTCTGTACTTGTTGAAGCCCTGGAGGTGTTTGTTACAGTTGGTATCAACGAAGAAAAGTCCGATATGTTAGCGGAGTTCGAGGATTTCACCAAAATGGTTATCGGCTTGTCATCAGCTAAAAAACGACTCAATTTACCTGCCAGAATTTACCGGGTTGGCGTTACTAATGCGGCTGACCGTGGCCTTGATATGTATGCTAATTTTGGCATGGCTATTCAGATCAAACACCTTTCTCTAACTCCCGAATTGGCCGAAAATATAGTTGGCTCTGTTATGGCTGATCGGATTGTAATTATCTGCAAGACAGGAGAAAAAGCGTTGATTGTATCACTTTTAAATCAGATTGGCTGGAAATCACGAATTCAAAGCATCATTACAGAAAATGACCTTGAACAATGGTATGAACGGGCATTAAGGGGAGAATTCAGGGCTGAAATTGGCGATAGAATTTTATTGACGCTTCAAGAACAGATTATAGCTGAATTTCCAGCGTCGAATAACTCTGAGTTTACAAATTTCTACGAAGGGCGGAATTACAATTTGCTGACAGATGATTTCTGGATTTAAGTTAACGCTATTCTGACTATGCAGATCATCCAGTTCATAACCAAAATTTGCTTTGTTGCACTGATAATGGCGTTTATCGGTTGCGGGACCGATCCGCGCCAGCAAACGCACATTCCGGCTTTGCCAATGGGTAGTGATAGCTCGCGGACGGAGGCTGCGTTGCGAGCGTTAACCCGCGCCATAAACCAATCGTCACCGGCATCAGCGTATGCCAAACGCGCCAAAATTTATTTGGAAACGGGTCGCTCGAAAGAAGCCCTCGCTGATATTGACGAGGCCATCAGTCGAAATAACACAGAAGGGTCTTATTTTCTCATCAGAGCACAGGTCTTGCGGGCACTGAAACTCCCTCAAAAAGCACTCGACAACGCCCAACGGGCCGAGATTCTGGGAGCCGACACCCCCGAATTATACACCCTGCTGGCCGATGTCTGGCAGCAACAAAACCAGTTCGCCAAAGCTCGTTTATATCTGGCCAAAGCTCTGCAAATGGCTCCTTATGACGGAGAAGCTTACTTTGTCAATGGAATGATTACTGCCAAACAGGGCGACACTACGCAGGCACTGTCGCTCTATCAGCAATCGCTGAAACTGAAACCCCGCTACCTGGAAACCTATAATCAACTGGCAGCCATCTATCGGTCGTTGGGCGATTTGGGGTCTGCCCTGTCCTATAATGAGCAGGCCATCCGGTATTTCCCCAATGACCCCCGCCTGACGTTTGGGCAGGGAATGATTTACCAGGCGGGCGGGCGACTCGACAGTGCGCTGACGTTTTATCAGCAAACAGTTCGGCTCGATCCGCTGTATTTTCAGGCCAATTTTCAGGCTGGGTTAATTTTGCAACGCTGGAGAGCGCATACGCAGGCGTTGACCAATTTCAACCGGGTGCAGCAACTCAATCCCCAGTTCCCGCGCATCGACACCTACATTGGTCAGTGTCAGGAACAGTTGGGATTGTATGCAGAAGCTATAACCTCATACACAAAAAGCACCCGCCAAAACCCGGCCGATCAACAGGCGGTTGCGGGAATGTGGCGGGCGCAACGCCGATTGTATAGCCCAAACCGGTATAACTCCGTACTTTTGCCCGAAGAAGTGGGTACGGCAGGGGCAACAGACCCAACCGCTCCGCCCACCGATAATCGAATGGAAATCCCGACAATTCAACCCCGGAACCAACTTTCGACCAGACCGGATTCGACAAGGTAAATTGTTTCGAGTTTCAATGGCTACGCCGTTTCAGATTTCACATGACTGGCGCAGCCTCTGAAACCTGAAACGGCATAGCCATTGAAACTCGAAACGGTGCAGCCATTGAAACCTGAAACAGACTTTAACGATAGTATATGATTGCCCAGGATCAACTCATTCACGTAACGCTGCCCGATGGGAGTGTCCGCGAATACCCGAAAGGAAGTTCCAGTCTCGACGTTGCGCTAAGTATCAGCGAGGGGCTGGCTCGTAATGTGTTAGCCGCTAAGGTGGACGGAAAAGTGCAGGATGCCAACCTCCCCATCAACAGCGATGCTCAGGTACAACTGCTTACGTGGAACGACCGCGATGGAAAATCCACGTTCTGGCACTCGTCGGCGCACTTGATGGCCGAGGCTCTGGAGTCTCTTTATCCGGGCGTTAAACTGGCTATTGGCCCCGCCGTGGAGAATGGTTTCTATTACGATGTGGACTTCGAAGGGAAACATTTCTCGCAGGACGACTTCAAAAAAGTGGAGGACAAAATGCTCGAACTGGCTCGCCAGAAAAACGAGTATGTTCGGCAACCCATTGGCAAAGAGGCTGCTCTGGCTTATTTCATTGAGAAAGGCGACCCCTACAAAGTCGAACTGATCCATGGCCTGGAAGACGGTTCCATCACCTTGTATACGCAGGGTGGTTTCACGGATCTTTGCCGGGGGCCACACATTCCCAACACGGGTTCCATTAAGGCCATAAAGTTGATGAATGTGGCCGGTGCCTACTGGCGGGGCGACGAAAAGAACAAGATGCTCACCCGTATCTACGGCGTGACGTTTCCGAAGCAAAAGGAACTCGAAGAATACCTTCATTTGCTTGAGGAGGCCAAAAAGCGTGATCACCGCAAGCTGGGTAAAGAACTCGATTTGTTCACATTCTCCGAAAAAGTGGGCGCGGGTTTGCCGCTTTGGTTGCCCAAAGGTGCGTTGATTCGGGAGCGGCTCGAAAACTTTTTGCGCCGGGCGCAGGTGCGGGCCGGCTATTCGCCTGTGGTGACACCCCACATCGGCAGCAAGCAACTCTACATTACGTCGGGCCATTGGGAGAAATACGGCGAAGATTCGTTCCAGCCCATCCGCACACCCGACCCGAACGAGGAGTTCCTGCTGAAACCCATGAATTGCCCCCACCACTGCGAGATTTACAAATCGCGGCCCCGCTCCTACCGCGACCTGCCACTGCGGTTGGCCGAGTTCGGGACAGTTTACCGGTATGAGCAATCGGGTGAGTTGCACGGCCTGACGCGAGTACGTGGGTTTACGCAGGACGATGCCCACATTTTCTGCCGCCCCGATCAGGTGAAAGACGAGTTCATGAAAGTGATCGACTTGGTGCAATACGTATTTACGTCGCTCGGTTTCGACGATTATAGTGCCCAGATTTCGTTGCGCGACCCCGACAACGGGGCCAAATACATTGGTTCAGACGATTTGTGGGAGAAAGCAGAGTCAGCCATTATCGAGTCGGCGGCTGAGAAGGGGTTGAAAACTGTAACTGAAAAAGGTGAAGCAGCTTTCTACGGCCCCAAACTCGACTTTATGGTGAAAGACGCATTGGGTCGGAAGTGGCAGTTAGGAACCATTCAGGTGGACTATAACCTGCCGAACCGATTTGAGCTTGAATACGTAGGAGCCGACAATCAGAAACACCGGCCCGTCATGATTCACCGAGCACCGTTTGGCTCAATGGAGCGATTCATTGCCATTCTGATCGAGAACACCGCAGGCAATTTCCCGCTTTGGCTCTCGCCCGATCAAATTGCGGTATTACCCATCTCGGAAAAATACGAAGCCTATGCTAACGACTTGTTCCTGACCCTACAGGAGCGCGACATTCGCGGTTTTGTAGATCAGCGCGACGAGAAAATTGGTCGTAAAATCCGCGATGCCGAAGTCTCGAAAGTGCCGTTTATGCTCATTGTGGGCGATAAGGAGCAAGCCGAAGGCAAAGTCTCCGTCCGCCGGAAGGGGCAAGGTGACTTAGGCTCAATGACGGTGGAGGAGTTTACAGACTTATTTCAGAAAGAGATAGGGTTAGTTAGTCAAAAGTCTTGATGACTTGCTTCTTTTGGCTGGATTTCCTACATTTCCCGAACTTTTAACCGTCTCCTACGTTATCAGGGAGACATTTTGAAACACTAACCAGTATCTATGGCATTACCCCAGCGGAGACCACCCCGGCGTGTGGTTGAAGAACCCTACCGAATTAATGATCGTATCCAGGCTAAAGAAGTCCGGGTCGTCGGCGAAAACGTCGAACAAGGCATTTTCGATATTGACAAAGCTAAGGCGATGGCCAAGGCCCAAAGCCTTGATCTGGTAGAAATCTCCCCCAACGCCGTCCCGCCTGTCTGCCGCGTTATTGACTACTCCAAGTTTAAATACGAGCAGAAAAAAAAGCAAAAAGAGATCAAGGCCAACGCCCAGAAAGTCGTTATAAAAGAGATTCGTTTTGGCCCCAACACCGACGATCACGATTTCGACTTTAAACTCAAACATGCCCTCACATTCCTGAAAGAAGGTGCCAAGGTGAAAGCCTATGTGCAGTTTGTGGGTCGTGCCATTGTGTTTAAGGAGCGTGGTTTTCAATTACTTGCCCGCTTTGCAAAGGGTCTCGAAGAGGTCGGCAAGATTGAATCGGAACCCAAACTCGAAGGCAAGCGCATGAGCATGTTCCTCGCCCCGAAAGTGGTGCAGATCAAAAAATAAGGAGAAAAGGGAGGAAGGAGGAAAGGGATATAGGGAAGGAAGTATTTTGCTTTTCTCCCCTCGTCCCTTTCCTTCTTCCTCCCTTTTTTGTATCTTTGCGGCCTGTTTACGAAATCCGGGTATCCGGCGGTCCGGCGATCCGGTCAAAACATAAGCGGTTCAAAGCAATGCCTAAAATGAAAACCAACTCGGCGGCCAAAAAGCGATTCAAGCTGACAGGCACCGGGAAAATCAAGCGGAAGCATGCCTTCCACTCACACATTCTGACGAAAAAGACAACCAAGCAAAAGCGCAATCTGACTCACTCAACTCTGGTATTCAAAGGCGACGAAATGCGGATCAAAGCGATGTTGGGTATCTAATTTTTTCGTTTCTTTATTGGGATGCCACACAGGCTCCCGGTTCTACGTTTCACCCGACAAAAGGCCATTAAGCGCAGTTTACAGAGAGCAGCGAACAGTTTTTATCACTGACAGCTGCTGGCTGATACTTGGTCACTGTAAAAGCCGCCCGCGTCAAAAAACAACTAAAAAATGCCACGTTCCGTCAATCACGTTGCCTCAAGAGCGCGTCGGAAAAAAGTAATGAAGCTGGCCAAAGGCTATTTTGGTCGGCGTAAAAATGTCTGGACGGTTGCCAAAAACGCCGTTGAGAAAGCATTAGGCTACGCCTACCGCGACCGTCGTGCCAAAAAGCGCGATTTCCGCTCACTCTGGATTCAGCGTATCAACGCTGGTGTCCGTCTGCACGGCATGTCATATTCTGCCTTTATTGGCAAACTGAACAAATCGGGAATTGTATTGAACCGCAAAGTTCTGGCTGACTTAGCCATGAACCACCCCGAAGCGTTCAAAGCAGTTGTTGACCAACTGAAGTAAACAGAGAGTCGTTTCGATGATTCACCAAGATAAAGCCCCGGCCAATGGTCGAGGCTTTTTTTATATGAAAACGATCCCCTATTCCCCGCCCATCACCCGAACCCCAGCCGACATGCTGGATTCGAGCCTTGCTTATTTCAACCATATAAATGCCCGCCGGAGCGTTCGCGATTTTTCGGATGCGCCGGTGGCTCGCGAGGTGATCGAAAATCTCATAAAAACGGCTTCTACGGCACCGTCGGGGGCCAACAAGCAACCCTGGACGTTTTGCGTGGTGGGTGATCCAGCCCTAAAAAGTCAGATTCGGGAGGCTGCCGAGCAAGAAGAACGCCGGAGTTACGAAGGGCGAATGTCGGCGGAGTGGCTGGCTGATCTGGCTCCCCTCGGCACCGACTGGCAGAAACCGTTTCTGGACATTGCGCCCTGGCTGATTGTGGTGTTTCGGCGGAGTTATGAACTGGAAGGCACGCATAAACACCAAAACTACTACGTGCAGGAATCGGTGGGACTGGCCTGCGGGTTTCTGCTGACAGCCATTCACGAAGTCGGTTTGGTAGCCCTCACGCACACGCCCAGCCCGATGGATTTCCTGACTAAACTGCTAAAACGGCCCGCCAACGAAAAACCGTTTCTGCTGATTCCGGTGGGCTACCCTGCGCCCAATACGCAAGTGCCTGATATAAAGCGCAAAACGATGGACGATGTGATCGTTTGGTTTGACTAATAAAAAAAACGCTTGCCTTCTTCGCGACTTTGCCCCAGATTTATGGTCGTAATCCAAACTCCTTATGACTTCCCGTCGAACTGTTCTGCAAACCCTTGCCGTTGGTACCACTGCCAGTATTCTTGCCCCTGATTCGTTGCTGGCCACAAGCGGAAACCAACCAAAACCCAAGAAAGATAAATTGGGCGTGGCTCTGGTTGGCCTGGGCTATTATAGTACCGATTTGCTCGCTCCGGCTCTCCAGAAAACGAAGAATTGTTATCTGGCTGGTATCGTGACGGGAACGCCCGCCAAAGCCGAGAAATGGAAGAAACAGTATAATATCCCCGACAAAAACGTTTATTCCTACGACACCTTCGATCAGGTGGCTAACAACCCCGACATCGACGTGATTTATGTGGTGTTGCCCCCGTCGATGCACCGCGAATATGTGGTTCGGGCGGCCAAAGCGGGTAAGCATGTGTGGGTGGAGAAACCAATGGCTGTGACGGCCAAAGAGTGTCAGGACATGATCGATGCCTGCAAAAAAGCCAACGTTTCCCTAACGGTAGGCTATCGGCTTCATCACGAACCCAACACGCAGGAATACGTAAAGTTTTTGCGCGATGGCAAAATTGGCCCCATTAAAATGGTGAGCTGTTCGGCGGCTTATTTTGATGCACGCACCGATCACTGGAAACAGAAAAAAGAAATGGGCGGGGGTGTAATGTACGACATGGGCGTGTATGTGATTCAGGGGGCGCGTCTGGCAACGGGCGAGGAACCCATTGCCGTTACCGCTCAACAATATACCACCCGGCCAAACGTCTATAAAAATGGCCTCGATGAAACCTCGATGGTGCAGTTGGAGTTTCCGAGCGGGGCGCGAGCAGCTCTGCAAACCAGCTACGGCATGAACATGAATTTCATGCACGTAATTGGCGAAAAAGGAATGCTGCGGGTGGAACCCTACTCCGGCTACAACGGCGTGAAAGGCAACGGATCAGGCGGATTTGCATTTAATAACGCCTATGAAGTGCCCATGCAACAGGCGATGCAAATGGACGACGACGCGCTGGCGATTATCAACAAAACGCCGGTGTTGGTGCCGGGCGAAGAGGGTCTGCGCGACATTAAAATTGTGGAAGCTATTTACGAAGCTGCCCGAACTGGCAAGCGCGTGAAAATTTAATCCCTTATCTTCGCCACCCCAATTACACTTCGCTATGAAACCTGCCGATTTCTCCGCTTTACCAACCGAGCAACAGTTAGACATCCTGTATTACCAGGGTGATGTTCTGGCTAATCGCTACGAAGACGAATTCATTTTCCTGCTCTACAGCTTAGATAGCTTCTATGTGGAACTCCGCCACGATGCCTACAACAACAAACTCTTAGCCGTTTCAGCCTTCAAAGATACTGAGCAACTGGAACCTTATTTGCCGTATTTGGTGGAGGTAGTTTAGGTTTCAAAGGCTGCGCCGTTTCTGTGGCTTCAAGGCTGCGCCGTTTCAAGTTTCAAACGCACAGCATGAAACTACAGAAACGCCGAAGGCAATGAAACGGCGTAGCCATTGAAACAATAAACCCTACTCAACCCACAGCACCAGTCCCTTCAAATATCCCCCCTCCGGGTGGAACAGGCTGACAGGATGGTCAGCAGGTTGGCTCAGGTGATGCAACACCCGCACCTGCCGCCCGGCTTCAATGGCGGCTGCTACCACGGTGTTGTAGAACAGCTCCCGGTCAACAACCTGCGAACAGGAGAACGTGAACAGGATACCGCCCTTTGCCACACGCCTGAAGCCTTCGATGTTGAGCCGTTTGTAGCCTTGCACAGCCCGGTGCCGTGCCGAAACGTTTTTGGCGTAGGCAGGCGGGTCAAGCACCACAATATCATATTGGTCGGGGTGGGCTTTAAGATAAGCCATTACATCGTCGGTGATAGCCTCATGCCGCGACATGTCGATAGCATTGGTTTCGGCGTTCAACGCCACGTTCTGATTGGTGAGGTCGATGGCTTTCTGCGACGAATCGACCGAGTGAACCTGCGCGGCACCGGCTCCGAGGGCATAGACCGAAAACCCACCTGAATAACAAAAGGTATTTAACACCCGCTTACCGTGCGAATAGCGGGCCAACAGTTGACGGTTATCGCGCTGATCGAGGAAGAAACCCGTTTTCTGGCCCGTAACCCAATCCACCCAAAAGGCATGACCATTTTCGTGAACCTCGTGGGGAGTCTCGGCGGTGCCGAGCAAATAGCCGTTCGTAACGGTTTGGCCGTAGAGTTCAGGGACGGTTTCGTGACTTTTATCGTAAACGGCTATGAGTGCATCGCCATAGACGTTTTTCAAGGCATCAGTAATTAGATTCCGTTCGCGGTGCATCCCGATGGAGTGGGCCTGCAACACCGCTACGCCATTGTAGTAATCAATAATGAGGCCCGAACAACCGTCGCCCTCGCCGTGAACAAGCCGATAACAATCCGTTTTAACGCCGGGCGAATCCACGCCGGGCATTGTGGCAATAATGGCCTCTCGAAATTGCCGGATGCCGGTCAGTTTTTGAGTCCAGTAATCAATGTCGGGAGTAATACGCTCGAACGAAAAAATCCGAACGGCAATGCTGCCATCGTGGTAGTGGCCGGTGGCGAGGTAGTTGCCTTTTTTATCGAAGACTTCAACCACATCGCCATCAGTCAGGGTGCCTTCGTATCGGCTGATGGCCCCCGAAAACACCCAGGGATGAAACCTACGCAAGGCCTCGTCGCGGCCAACTTGAAGAAATAATTTGGGTAATTGCATTTATTAAAAGCCTAATCGCAATCGCGTTTCGGGCGAATTAAAAAGTAATTGTCCTGAACCAAAGAACCGTATGTTTTTGCCAACCGAAGTCGCATTTTCAGGGATGGTAACGATGTGCTGTAAAACGACCTGATCATTTGCCGCAGGGACTCTACTACAAGACCATACACTTGGATCGGTCCAAAGGCCATTTTTGAGACTACGAATCTGATCGGTGATACTGAGCACGAAATAATTTGAATTCACAAACTTACAGCTTAAAGCAACAAGTATATAACTGTCCGCGTCAGAGGATTGTACATTGCTCAACGAAAGTACAGGTGTCCGCTGGCGAGGTGTTAATTCTTCTGGACCTTTATACCATGCGTATTGATAGTCGGAAATTCCGCTTATGACAACAGAAGTAGAAACGCTACTATTAAGGCAAACCGTCAGGCTTGAGGGTGGTTGTTGTGTAACAATGGGTGTGTCGACACAATACTTAACAATTCGATTCTTGTAGGTGTCGGCCACATACAATTCGCCCTTGTTATTAATGAATAAGCCATTGGGGTTATAGAGCTCGCTTGATGTGTTTTGGTACTGTGGGTAACCTGCAACAGTAGCCCCATTTGTTGCGTTGACAGCCCATCTCTTTACTCTTCTGTAAAATGAATCTGTGCCATAGACCGAGCCTAACCTGTCTACAAATATTCCTCGCGGATAGGATAGTTGGTTTGGTGCATCACCGAAGTCATTACCACCTGCAACGGTTGTGCCGCTCATTGCCCCTGCCGCCCATTTTTGAATGCGGTGGTTTCCTTCGTCGGCAACATAGATTGCTCCAGATGCATCCACAAATAAATCGCGAAAATTATAATGAAACTGGTTAGCGGCTGAACCTGTGCCATTGCCCCCTGCAACGGTAACGCCCGTGTTGGCACCAGCAATCCACTTCTGGATTCGATATAAACCTTGAGCAGGATCAGTAATGTATAGATCACCGGTTTGCGTAACGAACAGGCCTGAGGGAGAAGAAATCTGGTTTGCTCCTTGTCCTACACCGTTTCCTCCAGCAACGGTAACGCCAGCGTTGGCACCAGCAATCCACTTTTGGATTCGATTATTGTAGCTGTCGGAAATGTATAAATCGCCATTATTCGCGACAAAAATAGCACTAGGATTATTGAGTTGATTATTGGCTGAACCGGCCCCATTACCACCCGCCACGGTAAAGCCAGCCGTAGATCCAGGGAACCATTTCTGAACTCGATGATTTAAACGGTCATTGATGTAAATTGCACCAGAGCCATCGACAAATACGGCTGTAGGTTCGTTCAGTTGACTGTTTGTCGAACGAAAACCGTTGCCTCCGGCAACTGTAGTTCCTGATAGCGAACCAATTATCCACTTTTGTATTCTGTGATTATGTTGATCTGCTATAAACATTGCTCCTGATGCATCCAAATGAACGTCGGTGGGATAACCTAGCTCATTGGCCCCCGATCCGTAACCATTTCCCCCCGCGACAGTTGTGCCTTGATTTGCCCCTGAGGCCCATTTCTGTACGCGGTGATTCCTGTCGTCCGCGACGTAAACTGCATTCTCATTATCAACAAAAATTTTACCACTCTCAACAGACAATTGATTGCTGGCAGAACCTTGTCCATTTCCCCCGGCAACTAGTATTGATGTAGTCGCACCGGGAAGCCACCGTTGAACACGACTGTTCAAATAATCACATACATAAATTGCTCCTGCATTATCTACCCATAGACTAGATGGATATTTCATTTGATTTAACGCATCGCCGAAACCATTTCCACCGGCCACAGTTGTGCCACTCAACGAACCCACAGCCCATTTTTGAATCCGACTGTTTTGCCCATCTGCGATATAAACAGTTCCCAAACTGTCGACATAAATATCGGTTGGACTACTCAATTGATTAGGAGATAAGCCCCATCCGTTACCGCCTGCAACTGTAAGACCTTGTGTTGCGCCAACCACCCATTTTTGGACCCGATGATTACCTCGATCAGCTATGTAGACGACCATCTGCGTATCAACAAAAATACCGCTTATATTATTACTCAATTGATTAGGGGCTGCTCCCGGCCCGTTGCCCCCTGCCACTGTAACGCCTGTGGTGGCACCGGGTAACCACTTTTGAACGCGAAAATTGACTCGGTCAGCGATATAAACGGCCCCGTTCGAATCAACAAAAACACCTGAAGGGTACGCTAGTTGATTAGGATTTGCTTTATTCCCATCAGCTACAACCACCCCAGGATCTTGAGCTTGTGTTGTATAGATGAAAAAAGTGCTGCCGAATAGAGTTACGAAGCAAAAAAGCGTCTTCGTTAGACGCTGAAGGATGATGCGGAAGTCAGCACATGGTTTTAATTTGGGAGTTCTAAGTTTCATACACAGTTACGAATTAGTCTACTTTGTACCAAATGTATGAAGATTTTTTTGCGTTGAGTCGTAAGTTTCGCTTATTGCTGTCTTTCTCCTATACGTTTCAATCTATTTATTATCATGTCGATCAATCGTCGCGAATTTCTGAAGCAAACCGGGGTTATGGCCGCTGGTGCGCTCACGCTAGGCCAAACAGCCGCATTAGCCCACAAAAATGTGGGTGTGTTTGGCCTGCAACTCTATAGTGTGCGGGATGTGTTGCCCAAAGATCCCAAAGGTACCATGACCAAACTGGCCCAGATGGGTTATCGTCAATTCGAAAGTTACGGTGGGCCACAGGGATTTTTGTGGGGTATGACTCCCAAAGAAATCAAGTCATTTCTGAGCGGAATTAACGTAAAAATGGTCAGTACGCACTTCGATTATGGCAAACAGGCTAACAACCCGGAAGAACTAAAAAAGAGCATCGACATGGCCGCAGAGGCTGGTTTGTCCTACTTGCTGTGTCCGTACATAGGGCCACAAAAGTCATTTGACGACTGGAAACGCATTGCCGATGGGTTTAACAAAACAGGTGAGTTGGTGAACAAAAGTGGCCTAAAATTCGGCTACCACAACCACGATTATTCGTTCAGACCACTCGACGGGAAAATACCGCAGGAGTATCTTCTGGCCAACACCGACCCCAAAAACGTGATGTTTGAGTTAGACCTATGCTGGATTGAAGCGGCCGGGCAGGATGCCGCAGAACACCTCAAAAAGTACGGCAAACGCTATGAACTTTGCCATATCAAAGATTACAACAAAACCGGTGATAAGGTAGTACAGAATGACCTCGGCAAGGGCATCGTGAACTACAAACACATTGTTCACACGGCCATGCAAAACGGCATGAAGTATTTTCTGGTGGAGCAGGAGGAGTACCCGGTCTCGCCAATGGAAAGCATGAAAATGGATGCGGAGTATATGAAGAAATTGACGGTATAATGAATGGTGAAGGGTGAATCTCGCTATTCACCCTTCACCATTTCCTCATGGGAACTTTTGAAACTGATCGAAATCTGGTTTACGTTTTTCCAGAAAGGCATTTTTACCTTCTTTGGCTTCGTCGGAGAGGTAATAGAGTAGGGTAGCGTCGCCCGCGAGTTGTTGGATACCAGCCTGCCCGTCGAGTTCGGCGTTGAACGAGGCTTTGAGCATACGGAGTGCAATCGGGCTTTTTTCGAGCATCTTGCGGCACCACTCAATGGTGGTATCCTCCAATTTGTCGAGCGGCACCACTTTGTTCACAAGGCCCATGTCCAGCGCTTCCTGGGCATCATACTGATCGCAGAGGAACCAGATTTCACGGGCTTTTTTCTGGCCCACCACCCGCGCCAGGTATGACGCACCAAACCCCCCGTCGAACGAACCGACTTTGGGACCTGTTTGCCCAAAACGGGCATTTTCGGCAGCAATACTCAGGTCGCAAACCACGTGCAACACGTGACCACCGCCAATGGCATACCCTGCCACCATAGCCACCACCGGTTTTGGAATGCGCCGGATTTGCATCTGAAAATCGAGCACATTCAGGCGTGGCACGGAATCTTCGCCAATGTAGCCGCCGTGACCCCGTACCGATTGGTCGCCCCCCGAACAGAAAGCTTCGCCCCCTTCGCCGGTCAGAATAATCACGCCCACGCGCTCATCCTGCCGGGCCAGTTCCATCGCTTCCGACATCTCTTTCACCGTCAGAGGTGTAAATGCATTGCGTTTGTGAGGCCGGTTAATGCTGATTTTGGCAATGCCTTCGTAATAGGAGAACAGAATTTCTTTGTATTCCTTAATGATTTCCCAGGGGTAGTTGCTTTGCATAATTAAAAGTGAAAGAGTGAAAGAGCGAAAGAGCGAAAGAGTGGCTCGGAATCCGGCAGGCACTCTTTCACTCTTTCGCTCTTTCACTCATTGGTGTATTCAACATCATGATACTGCACATCCCAGGTGTGGTCGGCCATCATGCGGACGGTGGCGAGGCAGCGTTCAAAAGGAAATTTGCGGCCCCATTCGTGGGGAGCAATCATGGATAATACGTCGATGCCGTTTTTGCGGACGTAAAAATAATAGGTTTGGCCGACAATGGGATCAAAGCCCATTTGCGCTCCGTAAATACGCTCCGAAACCTCCACCCGGTGCCGAATGGCAGTAGCTTGCTCGGCCAGAAGCTGCATCTGTCTGTAGAGTTGAGCCAGTTGGAGATCGGTTTGCTCGCGCATGGCCGTGACGGCCCGACCAGAAATTTTACCCTTGTCTTCGGGCCTGATAATAGCCCCACCCGCCGTGTGTGCGTATTCCATCAGGCCGGGGCTTTCGGCCACTTTATCGGGCGAAATGGGGTTAATAATGACTTTTGCTTCTTCCATAGATGCGGGGTAAACCCTTCGTTCGTTGCCTTTGTTTAGTCTGAAAAGGGGTTTTCGGTTCATCGTTTTTGGTTTTTAGTTAGATTGCATTCGAGTTCGTGCCTCATTGCCTGTGGAGTCACAAGCGATGGCAACCAACCGTAAACGAGTACTATAAACCATAAACGAGTTTTCAAAGATACGAACCACCATGAAAGCTATTTCTAAAACGATGAATCGACAGGATTTTTTTCGGTTTATGGGTCTCAGTATGGGTGCCATTTACCTGGGCGGCTGCGTATCGAAAGCCGAGGATGTTGCCCTGAACGCCGATCTCCTCGACCTGACTATCCAATTAGACGATGCCCGCTATTCGGATTTGCTCAAGAAAGGCTATTACGTGGTGGTGAATAACCGCGTGATTGTTGCTAATGTGCAGTCGAATCAGTTTGTTGCCGTATCGCCCAAATGCACACACGAGGGGACTTCGCTGGTGTTTCAGGCCAACAGCAATTCATTTTATTGCGCGCTCGACGGATCGCGCTACGACTTGACAGGCAAGGTGCTGAACGGCCCGGCTACGTTACCGTTGATGTTATATAAGGTCGCCAACGATCAAAAAAGTAACACGCTTCGCATTTTTAATTAATGTTTTTTCTTGACGGACGCTTAACCGCCGATCAATGGCCTGCTGCTCGTACTCCCTACGAAGAGCAGGCCATTTTGTTTGGCCGGGCCTGGCAATCGGGGCAAACCGAGTTTGTATTGCACACTTCTGGTTCAACGGGAGCACCCAAACCCATCGCGCTTACCCGCACTCAGATGCAGGCCAGTGCAGAACTTACAGGCCAGACCTTTGGCTTGAGCGCGGGCGACACCGCCCTGTGCTGCCTGAACATTGCCTACGTGGCCGGCACCATGATGCTCGTGCGAGCCTTGACCCTCGGCCTGCAATTGACCATTGTGGAGCCATCGGGTAACCCCCTCTATGACTTTGACACCAATGCAGCTCCCTTCAATTTTCTAGCATTTGTCCCGCTACAACTGCAAACTGTTTTTGAAAAAACTCCGGGGAAAATACCGCTCCTGAACCGAGCTAAGGCTATTTTGCTGGGTGGAGCTGCCACCAGCCCGGCTCAGGAAGCGCAACTGCAGGTTATTACGGCCCCCGTTTATGCCACCTACGGGATGACTGAAACGGTGTCGCACATTGCTATCCGGCGACTCAACGGGCCCGAAGCAACCGATTACTTTACGGCCCTGTCAGGCGTTGACCTCGGTCTTGATAACCGGGGTTGTCTGAACATTCGGGCAGCAGCCAGCGATTTTCAGCTCATTCAAACCAACGATGTGGTAGAATGGGTTGATCATCAGGAACATCATCGCCAATTCCGCATTGTGGGCCGCGCCGACTCGATCATTAATACGGGGGGCGTAAAAGTGCAGCCCGAACGGGTTGAGCGGCTGATTATGCGCGTGTTGGCTTCGGTAAGTTTGTCACCCCGGCTGTTTGTGGCAGGCTGCCCCAATGAGCGATTAGGTCAGCAACTTGTGTTGGTTGTAGAGGGTGATTTGGCTATTCAGCAAGGGGTTGAAGCGACCAAAGAACAATGGTCGGCAGCAATTCGGCAGGAAATTGGCCCCTATGCTGTGCCGAAAGCCCTTATCTTTGCACCCAGTTTTCGCGAAACGCCTACCGGCAAAATTGACCGGAAGGCAACGCTGGAAACGGTTTATAGTTTGTAGTATATATGTTCCAAAACGCACAGATTCGCTTCCAGACAGCCCGTTCATTACCGGCTCCTTATGCCTATTTCTTTACCCTGTCGGCAAAACCATCAACCGATTCGCTGGCCGTTGATCTGAGCATCACCTACCCCGACCGCGAAGATATTGATGAGGATGAACTGATTGCCGAAGGCTACACCCGCGATGATGATTTTGTGTGGAAAGGGCAACTGGGAAAGGTGTGGCAACAGGCGATGGAGTCGTTGGTGGAGGCTACTAAACTAGATCCTCTGAATGAGGATAATCTGGACGAAGACGATGATTTTTGGGAGGTGACACTGACGGCGGAGGATGGCACTAAAACTGCCGGAATGCCCCGAAACTACGAGCGGTGGCAATATTTGATTCAGGAATTGATGCAGGCTACCTACGAATCAGCCGAGCGGGAACGCCCTTTTGAGGTAACTTTTCTGGAACTCAAACGCGAAGGTGATTACGAAGTCCACCTGACTGCTTCGTTTGTCGAGCGAAGCGTGAAATTAGAAACCGTGCATGGGGGGAGGTCAAGCTTAAAAACGTTACCCTGGAAGCAACTACAGCCCCTGATGAGTACTATTTACGAACTGGATATTGAGGAAAGCGAACCAGAAACAAAACGCCCCCGGCACACCGGAGCCTGGCTCAACCTCGGTACCGGCGATTGGCACGATGTGGGACCATACGACGATATTATCAACTTGTTCCGGGCAATGGCCTGAACAGGCAAGACCGAATCAGACCATGAAAAGCCGATTGGGTTGTTTCTAAAACCATCCGCTTTAGCAGCAAGGGCATCCAGTCGGGAAGCCGGTGAATGGGTAAAGCGGCACTAATCCTGAAAAAAAACTGCATTGTTTTCACCAGGAGTTGTTGCCACAAAATTTTTGTCGGCACAAAATCGGTGATGAGCCAGTAGCCGCCCGGCTTGAGTGCATCAAGCAAGCGGGGAATCATCTGGATTTCTAAGTGTTGCGTTGTGAAGAGATCCAGCACGAAGGGCGTTAAAACCACGTCGAACTTTTCAGTAGGAGAAAGGAGTTGTTCGGTGCCCTGCCGAAACTCGATTTGGACATAATTGGGATGACTCTTAAGTCGTTGACGGGCCAGTTCGAGCATTTTTTCGGAGGCTTCCAGAAAAACAATATGGGTTGGCTGGCACCGATTCATTACCTGCTCCAAAAGCCATCCTGTTCCCCCTCCCAGCACCAACCATTTTCCTCCGACGGGTAATTGATCGAACAAGGACAATTGCGCCTGTTCGAGGGTTGGGCCAAAGACCAGATGCGCCAGTCGGTCATAAAAGGGGGCAACAGCATCAAAAGTCATCTCATTGCATAGATTAAATCAATCATACCGTTTTTAGAGTTAATCATACAATAAGTGGTTCAGAGATGACATCTTGTTTAGAAAGTTGACATCTCTTTTTTTACAACAACGCTATGAAAAAGGGATGGATAATTGCGCTTTTGCTCTTGTTGGTGGGGGGCATTGGGGCGTATGTGTGGTACAGCCGACTGAAAAATGAAGCCAACTCTGAAACAGGTGCCTACGACGGAACCCTTAAACCCCGTGTGGAAATGAGCCGGTTCGAGTATACTGACATCAGTGACAACGCCATCTCTATAACTATGCATCTGCTGATCGATAACCCATTACCCGTCTCATTCAAGGCCCGCAACCTTGATTACTCGATCTACATCAACGGGCAGGAGGTCATTAAGGATTCGTATGCCAAAGCAATACAGCTTAAATCGAAGGACAGCACGACCATTGCGTTGCCCGCAAAAATAAACGCTAAAAAGTTGACCGCCGTGCTCGAAGACCTTGAACAACGGGGCGTTGACAGTACCAGTTACAGGATTCGGACAACCTTCAATCTCGACGTGCCAATTTTGGGCGAACGTACCTTCACTATCGACCAAACACGCCGACTGCCAACCTACCATATTCCCCAAGTTAAGGTGGACGATATCGATTTCGGCAAATTGAGCCTGAAGGCGATGGACGTGGCTGCAAAGGTTATTATTATCAACAAGAACAAATTTCAGTATTCCATTACCGACACGCACTACACGATCACGATCAATGGCAAACAAATTGCCGAGGGCGATCAGGCAGAGCCGATTCTGATTAAAAAAGAAGCCACCACACCAGTCATTTTCCCAGTGACCGTGAAGCCGGGTCAGGCATTGGGGCTATTACCCAAGGCTTTATTTGATAAGAGCGACACGCCTTTTGAAATCGCATTCCGGTGCAAAATCCTGGATAAAAATAACGATCCCATGTTTCAGAACAGCAAATTTGCGACGACAATCCGGGGGACGCTGGCGGATTTGAAGAAGCTTAAATAGGGGTCTGACTCTTACTTGCTGAACACATAGGGGTCATATTCAACAAAATCACTCGCTTTGATGACCACGCTTTTCACGGCACCGCCAGTTAGCGTAAACGTCGCCGGAAAAACCCCGAACGCCTGATTGGAATACGTCAGCCGGAAGGTATCGTTGTCCATGTAGTCTAAACGGGCGGTAAGGTTGGGGTGGTGGGCAAACGAAACGTCGAGGCCCGTACCCGACGATTTCAGTGTAATGGTGCCGTAGAGTTCGTTGTTGTAGGTACCGGCAAAGGCCGACAGGGGCAGCGTTGGCTTGTTGTTTTTGGCAACGCGCTCGGCCAATCCCTTGAGATCCTGTTGCTCCTGAGCGGCATCGGCGCGGGCCTGCGTCAGGAAAAACTGACTCCGGTTAGTGTAGGGAACGCCAAGATAAGCATCCAGAATCTGGTAGCGCAGAGCCTCAAAAAAATTCTGGTTGTCGTTGTTGGTCAGGACCGTGATGGCCAGTTTTTCTTCGGGAACAAAGCAGGTATTGGTCACAAAACCGAACGCCCCGCCTGTGTGCCAATATACCTGCCGCCCGTTGTAGTCAGTCATGAAAAGGCCCAATCCATACCCCTGAATGTGGGTGGGCAGCACCGACGATTTGCGACTTCTGACCACCGTGTTCACATCGCGGGTGTTGCGCACCACCGACCACGGCAAAATCTGCTGCCCGTTCAGGCGACCACTATCCAACTGCATCATCAGCCATTTGCTAAGGTCTTTCACGCACGAAACCATGCTGCCCGCCGGGGCCAGATTGTCCACACTGTCATACGGAATCCGGCGCAGCGATCCAAAGCTATTGGTGTGGGGGCGGGCGATGTTTGCCCGTTTTTCAGCTCCGGCGGTGAGCATGTAGGTGTTTGTCATTCCCAAAGGCCGCACGATGTTAGTCTCCACATACTGCTCCCACGATTGCCCGGTCACTTTCGGGATGATCTCCCCTGCCGTCACAAAAGCTGAGTTACAATAGCCGTAATCCTGCCGAAACTGCCCCGGTGGTTTCAGTAACCGCATTCGCCGGATGACTTCGGCACGGGGCAGGTTGGTGTCCCAAAAGACAAAATCGCCCTGAAACGTTTTCGTTCCGAGCCGGTGGCAAAGCAAATCGCGCACCGTGACCAACTGGGTGGCGTTGGGGTCGTAGAGCTGATAATCAGGAAAGTACTTTGTGACTTTCTCGTTGAGTGATAGCTTCTTTTCCTCTTCCAGCTTCGCCAGCGCTGATCCCGTAAACAGTTTTGTGTTGGAGGCAATCAGGAAGAGCGTGTTTTCGTCAACGGGTTCAGTTTTGCCCGTTTCGCGCACGCCAAAGCCTTTGGAAACAATCACTTTCCCGTCTTTCACCACGGCGATGGCCAGCCCTGGAATCTGCCAGTCGGTCAGGCCACGTTTGACATAGGAGTCAAGCGAATCGGTGATGAAAGCGGGTGGGGCTATAACTGACAACGACTGGGCCTGAGCCTGCATACATACAGTGGCAATACCGTAGGTACAACACAGATGTACTAGTGATTTGAATTTCATGATTATGGTTTAAAAAAGAGCCTGAAACCTACCGTTAAATAAATGGAAAAATGCTTACACGCTGATTATGAGTACTTATGCGCTAAGTAATAGATAGTCTGTTGGCGGTTGATGTTTTCACTATGGCGTACATAACGACTATTATCCGGGCGAAAAATACGCTTTTTCTTTTTACCAACTAACAAACACCTTTAACTGTATGAGTAAGCTAAAAGTACGCGCTGAACAAACCGAGAATCTCTCGGAAACAGACAATCTGGAGAGCATCGTTCGGTCGAGTCTGGATCGGTCAGAAGACCCCCTTTTTGTACCTCATCTGGAAAATTTCGAATTACCCACCACCGAGAGTACTAACGGAAATACAGACTTCTACCCGGACATATTAGAAACCATTTGCGGAGTTGCCGATGACTCTCAACCTGTCGAACAATACAACGGAATGCTGGGTGTGCCAATAGCCTTCGTGAACGCACACCAATCGGCAGCCTGTCAGGTTCAATGGAACAACAATTTAGCTTCGGTTTACACCAATCCGGGCAATGTATCGAATGTACGGTGGGGTAGTGGCACCATGATCTCCGATGATCTGTTTCTGACCTGTGGTCATTTATTCGACCAGACGGGGGGTACCTGGCAACGCCCGCGCGTCAATGGTACCACCAATATTATCTCTCCGCAGGAGATTGCCCGGAATATGAAGCTGAACTTCAATTACCAGGTCGATCCGGCAGGTAATCTACGGGCTGAACAAAGTTTCCCCATTCTTGAACTGCTCGAATACCGGCTGAATGGTATTGATATGGCCGTTTGCCGGATTGGTGGTAACCCGGGAGCCATCTTTGGCCGGGCAACCCTATCGACAACCGATGCCGCAGTGCCGGATATGATCTGTATTATCGGGCATCCGGCGGGGGTGCCCAAGCGGGTGGAGGCCGGGCCAACAACACTGATTTCTGGTAATCTGATTCGTTATAACGACATCGATACGCTGGGCGGTAACTCCGGTTCGGGCATATTGCGGGCCAGCGACGGTCGTTTAGTGGGTGTTCATACCAACGGAGGCTGTACACCGTCGAGTCCCGCCGATGGGGGCAGTAACTTTGGGCAGCGAATCAGAGCCGTGATTGATGCCTCACCCATACTGCAAAATCTGGTACGAACCAGCCCCGTTACCACCGTAATCAGGGATGTACAAACCCTGGCATCCAGCGATCTCATACAAACGCTCGCATCCAGAGACCAACTACAAACTACTGTAATTAGAGACCAATTACAAACTACTGTAATTAGAGACCAACTACAAACCCTCAGCTTCAGAGATCAGCCTTCGCCCGTTACGCTCAAGTTCCGCGATGATGTCAAGATACCTGCTCTCGATAAGCGGCCTATCTCCGACGGAAAAGGATTCGATGTGCCGGGTGGATTCGATCCCGGGCCTATTCAGCGCGAAGGCCCCTCAGCCCGTCCGTTCATCCTCTCCACTCCGCACCATTCGAGTGCGTGGCAAGGGGCCATGCCGGGAAGTGGGAGCGAACTGGAGGAATTGGAGAACGCCCTCATGCAGTATGAGCAAGCCATGGCAGAAGGCGAGGCCGAACTTCGACAACTCGACAGTGAGTATCGCCAGTTGCTGCAACAGTATGAGTCGTATCAACAAAGCAGCGCGCAAGGATGATCCTGATTATTTCTCACTTGGCCGACGAACACGCGAATGAGGTGGTTGAACACCTCGTTCGCGCTCGTACCGATGTATTGCTGTTCGATACGGCCCGGTTTCCGCGCGAAATTAAACTGAGTGTGGATCACCAGACAGGCACCCAACCCTCACTGAGGGCGATGGTCAATGGCTTACCGCATGATTTATCGACTGTTCGTACTGTTTGGTGGCGTAGGCCATGCCCTTTCAACCTCAACAGCAGCCTGACAGATGCAAACGACCGCAATTTTGCGTATAATGAATCTCAGGCGGCCATTTCAGGTCTATGGTCGTGCCTCGATGCGCACTGGATCAACAACCCCGAACGTGACGAAATAGCCTCCCGCAAATTATACCAGTTGAAAGTGGCGGCCAGCATTGGCTTAACCATCCCGAAAACACTCGTTACCAACGACCCGTTACAAGCAACTGAATTTATTGATAGTCAGGGAGATAAAGGGACGATCTACAAAGCGTTTTCGGGAACTGAGCAATCGTGGCGCGAAACACGCCTGCTTAAATCCGAAGAACGGGCGCATCTGGCGGCTGTTCAATACGCGCCGGTTATTTTTCAGGAATACATCCGGGCCGACATCGACCTGCGGATTACCATGATTGGCGACGATGTGTTTCCTGCCGAAATTCATACGGGCCAAACAGAGTACAAAGTCGATTTTCGGATGAATATTCTCGACGCGCTCGTTCGGGCACACACGCTGCCCGATGCTATTGTGCAGAAGCTGCGAACCCTAATGAAAACGCTCGGCCTTGTTTACGGTGCCATTGATATGCGCCTGAAACCGGATGGGGAGTATGTTTTTCTGGAGATAAACCCCAGCGGTCAATGGTTATTTATTGAGGAGCGAACCGGCCAGCCAATCACCCAGGCATTGGTTCATCGTTTGCAAAAGCACGAATAGAGCGCATTTGGATGTACAAAAAAAGCCTCGCAACATTGCGGGGCTTTTTTGTGTAGCGTGGTCGGTGCGCCGATGCGATTCCGAAACCGCGCATGAAGCGTAAG
>JANOCD010000008.1:0-227227 GCA_031411995.1 Cytophagales bacterium
ACGTTTTGACCGCAGCCGCCATCAATTTGTGCCGACTCGATGATTGGCTCAATGAAGTCCCAATGGCAAAAACACGGCGGTCCAGCTTCGCCCGGCTAGTATCTAAAAGGGTACCCATAAGCTGAATTCGCCAACAGTATCCACCTTGGTTGCTGACCCATTTTTTATGCTATCACTATGCTTAAATTGATCAGCCCCTAAAAACGGAAAAGCCCGCCATATGGCGGGCTTTTCCTGCGGAGTTGTAATTCGTTATTGACGAACCACTTTCACCGTCTTGCTCTTCGTTGGCGTAGTTACCTGCAGGAAGTACATGCCAGCCGAACGACCCAGACCGATAGTCTGACGCTCAGTTGCACCGGCCTTCTCTACTGATTTCTCGCTGATTGCAGCACCCATGCCATCAACCAAACGCAACTGGAGCGCCTGACCTTCTGCACCGCGTACTTCAACTTCTACAGTCTCACCAAGTGTTGGGTTACCCAGGACAGTTACGTCGAGGTTAGCCGAACTTTCGGTGCGAGCCGTGCGAGCTACACCCGTACATACCTGCTTCATGTTGAACGAGAAGATGTTGCTTGTGGCACCACCTATGTTGAACGCTTTCAGGTTGAACGGAGCGATAGTTGAGCTTGAGTTGTTCACCTGGCGAGTCAGATCAGGATTATCCAACGTCCGCGTACAGTTGTACGGATCGTTGTTGCTCAGGCCAACAATGCCAGCAAAGCTGATTGTTTCACCCGTGCCACCTGTTGTCAGGATACGGAACGTACCAGCAGCGCAGTTCACCTGATCAACACCCGTGATGGTCAATGGCTGACCAATGGTGTTGGCAGGACTTCCACAACCAGCCGGGTTAGCCGACGCGACAGGAGTCGGCGTTGGCGGAGGTGTTGTGGTTACTGGAGCTGGCGGAGGTGTTGAGCCTACCATCACCGTTCTCAGACCAGCCGTACAGGCTGCTTTGAAGTTGAACTGGAATGTAGTACTCATCGCACCGCTCTGCAAACCATTCACCTCGAACGGTGTGATGGTTGAGTTTGGATTGTTGATCGCCATCAACTGCTCACCGTTGTCAACACGACGGGTACAATTGAATGGATCAGCATTGCTCAAACCAACGATCACCGACCAGTCAATTGGCTGACCAGTACCACCTGTCACAAGGACGCGGAACGTACCGTTCAGACAGTTGATGTCTGTTACACCCGTTACAACCAGTTGTCCACCAAGTGTATTGGTTGGGCTACCACAAGCTGTTGTTATTGGCGTTACCACTGTTGGCTGTACTGGCGGAGTAACCACTGGGCACTGGGCGCGGAAGTTAAACTGGAACGTAGCCACATCGAATCCATTGCTCGTGCTGTTCACCTGCCGTACATACAGTGTGATAACCGAATTGGCTGGGTTGTTCTGGAACGCAGGATTCAGAGCGACAGGGTTGCTTGCAGAGTACTGCACACCATCAACCGAGTAGAACTTCTGGTTCGAGTTACCGCCTGTTGCCGCAATCGTTATGTTACCGTTCACGCAGTCGATCGTTGCACCGGTAATAGCCAGTACAGTAGTAGCACCACAAGTGGTGGCAGATACCGTCTGAGTGGCTGTACCGATACAACCGGCAGCGTTAGCACCGTTCACCGAGTAGAGACCTGTTGCGCCAGTGTTCACTACAATGCTTTGCGTTGTAGCACCCGTTGACCAGGTATAGCTGCTTGCACCAGTAGCCGACAGCGTGATGCTGCTTGGCTGGTTGTTGCAGAGAATACCTGTTTGCAGAATCTGTACGGTTGGAACCGCGTTGAACACAACCTGAGCAAACGTCGATGGTCCTTCTACACCACCGGCCACGCACACTACATTGTAGATAACGGTACCTGGTGCGCTGCTTGTTACGTTTTGCGTCGTAGCATCGTTCGTAGTTGTTCCAATCTTGAAGCGCGGTGTGCTACCGATCGGACAAGAAGCAACCAATTGGATTGTCTGACCAACGCAAGCCTGTAGGGTTGCATTAGGCTGAACAGCCGCTGTTGGTGTTACTGTCGGAGCAGGTGGCAGAGCGATGTTAGTCACCACTACGCTGGCAGAAGCCGTGCAGCCTGTTGGGCTTGTTACGGTTACTACATACGTACCAGCCTGACTAACCACTTGTGCGGCACCACCGGCGTTCGGAGCCAGACCTGGACCGTTCCAGGCATACAGACCACCACCACCAGCGGTGAGCGTTGTGCTCTGACCGGCGAAGATTGCTGTGTTACCCGTAATGGTTGGCGATGGAGCCGTTCCGGTTGTGATGGTCGCCGAGGCCAAAGCCGTGCAACCTTGTGCGCTTGTTACAACAACATTGTAAACACCGGCAGCACTCACTGTGATTTGCTGTGTGTTCGCACCGTTGTTCCAAACGTAGCTTGTTCCACCTGAAGCAGTCAGTACCACACTGCCACCCGTAGCGCAGATAACAGCCGAAGATGGCGTTACCGTAGCAACAAAGTTGCAAGGCGTTACAGTTACTACCAGGCCAGTTGTCCGGTTGCTGGTGCATTGACCGTTCGTACAAACTGCGTCGTAGGTCGTTGTCGCTTGTGGCGTTACCGTGATGCTAACGACATTACCCGTGCCACGACCTAATTCTACATTCGAACCCTGAACATAGAAGACAGTCGTACCGGCGCAACCTGCACCTGTCAACGTTACTGGAGCACCAGCCACCGTTGGGTTCGGCTGGGCCGAAATCGTTGGCAGTGAGTTCACACCTGGCAGAACGTTCAGTACAATCTGCGTACTGCGTGCGCTTGCACAAGCATAAGCCGGATCGGTACAAACAGCCTCGTAATTGTATGTACCCTGCTGAAGCGGAGCTACAATTATTGACGTTGTCCCTAAGGCTGTTCCTGATACAACCGTGTTGGTTCCAGCAAGATACCAGATAGCACTGCTTGCCGCTGTTGGGCAAACTGCTACAAGTGTAGTGCTTTGACCCAAACAAACTGCATTCTGTACCGTCTGAACACTGATCGGAGCCGGGGTACGAAGACGGTTAGCTACTGTAAACGATGTCAATGCACCGATGCATGCACCTCCTGTAGTACAACGTGCTGTTACCGAGTAGATACCAGCCGTAGTTGGCAACACTACAGGCGACGTTGTAAAGTTTGCATACGTGCCATTAGGCAGCAGTGCATAACCATACTCAAGTGTACCTGTTGAGCAACCCAACGTTCCTTGTACTGCACCGTCAGCAGGGCATGTTGGTGCAAAGCCAGTTCTGGCAATAGCACTTGGCTGACCTGTTACAACCAGCGAGAATGAACTTCCCTGAAGACTCTGACATCCGTTTGCGTTCGTACAACGAACAATAAACGTGTAGAGACCTTGTTGCAGGTTACCATCCGTTACCAATGCAGTAGCCGTTGTTGGGCCTGTTGGCGTAAAGATGAAGCCTGTACCTGTGAAGATAAAGCCTGTACCTGAACCAGTCAGTGCGGTACCACCACCGCTACCCGATGCAATCTGGCAACCATCAACTGTTAAGCTAACAGGTTGACCCTGGCAGATTGTTAGTGAGCTGGTTGTTGCAAAAGCAGGATTGCCAGCGGCAATCGTCGCGCCCGTTGGACGAGCCGGAGCAGCATTGATTGTGAGGCTAGCTACGTATGGTGAGCTTGGGCAACCACTGCTGTTCACACAGACAATAGTCAATGACCCCGTTACACCTGTTGCAGGAACGCCATTCGTTGCAATAGCAAACGTCTGCGAACCAGCCGTAGTGATCACACGAGCACCTAATGTGCTGGTTACAGTAGCTGTTGTTCCAACTGGACAAGCCGTTACTGACAGCGGGCTGTTAGCACCAGTTGTCTCGCAAAGCACCAGATTCGGGAACAGACCCGAAGCCGCTACAGGAGCTGGAGCCGCTGGGGTTGGGTTCACCGTTACAGCCAAGGTCGTTACCGACAGGCTGCGGCAACCTGCCGCGTTCACACAAACAAACGTGTAAGTCGTTGTGGTTGCAATCGAAGTTGAGAGCAGGAACGATGCAAACGTTGAGGTGCTTCCACCACCAACCTGACCGCCACCAACACTCGTACCTGATGTGCCACTGTCAACAACACCGCCGTTGCCTGAGTTACCCGTGTTCACCGCCGTCAGTGAGTTTCCTACACCTGAGTTCGATACAGTGCTGATTAAGCAGTTTGTATTAACAAGGACAGGAACACCGGAACAAACCGTGATGGCACCAGTACCACCACCTGCTACCGCAGTACCACCAGCAGAAACTGGCGTTGCTACCGTCAGGCTAGCTAGGTTTGGCGCACCGTTGATCGTTATGTTCACCGTCGACGTTGACGTACTCACACAACCTGTTGCCACATTCCGACATAAAATTGTCAGTGTGCCTGTTACGCCAGCATCCGGAATGTTTGCTGTCGAGATTGTGTATGTGTTCGTGCTTGTCAAACCACCGATGCTCGTCAGAGCTGTTGAGCCAGTTACTACGGCTATCACCGTACCTGGGCTTGTTCCGCAACCTGTCTGAACAGTCAATACTCCTGATGACGTTTCACAAACAACAACTGTGTTGCTTGCTACTGGATTCACAGGACGTGGGTTCACCGTTACCGTCAGGCTTGTTACTGCCGAGCTTGAGCAGCCGAAGCTGTTCGTACAGTTAGCTGTGTAAACGAAGGTTCCTGTTACCGCATTTGGCAATGAGAACACGTTCACACCCGTTGTGCCAGGCGTTGTTTGAACACCACCGAAGTTAGCACCAGCCGACGTACTTGTAGAAAGTGCCGTTGACGAAGCAGCCGTATCGGTTGTTGGACAACCTGTTACTGTTACCGAGATTGCGTTGTTCACACAAACCGTCATCGAACCACCACCACCACCAGCAATCGTCGAAACGCTTGAACCTCCCACTACTGTAGCCGGGCTAATAGTTAAGCCAGCGTCAGCAGGGATTGGGGTAACTGTCAACGTGTAGGTTGTTGGCAAGCTTGGGCAGCCACCTGCGGTTGTTGACCGACAAATTACCGAGAAGCTCGCAACACCTGTCTGGCTCATAGAAGCCGTCGAAGTGAAGTTCAGGATATTGGCCGTAGCACCTGGGGTAACTACTGAGCTAACGAGCGAACTACCATTTGAACTTGGGGTGCTGTTAACCGGACACGTTACCGTACCGATTGCCGACTTACCCTGGCACAACGTTACTGAGCTTCCATTACCAATATTGCCCGTGAGTAACGGAGCACTTGGCGTTTCGTTAACCGTTACGTTCAGCGTGATCGGAGTCAAGCTTACACAGCCTGTTACAGGATTCGTACAAACAATCGTATACTGGAATACACCAGCCGTTGTGTTCGGAATCGTGAAGAAGCTGTTGTTAGCCGAAGAACCAATGATCTGGCTACCACCCAACACTGCCGAGCCACTTGTTTGACCAGGAACCGAATTGTTTGAGCCTGGCGTGCTGGCGTTACAACCTACAATGGTAAGGTTGATTGGGTTGTTCTGGCAAACCGTGATGTTCGTCGTTGTTGTTAATGGCGCACTTGCTGTAGCACCACTTCCCGCAAAACCACCCAACGAATACGTACCCGTTGCTGAAACCGGTGCGCCGTTAACCACAACAACTAATGAAGTTGCCATCGGGCTTGTACACGTTACCGAACCGGCAACTGATGTACATACCACTGTGTAGTTATACGTACCGGCCGTCAGCGATCCTGGGATCGTAAACGTGTTCATCGAGCTTGTTGTCGAAACAGGCGATGAACCACCTACTGAAACCTGACCTGAGCCTGTGATCGGAGCACCACCACCACCTGTTGTACCAGATGTCGTTGGGCAACCCGTTACAAGACCTGTCAGCGACGTGCCTTCGCAAATCGTGATCGTGTTTGTTCCACCTGCCGGAATTGGCAGTGTTGCACCAGCCGACGTTGTTACTGCAACAGCCGCGTTAGCTGGTTGTGGGTTCACGAAAACAGTGAATGTAACAGCCGTGCTTGAGCAAGTAGCCGTGCGGCACAGTACCGAATAGGTCTGCAGACCTGCCGTTGTTGTGCTTACCGCTAACGGAGAGCCCGTGAACGATGCGATTGCTCCTGCACCCGTTCCAGTGAATACTGCCGAGCTGCTTGCTGTTGAGCATACAGCCGGGATATTCAGCACTCCAGAGTTCTGGCAAACTGTTACGCTGGCAATTGGAGCCGGAGCCACTACGCTGGCATTAACCGTTACGGTCAACGTCGTTGTCGTTGGGTTTGTGCAACCAAACGCGCTTACACAAGTGAATGTGTAGCTGTTTGTTCCGGTGTTCGTTGTTGCAATCGTAAACGATGCAAACGTGTTCGACGTACCAGGGTTGTTGATTACACCACCTACTGAGGCTGTTCCGCCATCCGTACCTGTTGCACCGGCTGATGCCGTTCCACTTGTGCCACCAATTACGTTGGTGCCAGTTCCTGGATTAGCTACTGTTCCGAGTACACAATCGGTGTTAACCAACAGCGGACCGTTTTGCTGACAGATAGCAACCGTTCCTGATTGGGCACTACCAACGAAGATTGGGCCGTTAGCTGCGTTAACCGCCGTGAGTGACGGTGGCGTTGGCAGTGGACGAACAATCTTGGTGATCGTAGTCGAAGACAGGCTCCGGCATGGTCCCAATACGCAGGTCAGTGTATAAGACAGACCCGTAGAAGACGTAGTAGCTGACGTACTCAGCAATTGAGCCATCGAAATTACGCCTGATGCACCCAGAATCTCCAGTGTACTTCCTGCCGTTGAGCAAGCTGCCATGAGCGAAGCTGAGGTTAACGCAGAAGTCGTACTCGTGCTGCTTACTAAGCCGCTGTTCTGGCAAGCCGTAAACGTACCGGCCAATGTTGGCGAGGCTACGCTTGCACTTACCGTCAGAGCCAGTGTTGTAGCAATTGGGCTAGTACAACCAAACTCGTTCTGGCAACGGAAAGTAAACGTTGTTGTGTTTACTGCCGAAGTCGAGATTACGAAAGCAGCATACGTCACCGACGATGTACCATCCGTAACACCGTTGGCAATAGCTACTATGCTGCCGTCCTGACCAACTGAACCACTGGAAACACCCGTGGCTACGTTAGCTGAACCAGAAGCCGTGCTTGTGTTAATCACACAAGACGTAACTACCGTTAACGACTGACCTTGACAAACCGCTACTGTACCACTTCCTGCCGCAGGAACTGTAGTCAGTGTGGTTGAACCACTGTTAACCGTCAAACCAGCGTTAGCAGGCAATGGACGAATTGTCGTGATGATTGTCGAAGCCGAGCTGACACAGGTTGGTGTTACACACTGAACTGTGTATGTAAACGAACCGACTGTAGCCGTGCTGCGAACCTGAGCGATGGTCGCCGTTAGTCCGCCTGGTACTGACGTGTAGACTGGCGAGCTACCTGCTGTTGAGCAAGTGGTGGCCAATGTCAGTGGGCTTGCATTCTGGCAGGCCGTTGTTGTACCAGCGAACGTTGGCGCTACAACACTGCTGTTAACAACTACTGTCAGCGTTGTTGCATCCGGGCTTGAACAACCAAACTCATTGACACACACAAAGGTGTAAGTCGTTGTGCCGGTGTTGGCCGTTCCAAGTGAGAACGAAGCAAACGTTGTCGATGTGCCACCCGTACCAACAGCACCACCAGCCGAAGCTGTTGTTCCATCTGTACCAGTTGCTCCACCTGTACCACCTGGGTTAAGACCACCCAAACCGTTGGTGCCTGATGCCGAAGTAGCAGCAGTAGCCAATACGCAGGAAGTTGTTACCGACAATGGCATTGTTCCTGTAGCACCCTGGCAAACTACCAGCGTACCTGAACCTGCTGATGCTACCACTGGACCACCAGCACTTGGGGTCAGCGATGGAGCAACCGGACGAGGACGAACGATTACCGTTACTGTCGTTGTCGAGCTAACACAGGTTGGCGTAACACACTGAAGCGTGTAGGAACGAGTTCCTGTTGCCGTTGTGCTGTTGATGTCAGCAATAGAAGCAACACCACCCGCACCCGTAATTACCAGCGATGCACCAGTTGGGGTAGAGCATGTTGGTGCTACTGTGAGCGCGTTTGAGTTTAAACAAGCGGTCTGCGTACCGGCGAAGGTCGGAGCGGCCACACTTGAACTAACCGTTACGGCAAGCGTCGTTACCGATAGGCTTGGGCAACCTGCTGCATTTACGCAGACGAAGGTAAAGTTAGTTATACCCGTCACCGATGTGGTGATCGTGAATGAAGCAAACGTTGCCGGTGTAACGGTTGAACTTGTACCACCGCCAATTGCGGCAGTTGTACCGTCTGTTCCGGTTGTACCTGACGTTGCACCTGTGTTGGTACCGCCGATTGAATTACTACCCGTTGGCGTTGTCGAAGCTGATGAAATCAAACAGTTGGTATTCACTGTCAGAGAGGCTCCCTGGCAGATTTGTACCGCACCTGCTTGGCCACCCGCTACATTGCGGTCTGCTGTCGTGCCATTGACGATAGTCAGATTAGCATTGTTTGGACGTGGGTTAACAACCAACGTGTACGAAACAGTTGAACTGCTGCAACCGGCAGTAGTCCGGCACTGAACGCCATACACAAACGTGCCTGACATAACCGAACCAAGAACCAGTCCGTTGGAAACAATAGAAGCAGAACTTGCTTCAATGGTTGGTCGGCTAACAATTGTAGCAGAGTCCGTTCCACAACCCGTTGCGAAGGTTACGTTGCCAGAGTCTGCACATACAGTCCGTGCAGTGGCAGATGTTGGCGTAACTGCACTTCCGTTTACCGTTACTGTCAAGACAGTTGGTGTTGGGCTTGGGCAACCTGATGAGTTTACGCAGGCAAACGAGTACGAGAACGTACCCACAGTTGCTGCCGAAACCGAGAAGGAAACGAACGTACCTGAAGTAGCGGTCGTGCTTACGCCAACGCCAACGCCAGCCGTAGAGCTGGCTATAACAGAACCACCAGCCGTGTTGCTACCACCTGGCGTAACCAGACAGTTTGACGTAACGATCAGGGGACTGTTGCTCTGGCAGATTGCTACGGCACCTGTTCCGCCACCGGCAACAGCCAGATTAGCAGGTGTACCGTTTACTGCCGTAATCGAAGCCAGACCTGGTGAAGGATTCACCGTTACGGAAAGACTTGCTATGGCTGTGCTTGAACAACCTGAACTGTTCACACAGACAATCGTATAAACGTATGGGCCTGTCGCAGTTGTTGAGATGGCCGACGTTGATACTAAGAACAAGCCTGTTCCTGCACCACCTGCCAGTGTAACCGAAGCTCCCTGACCGATAGCACCACCTGGAACAATCACCACAATTGGGTTTGTGCTTGTCGTGGCAGAGTTGCTCGCCGTACAGCCAGTCACACTCAGTAACAGCGGTGTGTTCTGACAAACAGTAATCGCGCTACCACTTAAACCAGTTGTAGCGTCAACCGTTGTTGTCATTGAACCTGCCGATGTCGAGTAAGCAGCCGAAACGAATGGACCATTCGTTGGAATCGGGTTTACGACTAAGGTGAAGTTAGTCGCTGTGCTTGTACACGAGGTTGTCTGGCAAGTTGCTGCGTACGTGTACGTACCTGGTGGGGCCGTTGCCGACGAAGTGTAAATACCACCTGTACCCAAACCTGATCCACCTGATGTAATCGTTGCCGTTGAGCCTGCTGTGGCACAGCTAGCAGTTAGCGAAAACACCTGGCCTTGGCAGATCGAATACGAACCACCCGCGCCCTGCGCCGAAGCAAGGGTTGGCGCAACAGGCGTTGGCAACACAGTCAGCGTGAAGCTGGCGACCGCCGTACTCGAACAACCCAAATCGTTGTAACAGGCTACTTCATAACCGCTCGTACCTGTTGCGGTAGTCGAGAGCGCATAGGAAGTAACACCATTGTTAACTGTTACTGAGCCAGAAGCAGTCGTAATGATGTAATACCCTGGTGCAACAAGTGTCGTCGTTGACGTTCCTGACGAACTGCTTCCGCCTGAAACGACGGCACATGCACTCAAACTCAGCGTTACCGTTGAGTTCTGGCAAACCGAGAACGAACCAGGAAGAATAGTAGCTGAAGAAGGGCGTGCATCAGCCGTACCTAACACAGTAGTACCGTTCAACAGCGTTACGGCAGGACCGTTGCTGGGCAGAGCGACTATGGTGTATGAAGCTGTGGCAACGGCTGAACAACCCGAAGCGTTGGCAACTGTGTATGAAACCACAAAAGACCCACTTGGGGCCATCGGTGATGACGTTGTCGTACTAATAAAAGGCGAAACATTGGCACCTAACGTGGCACCTGAAACAGTTGCCGACGTTACACCAGTACCTGCAATCGAGAACGAAACTGGTTGTCCCGCGCACACCGGATTCGGTGAGGCAACTACTGTAACCGCAGGAGCAGCTACAACGTTAGAACTTGCGCTTGCCGAAAATGCACAACCGTCTGCATTATTCCCTGTAAACGTGAACGATTGCGCTCCTACCAAAGAAGGTGTAAGCGTTACCGTAGCAGGAGGTCCTGCCGCAAAAGCTGAAGCTGAAAAAGCTCCAGTTGATGTGGGTGTATTAGCCGTTGAAATGGCTGCTCCACCCGACGAAGGACTGAGCGTGAAAGCAACAGGAACACCCGGACAAGCGGCCGGTGGTGCTATTGCCGAAACTACGGCCTCAGGATACAACGGAAACGTTTGGGTAATTACTGATCCATCATCGCCCCGAGCGATAATCTGTAGCCCATTCGGATCGAAAGTCGCCGTAGGGGGTACATTGTAAAGGAGGCTAAAGGGAAAAGCAGTTACTGTAGCGGTAGTAGGAACTCCAACTGAAGGCGTAATCGTATAGGAGACCGCATTTGTTCCTGCATTAACTGTAGGAATAATGTTTATCTGGCGATTAGCACATATCCTTCCCGCATTGGAGTTACCTCCATTCGAAAAGCTTACGCCCAAGACTGCCAGTCCTGTAACTTTATCCTTCTTCGGACTTCCCCCACCTGTGTCTGCTACCGCCATTCCGAATCCACCCAGTAGCAAAAGCAACAGGGGTATGATTCTGGCAATAAATAATCGTGATGACATAGAGGTTTTTTTCAAATTGAAATTTTTGTTTGTCATTGTTTAACAAGAGACCAAACGATAATGGCGTGGAGCCAAAGGGTTTTCGGTTGGTTTACCAGCCCTTTTTAAGGGGCCGTTACGGTCGGCGTTTTGCCATGGGCATTGACAGAAGTAGCTGTCACTCTTACGTTTACATAGTGAATGCGTTGTAGGCGTGCGTCGGGTTAAATCATAGGCGGTTTAATGAGGGTTAACGGTTAGACATTCAATGCAGTCGTAGGGTTGCACAACAAATCCTCCATAAAGTTCGAAGCAAATTGCTGCTTGAAGGGGGCATGATTGGGCAATATCCACGCATTAAGATGCAAATAAAAAAAAAGACTTTGATTAGTCAGCTACTTTGGCGGGTCCGCTTAAAAAAAATTAATTTGGCTGCACAATAACTTACATAGTCTATCGTTATAGTATTGATAATTGAACAATACTAATTTATTGTTTAAAGTATCTAATTATAGATGTTTATATCTAATTATAGTTTATTTAAATGGGTTTTTTGTTCAGCCTGATTGTATGTTCGTTTTATTCTATGCCTATCTTAGTATACTAAAAAAGAAAGCCCCTATAGCCTATATTTCTATAGATTACAGGGGCTAATTTATTAAACGTAACGGGCTTCAATAGAAACCCTTATTGCCTGCCTAGAGTGTATTTAACTTGCCAATTAGATCTTCATAACGCTTCGTGTCTGCCTTGGCAGTCTGAGCCAGCTTTAAGGCTTTTTTAGCGGCATCCATCGCACTCTCTTTTTGCCCAATCCGGCGGAACGCTTCGGCCCGCTCGGCTTGTAGCTCTGCTTGTTGCGTGGGGGTTGGCTTGCCTGTAGTAAGCGCTTTGTCGAGCCAACGGACAAGAGCTGGAGCATCCACCGTGTCGGGGCTTTTTGCGTTGAAATAATTGGCAATGAAAGAATACTCAGGAATAGAGAGTTTGTTTTTCTCCACCAAACTATCGAGCCGGGCAACGGCACTGGCTGTTGTTTTCTCACGGAAATAAGCATTCACCTCCGGGATTACTGTGCGGTTGGCAGCCAGCAGAGGATTGACCCCCGCCTTCACCATCATCTGCCGGATCTGCTTTACCTTCTCCGAATTGTATAGATTACCACGCGGGCTATACAGCGACGACATGATCAGTCCGTCGGCCAGGGCTAAAGGCGAAGGAAGGTTAGCCGTGGGGTTCTCGTATTTTTTATAGAGATCGATGTTGTTTATAAGATGCTGAGTCAGGGGATTATCGACATCCATCATAATCTTAAATAACACCAGATAACTTGTCTGACTACCATAAAAATCGGCGGGTTGTTGCCGCACGTAGTCCTCCATCACCTTGATGTTGGTGGTGGTATCGCGGGTAAGTTTGGTAAAATAGCCATAGTCAATCAGGAAGTTGGGGTCGCGGTCTCCGTTTTGGTAGCGAGCCGCATAGTTGCTCCCCCGGTAGGTTGGGTTAGCCGCTACTGCTCCCAGGTTAAGCACCATATCCACATCCGGGTTGCTGCTGCCTATGTGATCAATTTTGCCTTCCGGGCTGAAATAAACAAACTGGGGTAACGAAGGAATGTATAGTTTGTATTTTTCGAGCCAGGCCTGAGTTGCTTTCGACTCCAGTGGGAGCCGGGCATTAATGAACGTCTGATTATAAAAATCACCTATTTTCTTGTTCGACAGAATGGGAATAAAGCTCTGGCAAACATGGCAATCGGGCGAATATATCTCGACAAAAATAGGCTTGTTCAGTTGCTTCGCCTGCGCAAAAACCTGCTCGATAGTGGCCGTGCTAAAGTTGATCCCACCCGGTTTTATGTGCATATCCGGCTTATGAGCAGGGGCTGGTTTGGCCGGAATCGTTTTAACGATGGTTCGTGTTGCCGGTGCTTTTTTGACTGGCTGCTGGGCCAAAACCGGGGCGGTAAGGAGCAGAAAAAGGCCAAAAATGCCGAGTGCAAACGGACGGTAGGTAGTCATAAATAGGGAGAGATTTAAGGGGTTCCTGTGCTTAACGGCCACCACAAAGCGCACGGGTATTCACCGATTGTTGCACATTGGTAGGTATACCCTGCGCGTTTTTCTGACGGGCCAGTACCACCACCGCACCAGTATCGGCAATGGCTGAGGGATCAATCACAGTCGTGGCAGACGATGACCACCGACCCTGTCCAACAATCAGGTATTCTACCGGGTTGCCATTGCCTCCGGTCGTCTGAATGGACAAAGTACGGGTAGCGCAATCATAAGTGGGTGTACTCAGGCTAAGGCCCGTTGGTGTTGCATCTGTAGCGAGCGTGTTGCCTTTGTTGCCTCCGCATCGGGCAGCCAGATCAAGCACTTGCTTCACCACGAATGGTGTACCCGTTTCGCTTTGTTGCCGGGCCAACACCATTACGGCTGGAACATCGCTGATACCCGACTCAAGAGAAAACTCAGAAGCGGATACCCAACGGCTTTGTCCGGCAACCATATATTCGATTCCGTTGCCGTTACCACCAGCGGTCTGAATGGTAAGCTGCCGGGTGCCACAGTTGTAGGTAGGTTCGCCCAGGCTCAGACCAGTGCTTTTGGCAGGTCCATTGGTTTTTGGGTCCGTGTCGGCTTTGCCACCTCCGCAGACCGTAGCGACGCTAAACGACCGGCTGGCTACTGCTGGGGCCGAGGCTCCACTGGCCTGACGGGCCAACAAGGTTAGGGGGGTGGCGTCAGCGGCCACAACGGCTTCAAGCACAACCGAGGGACTGGCAGACCAGCGGCTTTGCCCGGCAACCATATATTCGATGGGGGAACCATTGCCCCCTGTTGCCCGAATGGTTAACTGACGGGTGCCACAGTCATAGGTTGGTTCGGAGAGAGTGAGGCCATCAGCAACCGGATTGGCCGCCTGCAGGTGACCAACACAGAGAAGTAACAGGCATCCAATTGACAGACGTGTAAAAAAGGTCATGTTGAGATATCGTTTAAAACTAGCGTTAACAAGTCGAGTTTGAACAGGTAAAGTAAAGAAAACTCCCCGGCTGTTCAAAATAAGTAGGACCACAAATTTGTTAACGCTTTACTAAGCGAGCGCGTCGGATGCGCGGGCCATCAATCACTTGAATGAAATAATGGCCGTGAGGGAGGTCTTGCACGGGAAGTGTGAACTGGAGAACACCGGCTTTCATCACCAAACTAATTGGGTTCGAGATGGCGGTTCCACTGGTATTGTAGAGGATGGCATGAGGGGTGTTGGTCACTGGTCTAAAATACAGCACCTGGACCTGGTCAAAGGCAGGGTTAGGCATCACCAGCAGGTTGCCGTCGGTGGGGCGATTTTGGAGAATAGAGTCGGGTAGGGCTGTTGCTTTACTATCGTCGGCCCAGCGCACTGTTCGGACCGATGACAGTGCCGTGCAACCCTGTTGAGCTATTCGGACCCGATACTGCCCCGGCTCATTAACGAGCCACCGATTGATGTTGGCATTGAGAAGTGGTTGCTCATTTCTCAGCCATTGGTATTGATACGATGGATTGGAATTTATTTGCAGGCGAACGGATGACCCGTTGGGTATAAGAATCTCCGAATCGGCGGGTGTTATGTCGGAAACAGGTTCCGAGGCTGACTCAATCGTGACAGGTAAACTGCTGCTTTGGCAACCTTGCCGGGTAAGCCGGATGCCATATTGCCCCGGTGTAGTAGCAATATACGTAGTCATCGGGCCACTGGCTACTGTCCGTCCATCGCGTTGCCACTCGTAAGTAGCACCAGATTCAGGCGAAACACTGAGCCTCACCGATGGTCGGGTTGCACACAGTAACTGCCCGGTCGACGGGGTAACAGCGGGACTTTCGGGCAATCCTTTTAACTCGACAGTTACCGATTTTCCAACACAACCGCTTTTGTCAGTTACCTTAAGCGAATAGAAGCCCGGCTGATTGGCCGTACAAACAGAGCCTGTTGCCCCCGAAAGTGGATCGCCATTGTAAAGCCACGAATAGCTTACGTCGGTGGCCAGCGCACCCGAAGCCACCGCCTGAACTGAACCCACCGTCAGGGCGATAGACTTACCAGCACAAAGAGTTGTATCGGGAGTGGGTACTAACGAAACGGCCAGTTTGCAGGAGGCTCGTTTTAGTCCGCTTACAATAATGGAAAAAGGTTGGGCACCATACCGCAACTCACCTTTATGGCTTACCCGGATGGTGTAGGACCGACCCGGTATTGGCTTTTGAATAACGACCTGCTCAATATTATCCCGAATGTTGTCGCCTGTTGTGGCTGACTGGTCCGGGCGGTTCGGATTCAGTAACCAGGGTGCAGTTGTTTCGGCCCCGTCGAGCAGCCGCAGGTCAAGATCGTTCACTAATTTGGGAACACGACTATTAAGGAAACGGGGAGCAACAGAGGTAGACGTTGCTTCGGGGTCGGTCCAGCAAATGGTTACCACCAAGGGTTCGACTCCCTCGGCCATCACCTGAAATGTATGAACGGCATCCTGCCGGAGGGTCAGTTCCTGCATCGCGTGGGCACCGTTGTCATTCAATAATACCTGGGCCGCTGCGTTGAGATTCAGCAACCCCCAACCCTGCTTGTAATCGGGCGGTACAAGCTCCTGAACAGTGGCCGGTTTAATTCGGGTGGCTGTGTGCAACACCAGAGCACGGAGTGTGGCAGCCCGCATGAATTTGTCGGCCTGGAAACGCGAGTAGAGTTCCTGTAATAAGAGTAGCGAACCCGTGACGTTGGCCGAGGCCATCGACGTTCCCATCAGGTTGCCGTAAGCTGCCGTGCCCGATGACAAGGTCGACAGCATGGGTAAACCAACGCCCAGCAGATCAGGCTTGATGCGTCCGTCGTCGGTTGGACCCCAACCGCTGTAAGCTGATACACTGATTCGGCTGACCTGCTCGGAACCAACCGTTATGTCGGCAGCCCCAACCGTCAGTACATTTTTGGCGGTGGCCTCAGAAGCAATTACATCATAGCCATCGTTTCGACTTCGGGGCAGCGTACTCTTTTCGCTGGTGTTCCTAATATAATAGGCCGTGTTAGCTGGAGGGCCGGTTTCGGCATGTTTGTTATCGGCAGATCGAACCACTAAATAGTAGGGGTTGCTATACTGAATCCGGTCAATGTCGGAGGCCTTGTTTGTATAAAACCCAAACTGATAATCCTCAGTAGGGCTGACGATTGAATTACCCCACCATTCCCATTTCTGCTTGATGTCGGTGCCGGGTCGGTCGGGGTTTAACACCCAGCCAACCACCGGGCCATAAGCATGATTCGACAGGAGCAGATCGTTGGCTGCCGTGGCCATTTCCGGAATATCATTGTCGAAATTCCAGACCGACAGTTGCGCCCCAAATGCCATTCCCCGCGCTGCCGGATTTAGGCCCTGACCAATAAGTGTACCGGCTAGGTGAGTGGTATGGTCGTTGATGTCGCCCGTGGTTTCTTTGTTTTGAACCCGTGAAGATCCAACGCCAAACTCGCGGTGGGTTGTCAACGCACGTCCGCCATCCCACATCCCCAATCGCCCAGTTAGTCGTTCCGCTTTTCCCGACAGAGCCAGCCCGACAGAACCACCTGCATACAGGTCGGAAGTATGCGTAAGGGTGGCGGCATTTGTATTGTGTACCCGGTAGTAAATTGGATATCCGGTCGAATCAATATCTTGAAGAAAGAAAATATGATGATTGGAATAATTTTTGCGGACTTCCCATCCGGCCTGCCGAGCCATCTGAACGAGTCGTTCATTGGACTGTTTATACTGCTTTTGGATGCTTTCACGTACCAGCTCTGGCGTATCGGGCCGGCTATTTTGCCCACCTGCTGTGCTGCCCAGACACACCAAAATGATACCGCAGAGCCACCCTGCTACCGACTGATAGTGTGATGGTTGACCGTGATATATGATGGCCCGAGGGCGTGGTAAAAATTGGCAGACAGCTTGAGTTATCACAGTTTGATGATACGTATAACAGTCGGCTGTTGGCCTGTGTTACCTTGTATCACCACAAAAAATGTACCGGGTGGCTGCTTGCTTAAGTCCAGGTCGGCTGTGAAAAAATCTATTTCCCGGTCCATCTGAGCCTGTTTGATCAAACTGCCAGTTATAGTCACCAGTTGGAGCGTAGGTGGTTTTTGCCCGGCCCCCGCTGAAAGCCGTACAGTGGCCCGATGAGTAGTTGGGTTTGGGAACACCTGCACAGAAGCCAGGGTTGGATCTTCATTGGCCAGAATTGTGATCAGAACCTCCGCCGAAATCGCTTCTCCGCATCCGTTCACATTCCCCCGAACAGCATACCGACCCGTTTGCGAAGCCACCAGCGCCTGTCCGGTTGCCCCCGTAATGGGGACACCATTGAGCAGCCACTGATTGCTGACTGTTGCGCTCGACTGGAGCGAAAGTCCGTTCACCGTTAGGGTTGGCAATTGAACTTCGCGGACATTGATCTGCACGGCACTCGAACTGGCGGGCAGGCAATTGCTGCCAACCTGAACAACATAGGCCCCCTCCGAGGAGGCCCGATAGCTGTTGCTGATAGCCCCACTGATGGGCTGACCATTGAGCAGCCACTGATAACTTTGACCACCGTTGGTTGAGGCTGTCAGGTTCACACCTGCTCCCCGGCAAATGGTTGTGGTGCCATCAGCGGCTACGGCAACTGTGGGGGGAGTTGTGGCCGAGGTGGTCACGGCTGTGCGTTGGGGGGCTGGGCAATCGAGCGAGCGCACCTGTAAATTATAGAGGTAATACCAGGCGTTGGTGAGCGTATCGACCCGCGTTGCCGTGGCCTGAAACAACGACCCCCGCATGGTTACGATGGGGTCGCCGGTGGCGGTGCGAATCTGGTAAGGGAAACCAGTTACGCCTACATTGCTTCGAAAAATGGAGGCTCCATCTTCATAGTCGAGTGTGATTTTATAATCTCCTGCTGCTGGAATCCGCAGGTTCAGCGGGTACTCGATGCCGGGGTCGTTGGGGTCATCGACCAATTGCCCCGATGCATTCACGGCGGTCAGACTGGGGTTGCGAGCGGGAGTTACGTTCAGCGATACACTCGACACGAGGGCATCATCTAACCGACGAACCGAGAAGGTTAGCGTACCGGCACTGGCAATGTAGAGCCGCGCACTTTCGAGCAAGACCGGAACCCGCGTACTGATCAGGGGCGAGGGACCGAAGTTGCCCGCATAGGTGCCACCCCCAAACGCGCCTTTGGTGGCGGGTCCAATGGTCGCGTTGAGACTGTTCACCCCTACATAAAAAACATCCTGCCGACGGCGGGTGCTGGTTTGGTTGCCCACGGCCAGCAGGTTTCCGTTCGTGAGGGCATCATACCAGAAAGCGGTTCCGGAGCCATTATTCCGAAGAGATACCGTTGAATCGGTGCCACAAACGAGGGCCGAAAGATTCGTGGCGGCAACTAATGCGGTTGTAATGGTACGTGTTTCTGTCAGGCGGTTGTTTGCTTGGTTTTGGTCGTTAGCCAACCGGGTCGAGGCTGTGATGCTGTATGATCGGCCACTTATTAACTGCGTACCGGCGGGTAGTGGTATCCGCACCAGCCCATCGCGGAAATTATCCAATTGGGTCAGCGTTTGTTCGCCGTTAACCGCATTACCGGTTACAGGATCGGTTACGGTGGCCGAAACCACCACGTTTCGCTGGATGGCCGTGCCAAAATTACGGACACGAACCGTGACAGCAGGCGCACTGGAAGCCTGGCAATAATTGACATCGGGCGTTACAATAGCGACTACCCCAATGTCGTTGGCCGAGCGAATGGTGCGAATAAGATACTCTTGGCTTTCGCCGGTACTATAGGAACCACAGGCCGACACAGTAGCGGGGTCTGTGCTTTCGGCGGCCACAATCCGAACCCGCACCAACTGGTTTTCGGAGATGTTGGCTGGTACGGCAATGGTCCCCGAGAAAACGCTCCCCACAGCCACCAGGCCGGAGGTTGCCAACAACTCGCCGGGATCATCGAAAGAGCCGTTGCTGTTCCAGTCGGCAAATGTCTTTACCACCGCATTGGCCGTGGCTGCGGGTGATAGACTAATGGAAATATTTCCGCTGGTTGTGGTTGTGCCACTGCTGGCCGAACTGCATGTTCCGATGGTGATGGACAACGGAATGGGTTGCCCCACCTGGACCGAAACGGGGGTTTGCATGAAGTCGGTGTAGGTAGTGCAACTGCCAGAACCCGGTTGACTGAGTGACCCCAACTGCACCCGGTCAATGCGTAGCCCGGACGATGACACCGGCCCCGATGTGCAGTAGACTGTGCCACCTACGCCCGAAGCCAGCAGGGCATAGTCCTGTTTGGTGTTGGTCAGCGAACTTTTGTGGGTTACTGTAATGGTATAGGAACGACCCGGCACCGCGTTTGGAATCAGTACCTGTTCCACATTGTCGCGGATATTGTCGCCGGCGGTTGCGGGCTGATCGGGTGTGTCGGGGTTGAGTACCCAAGGAAGTGAGGCTTGTCGTCCACCATCGGTGGTCGATGCACTCACCCGGAGGTCGAGATCATTGACGAGTTTGGGCGTTCGGTTGTTGAGGTTAGCCGCGGTAACGGGCGTTGCCACCGATTCGGGGTCGTGCCAGCAAATAGTGACCATCAGCGGCCCGCGCCCCGATGCTACCACCGGAATCGAGTAGGTTTGGCCTTGCTCAAGTGTTCGTTCACTCAGTAAATAGTTGGCGTTGGTGTTCAGCAAGACTTCGGCGGCCCGGCCTGCATTGAGCAAACCCCAACCGAATTTATAGTCGGGGCCGGGGCTAGGGCCAGCTTCGTTGGCCGTATGAATGGCCAATCCTTTCAGCGTGGAGGCCCGCATAAACTGTCCGTTATTGCGCTGTGAATAGAGTTCCTGCAACAACAGCAACGAACCTGTGATGTTGGGCGACGACATAGACGTACCACTCAGCACAGCATAGGAACTGTCGTTGCGGGTGCTGGTGGAGAGTAAACTCACACCCACGGCGGCAATGTCGGGTTTAATCCGTCCATCGTCGGTTGGCCCCCAACTACTAAACGAGGCAATCTGAACGTCGGAAGGGGCATTATAGCCATTGGAAATATTGCTTATGGCACCCACCGTCAGGATGTTTTTGGCTGTTCCGTTGGTCGAAATCTGGTCGTAGCCATTCTTATCAATGCGGGGTTTGGTACTGATCACGTTACTGCCGGCGAGGTAATATGGCTGGCCCGCATCGGGTCCGACACCATGATTGTTGCCCGCCGACTTCACAATCAGGTAGAAGGGCGCACTATTGGCAATGCGATCCCAGGTACGGGTGCGGTTCTCATAGAAACCAAACTTATAATCTTCGCGGTCGCTGATGGTGGTGTCGCCGTGCCACTCCCATTTGGTGGTGGTAGTTCGGCTATCGTTTAAGTACCAGCCTGCTGTGAACCCATAGGAGTGGTTCGATACTAAATACGTTCCAGCCGCATCGGCCATTTCTGTATCACCACTAGTAAAATCGTAGGCTTTCAGGTTGGCTCCGAACGCCATCCCCCGCGCCAGCGGATTACGACCGGCTGCCATCATGGTGCCTGCCACATGGGTAGCATGACTGTCGACAGCACCGGGGCTATCCATTTGCGTAACCCGCCCGCCAAAGTCAATATGCGTTGCCAACACTCGACCTGCATCCCAGATGCCCAACCGGTCGCGCACGTTGGGGCTGTTGCCCGACAACGACAGACCCAAACTGCCACCTGTGTAGAGGTCAGAAGTGCGGGTGGTGTTAGCGGCCCTGGCATTGCTGTAGGTTTGTTCGTAGAGGAGGTTGCCCCGTTCGTCGAGACCCCATAATTGCTGCACCGATCCATCGGGTTGAACCTGCCGAGTGGGGCGACCGAGGGCGATTGCTCTTTCCACTGCTTTGGTGTAGTTGGATTCCTCGGCCACCCGAACGCTCTGCTGAACAGCTTGCTGTTGGCGAAGTTGGCTGGTACTGTATTGAGGGAGCGCAGTCCCAGGGGTCGCGGTCCGACGATTCGCGGTCCGACGATTCGGCTGGGCTGTCAGCGATTGGGTAAGCGTCAGTAAAAGTGCCGACAGAACGTAAAGAAGTCTCATTTTGGAAAGGCCGTTGCCGATATAAACGGTAAAAAGCTGGCTAAGATACAACTGTATTTACGAAAAGTGGAGAGATGTCGTTGCAGGGTATCTGTAGGAGCAGTACTATTTCGGGAGGCTAATTTTAGCCTTTATTTAATCATTAGTTTATATAAGATTACTTTATTATTCTGTTGTTATTAATAGGAGTAACCTGATATGCTATAATGATTCGCCTGAACTATCGCTTTTTCTCACGATTTGTACTCGGTCTAACCATACTATTAATTTCGGGTGGGTGGGCCAGAAACCGCTCGGCTGACCTGATTTTAGGACGGTGGCTGTTTCCGGCTCGGGAGTCAACGGTTGAGGTGTATCAGGAGGGGGGACGCTATTTTGGCCGAATTATTGCCGTTGGCGATGCCTACAAAGAGAAAATGCCGGAGAATAAACTCCTTTTTACCGACCTTGTCTATAGCGGCACAGAGTGGAATGGTGGTAAGCTCATTCATCCCTCAACCAATACAAGTTACGACGTAGCTATTCAATTAGAAAACCCGCAAACGCTGAACGTGACCGTTTATAAAGGGCTTCGCTGCCTTCAGCGAAATTACAAGCTCATCCGAAAATAGAAACGGACGACCAGTGCTGATCGTCCGTCCGGCTGAAGGGACAGCCTTTTGCTGATGAAGAATAATACGACACTAATTCATTTGTTGGCTCGCCATTTCATTAAATAACTGTCCGGCTTCGGCGTAGTGTCCTGACCAATAGGCCTTTTCGCCCATCAAATAGCGAAGTGCGTCTAACTCCTCGGCCACCAGATGCCGAAACCAGGAAAGATTTATTTCCCGGCCATCGTAGGTGGTAGCCCGATTTTTGAGCCATCTACCAACCTGATCACAGGCTGATAGGAGGTTGGGCGAACTTGACTTCATCGAAGCCACAATTTCCTGTTTCTCAATGGCCTGTGCCAGTTGCCGAAGCCCCACGCTAATGCTGGCCCGGAGGCTGCTTTCGGTAACTACTTCTGTATAACTAATCATAACGGGTTCAGCAGTAAAGCATGTCGAGATCATAGATTTCATAAAGTAGCGGTGATTGATGGCTTCTGAATTCTACAACAAGAGTACGGAGCGAATGTTGAATAAAAAAGCGAATATTCGCAAACGGTACAAAATTTGCAAATTTAATAGCATACAACCAAGCGAATAGATTGCTTAACACCTATTTTATCGTATGTTTGGGTGGTACGCCACTCCGGGGGAGTACTCAACACGCACTATGGATTTTAGCTCATCTAGCATTCGAATTCTTTTTGGTTTGAAGCTTCGGCAATTTCGTTTAGACAAAGCGTTGACTCAGTACGATTTAGCTGATATGTCGGGCGTGTCGGTGTCTTATATCAACGAGATTGAGAAAGGGAAAAAATATCCGAAAACCGATAAGATCATTGCTCTTGCCGGGGCAATGGGCGTGACCTACGAAGCTCTGGTGTCGGTTCAGTTGAGCAAAAAAATGGAGCCGATTTATGAATTGCTTCGCTCCAATATCTTGCGCGACCTCCCCCTAAGCATGTTCGGCATTGAACCCGCCGACCTGCTCGAACTGCTGGCCAACGCTCCAACCAAGTTGAGCGCGTTTGTCAGCACCATCATGGAAATTGGGCGACAATACAACCTCAGCGTCGAAGAGTTTTACTTCGCCGTTTTGCGGACGTATGTCGAAATGCACGAAAACTACTTTGCGGATATCGAAGAGGTTGCAGATACGTTTCTGGCCAACGCCAGCCCCGACCCAACGGCACAACTCACCGCCGATTTTCTGAGTCAATATCTCCGAGAGCAACATGGCTATAGGGTCGAACTATTTGACGATCAGACTCATCCGCACCTCAATAGTCTTCGGTCGGTATTGTTGCCAACGGAGAAAAAGCTCCTGTTAAATCAAACACTTACCCCCGATCAACGGGCGTTTACGCTGGGCCGTGAGGTGGGCTTTTTGTGTTTAAACAGCAAAGAACGCCCACTCACGTCGTCGTGGGTGGAGGTTCGTTCGTTCGATCAGGTGCTGACGAATTTCCAGGCCTCCTATTTTTCGGGAGCGATTCTGATGCGGAAAGACCGGGTGTTACCGCTGATGGAACACTGGCTCAACCTGCCTACTTGGGCCGAGGCAGAGGTCGCCCTGGAGCAGATGCTCGACCAGCTACAGGCCACGCCCGAAACGTTGCTGCACCGGATGAGTAACTTTTTGCCACACTATTTCGGGATCGACCAACTGTTTTTTCTTCGCTTTGAACACCGCCCCGGCAACACCGAATTCGAGCTCACCAAGGAGATGCACCTGGCCCGGCTCCACAGCCCGCATGGCATTTCGGGCGAGCATTATTGCCGCCGGTGGATTTCGCTCTCCATCTTGAATGAACTAGCTGATCATCAAAAGATTGGTGTCGTTGAAAGGCATCTTCTGCGGGCGCAGATTTCGGATTATATCGACTCCCGAAATGCCTATTTTATTTTCGGCCTTGCCCGTCCGCTCACACCCATCCGCGACCTGAACCATAGTGTTTCGCTGGGTATTTTACTGAACGAAGCCAGCCAGAAACGGATCAAATTTCTGAACGATCCTGCCATAAACCGGCGCGACGTGAATGAGTCGTGCGAGCGGTGCCGGGCCGTCGATTGCCTCGAACGGTCGGCTCCACCAACGCTCCTCCACAAGCGCGAACGCATTCAGGCTCTGAAGGGTGCCTTGCAGGATTTGGGTGTGCGGTGAGGTGACAACAAACGCCCGATCAACTACCACTGCAACGCCCGGACCACGATTTCTGTCTTATTCTATAGAGATGGTTAAACCTTTGAACAGATAGCTTGTCATAACCACATCCAAGCCACCAACCCCCCACGCTATGGAACAGACAAACGAACCCCAACGCCAGACTGTTGCCCAGATGCGGCACCTTTATAACCGGGCGGCTTTTGGGGCTACCCCCGCCGAACTCGACGCGATGAGCCGCCAACCACTCCGGCGCGTGATCCGCAAACTGCTGGACGACAGCAAGGGCGTTGAGCCGTTGCAAGTGGTTAGCCATGAGCAGTATGATAGCAAGAAAGAGCTGAAAGGCATGGTTCGAAAGGGCATGATTGACCGTGAAGCGTTGCGAATGCGCATCCGCGAAAATGCCGAAATGGTACGCGACCTCAACATTCAGTGGCTCGACCGGATGGCCGCCAGCAAGGGGGCGTTGCGTGAGAAAATGGCCCTGTTCTGGCATGGGCATTTTGCCGTTCGGGCACAGGGTCGCAACGCGCAGGTGATGCAACATTACGGCAACGTGATCCGGCAAAATGCGCTGGGCACGTTCGGCGATCTGCTGATGGCGGTCTCCAAAACCCCGGCCATGCTGCAGTTTTTGAATAATCAACAGAACCGAAAAAATGCCCCCAACGAAAACTTCGCCCGCGAGGTGATGGAGTTGTTCACGCTTGGACGAGGTAACTATAAAGAACAGGATATTAAGGAAGCGGCCCGCGCTTTCACGGGTTGGCAATTCACGCCCGAAGGTGAGTTTGTATTTCGGGAGCGCGTGCATGACGAAGGGGGGAAAACAATTTTTGGTAAAACGGGCGCGTTTCGGGGCGAAGATGTGATAAAACTCCTGCTCGACAAACCCGAAACCGCTCGATTCGTAGTAGGCAAAATCTATCGGTATTTTGTGAACGAAACGCCCGATGAGAACCGGATTGCCACCCTCGCCGAGCAGTTTCACAAAAACAATTATCAGATCGGCGATTTGATGGAGAGCATTTTTGCGGCCGACTGGTTCTATGATAAAGCCAACATGGGTGCCCACGTAAAGTCGCCGGTGGAGCTGCTGGCGGGGATGCGCCACACACTGGGCGTAAGTTTCGATCAGCCTCAACCTCAGGTATTTGTGCAGCGAACGCTGGGGCAGGTGCTGTTTTATCCGCCGAATGTGGCGGGTTGGCCGGGTGGTCGCAACTGGATCGACTCGTCGAGTTTGCTGTTCCGAATGAAGCTGCCTGATTATGTGCTAAAAGCCGCCGAAGTGACTATTCGGGCCAAAGACGAGGGCGACGTGAACGCATTGTTGTTAGCCCGAAAAGGTAAAAACCAGTTCACGACCAAAGTCAACTGGGACGAGTTCGACAAACCGTTTGCCCGAACCGACGAAGCCGCCCTTCCCGATGCACTGGCCACCTATCTGCTTCCGTTTCCGCTCCGCGCCGAACAACGCGATTTGCTCCTGAAGCAACTGAAACCAGCTCAGACTCAATCCGAAAAAATCAAAACACTCACCGTCGGGATCATGTCCCTGCCGGAATATCAACTCTCTTAACTTATTGAGTGATTGAGTGAATAACTTCCGCCATGATTCATTCACTCAATCACTCATTCGCTCACTCACTCAATGATAACCCGTCGCGACTTTCTCCAGAAATCAGCCCTGACCACAGCCGGTTCGCTGCTGATTCCCAACTTTTTAAAGGCCTACGAACTGAACGGGATGGGCTTGCCCGCCAACAGCCAGAAAATTGTGGTGGTGGTGCAACTGTCGGGGGGTAACGATGGCCTGAATACCATTGTGCCGTTCCAAAACGACATTTATTACCGCGAACGACCAACCATCGCCATTCGGCCCGATAAGGTGCTGAAACTGACCGATGAACTGGGCCTGAACCCGGCCCTGGAACCACTCCGCGCCCTCTACGACGATGGCCAGATGACGCTGATCAACAACGTTGGCTACCCCAACCCCGACCGTTCGCACTTCCGCTCGATGGACATCTGGCACACGGCGAGCGACTCAAACCAATACCTCAATACGGGCTGGGTGGGTCGCTATCTGGATGCCCAATGCGCGGGTAAACCCGCCAACCGGAAGGGTGTTCCTTATCGTGCCCTCGAAGTGGACGACACCCTGAGTTTGTCGATGAAAGGGTCCGAAATTAATGGCCTGGCTGTGCTGGACCCTAAAAAACTCTTCAACCAGACGCGGGGTGAGTTGGTGAAGGGTCTGAGTTCGGAAACGCCTGATCAGACTGGTGCCGGGGCACATGGCAACGTAGCTTATCTCTATAAAACCCTGGCCGAAACGGTTTCCTCGGCGGAGTATGTGTATGGCAAAGCCAAAAACATTTCGAGCACGAAAACATACCCTGCCAGTGAGTTGGGGAGTCGGCTCAAGACGGTATCTGAATTGATTCAGTCGGGCGTGGAAACGAGCGTTTATTACGTGTCGATCGGGGGTTTCGACACGCACATTAACCAGCCGGGGCAACAGGAGCGGTTGCTTAAACAGTATGCCGAAGCTGTGCGGGCTTTCATGGACGATATAAAAGCCGTAGGGCGCACGCAGGACGTGTTGCTGATGACCTTCTCGGAGTTTGGTCGCCGGGTAAAGCAAAACGGCAGCAACGGTACTGACCACGGCACGGCAAGCAATGTGATGTTATTCGGTGGCAACGGAGCCACGCCCGCCACCAGCTCGCGGGTGATCAACGCGGCCCCCAACCTCACCGACCTCGACGAAGGCGACCTGAAGTATACCGTCGATTTCCGAAGTATCTACGCCACCCTCCTCCGCGACTGGCTCAAAACCGACGATGTTGCCATTCTGGGGCGGAAGTTTGACACGCTGGCAATAGTTTGAGAAAGGTGGATTTTTCATGCGCCTTTCTCCCAATAAAATCCCCTTCATTTTACTCATTTTCGCCTGATTCTCCGTTATTTCGCAGAGAGTGACCGTAGATTGGTACTTTTGTTGTTGATGGTAGGAATTATAATGGGAAGCATCTCCGACCGAAAGGTGATGCAGGAAGCTGCCGACGCGCTAACGTCGCTGGGTGTTGCGTGGGAAATGGACATTGTGTCGGCCCACCGCACACCCGAAAAAATGGTCGATTATGCCAAAGCCGCCCGCGACCGGGGCCTTCAGGTGATTATTGCCGGGGCGGGCGGAGCCGCTCACTTACCCGGCATGGTAGCCTCGCTCACTACGTTACCTGTGATCGGCGTTCCCGTCAAATCAAGTAATTCCATTGATGGTTGGGACTCCGTGCTGTCGATCCTGCAAATGCCATCGGGTGTGCCGGTAGCTACGGTCGCGCTCAACGGCGCGCGAAATGCCGGTATTCTGGCCGCCCAAATCGTGAGCATTGTCGACCCCGTTGTGGCCAACAGATTAGCGGATTTCAAAGAAGAACTGAAAACAAAAGTGGCCGAAATGAGCCAGGAATTAAGGGAAAATGGACGCTAACAACACACGAAAAACACAAGGAAGCTCGACCTTACCTGCCATAACGCTAACCGTTTTGGTCGCTCTGATTGCGGCCTTACTTTATGTTGGCTACGAATATGTTGCCGACAACACGGGTGGAGCGCAAGAACTCACCAATGTAGCTCTGGATACGACCACACGCTCATTGGCCAGTCAGGGAGACCCGGAATTTATAACGCCCCTGGATACACTCTCCGATACCACATCGACCCCTACCCCAGTCGATTTATCGCAGGCCAAGCCTCCCGTTGAAGAGCCTGCCAACGCTGCTGTGGTTGAGGATGTTGCCTCAGATAATCGGGAGAAAACGGAAGGTAAACCAACGGCTGAAGAACTGAAAAAGCCGGAACCGGTAGCTCCTAAACCGGTGGAGAAATCTGCCGAAAAGCCTAAGCCAACGCCCGCCGAAACTGCACCTGTGGAGAAGGTTGCCGTGAATCCGGGGGGCGTGTCGTCGTCGCACACGGTCGATGCGGGGGAAACATTTTATGGCATCGCCAACCGCTACAACATGAAGTTGAGTACGCTGAAAGCGCTTAATCCTGACGTAACCGAAGACCAGGTGAAATCGGGCGTAACAAGGCTCAAAGTGAAAGCAATGGCTGTGCATACGGTTGGGGCGGGCGATGTATTACGGGTTGTTGCTCAAAAGTACGGCGTTAGCAAAGAAGCCATTATGCGGGCTAACGGCAAGAGCAAAGACCTCGCCACGCGGGGTGAAAAACTGATTATTCCCTTCCCGGAAAAACAGTAGACGCAAGATCTGAAGTAGAGACGCAAAATTTTGCGTCTACTTGCGTTCATAAACAAATCCCATTGTCCAGCGGATGTCGTCGCGAACGCGACCCGGAACCACTATACTTTCGTAGGAATTGGCCAACGTGGTACGCAAATTAAGTGCGTTCGTCATTTTGAGCTGAAGGCTTACACTGCCATTCCAGCGAACGTTATTGCGTTGGTTAAGTGCTGGTTGCCAAAAGGTTGTGTGGCTAATAGTAAATCGCTCATTGATAGTGTATTCGCCGTATAGCCGGGCCGAATTTCGCCAGACGCTGATATCATTGAGTTCTAAATAATCGGTGTTTTCGTGGAGTAATACGTCCGTCAGCGACAGGTAAGCGTTGGATTTATTCACGATTTTTACACCCGCTCCGGCAGCCACAATCCAGCGACTCAGAATCTTACGCAGGTTGCTCCGTTCAAGCGAGCCGAAGGCTAAGTAATAGACCCGTTCTTCGTGTCGATAGGTGGTTCGGAAATCGCCAAACCACTCGCGTTCGTTAAGGAGAAAATTTTGCCGCCCATACACAAACGAGGGGTTGCTCGACAGTTTAAATCGCTTGCTCGCCGAATAGTCGATGGCTCCTGTGAGTTGTACAAGTAGTCGGTTGACATTGCCGCGAGTTGCTGTTCCATCAACAGTCAGGCGATATCGGTAGAGAGATACTGTGTCAGCGATTTCCTGTTCATCCGTATTATCCTCGTCACTACCCGCTTGGGTCGAGTCAGATTGAGCCGTTTGTGTGCTGTCGGGTTGAGAAGGACGCAGGGGGTCGGGCTGTTCGGCAGTTTGAGCGTTGGTACGGCACAGGGGCAGCAAAAAAGCCAGCAGAAACAGAATTTGACACAAGCGCATAAAAGGTCCGGTAGTTTATCGGCAAATTTTACCTTTTTTGCTCATACATTGATTCTGAAAACACTATGACTCGCTGGGGAATTTTAGGCTTAGGCCGCATCGCTCATAAATTTGTGCAGGACCTGCTTACCGTCGAGGGAGCCGTTTTGCACGCCGTGGCCGCTTCTGATCTGGCCCGCGCCAACGAGTTTGGTCAACAATATGGAGCCACCCATATCTACGATTCCTACGACCAACTCCTGACCTGCCCAGATCTGGATGTGGTATACATCGCTACCCGACATGTTTATCACCGCGACAATACGCTGATGCTGTTGAAAGCGGGTATCCCCGTTTTGTGCGAAAAACCCTTTGGTATGGATGCCGGGCAGGTGGCGCAAATGGTCGAAACGGCGCGGAGCAAGTCCGTTTTTCTAATGGAAGCCCTGTGGAGCCGCTTCATGCCCACCATTCTGAAAGCGCATGATTTGATCCAGGCCGGGGCCATTGGACGGGTGCGTATGGTGCGGGCTGACTTTGGTTTCCCGGCTCCGTTCAGTCCCGATACCCGGCTCTTTAACAAAGAATTAGGGGGCGGCTCGTTGCTTGATATTGGTATTTATCCGTTGTTTTTGTCGTACCTAATGCTCGGCAAACCCACGAAAGTTCGGGCAGCGGCCACTTTTGGGCCAACGGGGGTAGACGAACAGTGCGGCATGACGCTGACCTACGCCGATGGGGCTATTGCCATTCTGGACAGCACCTTACTGGTTAAAACCGATATGGTGGGCGTGATCTACGGCGAAACCGGCACCATCAGGATTCGCGGTCGTTTCCACGAAAGCCAGGCCATGACCCTCGAGCGCGAGGAGGGTGGAGAAACTGAGTTGTTCACTGCTGATCGTCAGACATTTGGCTACGAATACGAAATCCGGCACGTGATGCAATGCCTGTCCGAAGGCCGCACCGAAAGCCCCCTTTGGTCGCTCGACAATAGCCAGGATTTGATTAACCTGCTGGATGCCGTCCGGGCCGAAGCCGGAATCACCTACTAATCTGCTGGCGGGAACGCTCTTTTTGCCTATTTTGCAGATTGTTACGCTGTTGACAACCTGTGCATCCTTACTGTTTATTACTATTTCGCCGATGAAAACTCAGCTTTCTTTCTTATGCCTGCTGCTTGTGGGTGCGTGCAACGCTCAAGCTCCATTGAAACCCGGCGACATGCCATTGGGCTTTGAAGAATATGACCCCGTTTCGACACTCAAAGTCCCTGAACACAAGCTCAGGCGGGCTAAATTTCCGTTTATCGACGTGCATAATCACCAGTTTCAGATGGGCCGGGGCGATGATTTGAGCAAGCTGGTTTCGCAGATGGACAGCCTGAACATGCAGGTGATGATCAACCTCAGTGGGCGCGGTGGAGGCAATGTGGAGGAGAACACCCGGTTTTTCAATACCGCAATGGCCAGCACCCAGAAAACGGCTCCCAAACGCCTGATTCTGTTCTCGAACATCAATTTCGATGGCATCGGGCAACCCGGCTGGACAGAGGAGTCGGTAAAAATTCTGACTGACGACATCAAGAATGGTGCGAAAGGACTGAAAATTTACAAGAGCCTGGGATTCAGTGTAAAAGACAACACCGGCAAGCGTGTTCGGGTTGACGATGAGCGGCTCGACCCCATCTGGGCCAAGTGTGGTGAGTTGGGCGTGCCCGTGCTCATTCACACTGCCGACCCCAAATCGTTCTGGGATCCGATGGACCGCTACAACGAACGCTGGCTCGAACTGAAACTTCATGCGGGCCGCAAACGCGACGACAGGACTGGTGCGTCCTGGGGCGACCTGTTGAAAGAGCAACACAGCGTCTTCCGCAAGCATCCCAAAACCACGTTCATCAATGCCCACATGGGTTGGTATCCGAACGATTTGAACAAGTTAGACAGTGTGATGAAGGCCTATCCGAACACGCTGGTTGAAATTGGAGCCGTGATTGCGGAGTTGGGCCGTCAGCCACGAGCATCACGCAAGTTTTTCGAGAAATACCAGGACCGGATTCTGTTTGGCAAGGATTCGTGGGTGCCCAGCGAATACGCGACCTATTTCCGGGTGCTTGAAACGGACGATGAATATTTTCCCTACCACAAAAAATACCATGCATTCTGGCGGATGTATGGTATGGGTTTACCCGACGATATTCTGAAAAAAGTCTATTACAAAAACGCCCTCCGTATCATTCCGGGGCTTGACAAAAGCCAGTTTCCCCAGTGAAAATTACCCGAATCACCCTCTATCGCTACGACATTCCGCTCAAAGCACCCGTTACGATTTCGCTCGGCACCATCGAACATGCCCGCAACATGCTGGTGCAAATTGAGACTGATGAGGGGTTGCAGGGCTGGGGGGAAGGGTCGCCATTTTGGATGATCGTGGGCGAAACCCAGGCTTCGGGAATGGCGGCTGCGCAAGATATGGCACGGCTGCTTTTGGGCAAAAATCCAATTAACATTGGTGGTTGTATAGATATGCTTGTGCGCTATCTGCCAGGCCATCCCACCACCCGTTCGGCCTTTGACATGGCCCTGTATGACCTTGCCGCCAAAGCCGCTAACCTCCCTTTATATGCCTATTTAGGTGGTGCAAACCGACCCCTTATCACCGACGAAACCATTTATCTGGATACGCCCGAACGCATGGCTGAGATTGCCCTGATAGTTCAAGCGAAGCAGCCAGAAGCCATTAAACTCAAATTGGGCACTGATGTGCAGACCGACATTGCCCGTGTTTGGGCGGTTCGGCAGGCTATTGGCGATCAAGTTCCGATTCGCACGGATGCTAATCAGGGGTGGGATGTGCCCACAGCAACCGCCGTTCTGCGGGCCATTGGCAACTGGAATGTGCAGTATTGCGAACAACCCATCCGCCGAACCGACATCGCCGGCTTGCGTCATCTGCGTCAGTTATCGCCCGTACCGATTATGGCCGACGAAAGTCTGTTTGATGCTGTGGATGCCCTCCGGTTGGTGCGCGAGGAAGCCGTTGATTATTTCAATATCAAGCTCTCGAAAAGCGGGGGGATCTGGGAAGCTCTCAAGGTCAACGCTATTGCCGAGGCAGCGGGCATCCGGTGCATGATTGGCTGCATGTCGGAGTCGCGGTTGGGGCTAACGGCCAACGCGCATTTTGCGGCTGCCCGCCCCAATGTGACCTTCTGCGATTTGGATGGCTGTTTTGAACACGCTCTCGACCCTGTGCTTGGCGGACTAACCTATCATCCCTACCGCATTGAATTGCCCGACGTGCCAGGCATCGGAGCAACGGTAGAGCCGGGATTTTTAGAAAGCTGCGAGAAGATTGTAATTGGTTGATTATGAACGAAATTAGCCTATCAAACCGCAGTTCGATAGGCTAACAGGCTTATTTAGAAACTCGTTTTTTACCGCAACACAGAGTCAATTGGCTGCTCGACCGGGGCTGGTGGGGCAGGTTTTGGTTCAGCCTGGGGCAACTGCTGCTGAGGTTGTCCCTGTTGCATTCCCGGCACCGCTGATCCATCATTATAGGGCCGAACGGGTGGCCCCACAAACTCCACGCTGGTAATGTAGTACTTGGTATCGCCGTTCCAGGGGAGCCGAAGGATTTTCTCCTCGTAGTGGAGTGTTACCCGCTGACCCGTTTTCACAGCTTCGGTAATCTTGGTGCCGACTGCATCATCTTTCACTGAGAAATCGAAGTATTGGGGAGTTAGCGACCCCGTTTCACCAGAGAAACCACCTACATTCAAAACGCCCTCGTACGTTTTAAAAACGAAACCCCGACGGCTAAACTTAGAGACCGTTCCAGCTCGTTCACCGTCGCTGTAACTCCAGCCCGTTAGCACATACAGTACGCCTAAAATGACTAACAGAAAGACTAAAAAATAAATAAGACCACGCATGATGATTTGGTTTTAGCGTTTAGACGACGGACTTAGGACTTTGGATACCAGATATTGGATGTTGGACACTGAACTTCCAATAGCCAATATCCAACGACTAATGTCCTGTGAAAGCACAAATGAACAAAAACCAAACGCATTTGCGCAACAATCGGCTGAAAAAAGCGATCAGGTCGCCCTCCCTTTTTCAAAGAACCTGAGTGTTTCGCCCAGTCGTTCAAAATCGTCTGGCTCATGAAAGGCACTGACAACAAGGCGCGTATTGGGGTTGTCGAGTGGAGTGGGATAGGCAAACGAATAAACAATGATGTTGTGATGGAGCAAATGAGGGTATAACTCATTGTGTTCGGTATAGAAAACGGGATAGCCAGGCTGCTGCCGAAATAGTCCTGTTGGCCTCAAAACAGATTCTGCCAGCCTGACATTGCGGGTCAATCGCGTTTGGGCTTCTGCATACAATGACTCGGCCCGAAGAAAAGCGGCCAAAACAGCCGGGGCCATGGGCGAGGCTCCCCCAAAAAACGAGGTTTGCCGAATGGCTGACAGCCTATCGGGATCGGCCAGAATAACGCCCCCCGGCAAGCCCATCGCTTTAGCTAATGAGGCCGTTACAATCAGGCGAACTGATGCAGGAATAAGCTTGGCCAGCTCGGCCCAAATTCCCCACCGGCTTGCTCCCTCGCTTCCCACACCAAGCCCATGCGAATCGTCCACAACCAGAGTAATTGGTCGGTTGGCGGGCAGCTTGGTTACCCAGTCGAATGAATAAGTCTCCGATCTTCCGGCATCAACGGCATTCAGGGCAATAACCAGTGGGCAATCCGGGGCTTGAGCCAGTTGATTAGGTAATTGCGCAACCCAGTCCGTAAACGGTAGCGTAGGGGTAGCCACGGTGATTTCGTGCCAGAGGGCCGGGTGTGCGTGCGGGCCATACACAAATGTAGTACGAGGGTCGGCACGAAGGTAATTCATCACTACCTGCCCGGCCATCATTCCCGACGACACGGTGAGCGCGTCCGGGGCCGATGTCCAGCGGGCGAGGGTGGCTTCGGCTTCTTCATAGATCCGAAGCCGTAAGTTTCCATTGCGCGAACTCCCAAAAGCGGTGCCGTAACGCATCATTTCCTCGGTCACCAACGCCTGAAATGCCGGGTTCTGGCTCATTCCCAGATAAGACGTTCCCGAAAAAAACAGGCACTCACGCCCCGCAAACGGCACAAACCGATTGGGAAGCTGGTCAATGGTTAGATAATGGTCCGTCATTTTAATCGCGCTCCTGTTCCGTTCTCCTGGGCATACAGCACCCGTCCGTAGTCGAGTGTGACCCCGGTGGCCGGGTCGTTGGTGATGAGCAAAGTTCCATCCATGTCCACATAGTCGAGCAGGGGCAGGAGTTGGGCAATGGCCGAAATGCCGACGCTGCTTTCGGTCATGCAACCCACCATCACCGACATGCCCGCTTGTTTGGCTTGCGCAATCATACGCCGGGCAGGAGTCAGGCCACCACATTTGGTTAATTTAATGTTTATTCCATGAAAGCGACCAATGCACTGTTCTACGTCGGTTTCGATAATGCAGCTTTCGTCGGCAATAACAGGCAACACGCTTTCGGCAAACACCCGCTGCTGTCCCGCGAAGTCGTCGGCGGGCAGGGGTTGCTCAATAAATTCGACCCCCAGTGTTTTCAGTTCGGGGGCGAACCGGATGGTTTCGTCGGCGGTCCAGGCGCAGTTGGCATCGACACGGAATGTTGCTCCGGTATGTTGCCGAAGTTCGCGTACAATGGCCAGATCGTCTTTGGTTCCCAACTTGATTTTGTAGAGTGGCCACGGTAGCTCCTGCATTTTGGACACCATTTTCTCAACCGTGTCGATGCCTATCGTGTAGTTGCTGATGGGATTACGGGCCGGGTTCAGGTTCCAGTATTTATACATCGGCACCCCGGCGCGTTTAGCCACTAAATCGTGCATGGCTTCGTCTAAAGCGCACTGCGCGAACGGGTTTTTAGCCAAATAGGGGTGAGTCAGTGTCCAAAAATCTTCGGCAGAAAGTTGATCGTTTTGCTCAATCAGGTCGCGGATGGTCTCCAGATCGGCCACCATTTGGTCAATCGTAATGCCATAATATTTGTTGGCTGTGGCCTCGCCAAACCCTTGATAGCCAGACTCGTCGCGCAGTTCGACAACGAGCGTTTGCTGCACATCCCGCGAGTCGTGAGCGATGGTAAACGTGTGTTTCAGACGGAGGTCGAATCGGTGGAAGTGGAGTTTCATAGCCCGTAAAACTACGCATTGAGATAACATCGTTCTAAAAAAGATCGGGGCCGCCCGTGCGGTCATCTCTTTTGCCCGATATTTGCAGTGCTATGACGAACCTGATTCTATTTGATGAACCGGCTATCCGGGTGCAACTGTTGCCGTTTACGTTTACCCGGCCTGTGGCTAAGGTGAGGGTGGGCATCATGACCATCGCCGAAAAATGGGCTACGCGACTCCGGGTGGAGCCATCGTACCTAACCGAACCTTATTTACAAGCCAAGTTTCCGCATCGGGCCGGGGTCGATAATCTGTATGTAAACGGAGCTGTTTGCCCCACAGCCAGTTTAGTTTCGGCCATTCAGGAATTGTCGATGGGAGCTTCGCTGACCCGGGCCGACGGCTTGTTAATTGCCCATCGAAGTGACCGAAAACTAACGCAAATCCCCGTAGTTGACCCGGCCACTACCCGGATTTTTGACAAATCGCTTACGGCAATTGAGCAGATATGGGAGATTATGCTGGCGAACGTAGCCCAAATTCGTGCCGATTTTGCCTGGCTTACCAGGGATCGCAGCTCGCAACCCATCACTGACAAATTCACGCAGGTTTATGGCTCCGAAAATATTTTTCTGGAAGAAGGTGCCACCGTTCGGGCTTCGATTCTGAATGCAGAAAGTGGTCCCATTTATATTGGCCGCAACGCCCAGGTGAACGAAGGGTCGGTTATTGTTGGCCCATTTGCGCTCGGTACCGAATCGGTGGTGCAATGGGGAAGCCGAATGCGCCAAAACACCAGCATTGGCCCGTTTTGCAAGATCGGGGGCGAGGTAGGCGGCTCGGTGTTGTTCGGGTATAGTGCCAAACAGCACGATGGCTATCTGGGTAATTCGGTGATTGGGGAATGGTGCAACCTCGGAGCCAACACCAATACCTCGAACCTCAAAAACGACTATACCAACGTGAAACTGCATAGCTACGCGACCAATCAACTGGAAGATTCCGGGCAACTGTTTGCCGGTTTGTTCATGGGCGACTTCACGCGGGCGGGCATCAGCACCATGTTCAACACGGGTACGGTGGTAGGTGTCAACGTGAACGTGTTTGGTGCAGGGTTTCAGCCCAAACACATTCCCTCGTTCTCGTGGGGCGGAGCCGATACCAACTTTATGCCCTACCGAATCGAAAAAGCCCTCCTGGTAGCCCGAGAAGCCTACACCCGACGGGGGCGGGTTTTTGATGAAGTGGAAGAGGGGATTTTAAGAAAACTATGCTTTTCCGCGATATAATTGGCCACGACGATACCAAGCAGATGCTGGTTCGGGCCGTTCAAGAAAATCACCTTGCTCACGCGTTGCTTTTCGATGGGCCAACGGGTAGTGCCAACCTCGCGCTGGCATTGGCTCTGGCTACGTTTGCCAACTGCGAAAGTCGGCAGGAGCAGCTAACCGATGGTTTGTTTGGGAATGATGCCCCTGCGGGCGAACCCGCCGACGATGCCTGCGGGCGGTGTGCGTCGTGCATTAAAATGGGCAAGTTGGTTCACCCCGACCTGCATATGGTGTTCCCGGTGGCTAACATGGGCACCAACGCTAAAACGAGCGAGGCTTTTCTGGGTGACTGGCGTAAAATGATTATTGAGTCTCCCTACCGAACCCTGCCTGAATGGCTCGAATTTGCCGGGATGGACAAAAAGCAGGGCAACATTTCGGCAGAAGAGGCCCGGAATATTTTGCAGAAACTGTCGCTGAAAGCCTACGAAGGTCACTACAAAATCATGCTGATTTGGCTCCCCGAACTCATGAACGGGGCTTCAGCCAACGCCCTGCTCAAAATTCTGGAAGAACCACCCGAACGTACCCTGTTCCTGTTGGCCACCAACCAGCCCGACAAACTGCTCATCACGATTCTGTCGCGAACGCAGCGCGTAGGTGTGCGGGCTTTCACCGACGAGGAGGTGGCTCTGTATCTGCGTCAGTCCCTGAACCTCGACGAAACCCGCGCCCGGCAAGCGGCTTTTCTGGCTAACGGCGACATGGCTGCTGCCCTTCAACTGCTCAAAGCTGACCCCGACAGCGGCCCCGACCGCCACGTTTGGTTTGCCGAATGGATGCGGGCCTGCTACCGGCAAGATCTCACCGCTTTAGTGAAACAAGCCGATCAGTTCGACGGGTTCAACAAAGAGAAACAGAAGGGCCTGATGGAATATAGCCTGCGCCTGTGCCGCGATCTGTTTCTGTGGCAACAGGGTGCCGAATCGCTTCTGCGCCTGCCCGACGATGAGTTGAGCTTCGTGAAGAATTTTGGCAAAGTGCTGAAGCCCGCCCACGTTGAGCGCATTATTGCCGATGTGAACGAGGCCGCTTACCACATCGAACGCAACGCCCGCCCCAAAATGGTTTTGCTCGATATGTCGCTCACGTTTAGCCGATTGATTCGGTAAAATTCCGCCTTCAGGAAACCTACATCTCCCCTACGCCATCTCCAGCATCTCCCGTTCCTTCATTTCGACCTTTGGCGGCAGCAGTTTATACAGGACCGGCGTGACCACGCGGGAGAGCAAGGTGCTGGAAATCAGGCCACCAATCAACACGTAGGCCAGTGGGGAGTAGAGCGGGTTGTTCTCCAGGGCCAGGGGTGTTAGGCCGCCTATGGCCGTGAGTGAGGTCAGCACAATGGGCACAAACCGGATTTCGCCCGCTTGCTGAATGGCTTCGATCAGGGGGGTACCCTCAGCGCGGAGTTGGTTGGTGAAATCAACAAGCAGAATTGAGTTTTTGACCTCGATTCCGATCAGGGCAATCAAGCCAATGACGGCCACAAACGAGAACGGATTGCCGGTCAGGAGCATGGCGGCAATGGCCCCGATGATGCCTAATGGAATAACCGACAACACAATCAGGGTACTTTTCAGGGTGCCAAATTCCAGCACCAGCACCGCAATGAACCCAAAAATGGTTATCAGAATAATGGTGCCAAGGCCCCCAAACGACTTCTCACGGTTTTCTAATTCTCCAGCCGCTTTATAGGAGAAACCCGCCGGGAATTTCATGGCTTCGAGTTTTTTAAGCAGGTCACTATACACATTATCAACCAGATAGCCCGTTTTTACGAAGCCAGTCACCGTCGAAAAGCGGTCTTTGTCGTAGTGCCGAATCTGGTTGGTAGTGGTCTCGAATTCGAGGTCGGCCACTTGCCGGAGCGGTACGGCCGCTCCCGTTAAGGTGTTCACATACAAGTTATTCAACACGCTTTGGTCGGCCACGGCCCCTTTAGGTAGGGTCACGTTGATGGCGTAATCGTCTGAGCCGTTTTGTCCGTTATCGGCTTTGAAGGTACCCACGTTCAGGCCGGCAATGGCTAAGCGGATGGTGCGGTTGATGTCGGCGATGGACATGCCCAACAAGCCTGCTTTCTCTTTGTTGATCCGAATCCGCACATCGGTTTTGCGGGTAGCCAAGGGGTTGTTTACATAAATTAGACCGGGGGTTTGTTTCAGGGCCGTTTCAACGCGGGCCGATATTGTGCGAAGCGTATCTAAGTTTTCGCCAAATATTCGAATCGCGATAGGAGCCTCTAAATCAGGACCTTGTTCAAAATCTTTTACCTCAATGCGGGCATTGGGGTAGTGCATCAGCTTGTCGCGGAGTTTGTCGATCAGGGCGCGTTTTTGGCTCGGCGGCATGTCGTTCACCTGCACAAACAACTGCGAAAAGTTGGTTGACTCGCTCCGTTGAATCACGTTGTAATAGATGCGCGGGTTGCCCTTGCCCACGTTCGTCGTGAAGTATTTTACTTCCTTTTCTTTCTTCAAAACCGACTCCACATAGCGCGATACGGTGTTGGTGGCAGCCAAACTACTGCCTTCGGGGGTTTCGATATTGATCAGAAACTGTGGTTTTTCGGAAGCGGGGAACAGGGCAAAGCCAACGCTCGGCACCAGCGACAGGGCACCCAAAAACAGGGCCAAAGCCGCCAGCAACGTTAGAGCCGGATGGCGTAAACCCCAGTTTAACAGGCGACTATACGAGCCGCTGATGATTTTTTTCAGGGCACGCATAAAGATGTTGCCGTTGGGATTATGGCTTTCCGACAGAATCCGACTCGACAAAAACGGCACAATCGTGAGCGACACCAGTAACGAAGCCAGCACGGTTGTGACCACCGCCATTGGCAATGACCGGATGAAATCGCCGGAGGCTTCGGGTAGGAAAAGCAGGGGCAAAAAGGCCAGAATCAGGGTGGCCGTGCAGCCAATAACGGCCAGCGTAATCTGTTTGGTGGCTTTTATGGCGGCATCCCGTTTGTTGTAGCCTTCGCGCAAATACCGCTCAATGTTTTCGACCACCACAATGGAGTCATCCACCAGAATACCGAGGGCTACAATCAGCCCCACAATGCTGAGCTGGTTGATGCTGTATCCCAAAAAATTCAGCCCGGCCAGCCCGATAGCCAGCGACAGTGGAATGGAGATCATCACGACCACTGCCGCCCGTAAACCCAGTGGCAATAAAGTAAGTGATACCAGCAAAATGGCAATGGCAAAGTCTTTAGCAAACCGGCCCAACCGTTGGTTCACACTGGCGGCCTGATCGAAATTCTTGACCATTTTGATGTGCGCGGGTAATGTTTTCCCGAACGCTTCGATGGCCGGGTCCACCTGCTGCCCCACTTTGGCAATGTTCATCCCCAGCTTTTGCCCCGCCGTAACCAGCACCGCCCGATGGCCGTTGAGCCGTGTAATGTGCGATTCATCTTCGTAGTTAAGAGCCACATCGGCAATGTCACGCAAGTGAATGATTTTCTGACCGTTAGTGGCCACGATGGTGTTCCTGATTTCGTCTAATGACTGATAGTCGCCCGATGTTTTCACATTGAATTTCCGCGACCCGGCCTGAATACTACCTCCCGGAATGTTGAGGTTTTCGGCCTGCAACGCGCCAATAACCCGGTTGGCCGGGATGCCCTCCTGCGCCATACGGTCGGTGTTGAGCGACACCCGAACGGTGGTTGCCGGGTAGCCCCAGTCTTCGGCGTTTTTCAGGCTTTTTATTTTGGCTAACTGCTCTTTCAGGCGGTTTGCCTGCTCGCCCAACTCCCGGCTCGAAGCCACCTCCGACAGCAGCGCGACCTGGACTACGTTCACATCTGTTGGCGAGAATTTGTTGATCTGAATGCGGAATACATCCTGGGGTAATTCGGAGCGGAGGGCATTCACTTCGCGCACAATTTCCTGGTATTTTTCGTCGGGGTCAACGCCGTAGTCATATTCAATGCGCAACACGGCCAGGCCATCATCAATACTGGTTCTGATTGTATTGATGTTGTCTAAGGCGTTGAATCGTTCCTCGGCGGGGTCGGCCACCAGCTCTTCCATGTCGAGGGCATCAGTGCCGGGATACACAATAATCACGGCGAAGTTGGGAGCCACAAACTCAGGGTCTTCGCCCCGTGGCATATTCAACAGGGAGTTGATGCCCAGTGCCACCACAGCCATGAACAGCACCAGCATAAATTGCCAGTTTTTAACGGAAAATTCGGATAGGTTCATAGTTTTTAGAGGATGGGGACGCGGATTTGTGAAATCTGTGTCCCTATCATTTTTTATTTAACAATCACCGTTGATTCCTCCGTCAAAAATGCCGAGCCAGCCGTGACAACGTCTTTTATGTTGACTAATCCGTTGCTCAACAGCACTTTGTCGCCGTCTAAAAAACCGATCTGAACGGGTTGCTTGCGAACCCTTTTTTTGTCGACAGTCAACACATACACAAAGCCCTGTTGCCCGTTGCCTTCCACGATAGCTTCCACTGGCACCACGGCATAGGTTCTTGATTGATCGGGGGTTAGCTGCACTTTGGCAAACAAGCCCGGCGCAAACCGAACGCCACTGGGGTCAATTCGAATCTCGACTTCATATAGTTTGTTCATGGGGTCGGCGGCCTGCGCCAACTCGCTCACGTTACCCCGGAACGAGCGACCCGGATAGGCATCGAACTGTACAGTGGCTTTGTTGCCGAGCCGAAGCCGCGCCCAGTCCTTGTCGGACACGCCCACGCGCACCACCCAATCATTCCGGCGGTTACCCGACACCACAAACACGGGCGCACCCGGCGAGGCCAACTCTCCTTCATTCATGGCTTTGCGCGTCACGGTGCCATCCACCGACGAGCGGATTTGGGCGTAGGACTGGTTGAACCTGGCAATGGTGAGGTTTTGTCGGGCCACGCTGCTGCCCGTGGTGGCATTTTGCATTTGTTCGAGGGTAGCGGCTGTGTCAGCATACATGGCCTTTACCCGGTTCATATCGCGCTCCGATTTTTCGACCGACAACTGCGCCTGACTGACCTGCGCGTTGATTTCGGTCAGATCGAGCGTGGCCAGCAATTGCCCTTTCCGAACGGTTTGGCCTTCGTCAACGTACAATTTGTTAATAATCCCGCCAATCTTGAACGACAGCCTGGCTTCCTCTGCCGATGATAGCAAGCCCGACGCGGCAACGGGTTCGGCGCGAGTCACCATCTGCACAGGAGCCAATTTCACGGGGACGACTGATTCGTCTAATTCGGTGGCAGCGGCCTCTTTTTTCTGGTCGCTGGCTTTACTGCCACACGCCCAGACGAAGATGGTGAGGAGCAGAGATAGAAGGAGTTGTAGGGATTTCATGGTTGTAAATGGTTTATTACTTCACTGCCGTTACCCGATCCAGCGCAGCCCGTTTCAGGCGCACATCCATTTTTGCCAGCGACTGCTGAATCTGCGCCGTGAGGTGGTCGTTTTGGGCTTTCAGAAACTCGATTAACAACGCCTGACCGTTGCGGTATTTGCTGTCGATGATGCGGAGCGTTTGACCAGTTGCCGTTACGCCCTGCCCTGTGGCCCGAAGGCTTTCGTCGGCGGCATCGGCTTCGTAAAAAGCCTGCACCACCTGCAACCGAATCTGCTGTTGCACCTCCGTTAGCCGGGTCTGCACCGACTCGGCCTGAATTTTGGCCTGCTGTACCTTCGAGCGTTTTTCGTAGCCCTTAAACAGGTCCCAGGTCAGGCCCAACTGTCCAATGGTATAGGCCTGATTCTTAAACGTGTAGCCAAAGCCCTGAAAACCAGCGTATCCACCCACATAAATCGACGGAATTTTAGCGTTGGCCTCATTCAGTTTAATAGCCGTTTGTGCCGCCTGCAATGACCCTTGCAACTGGTTAATTTCCTTCCGTTGCGCCAGCGCAACCTCTTCCAGACTTACTACCGATTCGGCGGGGGCGGGCAAGGGGTTGGTGAGCAGGGTGCTGTCAACCTTCAGAGCGGTGAGTAGGTCGCGGTTGAGCAGGAAGTTGACATAGGCGCGGGCTGTTTCGCGGTTTTTTTCGGCCACCGCCATCTGCTGATCCAATTTGCTCACTTCGTATTCTGCCGACGTAACTACGTCTTTTGTTGCCACGTTGTTGTTCACCAACTTCTGGTTCAGTTTCACCAGTTCGCGCAGGATGGTTTTCGAGTTGGTAAAAATTCGAATTGCATCCAGCGTTTGCAGATACTGGTAATAGGCCGTGGCGATGTTGTAGCGCAGTTCGTTTTCAATCACCTGCCGACGGGCCTGTTGGGCAGTGAGTAAGTTCTTCTGAATGAGGTAATTGTATTGAATATCGGTGTTGTAGATGGCATATTGAACATTCACCCGCGTATCGTGGAAGTTGTTGGGAGCCAGCAACTGATTCACATTTTCAAGATTGGTCGGAAATTTCTCGGCCCCGGTCAGGCGGTTGAGGGTGCTGTAGATCGGATTAATCAAATCCCCAATCGGGAACTCTAACCGACGACCGCCAGCCGCCAGCGAATATGTTGGGTTGAACGTGATGCGGGGGTAAAACAACGCTCGTGCCTGATTCAGCGATTCCATTACCCGGCTCACTTCCAGCGACTCCTGCCGAAGCGCAAGGTTGTTTTGCAGCCCCATCTGCACATATTCATCCAGAATGGTGGTAGGTGGCGGTTGTGCCACTGAAGAAATGACTAATGCAAGATGACTAATGAAAAATGGGGTCAACCATCGCCAAGTTGGCTGTTGGGGAAGATGCCTGATTGAGTTGTGTAGCTGTTTCATAATCAATCAATAGTTAGTGAACAGTGTTTAGTGAGTGGATAAAAAAATAGTCTGTGATTAGTTAAGGCCTTTTTTCATGGTGTCACAGAAGAGGGTAAACGCTTCAGTCATCAACACTTGTCGGCGTTCTTCGGGGAACATCATCATGCGTTTCCGCAGGAACAAAGCCGTATGACCATGAATATTGCTCCAGATCATCATGGCGGCAACCTCGGCATCGTCAACCTTGAAAATACCAGCTTTGATACAATCCTGAACCACCTGAACCAGCATGTTAAAAGCGGTGCGTCCTTCGCTCCAGATGTCTTCCCGGCATTCCAGTGTTTCCATTGGGGCCGTCACAATGAACATAATGTCAAACAATTCGGGGTTATCGACCGCAAACTGCATATATCGTCGTCCCATTTCGACCAGTCGCTCAAACGGATCGTCGATGTCAAAAACCGGACGAAACTCCTCCATCATCTTGCCAAACGCCTGCGAATGAACGGCATAGAGAATTTCGTTTTTGTCCTTAAAATACAGATAGATCGTGGCCGGGCTATATTCAATGGCTTCCGCAATGTTGCGAATGCTCACTTTTTCGTAACCATTGGCTACAAACAGGTGCCGCGCTCCCTCTACTATCAACCGACGCATTTCCTCCCGCTCCCGCTCCTTCCGTTCTATGATTCCCATTTGCCTTTGCTTAACGGCACAAACATACTGAACACTGTTTAGTAAACAAGCAGCGTTAACGAATTTTGACTAAAAATTGTATGAATGGCTGTAATTCAGGATGAATAACCTTCGATGGCTCCCCGGACATTACCAAATTTACCCAGTAACTCCTCGGCCACTTCGCGCGATACGCCGATCTCGCTCATGACCATTTTGGCGGCCCGATCCTGTAGCTTGATATTGCTCAACTGCATGTCGACCATCTTATTGCCCTTTACTTTGCCCAACCGAATCATAACGCTGGTAGAAAGCATGTTGAGCACCAGTTTCTGCGCCGTGCCCGACTTCATGCGGGTGCTGCCCGTCACGAACTCCGGTCCCACCACAGCCTCAACCGGAAACTCACAAGCCGCTGCCACCGCCGAGCCGGGGTTGCACACCACGCAACCCGTGAGGCAACCAAATTCGCGGGCCTGTTGCAGACCGCCAATCACGTAGGGAGTCCGGCCCGAAGCGGCAATGCCCACCACCACGTCCTGGGGCGTAAGTTGATATTCCTGCATGTCGATCCAGGCTTGTTGAGGGTCGTCTTCGGCAAATTCAACGGCTTTGCGGATGGCTCCATCGCCACCAGCAATCAGGCCAATCACCATATCGAAGGGAACGCCATAGGTGGGCGGACATTCGGAGGCATCTACCACGCCAAGCCGACCGCTGGTGCCAGCCCCGATATAAAAAAGCCGTCCGCCGTTCTGCATCCGCTCCACGGTGGCCGTTACAAGAGCTTCAACTTGGGGAATGGCTTTTTCAACAGCCAACGGCACAGTCTTGTCTTCGTTGTTGATGTTAATCAGCAGGTCGTGTACCGACATCTGCTCCAGGTGGTCGTAGTGGGAAGGGGTCTCTGTGATCATAAAAAAGCGGGCGGACCGTTTTGGTGGCCCGGCCGCAAAATTAGTTAACCAGCTCGTCATCTTCGTACTGACCAGCTTCCTGTTTATCGCCATCGGAATCGTAGAGTACTCCGTAGCCGTGTCGTTTGCCTTCTTTAAACAGGCCCACAAACCGGTCACCATCCGAGAAATAGTAAACCCCTTTTCCGTTTGGGGCATTCTCGGCAAACTGCCCCACGTAGCGATCACCGTTTCTGAAATAATAGGTGCCGAACCCCGCCCGTTCGTTGTCGCCAAAGGCTCCTTTATACTTCATTTTGCCATCGGCATAATACTGAATACCCTGCCCGTGCTTGTCGCCATCGACAAACTCGCCCACATAACGTTCGCGGTTGGGGGTAACATAAGTGCCATATCCATCAGCACAATTGCCTGACAAACAGCCAACTCGATTTGCGGCAACCACGGCGGGTTTGCTGGCAACGGGGCGCGTGGAGCGGGTGGTTGTCGCAGCAGAAGCGGCTTCGGGGTTGGGGTGGTCCGACATTTCGGTTACGCTTGGCGGGGCTGTGGCGGGCCGGGTTCCTACCCGACGCTGGGCCACTGGTTTCGAGGCAATGGGGGCATTTGTCCGTGCTGATCCCGAACGCGGGTAGATTTCGTCGGCTTCGAGCCAGCCTTTCTTGATGGCATCCAGCCGATCTGCCCGGGCGGGGTGCGTAGAAGTCGGATGTTCGCTGCCCAGGGCACGAATGGCAGCAAACGATTCCTCTAATGATGCTCCCAATTGGTGCAATACAAAGCCAGAAAACTTGTCGGCTTCAATCTCTTTCTGAGGTCGGGCACCTTTTCCGTCGATGGTGTGACCCTGCAAATGGTGCCCAATTTCGTGGGCCATGATGCTGATGGCCGACCAGTCAGTGTCGGTTTCTTCTTCGATACGCTGCATGAATGCGCCATCGTAAATAATGAACCGTTGGCCCGCTACCACCGTGGCAAAGCAGTTTTGGGTGTTGGCGCACTCCATCACGTTGAAGTTTCGCAACAAGCCAATCGGTTTCAGAATTCGGTCTACCACCCGCTCGGCATGGCCATTCGACGGAGTGGCCACATAGTTGCAGGTGACCATCGGACTTTTTTGCCCGGTATAGTTACAGGTGAATGAAACCTGTTTTTGAGGCAGTGAACGGGCGGGATTTTGGGCCGAAAGCTTACCCATACTTATCAACCCCACCACCAACAAGGTAAGAACGCGCATAACCACCGGAAGAGAGAACGTGTGTTTCGGAAATAACGAAAAACTACCCCTAAAATGTACGCCGGGCAACCCGTCCTTTTGCCCCCACAGCCCAGCAGGTATTACCAGCGCAAACCAGGGCATGAAACGGCTCCTGATCTAACGACTGCCACGTTTTGCCCTCATCGGCAGACAAACTTGTACCTGATGGTCCCACCAGCAGCCAATGCCCGTTTGGCAGCCGCCAAGCAGCTTCTTTTAGGCCGGCAGCAGTGGCCGGTTGCATAGGCGACCATGTTTTACCCCCGTCGTGGGTGAGAGCCACATTGGGGCCGGGCTTGGTCACGTTTTTATGATCGCCACCTACGGCAATGCCCTCTTTGGCGGTAAAGAAATGCAGCCCGAACACACCCTTGCTCGAATCGGCAGGGATACCCGTTTCCGACACCGCCCATGATCTTCCACCATCCGTTGATCGGAACACGCGCCCACCCCCCACTCCACCCGAACCAATCCAGACATTCCGGGAACCCTGAACCACCATACTGCTTCCACTGGCTGCAAAAGCGGCCTCTCCAGCATTTACTGCCGGGGTTTGAGCCGGGGGAACAGGTTGCCATGTCTGCCCGCCATCCTCAGTACGGATCAACACATAACGCCCCGCCACCGGGTCGCTGAAAGCAATGCCCTGCCGGGCGTTCCAGAACGAAAGGCCGTCGAAGAAAACACCCGCTTGCTGAGTTTGGTAGCTGAGTGTCCAGGATTGTCCGCCGTTGGTGGTTCGGTAGATTCGGGCCTGTCCCTGCTCGGCGGGGCCAGCACTCATAAGCACGGCAGTTTGGGCATCAATGGCCTGCACATCCCGAAAGTCGCCCGTTTCGGCACCCTTTACCGTGCCGGTTTGCCAGGTGTTGCCACCGTCGGTTGAGCGCAAAAATGTTCCGCCCGACCCGCCAATCCAGATCACTTTTTCGCTGGCGGCACTCACCGCCCGAAAATTGGCCGTGGTGTTAACCGGAAATATTTTCCATTGAGCCAGAGCGGGATTGAGTAGCAGCAAAAGCAGGAAGGGGAGGAGTTTCATGAGGAAAGAGCGAAAGGGTGATGGTTTGGTGAGCGAAACGCCTACTGCTCCAACTCGTCCAGTTCAGTAAGGTGTGCTTTCAACTGGCTGATGTGCGAATTGGGGGCCTGACCCATGAGCCAGGTTGCCAGGGCATACATGGCGATAACCGTCAGGGCTTGTCCACCAGCAAGTAGCACAAATTTCGCGAGACCATAATCCGAAAAATGGCGGGCAAACAGCGAAAGTCCGAACAAAAAGCCAATCACGAGACTCAGTTTCCAAACCCGATCCATTGTTTTCAGATACTGTTCATGTACCCTGATCACCTGATTCAGGCTTTCGTGCAAGTTACTTTGGGCCAGCGTTGTTTGCCGAACCTGCCGGTATTCCTGCGCAATCAGGACGAGGGCAATCACCACCAACAGGCTGTATAGAACAACCGGAATGAACTCGGCCCGACCTGAATAGTCAAACGGGTTAGTGACCAGGACGATCCCGAATACAACCAGCAGTCCGGTAAAGAAAAACCCTGCCCGCTTCAGCTCGACCGTGATGCCCGCCACGGTCCCCCGCGACCGATCATTGATCAGTGACCGGGCCATCTTCTCATTCAGGCTATGAGTCACCATTAGTTTGTCGTCCAGGGTTTTCCAGCTTGTTTTTAATTCGTCTAAGTTCATGACTTTGAGCTGTTTATGTATTCACTAATTTTTCAAGTTTGGCTTTGACCCGCTTGAGTTTTACGCCCACATTCGATTTTGTAATGCCCATAATTGAGGCAATTTCGTCGTAGCGGTTATCATCCAGATAAAGCAGAATCAAGGCTTTTTCAATCTTGCTTAACTGGTTGATGGCCTCGTATAACTGGCTTATTTCGGCGGGTAGGGTGTCTTCGTCGGAGAGGTCGGGGAGTGTGGTGACGAGTTGCGAAAAGGGTATGGTCGGGTGGGTTCGTTTTCCTTTTCGGTAGTCGGAAATGGCCGTGTTCATCGCCACCCGATACAGCCAGGTGCTGGCATTGGCCTGGTGCCGGAACGTGGGAAACGCCCGCCAAAGCTGAAGAACAATTTCCTGGTACAAATCCTGCCGGTCGGCTTCCTCCTGACCATAGGCTCTACAAACCTTATACAGGATGCCCGGATGCCGATTGATCAACTCGATAAATTCCTTTTCCACGTGCCAAAGAGTGTCGTTATGAATCAGTTAGTCGTCAGCGGCCCGAAAAACTTACAGTGGTTGCCAAAAAAAACGACCGAACTGCGCAGTTCGGTCGTGGCGGTCAAGAGGAAGGAATAGGTAATGTCAACGAGCGTGTTTAATACTGCTCAGAATGCGAAGTGCGTCGGCCTCAGCCGATTTGTCGGTATCATCGAAGGTGAGTGCCAGAAAAAAGTTGGTGTGCGACTGAGGGTCCATCAAGCCCGCAAACATCACCCGATTGCCTTTCAGCATCCCTTCTACGTAATACCCTTCGAGACCGTTCATGTCCAGCTCGTGTTCATCGTCGAGGGCTTCGAGTTTGATGGCATCGGCCCCTTTTTTCACGGCCTCGTCCAACTCGTCGAGCGTGATATTCTGCTCGAAAAGCTCCATCGTCAGTTCCATACCGTCGCCATTCATTTCGAACTCCTCATCCGTATTTTTAATGACAGTGAAATCGTCGGGCACAGTTACCTGAATCTTGTAGTGATCCCAGATAAAAGTCTGATTCAGTGAAGTGAATGCACCTGAAATGAAGACGGTACTAATTCCGAGTAACAGGATGAACAACTTTTTCATGATTACGTCAACAGAAAGAAAAGCAAAACCAGGTCAGACACTCAAATATAGTTGTGACTCCCTGATTTTTCCCGCCTGGTTTTTAGCGAAAGGAGTTAATTATTGGTTAAAACTGCCCAAAAGCCAGCGGCAGAAGCCAACAGGCAAAGCACTACATTGAGTCCGATATTGAGCAGCGCCACGCCCGGTCGGCCCTGTTGAAACAGAAGCAGCGTGTCGACGCTGAAACTTGAAAACGTGCTTAGGCCCCCGCAAAAGCCAACCCCAATCAGCAATCGGAGGTCGTGGCCAATTAATCGCCCCGCAAAGGCTCCGGCAGCAGCCCCCAAAACGGCACTTGCCAGCACGTTAGCCCCCAAAATAGCCAGCGGGAATGGTCGCCCGCTCAACACAGTCGGCAACCACTGCCCCAGTCCGTAGCGAAGCAGGCTGCCCGTGCCACCTCCCAAAAAAACCAGCATAGCCGGGTGCAGAAAGAGTTGTTTCATCAAAGTAGGAATCGTTGGCAAAGAACGCTTAAAAATCAGCGCGAATCAGCCTGATCTGTGTCATCCGCGTGCCATTAACACCGTATTTTTGCGGTTCAATGTACCAAAACATCCCCTTTCTTACTAACCGTCTGCGTCTGCGCGAGCAGGCGGGTCTGCTTCGCCAACTCCGCCTGCGGGGTAATCTCGTTGATTTTTGCTCCAACGATTACCTCGGTTTAGCCCATTCTGCCGCCCTTTGGCAAGCAGTTCAGCAGGCTGATAACCAGGAAGATAACATTAAAAATGGCGCAACAGGTTCTCGACTACTGGCAGGTCATACCTCTCTGGCCGACAAAGTCGAAACCCAGTTAGCGGCTTTTTATCAGACAGAGAGGGCCCTTGTTTTTAATTCAGGTTACGATGCTAACATTGGCCTGTTGTCATCGCTCCCGCAACGGGGAGACGTTCTCCTGACCGACGAACTGATTCATGCCAGCATGATCGATGGGGCGCGGCTTTCCTATGCCGAACGCCACCGATTTGCACACAACAACCTCGACCATCTAAGCACGTTGTTGCAGGATGCCCGTGATCGGAAAATACCCAACATTTTTGTAGCCGTAGAGTCTGTGTACTCAATGGATGGCGATAGGACTCCCCTTGCCCAGATGGTTGAATTATGTGCCGATTATAATGCCCATCTGCTTGTGGATGAGGCTCATGCAACGGGTGTTTATGGTCCCAACGGCGAAGGGCTGGTGGTTGAGTTGGGCTTGCAGAATCGGGTTTTAGCCCGCGTTCACACGTTTGGAAAAGGGTTGGGTGTTCATGGGGCCGCCGTTGTGGGGCCAGAGTTGTTGCGGGATTATTTGATCAACACAGCCCGTTCTTTCATCTACACCACTGCTTTGCCGCCCCACAGTTTGCTGGCCATTCAGTGCGCCCACGAACAATTACCAACCCTCACCGAACAACGCACTCAACTGCATCGGCGCGTTTCTTTTTTTCGGGAAAGGGCTTCGCAAAAAATGCCACACGCCTGCTGGACAGATAGTTCGTCGCCTATCCAATGTTTGCTCGTTGCAGGTAATGAAGCCTGTCGGGAAATGGCCACCAAAGCGCAAACAGCCGGGTATGATGTTCGGGCTATTCTTAGTCCTACGGTTCCGGTTGGGCAGGAGCGCATCCGAATTTGTTTACACAGTTTCAATACAGAATCCGACATTGCTGGCCTGATAGACACGCTGGCCTCCTGATTTCTTATGAAGCAACTGATTCGTGACCTCCGCACCTACCTCCGCGCCGATTTTCGCCCAGACCTGTACATTGCCACCGCACTGTTGCTGGCCGGGCTGATTACGGTGAATTATACCCTCGATTTGGAAGATACCTACATTGACTCATATCGGGGAAGCTGGAAACGACCAGTGCTATACATAGTGCTCTATGCCTCCACGTATTATGCGGCAATGGGCCTTTGGACGTACTTTCATAAGCGGCTGGATATCTGGCGGAATCCCCGGTTCTGGCTCCACACGGGTGTGGGCTGGGTGGCCTATGGCTTCTATGCCGGTTTCTACGGCTATAATGAATGGAGTCAGCAATTGTTGGGTGGGCAGATCTACATTTTTGCCTTTTACTGCCTGAGCAACCTGCATTCTATCCTCACACTGGTGTTGCCGCTGTTTCTGTATTATAAATTTGTTGACCGGGAGCCAAGCTATTTTTATGGCCTGAAACCCAAGCGCGAGGGCTTGCAAGTCTATGCCACGCTGATGCTCCTGATGATACCGATTATTGCTATTGCCTCGTTCCAATCCAGTTTTCTGGACTTCTACCCGACTTATAAAGACACATCGGCCAACGAATATTTGGGGGTTCCCGAATGGGTTACGGCCCTGATCTACGAACTGTCCTACGGTTGGGATTTCCTACCTACCGAGCTGATGTTCAGGGGATTTCTGATTATTGGCCTGAGCCGGATTTTTGGCAAAAATCCGTTTGACCAAGCCCGACCCGCAGTTGTCTTGCCGATGGTGGTAGCGTATGCCAGCATTCATTTTGGCAAACCACTGGGCGAAACCATTTCGTCGGTTTTTGGAGGATACGTGCTGGGTGTGCTCGCGCTCTACACCCGTAGTATTTTGGGCGGTTTACTCATTCACCTCAGCATTGCCTGGCTCATGGATGGTGCCGCGTTTTTGCAGCGGTGGCTGAGTCAGGCTACCCACTGACGCAGCAACTCCCGAACTAAATCGATCAGTTCGTTGAACTCGGTGGGTTTTACAAAAAAATCGTTAGCTCCCATCACTTCCGAGCGATAGCGGTCGTCCGGGTTAAACGACGTTGTCAGGACAATGATTTTAAGCTCCTTCTGAGGAAACTCCTGCCGAATTTCCTGGAGAGCCTCCATCCCGCTCAACCGATCCATGTTCAGATCTAACACGACAAAGCTGGGGCGTTCCGAGCTGCTTTGAAGTTTGACGATTAGGTCTTCGCCATCGTGCATGGTTTCGAGGAAGACTGATGAATCGACTCGCTCAAAAGCCGTTTTCAGTAACATTAAATCATCGTCGTCATCATCGACTAACCAAACGGTAATTGGAAGAGGCATCATCGGGTAAAGGGGTACATCAAAAAATCGGGGTGTTGAGTAAGGCCAAATATAATGGATTGAAATTAATGTTGAGAAGCGTGCGTTGCGAAAAAGATGTACAAACAGGCAAGTAGTCTTCTATTGGCCTTAAAAGTTGATAAGTAGCCCGTAAACCGGCGCACGATGCACCAAAATTCTCTCATTCATATTAGCTTATTGTCGCATCCGACTCGGAACGGCGCGTAGAATTTCGGCTTCAAGGGCCGCAATGAGCGGTTGCTTCACATAGTTAGGTTGGGTGATGAGGCTGATTTCACGTCCTGGGACCGGAGCCGCAAATCGTCGGATTTGTGCCTGTTGTTCGGTTGGTAAGTCAATGATAGCCAGTTCGGGCAGGATGGTCAGGCCTCCATATCGCTCTACCATCCGTTTCAGGCCCTCAATGCTGCCCGCCTGATACTGGAAATTCCTCCATTCGACCCGGCGTTTGCGTAACTCGCACAGGCTCATAATCTGCGAACGCATACAATGACCTTCTTCCAGAAGCCACAACTGGTCGGGATCAATGTCGTCGGGTAGTATATATTCTTTAGCGGTTGCTGCATCCTGCCCGGCTACGTATACCACAAATTCTTCGTGAAATAACCGACGCTCGGCCAACTTTTCGTCGCTATGGGGTGTAACGGCAATGCCTACATCGAGTTGCTCCGATTTCAGAAGTTGTAACAGGGTATCGGTAGTCACCTCGCGCACACTGAGCCGAACCGCCGGGTAGTTTTGCAGAAACTGAGCCAAAAACAGGGGAAGCAGGTAAGGAGCAAGCGTTGGAATGATGCCTACCCGTAGTTCGCCCGTTACCTCGTCTTTGGCTTGCTGAACAATGTCGGTGATCCGGCGCGACTCCTGCACCACAATTCGTGCCTGTTCAATTACGGCCCGTCCAATCTCAGTGGGCACCACCGGCTGTCGGCTTCGGTCGAACAGCTTGGCACCCAGTTCTTCCTCCAGTTTTTGCAACTGCATACTGAGGGCAGGCTGGCTAATGAAACAGTTATCGGCCGCTATGGTCAGTTGTCTATATTGATCAATCGCAATCAGGTATTCTAATTGAACGAGCGTCATTGGCTTTCGTAAATTATGAAATCTTCACTAAGGTATAATTTTTTCTTATGTCTGAATAAATTAAAACGATTTTGCTCCTGCCTTTATGGGTTATACTTTTGATGGGTAAATTTGATCCTTTACATACTATAAGTTTATCGACAATGGAAAATAACGCAGGTCCAGATACAACCGTATGGGATGTTAATGACGAAAGTAAAGTCAACACCGTCGGTAAGTGCCCGTTTTCGAGTGGGGTCTTAAATAAAAGTGCTGGTGGTGGTACGCGAAACCACGACTGGTGGCCAAATCAGTTAAAGTTGAACATTCTCCGCCAACATTCTTCCCTGTCCAACCCGATGGACGAGACGTTTGACTACGCTGCGGCCTTCAAGACGCTTGATCTGGCTGCGGTGAAACAGGACATCTTCGATCTGATGACTACGTCGCAGGAGTGGTGGCCAGCCGACTATGGTCATTATGGCCCTTTCTTTATTCGGATGGCCTGGCACAGCGCCGGTACATACCGCATCGGCGATGGCCGGGGTGGGGCGGGTGCCGGTATGCTGCGCTTTGCGCCACTCAATAGCTGGCCCGACAATGCAAACCTTGATAAGGCACGTTTGCTGCTGTGGCCAATCAAACAGAAATATGGCCGGAAACTTTCGTGGGCCGACCTGATGGTGCTCACGGGTAACTGCGCCCTCGAATCGATGGGTTTGAAGACGTTCGGCTTCGGTGGCGGACGGGAAGATAGGTGGGAGCCTCAGGAAGATGTTTATTGGGGTTCTGAAACCGAGTGGTTGGGCGACGATATCCGGTATGCCGGTAGCAATGGTCAGCGCAAACTCGAGCAACCGCTTGGTGCATCGCACATGGGTCTCATCTATGTGAACCCGGAAGGCCCAAAAGGACAACCTGATGCGCTGGGTGCAGCCTATGACATCCGGGAAACCTTTGGCCGCATGGCGATGAACGACGAGGAGACCGTGGCCCTGATTGCGGGCGGACACACCTTCGGCAAAACTCACGGTGCGGCTGATCCGAGCAAGCATGTTGGTTCTGAACCCGCCGGTTCGAGCATTGAGGAGCAAAGTCTTGGCTGGAAAAACTCATTTGGGAGTGGCAATGCAGGCGACACGATCACCAGCGGTCTTGAGGTGACCTGGACCAAAACGCCAACTCAATGGAGCAACGACTATTTTGACCACCTATTTGGCTACGAATGGGAACTGACGAAAAGCCCGGGTGGGGCGCATCAGTGGCAGCCAAAAGATGGTGCCGGGGCCGGTACAGTGCCCGATGCTCATGATCCATTGAAACGTCATGCACCAACAATGCTGACTACCGATCTGGCTCTGAAAGCCGACCCGGCCTACGAGAAAATTTCCAGGCACTTCCACGAAAACCCGGATGCATTCGCCGATGCCTTTGCCCGCGCCTGGTTCAAGCTGACGCACCGCGATATGGGGCCGATTGAACGCTACCTCGGCCCGGAAGTGCCTACGGAAGAGTTGATCTGGCAAGATCCTGTCCCCGCCGTTACGCACGAACTAATTAACGATGAGGACATTGCTGCCCTGAAAGCTACCATTCTTGCTTCAGGCCTGTCGGTGTCCCAGCTGGTATCAACTGCCTGGGCCTCAGCTTCAACATACCGTGATTCCGACAAACGTGGTGGCACCAATGGGGCGCGTGTTCGCCTGGCACCGCAAAAAGATTGGGAAGCCAACAATCCGGCGCAACTGGCCACGGTGCTCGAGAAACTCGAAAGTATCCAATCTGATTTCAACAGTGCGCAGTCGGGAGGCAAACTGGTTTCACTTGCCGACCTGATTGTTTTGGGGGGATGCGCTGGTGTTGAGCAGGGGGCAAAGAATGCCGGTCACGCCGTGACGGTGCCCTTTACGCCGGGTCGTGCCGATGCTTCACAGGCTCAAACCGATGTGCAGTCGTTTGATGCACTGGAGCCAGCCGCCGACGGATTCCGCAACTACGCCAATGTCAAGCACAAATCGGCGGCTGAGAGTATGCTGATCGACAAAGCCCAACTGATGACGCTGACTGTACCTCAGTTGACGGTGCTTGTGGGCGGCATGCGTGCGCTGAACACGAACTTTGATCACTCGAAGCATGGTGTTTTCACGAAGCGTCCCGAAGCACTAACAAACGACTATTTCGTGAACTTGCTCGACCTGGGAACCACCTGGCGGGCAACATCGGATGCCCAGACCGTATTTGTGGGTAGTGATCGCAAAACGGGCGAACCCAAGTGGACCGGCACCCGCGTCGATCTTATCTTTGGCTCGAACTCAGAACTCCGCGCCATCGCCGAAGTCTATGGATGTGGCGACTCGCAGGAGAAATTTGTGAACGACTTTGTTGCCGCCTGGACCAAAGTAATGAACCTGGGCCGCTTCGATTTAGCCTGATAACGACAAATATGTTGTGCAAAAGCCGCCGGTTGAGAGACCGGCGGCTTCTTTGTGCTTAACTAATCTCCGCAAAATGTGCGGAGAGCGGAAAATGCAAAGGTGAATTACAAGCTGGCCCTGCCCCTAAATCCCCTGAAGGGGACTTTATTCGACATGGAAGCAAAGTCCCCTTCAGGGGATTTAGGGGCAGAACCGACTGAACTTGTGCTTTGCACTATTGCACAACCCCACCAAAAATCCGTAGTATTGCGCCGTACAACTTGCCGACCAACCATGCTCAAGCGCGTTTCGATTCAGAACTTCAAGAGCCTCAAAGACGTAACCCTCGACCTCCAAAAGGTCAATCTGCTCATCGGCCCTAACAACTCCGGGAAGACGAATTTTTTGAAGGCGTTGGAAAGAATCAAGGATATTTTTGGAGATAAATATTCTATAGATATAAATGATTTGTATCGTAAATCTTTGGCAAATAGGCTATCGCTAGAGTTGATTTTTGAAGGGAAACCATCTGGTAGCCCTGATGGTCAATACACTCATTTCATTTTTCGGGACTACGGATTTGAAGGAGATAATTACGGATTACGCATGCATCAAAGCAAAACCTTAACGCTAAATGACTTAAGCTACACACAATTACCCGACATGGGCAAGTTACTTAGAGAATTCAGTGGTATAAGCTATACATATAAACCTGATCCCAACAAACTGATTCAATACAACAAGTTCTCTGCCTCTGAAACCACATTGAATGCCGATTGCTCCAATCTTATAGCTTTCTACTATTTTTTAGATACAAACTATAAGCGTAAAAATGCTCAGACAATTCAAGATGAAATGAATACCTGTATCCCTGAGTTCACGTACTTCACTTTGCCCCCTGTTCGGGTAGGTGATGAAGATTTACTAGGTCTTCAATTTTTTGATAAAGAAGATGTTGGGTATTGGGCAAGCGAAGTTTCAGAAGGGGTAATATACTTTTTGGCCTTACTAACCATCATCAACCAACCCAACCCGCCCAAGCTTCTACTATTGGAAGAACCAGAGAAGGGCATTCACCCTCGGCGAATTCGGGAGGTGATGGACTTTATTTTCCGGCTGGCCGAGGAAAAAGACATTCAGATTATCCTGACAACGCACAATGAGCATGTTTTAGATGATTTTGCAACGCGCCCGGAATCGGTATTTGTGTTTGACAAGGATGAGGAAGGGGCTACCTACGTGCGCAATCTGCAAAAGGACATCATTGAACCAACCAATAAACAAAATGAAGAAATGGGCCTTGACCCCATTGATTTAACCACTAATCTGAGCGAAAACTGGCTCTATGGCCTGTTAGGAGGGGTTCCGTCCATTATATGAGTAAGTCAATGTTGCGCTATACCCTAATTGGCGAAGGCTTCGCAGAATACGAGTTTATTCCGGCTTATATGGCTTGGATAGCGACTACATTTGCTTCTGGAATGCAGGTTAACCGCACCAGAGTTCAGATAGCCATCACTAAAAATCCGAGTGTTTCCAAAGTCCTGCAGGAGGCTGGAACCTTGTGCGCCCGGTCGTTTACAGATGAAAGAGACCCTTGTGATTTGTGCATTATCGGCATTGATTTAGACAAACCAGATCATACAGACGACTTGGACTACCACACTGAACGGGTTCGAGAATTGCAGGATCGGATGGGCAAAGTTTACCGCTCTTACAAAGACCGCATCATTCTGTACGTTCCGATTCAGGCTATGGATTGTTGGGTGGGTTATGTCCAGCAAAACGCCACAGCTAACAGTCTGGAATCGACCGCAAAAGACGACACTAAGAAGCGAGTTTACGGACGAAGCAACCCCGACCGCCAGCAAATCAAAAAGGTAGTGCAGGAAGCAGTTAGTAAGGCTAATTTTGCCAAACTTGCTAAACAATCCCGCAGCTTCGGGCATTTTCATGAACAGGTGCAGGCATTTTTGGTGGCCTACACTAAAACCTGAACTCATAGAGTCATAACCTTCATCAATCAAACCACATGAACTATTACAACTCCATTATCGACACCATCGGCAACACGCCGTTGGTGAAGCTCAACAAAGTCACAAAGGGGATTCGGGGCACCGTGTTGGCCAAAGTCGAGTATTTTAACCCCGGCAACTCGGTGAAAGACCGCATCGCCGTGACTATGATCGAAGATGCCGAACAGCGGGGCATTCTGAAACCGGGTGGCACCATTATCGAGGGTACAAGCGGCAACACCGGCATGGGGTTGGCGTTGGCGGCCATTGGCAAGGGCTACAAGTGCATTTTTACGATGGCCGACAAACAGTCCAAGGAGAAGATGGACATTTTGAGGGCGGTGGGAGCTGAGGTGATCGTTTGCCCCACCAACGTTACCCCCGAAGACCCGCGTTCGTATTATTCGGTGGCCAAACGGTTGAATCAGGAGATTCCAAACTCGTTGTATCCCAATCAGTATGACAACCCGGCAAACACGGCCGCCCACTACCAGACCACCGGCCCCGAAGTCTGGCGCGACACCGACGGGCGAATCACGCACTTTGCGGCTGGCGTGGGTACGGGCGGCACCATTTGCGGCACCAGCAAATTCCTGAAAGAGCAAAACCCGGCTGTCGTTTCGGTAGGCATTGACACCTACGGTTCGGTGTTCAAGAAATACAAAGAAACCGGCGAATTCGATGAGGGCGAGATTTACCCGTACCTGACCGAAGGCATTGGGGAGGATATTTTGCCCCAGAACGTCGATTTCAGCGTGATCGATCATTTTGTGAAAGTGACCGACAAAGACGCAGCCATTATGGCCCGGCGACTGTCGAAGGAGGAAGGACTTTTTGTGGGTTGGTCGTGCGGGTCGGCGATGCACGGGGCGTTGGAGTGGGCGCGGGAACACCTCAAAGACGACGATATTATGGTTGTGATTTTGCCCGACCACGGCACGCGCTACCTCGGCAAGATTTACAACGATGTCTGGATGCAGGATCACGGATTCCTGGAAAACCGGCAGTTCAAAACGGCGGGCGACATTATTGCCAGCAAAAATGGCTCCGGTGCGCTCACGACGCTGGGCCAAAACGTGACGGTTTCGCAGGCAATCCAGGTGCTGAACCGCCATGGTATCTCGCAAATCCCCGTCACCGACAACGAGGGCCACATTGTCGGCAGTCTCACCGACTCCACCATCCTGAACCGGCTTATTGAAGACGCAACAGTGAAAGATCAACCCGTGAGCGAGGTAATGGACAAACCGTTCAAGTTTGTGGGTCTTAACAACACTGTCGATGTGTTATCGTCGCTGATCGACCGCGACAATAAGGCGTTGCTCGTTCGTGATGAGGCTCAACACGTTCACATCATCACTCAGGCTGATTTGCTGGCCGCGATGACAAATTAGAAGCAGGAGGAAAGGGAGGAAAGAGGAAAGGGTTGCCGTTGGTATTTCCTTTTCTCTTTCCTCCTCCTTTTATACCACCTCCCGCAGAGCCTTCAACTCAGTAAACGACATCTTGAAAGCGAGTGTCAGGCCAACATACGTCGCTCCGCCGAGGGCGATTTGGGCAATCGTGTGAACGAGACCCTCGTGACCAATCACCGATTTGTAAAGGGCAATTACGGCCACCATGACGACGCAGAAAAATAGGGGTTGAATGAAGTTTTTCATAAACAAGCCCAGGAAATCACCTACCAGGTAATGCACCAACCGGAAGTTCAGGATTAAGTTGAAGAGGGTGACCAACACAAACGAAACCGCAATGCCAGTGATTCCGTAGGCATGTCCCATTATATAGACCAGCGGAATTTTCACCACCAGCGTGATCAGATTGAGGTAGAACAGCAGGTTTGGTTTCCCTTTGGTGAAAGCCAGCGTAAAGAGCGGGTGGCTCAGGCAGCTAAACAGCCCTACAAACACGAAAATCTGAATCAGATGCGTGGTTTCGCCCCAGTTTGGCCCATAAATCAGCGGCACCACGCTCTCCGCCGTAATGAAAAGACCCGCCAGCAAGGGCAGATTGCAGAACATCAGCACGTCTAAAATCTTCAGGTAGGCGCGTTTCAGGCCTTCATTGTTATCCTGCATTTTGGCCAGAATCGGGTAGGCAACCTGCAAAATAATCGGGTTCAGGCGAATGATTGGGAAGACGGCCAACTGGTAGGCGAGGGTGTAGTAACCCAGCATTTTTACGCCGAGAATGCTACCGATAAAGAAATTGTCGGCGTTGGATTGCACGAAGCCAAGGATGCCATCGCCGAGGTTGAACACCCCAAACCGGAGGTGTTCCTTCACCCTGCCAATGGCAAATTGAAAGGCGGGCTTGAACAGGGAGCGACCCAGAATAATTTGCAAGGCACTCTTGATCGTTTGACTGACTAGCTGCCCAATAATCAACGACAATTCCTCGAAACCTTTGTAGGCCAGTACAACAGTGGTGATCGATCCAACAATCACCCCTGTGATGTCGATTGTAGCGACTGACTTAAAACGCAGCTCCTTCTCTAACAGGAACATGTAGAGCTGCCCGAAATAAACAATCAGGAAATAAAAGGAGGATAATTCCAACACCCGTTCCAGCTTCGGTTCATCATAGAACGAAACAATGGCAGGCGCGCTAAATTGAATAATGATGAAAAGAACAAGGCCCACCAGCATGTTAAGCCAGTAGAGTGTGGAGAGCACGGTGCGGTCGCCCTCCTGTTTGTAGATAATCGAGTTGGAGAAGCCGAGGTTAGCAAATACCCCAAAGAACCCGATAATCAGGTTGCTTACCCCCACGACCCCAAAATCGGCGGGTGCCAGCAATCGCGCCAGCACCGCCACCTGCACAAACTGAAAAACGGTCGAGATCACCGTTGAAAGGGTGATCCACTTCCCGCCATTCATGGCTTTTTCTTTATTGCTCATCAGTTTGGTATCGTCCCTCAAGAGCCGACTGTACGTTGGCTTACGAATACCTCTAATACATATGACGGGCATCTACTACTTTCGTAACACTTCTTGTTGAAGTTCATACTACTCGATTCCCCCCATCCATTTTTTCAGCGGTTTAGCAAAAGCCATCAGCACCAGGCCCGACACCAGTGAGAACACGGCGACACTCTGGAACATACTAGGCATTTGCTGCACGTTTTCGGCATCGAAACCGCCCGCAAACAGGCCCGCAATCAGGTTGCCAAGCGAGGTACCCACAAACCAAAGCCCCATCAACTGACTGGCATATCGTTTGGGGGCCAGTTTAGAGAACGAACTCAACCCAACCGGGCTGATGAACAGTTCGCCAAGGGTGAAAAACAGGTAGGTGAACGTCAGGTAGAGTGCCGAGGTGCGAACACCCGTCAGAGCGACTTTTGAGGCAACAATCATGATCAGGTAGGCCGTACCGATCAATAGCAAACTGGTTGCCATTTTGGCTGGCACCGGATAACTGATTTTCCGGTTGGCCAGAAAAACCCATAAGCCAGCCAGAACGGGCGAGAACAGCAAAATAAATGCCGGATTCAGGTTCTGGAACCAGCTCGACGGAATGGCCCAACCGAGGATGTTCAATTCGGTGTAGCGGTCGGCAAAGATTTGGAGCGAGGAGCCTTGTTGCTCATTACCAGCCCAATAGAGGGCGGCAGCCATAAAAAAGACGAACAATACAGCCACCCGCTTTTTCTCGACGGTTGTGAGTCCACCGGCAAGCAGGATGTAAGCAAAGTAGCCAACGGCGATCATCGAGATAATTGTTCCCATTGCTCGAGCAAGGCCCACAGCCGTAGTCATATCAAGAATGCCCGTGAATTGCAGAACGGCCAGCACGGTTACCATCACAGCCAGAAAAAGCAGGATAGAACGATTGCCATTAGACGACTCTCCGTCGGCCTTAACAGGCTGGGGGACAAAATGGCCCGAATCGCCCAGATATCGCTGTGCAAAGGTGCGGAAGGTGATGATACCCAGCCCCATCGCTACGGCAGCGGCTCCAAAGCCATAATGCCAGCCGATTTTTTGGCCCAGATAGCCCACAATGAAAATTCCCAACAAAGAGCCGAGGTTGATGCCCATGTAGAAAATGGAGAAAGCCGCGTCTTTTCTGGCTCCTCCTTCGGGGTACAATTCGCCAACGAGGGTGCTGATGTTGGGTTTGAGCAGACCCGTTCCGAGGGCAACAACGCACAAACCGATGTAGAACAGCATTTCGCCCGCCGGAAACGCCAGGATAATGTGGCCGAGCATGATCACGATACCGCCGTACCAGATCGACTTGCGCTGCCCAAGCAGGTTGTCGGCAATCCAGCCGCCGGGTAAGGAGAGCAGATAAACCGAAGCCGTATAGATGCCGTAGATAGCTCCGCCTTCGGCTTCGTTGAGGCCCATGCCGCCATTAATTTTGTCGATCAGGAACAGCAATAGGATGGCCCGCATCCCGTAGTAGCTGAATCGCTCCCACATTTCGGTGAAAAATAAAACAAAAAGGCCAGTCGGGTGGCCCAGGATCGTGCCTGTGGGAGCGGTTTTCGGTGCCGTTGCGTCCATTCAGTAAGTCAGGAAATGAGATAAAGTGGGGTAAATATACTGTTTTAACGGCTCACACTCCGCAACCGGATTCGCCCCGCCCGTTCGCTGCCCGCACGAATGGTGCCGGGGGTAGCCTCTAACTGAATTTGGGTGATGATGCCTTGCCACTCGGCTGCGCGGCTCAGGTCGATGGTGTAGGTTCTGAATTGCCCGTCGCCGATGATGGGGAAGTCGATGCCGCCGGTCAGTTCCTTAAATTCAATGTCGCCGGGTTTGCGCCAGTTGAGCCGGGCAGTGGGGGCCGTGGTTGTGAAGGCAGCTTCAATCAGCAGGCGCGGCACCTCGGCAGCCCGCCAGAACACTTTGGGCGATTTAATGGAAAAGCCCATTTCGGTCGTGTCCGTTCGGCCCCACTGCACCGAAATGTCATTGCGGATGGGCCAACCAGCATCGCGGGTGTTGTTGTAATGCCAGCCCTGCCGGTTGTTCGTAAATCGGTAATTAGGACCGTTGGCCGGGCGTGGCTGGTTATAAGCAAACTGCCGAATCTGCTCCAGCGACCCCACCACAATGTCATACTCAAATTCATAGACGTTATTATAGTCCATGATGTAAAACGGCACAGCCGTCAGATAGCACGTTGGGTCGTCGCGCTCGCCACCGGAGCCGGTTGCCCCAAAGAAGCCCGAAATAAACCGAAACTCGTTGGGCCGATAAATGCCCGCTCCCCGGCCTTCTTTGTTCACAAACGCGGCCCAGTTTTCGGTGGCATATCGGTCGGCGATACCGTGGGCGGTGTTCACCTCGAACAGCGCATCGTTGGTAAAGGGTTGGTTGCCCGAATACGTCACCATCCGGTAATAAGGGCCATTCAGATACATACAGGGTGCTTCCTGCGTGCGGGCTTCATACTGCGTGGTGTCGCGCCGGGTAATCTGGGTGCGGCTCCTGACGTGAACCACATTACCCCGCAGTTCGTACCAATGCTCCATCATGCACTCGGCAGGCTCGTTGAGCAAGGGCCAAACAAGGGGGGCGGTTTTCACGTATAGCCGGTTTGTGCTGTCGTTGCGATACGTTATTATGGTGGACGGATTGTTGTGAATATCACCCGTTTGCACCGGATTCCAGCCTAAACCCGCCCAGTAAGCCACCGGTTGTTTCCCGTTTTGGCTATACGGAACCGGCCCCGAATAGAGGCTGGTTTGCAGTTGCCGCCCGAGGTCGAAGTTATTAATCATATTGGCACTCGTGGGGCCGTCGGCTAAGTAGGTAATAGCTCCCCCCGCGTTCAGGTCGATCCCCACCTTAACGAAACCGTTTTCCAGAAAAATACGCTGCGGGGGCGGAATGGGGGGAGGAGTCGACGGGCCAAACCCGCCATTAGGCAATATAGGCGCGGGGAAAACAGTCTCGATGTTATCGCCACAACCGGCCAGCCAGATAGCCAACACCACCATCAATCCCACTTGTCCAATCTGTCGCCCGGTTCCGAATTGCATAAATAGTCTCATCTATGCACAAAAATACCCCTTTCCATAACGCAATGGGTTCCGGTGGGTAGTTATTTGTTGGAGGTTGTTACTCCTTTCTCACCAATGTTGTCGTTTGCAACCCACCCGCAACCTCCACTAACCGTACCAGTTCGCGCCGGTATCCGTCTGCATCGGGGCCAAAAGCGTTGCGGGCGAGGGTCGCCATGTCGGTGTAGTTTGCCTGGCCCCGGTAGTCGGATTCGCGCAACACCAGCCCGAAACCAGCAACAGCAGTGGCAAAGCGGAAATCGTTGGAGGTTTTGGCCAGCGGCACTGGGGCGGCTTTGTGAACGTGGGTGAGCAGTTGGCTCTGGCTGTCGTCGGGGTTTTTGTAGCGGACTTTCAGGGTCAGGCGTTCCTCGCTGTTGTTGGGCGTAAGAATCAGGTCGGCGGTTTTCTGGTATTTCAGTTCGTCGGTGGGTTTCAGAAACGAACTGGAAACACCCGCCGGAATCAACTCATACAGAGCCGTCACGCTATGGCCGGAACCGAGGTCGCCCGCGTCTTTTTTGTCGTTATTAAAGTCTTCGTTGTTCAGTTGACGGTTTTCGTAGCCAATCAGTCGGTAGCCCTGCACAAAGCGCGGGTTAAACTCCAACTGCAATTTTACATCTTTGGCCACCGTGAATAGGGTACCGCCAAACTCCTGCCCAAACACTTTGCGGGCCTCCTGCGCATTGTCGATGTAGGCGTAGTTTCCGTTGCCTTTGTCGGCCAGCGATTCGAGTTTGCTGTCTTTATAATTACCGATCCCGAAGCCAAGTACACTCAGAAAAACGCCACTTTCGCGCTCTTTCTCGATCAGTCGTTCGAGATCGCCGTTGCCCGAAACCCCCACGTTGAAATCACCGTCGGAAGCCAGAATCACGCGATTGTTGCCGCCTTTCAACAGGTGTTCGCGGGCGGTTTTGTAGGCCAACTGAATGCCCGCGCCCCCGGCAGTGCTACCCCCGGCTTCGAGACCGTTAATAGCATCCCGGATGCGTTCCGTCTGGTTGCCAGGGGTGGATGGCAACACCAGTCCCGCAGCCCCGGCATAGACCACAATGGCCACCCGGTCTGACGGGCGAAGCTGGTTAACCAGCTCATTCAGAACCATTTTTACTAACGGCAACTTGTTTTCCTGACTCATCGACCCCGACACATCGATCAGAAACGTGAGGTTGGCGGGTGTTAGATTATCAGTCGGAATCGTGCGGGCCTGTAGCCCAATTCGGAGCAGTTGAAACCCGGCGTTAAACGGCGATTCAGTCAGTTCGGTGGTGATCGAAACGTGGTCTTTGCCCGTTGGCTGAGGCAGTTCATACCGGAAATAATTGATCATTTCCTCCACCCGAACGGCATCTTTGGGCGGCAACTGTCCCATATTCAAAAACCGCCGGACATTAGTATAAGCTGCCCGATCCACATCCGCCGAAAACGTGGTGACGGGTTGCCGACGCACCTCCCGGAAACCGTCCTCCCGAATCGGGCTGTAATCTTCAGTGTTGGGGTCTCGTCGTGCTGGAAGGGAGATTTCGCTGTCGTAAAGGGCAATCGGTGCCGCCATCGACCGATTGCGGGACTTCTGGACATTAGCCACCGACTCGGTTATGCTCCTCCGCTGTTGCGTACCGTAGCCCACAACCACGACCTCATTCAACTGTTTGTTGTCGGGGTGCAACACCACGTCAATGGCAGTGGCTTGGGGCTTCGGCTTTATTTCTTTGGTAAGAAACCCTAGAGCCGAGACGATGACTTTAGATGAATCGCTGATAATCAGATGGTAATGTCCCTGACTGTCGGTTGTGGTGCCGGTCTGTTTACCTTTAATTTGCAGACTCACGCCGGGAAGCGGGCTGAACGTTTGGGCATCGCGAACGGTGCCGGTGAGGGTGCGCGAAACAGGCCGTGTTTGGGCGCAGGCGAGGGTGGTGAATAAAACCCCCAGAAAAAGTGTTGCTTTGTGGAGCATGGTCGTATGGAATCAGTTATGGTTTTGCATCTTTATTGTGAAGTGGATGCCCTTCCCTAACCGATTGCACAACTGAACCCGAATAAATTCTGTCCGCATGTTTCTAAAGCGGTTTAGCCCTTTCCGACTCTCGCCCGCCCGCCCTCAGACGGACGCAGAGTTCGTTGCGGCCTACCGTGAAACGGGCGATCTTGACCTGTTGGGGGAACTCTATGAACGGCATATGGATTTGGTTTATGCCGTGTGTTTCAAGTACTTGCACGACGAAGAGGAAAGTCGTGATGCCGTGATGCAATTGTTCGAGCAGTTGATTACGGACTTGCGTCGGCACGAGGTCACGAACTTCAAAAGCTGGTTGCACACGGTGGCCCGCAACCACTGCCTGATGATTTTGAGGAGCCGGAAAACAGTGGTCATCGAAAGTGCGGATGGGTTTGTGCTCACCGACGACTCCGACGCACAACCTCTCGAACGCTCGTGGGCGAACCTCGCCGATGATAAAGACGACTTCGACCTCGAAGAAAATTTGAGCCGCATGAATGGGTGCCTGCAAACGCTGCCCGTTGAACAGCGGCAATGTGTGGATCTATTTTATTTACAGGAAAAATCATACGTCGAAGTGGCCGAGATAACGGGCTTCGATCTGAAACAGGTGAAAAGCTACCTTCAAAACGGTCGCCGTAACTTGAAAAACTGCATGACCAAGTGAACAATCAACTGACCATCAATGAACTACGTGCTTATCAGGCAGGGCAGTTAGACGGTCCTGCCCGGCACCGCATAGAGCGTCTGCTGCTCGAAGACCCGTTCTATGCCGACGCGCTGGAGGGGCTCGAAGCCTTGCAGCGCACGGGCGCATCGTTGCCCAAACAAACGGCTCAACTGCGCCGGGCATTGCATGAGCGCATCAACGAATCGGCTACCGAACGGCGGCTTTTCCCGCTTTGGATTACCACAATGGCGGCATCAATCGCGCTGGTGATGGGTGTGGCTTTGTATTTTATTTATACGACCAAGCCCGTCACAACCGCCGTAAAAAAGCCGACTATATCCACTCATTCTGAGCCAATTGTGATTGAAATTGGCCCTAAAGACTCTTCGCTTGCCAAAACGGTGGAGACTGTTGCGGTTCTGGAGTCTCATGTAGCCCGGTTGCGGGGAGGGAAGGGAGTGGTTGAACGGCCTCGGTCTGCCGAACGCCGAACGATGTATTCTCTGCCTGCCAAGCGTGGCCCTGTTTCCTCACAGGCTGGGGATGAAGAATACATAGAAATAGTGTTAACGCATAACAATTATGAGCAAGAGGTGAAGCCAGAAATAGCTATTGATGATGCGCCCCGCCCTAACTATCGCCGGATTACCAACCCCGAACGGGCGTTTGGCCCTAATGCGCCCGAAGCCCCCGAGGTTACGTTCTGGAGTGATGCTTCGGCCCGGTTTACGCTTGCCCGCTCATTCGTTGCGTCTCGGTTAATACCTACACAGGCTGCAATGTTAACGAACGCATACTCGGCCCCTCAGTCTGTGGCCTTCGAGACTCCAAAAGGCTCAACGGCAAATGGTATTCTATTAGCCCCGGTAACGGTGGTGGGCTATGGCACTCAAAGTAAGCGAGAACTTACCGGGGCCGTATCAGCAGTAAAACCGGCCCTTGCCCCGCGCTTTATGCCAACTCAAACCATGGCGTTGAACATAATTGAAGGCACCATCACCGACCAAAAAGGCGAACCGTTGCCGGGTGTTCAGGTTACGGTGAAAGGCACCAACCGGGGAACAACAACGAATGCAGCCGGGCAGTTTTCGTTAGATAGTTTGCTCGTTGGCGGACAAACGTTGACCATTGCCTCCGTTGGGTTTAAAACTCAGGAGCTTAATGCGTTGGTGCTGAAAAAAGGCTCAATTCAGTTAACGGAAGATACACAGGTACTTAACGAGGTAGTTGTGACGGGTTACGGACGGGCGAAGCCAAAGCGTTCTGAAGCTATGTCTGTAAAAACAACAAACAGGACAAAGACAGAAGAAGTAGTTGGTGTACTTGCTTATGTGACCGAACTAAATAAAACTGAGAGTCAGGCCTTCCTGGATTATGTCAAAAAAGAAGCAGCCCCATACTTGGAAGGGCCGCTTGAAATCAGAATTCATACGAAGGCAGATGGTTCTGTCCGGCAGGTGAGTGTTGAGAAAGGTATCCGAATTCATGAAACGGGGCAAAAGCGAGTTACCCGAAGCTTTATCCCCAGCCAGCAGGTTGTCGCCGAAGCCGAACGATTGGTGCGCCAATATCCGAACTGGCCAAAAAAACGGCAGTGGTTCCTTTGGGTTATAGGATGGAATAAACCATAGTCAATCCAGCCCCGGCCGCTTAAAGCCCCGTGCGTCAGGGAACAGTTCTTCCATTTCACGGCGTATCCGCGAGAGCAGGGCGAGTGCGTCAAGAGCTTCGTCGATTTTTTCGGGGTAGCTGTCGAGCATAGTTTGCCAGGCCCCGAGGGAGCGGTCGATGCAAACCAGCACCAACTTGGCTTTTCCTAAATAGTAGTCGTTGAGGTGTGGGTCGGTTATGGGGTCCGATAACACACGCAGGGCCGACATGGCCTTCACCGGAATCAGCGTGCGATACCATTTAATCATTTCCCAGGCATCTTTGAGTGCGTTGAGTGTGGCCAATGCTTCGTCATAGTTGCGAATGCCCATTTCCACAACGCGCAATTGCTGTTGACCTGTCACTTCAAGCAAATCGGCTTCGTTACGGAGCCACTCACCGGATGTACGCAGGTACTTATGGCTCAGTTGGGCAATAGGGTGATTCTTAACCTGTTGTCGCCGAAAAGCAGCATCTTCCTCCAAGGTTCGTTTTTCGGCTTCTGTTGGCTCGTCAATAGTAGGAATATTACCCTGAGCCTGAAGCTTTTCAATGTATTGCTTTGTCAGGTTGAGTGCTTCGGTCAGTTGCTGCACCAACACTTCGCCTTTTTTGGCGGGTGATAAGTTTCCCGTGACCAACTCATCCTGCTGCATCTGGAAGCTATGACAACGGGCTGTGAACAGACACCGTTCGCACCAGGTATCGCAGTAATTATAAATGCCGGGGATGAAATCAGGTTGTTTCATTTCGTGTTGTCTCATAGTTACGATAGATTCTATCGCGAATATAAGACAACACAAAATGAAGATGGATTAATTGTTAGTTAACTATCTATACGTTCATCAACGACTCTCTCCGGCGCATTTTGCCGGCGGGGATGCCGAACATCATTTTAAAACGACGGCAGAAATAGGCCGTGTCTTTGTAGCCCACTTCGGCACCAATGGCCCGAATGCTCTTTTTCGAGGTACGGAGCAACCCAACGGCGGCTTCCATCCGCTGATACTCAATATAATCCTGCGGGTTAATGCCCGTGAGCATCTTGAAATACTGCCCCACGTAGTCTTCCGACACGTTGGCCACGTTCGCCAGCACTTTGTTCGACAGGTCGCCACCAAGGTTGTCTTTGATGTAGGCGAAAATGTCGATCAGGCGTGGGTCTTTAAAGTAGGTGCTGTTCGTTACCAATTGCTCCACAAAGAGCCGGTTCTTCAAAATGTAGCGGATGATCTCAATAACGATTTCCTCCGTTTTGATTTTGATTACACGACCCTTACCGGCAATATCGCTCATCTCCTCGGCCAGAATCATGTTAATCGTCTGGGCGAGTTGCGTGTCGGCCTTGATCACAAACGGCGGTACATCGAGCGAGTTAAAAAAGTTAACCGAGTCGAACACTTTCGCTTCAAACGACACATAACCAAATGAGTTGGGGAGCGTACCAATCTTGGCCGGGTTTCGGTTGGCCTCGAAATAGTTCTCGCGGTGCGTCATAAACTCCTCGTTGTTCACCGTTTTGCTGGGGCCATCGCCATAGGTAACGGTCAGGTGTTTGCCACCCGGAATGAACAACATGTCGCCAACTTCCACTTGCTGATTGTCGTCGCCAAACGTCACCTGTCCATCATAGAGGATGGTGATCGAGTTCTCGACATCGTAGAAATTCTTAATGGCAATGGGCTGCAAAATGTGGATGTTCCGCGCTTTGATATATTTAACGCCCAGCGATTCAATGATTTTATTGTAATCTTCCATAGTCGGAAAGAGTAAGTGTCAGATAAGCTGCGCCGTAAAGTTGCACAAAACTAATAAATTGTACAAATCTAATATTGATAGAAAAGTTTCCATTTGGTAAAAAAAAAGTGCGTATTCGCTCAGAACACGCACTTGGGTCTTAGAAAAATTTACTTTTCGGGCAAAAAACCTTATCGAATAAGCTCTCTGGCGATTACTAATTTTTGTATTTCTGAGGTTCCCTCATAAATCTGGGTGATCTTGGCATCGCGCATCATCCGCTCCACATGATACTCTTTCACGTAGCCATAACCACCATGAATCTGTACGGCTTCGGTGGTTGCCCACATCGCCACGTCGGAAGCGAACAGTTTGGCCATGGCTGCTGCCTGCACATAATCTTTACCCTCGTCTTTCAATCGGGCGGCCTTATAAACCAGCAACCGGGCGGCTTCGATCTTGGTGGCCATCTCCGCCAACTTGAACTGAATAGCCTGGTGATCAAAAATCTGCCGACCAAATGCCTTGCGCTCCTGGCTATATTTCAAGGATAACTCATAGGCCCCGGCTGCAATGCCCAACGCCTGGGCTGCAATGCCAATTCGACCGCCGTTGAGGGTCGACATGGCAAACTTAAACCCGAACCCATCGTCGCCAATGCGGTTTTCTTTGGGTACTTTGACATCCGTAAACAGCAGCGAGTGTGTGTCGGAGGACCGAATACCCATTTTGTCTTCTTTTTTACCAACCGAAAAGCCGGGCGTACCTTTCTCGACAATCAGGGCGTTGATACCCCGGTGTTTTTTCTCGCGGTCGGTTTGGGCAATCACCAAACAAATGCCCGACGAGTTGCCGTTGGTGATCCAGTTTTTGGTGCCATTCACCAAATAATAATCGCCCATATCGTCGGCGGTGGTGGCCTGCGAAGTGGCATCTGAACCAGCTTCCGGCTCCGACAGGCAAAACGCGCCAATTTGTTCGCCAGTGGTCAGCTGAGTCAGGTATTTTTGTTTTTGTTCCTCCGTTCCGAAGGCTTCCAACCCCCAGCAAACCAGCGAGTTATTAACCGACATGATTACCGAAGCCGAGGCATCGACTTTAGAAATCTCTTCCATCGCGATCACATACGAGACCGTATCCATGCCGCCCCCACCGTAGTCGGGCGAGACCATCATACCCAAAAAACCCAGCTCGCCCATCTTGCGAACCTGCTCTTTGGGGAATTTGGCTTCGTTGTCGCGCTCCACAATACCGGGCAGCAATTCAGTTTGGGCAAAGTCGCGGGCGGCTTCCTGCACCGCCTGATGTTCTTCGGTAAGATTAAAATTGAGTCCCTGTAAGTCGAGCGTTGCTGTTGCCATTTAGTTTTTTAGCTATTAATGAAGTGATACAAAGTTAAGGAAAAGGAGGTTAACTCGCTTGTCCGCCATTCACGCCAATCACCTGCCCGTTCACGAAAGAGGCTTCGTCGGAGGCCAGGTAGAGGTAGGCGTAGGCAATGTCTTCGGGATTGCCCATTCGTTTCACCGGAATGGTGGCAATGGTATGCTGCCGGGCTTCTTCGGGCATGGCATCGGTCATGTCGGTGCGGATGAAACCGGGGGCTACGGCGTTGGACGTGATGCCTTTAGGCCCAAGTTCTTTGGCCCACGTCCGGCACATGGCAATAACGCCCGCTTTGGCCGCCGAGTAGTTTGTCTGGCCAAAATTGCCATGAACACCCACCACCGATGAGGTGCAGATGATCCGCCCAAACCCTTTCTCAACCATGTAGGGGGCCACGGCTTTGGTGCAGTTGAAGACCCCGGTGAGGTTCACGTCCATCACCTGTTGCCATTCAGCATGAGACATTTTCAGGAGCGTTCGGTCGCGGGTGATGCCCGCATTGTTCACCAGGATGTCGATGCGACCATGTTTCTCGACGATCGTGCGAACGGCCTCCTCGATACCCGGTACATCGGTCACGCTGATTTTCATAAACTCGGCCTGCGCCCCGCTGTCGCGGATGGCCTGAGCGGTTTGTTCACCCTCATCGAGCATATCCCAAATGATGACGGTGGCACCCTCGCGGGCGAAGATTTCGGCGGCAGAGCGGCCAATTCCCCTGGCGGCTCCGGTGATAATGGCGATTTTGTTTGGTAGGCGCATGGCGGTTAGTCAAAAAGTAATGAAATCAGTTCGGCAATGCAGGCGGGTTTGGTTTGGCCTTCCACCTCGAAAACACACTCTACAATGGCGCGGATGCCGGTGGCTCCCTCATTCGCGTTTGTGGCTTCGGCGTGGTGGAGCCACGCTTTCATGCGAACACGGCTTCCGACGGGCACAGCCCCGGTGAACCGAACTTTGTTGGCTCCGTAGTTGATGCCCATTTTCACGGACTCGATTTTGTAGATCTCGGCCATCAGTTTGGGAGCCAAAGACAGCGTCAGGAAGCCGTGGGCAATGGTTTTGCCATACGGCGAAAATTGTTTGGCTTTCTCTTCATCGAGGTGAATCCATTGGTGGTCGCCGGTCGCGTCGGCAAATTTCTGAACCATTTCGGGCGTAACGGTCATATACTCTGATTCGCCGAGGGATTGCCCGGCATGGTCCGCAAAATCGGCCAGGGTTGCAAATGTTTGCATAGTTGGGGTGTTTAGGGTGTACTTAGCAGGTATGATTGATACGTTTTCGTTTCAAAACAATCGCCTGACGTACCATCAATGGGGTAACGGCCCGGCGGTTATGTTGTGCTTTCATGGTATTGGGCAGAACGGGGGGGCATTTGAACCGTTTGGGACCGCATTAGCCTCTACGTTTACTGTCTATAGCTTCGATTTGTTTTATCATGGCCAAAGTTCGGGTTTGCACGGAGATGCTTACCATCCTAGAGAGGCCCTGACTCCTGACCATTGGGCCGCAATACTAACGGCTTTTCTGGACGAAAAAAACAGTAATCGGTTCACAGTAGCCGGTTTCAGCATGGGGGGGGTGTTTGCCTTCGCCACAGCCCAACGGTTTGCCACTCGGCTCGATCAACTTTGGTTGTTGGCTCCCGATGGCATCACCACCAGTACGTGGTATTCTTTTGCCACCGGGTCGGGGTTTGGGCGGGGTGTGTTTCGGTATTTTCTAAACCATCTGCCCCTGTTGGAGAACCTGAGCAACACCCTCGTTCGATTTGGCTGGCTCGACCGGAGTCTGGTGCGGTTTGCTCAAAGCACGCTGGCCACCCCCGAACAGCGGGAGCGCGTCTATCGGTCGTGGATTGCATTCAGGCCGTTGCGCCCAAGTCTTGATTCCTTGGTAAAAACGCTGAAAGAAAACTCTGTTTGTGTACGAGTTTTTCTCGGCGAATTCGACCGGGTGCTGCCCCGTGAGGCTGTGCAACCGTTACTTCAGCGGTTGCCCACCTGTGAGTTGACCCTACTCAAAGTAGGGCATAATCGGTTGATAGAGGCCGTAGCTCAATCAATGGCCGACCAAGGCCGTTAGGTGTTCTGAAACGCTTCGGCCTGCGGCCCGGCGTTCGGCGGCATAGTCGCGGAGTGTGGCTGTCAGGCGGGGATTGTGACGGTCGTGCAGGCCCGTAATCTGACTTACATCTTTATCCGTAAAAAAAGCTTTTAACACCATCTGATTCCAGGCTGCTTCGTCGAATTGCTCGGCGGGGTAGGGGTTGTGCAACATAATGGCGGTTTGCACATCGGCAATGTTGCTCCGAATGCCCTCTGTGGCCTGAAAACGCCAATCTTCGGGAAACGCCAGCACCGGTAGGGCCGAATACAGAGCCACTAATTCATGCATCTCGGCCGACCGAAATAACTCCCCAATGCTTTTGAAGTAAGCCGCCCGGTCAGTTGTGGGATATTGGCCGAGCCACCAAACACGCGCCAGCCGGTCGAGCGTCCAGTCAATTAGCTCAAAGCCCGGCCGCAATTGCTCCAGATCCTGCTTATCATCCTCAGAAATCACCACAGGAGCCTTCCCCGTGAAGCGGGGCATTGCCGTAAAAACCCGATAGAACTGGGCATTAGTTGTTTTCTGCTTGTAGGCAGCGGCTTGTTCGCGAAGCCAGGCTACAGCGCGTTCAGCATTGGGCTGCTGACCAATAAGGTCAAAAAGAACGGAGTTAATCATACTACAAAAATACACGGGATATCCTTTCCTCCTTTTTTTTAACCACTCATCCAGAAACTCCGCGCTACCAATAGACCAGGTGCATCATTGAAAAGTAACCACAAATTCAACTGTTCAATGAAAACGCTCGTCACCTTCTCCGTCGCACTGCTGCTTGGTGCAGCCGCCCTCTCAACGCCCTCGATGGCCCAGAAAAAGCCATCTACTGAAGCTTATTACGAAGAACAGCCCCGTTTGGAGGCCGCTGTTTATCCTGCCGCCGATCCCCTCAAACTCTGGATGGTTGTCCAAAAAGAAGACCCCAGAGCCTCGGTAAAAGTGGAACTTCTCAACGCCAAAAATCAGGTGCTGCACGAACAGGTTGTTGGAGCCTGGCAGCAGAAATTTCGCCAGCGTTTCGATTTGAGCGACATGCCCGATGGTCGCTATACCTTTCGCATCTCCGATGGACACAGTGTCCGGGAACACGTTTTCAAGCTCTCATCGCCGGGTTTGCAGGAGCAATTGCCCAAGCGTTTGGTGACTATGAATTGACCGTAAAACAGTTCAACAGCCAATTCCGGCCATTCGACCCTTTGTTTCTACGCTTGATGTAGTATCATTTTTAGCCTTCCCGTTTCGTGTCGCAACTTTGTCCCGTTCAACAAGAACAACTAACAACAAAAACTATTTGAATCATGAAAACTGTAGTAAAATCAATCGTTCTGGGCCTGTCGCTATTTGCTGCTTTTTGTGCCCTCCTTGTCGTTTCGGCCTCTGCCGTTGAAGCTCGTCCAATGAGTAACGACAAAAAAGTAATTACGACTGTCAGCCATGTTGCTTTCGCAGCAAACGCCGGCCGGACAATCAACGTGAACGTCGAGAAACCGGCGGGAGAATCAATGCGTGTAGAATTTGTCAGCAAGCAAGGTAAAGTGTTAGCCGAGCAGTTCGTGGGCAAGTCATCGGGTACGTACAGCGTCAAATTCAACGTAGAACAACTGCCCGATGGCGTTTATGGTGTTCGGATCGTGGGTAAAGAAATAATAGGGGAGTATTCATTTACCCTGAAAACTCCCCAAACTGAGACGGGCCGCACCCTGACTTTGCAATAATCACACCTGTTTCAACCTTCCTCTTTATCCGCTCTTTTTTAACCGCGCCCCGGTTTGCTTCGGCAGGCCGGGGAGTGTTGTGTTTTTATAGTTGCTATCGTCTGCAACGAATCATGCCTTTAATCACTCAACTTGGCACCATCTCGAACCAGGGTTTGGCCTGCTCCAGTTGGCCCGCCAGCCGAAATAGCGTGGCTTCGTCGCCGAGCATCGCTGTGAACATAGTCCCAATCGGCAAGCCCTCCGCCGACCAATTGAGCGGTACCGACATGCTGGGTTGGCCAGTCATGTTGGCGATGCCGGTGAAGCTGATGTAACCGAACGCTTTTTCGGCTAATTGTTCCATCGTTTTACTGCCTTTGAGCCGTTTGAGAGCACCCAGCGAATCCAGAATTTTGATGACCCGATCCTCGGCAGCTTTGTTCTGAAACTCGCCGATGGCAATTGGCGGGCGCGGTAGGGTGGGGGTAAGAATCACGTCATACTGATCGTGCAACTGAGCCGTACTGCGCGACAGACCGTTCCAACGGCGTTTCTGGTAGGCATAATCCGTACCTGTAAAAGCTTCGGCCATGCGAGCTAAGGCCCAGGTATTCAGCTCAACATCGGACCGGCGGGCAGGCCTGCCGAGATAATCGCCCATCTCGCGGAGAGTGGCTGCTGTTTCCGACAAAACCATTGTGAAAAACATTTCGGTCAGCACCGTTTTGTCGTAAGGTAACTTGATTTCCTCGACCGTATGGCCTAGGCTCTCAAGCAGTTTTGCCACATCCTGCACGGCTTTAATGCACTCGGCATGAACGGGTTGCGTTGGGATCAGAGTTTCGGTTGAAAACCCAATTCGCAACTTTCCCGGCTCCCGCTGGGCCTCTTCAGCAAACGACTTCCCCGGCACGGGCAAAAAATAGGGTTCGCCGGGCATGGTGCCGCTGATGGCATCGAGCAAAGCCGCACTGTCGCGCACGGAGCGAGTGAGGGCATGGTTAACCACGGCACCCGACCACATTTCGCCGTTGCGTGGCCCCAGCGGCACCCGCCCTCGCGAAGGTTTCAGGCCGAACAAGCCGCAACAACTGGCCGGAATTCGGATAGAGCCACCCCCGTCGCTGGCCGAAGCCATGGGCACAATGCCCGCCGAAACGGCCACTGCCGATCCACCACTACTGCCCCCCGGTGAGTGGGCCGTGTTCCACGGATTGCGGGCCGGGCCATAGAGTTTGGATTCGGTGTAGGGAGTCAGGCCAAATTCGGGTGTGTTGGTTTTGCCAAATATTACTAATCCGGCCTGTTTCAGGCGCGTAACCACCTCACTGTCAATCTTCGAAATAAAATTCTGATAACCTGCACAACCCGACTTGAGCGGGGTACCGTCCCAATCGAGTTCGAGGTCTTTGAGCAAAAACGGCACTCCCCGAAACGGCCCGACACCCGGCAGTTTGTTGGCCATCTCGCGACCCCGATCATACAAGGGTGTTACAACGGTATTCAATTGAGGATTCACTGCTTCAGCGCGGGCAATGGCAGTTTCGAGCAGTTCGGCGGGCGTAACTTCGTTGCGCCGGATAAGGTCGGCAAGAGACGTTGCATCGTGTTGGCGGTATTCGTCGAAATTCATAGTGAGTGATAAATGATGAACCGGTACGCTGGCGCGTATGATTGATAAGTAATAGCCGGTAATCATCATACTCATCACTCCTTATGGCCGTGCCGCCGTCACGCTTTTCAAGCGGAGCATCCGGGAATTTTCGTTAGCCCCATATTCCCCCGGCGTGGCCTCAAACTGAATTTGCTGAATGACTCCATCCCAGCCCGCCCGGCTACTCATGTCAATTTCGTAGGTACGCATTTGCCCATCCCCGATGATCGGAAAATCAACTATCCGGTCGGGAGTACCGATGAAGTCGGGATCGCCGGGTTTTTGCCAGTTGAGCCGCACGGTGGAGGCACTGGTGGTGAAAGCTGCCTGAATATAAAGTTTGGGAATCGTGCTGGCTTGCCAGAAAACACGCGGACTTTTAACGCCGAAGGTCGCCTTTGTCAGATCGGTGCGACCCCAACGCACGGCCAACTCATTGCGAATGGGCCAGCCCGTATCGGTCGTGTTATAATAATGCCAGCCCATCCGGCTATCAGAAAACTGAAAGTTGGGGGTCATGATGGGGCGAGGCTGGGCATACACAAACGTCCGAATGTCGGCTACTGTACCAATAATCAGGTTATACTCAAACTCATATACACCGTTGTGATCCAGCACAATCAGTGGAGTAGCCGCTTCGTAGGATGTTGGGTCGTCAAACTCGGTTCCGGTGCTCGATTTACCAAAAAAGCCTGTCACAAACCGATATTGGTTTGGCACGTGCAAGCCAACTCCCCGGCCGTCTTTGTTGAGCAGGGCTGTCCAGTTTTCGGTGGCGTGGCGGGTAATCATGTCTTTTTCGGTAGACGCATTTGTAACAGCCCCGCCCGTAAATGGTTGTGCCCCGTTGTAGGTGATGATCTGCGAATAGGGTCCGTTCAAATACACGCAGGGAGCCTCCTGAGTCCGTGCTTCATATTGTGTCGTGTCGCGTCGATTGATCTGCGTGCGCGCTCGAACATGCACCACGTTTCCTTTGAGTTCGAGCCAATGTTCCATCACACACTCGGCGGGTTCGTTGAGCAGGGGCCACACAAGCGGAATTGTTTTTACGTACAGGCGGGTGCTGTCAAACTGCTGATAGCCAATGACTTGGGCTGGATTGTTATGCACATCGCCCGTTTGGACGGGATTCCAGCCCAGGTTACGCCAGTAATAAACGGGCTGTTTTCCATTCTGCACGTAGGGAATTGGCCCGGAATAAAGGCTGGTCTGAAGTTGCCGCCCCAGGTCGAAGTTGTTAATCATGTTCTCGCCTTTGGGACCATCGGTCAGGAACGTGATCGCTCCGCCCGCCACCAAGTCGATTCCCACCCGAACGCGGCTGTTGCCCAACACCGCTAAACGCGGTACACTCGGTGCGGCCGGAGCACCCGGCAAATTTGGGTTGAACACAGAACTCCAAGTGGTGCCGGTGCCGCCCACACTCCCCGGATTGTTTACCGATGGTTGGCCCGGTTGCGGTGGGGTAGGGCCAGATGGGTTGCTGCTACCGCTGCCGGGCTGAGTAGACGTGCCACTGCCGGGGGGCGTTGTTCCGGTGCCGGGCGGTGTGGTCGGAATCGGGAAATAGGTTTCCACACTACGGCTACAGGCCGCCAGAAGCACGACTAAAATAAGGGAGGTACAAGTATGGCGTGTCATTATTTGTTGCGTGATTGCGCGATTAATTCGATCCCATAAAAGAAACGCAATTAAATCAATAAACGACAAACGAATATGCTTCTTTCCGTTAACCTATCCAATGCACTGCCGCTCGACTTCTCAGCAACCAACCCCGACCTTGCCCCCGACCGTGTTCCACCGCTCGACCTGACTAATACGGCCTTGTTCACCGATTATGTGTTTGGTAAACTTCGTGACGCAAGAGCCGAGGCAGGCATTGGCGGCTACAACGAACACCGGGTTATTTACCGCCGGAGCGAACATTTTAACCCTGATAACACTGAACCGCGAGTTATCCACCTTGGCGTTGATATCTGGGCTGAAGCCGGAACACCCATTGTTGCCCCCAAAGATGGCATTGTGCATAGTTTTCAGGACAATGCCATCTTTGGGGACTATGGCCCAACCATTATTCTGCAACACGATTTAGCCGGAAAGACAGTCTATAGTCTATACGGCCACCTGACGCGAACATCGTTGGAGGGATTATACGAAGGCAAAGCATTCCGGGCGGGCGAGAAACTGGCCGAAATTGGCCCGTTTCCCGAAAATGGCGATTGGCCCCCGCACCTTCATTTCCAACTCATCACCGACCTGCTCGGCCACCGGGGCGATTTCCCCGGCGTTTGCTCCATTGCCAACCGCGAACGATTTCTGGCTATTTGCCCAAATCCGATGGCATGGATTGTCACGCCAACTTTTTATATTTAATCCGCTTGGGCGTGGCATCTGTTCCTAAGCGTTTGCGTCGGTTTTCTTCGTAGTCGGAGAAATTCCCTTCGAACCAATAAACCTGCGAATTTCCCTCGAAAGCCAGAATGTGGGTGGCAATGCGGTCCAGAAACCAGCGGTCGTGACTAATGACCACTGCGCAACCGGCAAAGTTTTCCAGACCTTCCTCCAACGCCCGTAAGGTGTTTATATCCAGATCGTTGGTTGGCTCGTCAAGCAATAACAGGTTCGCCCCTTCTTTCAAAGCAATGGCCAAATGCACCCGGTTGCGCTCTCCCCCCGACAGCGTACCAACCTTTTTTTCCTGATCGGCCCCGGCGAAGTTGAACCGGCTGCAATAGGCGCGGGCGTTGCTTTGTTTGCCCCCCAGCATAATCCAGTCGTTGCCGTCGGCAATAGTCTGGTATACTGTTTTGTTGGGGTCGAGTCCGTCGTGTTCCTGATCCACGTAGGCCACCTTCACTGTGTCGCCCACCTCAAACGTACCCGCGTCGGGCTTTAGTTTTTCGGTGATGAGTTTGAAAAGGGTTGTCTTACCGGCACCGTTCGGTCCAATTACACCCACAATACCACCCTGGGGTAAGGCAAAGTCAAGGTGTTCATACAAAAGTCTGTCGCCGAATCCTTTGGCAACATCGTGAGCTTCAATCACTTTGGTGCCCAAACGCGGCCCCGCCGGAATGAATATCTCCAGTTTTTCGTCGCGTTGTTTGGAGTCTTCGTCCAGCAGTTTTTCATAGGCACCCAGCCTTGCTCTCGATTTGGCCTGCCGGGCTTTTGGAGCCATGCGAACCCATTCCAACTCGCGCTGAAGGGTTTTTTGTCGCTTCGATTCGGTCTTTTCCTCTTTGGCCAACCGAGCCTCTTTCTGCTCCAGCCACGACGAATAGTTACCTTTCCACGGAATGCCCTCACCCCGGTCGAGTTCAAGAATCCAGCCTGCCACGTTGTCCAGAAAATAGCGGTCGTGGGTTACGGCGATTACGGTTCCTTTATATTGGCGCAGGTGTTCTTCGAGCCACAACACCGACTCGGCATCGAGGTGGTTGGTGGGTTCGTCGAGGAGCAGCACATCGGGTTCCTGCAATAGCAACCGACACAGGGCTACCCGGCGTTTTTCGCCCCCGGAGAGGGTGCTGACGAGTGCGTCAGAAGGGGGTGTTCGCAGGGCATCCATTGCCCGTTCGAGCCGGGTGTCGAGTTCCCAGGCATTGAAATGGTCGAGTTTTTCCTGCACCTCGCCCTGCCGGATGCCGAGTTTGTCGTAGTCGGCATCGGGGTCTCCAAAGGCTTCATTGATTTCGTCAAACTCTTTGAGGAGATTAACAATTTCCTGAACGCCTTCTTCAACAATTTCCTTGACGGTCTTGGTAGGGTCGAGTTGCGGCTCTTGTTCCAGCATTCCTACCGAGTAACCCGGTGAAAACACAACCTCACCGTTGTAGTTTTTGTCAATACCAGCGATAATGCGTAGTAAAGTGGACTTCCCGGAGCCATTAAGGCCCAAAACACCGATCTTTGCGCCGTAAAAGAAGGAAAGGTATATGTTTTTTAGGATTTGTCGGTTTGGGGGAATAATTTTACTCACGCCCGCCATTGAGAAGATAATCGTTTCCTGGCTCATTATTTGGACTACATTTGTGGTTGGCAAATATCTCTAAATTAACCCTAAGCACAGCCTTAATTTGCTGAAAAAATGGAGAACGCTTCACTGGTAGATGAATACGGTTACGTCGCAGACGGAAAGGTATTTTTGAAAGGCTACCTACACTACCCAGACCGCCAGATTGGCGAAGTCAAACGCACCGAGCAGGAAGCACTCGACTACTTTAAGAACCGCTTCGTTATCGCCCAAAATAAGGTTGCTCAATTAGAGCAGGAGATCGAAGAGGCTCAAAATAAAGGGTCGTACCTGACCAAACTGGTTCAACTGCGTAAGAAATTAACCTCGTTCGATGCTATCGGGGATTTTATTCCTCTCCTCGACCGGCTCGATGGACAGGAGTTAATTCTGACGGATTTAATCAAGAACAATCAACTCAAAAACCTCGAAATCAAGCGGGCACTGATTGCCGAAGCTGAAGCCGTGGCGAGTAGTGATGATTGGAAACCCGTTGCCGATTTGCTTCAGGAAATTAAACTGAAGTGGATCAAAACAGGTCCCGTTGATAAACCTCTCGATGAAGAGGTTGAAGGAACATTTACCGCTCTGCTCGATAGCTTTTTCCAGCGTCGGCGCGATTATTTCAACGAGCAGAACAAGCTGATCACGGAGCGTCTAGAGCAATATGACCTGTTGATTCGGCAAGCGTATCGGCTCACCCGCAATCCGAACGTGGACGAGTCCTACCAGGAAGTTCGTAAGCTCAACAACGCCTGGAAAGCCGTGGGTGAGGTGCCTATCAAGAAAAGCGGTAAACTCTACAAGCAATTCAAGAAGGCCACGACGCTTGTTTTCAACAAATACAACGAGGCTAAGGGTATTGTGATCATCCCGAAAGTTGATCCGCGCCTTGAAGCGCAGATCAACATGACTGAAGAAGCAGAACGGCTCTCGAAACAGACCGATATTTTTGCGGCTGCCGAGCGGGCTAAAGTGCTGCTCAATAGCTGGAAAGAAATAAAGGTGCCGTTCAAACTACAGGACAAAGGCATCAGCGAGCGGTTCCGGTCGGCCTGCGACAAGATTTTTGAGTTGAGCTACCTGGGTCGTGTATTGTCGCGGAAGTATCCGGCTTTCGAGATGAAAAGCGAGTCGGAGCAATTGCGGACCAAGATTCGGGAAATGGAATACCTCGTTCGGCGCGAAAAAAGCGACCTGCAAATTGCCCTGCAAGATGCTGACGGCCTCGACCCGGAGAACCCGGAAGACAAGCAGATCATCAATAAAATCAATACGCAAAAGCGGAAAATTGCTATGAAAGAACTCATACTCAGAGAGTTCGGCAAGCGGCTTGAAACGATTGAGTACTGATAATACGTTCCTGGTTAACCATAGTAAAACCCCGGATTCGCCAGTAGGTAGATCCAGGGTTTTGTTTTTTAGGTGATACTCAATGTACGGCCTCTTCAACCAAAACGGGCTTAGGCACATAGCTACTTCCCAGCGTCCTTAAAACTCGAATATGGGACTCAAGTGCCTCGCCAAACGATTTTTTCTGGTTATAAGGCACGCCAAATTCATTGGCAGTTTGCCGAACAATGGCCGAAAGTGCAGGATAGTGAATGTGCGAAACCGTAGGGAAAAGGTGATGCTCCACCTGATAATCTAACCCACCAATATACCACGACAGCCAACGCGGGCAGCTGAAATTGGCGGTAGTGTGCATTTGGTGAATGGCCCAGGCATTTTGCACGGTGCCAGCCTGACAGGGAACAGGTTGATCGGCTCCCTCGACAATATGAGCCAGTTGAAAAATGATGCTCAGAATCAGCCCGGCCACAAAATGGAGTATGACAAAGCCCAGCAACCACTGCCCGAAATTCAGATCAGTGGCTAAAAGCGGAATAATGGCAATGAACGTTATGTAGATTATCTTGCTTAGAATCAGCACGTTCATGTCTCTTCGGGTGAACTGATCAACCGTTTTGTTGCCCTCCGCATGTTGCCGGTTATAGCTCATAGCCAACCGAAAATCTTTGGCCAGAAACGAGAATGTCATCAGTCCATACAGGCCAAACGCATAGATGTATTGGAACCGATGATAGGGTTTGAGCGTCTCGCTGGGGCATAGCCTGAGCCAGGGTTTGCCCGTAATATCTTCGTCGTGTTCGTGGATGTTTGTGTAGGTGTGGTGGAGCGTGTTATGCTGTGTTTTCCAATTCTTTACGTTGCCTCCCAGCAAAAACAGGCAAGCACCGAACAGATTATTGATCCACGTTTTTTCGGAGAAAGACCCGTGGTTGGCATCGTGCATAACAGCCATGCCTACCCCTGCTTTACCAATCCCCATCAGCACCACCAAACCTAACATTTGCCAGGCCGTAAACTGGTTGCTCAGAATCAATCCATAAGGAATCAAAAACAGCAACAGCATCGAAATTGCTTTGCCAATCATCACCGAATTGCCGTATCGAGACCGACCCGTAGCCGTAAAATGGGCATCTATCCGTTCCCGAAGCGTTGGGAAAAATTTGGATTTATCGGCATTGACAAACTTAATCGGAGGTCTTTTCATGTGGTCGGCTGAAATCGAAAGGATGAATGTACCGCTAAACTTCACCCGAAAGGCAATTTTATCAACATTTAATACTTTTGGTCAGGTTGATCTAGCTAACAAAAAGCATGATAGGGCCGCGCCAGCGAACAGCCCTGATTGTTATAGTATAAACAAAACTGAATGGAATAGCTTGTTGATTTGTTATGCATAAAAGAATAACGTTACGATTATGGAAACCAATTCAATTGCTCCCAGCAGTCAGCTAAATACATTTCGGGCGGGTATCGTCCCCGGTAAATTTGTCCGAATCGAATACCTCACCGACATCAGCGAGTTTATCAAAATAGATGCACTCGTCAAAAAAATAAACGCCGATACCATTGAGCTTGGCACCGGCGAAGAAATTTATATTGATCGAATAGTTCGGATTGACGGTGTACTATCGCCCAACTTCCCCGGCTACGACAACTATTCCTGCGATTGTTGACCTCAATCAAATAACTCGAAACCGCAATACGGCACCAGCACCTTCGGCACCCGAATAGCGATTTTGCCTTCGTCGGTGAGGAACTGGTTGTTTTCGAGAATAGAAGCCAGAATCCGGGGCAAAGCCAAAGCCGAGCCGTTTAAAGTATGGAGCAACTGAGTCTTGCCCTCAACGCGGTAGCGGAGTTTCAGACGGTTAGCCTGATAGGTTTCAAAGTTAGATACGGAGCTAACCTCTAACCAACGTCCCTGCGCTGCCGACCATACTTCCATATCGTAAGTAAGGGCTGATACAAAGCCCATATCGCCCCCACAAAGCCGCAAAACACGGTAGGGAAGCTCTAAATCCTGCAATAGTTTCTGTACGTGCAGGCTCATTTCTTCCAGCGCGGCATACGAGTTCTCAGGCTTTTCCACCCGTACCAGCTCTACCTTATCAAATTGATGCAGGCGATTCAAACCGCGCACGTGCGCTCCCCAGGAACCCGCTTCGCGCCGGAAACAGGGTGTGTAACCCGTATTTTTAATGGGCAAGTCATTTTCGGCCACAATCACATCCCGGTAAAGATTGGTGATCGGGACTTCTGCCGTTGGAATCAGGTAGAGTTTGTCCTCAGTGGCATAATACATCTGCCCCTCTTTATCAGGCAGTTGACCCGTTCCAAATCCCGACGCTTCGTTGATCACGATGGGTGGCTGCACTTCCATGTAGCCTGCTTCGAGAGCACGATCCAGAAAGAAATTGATCATGGCCCGCTGAATCCGTGCGCCCTTGCCCCGATACACCGGAAAGCCCGCCCCCGAAATTTTATTGCCCAATTCAAAGTCGATCAAAGCCGTGCCGTTTGGCCCGAAGCCCTGAATCAGTTCCCAGTGTGGTTTGGCCCCCTCGTGCAACACCGGTATCACGCCATGTTCCAGCACTACCTCATTATCGTCGGCAGAGCGGCCTGCAGGAACGCTGCTGTGGGGCAGATTCGGAATGGTCACGAGCAAGTTCTGCACTTGCTCTTCGAGCAAAGCCAGGGTTTCGCCTAATTCTTTGGTACTGACTTTCAAGGCTGACGTTTCCGCTTTTGCTGCTTCGGCCCCGGCTTTGTCGCCCGCTTTCATGAGGGCACCAATCTCTTTGGCGATGGCATTGGCGCGAGCCAGTTTATCGTCGAGTTCTTTTTGAGTATCGCGCCGTTGCTGATCGAGAGCCAGCAATTGATCCACGGTTGTATCGGCATCGGCAAAATTACGTTTGCGCAATCCGGCCAGTGTGGTCTCTCTGTTCTCGCGAATGAAGGGTATTTGTAGCATCGTTATTCTGTACTTATTAATTCTTTGATTAGTGAGATGAACTGTTCGGTTTGGGCGGCCAACATAATTACCTCTTCTTCTTCGAAGAAAGTAAATGCTCCGTAATCACTTGCGTTGCGATCATCGGCCAGATTAGCATAAAACTTACCCCATTCTTTTTCAACCCGCCCACTTTTTATAAAGTGTAACTCAAACATGGCTTTGGCCCCTGAATGTGATTTGATCAGGATATCTTCCTTGGTCATTAACGCAGCAACTACTTCAACAATGGCGTAGTAAAGTCTGTTTACGGCAGAACGCCAGCGTTTGTTAGCCATCAAAAGTCGACTATCCTCCAAAAGTTCGTCGGAGTGTTCAAGCCGATACCGAATAAGCGCGTCTTTTTCGGGGGTCATAGCTGTTTGCCTTCTATAATTACATTGCGGAACAAATCGGTAGCACTCAACAACGGCTTATGTTTATTTGACTGGATGACTGTACTGATCGAGTTACCTGCCTCAAAACCTACATCATAAAGTGTATCGCGAAGCAAGTGTTTATATTGCCAGTTTGCGGGGCCATCCGTCAGCACCAAAAAATCCCAATCGGAATCGTCTCGTGCATCGCCCCGCGCCCGCGACCCAAACAACCACACCTCGGCAGTGGGGTCGATGGCCTGCACGGTTGCTTTCACTCGTTGCAGAAACTCGGTGTCGGTGGCAGTCATGGCAATAGCTTTTTGATTAAAACAATCCTTCGTTCAAAGCGTTTAGCGCGTCGGCTTTGTGTTTGCCGTGCATCAACAGCGAGATGTTGTGTTCGGTGCCGCCGTACGAAATCATTCGGATTGGAATACCTTCCATTGCTTTCAGCACCCGCAACGCAATGCCGGGATGATCGGCAGAGAAATTGCCTACAATGCAAACAATGGTTTGGTCGTAGTCGGGTTCTTCTAACTCGCAAAATTGGCCCAACTCAGCCTGGATTGCCGCCAAATTGTCGGTGTTATCAATCGTAACCGATACCGAAACCTCCGAGGTTGCCAGCATATCGACCGGCGTTTTGTATTTCTCGAAAATCTCGAAAATCCGGCGCAGAAATCCATAGGCATTCAGCATCCGGGTCGAGTGAATATAGAGAGCCGTGATGTTGTCTTTGGCGGCTACTGCTTTAAAAACAGTCTCCGTTTCTGTGATCTTATCGGCAATCAACGTGCCCGGTGCCTGCGGGTCCATTGTGTTTTTCAGACGCACCGGCACCCCACGCATTTTGGCGGGTGTGATGGTGGAGGGATGCAGGATTTTTGCACCGAAATACGCCAACTCAGCCGCTTCATCAAACGTTAACTCGCGAATCGGGAAGGTGTTTTTCACGATGCGCGGGTCGTTATTGTGCATCCCGTCGATGTCGGTCCAGATCTGGATTTCGTCGGCGCGGATGGCCCCACCCACGAGTGAGGCTGTATAATCGGAGCCACCCCGCTTCAGGTTATCGACTTCGCCACGCGGGTTTCGGCAAATAAAGCCCTGCGTAACAATTAGTTGCTTATCAGTATGTGGTTTCAGTAACTCGCGTAGTTTCTGCTCAATCAGATCAAGTTCGGGTTCGCCATCTGCGTCGATTCTCATGAACTCCAAAGCAGGCAACAACACCGATTTTTCGCCCTGCTCATCCAGGTAAGCCTGGAACATCTGGGTACTGAGCAACTCGCCCTCGGCCACTAATTCTTTGTCTTGTTTGAGCGTAAAAGGTCGGATACGTACCAACGAACGGATAAACGAAAACTCGTTTTCGATGATTTGCTGCCCTTTGGCAAGGCCTTCGCTGGTTTTGTACAATTCCCGAACAAACGAGTCGTAGTGCGCTTTCAGGTGTTCAACCTTTTCGGCGGCTTCGTCAACCTGATTCGCTTTGAGCGATTCGGCAATAGACAACAGCGCGTTAGTCGTACCCGACAAGGCCGACAGCACAATGATTTTGCGGGTCGAGTCGCCCGTAACGAGATTCCGAATCGAGTGCATCCGCTCCGGTTTTCCTACCGAGGTTCCGCCAAATTTCCAGACGTGCATTATAAGGAATGAAAAAGTTTAAGCATTTTAATCGCCGTGATTGCCGCTTCATCGCCTTTGTTGCCGTGAATACCGCCTGCCCGGTCAAGGGCTTGTTGTTGGGTGTTTGGCGTTAAGACTCCGAAAATAACGGGCTTGTTGGTTTTCAAGCTAACGTTGGTAAGCCCTTGGGCCACAGCATGGTTGATATAATCGTTGTGCTTGGTTTCGCCCTGAATCACGCACCCAATGGCAATTACCGCGTCGATGTCGTCGCGTTGGGCAAACCAGTAGGCGGCTGTTGTCAGTTCGTAGCTGCCCGGCACGTTGCCCCGAATGATGTTTTCGGCAACGGCTCCATTGTCGAGCAAGGTCTGGTATGCCCCGTTGTACAAGGCTTCGGTAACTTCTTCGTTCCATTCGGCCACCACAATGGCAAACCGCTTTTGGCTACTATCGGGCAGGTTTTCGGTCGAGAAAACGCTGAGGTTTTTATTGGCTGACGACATTGTTTGTATCAAAAAAAAGGGACGAAACCGCTTTCCGGCTTCGTCCCTTTGTAGTGTGTTGCTTCACCTACGTTTACGACTCACCGACCATTGCTTGCAGCATGGATTTATATTTTTTGGCGTTAACGGCATCTGGCGACTCCGGATATTTCTCAATAATGGAGTTGTAGGTCTCAATCGCTTTTCCATTCTCCTTGGCTTGCTCATAGGCAACGGCCAACTTGGTCATGTAGGCGGGGGAGAAAAACTTGTTTGGCTTGTAGTCGGCAGCTTTCTCATAGAAATCGGCCGCTTCGCTGAAGCTTTTCTTTTCCATGTAGGCATCACCGATGAGGGCATAGGCACGGGCCTGCACCAGCAAATCCGACGAACTGAAATCTTTCAGTCGCTCAATCGCTTCGTCGTTTTTGCCTTGCTTCAACAGGGCCACGCCCGCGTAGAAATTGGCAAGGTTACCTGCGTTGGTAGAGCCGTAATTGTCGGCAACCGACAATAGGCCGGGGTTGGCCCCTGCACCATTGAGCGCCTGCTTCAGCGAGTCGGCTTCGAGTTTGTAGATGGCCGGGAACAGTTCGTTCTGCGCTGTTTCGTCCTGACTACTCTGGTAATAGCGGTATCCAAAGAAACCTGCTATGAGTAAAACTATACCGGCAACTACACCGATAATGATGTTACGGTTCTTTTCAAAGAAATCTTCGGCCTTCTCTAATTGACCCGCGAGTGCATCCGGGTCCTCCAGAAACTCTAATGCCGTGTTCTTCTTGCTCATGGTTTTGCAATTTGAATCGCAAAATTAGGAAGATTTCGGTTTGTGAAAAAGCATAGCGTCAAAACTTTAGCAGAAAATGCGACCTATACCCCCACCACGTCGTTTTCATCGGCTCGGATTTTCTCCTCCACAAAGGCAATAATGTCGTCGGCAATGTTGCGTCCGGTTGCTTTTTCGATGCCTTCCAGCCCTGGCGACGAGTTCACTTCCATCACCAGCGGCCCCCGGTTCGAGAGCAACATATCGACCCCCGCCACCCGAAGGCCCAAGGCCCTAACCGCACCGAGGGCCGTTTCTTCAATTTCGGGGGTTAGTTCGATGGCAATTGCCGAGCCACCCCGGTGCAGGTTAGAGCGAAACTCACCTTCTGGACCTTGTCGTTTCATGACTCCAACTACCTGATTACCAACTACAAAAGCCCGAACATCGGTGCCTTTCGATTCGGCGATATATTCCTGAACCAACACATTCTGTTTCAGTCCTGTAAAGGCTTCAATGGTCGATTTGGCAGCTTTGGCAGTCTCGGCCAGCACCACGCCAATGCCCTGAGTTCCTTCCAGCAATTTGATAACAACGGGTGGCCCCCCCACCAAATCAATGAGTTGCTTCACATCTTTGGGGTGGTTTGCCATCACGGTTTTGGGTAATCCCACGCCTGCTTTCGAGAGAATCTGCAGGCTGCGCAGTTTGTTTCGAGCGCGGCTGATGGCCTGCGATTTGGCCGTCGTAAATATTTTCATAATCTCGAATTGTCGAACGATTATGCAACCATAATCCGTCACCGAAGCACCGATGCGCGGAATAATAGCGTCGATATCCTCAACGGGTTGATTATTATATAGGACAGCCGGACGGTCGTTTTCAATAACGACCTGGCATTTCATGTGGTCAATAACAAAGGCATCGTGGCCACGTTCCTGAGCCGCTTTCACCAACCGTTTGGTTGAATAGAGCTTCGGGTTTGCCGACAAGATTGCAATACGCATGGATAAAGTTCAGCGGGACTTTGGGCTGATTTTAGTCTGTTGAGATAAGTTTTTCTGGGATACGTCGACGATGAACCGGTTGCGGAGAAGCTTGCGGCCCAGCAACACCGGGTAGCGCATTCGCTCGCGGTCGGCGAGGGTAAACTCGGCTCGAATTTTACGGCCAAACAGAACGATTTTGGTTTTGATAACGTACCGTTTTTCGGCCATGCCAAACGAGTTCTTTATGATTCGTTGCGTAAAGGTATCGCTGTAAATTCGGCGGGTCAAGCTGCCCCCTGGTTCAATGACACAAAAACTAAGCATCGTCCCATGTTCGGTTTCTATCAGGCGAACATCTTTGCAATGCAGCGCCGAGGTATAAGCCCCCGTGTCGATTTTGGCTTCCACTGTCATCAACGCCAGATCTGGAAAATCGACCAGTTCAGTCATACCAATAACCTTTTTTGGTTTGGAAGAATGGGGTTTTGGGGTTGGCAAAGTGAACAGATTTATAGTGCTTTTAATCAGGCTATTTTATTCCTCACCGAACTAACGTCCGCTGCGCCAATTTCGTACCATCAACTTCGGCCCTGACAACGTACAGCCCCGCGCCAAACGGCCCTGTTAGTTGAATACTCCCATCTGTTTCTATTCGTGTTTCGATGGTCATAGCTCGCCCGGTCATTGAAATCACGGAGAATGTGGCCCCCGTCAGATTTCGACCTCTGACACAAATGGTGCCCGGTGTTTCTGAGTCCAGCACGTTTAGGGTAGGCGTATTCCCGTCGAGAACAGCCGCGACAATAGTTGAATAAGTGGCGGCACCGTCGGTGTCCACTTGCCGGAGCCGGTAGTAGGTAGTTCCTGAGTCGGGCCAATCGTCGGAGAAGTCGTAGAGTTGGCGCGTGTTGGTGGTGCCGCGAGCGGGCAGTTGACCAATAGTCCCAAACTCGCTCAGACTGCGGCTCCGTTGCACCTCGAAACGGTCGGCATCGCGTTCCCAGGTGGTGGCCCAACTGAGCGTTACCCGGTTGGCGCGGTCTGCGGTTGCGGGTTGAGGTTGAACGCGGAAATAAAGCAGCGAAACGGGCAGGGGAAACTGGGGCAGCACACCCGAAACCACGATTTCATCGAGTCGAAGGGTACCCGCTCCCTGTGGTGGACAGCCATAAATCCGAAACGTTACGGAGCCACTCTGATTGGTGTAGGCCCCACCCGACAAGCCGATAACAGCCTGTTGATAGGGCGGGTTTTCGGTGGCCGTTCCGGTGAAAATATCGTTAGCAAACCCGTCAGCACTCGATCGGACACTGACTGTGTTTGGGCCGGACCCAGACCGGGCAAAAAAGAACGAAAACTGACTCAGCGTCATCGTTTGCCCCCGGTTTGGCTGCACCGTTACCGACACATACTCGCCCCGGTTGCAAGTGCTGGTTGACCAGTTATCAACATTAACAGCCTGACCCGATGCTCCCGGCGTATAAGGGCCAAAACTGTTGGGAGCTACCCCCACAAAACTAGCCGGATTGGGCGATATATAAAGCACTGACGTTATCCCATCGGGACCTCCTTCGAATGGCCAGCGCACCGTGAACGGGTCCTGAGCCAACGAAAGTTGACTGGCTAACAAACAGATTATGAGCAGGTACGGTCGCATTGGGCGACAAAGTACGAAAATTTAATATACAAACTCCCCAGCCTCGCTCCGAATGGTGACGCGCTTGCCTGCATATCCCTCTACGTGACCGATAATCTGTGCGTCGATACCAAATGATTTCGATACGCTGATCACATGGTTGGCGTGTTCCTGCGGCAGGTAGACCTCCAGGCGGTGGCCCATGTTGAACACCTTATACATCTCCTGCCAACTCGTGCCGCTCTCGGCCTGAATCAACCGGAACAAGGGTGGCACCGGGAACAGATTGTCTTTTATAATGTGCAGATTATCAACAAAATGCAGGACCTTAGTTTGCGCCCCGCCCGAGCAATGTACCATACCGTGCAGGTGTGGGCGAAGATCGTTCAGGAGTTGTTTTACCACCGGCGCGTAAGTCCGGGTAGGCGATAAAATCAGCTTGCCTACTTCCTCCAGCCGTTTGGAGCCACTATACACTAAACTCCGATCCACGGCGGGGTCGAAACTTTCGGGATATTGGTCGGCGAGGTAGTGCGCTAACACATCGTGACGGGCTGAGGTGAGTCCGTTGCTGCCCATGCCACCGTTGTAGTCGGTTTCGTAGGTCGCCTGCCCGAAGGAGGCCAGTCCCACCACCACATCACCGGGTTTAATGCGATCGTTGCTGATGACCTGATCCCGGCGCATCCGGGCAATAACAGTGCTATCCACAATAATGGTGCGGACCAGATCGCCGACATCAGCGGTTTCGCCCCCGGTGCTGTAAATGTCGATGCCGTGATCACGGAGCATCTGCAATACTTCTTCGGTGCCGTTAATGATTTCGGCAATCACCTCGCCCGGAATCAGGTTTTTGTTGCGACCAATAGTCGATGAAAGCAGCATGGGGCCGGTGGCTCCCACACAAATCAGATCGTCGGTGTTCATCACGACCGCATCCTGTGCAATACCCCGCCAAACGCTCAAATCGCCTGTTTCGCGCCAGTACAGATAGGCCAACGAGGATTTTGTTCCGGCTCCGTCGGCGTGCATGATCGTGCAAAAATAGGGATCGCCTGCTAAGGTATCAGGAACAATTTTGCAGAACGCTTTGGGAAACAGGCCTTTGTCGAGTTGGGCAATGGCGCGGTGAACGTCTTCTTTATCGGCAGAGACACCACGCTGGGCGTAACGATCAGTCATGAACAGAGAGGGTAGTTTAGCATAACCACCCATTTAATGCAGGCGCAAAGTTGAGCAGATTCGGACAGCCCGGCAAGTTGTGGCTGAAATTAACCCACTAGAGTTGCTTTTGGGAAAAGCAATTTCTCTACTAAAACATGCACCCGCGTACACGGGTTGTGATTGGCGTAATCAGAGCGGCCAGCAAATTGTTCTTCCAGTCGTTTCGCCCGTTTAATAGCCTGTACTACATCTCCATGTTCACTGAGTAGAGCAAACATATTATCGCTATTTTTTTCATATTTATAAGGCTTACTGATGCATCTGCTCAACTCTCTTTCAAGCTTTTCCTGATATAGTTCGCGTCTCATCGCATTTTCGAAATTCTGAAAATGAAGCAGATACCACAATTCAAAAGCTTCGTTCGTCCAGGCACAGTGAACCTCCAACTCGTTGCCTTTAGCTATAGCATTGTTGAAATTTTGACCAGGAAAACTATCTCGGTCAAAGACTGCCCAAACTTCATCAATCACCCGCCCTGGCTGCTGCTCAATGTTTTGCTTATAAGCCAAGGCCTGATTTATAACGCCTAACGTGTTTCGTCCTGTGCCTTCGATTTCTATTTCCATCAAACTAACCACATTCGGTGGAAGGCTATTTTTAAGATCCAGAAAATAGTTCGGCTCAGTTTTCGCACCCTCACATACAATTAGAAAGAAACGCTTTTTAGGACGAATGTCTTGTCTTCGTTTAGTTGATTTACGCTCTAATCTCTTTAAAAGAGAATTGTCAGTTTTCCTGTTGCGGGCCATTCTGAAACAGTTTAGAGAAATCGCCAATGTACGGAATGGCACCATAACGACCCTGAATATAGTCGGTCTCAAACGAGCGGTCTTTACGGACCTTGGTACCGTCTTCTTCCTGGTACTCAACTAACGAGTACAAGCAAGTGGCGCCGTACTTGTCTTTTTCCGTAAACCAGATTTGATCACGCCGGAACTGCCCATAGGTAAGCAGATTAGTGTCATGCGTGGCGAAGATCAACTGGGCATTGTTTGGGTTCGTCGCGGGATCATTGAAAAGCCGAATGATGGCTTGGGTAAGCAGAGGATGTAGTTTGGCATCAAGTTCATCAATGATTAAAATACTCTGGTCTGTTAATGCAACATATATAGGAGCCAGCAGATCAAAAAGCTTGTTTGTGCCAGAAGATTCATTTTTTGTAAGGTCAAACTCTACATCATTAACAAATTGATTTTTTGAATCAAACTTGGAGTGTCTTGTTTTAATGGCAATAGTTTGCTCCCCCTTGAGTAAATTATAAAAAAGCAGTTGGTCTGTCTCGGACATCCGAGATAGATAGTCTTTACTAATTGCTGCTTTTTGCAATGACACCTCTGTAAAGCCCAAATTTAATTTACCAATTAAGCTAGTTAAATTCATCTGGACTGGAGGGGCATCAAAAAGCTTATATAAAGTACTCCTGAATATATCGTGCTCAATTGCAGAGATATATAAAAATCTTTTGAACCACGCGATGAGACTTTTAGATAATGGTCCATTGAACTGATCACAAACGGCTAAGAATAATGAATTATTGCCAGTTTTGAGTTCCAGCCCCTTGCCCTCTTTGAAACTTCTTGCTACGTCAATAGTTGTTTCCTGCCGCAAAAATAAAAGCCTCTCTTTTGATTTTACAGTCTCAAACAACCACTCTGCACGTACGTCCTTTGAGTCAGCCTCAAATCCATAACGATATACAATTGATTGAATTAAGAAGACTACCTCGAAATAGGAGGGAGCATGTTCAGTTTCTGTGTTTAGTAAGAATGGATTTACTTCTATCTCGTCAGTAGAGGAGCGTTTTGCGGAAGAAGTTATTATATATCGCATAGTCCCCATTGCTCTCAGCATATTCGACTTACCACTTGCATTTGCACCATAGATAGCCGCGCTTCGTAAAAGCTTATTCCGTCCGGCATCAATAACACGCTCGGGATAATCGCTGATACTGGCCGCGTCCATCCGCAGGGTTTGCCGATCTTTGATGGAAAGGAAGTTGGCGACGCTAAATTCGATGAGCATATTTTGAAAGTGTGCTAATATTTATTTGCTAATACACTTACCAAAACAACACATTATTTGAGGAATTTTCTCAAAAACTTATAATTATTTATAAATTAACGCCACACAATGCCCGGCGATGCCCTCTTGTCGCCCCACAAAGCCGAGGTGTTCGGAGGTGGTGGCTTTGATGGCGATGTCGTCTTCGGGGATGTTCATGACCCCGGCGAGGCAGGTTTTCATGGCTGGAATATGCGGGTTTAGTTTGGGTTCCTGCAAGACAACCGTCACATCGACATTAGAAACTTCGTAGCCCACCTCGCGGATCATCCGCATGACCTCGGCAAGCAGCACTTTGCTGTCAACGCCTTTCCAGCGGGGGTCTTTGTCGGAGAAATGGAAGCCGATATTTCGCATGTTGGCGGCTCCCAGCAGGGCATCGCAAATGACATGGCAAACCACGTCGGCATCCGAATGACCGAATGCCCCGTGGGTGTGGGGAATCAAAATGCCGCCCAGCCAAAAGGGGTGGCCCTCAACGAGTTTGTGGACATCATAGCCCTGCCCAACGCGAATTTTCATGCTGCTACTGGTGTCTCCGCCTTCCGGTAATACATGGTCGAGCAGTTTTCTTTGCGAAGCACTTGGCGGGCCATTGCCTGAATTTCATCGGGCGTGATAGACTGAATTTTGGCTGCTTCCTGATTCACTAACTCTGCATCGCCTGCATTGGCGGCAAAAGCAAGGTTCATGGCCCGGTTCAGCAGTTCAACTTCCGAGAAGGCAAGCGTGGCTTCGGCCTGATTTTTTACTTTGGCCAACTCTTCCTCCGACACGGGTTGGTCGATCATTTCCTGCATGGCCGCCTGCACAGCTGCGTCGGCTTCTTCGAGCGTGATACCCTCGTTAAGTGTGCCCTGCACCATTAGCAAGCCGGGGTCGAGCGAGGCCGTGATGTAGGCCGAGAGGTTGTTGAACAGCGGGTTGTCGCGCACCAGTTGCTGGTATAAGCGCGACGATTTGCTGCGGCCCAACATATCGCTCATGAGGTCGGCGATTTGGAAATCGGCATCGAAGCGGCCCGGCATATGGTAGGCTTTGTACAGACCATTCAGCGGGACGTTGGCCGAGATTTCGAGGTGTCGGGCTTCAGTTTGAACCGCTTCTTTGGGTAAGCTCCGCACATAGGGCTTGCCCGCTGGAATTGGACCAAACCACTTGTCGCACAGTTGTTTAACCTGCTCCACTGTTACGTTGCCGGCCACCACCAGAATGGCGTTGTTGGGCAAATAATACTGGAAGAAAAACCGCTTCACATCGTCAAGCGTAGCGTTTTCGATGTGGCTGATGTCTTTACCTATCGTGGCCCAGCGGTAGGGATGTTGCTGATAAGCCAGCGGGCGCAGTTTCAGCCAGGCATCGCCGTAGGGTTGGTTCAGATACCGCTGATTGAACTCCTCGATCACCACTTTCTGTTGCACCTCCAGCACCTGCGGATCGAACGAGAGACTCAACATCCGGTCTGATTCGAGCCAGAAAGCTGTTTCGATGTTGGCCGCCGGGAGGGTAATGTAGTAGTTAGTAATATCGGGGCTGGTGAAGGCATTATTTTCGCCCCCCACGCGCTGCAACGGTTCGTCGTAGCTTGGAATGTGTTTTGAACCGCCAAACATCAGGTGTTCAAATAAGTGGGCGAAACCCGTTTGGGCGGGGTCTTCGTCGCGCGAACCAACATTATAGAGTATATTGACAGCCGCAATGGGTGTGCTGGCATCTTCGTGGACATAAACCTGAAGGCCGTTGTCCAGCGTAAAGTGTTCGTAATGAATCATGCGAGAAACCGGGTCTGTCCGGTAACACAAAAATACGACGCAACACCCATACCTCAAGCCTTAAGCCATGATACCACCGTTTGCTTTACTTAAAAACAGCTTCCTGCTAATTACCTTATTTACCGTTTTAACCAACCCCATCCGCGCTCAGGTGCTAACCGACCCGGTCCTGCAACAGACCATTCTGAAAGCCCTGGATAACATTTATGGGGGTGATTTTTTGGAGGCCGACAACCAGATTCGGCAATTGCGGACGCGCTACCCGCAGTATCCCGCCGGACCGATGCTTCGGGCTATTCAACTCTACTGGCAATATATTCCACTCAGCCAGAACCGAACGGCCCCCGCGCAGTATGTACAGGCCTGTGAACAGACGTTGGCATTAGCGAAAAAACGGCTCGAAAAAGATGAAAGTGACCCCGAAGGCGTGTTTTTTGCCCTCACGGCCCATTCTTATCTGGCTCTGAATCATCACAACGACGATGAACTGATGGGGGCTGTGAACGAAGCCCGACGGGCCTATGGCTACATGAAACAGGGCTTTGAGCTGACTGATAAAAACCCGGAGTTTTTCTTCACTACGGGCCTCTACAATTATTATGTAGAACGGTATCCGATGGATCACCCGATTGTGAAACCCATGATGTGGTTTTTCAGGAGCGGGAACATGCCGCTGGGACTCCGCCAATTAGAAACAGCCGCCCGGCGAGCCACCTTTACCCGCCACGAAACAGCCTATTATTTAGCTAATATTTACCTGACCCACGAAAACGCCCCCAACCGGGCAGCTATCTGGCTCAAAACCTTGTCGGAGCGGTTTCCCAATAATCCAGTGTCCCTGATGCGCTATACAGAAAGCCTGCTATTAAGTGGTCGCCATGAGGAGGCCGCACGATTGTTACCCCGCCTGAAAGCCATGCCCCGACCATTTCTGAGCGTACCAATTCGGTTTTTTGAGGGTTTTTTAGCCGAGAAAGAAGCCAACAATGACCCCGAAGCTGCCGACCACTACCAGGCCGCGCTTCGGGGAAAGTATGTGTTGCCCTACACGAAAGAATACCATGCAATGGCTTACGCGGGTTTGGCCCGGATTGCGGCCCGTGCCAACAACCGTCCGTTAGCCAAAACCTATTACCAGAAAGCGGTAAATCTGGCTGAATATAAGTCGGTTATGAGCGAAGCAAAAGCCTTTAAATAACCATGTCAACTCGTCGTTCATTTCTTCGTACCCTGGCGGCCGCCCCGTTTCTGAGCCGACCAATGCCCGTTATAAATACTGTTACCGGGCCGATTTCGCCCTCGAAGTTGGGTCTGACGCTTATTCACGAGCATATTCTGGTTGACTTTGTGGGAGCCGATAAGATTAACCAGAACCGTTGGGAGCGGGACAAAGTAGTGGCTAAAATGCTGCCTCATTTGCAAAACCTGAAACGTTTGGGCGTGGCTACTTTGGTGGAGTGTACGCCCGCCTATCTGGGCAAAGACCCCTTGCTCCTTCGCGAATTATCCGAAAAGTCAGGTATTCAAATCCTGACAAATACGGGTTACTACGGAGCCGTAGACAATAAATTTCTGCCCGCCCACGCCCACACCGAAACCCCCGACCAATTGGCTGACCGCTGGATTCGGGAGTACGAGCAGGGAATTGACGATACCGGAATTAAACCGGGCTTCCTGAAAATTAGCGTAAATCCTGGCCCGTTGTCCGACCTTCACCGCAAGCTAATTACGGCTGCCGCCCGAACCCACAAGCGCACGGGCCTGACAATTTATTCGCATACTGGCCCTTACGTGCCTGCTTTCGAGCAGATCGAGGTGCTGAAACAGGAGGGTGTAAGCCCCAGCGCATTTGTGTGGGTTCACGCTCAGGGCAACAATATGGTGCATTATGCCCGCGCCGTGCGCGAAGGGGCCTGGGTAAGTCTCGATGGCTTAGACAGCAGCAACGTGGACAGTTATGCCCAAACGTTGCTGCTCATGAAAGAAAACAAGTTTTTACACCGAACCCTGCTCTCGCACGATGCCGGTTGGTATGACCCCGCCAAACCCGATGGCGGAAGCATTGGCCGCGACTTTACTGTGCTGTTCACCAAACTGATGCCAACACTCAACCAACAGGGTTTCACCCGAAAAGACTGGCGGCAGATACTGGTGGAAAATCCGAAGCTTGTCTTCTATGACCGCAGAACCTGATGGCCTCGTCTTCACTCTACTTCAGGAATATCTCATCGTTGTCAGTCACGAACATCCGGGTGCTTTCGGTGTATGTTCCGCCCGTTGGTGCTTTGTATTTTAAATCGACGTAAAACGCCCGGAAGCCGGATACCGGATACGTGTCGCTGACTGAAACGGTAGCTTTATTCTTGATACCTAAGGATTTGCCGGTCCATTTTTCATCCTGAAAAATCATGTCGCTGGAATTTGCCGACCAGATTGTAACATCTTCCAGCTTATCAGATGTAGTTTTTAGGGTGATATCTACCCCGGTTCTGGTTGTCGATACGCTCCACTTACAGATCGGGTATGTCTGTTTAGTCAGGGTGTTCGCGAAAAAGGCATTTAGAGCGCCCAGTGCCTGTCGTTTATCGCCCAGGTCGTGTCCAACATTAGGAACATAATGGATGTGATTGTCGCCCGGAATCTGCCCAATGTAATGCTTAATGGCATCAACAGTCCAATATTCATCGTTGGTGCCCATAATCAGCATTTTGGGCATGGTCAACTTTTTCCGGTAGGAGTAAGGATCAATCATTTGGTTGATGGCCTGCCCTTCTTTGCTGTGAACTGTTTGCGGAATGCCAATTTTGACGTAATCTTCAATTTGCTCGCTGTACTTGTTCCAGACCTTCATTTGATAATCCAGATTGACCGGCATATTCAAAATATCAATAACCATCGGGGCAATGGCAACGACCCGCTTGTCACTCGCGCCCGTCAGCCAGGATGTCCAACCACGCTTTGACGCACCAGACACAACAAAACGGTTAATCTCTTTCTGCAAGGTCTGTTTGGCCAACGCCTGTACAGCGTCCATGGCCCGAACGGCACTTTTTACCATCGGGAAAAGCAGCGGCCACGAATAATCGCCGTCTTGTTGAAACTGCTTCAAGGTGTATGTAATCAGGGCATCTTCGGTTAGGTCGCCATAAAGCGGCTGATTGGGAGTTTGCCGCAGTACGGCCACAACAGCTTTGTTGTTGGTAGCCAGCACGCTCATGGCCCGGTTGAAACCATCTTCATGTCCGTTCCAGCGAGGTTCGCCTTCTTTAACCGATCCGCCCGTAATAAACAGCAATGCACCGTCGTGGTTGATTTCTTTTGGCACCAACACCGTCAATTGATGTTTCCAGGTGTGCTCACGCCATTTCTGCGATGTCAGCATCACCTCATAAGCCGTAATATCGCCGTAGCCATATTTGTCTTTTATCTCCCACTTAAACGACTGGTCGCCGTTGGTCAGGTAGCTTTCCAATGCGGTGGACGGCGTGATTTTTTTGGTTGTTGTAGAACTAACAAAGGCAACTAACACGCTTACAGCGGTAAGAATACCTAGTGTGAGCGTTTTCATAGAATAGACTTTCATTGACTGGTCGGAGGAAAAACTATGAGGAATACAATACTACTGAAAAAGGCTAGCTGGCTGATTTTACTGTTCCTTGGGTCCAACAGGCCTGGAATTGCTCAAAATCCTGCCCTTGTCCGGGAAATGCTCATCTTCCCGTCTCAGGAAAAACACGTACATGCCAGTAGCCTGGTATGTCTGCCGACGGGTGATTTTCTGGTAGTCTGGTTTCAGGGGAGTGGCGAACGCACGGCCGACGATGTCAAAATCATGGGCGCTCGCTTAAATAAAGGCGACAAAGCCTGGAGCGAACCTTTCCTGATGGCTGACACACCCAACCTGCCCGATTGCAATCCGGTACTGTTTCTGAATAAAACCGGAAAGCTGTTTCTGGTCTGGATTGCTGTACAGGCCAACCAGTGGGAGTACTCCATTCTCCGCTACAAAACCGCTACCGATTACGCTAAAAGTGGGCCGCCAGTCTGGAACTGGCAAGACAATATCCTGCTCAAACCCGACGACCGATTTGCGCAGGAGGTAGCCAATAAATTTAAAGACCTGCCCCGAAATACGGCTGGCTGGGGCGGCTACGCCCCCAAATACGACAACATGATTATTGAGGCCAGCCGTGATGCCGGGAAGCGTTCAATAGGATGGATGACACGAATCAAGCCCTTGTTGCTGGACAATGGCCGCATCCTTCTTCCTCTTTATTCCGACGGGTACAATTTCTCACTGATGGCCATTTCGGACGATGACGGAGCCACCTGGCGACCCAGCCTGCCCGTAGTGGGTAGAGGTCCAATTCAACCGGCGCTGGCCCGGCGGAAAGATGGCGTGATTGTAGCGCTCATGCGCGACAGTGGCGACGAACCCACCCGTGTACACATCAGCGAATCGAAAGATCGGGGAGAAACATGGTCGGCCACAACAAAAACGCAAATTCCCAATACCGCCAGTGTGGAGTTGCTTGCTCTGCACGATGGCCGCTGGGCTTTTCTGGGGAATGATGTGGACGATGGCCGATACCGGTTGAGTTTGTATTTGTCGAACGATGAAGGCAAAACCTGGTCCTGGAAAACCCACATCGAAAATCACCCGCCGGGAAAGGGTGGCTACTCGTACCCGTCGCTCATTCAAACGCCTGATGGCATGCTACACCTGACGTACTCATACCATGTTGGTGGCGAAAATGGCAAGTCGATCAACTACGTCGTGATTGATCCACAACGAATTGCGAAGTGAAACCGCCTTATCCTCCTACCAACCCCGTATTTTACCCATCCTCTTGCTTATGCGATTTAGTTTTACACCTGTGTTTTTTAGTTTGCTTTCGTTTCTCTGGTTAGGTCCGTTGCCTGTGGTGGCGCAGGCTCCCGTGTCCTATCAGGATAAACCATACCAGCAGGATTACAGCATAAAATACTATCTTGATAAGCCATCCGGCGATCTCACCGGCGTGGCCTGCGACCGCAATGGCGTTGTGCAGGTGCTTTCATCAGGAGGACTACTTCAACCTGTCAACGGTCAGTTTCTCTATCCGGGCCGCCTAAAACCCGATCAATCGCATCGACCCATGAAGGCAATGCAGTTAAAAGGCATTGGTGCGCAGAATCAACAACTCGTTTACCTGAGCCACCAAGCGGTTCTGAGTAACGCCTGGGCTGGCAAACTCTATGCCGAACACCAGCTTCCACAAGCGCGTTTTTTCGCGGCTACACCTGAGCTAAGCTTTCTTGTTTCTGACGGAAAGGCACTGCACCTTGTCCGAGATTCCAAACTAGTCTGGAAAGGGGCGCTCCCTTCCGACGAGGTGATCAGTATTCGTTTTCAATCAGAGACCAACGTGTTCTGGGTACTCGGCAAAACATCGGTATACACTTTGTCGAGTACAGACTTTACGTTGACGAAGGGTTTTGACGGCAGCGGATTTACAGCCTTCGATCTAACCAATTCGGGCAAACAGATCATTATTGGAACTACCGACGGGTATATCGAGCTGGATGCTATCAGCAAAAAACAGATCGGTGCCATACAGCGAAAACTGCCCTGGACAGACATTACGTCGGTAAAGGATATTGCGGGTCGGGTGTGGTTTGGAACAACCCAGGGGGCTTTCGCCCGCCGACCCGACGGCCAATTTGATTACTACTACGGCGAGCGCTGGCTTCCCGACAATCAGGTTGTCGACATTGTCGAAGGCCCCCAAAACTCCGTGCTGATTCTGACAACGGCAGGCCTGAGCCAAATCTGCTTCAAGTCGATGACGCTCCATGACAAAGCCCTTTTTTACGAAGATCAGGTTCGTCAGCGCCACATTCGAAACGGATTCAATGCCTCGCTGGATGGCCTGAAACAGGGCGATATAGCTACGGGTTACCTAGCCGATTCCGACAATGACGGGCTGTGGACATCCATGTATCTGGCTGGCGAGGTTTTCCGCTACACCGTCACGAAAGACAAAGTCGCCCTGCAAAACTGCCGCGAATCGCTGGAGGCAATGGAACGGCTATATACGATCAATCCGGTTCCGGGTTTTCCGGCTCGGTCTTTTGAGCGAGCCGGTCTTATTGAGCAACTAGCCGACCCTGACCGCTGGCAACATTCGCCCCAACCCGGCTGGGATTGGAAATCGACAACCAGCAGCGACGAGGTTATTGGCCATATTTTCGCGTTCAGCGTAATGGCTGAACTGATGGACGACAAAAACCTGAAAAGCCGGTCTATTACGCTCATCGACACGGTGATGAGCCACATCCTTTCGCATGATCTATACCTGATTGACTTCGACGGAAAGCCAACTATGTGGGGAAAATGGAACCCCGCCTACGTGAACAACTTCCCACTCAATGTGGGCGACCGCAAGCTGAATTCGTCGAACATCATTGCCATGTTGCAAACAGCGTATCGGTTCACCAGAAAAGAAAAATATAAAGCGAAGGCGCTCGAATTGATGCAGAAATACGGGTATCTGGAGAATCTGACGCGACCTATGTCGGTGATTGGGCAGGCCCCGGACAATGCCGACACCCACAGCAAAAAAATGTCAGACGCCTGGAATCACTCCGACGATGAGATGTACTTTCTGGGCTACTGGGGACTGTATCGGTACGCTTTTGATGACGCCTTAAAAGCCAAATATAGACAGGCGATTCTTGACCACTGGCAAATAGAACGTCCCGAAAAAGACGGTGCCTGGAACATCATGACGGCCATAACTGGCAAAAAGGATATTGACCTACCCGAAGCCATTTGGTTCTTACAGGAACATCCGCTGGACCTGATCGATTGGGAAACCAAAAACAGCCATCGGAAAGACATCTACACACTTGCCCCCAACTTCCGCCAGCAAACAACTAAGGTTGTATTACCACCCGATGAGCGGCCCATTCAGCGGCACAATGGCAATACGTTTTTGCTCGATAGCACGCACGGTAATGGACTGTCTGAGTACAGCGCGGGTGATATATGGCTGTTGCCGTACTGGATGGGGCGATATATGGGCGTAATCAATGCCCCGAGAACGAACCGCTAAGTCGCTTTCGCTCGTCAACCATTTTGGATTGACGTAAATTCTGAGATTTTAAGATAAAAGCTGCTGGCGCATAGGCCTTCGACTCCGCTCAGGCTGATACGGGAACGCTCAAGCTTGTTGTCAGCCTAAGATTAGCTGTGTAGTGCACACGTCTTGAGAAAATGACGACTTGCCGTTCCGTTGTCATTAGCAGCGGAGTCGAAGGCTTATGCGCCAGCAATTTTTAGAACTTGTCCTACACCCCTCACAATTTAACCACGGCCCCCGTTCGCTGAGACTCGTAGATCGCCTGGAACAACGCCACCACCCGACGGCCATCTTCGCCCGTTACGGCGGGGGCGCGACCCTGCCCAACGGCTTCGCAAAACTCTTTAAGTTGCTCGGCAAAGAAAAAAACCATATTGTCAACGGAGTGGAAATGGGCGGCATCGTCGGCAACCCACTCGGCCAGCAGATGCTCCTCGCCCGGAACCGTCCACAGGTCGTTGGCGGGTGGCTCCGAAATGGTTGACTGCCCCGCTACAAACATGGAGCCACCATCGGTTTGCACGCCCACCGAGGCCCCGTTTTGCCCATGAACATGCACTTTTCCGAACAGGCCAGGCTTCTGCGAATTGCTCAACATGATGTTGCCAAGGCCCCCGTTTTTGAACCGGACAATGGCCAAAGCAGTATCCTCTACCTCGATAAACGGGTGATTGACATTGACCCACACCCCAAACACCGATTCGGGTTCGCCCATGTACCAGAGCAGCAAATCGAGTTGGTGCGGTGCCTGATTCACCATCACCCCGCCCCCCTCGGTTGCCCATTTGCCGCGCCAGGGATCGCTTTCGTAGTATTCTTTGCTTCGCCATCCCAGCAATTGAGCCACACCGAGGGCCGGATTTCCGATTTTTCCGTCGTTGATGGCTTCTTTCACACGGGTACTCGACGCATAAAACCGGCGTTGACTCACTGTCCCCAGAAACCGATTGGCCCGTTTAGCAGCCTCGATCATGGCATCGCAGTCTTCTACCGATGCCGCTAAAGGTTTTTCAACCAGTACGTTGGCACCCGCTTCAAGGGCGGCCACAGTCACAACACGGTGGGCAGGGTGTGGGGTGCAAACGATACAAACGTCCACCTTTTCCTTAGAAACCATTTCGGCAATGTCGGTGTAGGCATTGATGCCATATTGCCCGGCGAAGACATCGGCTTTGGCCTGATCGCGGCCATAAACGGCAACAAGCGTGCCCGCCGACTGAGCGGCTTTAGCGTGGAGATGGGCCACTTTTGCAGGGCCAATAATTGCGATGTTCATACGTTATGTAGCGTGGTTTTCCGAAACCGCGCGTCAAAGAAGAATACATTTATAAGCAGTTTCGGAAAACCGCACTACCCAAAAAGCATTTTAAATCGTAATCTTACGCCATGAATACAACAATGCTACAAGACTTCATCCGAACTGCCCTGGCCGAAGACGTTGGCGATGGTGACCATACGTCCCTCTCGACCATTCCGGCGGAGGCCCAGCGACGCGCCCGCTTGCTGGTGAAAGACACGGGAGTGCTGGCGGGCGTTGAGGTCGCGCTGGCTATTTTTGAGGAAGTGGACCCCGCTTTTGCCGTGGAAGTGCTGATGGAAGACGGGGTTGATATGAAACCCGGCGACATTGTGCTGACGGTGTCGGGCAACGCTCGTAACATCCTGACTGCCGAACGGTTAGTACTTAACTGTATGCAGCGGATGAGCGGCATTGCAACGCAAACGCGGCAGATGGTGAAGCTGATGGAAGGCACCCGCGCGCAACTATTAGACACTCGCAAGACCACACCCAACTTCCGCATTTGCGAAAAAATGGCCGTGAAAATAGGCGGGGGCGTGAATCACCGCTTTGGTTTGTACGATATGATTCTGATCAAAGACAACCACATCGACTATGCCGGGGGGGTAACACAGGCCATCACGCAGGCCAACGAATACCTGAAACGCACTGGTCGTCAGTTGGAAATCGAAGTCGAAATGCGAACCCGCGCCGAGGTTGAAGAAGTTCTGAAACTGACCGAATCGGGCGAAGTGAAAGTGGACGTATTGCTGCTCGATAACTTCGATCCCGACGAAATCCGCGACCTCGTCCAACTAATCGACAACCGCATCACAACCGAAGCCTCCGGTGGCATCAACATTGACAACCTGCGGGCCTATGCCGAAACAGGCGTTAATTTCATCTCATCGGGCGCACTCACGCACCACGTTCGGAGTTTGGATTTGAGTTTGAAAGCGTATTGAGTAGCCTCGAACCACAGCCCGACTCCCCTTGTTATTACCAGCAAAGACCCCAACCAATGGAAGCACTCCTCGAAGAAGTAAAGCGCGTGGGCTACGTGAATAAGCCAGTCGCCGATGATATAGATTTAGTGGCCGAAATCAAGCGGCTCAAAAAAGAGAAAAACGCCGTAATCCTGGCCCATTACTACGTGGATGGCAGCATTCAGGATTTGGCCGATTATATTGGCGACAGCCTTGGCCTGAGCCAACAGGCGGCCTCCACCGAAGCCGACATGATTGTGTTTTGCGGGGTGCATTTCATGGGCGAAACAGCCAAAGTGCTTTCTCCCCATAAGAAAGTCGTGATACCCGACCTCAATGCCGGTTGCTCTCTCGCCGACTCAGCCCCCGCTGATAAGTTTGCCAAGTTCAAGGCGCAATATCCCGACCACATGGTGCTGTCGTACATCAACTGTTCAGCCGAAATCAAAGCCCTGTCCGACATCATCGTTACCTCGTCGAACGCGCTCAAGATTGTGGAGAGTTTGCCCAAAGATCAGAAGATTATCTTTGCGCCCGATGCGAACCTCGGTCGGTATGTAGCCAAGAAAACGGGCCGCGACATGGTGCTGTGGGAGGGTGCCTGCATCGTTCACATCGACATTTCGCTGGAGAAGTTGCAGAAACTCCGCGCCGAAAACCCCGAAGCCAAGTTTATTGCCCACCCCGAATGCCAGGAGCATATCCTGATGCACGCCGACTATATCGGCTCCACAACGGCCCTGCTGAAATATGTGGTTGACAGCCCGGAACAAACGTTTATTGTAGGCACCGAAGCGGGGATTTTGCACAAAATGAGGCAGTCGGCTCCACACAAACGGATTATTCCGGCCCCGGCCACGGCCAACAACACCTGCGCCTGCTCGGAGTGTCCGTACATGAAAATGAACACGCTCGAAAAGCTGTACAATTGCCTGTTGTATGAACAGCCGGAGATTCTGGTGCCTGAAGATGTACGCGTGAAAGCCGAAGCTTCGGTGTTGCGGATGCTGGAATTAAGCAAGTAAACTGTCGATAAACCCGTTTTCTAATAAAATGTTGCCTATAATTCGCAAAGCTGTATATGTCAAAGCACTTCACTTAAATATGGTGAAGTGCTTTCGCGGTGAATTCGTCTTAGGATTTACAGGTAAAAAGGTTAAACCTGCAAACTGGACTGTGATTATTGGTAATAACAATACTGGTAAAACAACAATCTTAAAAGCATTAGCTGCTCTTGAACCAGAAGACTATGAGATTGTGAATCCTTCACCATCCAAAGAATATACATTTGAACCAGTAGGCACTAGTAATATTGGAGCGTTATTCGAGAACCAGATATATTATCCTTATATCACTCAGGAGTATATAAACAGCGATATAGAGAAAATTAGTGCTGAATTTTTATTTCAAGATGAAGCTGGCTTAAGTGATTTGGACTTATCCGAAGGTTATTACATTGCTAGTGGAAGATGGAAGCCGACTAAAAACCGTGAAATACTCAATTTCAAAATTTATGGATATGGAACTTCTAGACGATCAACAAGGCTAACAGGGATTACAGGAAACATTCCCGAAACAGCATTTGAAAATTTTGTCAACGATAAAACTGATCTTATTAATGCAGAAGAATGGATTCTCCAAACAGATTATGCGGTTAAAAATGGAAGTAAAGCTGCCCAAAAGCAACTTGAAAAAATCAGAGATATATTTCTTAGAGGCCATATTCTGCCAGACATAGCTGACATTCGCTTCACAACTACGGAGAAATTGAATTCTTTCGTAGAAGTGAAGACTTTACAGGGTTGGGTTAAGCTTTCATCTTTAGGTTACGGTTATCAAGTCACCATAGCTTGGCTCGCCGACCTTGCCAAACGAATGTTTGACCGTTACCCTGAGCTTGAAAACCCGCTTCATGGTCCTGCTATTGTTTTGGTGGACGAAATTGATTTGCACTTACACCCTGAGTGGCAACGGAAGATTATAAAATATCTAAGCGATCTTTTCCCAAATACGCAATTCATTGTCACAGCGCACAGCCCGTTGATTGTGCAGTCGGCAGAGAATGTGAACCTGATTATGTTGGAAAAGGACGAACAAAAGGGCAGCATTAACGTGCGGCAACAGTTTGGGTCGTTTCAGGGGTGGACAGTGGAGGAGATTTTGCGGGAACTGATGGACATGGGCGAGAAAACTCGCTCAGATCGTTTCCTGAAGCTTTTAGAAGCCTTTGAGAAGGGACTCGATGAAGATAATTATGAAGAGGCTAAAGCTGCCTACGACGAGTTAGACAAGATTTTGCATCCCGCGAGCAGTCAACGCAAACTACTAAGCATTCAACTATCCTCTTTAGTGCCAGCATGATCAAACTTCGTTCTGCAACTGCCCCGGCTGAACTGACAGATGAAGTTGTTCAAGCTCTGACCGACGAGTACAAAAAAACAGATAAAGCTGTCTGGCAAAAGGAGTTCATTGGTAAAGCCCTGCTTGATTCATCGCATAATAAATGCTGCTTTTCGGAGTGTAAGCTAAATGAGGAGGGGAAGTACGATGAAGTAGAACACTTTCACCCCAAGAGTCTATATCCTGATGAAGTTGTGTCGTGGAGTAATTTGCTGCCGATCAACAAGGCTTGCAACACGGCTAAAGGCGATCACGATACCAAAGCCGAGCCAATCATTAACCCTTATATCGACGACCCTAAGGAGCATCTGTACCTAAAAGATTACCGTTTCTACGACAAAACCGAATTGGGCAGGAAAACAATCGACGTTGTTGGTTTGAACGATTGGGAAATGTGGGTTGTACCCAGGTTTAACGTTGGAAAAGGTGTTTATGAGATGTTGGAAGCTATTTGCGAGTTAGCAAAGGATTATGACACTGGGCTAAAAAACTCTACAAGGTCTCGAAACAATTTAGTGTCTCGCCTACGCGGCCTAATGATTGAAGGGACAGAAAAAAAGGCATACAGTGCCACGGTTGCAACGCTGCTTTTACATGAGGAAATGTATTTTCAAATTCGGCACATATTACAACGGCACAGCCTCTGGAACGAATCGTTTACCATTTTAGAAGGGCAGATGCAGGACTGTGCATTAGACAACAAATTTCCTAAAACTCTGCCTTAGACTATGATGGAAAAGCTACTAATCAAGCCTACTAACAAAGCGGATTTGGAGTTGATCGTTAAGGTATTGACACGAATGCGGATTCGTTTTGCCGTGTCTGAGCCAACGGACAACTCTAAGAAAAAAGGTGGTAATAAACCAAACACCAATGCCTCAACAATATGACTTCCTTGTAATCGGTTCCGGTATCGCCGGGCTGAGTTACGCCACCAAATTAGCCATTCATTACGAAGAGGCTAACACGCCCGTCCACATCGCCGTGATCACGAAAGTGCAGGCCGACGAAACCAACACCAAATACGCGCAGGGGGGCATTGCCGCCGTGTGGGACGAGGGCGATTCGTTCGAGAAACACATTGAAGATACTATGATTGCGGGCGACAACCTCAGCAATCGGCAGGTGGTCGAGATTGTGGTGCGCGAGGCCCCCGAACGGATTCAGGAGTTGATCAACTACGGCACCCGATTTGACAAGGAACACGACGGCGAGGATTACGACCTTGCCAAAGAAGGGGGCCACTCCGACAACCGGATTCTACACTTTAAAGACATTACGGGGGCCGAAATCGAGCGGGCCTTGTTGGACAAAGCGCAGTCGATGAAGTCGATTGAGGTTTTCACGCATTATTACGCGGTGGAACTTATCACCCGGCACGCGATGGGCGAAACCGTACATCGCTACGATTCCAATAACCGGTGTTTCGGGGCTTATGTGCTGAATACCAAGACGGGCGAGGTTGAGAAGTTTCTGGCCAAAACAACCTTGCTGGCAACGGGTGGCATTGGCAACATTTATCAGAACACCACCAACCCGACCATTGCCACCGGCGATGGCATTGCGATGGCCTACCGCGCCAAAGCCATTGCCAAAGACATGGAGTTCATTCAGTTTCACCCTACGGCTCTTTTTGAACCGGGGAAGAAACCTAACTTCCTGATTTCGGAGGCCGTGCGGGGTTTTGGCGGGGTGTTGCGGAACCTGAAAGGCGAGACGTTTATGGAGAACTACGACCCGCGCCTGTCGTTGGCTCCCCGCGACATTGTGGCTCGTGCTATCGACTCCGAAATGAAAAAAGCTGGTGCCCAGCACATGTTTCTCGACGTGACCCATTGCGACTACGAGAAATTTATTGAGCATTTTCCGAATATCACTGCCTATTGCCGGGATAAATTGGGGATCGACATTCGCAAGGATTTCATCCCGGTGGTGCCTGCCCAACATTACCTCTGCGGGGGCGTTCGGGTCGATGAGTTCGGGAGCACCAACATCCAGTTTCTGTATGCCGTGGGAGAGTGTGCCTGCACGGGCCTGCACGGAGCCAATCGGTTAGCCAGCAACTCCCTGCTCGAAGCGGTGGTTTTTGGCCACCGGGCTTATTTAGATACCCTAAAAAAATTAGACGGAGCCGTTATTCCCGATACCATCCCTGACTGGAACGATGCCGGTACGACGCACCCCGAAGAATTGGTATTAGTAACCGAAATGAAGCGCGAATTAGAGTCGATCATGTCGAACTACGTGGGCATCGTCCGTTCCAACCGACGCTTGAAACGGGCAATGGATCGCCTGGAACTGATCTACCTTGAACACGAAGAACTTTATCGGCAATCGAAAGTCTCGGTGCCCATTTGCGAGCTTCGTAACATGATCGAAGTCAGCTACTTAGTGATTAAAATGGCAATGGCCCGGCGCGAAAACACGGGGCTGCATTTCAATATTGACTTGTAAAAACGCTTCTGATTTGTGATTGACTGATCGCATTGGCTTACCGGCGAAAGTAATCCTGGCGCATGAGCCAATCACAAACCTACATTATGCCCGACGTTGTTTGCGGTTGTTTCGGTAGTGCATTGCCAGAGCCATCATGCCCCCACCAACGGCAGTGGTAAGCGAGTCGATGACTTGATTTTGAGTTTGAGAAAAAAAGCAAAACGTGAGGATGGCAATGCCGACGAGAGCGGCCAACGCATAGGCGAGGTTGGTGCGAAGACTGGTGTTCATTAAAGTACGGTGTTAATACAAGTTAGACGTTCTGTAAAAATAAAAACTATCGTTTAAAATGCCTACTTGGATCGGCAAATTCTCATAACTTCTTAATGCCTTTTCTACGAGTAATTGCAGGATGAAGCCTATTCCGCTTATATTCGTCCCGCTATGCTCCTCCTCTTTATCTCTCTGTATCTGCTCCTTAACATCGCCGTGGGAGCCTGGGCTGCCCGGAAGGTCCATTCTGCTCAGGACTATGTGCTGGCGGGTCGGCGGTTGCCGCTGGCGTTGGCCGCTTCGGTTACGTTTGCCACCTGGTTTGGTTCCGAAACCATCATGGGTGCCCCGGCCAAATTTGTGGATGGGGGCGTGCTGGCCATCATCGAAGAACCATTTGGGTCGGCCCTGTGCCTATTTCTGGTGGGGTTGCTCTTTGCCCGGCCCTTATATCGACTCAACATCACCACATTTTCTGATTACTTCCGAATCCGGTTCGGGCGGTCGGCGGAGTTGCTGTCTGCCTTGATTATGATCCCTTCTTATTTTAGTTGGATAGCGGCTCAGTTCATTGCCATTGGCATCGTGCTGAATGTGGTAACGGGTATTGACCAGAGCTACGGTATCATCATCAGCGCGGGCATCGTGATGATTTACACCTTGTTAGGCGGTATGTGGTCCATTTCCATCACCGACTTTTTGCACAACGCCGTTATTGTGGTGGCCCTGTTCATTGTGGCCGTTCCTTTGTGGCAGGAGTTGGGCGGCTGGGAAGCCATTCAGCAACGCACCGCCAACAAACCCAACTTTTGGCAATTCGGGCCGAACTGGACGTTCAAAGGAGTCGTGGAATACATTGCCGCCTGGATCACGATTGGGTTGGGGTCGCTGCCGCAACAGGATATTTTTCAGCGCGTAATGTCGGCCAAATCCGAGCGGGTGGCGGTTCGGGCTTCCTACATCGCTTCGGGATTGTACCTGACGGTGGCGGCTCTGCCCCTGTTTATCGGCCTTGCCGCCCGCTTCCTGCACCCCGACTTACCCATGACCACCGATCAGGATCGCCAGTTGCTTATTCCCAACATGGTGATGAAGCACGGCGGTTTACCCCTGCAAATCCTGTTTTTCGGGGCCGTCACCTCGGCCATTCTGAGCGTGTCGAGTGGGGCAATTCTGGCTCCGGCGGCTGTTTTCGGCGAAAACGTAGTGAAGTTTTTCCGGCCCAATATGAGTGATAGAGCCTTGTTGCTTACCATCCGGCTGTCGGTGGTAGTGATTACGGTTGGGTGCGTCTGGATGAGTTTGGCCCGCGACGTGAGTATTTTCGACCTCGTCGGTGAGTCGTCGGCCTTCAGTTTGGTGTCGCTGTTTATTCCCCTGTTAGCCGGGATCTACTGGCAGCGGGCCAATCTCCTCGGCTGTCTGCTCAGTATGGGGCTGGGCTTAGGCGTGTGGCTCGTTTGCCTGCTCATCGAAACCGAAAATATGCCGCCCATGATGTGGGGATTGCTGGCGAGTACAGTAGCAATGGGGGTGGGGAGTTTGGTGAAGAAGGGTGAAGTGCAACTGATGAAGGGCGAATAGTTCACCCAAAATACTGCTGCTCAATGCGTCCGATATAGCCCAATGGTGCGGCTGTAAGATGGACGACGCGGTATATCTCTGCGCCAACATTGGGGTACAAATTTAGCTTCTCTAATTCATCGTCAACCGGCACCCAGCGTAGGGCCAAAGCCGATGTTTCGGCAGGATTCAGTTCGGGTGTTCCATCCTGAATTTTGGCCCAAAACACGATGTGCAATACATCATCAGCCCGTTTAGAGAGGAGCATTTCCCCAAAAAAAGCTTCCTCCTGAACAGTTGCTATCACCCCCAATTCTTCCTGAAGCTCCCGAATAATTGTTTGGTCTAAAGTTTCGCCCCGGTCGGGGTTACCGCCGGGCAAGGCAAATACATCAGCTTCACCATAGCGATAGTGCATCAGCAAAACCTCAGTTTGGTTATTATGCTGGTGAGTAATCAAGGCAGATGGTCGAACGGTCATGGTGTATTAATGACTAAAATCGTGCCAACACCTTCTCCGACACTGTTTGCCCGATGGACAGGGATGATGTGGCAGCCGGTGAAGGCGCATTACAAACGTTGATGGCCCGGTTGGTTTCGATGATTGAGAAATCGTCCAGCAGGCCCCCCGTGCGGTCGCAGGCCTGGGCCCGAACGCCCGAACCCCCGTCTTCGAGGTCGTCTTCCTGGATTTCGGGGATCAACTCCTGCAGGGCTTTGGTGAAGGCCGATTTGGAAAACGAGCGGTACATTTCGCCGAGGCCCGTTTGCCAGTATTTGGCCGCCACTTTCTGAAAACCCGGCCAAGACAAGGTCTCGAACAGTTCGCGGGCGTTGATGTCGGTTTTGTGGTAGCCCTCGCGCCGGAATGCCAGCACTGCGTTGGGGCCAGCCTCCACGCCCCCGCCAATCATGCGGGTATAATGAACGCCCAAAAACGGGAAATTGGGGTCGGGAACGGGGTAGATCAGGTGTTTTACCAAGTGCTGCCGGTGGGGTTTCAGCTTGAAATACTCCCCCCGAAATGGCACAATCTGGAGTCCAATGGGTTCACGCTGCGTCATTTGGGCTATCTTGTCAGAGTATAGACCCGCGCAATTCACCACGAGTTTAGCTTCGTAAGTGGCCCGGCTCGTCACAACAACCGTGAGCGTTGTGCCGGGAGTCAACTGCTCCACGCGCTCGTTCAGGTGAATCTCGCCCCCCAATGCCCGGAGTTTTTCGGCATATTTTTCGCATACCGCTGTGTAATCGACAATGCCCGTGTAAGGCACCCGAATCCCGGCTACTCCGCTCACGTGAGGTTCAATTTCGCGCATTTCGGCGGGCGAAACTTTTGCAATTTTAGTCAGGCCGTTTTGCAAACCGCGCTGGTACAGGGTTTCCAGTTGGGGAAGCTCATCGTGTTTGGTGGCCACCACAATTTTGCCGCACAGATCAAACGGAACGCCTTCCTGCTGGCAAAACTCCACCAGCATATCATAGCCCCGAATGCAGTTGGTGGCTTTCAGACTCCCCGGTTTGTAATACAGCCCGGAGTGAATCACCCCTGAATTGTGGCCTGTCTGATGCGCGGCTACCCGGTTTTCTTTTTCCAGCACAACCACACTCAAACCGGGTCGTTGCTGCTTGATTTTCAGGGCAGTGGCTAATCCCACGATTCCCCCACCGATAATGATTACGTCTGTCATGTTAGTTAGGAAACGACACCTTCCCCATTGTTACACTGGGAACTCCTTGCCGGTTCCCGAAACTGGTTTTCCCGCCCGCAACGGCTTCGTTTGCCAACACCGCAAACAGAACGGCTTCTTTAGCATCGCCCGCAATGCCCAGTTCGTCGGTTTGGCCGAAGGTGCAGTTGGGCAGTAACGCCCGTAAGTGGCCCGTCAGCACGGGGTTGTGCGCCCCGCCCCCACTCATATACAGGGCGTAAGTCTGATTGGGTTTCAGCACCCGCAATACCCCCTCGGCAATTGTCTCAGCACTGAACCGGGCCAGGGTTGCCATCAGGTCGGCGGGGCTAATTTCGGTAGTTTGGCTGGCTTGTTGCGCCTGCTCCACGTAGACGACGCTGAACAGTTCGGGGCCAGTCGTTTTGGGAAAGGGAGCGTCGAAAAATGGGTCTTGCTTCAGTAGAGTTAACAAATCCTGATTCACCTGCCCCTGCGCAGCCAACTGCCCATCAGCATCGAATGGCTGGCCTACCAATTTCCGGGCGAAGGCATCCATTAGCGTATTGCCGGGGCCGGTGTCGGTTGTAAAAACGGCTCCGGCATCAGCATCGGCGGGCAGGTAAGTGAAGTTGGCAATTCCACCCATGTTGAGCAGAATGCGGTTTTCACCCGGTTTTGAGAAAACAAAATAATCGCCATAAACGGCCAATGGTGCGCCTTCGCCCCCGTGGGCCACGTGTTTCTGGCGAAAATCGCTGAGGGTGATAATTGCTGTTTCGGCAGCCACCTGATCGCCATCGCCAATTTGGAGGGTTGCATTGGGGTAATCGGGGTAGGTGAGAGGGCGGTTGGTTAGTGTAGTCTTTGGGGCATGAAACACCGTTTGGCCGTGGCTGGCAACCAAATCAACCTCGGCATGGTTCACCCCCCAACGACCCAAACAATCGTTGACCATCTGCCCATGCAGCCGTCCGATATATGGATTCAGCAAACAAAGGTGTTCGAAATCGACTTGTATTTTGGCGAACACCACCCGAATTTGTTCCTTTAACTCGTCGGAATACGGCACTGTGTCGAACTGCTCAATAACGACTTGCGTGTCGGGTCCGCTGCCCCTGATTCGGCATAAGGCCACGTCTAAGCCGTCGAGCGAAGTACCCGACATGAGGCCAATGATTCGGCGTTCGGATTTGCCGGCAAGGGTGTAGAGGTGTTGAATCTGGTGGTTCATAGCTGCAAAAATAACGAATCAAAAGATCAATTGCTGACCACTAATTACTAACGACTGACCACTAAATCTATGAGCTTCTGGGGAGACGAGCAATTTGCCTTTTTTGAAAGTATCCTGTTTCTGGCTCTCGGGCAGGATGTGCAGGTAATCGAAACCCAGTTTTTGGCGGGCGGAAACATCAACACGTCAGCCCAGGTTTTTTCGTCGGAGGGTGTCTTTTTTGTGAAATGGAATGAACTGGGGCAGCACGTCGACAACCGGCACGATCTGTTCGAGACCGAAGCACGCGGCCTTGCATTGCTTCACCGGGCCGATGCCATTCGGGTGCCGTCGGTGGTGGGTCATGGCGAGCAACAGGGCCGGGCCTATCTGATTCTTGAATACCTCGACACAGGCAATCCGGGGCCTGCTTACTGGGAAGAGCTTGGTCAGTCGCTCGCGCTGTTGCACGGCCACACCCAATCCAAATTTGGCTTGTCGTTCAACAATTATATCGGAAGTTTGCCCCAGTCAAACACACCAACCACCAACGGACATGAATTTTTCTTCGATCAGCGGCTACTGCCCCAAGCGGGGCTGGCTCTTTACAAAGAACTGTTAAACAGATCTTTATACGATAAACTGCTCGCCCTTCGCGACCGTTTACCCAACCTGCTCCCCAACGAGCGGCCCGCGTTGCTCCACGGCGATTTGTGGTCGGGCAATGTGCTTATTACCGAAGAAGGCAACCCGGCTCTGATAGACCCCGCTGTGTATTACGGCTTCCGCGAGGCCGAATTAGCCTTTACCAAACTCTTCGGCGGCTTCGATCAACGGTTCTATGACGCTTACGATGAAGCTTTTCCCCTGCATGAAGGTTTTGAGGAGCGTGTTGCTATCTATAATCTATACCCACTTTTGGTTCACCTCAATCTGTTTGGATCCGGCTATCTGAGCGGTATCGAACGGGTGTTGGTGCAGTTTTAGGAGCTTCGTTGTACTTTGCGTGAGATCTAACAAACTAAACCATATGTCATCTTTTCAGAATCAGGTAGCCGTCGTCACTGGGGCGGGCTCAGGAATTGGGCGGGCCACTGCTATCGCTTTTGCTTCGGCAGGAGCCAAAGTCGTCGTGTCCGATATTAACGACGAAGGCGGACAAGCCACCGTCGAGCAAATTAAACAGGGTGGGGGAGAAGCCAGTTTTGTCCGGTGCAATGTGGCCGAACCTGCTGAAATCGAGTCGCTTGTGGCTCAAACAGTTGCTCTCTATGGGCGGTTGGATATTGGGATCAATAACGCCGGTATTGGCGGCAAATTTGCCCGCCTAATCGATCAGACCCAGCACGATTTCGACCAAATGATGGCCATCAACGTAGGTAGTGTGTTCTACGGAATGCAGTCGCAGATTCGGCAGATGCTCACCCAACCCGAAGGCGGTAAAATTGTGAATATTTCGAGCATTGCCGGGGTTCGCGGGATGCCAATGGGTGGGCCATATAGTGCGGCCAAACATGCTGTTCTGGGTCTTACCAAAACAGCGGCTCTTGAATACATTCGTCAAAATATCCGCGTCAATGCCGTTTGCCCGGTCTATACCCACTCCGGCATGGTGCAGGGCCTCATCGATTCGGCTCCAAATATGGAAGAAAAAATGCGCCGGGTGATTCCCATTGGCCGTTTTGGACAACCCGAAGAAATTGCCCAGACTATTCTGTGGCTCTGCTCGCCCGAAAATGGATTCTGCAACGGTCAGGCCATTCAAATGGATGGTGGGTTAACGGCGGGGTAATTGCAGAGAACAGCTAGCAGTAATCAGCTAACAATTAGCGAACCGGCGAGAGTAGTTGGGGTTACCAAAAAAAGCCATTCCGCAGGACGGAATGGCTTTTTGATTTTAAACCTAAAAATGGACTTAACCCTATTGCGAAAATTACTGCATTTCAATGGTACGCGCCGACTTGGGTGTTTCCAGATTCACCTGTTTCACGATGCTGCCCTCCCGCGATTTGATTTCGAGGGTATAAGCTCCATCGGGCAAATCGCTCACGTCGAACTGGAGGGACGATTTCATATCTTGTTTGCCCAGCGTAGTTTGCGACAAAATATGATTGCGGGAGTCGGAGAGGGTTACCCAAACCGAACCTGGTACACTTTTCTGAACGGCTACCTTTATTTTGCTGTTGGCAGACACATAGACGCTGGCCTCGAATGAGGTTGGCTTAACCGCCGTTCCGGGGTTCGACAAGGTGGTGATGGCTCCGATGAGCACAGCACTGATTGCATTTTTGGCTCCTGCTAAAGCCGCTGATTGAAGAAGGAAATTAAACATGGCGTTTGAAAGTTAAAGTTGTTGTTTACTGTTCCACCAACTAAATACAATCGTTATGCCAATAAAAGATTCTATTGATTATCAGATAGTTATATATAGAATACCCCGTTTGTTTTGTACGGAAACGGACAGCTGACTGTTCATAATCGAACAGAGAGTGCGGGGAATAGCCAACAGTTAGCTGACGCGAACCTATTACAGCGCAAGCCAACTTTTCACTGTTGGCTGATCATTGTTCTTCTCCTTCCAATGCCACAAAATCCTTAAACACGCGCTTGATGGCTTTGTCGGTGGCCTCTTTTTTGTTTTGCCAGCCGGCATCCAATTCCAGCGCGACAAGGCCGCTCAAGCTCATCGAAGCTCGGAAATCGTCTAAACGCTTCACAAAATCGTTGGTCCGGCGCGACGATTTCAGGGCGAATTCTCGCGAGAAAACGTCGCCTTTGTTCTGAATTTCGCTCTTTTTGCCCAACACGTAGTTATACCGATCCAGCAAATCTTTCATCGACTTGCCCACCACTTCGGTAGCCTCCAGTGTCCCCATCGTCAACACAGCCGTGCCACCCACTGCCGACACTAACCGACCGTTTTTCTGCGCATTCGGACTGGTGCTGGCACCCGTAACGGCGGGAGTTACGCCCGTAATAGCCCCCAACGAGGCATTGGCTACCGAGCGGTTGCGCTTGCCCGTTTTGGCTTTACGGTAACTTTTCTTGAGTTCTTCTTCCTTTTCGGCCATCTGCTCGGTCAGGTTCCAGGCGGTTGTCATCACCTGCCGATACTGCGAATAGAAATACCGGTCTCTGGCTTCTTCGTTCACGGCATTGATCACCGTAAACGTGATTTTGCGCTCGTCGCGGTTTTGCGCTTTGTCCAGCACATAAAACGTCAACGTGGTCTGTAGCGAGTCATACGGATCTTTTACAAACTCGTAGCCGGGCTTCCAGATAAACTCATATTGATTGGCCGTATTGCGAACCAACGCACTTTTGGGAATGTCGAGGTTGTCGCCCAGAAAGCCGAAGGTGGCAATATCATCGTCGCCGTTGGGGTCGGAAAGGTAGAATTTGAGATTGACCGAGGCATTTTCCCGCAGTTTATACCGGGTTTCGCCGGGCACAATCTGAATATCGGGTGGGAGGTCCATCAGGGTCGGTTCAATTTTCAGGCGACCTTTGGTGCGGCTTTTGGCGGGTTGGTCTTCCACCCAGAACTCAATGTGTTGGGGGTGTTCTTTCAGTTTGTTGAACTGATTGAGCGAGAGTGTCCAACTCCACTCGCCCTGCGCCGTGAGTTTGGTGCCTTCGGGCATTTGGTCGGCAATGGGAATAAACACCAGCGGGTCGCCGTCGTCGTCGTGTACCTGCTCTTTGTCCAGTTTATAGACGTTCTGCGTTCGGTAGCGAACATAAAAGGGCCGCAACTCATTAATAACCGGGGGCCTGTTCACATGCTGAACCTTCAATTCCACCGTTTGCGTGACCGACTCTCCGGCCCTGTTGCGCACTTCAAACAGCAGGGGAACAACTTTGGTCATTTGAATCCGGTCAGCCAAATCAAAGCCCGGTCGCCACGAAAACCGCCCTGTCGAGTCGAATTGCATCCCATGCAGTCGCCCCTGCGCCAGCGAAAAATACAACGATTCATCCTTGCCGCCCGTGGCTTTCAGATCGAACTGTAGGGTGCTACCCTCGGCCACCTCGTTCCAGTTGGCCTGCGTCGGCAAAACAAGTTGTAATGGTTTGGCATCCTGCCCAGGACAGTAAAGGGATAGCAGGAGACCTATTGAAAGGAAAAGAAAACGAGCAACGGTTAAAACCATTCGGGGTGACTGTATGATGAGTAATCATTGACCTAATCTTAACGCAAAAGTACAGCTAAGATTTTGCGTAACGACTAAGCGACCGTCTAAAATGCTATTTTTCTTAGGTAATACGTTGATAAATTTGTTTTTTGTTGACTTATTCTAATATGGTTTCCTCACTTATACTATCAAAAAAACGAAGCCGCTCCACATCGGCACCCACCGTCACCACCTGACCGGGTCTGTAAAGCACGTTGGTGGTGGTGCGGAAACAGTAGGTCTGCTCCGGGTTGCCGTTGAAATGAAAATAGTTAAAACTCTCGCTGCCAATCGGTTCCACGATATCAATCGTGATGGCAACGCCTTCAGACAGGGGCCGGGATATCTCCAACGCTGTATCATAAAGATATTCGGGCCGAAACCCGAATGTTACTTTTTTGCCCACATAGCGGGCCATTCTGTGCTGATAAGGAGCCGGTACGCCAAACAAAACGTCCTTTGATTGGAACATCAATCGGCCCTCATTTTCAATGATTTCACCATCCAGAAAATTCATGGACGGACTCCCCACAAACCCTGCCACAAACTTGTTAACGGGGTTGTTGAACAGGTTCATCGGCGTGTCGAACTGGTGAATAATGCCGTCTTTCATAATCACAATGCGGTCGCCCATCGTCATGGCTTCGATCTGATCATGCGTTACATACACCATTGTTGCGTCTAACTGACGATGAAGTCGCTTGATTTCTGTGCGCATCTGTACCCGCAATTTGGCATCGAGGTTCGACAGGGGTTCGTCGAACAGAAATACCTTGGGTTCGCGCACAATGGCCCGGCCAATCGCCACCCGCTGCCGTTGCCCCCCCGACATATCTTTGGGTTTGCGCATAAGCAACGGTTCAATGCCGAGGATAGCGGCCGCGCTGCGTACTTTCTGGTCGATGGTGGGTTTGGCCACGTTCCGCAACTTCAGGCCAAAGGCCATGTTGTCGTACACGCTCATGTGGGGGTAAAGGGCGTAGTTCTGAAAGACCATCGAAATGTCACGATCTTTAGGAGATACATCGTTCACCCGTACCGTGTCGATCAGCAAATCGCCACTCGAAATATCTTCCAGCCCGGCAATCATTCGGAGCAGGGTCGATTTGCCGCAACCCGACGGCCCCACCAACACAATAAACTCCTTGTCGTTGAACACTAAACTGGTGTTGACAATGGTCGGAGTCGATGCCCCCGGATACGTTTTGTTCAGGTTCTTTAGTTCGATAGAAGCCATTGTCAGGGTAAGGGTTAGAACGGGTGTCGGTTGTGTACTATAGAAGGTAACGTTGAAATGCCGAATCTGGTTATGGGTTGGTCAACAGAGCTGATGATGCACAAGCTGTCTGAAAAAGCCCCCAACCCCCTGAAGGGGGCTTACTCCAAAGTCGGGCAAAGCCCCCTTCAGGAGGTTGGGGGCTTTTTGAGCTTGGTTAAAGAATAATTCTCAGATAGTTTCTTATAGAAATCATTGCTGCTTCCCGACTGTCCCTCAAACAAAACCCGTACTTTTGAGCGTTAACGGAATGGCCCGGCAATGCACAGTTGGGCAATTACCAGATTGTCGTTCATGAACAAATCCTTTCTCGCTACGCTTACCCTGCTGGCCGCCCTTGCTTCCTGCAAGACAGATAAAAAAACGGAGTCGCAAATGAGCGCAACCGAACAACCCGCCCAAACCACGTCGGCTCCGGCATTTGATGCCGACTCGGCCTACCAGTTCATTGCCCGGCAGGTGGCGTTTGGCCCCCGCGTTCCCAACACGCCTGCCCACGTGAAGGGGGGCGATTATCTGGTCGCACAACTGAAACAAGTTGGCTTTACGGTGATCGAGCAAAAATTTCAGGCTAAAACCTGGGATGGTAAAACCCTCAACGCCCGCAACATCATCGGGAGCTTGAACCCGCAGGCCACCAAGCGCATTGTGCTGGCTTCGCACTGGGATTCGCGGCCCCGCTCCGATCAGGATACCACCGTTGCCGACCGTACTGATCCGGTGCCAGCCGCCAACGATGGGGCATCGGGGGTGGGTGTTCTCCTCGAACTGGCCCGCAGCATTCAACAAGCTAAAACAAAACCAACCGTGGGAATCGACCTCGTTTTCTTCGATGCCGAAGACTGGGGCGATGGCGAAAAAGCCGTTGGAGATAAAGAACCCGGAAATGAGTTTGACTACATTGGCTTCTGCCTTGGTTCGCGGTATTGGGCCAAAAACCCCCATGTGCCGGGCTACAAAGCGTATTACGGCATCCTGCTCGACATGGTTGGTGCCAAAGGAGCCACATTTGCCAAAGAGGGCTATTCGATGCAGTTTGCACCGAGTATCATGAATCAGGTGTGGCAAACAGCCAGTCAGTTGGGGTATAGTCAATACTTTGTCGATACCCCCGGCGGTTCCATCACCGACGATCACATTGCTCCCAACTTGATTGCTAAAATCCCGATGATCGACATCATTCACACGAATCCGCAGACGGGTGGTTTCTTTGGGGCCTGGCACACCAACGACGATACGATGGAAAACATTGACCGGGGAACCCTGAAAGCGGTGGGCCAAACGCTGTTACAAACGTTATATAATGAATAATATAAAATGGATAATGGCCCGCATTAGTGCCTTGCTATTGATGATAGCGGTGGCTGGTTGTTATAGTGTGCCAGACACCTTCGGCACGTTAGATGTGGCCAAATGGCGGTCGGATCGGGGCGGGTGCTACGGCATTCGGGCCACCCTGCTGAACGATTTTAATGCCTCGCGCCAGGAATTCAAAGGCGTTCATGTCAATGATTTAGGCGGTATTCTGGGCCGTCCGGATATCAACATGATTGCCGAGCGTAATCAGAAATTTTACGTCTATTTTCTGGAAAAGGGTATCCATTGCGACGATCCGAAACAAAAGTCGCTGAGTCGTTCGGTGGCTTTCCGTATTAGTGCCATTGGTTTGGTCACGGAGATCACGTTTCAGAAAGGAACACCCTAAACATAAAACTTCTTCCGTGTAATCATTTCCTCCACCACGTCTGGCACCATGTAGCGAATGGAGCGATTGGCGCGGATGCTGTCGCGAACAAACGTAGCCGAAATGTCGAGTAGAGGGGCCTGCACCAGGCGCACCTTGGGATGATCGCGGAAGGGGCTGACTGCTACCAGTTCGTCGCTACGGCTGGGACGGGGATACACATACAGTCCAAATTCATTCAGGATTTCTTCGTAGGCTTTCCAGTTGGCAAACTGTTCCAGGTTGTCTTCGCCCATAATGAGCGTGAAACGATGCTGGGGGAACTTCTCCTGCAGTTTGCGGAGGGTGTCGATGGTATAACTGGGCCGGGGCATCGAAAACTCAATGTCGGTTGTTTTCAGGCGGCTGTTGTCGGCAATGGCTCGCTCAACCATATCTAATCGGTCGAACTCATGCAACAGACTTTTGGTCTTTTTAAAGGGATTCTGGGGCGACACCACAAACCAAACCTGTTCCAGATCGGTGGTTGTGGCCATGGTATTGGCAATGATCAAATGCCCCACATGAATGGGGTTGAACGAGCCAAAAAACAAGCCGATTTTCATTGATTTATTGAGCTGATATAAAAAATGCTGCCCCTATTGCTGTTGATGTGATTGCACCAACTTGTTCCAGCCGCATGACAGCCTCCAAAGGTAAAACAAAGTCCCTCAATCCTTCGATTGGATCATCCGATACCCCACGTCTTTTCCCGTCACCACCCACCTTCAGGTGGTGCTTTTGGCTATTAATTTGCCTGCGCCAAACGGCATCGAATGTGTGCGGGCGTTGTTGGCTGCGTTTCCTGCGATTAAAACGGTGATGCCCACCGAAGTCAAAACCATCAGCCTGATTCGGCAGAGTCTGAGCACTCCACAGATTGTCGAAAAGCTGTTTGTGGGCACCGAAACCGTGAAATCACACCGCAAGAATATTCACTGCAAACTTAACATCACCCATTTATCCGAACTACTCGACTTTGCCCGTGAGCATGGTCTTTAACAATTGTGTTAAATTTACGGCCAAATGATCGTTCCAATGCCCCAGCCCATTCTCCGCTTTTGCCTGCTTTTGCTTGTCTGTTTCTGGTCGGCCTGTCGGCCTGAGCGTCCGGTTGCCACTACCCGAACGCCCCCCACGGCCGCACCGAAGCCGGCTCCACCCAAGCCTGCTCCCCGGGTGGCTGTGAAACCAAAACCCGTTGATACCGTGGCGTTTGAGCCACTCGATCAGAGCATTGCGCCTTCACCAAAACGCGAGTTCCGGGCGGTCTGGATTGCCACGGTTGACAACATCGACTGGCCTACTAAAAAGGCACTCCCCGCCGAACAGCAACAAGCCGAATACCGGGCCATGATCGACCAACAGCGTCAGGCGGGTTTCAACGCGGTGGTGGTGCAGGTGCGGGCCGCTGCCGATGCGTTTTACGCCAAAAGCATGGAACCCTGGTCTGAGTTTTTGACCGGGCAGCAGGGTTTGGCTCCTTCGCCGTTCTACGACCCGATGGAGTTTATGATTCAGGAGTCGCACAGCCGGGGAATGGAATTTCATGCGTGGCTGAACCTTGACCGGGGCACGTTTAGCCGCAAATCGAGCGTTGCGCCGGATCACATCACAAGCCGCAAACCAGAGTGGTTTTTGAGTTATGGCGAGCGTAAACTGTTTAATCTCGGTATGCCCGAAGTCAGGACTTACGTGGCTTCATTAGTGGCTAATATTGTGCGGAACTACGACGTGGACGGTATTCACTTCGACGATTATTTTTACCCCTACGCCGTGGCCGGGCAAACCATTCGCGATGATGAAGCCTACCGCCAAAACTACAACGGGATGAACAAAAACGACTGGCGACGCTCGAACATAGACAAGGTGATTCTGGAACTCCGTGACTCGGTGAAAAGCGTAAAACCCTACGTGAAGTTTGGGGTTAGCCCGTTTGGCATTTGGAAAAACCAAAACACCGACCCCGAAGGTTCAGCTACATCAGGCGGGCAGGCGTATTTCGACCTCTATGCCGACACCCGCAAATGGGCACGCGAAGGCTGGGTGGATTATATGGTGCCACAAATTTATTTCACCCACGATCACCCCCGCGCTCCCTACCGCACGCTGGTGGACTGGTGGACCCGCAACTGTGGCGACCGACACCTCTATATCGGCTTTGGGGCTTACCGGGTGGGCAAGGGCGGAACCCGCGAACCAACCTGGAACAACCCCACGCAAATGCCCAATCAGGTTCGGTATGCGCGGAGTATGAAACCAACCAACGGAGCGGTCTATTTCAGTGCTAAGTCTCTGCAAAACAATCCGTTGGGGGTTCGAGATTCGCTGCAAAATAGTTTGTATAAATATCCGGCTCTGATTCCGCCAATGGCTTGGAAAGACAGTTTGGCTCCGCAATCACCCCGCGATTTGAAAGCGGCCGCAACGCCCTCGGGTGTCGAGCTTTTCTGGCAGGAACCCGGCTCGGCTGCCGATGGCGACCGCGCCAAGTACTATGTAATTTACCGATTCGACGGGCGGCAACGGCAATTCCGCACCGATAATCCGCAATATATCCTGTCGATTTGCCAAGGAGAAGGCAATACCCGCTACCTTGACAAAACCGCCGACCCTGCCAAACGTTACACCTATGTGGTCACGGCTTTCGACCGGCTCCACAACGAAAGCAAAGAAGTAGCGGTGCTGGTAAACCCGGTGGTGGTAGAATCCGTTCGGGGTGGGCGGTAACTACTGAAACTCTTCCATGACCTGCTCCATTGCCTTCGCGTCGGGGAAGAAGCTCACGACTCGGGTTAGAATGCCTTCGACTACGGCATCGGGGCAGGAGGCTCCGCAGGTAAGCAAAATCGTGAGGGGCTCGTTGCCAGTCAGGTAATTCTCGGTGACGATTTCTTCTTTAGTTGCCAGATCAAAATGGCGAATCAACTCGCGGGACAGCAGTTTTTGCTCCGATTCGATGAAGTAAGTCGGGAGTTTTTCGGCGCACAGGTCAACTATGTGCGTGGTGTTGGAGGAGTTATAGCCCCCGGCTACGATGGCCAAATCAGCCGGGTAGTGCAGCAGGGCATAGGTAGCATCCTGATTGTCGTTGGTGGCGTAGCAGAGCGTGTCGCGGGTGTTGGCAAAATGATCGTCGATGGTGTCGGGCGACAGAAGGAAATGCTCAATCATCACCCGCTTCAGGTAATCGGCAATGCCTTGTGTATCAGAGGCTAACATAGTGGTCTGGTTCACCACGCCGATACGCTGAAGATCACGCGCCGGGTCGAAACCGTCGGAATACTGCCCCGCAAACTCGCTGTAAAATTCATCTGCCGACCCTTCGCCGGTGATATAGCGGGCCAATCGCTGGGCCTGCGTCCTATTCTTAACCACCACCGTAGGCGCGGCTTCTTTGCTGTGCGAAAATGTAGCCCGAGTCTCTTCGTGGCTGGGTTTCCCGTGAACAACCACCGTATAGTTCTTCTGGCCAATCTGAGCGGCTTTGTTCCAGACCTTCTCCACAAACGGGCAGGTGGTATCGTATTTTTCGATGTTCAGGCCGAGGGTGGTCAGCTTGTGTTGGGTTTCGAGGGTGGTGCCGAACGCTGGGATAATTACTACATCGTTGGCAGTGAGTTCGGTGAACGGGATGAGTTGTTGACCGCTCGTATCCATGAGAAAGCGCACCCCCCGGCTCAACAAATCGGCGTTCACATCGGGGTTATGAATCATTTCGCTCAACAGGAAAATGCGTTTATCGGGGTTTTCAGCAATGGCCTTATACGCGATCTCAACGGCATTTTCGACCCCGTAACAGAACCCGAAGTGCCGGGCAATGTAGAACCGAACCGGCCCAAAATCGAGCAGGCTGGGCGTGAAATCGCGCTTGAGTTTGTCGCGCTTCCGCCGAAACTCTTTCAGGGGCGTGATAACGGTGCTTCGGTAATAGTCGGGGATGTTAAACGATTTCATGAGCGCAAAAATACAGTGAGAGAGCCACTTTGCTAACGTTGGCCGCTGGTTGTTTGTTCGCCTGACTCCTGAGACCAATGTCGGTGCCTGTCAATCAAACGAAAGTGAGTGGTAGTGGGTTACAGTTCCAATGGCAAAAACATCATTACCCGCATTGTTAGCCCGCGTGGGGCTTGATTGGTTTATTCTGGCTCTGTTAGCCATGATCGGGCTGGCTAAAATCTGGCCCGAACCCGGCATTCAGGAAGGGCCACTGTCGCTCTCGGCTCTGTCAGGTTACGGCGTTTCGTTTATCTTTTTTTTCTACGGACTCCGGCTCAACGTTGCCAGTTTGAAAGCTGGTTTGCAGAACTATCGGCTCCATTTTCTCATTCACGGCACCACGTTTGTGGTGTTTCCGGCGGTGGTGCTGGCGGCCCGGTGGCTGTTTCCAACCCTCGAAACCGACTTGCTTTGGCTGGGCATTTTCTACGTAGCAGCCTTACCCTCAACGGTTTCGTCGTCGGTAGTGATGGTTTCGATAGCGGGGGGCAATATCCCGGCAGCTATTTTCAACGCCAGCATTTCGAGCCTGATTGGGGTGTTCATTACGCCCCTCTGGATGAGCCTTTTACTGACGAACACCAACGGTCAATATGACCTCGGCAGCGTGATTGGCAAGCTAACCATCCAGGTAATTGTCCCCGTGGTTGCCGGTATTTTGCTAAACCGGAAACTCGGCTGGTTTGCTGAACGCTACAAGACTTATCTCCGCTATTTCGATCAGTTCACCATCCTGCTCATTGTCTATACTTCCTTTTGTGAATCGTTCTCGCTCAACCTGTTCGCCAATTACTCAGCGGGCGATTTGGTCAAACTGGCAGCCCTGATGCTGGGCCTGTTTTTCCTGATTTTTGGCTTTGTCCATTGGGTAAGCAGGCTGTTGAATTTCAACCGCGAAGACCGGATTACGGCCCTGTTTTGCGGCTCCAAAAAGTCGCTCGTGCAGGGCAGCGTGATGGCTAAAGTGTTGTTTTCGGGCAGCATTGCCGGGGTTGTTTTGCTGCCTATCATGATCTTTCATGCCCTCCAACTCATCGTGGCCAGTATCATAGCGCAGGGGATGGCGCGAAAAAAATAGCCTGTCATTAAACCCTGTCCCCGTTTTTTCTTCTAATGTTCAGAACACGTTAAAAACAACAACCGAACATGAAAAGGACAATTGCAGCCGCTCTCACTTTACTCGCCTTGACCACGGGTGCCACTTTCGCTCAACGCGGATACCAATACCCTAACGACAATAGGGATAATCGTTACGACAACAACCGTGGCCCTCAGTATGGCGATTCGCGCCAGAAGCAGGATGAAGTCCAGGAAGAAATTAAAATTGACCGCATCGATGCCATCGTTGGTTTGTCGAATCGTCAGGAACGGCAATTGCACCGAATCGAGGATGATTACGACCGCATGATGACCAACTCACGGCTATCACGCGATGGCTACCGTCAGCTTCAGCTCCGCAAACGCCAGGATATGTTAGCTGTGCTGACATCGGCCCAGCGCGACCGCCTGTTTGCCGCCCAACAGCAACAACAACAATACGGTCGTCGTCCCAATGGTGGCTACAACCGTCGAGGATAGTTCGAGTGCCCGTTAAACAGTCCAATCTCACCATCGAAAAAGCCGCGTTCAGCTTCTGCTGACGCGGCTTTTGTTTTTGCATCCTATTTCAACCCATTCTTCACTCCCTCCCATTCCTGAATCACTTTCTTGAGCGTGGCCTGCGCCTGATTGGCGGCTGCAACAGTCTGAGTGGTGGGCGGCATATCAGTATCCTGCAAGATTCCAAAAATGGCGTTGAACGCCCGATTGAGGGTAGCAAGGTTCGTTTGAGTGGTTACGAATGACTTTTTCTGGGCCTCGGTAGTGGCTTTGCTGTTTAGCGATTGCGCTTCCTGTTGCATGGCCAGTACCTGTTTCCGGCCTTCGTAGGCGGCCAAAGAAAGGTCGTGCTGTTGTTTCAGGGCGGCAGAGGCTGTTTTGATGCGTGGGTCCATCGTCACAACGAGTGGCTGAGAATAGGCCTTTCCATTCACGGTTAGCGTCACGGTGTAGGTGCCAGGCATCACCCAGGGTGAGGTGGGATCGGGGGCGGTTTGGCGATACGTGGCCGCAATGGGGTAGGAGGGGGGCAGAGCGAGCGGGGTGTAGTGCAGGTCCCACATAAACCGGTGCGCCCCGGCCTCGCCCGACAAAATCTGTTGCGGACGAATCCAGTAGGCGGGCAGGTTCACATCCGGGATGTCGTAGGGTTTTTCGTCGCTTCGGAATTGGCGAACCAGTTTCCCGGCGGCATCCGTAATGGCCAGCATCACCACCGAACCGGCCTTGTTGCTGAGGTGATAATTGATGATAGCTCCATCGGGTGGGTTTTGCCCGGCAGGTTCTTCGGGGGGCAGGGGCGTGTCGGTGTTCATGTTCCAGCGAACCCGGTAGGTGCGTTGCGGTTTATAGAGAACCGTCTCATTTTTAGCGAGTTCGGGCGTGAGTTGGCGCAGGGGAGAGATGTCGTCCAAAATCCAGAACGACCGGCCATGCGTACCCACCACCAGATCATCGTCTTTGATAACGAGGTCGCGAATAGAGGTTGCGGGCATATTCAGGCGGAGCGTTTGCCAGTTGTTGCCATCATCGAACGAGACATACACGGCGGTTTCGGAACCGGCAAAAAGCAGCCCTTTCCGGCTGGGGTCTTCCCGAACCACATTGATCGGGTCATTAGGCAAACCCGTCACGATTTCCTGCCACGTTTTGCCACCGTCGTGGGTGCGGTAAATGTGGGGTCGCATGTCGTCGCATCGGATCCGGTTCACGGCGGCATAAGCGGTGTTCGCGTCGAAATGCCCGGCATCCATCAGCGAGATTTTGCTCCACTCACCCACGCCCGGAGGAGTCACGTTGGCCCAGGTTTTGCCGCCGTTGCGCGTCACCTGAATATAGCCATCGTCGGTGCCAGCCCAGATCGTGTTGATGTCTTTGTGGGAAGGCGCGACAGTGTAAATCACGCCCCGACGCGGCATGGTTTTCATGTCGTTTGTCTGGTAAACGCCCACGCTTTCGGGGATGGTGGCGTAGGTTTCGCGGCTTAGATCGGGGCTGATAATTTGCCAGGAGTTACCACCATTCTGCGTTTTAAACAACACATTACCAGCGAAATAGAGCGTTTTTGGGTCGATAGGGGAGAACAAAACCGGTGCCGTTCTGACAAACCGATACTGCCCCGACCGAACGGCTTCGGGCGCGATGTTCTGCACCTGCCCGGTTCGCTTGTCGAACTTCGTGATTTTGCCGCCATAAATGATGTTCGGGTCGAGCGGGTCGGCGGCTACGTAGCCATATTCTTCAACGCCCACCGGATGCCACTCACGGAAAGTGATTTCGCCATCGTTGCCCCGGCTGGCAATCCCCACCGAACCACTTTCCTGCTGCCCGCCCAGCACATTATACGGGAAACTGGTATCGGTGCTAACGTGGTAAAACTGGGCCGTCGGCTGGTTATACCACGAACTGAACGTTTGCCCCCCGTTGACCGTAATGATCGCTCCCTGATCGCCCGCCATTAGCAGAATATCGGGGTTGGTCGGGTTGATCCAGAGCCGGTGATAGTCGTCGCCACCGGGTGCCCCCCGAAAGTCGTTCCAGGTTTTGCCACCGTCTTCTGATTTCCAGGCGGCTACGTCGGCAATGAATACAATATCAGGGTTGGTGGGATGAGCTTTCACCTCGGCAAAGTCGCTGCCCCGGCCCCACAGTCGGGTGTCGCTGTTGAACCGCGTCCAGGTAGCCCCGGCATCGTTGGAGCGATAAACCCCACCCAATTCAGGTGCATCGACGGTGGCATAGAGCCGGCTCGTTTCGCTGGGCGCAATGCAGAACCCGATCCGGCCCAAACCCTGAGCGGTTGTGGGCAATCCGTTTGTCAATTTCTGCCAGGTGGTGCCCCCATCGGTCGATTTATACAAGCCACTTTCCGGCCCCTGCCACGCGCCGTTTTCCCACGGACCCTGCCGGGCGGCCCACAAAGCGGCATAAACAACATTCGGATTTTTGGGGTCAATAGTTACCTGAACCGCCCCCGTATTCTCATCTTTGTACAGCACCCGATCCCAGGTTTTGCCGCCGTCGGTGGTGCGAAAAACGCCCCGTTCGGTGTTGGGGCCGTAGGGATGGCCCAAAACGGCAGCAAAAACGCGATTTTCATTGGTTGGGTCAATGGCGATGCCGCCAATTTGCTGCCCATCTTTCAGACCCAAAAACGCCCACGTCTTCCCGGCATCAACCGACTTATACATCCCGTTGCCCACCGACAAATCGGGCCGCTGAATGCCTTCGCCACTCGCCACATAGACCACGTTTGGATTCGAGGGAGCCACGGCAACGTCGCCAATGGAGCCGGTTGGCTGATCGTCGAAAATCGGGAACCAAGTGCGGCCATAGTCGGTCGTTTTCCAGACTCCGCCGTTGTTCACGCCAATATAAAACACGTTTGGCTGTTGCGGCACGCCCACCGCACCCACCGTTCGACCACCCCGGTGTGGCCCGATCATCCGCCATTTCATGGCCTTAAACAAGCCCGGATCAAGCGACTGCGCTTGGGTGAAGGTAAAGGGGAGAAGGAAAAGGAGGAGCAGGAGTTTGTAGTTTGACATGAGGGGGGATTGGGTTGGATGTACAACGGAGTGGTACTCCGTTGTACGAACATCCGCCAATATAAAGCCTATTTGGTTCTGTTTCTAACAGCAATTAACAAACAAAACAATGGTAATAAAGCATCAAACAATTGAATATATAGGCAAACCCCAAAAATGCAGAATAATTTTTTGTAGCATTGTAAGATCGTCACTTCCAACAGTTTCCTAAATCCGCTATGATCAGATCATTACGAAACCTCTCTTATTTTGTCTTTTTAGCCTTGGTCTGTAGTCACGCTCTTCAGGCGCAGCAAACAACCCCTGCCGATACCAGCACGAACCCGGTTTTTAAGGGTATGACCTGGCGGAACATTGGCCCCACGCGGGGTGGCCGGTCATTGGGGGCGGCTGGGTCGCCGGGGCGTAAATTGGAGTATTATTTCGGGGCCGTGGGCGGTGGTTTGTGGAAAACGACCGATGGTGGCTCCACCTGGGCACCCGTCACGGATGGGCAGATCAGAAGCTCGTCGGTGGGGGCAGTGGCCGTGGCCGAGTCGAACCCGGACGTGGTGTATATCGGGACGGGCGAAACCCAGCTTCGGGGCAACATCATGCAGGGCGATGGGGTCTATAAATCCACGAACGCCGGGAAGACCTGGAAAAATACCGGCCTGAGCAACACACAGGCCATTGCCCGCGTCAGGATTCATCCCACAAACCCCGACATTGTGTATGTGGCTGCGTTGGGTCATCCCTATGGCCCGAACGATGAACGCGGTATTTTCAGAACCACTGACGGCGGCACTACCTGGAAAAAAGTCCTCTACAAAAGCGACAAAGCGGGCGGGGTGGACATCATCATCGACCGGACGAACCCCAATGTACTGTATGCCTCGATTTGGGAAGTCTATCGGAAACCCTGGAAGATGTGGGGGGGCGGGGGCGATTCGGGCCTGTTCAAATCGACGGATGGGGGTGAAACCTGGACCGAACTGACCCGCAAACCGGGGATGCCCAAAGGAACCGTTGGCAAGATTGGCGTGACCGTTTCGCCCGTTGACCCGAACCGGGTGTGGGCCATTGTGGAAGCCGAAGACGGGGGCGTTTATCGGTCCGACGATGCCGGGATGACGTGGCAGCGTGTGAACGACGAGCGAAAACTGCGCCAACGAGCCTTTTATTACTCGCGAATTTGTGCCGATCCGCAGGACAAAAACAGCGTATATTGCCTCAATGTGGGCTTTTATAAATCGACCGACGGGGGTGTGAAGTTCAACAAAACGATCACAGTTCCCCACGGCGACAACCACGACCTCTGGATCGACCCCACCGACTCGACCCGGATGGTGGCCGCCAACGACGGGGGCGGTTGCGTGTCGGTGAACGGCGGCAAAACCTGGACCGACGAAGATTTTCCGACCGCACAACTCTACCACATCACCGCCACCAGCGATTTCCCGTATCAGGTAGCGGGAGCGCAACAAGACAACTCCACCGTAGCCGTGCCAAGCGAGGGCTGGACTAATTTTTTGGCGCGGGGCAACAGCATCGAGAAACGCGAGTGGTCGTATGACGTGGGCGGTGGCGAGAGCGGCTACATCGCGCAGGACCCCAAAAATCCCGATATTTTTTACGCCGGAAGTCAGGGGGCTTTGCTCACCCGTTACGACCGAAAGACCGGGCAAACTCGTGATATTCAGGTGTATCCGCGCTTTTTTTCCGGTGAACCAGCCAGTGCCTTACCCGAACGCTGGCAGTGGACGTACCCCATTGTGTTCGCGCCCAAAGACCCTAAACGGCTCTATGTTTGCTCGCAACACGTTTGGATGAGTACCAACGAGGGCCAAAGCTGGACCAAAATCAGCCCCGATTTGACGCTGGCCGACACGGCCTCACTCGGCAAAAGCGGAGGTCTAATCACGATGGACATGAACGGCCCCGAAATCTACGCGACCGTGTTTGCCCTCGCGCCCTCGTTCCACGATGTCAACACGATTTGGGCCGGTTCCGACGATGGGCTGCTGCACATCACCCGCGACCACGGCAAAAACTGGCTCAACATCACCCCGCCGGACATGCCGAAGCACACCCGAATCAGCCTGATCGACGCATCGCGCCACAAACCCGGCACGGCCTACGTCGCGGCCAAACGGTATCAGATGGATGACCGCGCTCCGTATATCTGGAAAACGGACGACTACGGCAAGACCTGGAAAAAAATCATCAACGGGCTTCGGACCGATGCCTACGTCCACGCGGTTCGGGAAGATGCTACCCGCCCCGGCCTGCTCTACGCGGGAACGGAACACGGCATTTGGGTTTCGTTCAACGATGGCTCAACCTGGGAACCCCTCCGCCTGAATCTCCCCGACACGCAGATCGCCGACATCCAGGTGACGGAAAAAGACGTGGTGATCGGCACGCACGGGCGGTCGATTTATGTGCTGGACGATGTGGCCCCGGTGCGCGAGTTCACGGCTGGACTACCCACCGAAGCGGTTCACTTTTTCAAGCCCTACTACGCCGTGCGACGGGTGCAACCGGCTGTTTTTCAGTACTATTTAGCCAAACAAGCCGACAGCGTGAAGGTCGAAATCTTAGATGCAGCCGGTACGTTGATTCAGTCGTTCACGGGTGACAAACCCAAAAATCCGACCAAAAAAGACGACGAAGACGAGGATGCCGGGCCGCCGAAACCAAAGATGCCCACCACAGCCGCTGGCCTGAACCGCTACGAATGGGACTTACGTTACCCCGGTTCCAGTTCGTTCAAAGGCATGATTATGTGGGGAGCGCGGCCCACCAACGGCCCGCTGGCTCTCCCCGGTCAATATCAGGTTCGGCTCACGGTTGGGGGCAAATCCACCACGCATCCGTTCGAGATCAAACTCGATCCGCGCCTGAAAGACGTGACCCCTGCCGATGTGCAGGAGCAGTTTAAGCTGGCTATGAAACTCCGCGACCAAACCAGCAAGGCCAACGATGCCGTGATTCAGATTCGCGCCATCAAAGAAAAATTGGCCAAACAGCCCGAGAGTCCGGCCAATAAGAAGCTGAAAGAGCAGTTGAGCATCATCGAAGAAAACCTGTACCAGATCCGAAATCAGAGTGGGCAAGACCCGCTGAACTTCCCGATCAAACTCAATAACCGGCTGGCAGCTCTCTGGCGCAGCGTCGAAACGGGCGATGCCAAACCCACCGCTGGTTCCTACAAAGTGTATGACGAACTCTCGGCAGAACTAAGCATGCAACTCACCGAACTGGATAAGTTGGTGAAAGAGAGCAAAGGGATTGGGATGTAATCAGGGTGCAACACACAACAATTTTCAACATAAACCATGCGTCAACTCAACTTACTCTTCCTCTTCGTTACCCTCTTCGCAACCTTGCCGGGGCAGGGCCAATCGAAGTTGCTTAAACCGGCCACTGACTCCACCACTGCGTCGGTGATGAAAGCTATGCAGTGGCGTAATATCGGGCCGTTTCGGGGTGGCCGCTCGGTGTCTGTTGCCGGGCATCCAACCGAGCGATTAGTGGCTTACATGGGCACCACGGGCGGGGGTGTCTGGAAAACCGAGAACGGCGGTATCACCTGGCAAAACATTTCCGATGGGTTTTTCAAGATGGGATCGGTGGGAGCCATTGCCGTGGCGCAGTCGAACCCCAATGTTATTTATGTGGGGATGGGTGAACATACACTGCGGGGCAACCTCTCGCCCGGCGATGGAATGTATAAATCGACCGACGCGGGTAAAACCTGGACGCATATTGGCTTGACTGATACGCAACACATTGGTTCTGTGATCATTGACCCGAAAAACCCCGATATCGTTTACGTGGCCGCGTTAGGGCATGCCTTTGGCCCGAACGAGGAACGGGGCGTGTTCAGGACGCAGGACGGGGGCAAAACATGGAAAAAGATCCTGTACAAAAACCCGAATGTGGGGGCCATCGACCTGACTATCGACCCGGCGAATCCCAAAACCATGTATGCCTCCACGTTTGAGTTTCGCCGGTTTCCGTGGGGCGTTCGCAGTGCGGGGCCGGGCGCGGGCATCTTCAAAACGGTGGACGGTGGTGATACCTGGACCGATATTACGCTCCGTCCGGGTTTGCCAACCGGCACCAACCGGGGCCGTATCGGGTTGGCCCTGTCGCCCTCGAAACCCAACCGGGTCTGGGCCATTATCGAAGCCGAAAACGAACAAACGGGCGTGTACCGCACCGACGATGCCGGGGCTACTTGGCAGGTTGTCAGTCAGTTTGCCGACCTCTCGCAACGTCCGTGGTACTACCATCACCTCGCTGCTGACCCCAAAGACAGCGAAACCGTGTGGGTGCTGAATATCGACATGTGGAAATCGAGCAACGGCGGCAAGACCTACAAAAAAGTGGACCCGCCCCACGGCGATAACCACCAGCTCTGGATTGACCCGAACGACACCAACCGGATGGTGCAGGCTAACGACGGAGGTGGCACAGTGACGTATGACGGGGGGAAATCGTGGTCAACGATCTATAATCAGCCAACGGCGCAGATGTACCACGTCATTACCGACAACAAATTTCCGTATCGGGTCTATGGAGCGCAGCAGGATAACTCAACCATTTCGGTGCCGAGCCGCTCCGATTATGGGTCCATTTATCCCGATCAAAACTACGACGTGGGCGGGGGCGAATCGGGGTATATTGCCTTCGATAAAAACGACCCCTCGCTCATTTTTGCGGCCAACCACCACTGGCTCACCCGCCTGAATCTGAAAACGAATCAGCTCAAAGATGTGTCGGTTATCCCCGACGATATGTATGGTTACGGCTCTGCCGATTTAGCCTACCGTTTCCAGTGGACCTACCCCGTTATGGTGTCGCCCCACAACCCAAAGGTGCTGTATGCGACCTCGCAATATGTCCACCGCTCCACCGATCAGGGGGCAAGCTGGCAGGTGATCAGCCCTAATCTGTCGCGCTCCGACCCGGCCACGCTCGAAAAAACGCCAACGCTCGACGATCAGTCGATTGGCAAAGATTGGGGGCCGATAAAACGCGACAACACGGGCGTTGAGTGGTACGGGACGATTTTTGCGATGGCCGAATCGCCGATAAAAGCGGGTGTTTTGTGGACAGGTTCCGATGATGGGTACGTGCAACTGTCGTTGGACAACGGCAAAACCTGGAAGAACGTCACGCCCAAAGACATGCCCGCTTTTGCCCGTATCAGCATCATCGACGCATCGGCCCACGACCCGGCCACGGCCTATGTTGCCGCCCTGAAATACAAACAGGACGATTATCATCCGTACCTCTACAAAACGAGCGATTACGGCAAAACCTGGACCAAAATCACGCAGGGAATTCCCGAGGACGACTATATGCGGGTGATCCGCGAAGACCCCAAACGACGGAGACTCCTGTATGCCGGGGGTGAAAAAGGGATGTATGTTTCGTTTAACGACGGCGGCAACTGGCAACCTCTCCAGTTGAATTTGCCCGTGGTGCCGATTCACGATCTGGCCATTCAGGATAATGACCTTGTGGTGGCCACCCACGGACGCTCGTTCTGGATTCTGGACGACCTCACCATCCTGCACCAACTCACCGACGAGGTACAGAAATCGGCGGTTCACCTGTTCAAACCCCGGCCAACTGTCCGCTTCAAAGCCGGCCTCGACCCAGCCATCAAGCCCGTTCCGGGTGGAGCCAATGAACTCGGCAAGAACCCGCCCAACGGCGTGAAAATTGTTTATTACCTGCCCGAGAAACCCAAAACGCCCATTTCGCTGGCTTTCCTGGATGCGAACGGTCAACTGATCAAAACTTACAGAAGCAGCCCGGCGGCTTCTGTGGTCTCCCAATCGGTTTCGGTAACAGCCGCGAAAGACTCATCGGGTTTGTCGGAGATGCGACAGCCCAAAGCCCCGCCCCGTCGTGAGCCGGTGTTGCCCGCGCAGGTTGGTGGCAATGCTTTTGTTTGGGAAGACATGCGCTATCCTGATCCCATTGCCTTGCCCAACTCGGTGACGCATGGCCGGGCGCGGGGGCCGCTGGCGATGCCGGGTAAATACAAGGCGCAACTGACGGTGGATGGCAAAACCTACACGCAGGAGTTCGAAATTGTGAAAGACCCCCGCATCGAGACCACCCCGGACGAGTTCAAGCAACAGTTCGACATGCTCATCAACATTCGGGAGCGGCTCAACGAACTGCGGAATGGTGTCCTGAGCATCCGGCAAATGCGGCAACAGTTAGACAGCGTCTATCAGTCGCAGAACGACCCGGCGGTGAAGGAGTTGAAAGACCAGTTGCTTCGTATCGAGGACGAATTATACCAATCTAAGGCCAAAGCCAACCAGGATCTGACTAACCATCCGGTACGGTTAGATACAAAAATCACGGTCCTCGGCGGCTTCGTGGAGTCCGACGATTCAAAGCCAACCCAACAACAGGGCGAGCAATACAACACCCTCTCGAAAAGACTCTCTGAACAACTGAAAAAGTTAGAAACCGCGAAATCAGCGGTTCAGCGCAAACTCCGCCCAACGGGTTGAATTCACTAGTGACTTATTAAAATTAAGTGGATTTTACTGGCTGTTTTGCCCCCCAGCCCCCTGAAGGGGGAGCAAGCTGGAAACGGATTGCTCCCCCTTCAGGGGGCTGGGGGGCAAAACAGCCTGAACTGAGCAGCCGTGATCGTTTTCATGCGAATTGGGTTTTGAGTTTGTTTGTAGATTGACAGGCGACAGTTTGCCCCGCGAGAACGAGATCGTGGCCCCAATCAGAACCAGCGCAGTCATTGTCCAATAGACATACTTCATGCCGGTCAGTTGCGCGGCCGGGCTAATTGGGTCGAGGTGGTGCGTCAGGGCATAGGCATTGCGGGAGCTATACCAGATCGCAGCCGCCACAGCGATACCCACCACCATTCCCATGTTTCGCATGAACGCAATCATACTGCTGGCTACGCCCCGTTGCGACAATGGAGCCGCGTTGAGCGCACTGCTGCTGTTGGGCGACTGAAATAGCGCGAACCCAAAACTCACCAGCGAACTGCGCCAGATCACATCCGTCCAGACCCAGTCGGCCCTAAGAAATGAAAACGAAAAATAGCCTAAAGCAGTCACCACCAATCCCGTACTGGCCAACCAGCGCGTGCTGACCCGGCTCGACAGGTAGCCGCCAATGGGCGCGATGATACTGAGCGTGAGCGGCCCGGCCAGCAACACCAGCCCGGCTTTTTGGGGGGTGAAGCCCAGCAATTGCTGCAGAAAAAACGGAATGATGAACAGGTTGGCACCAGCCGCCACAAAGCCTAACCAGGCCGCCAAAATCGCGGAGGTGTAGGGGCGAATGGTAAACAGGCTCAGTTGAAGCATCGGCTCGGGCGTTCGGCTTTCCCAGATAAAGAACCCAGCCAGCAGCACAGCCCCCACACTCAACAACCCCAGCACCAGCGGGTGACCCCATCCGTAGGCCGGTTCAGGCCCAAAATCCAGCCCCGTCAGCAGCGTGGTTACACCCACCAGGAACAGCCCCGCCCCCACGAGATCGAAGGTTTGAAGACTGCCTTTGTTAGTCTGCTTCGGGCTAACCGGCAACACCACCGATGCCCGCCAGATGGCGATCAAGCCAATGGGAACGTTCACAAAAAAAATGCTCGACCAGCCGAACTTGCCCAACAGCAAACCACCCACCACCGGCCCCGTGCTGGAACCGGCGGCCACAATAGCCCCCATCAGGCCGAGGGCCTGCCCCCGTTCGGCGGGGGTGAACGTGTCGGAGATGATGGCTGGGCCAATGGCAAAGATCATGGAAGCCCCCAACCCCTGCACCACCCGAAAACCAATCAGCGACGCACTGTTCCACGACAAACCGCACAACAGTGACCCCAGCACGAAAATAGCAAACCCGGTGATGTACATGGGCCGCCGACCAAGCCAGTCGGAGAGTTTGCCCATGATGAGAAGCGTGCTGGTGGTGGTAAGCAAATAGCTGAGAACCACCCATTCCACGCTGTCACCGGCGTTCAGTTCGCGCCGGATAGTGGGCAGCGCAATGTTGACAATGCTGCTGTCGAGGGTAGCCATAAAGGTCCCAAAGGCCAGCGTAGCCAGCACGAGCCACTTATTAGGCGTGACCGGAGTAGAAACAGTTGTGTTGGAAGTCAAATTAACTACTGAAAAAGGCAATCATTTTCATAACCAGCCCCCGGCAGGGTTGTTCAGTCGTAGAGACGCAAAATTTTGCTGGTCCGCCGTATCTTCACGGTATGATTTACCTCGACAACAACGCCACCACCCGAATTGACCCGCGTGTGCTGGATGCGATGATGCCGTTCCTGACCGACAACTTTGCGAATGCGGCCAGTACGCACCCGTTTGGCGTATCGGCGCACGAAGCCGTGAAAACTGCCCGGCAGCAACTGTCCAATTTGCTTTGTTGCGAACCTCACGAACTGGTCTTCACGTCAGGTGCAACCGAGGCTATCAACTTGGCGATCAAAGGCGTATGCGAGAGATCTGCTAGCACTCGCAAACACATCGTCACGGTGCAAACGGAGCATAAAGCAGTGTTGGATGTCTGCCAGTATCTCGAAACGCGGGGGTATGAAGTCACGTACTTACCCGTGCAACCCGCCGGAAGCGTCGGCGCGGGCTTGTTGGATCTGAACGTGGTAAAAGCCGCCATCCGCCCCGATACCCTGCTGGTGTCGGTGATGTGGGTGAATAACGAGACGGGCGTAATCCAACCCATCCGCGCCATTGCCGAACTCGCCCATGCTGCTGGTGCCATCATGATGACCGATGCGACCCAGGCCGTGGGCAAACTGCCCATCGACGTTGACGAGGCTGGTATTGATTTGCTGGCTTTTTCGGCCCACAAATTCTACGGCCCCAAAGGTGTCGGTGGCCTGTTCGTTCGGCAACGCCGGGTAGCCGGAAGTCAGCGGGTGAAACTGGAAGCCGTGTTGCACGGCGGGGGCCATGAGCGCGGCCTTCGGAGCGGCACCCTCAACGTCCCCGGCATTGTGGGCATGGGAAAAGCGGCAGAATTGGCACCGGTGGCCGACACAAACGAAATTCGACGTATCAGCGTTTTACGCGACCATCTTGAAACCGCCCTGCTGACCATCCCTGACACCCGCGTGAATGGTTCGCGTGACTACCGTTTGTATAACGTGACCAACATCGCTTTTGAAAACTGCGATTCCGACGCGCTCATTATGGGTTTGACCGGTATCGCTGTCTCGAACGGCTCGGCCTGCACAGCCGCCAGCATCGACCCCTCGCACGTGCTGCTGGCCATGGGCCTCACCGAAACCGAAGCCTTCTCGTGCCTGCGTTTCAGCCTGGGCCGGTTCACCACCGAAGCCGACATTGCCGCTACGATTGACGCGGTGAAGGGCGTTGTGGGGGAGTTGCGGGCATTGGTGGGTTAATTTTTGGTCTTACAATTCCCGTAAATTTAAAATTTAACTTTAAATTTACGGTATTATGATTGATCGCATCCTTGCTAAGGAGGTAGCCGAGCTGGTTGCCGACAGGCCCGCCGTGGCTCTTTTAGGCCCTCGGCAGGTTGGTAAAACCACGCTGGTCCGAACTCTGACGAGTCAGTTTACTCCCGAACCAGTTTATCTTGATTTGGAGTCACTGGAAGACCTTAACCGGCTGAATGATCCTGAACTTTATCTATTAGAGCGTCAGGACAAACTCGTTATTATTGATGAGATTCAGCGGATGCCACAGCTTTTTCCATTACTCCGGTCTCTCATCGACCGTCATCGGGTGGCCGGGCGGTTTATTCTGCTGGGTTCTGCCTCCCCTCAACTGCTTCAACAAAGTTCGGAGTCCCTGGCGGGTCGCATTGCCTATCTGGAGCTTCAACCGATTAGCTGGCCGGAAGTGCAGGGCCAACTGCCTTACGGGCAACATTGGCTGCGTGGAGGCTATCCTGATATGTTGCTCGCCCCCAGCGACCGGTCGTCCAACCGACGAATGAACGATTTCATTCAGACGTATGTAGAACGCGACCTACCCAGTTTAGGCTTGGGCGCATCGCCCGCCCGCGTTCGTACCCTGCTATCCATGTTGGTGAGCGTTCATGCTAACCCGGTGAATAACTCAGAATTAGCCCGTTCCCTTGGGTTGAGTGTGCCAACCGTGCAACACTACCTCGACTTTCTGGAGCAGGCTTTTCTGATTAGGCGACTGCCTCCGTACTTCGTCAATCTGAACAAACGGTTGGTAAAAGCGCCCAAATTATACATCCGGGACAGTGGTATGTTCCATGCATTGGCGGCCATTCAAAGCAGCGAGGCTCTCAATGGTAGTTTGTATGTGGGTAGTTCGTGGGAGGGCTTCGTGATTCAGCAGATAGTGACCAATTTGGTTTATGATACGCAGCCGTATTATTACCGCACAGCCGACGGGTCGGAGTTAGACTTGGTGTTGGTACGCGGGGGCCAACCCGTTGTGGGGATAGAGATCAAATACACGAACGCGCCTACGTTGAGCCGGGGTAACCACATTGCCAGTCGTGACCTGGGGTCCATTCCGTTGCTGGTGGTTACACCTTCGGCACAGGATTTCCGGCCCGATGCCCAGGTTCAGGTGTGCAGCCTGACAACCTTGTGGCAGCATTTACTGGTTTATGAGGTGATTGGGATTTGATTTTCCCACTTTTTCAACTGCATCAGGGATACGTGGGCCTGCCGTTTATTGAGGCAATTCTTTCGGAAAACGTTGCTTAAACCCCGCGAACTCCTCATCAAGGTGGAGCCGTTCGCGGGCATCTAACAAACTCAATTCCCGCCGGATTGCTTCGGCATCGTATTCTTGTTTGATTTCATCGACGGGGATTTCGAGTTCCCACGTGCAGGTACGGCTATCATTTTCGGGTATGTCCTTCAACCGGTACACCTGCACCATACGCCCTTCTATGAAGCGTATTCTAAAGTAAAACCATTCCTCACCAGTATTTTCATAAGCATCAATAAAACCGTGGGCATCAACCATACGAACGTCTTGCCAAACAGGCTGGCCATTAGGTCCTGATTTGTCTAAGCGGATAGTCTTTTCAAGATAACCTTCGTCTGTAATTTCATACGTTCCATACATGCCCTCTAACGATTTCGTCTGAAAATATCTCTTACCCGCTTTCATGCGATGCGCGTCGGCTTCGGACAGCGGTAGTTGGGTTGAGTTGATAACAAGGTTGTTGTAAAAACTCATGAGAGTGAAATGGCTTTATCTGCTTTGAGATTTGCTGTCAGCAAGATAGTAATTTTCAGGGTAACGGTTTGAGGAACAGTTCGTAGTTTTACGTGCTCAAAACCCCGCAGTAAAATCACCAAACGACTATGAGAACGTTGGCAGTAACCGGAGCGGAACACGCGGGTGAACTTTGCTTACGGCTGAGTTTTTCGGATGGCACCTCGCAGCTTGTTGATTTTGGTCCGTTTCTGGAAAACCACCCGCACCCCCAGCACAACAAATACCGCCGATTAGCCAACTTCAAACGGTTCCGTATCGAGCGCGGCAACGTGGTTTGGGGCCGCGATTGGGATTTGATTTTCCCCCTCTCCCAACTGCATCGGGGGTATGTGGGGCCTGCGGTTTATTGAGTTATTGGCGCGTAGTCAGGGTGTTTTGAGTAATTGTTAAGATTTAAACGTGTTTTTTCTATGCCATTCAAACGCTTCTAAATCAGGTAGATGATCCCCGTCTTTCGGTAGTTCAATCTGCTTTCCGGCTAATTTCTTCAGACTATAAGCACTAATTTCGTTTTCCACGAACGTGGGTGAAACGATTACGCGGTAATCAGAATCGACTGAGATTGCTCCCTTGTCAAAAGCCCGGTGAAGGTTTGGGCAAAGGGCAATACCGTTGGTTGGGTGGTTGTTGAACGTCTTGTAAAACGGCACGATGTGGCAGGCATCAACCATCGAAAAAGAATAAGGGGCCGATACCCGCGCCCCGGTAATGCAGCATCTGTCATCGTAGATTCTGACCACTTCGCGCCGAAAAACAGCCTCGCGGGAATACACTTCGATTTCGTAGGTCTCGGAATTAAGCCGCTTTTTTAGATTTTTCATCCGGCTACCATATTCCGTTGGTGTCTCTTCCAGCATTTCGCGTTTAAGTTCATCAATGTCTATGCTATTGTGGGTAGTAACGCCGATTGGTTTTCCGGGAAAGTAACGTTCTAAAAGGGTCTGCCGGAGAACATTGCAGGAAACCTCGTCAGATAGCAACTGCGTTAGCTGATGGTCAATTTCAGCGTAGGCAACGGCATTACTCAGGCTGCTAAAGTTCGATAGATCACCCGTTTGTACCCAGAGTTCAGCACCGGGATTAGCCACTAATTGCCACCAATTTCCGTCTTCATTTTTTAGTCGGAAAAACGGCATAGCAAAGCTAAGTGTGTGACCTGTGGTTACTAAGGCGTTCCAGTTTGATTTGAAAATGCTGGTCAGTTCTGGCGTGATGGGTATTTTACTATCTGTCAGTAGCTTGCTTTCGTATGCCTGGATAACAGAGAGGAGAATCAGGGGTTTGTGGGGTGCGCTTTCTTTTATTCTTCCGCCACCCGTATTGAGGTTTGTGAAGGCGTGAATGAAGTAGTGTAAGGTTTTTTCAGACATTGTACAAACACGAGTCAGGTGCATCAGCTTCTATCAACAAATATGCAAAAAAATGACGGGCAGGTCGACTCCCTACCCATCAATCACCTCATAAAACCCCCGCCATTTCAACCCGACTTTTCTCAACCGACATCGTTTTCAGCACTTGTGCCGTGAGGTCGAAGGAGTGCAGGCGGGCGGAGTGATCGAAAATTTGGGCGGTTGTCATGATCTCGTCGGGCTGGGTTTGGTCGATGAAATGGGTCAGGCCGCGTTTCACGGTTTCGGGGGAGCCGACAACGGAATAGCGCAGGGCCTGACTCACGCCCGATAGTTCAACCAAATCGGTGATTGTGGCCGGCTCAACGGGCGGGGGTAACTGCCCCGGTGTGCCCCGGCGAAGGTTGATAAACTGTTGCTGCACCGACGTGAACAGTCGGCGGGCTTCTGCGTCGGTGTCAGCCGCCACCACATTCACGCAGAGCATCAGGTATGGTTTTGCCAAACTTGCTGACGGCCGGAATTGGGTGCGATACACCTCGATAGCCTGCATTAGGGCATTGGGTGCGAAATGAGAGGCAAACGCAAAGGGCAAGCCCAGCATGGCTGCCAACTGAGCACCGAACAGGCTGGAGCCGAGAATCCAGATCGGCACGTTCAGGCCCGCGCCCGGCACCGCCTGCACCGCCTGACCCGGTTCGGCGGGCTGGAAATACTGGCGGAGTTCAACCACATCCTGCGGGAACGTGTCGGGGCCGGTCAGGTTTCGGCGCAGGGCCTGAGCCGTGATTTGGTCGGAACCCGGTGCCCGGCCAACACCCAAATCAATCCGACCGGGATAAAGAGAAGCCAACGTGCCAAATTGCTCGGCAATCATTAAGGGAGAGTGGTTGGGCAACATGACACCGCCGGAACCCACGCGAATGGTTTTGGTGCCTCCTGCCAGGTAGCCAATCACAACGGAGGTGGCAGCACTGGCCACGCCGGTCATGTTGTGGTGTTCGGCCAGCCAATAGCGGTTATAGCCCCAGGTTTCGGCATGTTGCGCCAGGTCGAGGGCGTTCTGAAAGGATTGATTAACGGTACTGCCCGCTGCTACGGGTACTAAATCGAGTATGGAAAAAGGAATGTTGTTCATGGCGTTGTTGCTGTCTGGTTGACCTGGAAAACTCTACGGCATAACACAAACAGCAGCTAAAACATTACGCCTGAGGTATCTGTTTCCCGACATTACGTATCTTGCCCCTCCAAACGCCCCAAGCACCCCCAACCAATGACTGAGGAAGAATTCAACGACAACATTCAGCGCGAACTGGCCCGCATTAAGGTCCAACTCCGCTTACATGAGGAGCGACTGGCCGAAAATGATGTCCGTATGACCCGGCTCGAAAATCGGCTTTCCCGGCAGGAACAACAATTGGCTCTCATCGAAGCCCGGCACGACCGGCTGGTACATCAGCATGAGTTGATCATGCGATTTGTGGGCCTCACTCCCGACGATATTCAGCAAATTCAGATCGGAAACCTCAACCCCCGCTATCTGATGAATACAGTTGGCCGGCGGCTGAATTGACGCGCTAACTTCAGTGTGTTTTGCGTTAAACCAGTATAATGAAACAAGTCCTTATCGTTTTTCTTGCCCTGATTGGCCTCAACATTCTGTCGGGGTTCCTGTTTTTTCGTGCCGATTTAACCGCCGAGAGACGCTATACGCTCTCCACGGCTACCCGCAACCTGCTGGCTGGTCTGGACGACGATATTCACGTGAATGTCTACCTGACTGGCGACCTGCCCCCCGGTTTCAAACGGCTCGAAAATGCCGTGCGCGAAACGTTGGATGAGTTTGCGGCCCGCGCCGACCAATCCGTTACCTACCGGTTCATTGACGTGGACGCAGTGACCGAAACCGAAGCCAAAAACAAGTTGATTGGGCAACTGCAACAGAAGGGTTTGCTGCCAACCAATGTATTTAATAATGAGGGCGGTAAACGGACCGAAAAGATTATTTTTCCGGGGGCTATTGTCTCCTACAAAGGTCAGGAAACGCCCGTGTTGTTGCTCAAGGGCAATAAAGCAGCCTCGCCCGAGGAGCAACTCAATCAGTCTTACGAAGGGGTCGAATACGCGCTGGCATCGGCTATCCGAAAGCTGACGCACCCGGCTGGGAGCCGCCGACGGGTGGGGTTGCTGGCCCGCACCAAGGTGCCGCCTTCGCGCTTTTCGGACTTGCTGGCTGCGGTCCAGGAGAACTACGATTTGTTCTTTGTTGACCTCACCAAACCCGGCCCCCTCACTAATTTCGATGTGTTGCTGGTGCCCAAACCCGACCAACCCTTTTCCAACGATGACCTGTTCAAAATTGACCAGTTTGTGGTGAAAGGGGGAAGGGCCTTGTTCTTTGTGGATGGCGCACGGGTAGACTCGGTTGGTGCCGAGGGGACCTTTGCCCAGCCGCTCAACCTCAACCTCGATGAACTGTTTTTTCAGTGGGGTGTCCGCGTGAACCGCGATGTGGTTAAAGACATGAGCAGCAACGTGATCCCCCTCAACGTGGGCAACCTTGGCGACAAGCCCAATGTGCAGTTGGTCCCCTGGCGTTTTTACCCCATCATCAACAACTTTGGACGCAGTAATAGCCCCATCACCCGCAATCTTGATGCCGTTTGGGCGCGATTTGCCAGTACCATGGATACCGTTCGGGCCACGGGTGGGGGTAATCAGCCCATCCTGAAAACGCCCCTGTTGCTCACGTCGCCCTACACCCAAATTCGGCAGGCTCCCGTGGTGGTGGCCTATAACGAAGCCCGCCAACAACCCGACCCGCGCACCTACAACGGGGGCGTTCAGATGATCGCCTGCCTGCTCGAAGGCCGGTTCCGGTCGCTCTATGCCAACCAGATTTTGGCCGACGATCCCCGCGCCAATGGGTTCAAGGCAGAAGGGGATACCGGTTCGCGCGTAATTGTCTGTTCGGATGGGGATTTGGTGGTGAACGACGTTGATTATAAGCGCGAAACGCCTTACCCGCTGGGCTTCGACCGCTATACCCGGCAGACCTTTGCCAACAAAGACTTTGCCCTCAATGCCATTGATTACCTGGTTGATCCGCAAGGAGTGATTGAGGCCCGCGCCCGGCAAATCACGCTCCGGCCTTTAGACAAAATCCGACTTCAAAACGAGCGTACCGGCTGGCAACTGCTCAACCTGCTTGGCCCCGTTGGGTTGGTCGGGCTAATTGGTCTGGTCTGGCAATGGGGCCGGAGACGGCGATACGGGAAGTGAATACCTCAAAAACTATATGCCAACGCCAGCCCGAATGCCCGAACGCCATAGTAAGGGCCATCCAAATTGACCGTAATCAGGGGCAAAGCCAACGTTGACTGTACGGTATAAAGCGGCAACTGGGTGTTGTCGATATCGCTTTTCAGCTTCACTTTGTCGGCGGGTTTCAGGCTGGGCCACAGCGGGTCTTCGCCTTTGAATACGGCTTTTATATTGGTGCCGTAGAACGGGCCAAGCAGCCACAAATCGAGGCCAACCCGCTTGCCAAACAACCACTGATACCCAAGCAACACCCCGGCCCCGCCCGCGTTGAAACTGGCTTTCAGGTTGGCCCGGTGCAGAATCCCGTCGCTGGGGGTGTAGGTATAATCCTGATCGATGTCCATTTTGATATACCGCGCAAACGGCGCAACATACCAACCCGTTGGCGCATGACCCCCCAGGTAAAAGCGGTATTCGAGCGTGCCGATGCTTTTGGTAAATAGCGTGCTGTTGATGGCGCGGTTTGCATCCTGATTGTCGCCATACAAATTCAGCAACGTCTGTTTGAAGGGCAAAGGTGCGTTGGGCGAATGGCTCGCAGACAGCGTAATGGAGCTATGCCGGTTCAGAATCCGCTCATATTGAGCCGTGTAGCTCTTGATCACTACCCCCGACAAGTTAAATTTGACAACGGTGCGGTTGGTGAGGACTTGTGCTTGTGCTGAACTAAAGCAGAGACTTAGGACAAAAATCAAGGAAAAGAGGAATGCGTTTTTCATGGGGTTTGACTTGTTTATAAGTACTCACTTCTTTTTGAGTTTGCTTACTATTTTGTCCAGCGGATAGCCCACATTCAGGCTCCAAACCCGGTTGTAGGTCTTGTCTGCACTATTGCCTGAATCAATGTTGACTAAGCCAATTTCACGAACCAGACTCAGGCTTAGACCCTGCGGCAGTTGGTAGCCGACCATGAAATTCAGCCCCGCATCGAAGCGTTTGTACCCGCCTGAGTTTTTGTCAAAAGCACCATAGGATTCGTTGGTACGGGAATCCTTGTAGGTGGTTTTTCCCCACAACCCATAGCCAATGTATGGCCCCAGTCCACCAAAGACCCCACCCTTGTCATCGGGAAGTTTGTAGCCATACATGGCATACATCGGAATTTCGAGGTAGGTTATGCGCGTAGTCGAGGTGCCAAACCCATCGTTGTATTTGCCGCCTTTACCGATAATCTGAATGCCGATTAGCGGATAGACGTGGCTTAAAACCGAAGTGACTTTGGGATCAGGTACGGTAGGGCCGGGCTGGTTGGCGGTGCTGGCGAGGAGGGTGGAAAAATTAGGGGGCACGTTCTTATGCCGTGCTGCGTAACCATATTCAAGAAAGCCGAATGCGTCAAGTGGATTCAACATCATGAGTGCATTGAAGGTCAATACATCCTCGCTTTTGGCAAACTTGTCGTAAGAAGGACCACTCAAATACTGTTTGGCTATGTCTAAGGAAGCTTTAATCGTAATTTTTTTAAAGTTCTGCCCCCAGGAGTGCATTGGCTGTAGCGAGCCAATCAGCAACAACAGCAATAAAGTAAGTAATTTTTTCATGGCAATTGGATTGGGTTGAAGGTTGTTTCAGAGGGGTTTCAGCGCGTATTCATGGGTTTCGCCCACTCGGCGGAGAATAAATCCATCACCCTCTTTTTTGATGTGAAATGTGTTATAACGAGGCCCTTCTATATATTCTATATCGGTGTAGAGGGTATCTCCGCTGAGTGCCCAAGTGAGGGGGAAATCCATTTTTCGAAATGGGCCAAAATCTTTTGCCACCCCTTTGCCGCTCTTGTCAAATTGATACGCAGGGGTCGGCATTCCGCCCATTTTTTCATTGGCCTCGTCAATCAAAGCCTTAACCTTGGGATTGTCGATGACAACTTCCTTCAGGTTAGCGAAGGCAAATGTGCGGCCCTCTAAATCAGCCTCCGTAACGGGGCCAGACGAGCAGGAAAGCATTACAAAAGCAGTCAGCAGGCCAATCAGAAAGGGTTTCATAATTCAGAAGAACAGGATTTAATGAGTTGATAGCCAAGCGTTAATCTGCCGCCCGATACTCCAAATTTCTTCTCCTTTCCAGCTCCATGAAATAGTTAGTGCTAACCATTTTAGGGAAAGGCCCCAAGTCCATCACACCAACCCCTGTTCCCGTGCAAAGTTGAGTAGGGCCACGGGCGTGTCGGCCCCGGTTTTGCGGGCAATGTTGCGCCGGTGTGCGTTGATGGTGAACTCACTAACCGACAGTTGATCACCGATTTGCTTGGTCGTAAGGCCATCGGCTATCAGGCGGATAATCTCAATTTCGCGTTTGGTCAGTTGGTATTTTTGGGTAAACGTGTCGTCCTCGTCGGTCGGTGCAGGTTGGGGTTGGTCGGGTTTGGGAAACCAGCTTTGTCCGGCAGCAACGGCCATCACAGCAGCTTTGAGCGTGGGCGCATCAGTGGTTTTGTAGAGATACCCCACTGCTCCCAATGCCTGCACATCACGAATGTAATGCGGTTGAGTATAACTGGTGAACACAATGACCCGAAGACGGGGAAACTGCCGGGCAATGGTTTTCAGGGCGGTCAGCCCGTCTATTTTGGGCATATTCAAGTCCAGCAACACCACATCGACCGGATGCTTGTGCAAATAATCGAGCAACTGATGCCCGTTATTCACGGGGGGCAGGAGCGTTACCTCGGGCAGGTCGGCCAGAATATGGAGCAACCCGTCGAGCAACAGTGGGTGATCATCGGCCAGGAGCAGGGTCATAAACAGGGGGAAGTTTTATTTTTTGCCGGGTGTGGGTGTAGTTACGTTCACCGTATAGATTGCCGTACGAAACCGGCCATTCGTGATTCGGATGCGGCTACCATTCTGGTTATGAATGGCCTCGCCTGAAAAAGTACCTTCTGCAATCTTAGTCGTTTCGTCGAATCGGGTAACTGTCAGCGTACCGCTACCGCCTTTGGCAGGGTCGGCCGAATAGCCTTCGGTCTGCGAGGTTGAATAGGCCAGCGCAACGTTTTTTGCTGGACTGATAGCTATTGCTTGGTTCAGCACAATTGACTTTGGAAATACCACTCCTACCGACGTAACTGCCTTGTCAGCATCCTGTGCGCCAACCACCACCACCAGATTCTGGTTGATAATGGCCGCCACGTTGGTATTCTGACTGTTGGCGACGTTGGCCGTCCATTGTTTACCGTCGATAGTAGCCGACAGGAAAAATTCAGGTTCGGGGTCTTTTTTACTGCAGCCCGCGAGCAGCAGCAAACCGAAGAGCAAAAATTTAGCGTTCATGGTTGTTGGGTGTTTTTGTTTCTCCCAAAACTCCCACTTATTCCATACACCTGAAATAGTTAGTGCTAACTAATTGATTGTGTGCATAGTGGTTGGTATTTGTTCGGGCAAACGAAGCTGGTCAATCACCACCAGCGTACCTCCGTCGGGCTTCGGTTGGATTTCCATGACTCCGCTCAGATACGCCACTTTGGAACGGATAGTACGCAACCCCATACCATCGGTTTGACTATCGGGCTTGATTCCCACGCCGTTATCCTCCACCATGAGCGTTACAAATGGGCCATTTTCAACAACCTCCACCGAGGCTTCGGTAGCCTGGGCGTGTTTCAGAATGTTATGCACCAACTCCTGAATGATCCGGTACAGTTCATTCAGAAACGCCAGCGATGCCTGACCCGGATCATCGAATCCAACCACATTGGTTTCCAGCCTGAGTCGCCCCGATACATTCACCGAATCGGCCAGGTCTTCGATGGCTCGCTGGAAGCCATATCGCTCAATTAGCAACGGGGTCAGTCGGTGGCTGATACCTCGCACGGTGGCCGAAACCGATAGCAACGCGGCTTGGGTTTTCTCCAGTTTCGGGCCACTTTGGCTATCCTGAGGTCCTTTTTCCAGCACCGACGATACATTGAGCGAAGCCAGAGCCAGCATTGAGTTCACCTCGTCGTGGAGTTGGTCGGCAATTTTCCGCCGTTCGTTTTGTTCGGCTTGCATCACGCCTTGTAGCAACTCCATTTTGCGGCTTTGTTCAAACTGGACTAACTGACTTTGTTGCAACTGCTCCTGCTGCCGGGCGCGCATTTGCCGATTGCGAAGATACAGTACTAGCAAGCCAATCGTGAGCAGAGCCAGGGCCAGAATAGCCCCGTAGAACCGCCGTTCACGTTGAATCTGGGCAGTGCGGGCCGTATTTTCGGCGTTCAACCGCTCAATTTGTTGCTCCTTGTCGCGAATACGGACGCGGGCCATAATCTGTTGCACCGCCCGGTATTGGTTCAGGTTCGTAAGCGAATCCCGAATCGTGTGGTAGGTGTCGAGTGCTTGCCCATATCCAGCCAAGTTACCCTGCGCCTTGCGCAAGTTGGCTACTATCTCATAATAATACAGGCCTACCGCCGTGTACCGATTGGCTGCAATATCTTTGTCAAATAGCGTCAGCAACGGCTGTATTTTGCCATACTGACCAAGCTTGACCAGTGTGCGGGCATAGAACAGTTCGGGCGGGAAGCGCGAAAAGGCACCGGCAGTCACGCCTTTTGTGAGCGATTGACGGTAATAGCTAGCGGCTTTAGCCACTTGCCCATCCTGTTCGGCCAACAGTCCAGCCGCCAGGAAATAGCTGGTGTAGGGAATCTGGACTTCGGAGACTCCAAACTGTCTTCGACTGATAGCGAGTAAGGCACGAGCCTGATCAAACTGTCCCTGATAACTTCGTACAAACGACATTTCAGCATTCAGGTAGGGAGCTAACGGACCGTTCGGATTGGGCCGGACAATGGCATCATAAACCATGTCGGCGAATTTGCCGGCATTATCGTAGTCGGTCATTAACAAGTTTAGCTGCACCAGTGTGTAGAGAATAGTGGGCCGGGGGTTGCGGAAATAAACCGTTGTGCGTTCGTAGAAACGCGGTTTTCGAATTAAGCTGCTATCGTTGGTGAGGGTAAGCAGACTATCGAGAGCCAGCATTTGCTTGTTAGGGTTTGTAAGACATTTGTTCGTCCGATTATACCAGGCCATGAAGAGCGCGTTTTTATCAGGGAGGCTGGTTGCCAACCGGATAGCCTCATCAAAATCGCGTCGCATGGCTTCCGGTTGACCCTGCCGTTGCCGCGACAATGCCCGAAAAATTCGCATAAACGCCAGCGTTTCCCGGTCATTGGCCGCGCCAGCCACCTGTTCGCCAAGAGCTATGTAGCGGGCCAGCGAGTCGGGCTTATCCCAATCCATATACAGTTGTGCCGTGTAAGTAATAGCTTGTCCATAAAGTGTAGGGATCGAGCGGGCATTGTCGCGGGCTTTCCTAAAAATGGGTTCCGCTTCGGTAAATCGGGCAAGCGATTCATAGCCTTTGCCCCAGTTGATGAGCAGCACGTGCGTCCACTGCCGATTGCCGGTTTTCTGCACTTTTGGCACGTATTGAGCCAGCAACTCGTAGGCCAGTTTCAGGTCGGTTTGCCCAATATCCTGAATAAGATCACACGATTTTCGGAACGAAGTTTCGGTGAGGGGCTGTCGTTGGAGTTTAGCCCAGGCTGCCTGGCCTTCGGTGTCTGTATAAGGTTGTGAACCCCCAGTTAGCGGCCATACAATCAGCAGAACGAGACAGATATAGATATTCTGCATGGCAAACGGATAGTAAGGTAGGCGATGAGATAGCCCCTAAATATCGGTGATTCTCCACATAATCAGTGTAGTACGGTAATGGCTTTGATTGAAAGGTAGAAACAGGGTGTTGATGAGACCAGTAAATAACCCGTTTAACCGTTGGCTCAAGTATATTCATCATGTGTTGTATAAGCCTGTAGGTTTACCACCGAAGCAATAATACATACGCCATGACAAAACAACGTTCCAATCAATTCATTACCTGGGCAATGCTGCTAATGTTGCCCCTTTGGTTAAGCAACTGTAGTAAAGGAGGGGGTGACTCCGTAACGCCTAATTCCATCGAAGGCACCTGGACCATTTCAGGGTTCGCAATCAATCCCGGAGTCGATTTTTTGCAGAACGGCCAGAAAACAACCGACTTATTGGCTTTCTTCAAGTCGTTGCCTAATGGTGCGGGAACCGATGTCGTCACCTGCCTGACCACCACCACCATTTCGTTCAATAGTGGCGGCAAAGTAACGTCGAAGGCCGGTCAGAAATGCGACGCAGCCTCCGTTGATCCATCAACTATCGAAGACAACTCAACCTGGAAACTTGATGGCACCAAGCTGACAATCACCGATAATACCGGCACTCAGACATTCGATGTCAACCGGAATGGCAACACAATGGGTCTCTCAACAACCGGCACCGAAGACTACGGCGAAGGCAACAAAACCTACACCACAACCATTCAGTTAACGCGGTAAAGGAGCGGTCCGCCATCGCGGAAAAGTTAGAAAGAGGAAAGGGGCTGACGCGCAAAAGCAAAAATCGCGCGTCAGCCCCTTTCCTCCTTCTAACTTTTCCTTCCTTCTCCTTTTATTTTATATTCTTCCGCCGGTTACGCTGGAAATCCTCGAACATCATGTTGCCGAGGCCTTGCAACCCGCTGTAATAGGCCCGGCCATTATTCACCTTCGTGAACTCCTGCACAAACTGTTTCAGGTATTGATCGGTGGCAATCATGAATGTTGTGATCGGAATCTCCAGTCGACGAGCCTGAGCCGCCAGCGTGAGGGTTTTGCTCACCACTTTACGGTCCAGTCCAAACGAGTTTTTGTAGTACTTGATGCCTTCTTTCAAGCAGGTCGGTTTCCCGTCCGTAATCATAAAAATCTGCTTGTTCTTGTTCTTCCGCCGACGCAGCAAATCCATTGCCAATTCAAGCCCGGCTACGGTGTTCGTGTGATAGGGGCCAACTTCCAGATACGGCAAATCTTTAGCCTGAATCTGCCAGGCATCGTTGCCAAACACCACAATATCGAGCGTGTCTTTGGGGTATTTTTGCTTCACCAGTTCAACCAGCGCGAGGGCCACTTTTTTGGCAGGCGTAATGCGGTCTTCGCCATACAGAATCATCGAGTGGCTAATGTCGATCATCAGAACCGTTGAGGTCTGGGTTTTCTGCTCTTTCTGCGTCACTTCGAGATCGCGCTCCATCAGCGTGAAGTCCTCTACCCCACTGTTAATCTGCGCGTTCCGAATAGACTCGGTCATGGAAATTTGTTCCAGTGAGTCGCCAAACTGATAGGTCCTAATATCGCTGCTCAGTTCGTCGCCCGTACCCGTATAGGGCGTGTTGTGGTTGCCCCCGGCGTTGGAGCGTTTTAGTTTCCCGAAAATCTCATCTAGGGCCGATTTCCGAATCGTTTGTTCACTTTTAGGGGTCATCCGAATCTGCCCCTCGGCATTTTCTTCGGTCAGGTAACCCTTGTCTTTCAACTCCTGGAAAAAATCGCCCATGCCATACTTATCGTCGGTAAGGCCATATTGCCGGTCGAGTTGGTTCATCCAGGCCATCGACTGCTCCACATCACCAGAGGTTATGAGCAGCAATTGCTGGAAAATATTGAGCAACTGATCGAATTTACTACCCTCTTTTTGTTCGGGCGGTACGTATTGAGAAAATTGAAAGCCTTTCATAGTATGGTATTTTTTGTAGAGACCGGTCCGCCGGTACGTCTCCCTCGCGTCAGCAACAATACTGCGTCAGCAATTACCAGCAGAACAGCGCGTCAAACGGATTTGTTCGGCTGACAAATTGGCTCAAAGCGTGAGTTTTAACGTGAAACCGGGCAGTACATCTTCGCCCGATAGCGTCACGGAGTTCCCCTTCACGATTTCTATAGAACCATTTTCTCGGTAGATAAATACCTGTTTACCAGCTCGGTCGATGAGCCATCCCAGACGAACACCATTATCCCGGTATTCCTCCATTCTCTCTTTGAGCGGTTTCAGTTCATCGCTTGCAGACCGAAGTTCAACCACAAAATCAGGACAGAGCAAGGCAAATTCCTGCCGGTCTTCGTCCGACAAGGCATCCATCCGCTCTTTGCGCACCCACGACACATCGGGCGACCGAACGGCGGAGTTAGGTAATTTAAACCCTGTAGATGAGTCGAAGGCATAGCCTAATTGAGTATGGCGATTCCAAATACCAATCTCAACCGCTAATTCAAAATTGTATTGTCCTGTTTCGGTTCCGGTGGGGGGCAGAAAAATAATGTTTCCGATGGCATCACGTTCTAATCGGACAGTTTCGTTGGCCTGGCAAAGGGCAAAAAAGAAATCGTCGTCGAATGTGTGCTGACGGGGTGGGTGCAAGGTGCGAAGTTCCAGTTCCATATCCATCAAACGATTTTTTCAAAGATAACAAAAAAACAGTCGTTACTTTACCTTATGAATGCACCAATTAACGTCCTCTTATTCGGTATTACCCGCGATATCACGGGCCAAACGGCGATTCAGCACCCGCTGTCGCCCAATGCCCGCGTGTCGGACCTGCTTACTCAACTGCATGGACAATACCCGCGTTTGGCCGAGATTCGCGCCCTGCTTGTGGCCGTCAACGGCGAATATGCCGAGCCTGACACCCAACTCAAATCAACCGACGAAGTCGCACTCATTCCTCCCGTAAGCGGAGGCTAACTATTATGGTTTCTCTAACTTCAAATCCAATCGACATCTCGTCGGCCTATAAATACCTGCAAACCGACGGTGCCGGTGCCATTGATCTTTTTCTGGGCGTTGTCCGCGACAATACACAGGCCCGCCCCGTCGACCGGCTCGAATATGAAGCCTATGACCGGATGGCCCTCTCCGAAATGCGTAAGATTACCGATGAAGCCTGTCGGCGGTGGAACATCCTCAAGTTTGTGGTGGTCCACCGGACGGGTCTGTTGCGCATTGGCGAGATGGCCGTGCTCATTGGCGTTTCGACACCCCACCGGGCCGATGCCTTCGAGGCCACCCGCTATATCATCGACACCATTAAGCAAACCGTTCCAATCTGGAAAAAAGAGGTCTTTATGGACGGGGAGATTTGGGTGAATGCAACGCCGTAAAAACATACTCCCCATAAACCGGGAAGTGATCGGAATACGGCACATCGTTGAAGGTATTGAAACGGAGCGCCGTTAGTTGACGGGCATCGTAGAACTGGTTGTCGATGCGAAGCAGGTTGGGCGCACGATTCAGCGAAAACCCAAAACCCTGGCCTGCATCTTCAAATGCATTGTTCAGCCTGGCCCGCATCCGCCCATACACGACACTGTACGGGGTTTCGTTGAAATCGCCCGTTACAACGACCGGAAACGGACTGTTGGCAATATACTTTTCGGCCCGTTGCACCTGCTCCCGCCGGGCAATGAATCCTTCGCGCAAGGATCCCAGAATGCCCCGCGTCTCGGTACGAACACCGGCCATTTCCTGCTGACTCAGGACACGACGCACCCGAATGCCCATTGACTCCAGGTGGACATTGATGATCCGAACCGTATCGGACCCAATCTTGATGTCGGCCCAAACAATGCCGTTGTGTGTGTGTAACCCAAATGGTTCGCGGCCCTGATTGAGTATCGGAAATTTTGAGAAGATAGCAACGCCCAGAAACGTATCCGGCGTTTGTCGATAATCCGGGTACAGCACCGCTTCGTAGGCATAGCCCGCAGCCCGCAGCCGATCGGCCATCTGCAGTACCGGATGACGCTGTGAATTATAGAACTCCTGAAAACACTTTACAGAAGCTTCGTTCCTGATAATCCAATCCGTAATGTGGCGAGTTCGTTTAGGCTTGGCTGGCGTGGCGTAGAAATCATCGGAATTGAAATTGGCCACATTGTAACTCAGCAAACTTAACAGGGGCTTGCCCTCCAGATTAGGACTCGGGGTGTTCAGGGCCACCGTTCGGGGCCATAGCCAGAAACCGGCCAACAACGCCAGCAGGGATAGCAAACTACGCCACGGATGCGTGAAGAGCCAGGCGATAAGGCAAATCAGGTTGAACGCCCAGGCCACCGGCAAGGTGATCATGAACATACTGGCCGACCAGTGCTGTACGGGCAAATTATACAACAGCCAATAGAGCAGCACCGTATAAAGCACCAACACCACATTGAGCGACCAGAACAAAGACCGGAAAAATAAACCAACGAGTAAACCTACTGAGAAGCGAGTGGGCATGGGTAGTGGGAGTGCTTGATATTTCATCGTCAATGCCTTATCTTTGCAGCGTTTATTACATTTGAGAGTGCTGCAAAGGGAGATTAACTCCCTTTTTTGTTAGCCATAAGGCATGAATGACGTTGCAAAAATAACGGAACTGCTTCAACCCTACCTCAACAACGATCATTTCTATGTTGTTGAGGTGAAAGTAGCCGGCGCACGGGGAGGGAAACTGAAAGTGACGCTCCTGCTTGACAGTGACGACGGAATTACAATTGAGGAATGCGCCGGTATCAGCCGCCAGTTCGGAAACCAACTGGAGGAGATGGAGTTCTTTGGTGAGGCCCCTTTCACGCTCGAAGTATCGTCGCCCGGAGTTGATTTCCCATTGACACAAGTCCGGCAATTCAGGCGTAACATAAGCCGAACACTATCGCTTACCCTGTTAGACGGAAAAACACTGAAAGGGAAACTCGAAAGCGTTACGGATGAACAAATTGTGCTTGATATTGAGGCTGTTAAACGGTCGAAAACAAAGCAAAAAGCTGAACAGGCTGCCGGATTGGATCCCCAACCCGAAGGCCCGACACTGTTTCGCTTCGACCAGATCAAGCAGGCAACTGTAGAAATATCGTTTAAGTAAAAGCGGTTTGTGGATACGCAACCACTAACCACCAACAAACCACTGAATCAAAATGACCAGCAGCTTACTAATCGAGTCGTTTTCTGACTTCGCCCGGTCAAAAAATATTGACCGGCCCACCATGATTGCGATCCTGGAGGAAGTATTTCGGACTATGATTCGTAAAAAATACGGCACCGACGAAAATTTTGACGTAATCATCAACGCAGAAAGCGGTGACCTCGAAATGTGGCGCACCCGTGAAATCGTAGATGATAATTCGGAAGATATTTGGGATTATGATAAAATCCCCCTCACCGAAGCACACAAAATTCAGGACGACTTTGAAGTGGGTGAGCAGGTTGCCGAAGAAGTGAAACTCGAAGATTTCGGTCGGCGGGTGGTGCAAACGGCCCGGCAAACGCTGATTCAGAAAGTAAAGGATCTTGAAAAAGAGATTCTGTATCAAAAATATAAAGATCAGGTTGGCGATCTTGTTTCGGCTGAAGTATATCAGTTGGTGAAGAACGAAACGATTCTGGTCGATAACGAGAACAACGAACTGAGCCTGCCCCGTACTGAACAAATTCCGAAAGACCGACCACGCAAAGGCGAAAGTCTGAAGGCCATCATTCACCGGGTCGACATGAACAACGGTACGCCCAAGATCATCCTGTCGCGTACATCACCGGTGTTTTTGGAGCGTTTGTTTGAGCAGGAAATCCCTGAAATCTACGACGGCCTGATTTCGATTCGCAAAATTGTGCGCGAACCGGGCGAGCGGGCCAAAGTAGCCGTTGAATCCTACGACGACCGCATTGATCCCGTTGGAGCTTGTGTGGGTATGAAAGGTTCACGGATTCATGCCATTGTGCGGGAGTTGAACAACGAGAATATCGACGTGATCAACTACACCGAGAATCTGGAACTGCTCATTAGCCGCGCTCTCAGCCCGGCCAAAGTCAGTTCGATGACCATCGACAAAGACACGCGCCGGGTATCGGTCTATATGAAACCCGATCAGGTTTCACTGGCTATTGGCCGGGGTGGTCAGAATATCAAATTAGCAGGCCGGTTAGTCGACATGGAAATCGACGTTTTCCGGGATAATGAAGGACAGGAGGACGACGAAGACGTTGCTCTGATGGAATTTCAGGACGAAATTGAGGCATGGATCATCGATGAATTCAAGCGTGTGGGACTCGATACGGCCAAGAGCGTATTGGCCCGTACTAAGGAAGAATTGGTCCGCATGACCGACCTGGAAGAAGCTACGGTTGAGGAAATACTCGACGTTTTGCGTAGAGAGTTTGAGTAGACGGGATTTTAATTGACGCACTTGTTGTTCACTACTTAGGAACAACCATTAAATTTGCCGATCATATACCGACGTATGGCAGAAGATAAATCAATGCGACTAAGCCAAGTGGCACGAGTTCTCCACCTGGGATTACCCACGGTGGTGAGCAAACTGTCTGCCAAAGGGTATAAGGTCGATAGTAATCCCAACACCAAAATTCCCTTTGAGCAATTGGAGGTGTTGGCGAAAGAATTCAAGTCCAGCGACCTGCTGAACGGTGCCCCAAAACCAGCCCCCGTGGCTCCGGCAGAGGCTCCCCGCAAGCAGGACGACGATGTTATTCTCTACCGTCGTGATGACGCAGGGCGACGCATTGAGCCAGCCAAACCGGAACCCAGCCCAGCCCGGCCAATCGCCAGCGAGGCTCCCCGTCCGGTTGCAGCTCCCGTTGCCGATCCGAAACCAGCCGTTTCGGCTGAACGTAAACCCGAAGCCACCGGCACCTCGCTGCCAGGCCTGAAGGTTTTAGGTCAGATTGATTTGAATGCCAAGCCAGGATCCGTTTCTCAGGGAGCGTCGGCCCAGCCGACACCCCCCGCGCCAACGCAATCTGTTGCTCCAGTTCAACCCACACCCCCGGCCCCCGTTGCGAAAGCACCGGAAAGTGTTCCGGCGAAACCCGTGGAAACACCCCGTCCGGTTCCACCTGTTCCGGTCCCAGTTCAGCCCGCTCCTGTTCAGCAGAAGCAGCCTGAGCCAGTGCGGCCTGAACCCGTGGCTGTTTCAACGCCGAAACCCGTGGTAGCACCCCCGGTCGACGCTCCGAAGCCAGTTTCTACGCCAGTACCCGCACCATCGGTTGAGGCAAAAGAGACTCCAGCACCCGTTAAGCCCCAACCAATACCGGTAGCTGAGAAAAAGCCCGAGGTGATTATTACAGAACAACAACCAACACAACAGGCTCCTGTAGCTGCCAAACCAGCAGCTACACCAGATCGCCCGCCCCGGCCTGCCAACCCGGACAATCGCCCTCCGCGTCCGGCCAACGCCGACAACCGTCCGGCTCGTCCGGCAACGGCAACGCCAGCCACTCCGCCCGCATCGTCGGTTCCGGATTCGCCCGCTGCTGCTGAGGCCCCCAAAGAGCCAGAAACGATCCGCGCCGAAGGCAAAGTTCAGTTGCAGGGCTTAACGGTGAAAGGCACCATTGACCTGAGTCAGTTTAATCGCCCACCCAGTGGCCGCGACCGCGACAAGGGAAAACGCAAACGCATTCGGGGTAAAGAAGGTAGCGTGGCCAGTTCGAGCCAGCCGAATGCAGGTGGTACGGGTCAACCCAACGCCCCCCGCGATGGCAACAACCAGAACAACGGCCCACGGCCCCCTCGCGAAGGTAACAACCAGAACAACGGCCCACGGCCAGACCGGGGCCCTCGCGATGGTAATAACCAAAATCGTTCGGGCGATAACCGCACGGCTCAAACCGGCCAGGGTCAACCCGGCGGTGGCGGCTTCCGAAACGACCGGAATGCTCCTCGTGAAGCTGGTCAGGCGGGTACAAGTCAGCCAGGACAGGGTCAACGAACTGACCGGGATGCCGGAGCACGTGGCCCACGCGATGGAAACAACGCAGCACCCGGACAGCAGTCGGGAGGTGCTAATCGCACCTCGACAGGTGCCCCGCAGTCTGGCGGTCAGCCGGGCACGGGTGGTGGTTTTGGCAACCGGCCTGCGGGCGGTGGCGGACCCAACCGGGGTGGCGGTGGAGGAAACCGTAGCGGTGGAGGAAACCGTGGCGGCAACAATAACCGAAACACAGGTACGGCGGCTGGTGGTGGAGTGCGTCGCGAAACGCCTTCAGATGCCGATGTACGTGCTAATATCCGGGCAACCAACGCCCGTTTACAGGGTAACCAACCCAACCGGGGTGCCGACCGTCGTCGGGATCGCCGTCGGGAGCGGGGTGAACGCGATCGGGAGCGGGCAGAACTGGCTAACGAAGACTCGAAGATTCTGAGAGTAACTGAGTTTGTTTCAGCAAACGACCTGTCGTCGATGATGGACGTGTCGGTGAACGAAGTTATTGCAACATGTATGAGCCTTGGTATGTTCGTTTCGATCAACCAGCGTCTCGATGCCGAAGCAATCACCGTTATTGCCGATGAGTTTGGCTATGATGTTGAGTTCGTGACTGCCGAACAGGAAGTAGAAGCTGGTTTAGAAGCCATGCAGGATACGCCCGAAGACATGGTACACCGCGCACCGATTGTTACGATCATGGGTCACGTTGACCACGGTAAAACATCGCTGCTCGACTACATCCGCCGGACGAAAGTGGCGGCTGGTGAAGCAGGGGGTATTACCCAGCACATTGGTGCCTACAGCGTGAAAACGGAAGATAGCCGCATGGTAACTTTCCTCGATACGCCGGGTCACGAAGCCTTTACGGCCATGCGTGCCCGTGGTGCCAAGGTGACCGACGTAGTTATCATTGTAATTGCTGCCGACGATAGCATCATGCCCCAAACACGCGAAGCAATCAACCACGCGCAAGTGGCGGGTGTTCCCATCGTGTTCGCATTCTCGAAAGTTGATAAAGCGGGTGCCGATGCCGAGAAAATCCGTAATGCCCTGTCTCAGATGAACATCCTCGTTGAAGAATGGGGTGGTAAATACCAATCGCAGGAAATCTCATCGAAATCCGGCATGGGTGTTGATGATTTGCTGGAGAAAGTATTGCTTGAAGCGGAAGTGCTCGAACTGAAAGCAAATCCAAATCGCCGGGCTGTTGGCACAGTGATCGAAGCCCAGTTAGACAAAGGACGTGGCTACGTGTCGACCGTGTTGGTTGAGACGGGTACGCTCAAGCAGGGTGACGTGATGCTCGTGGGTGCGCACTACGGTCGCATCCGGGCCATGACCAACGATCGGGGTGAGCGGATTAAAGAAGCCGGTCCGTCAACGCCAGTTCAGATTTTGGGTCTGCCGGGCGCTCCACAAGCGGGCGATAAGTTTAATGTGATGGAAACGGAGCGTGAAGCCCGCGAAATTGCCAATAAGCGTGAGCAGTTGCTTCGTGAGCAGACTCTCCGTACCCGCAAGCACATTACGCTTGAAGAAATCGGTCGCCGAAAGGCAATCGGCAGCTTTAAAGAGTTGAACGTGATTGTGAAAGGCGACGTGGACGGTTCAGTAGAAGCCCTTTCGGATTCGCTGTTGCAATTGTCAACGGGTGAGGTTCAGGTCAATATCATTCATAAAGCGGTGGGTCAGATTTCTGAATCCGACGTGTTGCTAGCTTCGGCTTCCGATGCCATTGTGATTGGTTTCCAGGTTCGTCCATCTGTAAATGCCCGCCGTTTGGCCGAGCAGGAACAGATCGAAATCCGCTTGTACTCGATCATTTACGATGCCATCAACGAACTCAAAGACGCGATGGAAGGTATGTTGGCCCCGACTCAGGAAGAGGTCATCACGGGTAACATCGAAGTTCGCGAGGTGTTCAAGATCACTAAGATCGGTACGGTGGCCGGTTGTATGGTCACAGACGGTTTTATCAAACGGAACAACAAAATCCGCGTGATCCGCGACTTTATCGTGGTGCATACCGGCGACATCGACGCGCTGAAACGCTACAAAGACGATGTATCCGAAGTGCGTCAGGGTTACGAGTGCGGTTTGAGTATCAAGAATTTCAACGATATTCAGATGGGCGACGTGATCGAAGGCTTCGAAACGAAAGAAGTAAAACGGACACTGGCTTCAACCTAGTTATTCGTTCACTCATAAAGAAGGCCCCTTTTCTGGAAACAGGAAAGGGGCCTTTTTACTATGCTTTTAATCCAGCAAAACTACTCAGATATGAAGTTTGAAAAGAGCTGTTGTCCAGGATAGTTCCATGCCTGTAATCCGTTCTTTTTCGTAATAATCGACCAGCCGCAGGTTATGAGATCGCAGGAGTTGAAGGATTTCCAGGGGGTCTGACTGGCCTTCGTAGAGAGTGGCAAAATTGAGTTCGAGCAGGATTGCGCTAATTTTTCGCCCATTGAGTAATCCAACCGCCCCACGCAATACCGGAAGCTCAAATCCTTGGGTGTCAATCTTTAATAAATCGATTTGGGCAATCTGATGAGCGTCACAGAAGTTATCCAGTGTATCTACCCGAACCGATTCACTGGAAACAACGGCCTCTTCGGCAAACAGATTTTCGCGCTTGTCGGGATTGATCGTCAAGAAAGAATTTAGCTCAGAATGGGCATAGTTATGAAACTCAGCCATGCCTACCTGTTCGCCAAGAGCCAGTTGATGCAGGTTGACTCCTGAGCCAAATGATTGTCTGGATAATGCCTCAAAAGAAGCGGAAGCAGGCTCAAAAGCATGGATAACAGGATCGCGAAAACAATGTTGAAGCAACTGAATGGTTTGCCCCCGGTTAGCTCCTATATCGAAGCAAACCGGGTTCTTTTGCGGAATGACAAGGCCTAAGTCACGGGGCAAGTCATACCCCGTTACCCGTCCACCGAATTGTCGCGCCATAAACAGGCCGAAGCGTGCCAGAACTGATTTGGTCAAACTGGCTATTGAATTATCCATTGTGTTGTGCTTAACTAGCTTGATACTATACGTATTGACCGATTCAGGTAAAAATAGTCACTGGCCTCTGCCCGTTATCGTGCTGCCTTGCCCAAACCATTTAGGCCTAAACCCTGTTAGAAAAGTAATGCATAATGAATAATGTAGAATGCCCAATATTCGTCGTTTACTCACTATCCATTACTCATTTTACATGATTCATTAACCACTTCCAGAATGAGTTACCGCAACCTGAAGTCAAAAGAATTGCTTGCTATTAAAACGCTTGGTGAACTCAAATCGGCTGGTTACCAGACCCGAACCATCAAGCAGGAGTTACGCGATAATCTGATCCAAAAAATCCGGGCCAAAGAAACTGTTTTCCCAGGCATTTGGGGGTACGAAGAAACCGTTATCCCCGATGTTGAACGGGCTATTTTGTCGATGCACCACATCAACCTGCTGGGGTTGAGGGGACAAGCTAAAACTCGGATTGCCCGTCTGATGGTCAACCTGTTAGATGAATATATTCCGGTGGTCGACGGCTCTGAACTGAACGATGATCCATTGAATCCGCTGTCGCGCTTTGCCCTTGACCGCATTGCCGAACATGGCGATGGAACGCCCGTTTCGTGGATGCACCGAAGTGACCGCTACACCGAAAAACTGGCCACGCCCGATGTGTCGGTGGCTGACCTGATTGGCGATGTGGACCCTATCAAAGCCGCTACACTGAAATTGCCCTATTCCGACGAACGGACCATTCACTTTGGTCTGATTCCGCGTTCACACCGGTGCATTTTCGTGATCAACGAATTACCCGATTTGCAGGCTCGCATCCAGGTGTCGCTGTTCAATATTTTGCAGGAGGGCGACATTCAGATCCGGGGTTTCAAATTGCGCCTGCCGCTTGATATTCAATTTGTGTTCACGGCCAACCCGGAAGATTATACGAATCGGGGCAGCATTGTAACTCCCCTCAAAGATCGGATCGACAGTCAGATTGTAACCCACTATCCTAAGTCGCTGGCAACGGGTAAGAAAATTACGATGCAGGAGGCCGTGGTGAAGACCGAGCAAAAGGGCCTGGTGAAAACTAACGAACTGATAACGGATCTGATCGAGCAGGTAGCGATGGAAGCCCGCGAAAGTGAGTACGTGGATGCCAAATCGGGGGTGTCGGCCCGGATGACCATTTCGGCCTACGAAAACCTGCTTTCAGCCGCCGAACGACGGGCGTTGATCAACAGCGAAAAAGAGACGTATGTGCGCATTGCTGACCTGTATGGTGTGGTGCCTGCCATTTGCGGCAAGGTCGAACTGGTGTATGAGGGCGAGGTGGAAGGTCCGGTGATTGTGGCTCAAAATCTGATCGGGAAAGCTATTCGCACCCAATTCCTGAACTATTTTCCCAACCCGGAGAAGGTCAAGAAAGAGAAACGCGGTAATATCTACCGAAAAATAACGGACTGGTTTGGCGACAGCAACACAATGGAGATGCTGAACGACCTGACCAACCGCGACTACGAAAGTCGCCTGCGCACCATCGACGGATTGGATGACCTTGTTGACGAACTACACCCGCGCTTGAGTAAATCCGAAAAGCTGTTTATGATGGAGTTCGCGCTTCACGGTATTGCTGAATATTCGTTAATTGGCAAGAAAGCAATGGATACTGGTCAATCGTTTCAGGATCTGGTCGGCTCCATGTTCGACCCCACCAAGCACTTCGGCGAAGAGGACGACGATGATGATCGGTTTTAAATGAATCACGAACTTTATATGACCCGCGCCCTGGAGCTTGCCACTCTTGGGCGCGGTTTTGTTAGCCCTAACCCGCTGGTGGGCTGCGTGATCGTATATGACGACCGCACGGGGCCGCGCATCATTGGCGAGGGCTGGCACCAACGCTATGGCGAGTCCCATGCCGAGGTAAACGCCATGCAGTCGGTGCGGGCCGACGATGAACACCTGCTACCCGAAGCAACGGTTTATGTGACACTTGAACCTTGCTCGCACTACGGAAAAACGCCCCCCTGCGCCGATTTGCTGATTGCCAAACAGGTTCGGGGGGTGGTAGTTTGCAATGATGACCCCAATCCGCTGGTTGCGGGTCGGGGTTTGGCCAAACTCCGGGCGGCTGGTATTTCCGTTGACACGGGTATTCTGGTGGAACAAGGTCGCGAATTGAACCGGCGATTTTTTACGCAAATGGAGCAACAACGGCCCTACATCATTCTGAAATGGGCCGAAACCTCGGATGGGTTCATGGGTGGGCCGGGTGGGCAACCCGTGGCTATTTCCGGGCCGTTAGCCCAACACTTGGTGCATCGGTGGCGAACCGAAGAACCCGCCATTATGGTAGGCACCAACACCGCCCGCAACGACAACCCGCGTCTGAATGCCCGGCTCTGGAGCGGCCCGAACCCTACCCGAATTGTGATTGACAAGACGGGGCAACTCCCCCTCGACCTTCACTTGTTCGATGGCTCCCAACAAACCATTTGCTATACCAATCAACCCGCCCGAACACTAGGAAACACCACGTTTGCGCAACTTTCCGAAAAGGCAGAATTACTTCCTCAGCTCATGGCTGATTTGCACAAACGCGGCATTCAATCGGTACTTGTGGAAGGGGGAGCTGGACTGCTTAACTCGTTGATCAAATGGGGCTTGTGGGATGAAATGCGCGTTTTTAGAAACCCGAAAATGCTTCGCGAAGGCGTGACATCACCAAACGTGCAGGGGCAGTTAGTGAGTCGGGAAATGATTGGAAATGATGAATTGAGCGTTTACCGGGCAGTTTCGTTCCAGATTTCCCAGGCTTTTTCGGCCTGAAGCACCAGCATTTGGTGGCCGTTCAGTACGTGTGCGCCATGTTCTAAACCCCGGCGCATAAACAACGTTTCGGCGGGGTTATACACCAAATCATACAGCCAATGGTGAGCCGTTAATTCCTCATAGGGCAGCACGGGTGCTTCGTCCACTCGCGGATAGGTGCCAACGGGAGAACAGTTAACAATCAACGTATAATCAGCTAATTGACCCGGCAATTCGTCATAGGTCAGGTTATCGGGGGTTTTGGTGCGCGACACCATTTGGTGCGAAATCCCCATATCATTGAGGGCGGCCACCACTGCTTTAGATGCCCCCCCGGTGCCGAGTATGAGGGCATGGGGCTTAGGGCTTGGGGCTTGGAGTAACGGGTTCGCGTCCTTCGCTCCAAGCCCTAAGCCCTCTCCCCCCCAAGCCTCCAACGATAGCCGGAAGCCGTAATAATCGGAGTTGAAACCCATCAGACTTCCGTCTGATTCAAGGCGAATGACATTGACAGCCCCCACTTTTTCGGCAGAGCTATCGAGTCTGGAAAGGAACGGTAACACGGCCTGTTTGTGTGGAATGGTCACGTTAAGTCCCTGCAAGCCCGGTATCTCTAAAAGCGCGGGCAGGCTCTCGCTAACTTCAGCCATTTCATACAGATTATACTGACAATCGGAGATGCCTTCCCGCTCAAATTTTTCGGTAAAGTATTTCTTTGAAAACGAGTGGGTTAGCGGATAACCGATCAGGCCAAATTTCTTCATCTATGGCTGGGCGCGTTGCAGTTTCTTCTTGACGAACCCAACCACAATCGGTAAAATTGACAGGCCAACGATTCCAAAAACAACCAGTTCAAAGTTTTTCTGAACGGCGGGAATGTTACCCAGGAAATAACCTAACAGGGTAATGCTTGTGACCCATAAAATAGCTCCAACAATGCAGAAACGAATATAGCGACCATACTCCATGCTGCCTGCCCCCGCCACAAAAGGCGCAATTGTGCGTACAATGGGGATAAAGCGGGCAATTATCACCGTTTGTGCGCCATATTTGTGGTAGAACTGCTCTGTCTCGGTGATGTATTCACGCTTGAAGAACAGGATTCGTTCGCGCATTTTGATCTTGTTACCCAGCGTTTTACCGACAAAATAATTGACGTTATCGCCCAGCAGAGCCGCCACAATCAGGAGTGGAATAATCACGCCCACACTTAGCTCGTTGGTGTCGCGGGCCGCCAATGCGCCAGCCGCAAACAGCAGCGAATCGCCGGGTAAAAGCGGCATAACGATCAAGCCGGTTTCCGTAAACACAATCAAAAACAGAATGGCATACAGCAGAATACCGTAAGAATTGGCCCACGAGTCGAGATAGGTATCGAGGTGAAGCAGAAAGTCGATGAGGAATTTTATGAGGTCCATTTCAGGAATTTAAAAAATGTGAAAACGTATCACCTCTTAAGCCTAAACGAATAGTTTCCAAAGGAATACATTCGTGGGGGGCAATGTTGCCGAGGTTGACATTGGCACCGAGCAGTTTCACAAACCAAACCTGTTGAGCCTTTTGGGGTGCTTCCCAGATGATGCTTTCGGAGGGCACCTGGGTCAGAATTTCCTCGACCAGCCCTTGCCGAACTTCGCCACTGGCGCGGAAAAGCCCAACGTTGCCGCCTTCGCGGGCTTCGCCAATCACTTTCCAGGCACCAGCTTCCAATTCGGCCTGCATCAGCTTGATCCACTTATAGGGTGGGATGATTTTGGCCTCGTCTTTCGACCCAACCTCCGACAAAACCGTTACCTGTTGCGCCAGTGTTCGGATATATTCGCATTTCTCATCCTGGGGCATTTCAAGGGAACCATCCGATACTTCGGCAAAAGACAGTTTGTATTTGTCGAGCAATTTACGGTAATCATCGAACTGATTCCGAACAACAAAGGCCTCGAACAATGTACCCCCAAAATAGACGGGAATGCCCGCTGAGGCATACACAGCCAACTTTTCGGTGAGTTTTGGGGTGACGAAAGAAGTGGCCCAGCCGAGCTTGACAATATCCGTATAGTCGGCAGAGGTTGACAGAAAATCTTCGACCTGCCGAATACTGAGGCCCTTGTCCATGACCATCGTGAGACCATTCTGGCGAGGTTTTGCAGTCCGTTCCGGAATCTGCGTAAGCGTGTAATTCATTCGTTGTGAGTAGATAAGCTACCTGAATAATGCCCCAAAACTAATAGAAGCGGACGAAACGACACAGGAAAGTACAGAAAAATGAGTGTATAGAGGCTAATTAACTTAGGATAATACTATTTTTGGCTATGGAAACAAACCCACGCTTTGCGTATTTTCAGTCTCAAGTCGGCCAAAGCATGGCCCACAGTATTTCAGGCGTTGGTCGCTGGCTCAATGGAACACTCCGCGTGGTTGAACCCGAACGCATGGTTGCCGACTACCTTGTCCGCGACGATATGGCCAACCCTGTGGGTGTGTTGCATGGTGGTGCAGCCTCGGCCATCCTCGACGATCTCTGCGGCATACTGGTATTTTCGATGGGCCGTGAATATGGCTATACCTCCGTAAACCTCAATATGGACTTTCTGAACCCGGCCCGGCAAGGCGAAACCCTGACTGCCGAAGTTCGGCTCGTTCGGGCAGGACGCAACATTATTCATGTGGAAGGCCACATCTCAAACGCCGAGGGCAAACTGATTGCCAAGTGCAGTACTAACCTGGTGCAGACGGGCCTTAAATTATGAACGTAAAATACGTAGCTCCATAAGCTGATAGTGGCTTACGGTTTCCCGTTAGCCCGGCAGCGGTCACTACAATAAATCACGTTTTCCCAATCGCGTTCCCATTTTTTGCGCCAGGCAAATGGTCGCCCGCAAACGGGGCAAATTTTTGTCGGCAACTCCGACTTCTTGCGCATTTTCATTTTTTATGGGGCGATGATATGACTGGGCACTCTACAGGCCTGTTTATGATACGTACTCTGGCTAGAAAAACAGCCTGAACGTTTGCAGGCGATTATGGCCTAAAATCGTATTGAGTTTACCTTTTTCGAGCGGTATTGGCTGATCGTCCGTTTCTATATGTGTGGTGCTAAACCCTTTCTCAATGAGCTTATTGCCCGAAATCGTTAATGGCTTGTCTGCATCGGCTACGTTCCAAAGCCGCATAATCATACCCTTGTCAATGCCTTCTTCGGCGGGTTTCAAGGCCCAGATCACGGCATCAGGATCCGAAAAAGAAAAGAGAGAAAATTGCTTTCCATCATAGCCTGATCCGCCTTCCACGGCATTCGCAATCAACGGATTCTGATGTTGTAACGAAAATCTGAGGGCTTCATTGGGCTTAAAACGGCCAGTATGTGGCTTCAGGGCAATGAAATGCTCAAAATATGAGTCGCCATCCTGGTTGATAATGCCTAATCCCAACGCATTATCAATCTGGCCAGCCGCCAGAATGTTTATCTGTGCCGTGCTGTCATCTAACATTGCACTTGCGCTGTTACCTGTTTTCATAAAATAAGCATCGCGATTGGAGATAATCATGCCATTGTCGGCATCAGACATGTCGGCAAAATGGTTCATTGCCAGCCAATCAAACCGACTCGCCGTATCGGCATAGTGCCCCCCTTTTGTTAACGACCTGGCGTGTAAAATTGCTCCTGCCTCCTCGTGCCAGGTATCGGGCTTGTTGAGGTTCAACGAGAAAGAGTATGTAACTGCCTTAGCGTCCAGGTTTTGAGTAATGTAGTTTTCTAGTTCAATGCGGTCGCTGTTTTCAAATAGGGTTACTTTAGATGTGTGTTTGATTGGTTTATAGGATGAAGCCATCAGTGTTGCCGATATAGCCCCCTTATTTTCTATTCTTATTTTATCGCCTTCATTACCCAGTCCAGAGCCTAAATCATTGATATACCGCTTATTTACAACCTTTACCCACTCACGATTGGTGGATTTGTCGAGTAAACTTGTGATAACGCCCTGCGCCGTGAACTTCAGTTTGTAAAACTTATTTTCAATTGTACTGTCGGTAACCACAAGACTGGTCGTAAACATAGTCGGGCTACTTCGTTTTTGTATCTCAAACACTTTATAGCCCAGGGAAGGAATAGCTGGTGCCAAAATCCGAAGATACGTTGCCCCCTTTTTCGTGATTAACTGAAAAGGCACCTCTTTCGCATTTGTTTTATCAATAACCCGGATGGATGTCGAACCCTTATAGGCATAATCGCTGTAATCTGTTCTTGTCCAGTTCAATGGGTTAAATACATAAAATGTCTCAGGCAAGCCCCTGGGTTTTGCGATCAACTGGCCAAGCCGTTTAAGCGACCGATTATATAGGGTGTCCACATAACTAATGAACGTGTTCGCGGTTTTCTTTTGCCAGTCAGCCCGTTGCTTGCGGGTAATGTGGGGGCCATCTGCCGTCCAGTCATGTTCAAAATACATACCACACGCCAACCAGGCTTTCTCTTTTTGAATGGCTAAATCAGTAGCGAATGTTTTATCCTTCAGGGTAACCAGTGTGTAAACGGCTTCGGCGGTTCTCAGTTTTTCGACGGCCCGCTTTACGGAAGCCGATACCTCGGCCAGCGAAGCAAAGCTATTGCCCCACTCAGTGCTACCATACGAGATAGTTTCAGTTGGCAACGTGGCTCCATACTGCTTTTCGAAGTCTTTGAAGAAGTCTATTTCGTTGGATACAATCACCTCATAGGCGGTATCAGATTTTGCTTTGGCTACTTTCGAAAAGTTGTTGGTCAACGTTTTCAGATCGTCTCCTCCTTTGCCAAAAGCCGCTGCTATGGCATATGGATAAGTTGGGTCATTCATCAACGCTTTGCAATCCGTAACTGCATTGGGCTGGTGAGAGGCTTCTAAGTAGGTGCCCAGGTTGTAGCGGTATTCTTTCCGGTTAGTTATCATCGAGGGGTTCACTGAATACCATTTCATCAACACTTTTTGGTCATCCAGGCCTTTATACCAATACATCTGATTTTTATGTCGGTCCAGTGCCGTTACTTTAGTGGCACACGCGCAAACCCCTTTCCAGGAATATTTAGCCCCTGAACCGGCCCATAAAGATGATAAACCGAGCGGCAATACCTGGTCTTCCATGTTCAGGACCAGCGATAAGTCCAGACCATACTTGCGCTTCAACGAACCCGCGTAATACATATCGCGCAGGGTTGCTTCGGCTGGTGCGGCACCCAACAACACGATCATTGAGTTCAAAGGCACGGTAATCTTGCCTTGTTTAATCTGTTTTATGAGTTTATCAAATTGGGCAGCCGAGCGTGTTTCCCGGTAATTATATACCCAATAGGAGCCATCGCAATTCCATTTATTTTGTAGGTTATACGGCAAATGCGCTGTCGAATCATTGAGCTTGATGTAATAATCAAGCATGTCAGAAAAAGCCTTTTTATAGGTTTCTTCATCGCCCGTCCACATATAATCGGTGTGGTCGTCATTAGCCAGGTAAATACGTTTAACGGTCTGCGCCTGAAGTGCGAATGAAAAGACTACTAAAGTGATGATGAGAAAAACTGTTTTCATGTGTACGTGAAACGTTTAGGTAGTGCTTTATGGAGAATAGACTAAAATGACACCCTAATACCAACAGGAATCGACACTATTTGTTGATGCGACTCTAACTTACTGCCCTGGAATAGGTTATACAGGCAAAGCAAGTTGCCTGATGATCCTTCTAATCCTTACAAATGCTTTCTCCCGACGATATTGACCGCATTATTGAAATGGCCTGGGAAGACCGAACTCCCTTTGATGCCATAGAAGTTCAGTTTGGGTTGTCCGAAAAAGAGGTTATCGAATTGATGCGACGCGAGATGAAACCATCATCGTGGCGCATGTGGCGGGCACGGGTGCAGGGACGAGCCACCAAACACGCAGCCCGGTCTGCGGCTGACGATCATACGTTTAAGGCCAACCGGCAGCGACAAATTACCCATAACCAGGTTAGTAAACGATAAAAGGTCATGTTTGGTAAATCATGTTTTTGCTGTAATTTTGTGCGGTAAAAAGGCGATTTGGCTGTACTTTCTTCTACCTTTCGGTAAGATTTCCGTATATTTTTAGAATAATTTATGGAATCGCCTTAGCTTTGCAAAACCCTGAACAACCAATACTTACCTCGGCAAGAGCATGAACATCTCGAGTTCCAAATTAGACCAAATTGACCGCAAAGTCTTAGACATTCTTCAAGATAACGCCAAGATCACAAACGCTCAACTTTCTAAAGAGATCGGCCTTTCGCCGGCTCCCACCCTCGAACGGGTTAAGAAATTAGAGACATCAGGTATCATTCAAAGCTACCACGCCAAACTCGACCGGGAACGTGTCGGCCTAGGTGTGACCACCTTTGTGATGGTCACGCTCGTGGGTCATAAGAAGCAAGTAACGGACTCATTTGTGGCGAAAGTCAACACAATTCCTGAAATTATTGAGTGCCACCATATTACGGGTGACGGTGATTTCCTGCTCAAAGTGATCTCGAAAGATATTACCTCCTATCAGAAATTAATGCTCGAAGTAATCAACGAAATTGAAGAGGTCGCCAATACCAAAACTATGGTGATTCTCAGCACATTCAAAGAGAGTAAGGCATTGCCGATTCCCTGAAAAAGGAGCGAAAAGGTGACGGTCCGACGTTTCGGAACGCAAAAGAGTGGCTGATGCACCATTACACGTGCGTTAGCCACTCTTTTGCTCTTTCACCCCCTTCACTCTTTTTATTCTTCGTAAATTTGGCCATGAATTACCTCTCAGCGGAGAATTTAACAAAAGCATACGGCGACCGAACGCTGTTCCGAAACATAAATTTCGGGATTAACCGGGGCGATAAAATTGCCATTGTTGGGGCTAATGGCTCCGGCAAAACCTCCCTTCTTTCTATTCTGGCCAGAGTTGTTCCGCCCGATACGGGCCTGGTGAGTGTGCGCAAAGATATCAGCATTGGTTACCTCGATCAACAACCCGACCTCAACGAAGCCCTCACCGTGATGGAAGAAGTTCTGTCGGGCGAGAGTGCGCAATTGGAAGCCGTGCGGAATTACGAAAAAGCCTTGATTTCGGAAGACCACGACGCACTGGAACGCGCCATGGCTCAGATGGAAAAGCTCGAAGCCTGGGACTATGAATCACAACTCCGGCAGATGCTCGGCGAATTGGGTGTTCATGACGTGGAGCAATCGGTTAGCACGCTGTCGGGAGGGCAACGCAAACGGGTGGCCCTGGCGCGGGTGCTGATTCAGAACCCCGACCTGATTATTCTGGACGAACCAACCAACCACCTTGATTTAGAGGCTATCGAGTATCTCGAAAACTACCTCAACACTAGCAACGGAACCCTGTTGATGGTATCGCACGATCGCTATTTTCTGGATGCTGTGTGCAATCAAATTGTGGAGATGGAAGGCGGGCAGTTATACGGCTACAAAGGAAACTACGCTTACTTTCTGGAAAAGAAAGCAGAACGGATGGAGATGGAGGCCTCTGAACTGGAGAAAGACCGCAACCTGTTTCGGCGCGAGTTAGACTGGATGCGCAAACAACCCAAAGCGCGGGGCACCAAGGCTAAATACCGCGAGGATGCCTTTGGCGAGTTACAGGAAAAAGTAAGCGGCAAAGGCAAGGGCGACGGTTTGGAACTGAACCTCCGCACGGCTCGCCTGGGCAGCAAAATCCTGGAAGTCGAAAACCTCAGCAAACGCTACGACGATAAGGTGCTGCTCGACCATTTTACCTATACCTTCAAACGGTCGGACCGGGCGGGCTTGATTGGGAAAAATGGCATGGGCAAAACCACGCTACTCGAAATGATTACGGGCTTGACTCGCCCCGATTCGGGCAAAATCAGCACGGGCGGCACTGTTCGGTTTGGGTATTACACGCAGTCGGAGTTGAACCTGCCCGAAAATCAGCGGGTGATCGATGTAGTGCAAGAGGTAGCGGAGGTGATGAAAATGGCATCGGGTGAGACCATCACGGCGAGTCAGTTGCTCCAGCACTTTTTGTTCGACCGGCAAAAACAATATGACTTTGTATCGAAATTAAGCGGGGGCGAAAAACGCCGACTCCAGCTATTGCTGGTGCTGGTGACGAACCCCAATTTCCTGATTCTCGATGAACCCACCAACGACCTCGACATCACGACGCTGAACGTTTTGGAGGAGTTTCTGCTAAACTTCCCCGGCTGCGTGCTGATTGTGACCCACGATCGCTATTTCATGGATCGGCTTGTCGATCACGTATTTGTGTTGGAGGGCGAGGGTCAGGTGCGCGATTATCCGGGGAACTATACCGACTATCGCGAGTGGCGTAACAAACAACCCAAGAAACAATCGTCGGCTGCCAATGCCCAGAAAGGCAAACAATCGTCGGGAAATACAGCGGGGGTGACAAACCAAAACGGCGCGTCCGGCGTTACGCAGACGAAGGCTATCGAGACAAAAAAGAAGCTGTCGTATAAGGAACAACGCGAATACGAAACGCTCGAAAGCGAGATTGCGGCACACGAAGATCGGAAAGTTACGATTACCGAACTCCTTAGTGCCGGAGGTCGCCACGAACAATTGACGGCCTGGGCCAACGAAATCAGCGAAATCGACGCACAAATCTCGGCAAAATCAGACCGCTGGCTCGAACTGGCGGAGTATATTTAAAGAGCGAAAGAGTGAAAGAGCGAAAGAATGAAAAGCCAGGCGGCAACAAACACTCTTTCGCTCTTTCACTTTTTCGCTCTTTCACTCTTTAAATCATGGATCAACTACTCGAATTTTTCCGCTACCTGCTCAACTCCGAGGAAATCATCCGAACGGGTGGATTGGTACTGATTACCCTCATTATTCTGATCGAGAATGGGGTGGTATTCGGTTTCTTTCTGCCGGGTGATTACCTGCTGTTTTTGTCGGGGGTGTTTGCAGGAACCAAGCTGCTCGATGTGCCACTGCTGCTGTTGATGGGATGCATTTTTGGGGCGGCTGTGGTGGGATCACTCATGGGCTACGGGACCGGGCATTTTTTTGGGTCGCGCATTCAGAACAGGCCCGACAGTTTGTTCTTCAAGAAAAAGCACATTGAAACCACTCGGAAATACTTCGAAAAATACGGTAGTCGTACCCTGGTTATTGCCCGTTTTCTGCCCATAGTCAGAACGTTTGCACCCCTTTTAGCGGGTATTATTCACATGAATTTCCGCTATTTCATGCTCTATAACATCGTTGGTGGAGCCATTTGGGTTGGCTTGCTGGTTGGAGGTGGTTTTTATTTTGGTGAGCGATTCCCCTGGATTATAAACTACGTCCATTGGATTATTATCTTTTTCCTGGGGGTCACAACCATCACCGTTGTTCGTGGCTATTTAAACGCACGGAAAGAGATGAATGATCAGGAAATAGAAGTAGGACCGGGCCCCCGACGCGGTCAGGAGTGAGGCTGATTTTCTCACTCTTTTGCTGCTTCAATTAGTTGCGCGGGGGTGGTCAACGGATTGTCCATCAAAGACTTCATCGTGGGTTTCAGGCGAAAGGCGGGATAATAGGTAGCCGATTGATTTTTGTCGTTGGCCAGCCGAAACGCTTCAAAAATCAGGGTTGCCCGCCGGAACACTTCCGCATCTTCCGGCAATAAAGCAAATGGCTTCCCTGCATCGTTAGCTACTTTCTCCTTGCTGGCAATCAGTCGCTTAGTGCGCCAGGGCAGCGTTATTTCGGCACTGGCAATAACAGCATTCATTTTGTCTTTCTCGGCCAGCCACCAAAGAGTGGTATCCATGCTGCTGGCTTCTTTGATGATTGGCATCAACAAAATCAGATCAGATCGGTATTTGGGTTTGTCGACATCGCGGAGTACCCCTCCGATAATGCTGGCAATCACGTCGGGAGTTGGCGCATTGTCGTTCACATCGGTATCGTCGTCGCGGTAGAGCAGGCCGTAGTTCAGGCTTCGGACGCGACGCAGGAAAACCGATAATAGCAACGCTTTCGCTGTTTTCAGGCGCACATCCAGCAAATACCATAACTGCTTTATGGTAAGGTGCATAAATGGAGGTACCACCAGCGGAAATAAAGCGGGAATATCGCCTTTTAACCGGTTCATCAACAGGTTCCAGATGTGGCCAACACCCCAGGCAGCCAAACCGGCAATCAGGGCAATACCAACCAAAAATCCGCCCAGAAAACCACCAACCCGAAACGTTACAGCCAACACCATACCGATCAGGACTACCAAAGCGGCTACCCAAACCAGTGTGCGTCCCTGTTTCAACCATTGGGTTAAGGAGCGGCCCGTTCGGGCGGGTGGTGCCGTGTCGGCGGGGTAAATGCCCATTTCTGCACTCGCTACATCGGCCACCAAAAACAGGGTCGATGGCTGCATAGGCTCCTTTTGTTCGGGTGGAATTGCCTCGGCCTGCTTCGATTGCAGGAATGTTTTGTTGCGCCGATTAGCCAGTAATAACCCCTCAATTCCCTGATTGTCATAAACCCCTCCGTCGATAATTGCCAGGCTGTCGATCCCAACTGTTGCATTATTCCCCGACAGAAAAGGCATGGGGGCTGGATTGCCCGTTGGGAAATCCGAGGGCAGGTTCAGGGCCTCGAACCCAACCGGAAAGCACGACGACGAGGCAACAATATCGGCCAATCGAAGCTCGCGGGCGCGGGCATGTGGAATGTGAACGTTCCCATTGCCAATGAAAAACCATTCCCGCAAAACACCTCCTTCTGTCACGAACTGGGCTTCGGGCAGGGTGCTATACTGAAAACGAAATGCCAAACCGGAGTACAATTCGGTGGCTCCGAAAATGATTGTCTGGAGCCGCGAGGGATTTACGTCAGACTGATCGGCCTGCCAGAATACATCGAATGTGGCTTTTCCAAACAGTTGCTCATGGTAGATGTCAGCAAAAGCCCTGATGATTTTGTAGTTGCTGTGCTTCTCCTGTATAGTGGTTTGCCAGCGCGTTGTGGCATCGGGGAGCAGCCTGTCGGCATCCAGAAACCGATAGAACTCGTCGTAGATCTGGTCAAAGGTGGCCCCTTCTTTCCGGCGGAGCGCATAATAGGCACCCGCGAATGTGCCACCCGAAATGGTCGAGAGCATATGCACATTGTCGAGTACTCCCAGCAAATAAAGTGTGTTGAGTGTGCCCAATCCATAAGCCGCAGCACGAAATCCACCCCCCGACATACTGAGGGCAATGCGGCTAAAGATGGGTTCAGAAATGGGTTGGGGCGGAGGTAAGACAGTCGGTGGCATAGAGTGTTTTGTTTCCTGCAAAGTCCGCTCTATTCCTTCATATAATCAAGGGGAGATTTCCCGTTTTTGGCAAGTGTTTTTACCCTTCTTTAAACCAACTGGCATACATCACGTAGTTATCAGCGGTGCGCATAAACACGTCGGCTGCTTCGGGACTAACGGGTTTGAGTAGCCGGGCGGGGTTTCCGGCGTAGATGCTACCCGGCGGCACCACCGTATTCTGCGTGATAATGGCCCCAGCGGCAATAATACTTCCCGTTCCGATCACGGCTCCATCCATCACAATGGCCCCCATACCAATCAATACGTTGTCTTCTACCGTGCAACCATGCACCACCGCATTGTGCGCAATAGAAACATAGTTGCCAATGGTCGTTTTGGTTTTCTGGTAGGTGCAATGAATCACGGCCCCATCCTGTATATTGACGCGGTCGCCCATGCGAATGCTGTTCACATCGCCCCGGATAACGGCGTTGAACCAAACGGTGCAGTCGCGGCCCATCACCACATCACCCACAATGGTTGCATTGTCAGCAAACCAGCAATTTTCACCAAATTGGGGATGTACTCCCCGAACAGAACGGATCATGCGGCAAAGTTAGGCGGTTGCCCGTTCATACACCACAAAATCGAACGCCGTTTCGTGGCGTTCGTCGGCCGGGTGATGCCGTCGGCTCACTTCCTGCCACTCGCTCTTGTCGAACGTCGGAAAGCGGGCATCTCCTTCATAGGCTTTCTGAATTTCGGTGAGGTAAAGCACGTTGGCAAGGGGTAAGGCCATCGTATAAATTTCGGCCCCGCCGATCACAAAAACTTCGGTGTCTTCCACCTTCCAGGCTTCTGTCAGCGCGTCGTTCAGGGTATGCACCACCGTTATGCCCGGCATCTGGAAATCGCGGTTGCGAGTCACCACAATATTAGTGCGTTTGGGAAGGGGTTTCCCCAGCGCGTCCAGCGATTTGCGACCCATAATGATGGGGTGACCGCTGGTGGTATCTTTAAAAAACTTGAAATCGTCGGGCAAATGCCAGGGCAAATCAGGTTTACCATCGGCATCGTTCCGGCCAATAATACCGTTTTGAGCTACGGCAGCTATCAGGCTTATTTTTTGAGTCATTTTATATTCGCCCGGCGTTCGGCCAGTTCGCGCATCGTTGTCAAAATAATACCCTGTTGCTGAATGTATTGTTTCAGGCGCGGGTCCATCATGGCCAGCATGTCGCCCCGGCGGGTTGGTCCCGATGAGGTGATTTCGCTGAAAGTGGGCGTGGTATCGGCGCAGTGCATGATCACGTAGGTAAGGCCAGGCTGGGCACGGTTGAACAGGTCGATGAAACGGTCGGTTTTCATTTTCTGGAGATCGGTATCGCTCATGCTGGCATTTTCGGGTGCCCAGCCATAACTGGTTCCGTCGAGGTCGTCGAACACCGGCAAGCCCGCTTTCCAGAGCTGCTGCCCAATCGTAGCAATCATTTGTTGCTGGCCGGGCTGCATTTTCGTCACTTGTTTGATGAGTGTGGCATGACCACCCGGAAACAGAATCGGGATGCGCTCCGAAATGCCTACTTTCACATACCGCTCAATGAATTTGGGATCAAACAGCGTTCCCATGTGCGAGTCGAGGTGAGTTGGCTCCACACCAAAGGCACGGAACCGGGCAATCTGCACCCTCATTTCAGCCTCCACTTCGTCGGGCGTGGCGTGTTGTACTACCTGAGCTACCGAGTGCCAAAACGCGCCCTGTTCGTCGTGCAGACCCGGCACCGTGGGCTTACCGGCTAATGGACCCCAACGGTAATTATTCCATTCCGACGTTAGCGTGAGGTGAACACCTGCGTCGAGCTTGGAATGTTGTTTCAGGTAGGTCATGAATTGCGGCACCCAGCCGCAGGTCATCATCACACTGGTTGAATTGGCAATTCCCTCCTCGGTGGCCCGTATGGTTCCCCGGTTAGCTTCGTAGCTCATACCGGCATCGTCAACGTGCAATACAAACACTTTTTTACCTTTCGGAAAGCCAAGTTTTTCGGCGTAGGTCATATCCTGAGCATTGGCATCGGTTATCCCCATTAATAAAATAGCAAAGCAGTAAAATATCTTCATGAGTTTAGTTGGTTACTTATTCAGAATACCGTGGTAATATGTTGGCTCCACATAGTCGGTGCGGAGGGGATGTCCTTCCCAATCGGTGGGGAGCAGGATCCGGCGCAGGTCGGGGTGATTCTCAAAGCGGATACCGACAAGGTCGAAGGCTTCGCGCTCATGCCAGTCGGCAGTGCGCCAAAGGTGGCTCAGGGTTGGCAAGGTGGGAAGCTCGCCCGATGTGGTTTGGCGGGGAATCGTTACCCGCAGCATCAGGTTGTGTTCGTAAGGAATTGACGTGACGTTATAAAAAACGTCCATTGTATCGGCTACGACTCCATTGTCGATGGCGGTCAGGCACGCCAACTGATCGAAAAACAAACGCTCATCGTCGCGGAGAAACTGGCAAAGCGGTATCAAATCAGCAGGTTGCACCAGCAGATAGGGTTGCACGTTGGTACTGTTTACAGAAAACGTGAACTGGTCTTGAAGGATAGCGGTAATGTCAGCGAAGGTCATTGGGCAAACGGATTTTCGGTGGGATTTGTTGACTCAGGCTTTGCATCTCCCGTCAATGGTTTTTCGGCTCTGATTTTCTCCTGCAATTTCAAAAAACCGTCGATCAACGCTTCCGGGCGGGGCGGACAACCGGGCACATACACATCGACCGGAATGATTTTATCCACGCCTTTCACCACGTGGTAGCCGTGTTGCCAGTAGGGGCCACCGCAATTGCTGCACGATCCCATCGAGATCACGTAGCGCGGTTCGGCCATTTGCTCGTAGAGTCGCTTGATGCGGTCGGCCATTTTATAGGTCACGGTTCCCGAAATAATCATAATATCAGCCTGCCGGGGCGAGGGGCGCGGAAAAATCCCGAACCGTTCCAGGTCATAACTCGAAGCCATCGACTGCATCATCTCGATGGCGCAACAGGCCAACCCGAACGTGAGTGGCCACAACGACGAGGCCCGCGACCAGTTCAGCAGGTCTTCGGAGTGCATTAGCATCAGGCCGTGGTCAGCGGTTTTGTTAGTTGGCGGAGCGGGAGTCATTTTATAAGGGGAGTTGGTATCTCGTCAACGCGGAGAGGTTGCTGCCGGGTTCCTTTGATCAAACAGCATATCGTCCAAATAAACCTTTGTGAAGGGACGAAGCTGCCGTTCTAAACTTTCGACTGGATTGTCGCGGTCGAGCGGGCGAATGACCCGGCGCGACGAGCCACCAATGAGCGAACCAGCAATGGCTCCCACGCCCCCCAATGTGGCCGCCGACAGGGCGATGGAAATGCCCGCCAGAATAGGCGACCGAAACTTGCTTTTCTGACTGCTCTGATACCCGAAATAGCCACCGGCCAGCCCCCCAATCACCATCCCGGTGCGAACTGCCTGGCGTTTGCTGGTGCGCTTAATAACAACCCAAGCTATTTCATCAAGTGATATAGAAGCTGTTTTTAGCTGAGTATGTCGATAATAAATTGGCTCATACGGGACAAAGGAGAGTTCGCCGTTTTCTATTTCGTCGGGCACACCGCTAACACGCCCTCCGTCTTTAAGATGAACGATTGTTCTGAATTGTGGCCGTTGAAATCGCTGACCAACCCCCGGGAGCGTCAGGGTCAGTAACAGAAGGAGAAGTAACTGACCCGCAAGCGGTTTCATGATTTTGGTGATTGGCGGTATTTTTCGTTAACCCGATCATACAAGGCCGGGGGTACTTTCGAGTCGGAGGTTGGTTTCTGGGGTTGGGGTTTCACCCAGTCAAGGTAGCCTTTTCCCCAGGCATAGGCCAGCCCCACGGCCAGCAACACCACAAACAGAGCTGCTTCCGTCAGGGCAAACCAGCCCCAGCGTCCGTTGGTCTCGGCAAGCAATGCTTTTTGCCCAAAAACCGTGGCCCAGGGAAACAGAAACACCAATTCGACATCGAATAATACGAAAATTAATGCCACCACATAAAATCGGGCGTTGAATTGTACACTCGCATTGCCCACCGGCTCCTCCCCCGACTCATAGGTACTGAGTTTATCAGCATTGGGGCGACTCGGACGCAGCAAACTGGCCACGAACAAAACCCCGCCAATGAACGCAAAAGCAGCTACAATGAACAGGAAAATGATGCCGAAGTCGGAGAGCATGGACGATGACCTATTTCTTCTTTTTGTAAAAATTATACACCATCGACAACTGCAACACGCGGTTGCGGTAGTCAACGGCTAAGGCAGGGTCGGAGGGGGGGGCCACGTTGTTGAGGCCGTGAATATAGCGCAGATGCAGACTAAACTTGTCGAGCATGTCCAGGAAATCGTAGTGAGCACCCACCACAATACCAATATCGTTGCGTTGCCCTGGTCCGGTTGCCGTGCCACTGTTGAGGGCATAACTGAACTCCGGTCCCACCTGAAGTGTGATCCCTTCGGTTGGAATATAACCAAACAAAAGCGGCACGCTGACATACGCAAAGTTGTTTTTGGTGGTCACTTTGCCACCCACCCGAACAGCCTGAAATGTGCCGCCTTTGGCACTGTACAGCACTTCGGGCTGAATCACAAACCGATTGTAGCGGAACCGGTACATACCTCCGAGATGGTAATCAATTTTCTGTTTTGGAATGTTTGGCGTGATACCCGACACCGATAAACGGGTGAGCGATGGCCCAGCTTTTATACCAAAATGACTGGAAATTTGAGCTTCCTGAGCAACTGCCAGAAAGGGGCAGGCAACAAAAAAGAGTACGAAAAGTCGAGAAATGCGCATGAAATAGAGGGTTACCCGCTCAGCGGGAAAGGGGACATACCTTTCTGTAACGTGATGTCGGGCGCAAAATTGGTTAAAAAAAGTTAATTCAAACGCGGATCGACCGGGTAGTTCGCTTTGGCTTTGAATTCACCGCCCATACTTTTGAGAACACCGCGCCAGAATTGGTCGGCAGGTGTCTCGAATAAGAATTCAGATTCACCTTTGGCAATGATCCAGGCTTTTTCGGCCAGTTCGCCATCCAATTGGCCTTCGTCCCAGCCCGAATACCCCACAAAAAATCGAATATCGGCTTCGGGAAGCATACCTATATTAACGGCCTGCTTCACCTGTTCAAAGTTGCCACTCCAGTATAAACCCTCGCCTACACGAATAGACCCGTCGATCAGGTCGGGCCGACGATGCAGGTAATGGAGCGTGTTTTGCTGAACCGGGCCTCCCAGAAATAGCGGATAATCGGCGTAAACATCTTCGATCACATCGCTCAGGTGCAGGTTGGTTGTTTGGTTGAGCACAAGGCCAAAAGTGCCTTCCTTGCTGTGTTCACACACCAAAACCACGCTCCGCTCAAAGTTGGTATCGCCGAGATGTGGCTCGGCAATAAGCAGGCTCCCATTGGTTACAGTTGATGTCTTTTTCATCGTTCGAGCGGTCTATTGGCGTAAACTACGAAAAACCCGGTTATTGAGTTTTTTATACCAACGAAAATTTAGTTACCGTGCGTATTTATTGGTAAGACCTCTCCAGAATCCTCGCAAATCTCCAGTAATTCACAATTTGTCTTCCCCAAAACCGGATGCGCAAACGTCGGCGCGACCTCGCACAACGGCACCAGCGCGAACCGGCGTTCGTGCAACAAGGGGTGGGGCAAGGTCAGGCGGTCAGTTTGCAGAATGAGGTCATCATAATACAGCAAATCAATGTCGATCAGGCGGGCACCCCACGGCTCAAGCCGAACCCGACCCAAGGCCAATTCGATGATCTGGGTTTGGTTTAAGACTGAATCAGGCGGGAGTGATGTCTGCAATTCAAGCACCTGATTCAGGTACGGCGGTTGGTCGGTCACTCCCCAGGGAGCCGTTTTGTATCGCTTCGACTCGCTCACAAAACGGCCAACAGACGCTGTCAACAGGGTTTTTGCCCGGTCGAGTGTTTCGATTCGGTTGCCGAGGTTAGCGCCGAGCAGCAGGAACAGCCGCATAGTTGGTGTTTTGAGTCAGCAAAGCGAATCCGGCCAGCACCACGGCAATGGCCACCCCGATCCAGGCAAATAGCGGCACGTAGGGAACGCCCTTTTGTGCCACGGCAATGGCGGCATAGGCCCAGGCAAACACGAGGATGTAGGCCGCGCTTCGGTAGCGATTGTATAGAAAGACACCCACCGTAAGAGCGATAATCAAAACCGCCACCGCCCACCCGTTTTCGGGCAACATACTGAGATCGAATTCAGTGGCCTTGAAAAATACGGTCACGTTCAGAACCGTGGCGACGGTGAGCCAGCCGAAATAAATGGAAAACGGCACCCGTGCCAGCCAGGTTTCGCGCTTCCTGACCAGTTCGCGCCCAACCCGCAGCCGATCCATCACCAGCAACAGGCTTACGAACATGACCAAAATAACCACCAAAGCCAGCCCTATTTGTTGGTTATTAAAAATTGGACTCCAGATGGCGTTGCAAAAAGTGTTCAAAATCACCCACGGCCCTGCCGTCCGAAAACGCGGATTCTCGCGTTGCGAGGGCAGTGCCTGATACACCGCGAAGGCCAGCAAACCCAGAAAAATGACGCCCCAAATGGCAAAGGCATAGCCCGCCGGGGTAATCAGGGTTTGGTACTTCCGCGAAACGTCGGCGTTGGTTGTCTGGGCAAACACCCGGACGTTGGATAGGTAGTTCATCACGATCATACTGATGATCGAAAAAACAACAAGAACTTGGCGAAGGCGGTCTGACATTTTGTTTATGTTTTTGTAGTGTATGGTTTATGGTTGGGCTGAAACTAATTAAAGTTCGCGCTGACCCAACCATAAGCCATAAACTCTAAATCCCGGCGGGAAGCCGCATAAACTTAGTCAATATTCCAGAATCTTAAACTCCGTTCGGCGATTACGCTGATGTTCTTCTTCGGTTTTGGCGTTTTTCACAATCAGCACCGTTTCGCCGTAGCCTTTGGCGGTCATGCGGGTTTGGTCGATGCCCTTGGAAACAATATAATCAACGGCAGACCGGGCACGGTTTTGTGACAGGCGAATGTTATACGCATCCGCTGCCCGCACGTCGGTATGGGAGCCAAGTTCGATTCGGAGTGTCGGGTTGTCTTTTAAAATCGTTACCAACTTATCGAGTTCAGAAGCGGCATCAGAGCGGATGTTGAACTTGTCGAGGTCGTAGTAGATATTCTCCAAAACGAAGGTCTTGTTCAGTTCAACTTTGTCTAAAAGCAGAGCCACATTGAAGGTCGTGTCGGTTTCGGCTTTCTTCAAAAACACCTGTGGAATACTGCGTCCCTGCATTGTAAATGGCTCACGACGCGTTAAATAGCCCCGGCGTTCGGCCACAATTGAGTATTCTTTGCCTTCCTGTAGTGGATATTTTCCAAACGTACCCGGCTGCCCTGTCACCACCTCAGCAACGGTTTCTCCGCTGCCTTCTTCCACGATCCGCACTTTAGCTGAGTCGAGTGGTGCCGGTGCCTGATCGTTGGTTGACACGGTTCCGGCTAAGAAATAGCGTACCGTTTTTGGCGCGTTCGGATTGTTTGGGTTATTCGGATTGTTCGGATCGTTGGGGTCTTTCTGAGCCACTGGCGTGTCAGGCGACGTTGACGATCCAAAATAATACAGATCGTCGTCGCCTTTGCCTCCCGCCCGGTTTGAGGCCAGAAACCCCTTGTCAGTATCTATCAAAACATAGCCAAAGTCATCGGCGGGCGAGTTCACGGGTTGGCCCATATTCTCCACCCGGATAACGCCCTGCGAGCGGGTCGCCACAAACACGTCTAACTTACCTAAACCGGGGTGCCCATCCGATGAGAAATACAATTTGCCATCGGTAGCAACAAACGGGAACATTTCATTGCCGGGCGTGTTGATGTCGCGACCCATGTTCACGGGGCGCGAGAACCGGCCCGATGCGTCCATATTAGTACGGTAAAGGTCGATGCCGCCAACGCTGTTAGCCCGGTTCGAGGCAAAGTACAGCGTTTTGCCATCCGCTGAAAACGCGGGTGATCCGTCCCAGGCCGTTGAGTCGCTGATGGGCAGGCGTTGCGGTTCGCTCCAGGCATCGCCCGTTAAGCGGCTGATATACAAATCAACATCGAGGCCGCCCTTGCGTTTTCCGTTATTACCCCGCGCAAAAATCATGGCTTTCCCGTCCTTCGTAAACGCAGGTGTACCTTCGTTTACATCGCTCTGCAACACGTTCGCACTGAAGGGTTGAGCGGTATTGCCCGTTTCGTCGGGGTTCTGGTTCAGCTTCACTTTATACAACCCCAGCATCGGCAGACCATTGCTTTTGTAAACTATGTCTTTGCGGGAAGCCGTGAAAATCAACTCTTCGCCCCGCACCACCGGCGCAAATTCCGAGCCTGGGGTGTTTACGTTGCTCATGTTTTTCAACACAAACTCCGTTTTTTTGGCGGCAAGGGCATCCACCGCCCGGAGGGTTCCGAGTTCGCGTTGTGCCTTGTCGAGATTGGTCTTGTTGGTGGGCTTGCTGTCGAGGTATTGCTGCAACTGCGTCAGGGCATCGGCATATTTACCTTCAGTTTTCAGGGCATAGGCGTAGTTCAGGCGGGCATCCGGCTCAATGGTGCCCGCGTCAAGTGCCTTCTGATAAAACGGAGCGGCCTCAGCAAAACGGTTCGAGAGTCGGTACGATTCCGCCGTGTAATAGTTGAGTCGCTTGGGGTCGATATCGCCTTTGGCCGCCTTGTCGAACTGAGACAGGGCCAGGTTATATTCTCCCGCATCGTAGTGATGCACCCCTTTTTTGTAGGCTATCATTGCCGAATTGCAACCCGAAAGTCCGGTCGCCAGGGCCAGCATCACCAGCAGCGAACGGGAAGTACTGATTTTCATGTCGTTTGGAGAAGAATGCATTGTGTGCCCAAGGTAAACAAAATTGGACGAGTGCGGTTTTCAGCACCTTACTTTAAACGAAAAAACAGTAGATGATATTGGATGCTCAATACGGATCCTCAATCATCCGATTCAAGGCTTCCTCCACGGTGTCGGCAACAATCAGGATCTCGCGATTTTCGGTTTTCAGGAAACCATCAGCTACCATCCGGTCAAGCTGTTGGAGCATCAGGTCATAATAGCCGTTGGTGTTGATAATGGCCACCGGGCCATCGTAGAGTTTGAGCTGCCGCCAGGCCAGAATCTCGAATAGTTCGTCGAGGGTGCCATAGCCACCAGGCAGCGCAATAACCCCTTTTGCCAGCGTCACCATTTTGAACTTGCGTTCGTGCATGGTCTCCACAAAATGGAGTTCGGTGAGGGTTTGGTGAGCCACTTCGAGGTCGGCCAGGAAGTTTGGAATCACGCCCGTCACCTCACCCCCATATTCCATAACGGTGTCGGCAACGTTCCCCATGAGGCCAAAACCGCCCCCGCCATAAATCAGGCGGATGTTACGTTCGGCCATCGCCCGGCCCAGTTCTTTGGCGACTTCGGCATAAATTGGATTGGTTCCGGGGCTGGAACCACAGTAAACGACAAGACTTTGCATGGTGATAATGATAAACGCGTAATGATGAATGCGTAATGAGTAATGGTGCCTGGCATGCGTCAGCAAATTGCGCATTACGCATCCACCGTTACGCATTATAAAGTAAGCCCGCCAAACGTTCCTGAACTCATGAGCAGCATCACGCCAACGTGTTCGCGTTGTGCGTCTAAGAATGCCTTGAGGTCAGCCGTTTGGGTGAAAACGTGCAGGTTCGGGTGGTCAAAAGCAACTTTCACGTCGGCCACCGAAATGGGGGCGAGTCGTTTAATGGCTAGCGTATGTTCGTTAAAATAGACCACGGCACTATCAGCCGTTTTCAGTGTATGTTTATACTGTCCCAGGAAGTCTTTGTTCAAACTACTGAACGTATGGAGTTCAACAGCGGCCAGGAGTTTCCGGTCGAGAAACTGGGCTTTCACGGCTTCGGTGGTCGCTTCGACTTTGGACGGCGCGTGGGCAAAATCACGATAAACAACCAGTTCGGGTGTTTCTGACTGCTTTTCGAGCCGTTTCGATGCGCCTTTGAACGTACCGATAGCCTCGTAGAACATGGCATCGGTCACGCCAAGTCGGTCGCAAATGGCTATTGCCCCAGCGATGTTTTTCATATTGTGTTCCCCAAAAATCAGCAGTGGAATCTCCCCGCCTTCTTTAGTGAGCAACACCGTTTTACCGTCTCGAATCTGGTATGGATGGGCCGCGTAAGGCACCTTTATCACGTCGAGCCGGTCTTTCCGGCCTACCACATCGAGCATGTCGTCGGTTTCATCAAATACCAGAATGCCGCCCCTCGGCATGGTATCTGCCAGCATTTCAAACTGATCTACATACAGGTCCCAGGTCGGATAGATATTGACGTGATCCCAGGCCATACCGCTGATGAGGGCGATATGCGGCTGATAATGAATGAATTTGGGTTGCGGGTCAATGGGCGACGACGCATATTCGTCGCCTTCGATCACGATTACGGGGGCTTCGGGAGTCAGCTTCACCATTGTCTCGAACCCTTCTACCTGCGCGCCTACCAGGTAGTCGAACACGCGCTTGTGAAACTGAAGCACGTGCATAATCATCGACGTAATCGTCGTTTTGCCGTGGCTCCCGGCAATCACCACCCGCTGTTTCTGGCTGCTTTGCTGATACACGAATTCGGGGTACGAGTAAATGGGCAGGCCAAGTTCCTGTGCCCGCGTCAGTTCGGGGTTGTCTTTTCGGGCGTGCATCCCCAGAATCACGCACGAAAGCCCCGCGTGGATTCGCTCCGGGAACCAGCCCATTTCCGGTGGCAACAAACCATGTTGAGCCAGCCGGGTTCGTGAAGGTTCGTAGATTTCGTCGTCGGAGCCGGTGATGGTATGACCTTGCTGCTGGAGGGCAAGTGCCAGATTATGCATGGCACTGCCGCCAATAGAAATGAAGTGAATAGTCTGGAGCGTCATGCGCTGATGATTACGTCTTGAAGTTGCCGCAAAAGTAGGGGTAGTTTCAGGTTAATTTGCCTATATTTAACCTAAAATACTGCTGACACGCTTATGCCATCGCTCCTGATAACTCCCAAAGACCAGACCGAACTGGATTGGCTAACCGACTTGCTAACCCGGTTGAACATTGATACGACGGTTTTGGATGATGAAGATAAAGAGGATGCGGGCCTGGGCATGCTCATGAACACCGTTGACCGAAATGCGCGGGTCAGCCGAGACGAAATCTTTAAGGCGTTACAACGTGTTTCCGTAACGCAACATTATTTTTAGGAATAAAAACATAAGTTTCGCCTATGTCATCGCTATTAATCACCCCCAAAGACCAAGCTGAATTAGACTTGCTAGCCAATCTGCTGGCCCGACTCAATATTGTTACCACTCTTATAGACGAGGATGAGACGATTGCGAAGCCAGTAAAAAAGCCCAACCGCATTCAGTCCTTAAGCGGCAGCATCAAAGGCCCGGCCGCTGACAGCCTGAACGAACATCTCAAAGCAATCCGAAGCGAGTGGTGAAACGCCATTGTCGCGGCAACTGCCCTTGTTTACGGCTACATTGTTGTGACTGATAACGAGCGGGATTTCGACAACATCAAAGGGCTAAAATGGGTAAACCCGACTCGTTTGTAATTGAATCACTTTCAAAATGACGGAGAACACATCCACCGATCTTATAAAATCTCCAACAGTTTCCCCGGCTTTAGCGCGTGTGAGTGGGCAGTTGGCCGTGACGGAGCGGTTGTTAAATATCTCCTCATCGTTTAGTCAAGGAAAGATTGAGACGAAGAATGCTTGCCCAACCATCGAAGAATGGAAAAAACTCAGCAATACAGAAAAGAGACGAGTTTGGGATGCATCAGAAGAGTTTCGAGTCAAACTTAGAGATTATAATGATAATTTAGATGTAAGTAATTATGTAAAAGGTGAAGTACTAAAAAATAGACTCGTAGATAAAACGATAACAACGTCGGGTAATTACGGAGAGCAGTTAACGAAGCAATTAGATCGGCTGGCCAGAAATTTGGTGCTTACGAAACAAAAATTGGAAAAGAATCCCAGAACTAAACTTCTGCTACAAAGAGCTTTATCAAAGTTTAACGAAGATAGTGAGTAATATTTTCTGTAAACTACTTGCAACGTTACTTTAATCCCACTGTTATTATATTGTCATATCTAAACAACAAACATCAAATGAGCTTTTATAACAACATCGTAGGAATGTCCGTAGGATTTGATATTTGCCCGATCACAGGGGAAAAGGCCACGTATAATTTTAGCACTCCTCCAAGGTATAGTGGTGCTGGGATTTCGTACAAGATACCAAGTCTGAACCCCCATACAATCATTTTTTTGGTCGAGTCAACTCTTGACAAAACAAGCCGTGCTTTGTTGGTTAAACACAGAGAACGAATCAAACAGCGCATCATCAATACACAGGCAGTTCTGTTTTATATGGATGGAAAGCTGGCAGAAGAACTGCAAAGATTCTAAGCCTTTCCCACCCGTGCAAACTACTGCCCATTTCGAGCGTATTCCCCAGGCTATTATCACGCAATTGCAGCAAGCTCAACAATCCGTTGTGGTGGCAATCGCCTGGTTTACAGATGCGTCTATTTTCAATACCTTGTGTGTATTGGCCGGGCGGGGCGTGTCGGTAGAACTCATTATTGCCAACGACGAAGCTAATTTCCGGGAGACAGGGCTTGATTTTGAGCAGTTGCGCCGGGTGGGCGGACGGGTTTATACAGCCGGGAAAAACCGCAGCAAAACGTTCATGCACAACAAGTTCTGTGTGATCGACGGGCAAACAGTCATCACTGGGTCGTTCAATTGGAGTCAGAGTGCGCGGCAAAACCACGAGAACATCACCGTTTCTACTGAAGCCAGGCCGTTGGCCAGCCAATTTCTGGCTGAGTTCCGGCAGTTAGTCAACCGATATGCGCCACCCGGCCCGTCGGCACCGCTCGATTTGAGCAAAGTTCTCAAACGGCTTGACCTCATCAAAACGCTCATTGCGTTGGAAGAAACAGACGGCCTTGCTCCACATCTCCACAAACTGAACGAGCAATCGCTCACGAGTGATCTTACCGAAATTGTCCGGCTACTTCGGCAGGGGCAGTTTGCCGAAGCAATCCGTCAGATCGACCAGTTCAGCAAACGGAATTCAACGCTGGCCGTTTACATTGATGCTGAAATCGGGGCGTTGAAAATCGAAATCAGGATTTTGGAGTTGCAGGTTAAAGCCCTCGAAGCCGAACGTGCCGACATTGAAAAGACCTTGCATGAGTTCAGTGTTCAACATACGCTTCGCCTTGGTGACCTCATTGTTAAGTTACTCCAACTTCGTCGGGAACAAGCTACAACGAATGCCGAACGGGAGGAAGCGCAGGCTAATTATGACCATTATCATCAGGATTATACCGAAATAAAGCAGCAACCCCGCCAGGAACTCACGCCCGAAGAACAAATTGAGTTGAAGAAAAAGTATCGCAAAGCCGCTCAACTTTGCCATCCCGATGTGGTGGCCGAAGCCTTCAAAAGCCATGCCGAGAGCCTGTTCAACGAATTGAAAATAGCCAGCGACCACAACGACCTCGCCCGTGTCAGCGAAATTCTGGAAGCCCTCGAAAAAGGGGAACCGCTTCCATCACGTACAGAAACTGTCACGGAAAAAACTCTGCTCTATCACGAACAAGTGCGGTTGAGCCAAGTAGTAGAGGCATCACGAAGAGCACTGGAAGCACTTAGAGAGTCAGAGACGTACCAGCGCATCTACAAAATTGCCGACTGGAATGTCTACTTTGAGGAGACCCGCACTAAATTACAAACCCAACTCGATGCCTTTGGCAATGTTCAGCTAGGCGTAACGAATTGATCTATAAGCCCCCCCTCCTTCGCAAGGAGAGAGGCCGGGGGTGAGGTTGTCCCTGCATAAATTTTCTGTTAACTCCGAATCAAACCCCCCATGTTTACGTTCACAACTTTGTGACCGGGCCGCCGTTGCGGGGGGTTATACTTGCAAATGAGTGCTTTTTGCCCCATTTACGCCCTCTTTTCTTAATAAACCAGCACACAAAACCTATGCGCCGAACGAAGGGATGAAGACCTACTATGACCTAATCGACCAGACGTTTGAATTTCCTACCCTGGAATTCAAGACGGAGAACGACAATTTGTTGTTCAACAATGTGCCTCTCATGGACATTGTGAAGCAGTACGGAACCCCCCTGAAACTGACTTACTTACCGAAAATCACGGAACATATTGACCAGGCAAAGTCCCTGTTTAAAAATGCCCTGAAACGGTATAATTACAAAGGAACATACACGTATTGCTACTGTACGAAGTCATCCCACTTCCGGTTTGTACTCGAAGAAGCCCTCAAAAACGGCGTTCATCTCGAAAGCTCCTCGGCCTATGACATTCCCATTATTCGGGAATTGCACCGCTTAGGTAAGGTCAGCAAGAGCACCTATATCATCGCCAACGGATATAAACGTCCCCTTTATACGCAATATCTGCGCGAACTCATTAATGATGGATTCAACGTGATGCCAATTCTGGACAACCTCAAGGAAATTGAGGCTTACGAAGATGGTATTTCAGCGGATACAGTAAACTTTGGCATTCGGATTGCTACAGATGAAGAACCAAACTTCGAGTTTTATACTTCGCGGCTGGGAATTCGCTACAGCGATGTGAATGAGTTGTATCGGAGCAAAATTCAGCACAGTAGCAAATTCAAACTGAAAATGCTACATTTCTTCATCAATACGGGCATTAAAGACAGCGCGTATTACTGGAGTGAGTTGAGCCGGTTTATGTATAAATACTGTGAACTCCGGAAAATTTGCCCCGATCTCGATTCCATCGATATTGGTGGTGGATTGCCAATTCAGACCTCGTTTCAGTTCACCTATGACTACCAGGCCATGATCGATCAGATCGTGGAAAGTATTCAGTGGATCTGTAATAAGAGCAACGTACCAGTGCCGCACATCTTCACTGAGTTTGGTAGTTATACAGTTGGAGAGAGTGGAGCCGTTATATACGAAGTTATTGACCAGAAACTCCAAAACGACAAGGAGTTATGGTACATGATTGACGGTTCGTTTATTACGCAATTGCCCGATTCGTGGGGTTTGGGACAAAAGTACATCATGCTGGCTGTGAACAACTGGGACAATCCGTACCAGAAAGTGAATCTCGGCGGCCTGACGTGTGACTCCCACGATTTTTATAATACCGAAGCCCACAGTGCCGATTTGTACCTACCCATTTTTGAGCAGGAAGCCGAACGGCAGTATGTTGGATTTTTCCATACAGGGGCTTATCAGGAGTCGTTGGGTGGCTATGGCGGGATTCAGCATTGTTTGATTCCGGCTCCGCAACACGTTATTGTAGACAAAGACGAAAACGGAAACCTGCGAACGCGCTTATTCGCACCGGAACAAAACAGCGAGGTGATGCTCAAAATTTTAGGCTACTCCTCTGCCGAACCGGGCCAAACAGAGTTGGAAGCCTCGGAAGAAGTCGACCGCGTGGAAGAACAGGAACCAGAATTAGTAGATAAAGATTAACCGCAATACAATGAAAAAGGTATTCACCATTGCTGGCCTGCTGGCCATTCTGACCATGAGTTCGTGCGCCCGTCGTGGAGCTTGCCCGGCCTATGGCAGCGTTCAAAAACCCGCTGCTCCAGTAGCGCGGGTTTAAGGTATAGTGGACGGGGTCGCCCGTCCACTATATTCATACTTGCTCCAACACAAATCGACTGGCCTCAAGCAGGTCAACTGCGAGTTTATCTTCGTGGGGTGATTGAGTCAGATTTGGTTTAATCCGCATCGTGCGAACTCCCACCCGCCGACCAGCCTGCATGTCGCGCAGGGCATCACCAAACATCCACGAATGTTGGGGATCGATGTTATATTTGGCAATGGCTTTTTCGAGCATTAGCGAATCGGGCTTCCGAAGCAGCGAGCGGGAATCGTAGTCGGGATGATGAGGACAATAGTAAATATCATCAAGGACATTACCACAATGATCCTGTAGATAGTCATAGCATCGCATCACATCGTCGCGGGTGTAAAGACCTTTTGCAATTCCTGCCTGATTGGTGACTACAATCAGCATATAACCCGCTTCTTTGAGCATCTGCAACCCTTCGGCTACGCCATCAGGAATCACCATGTCTTCGATTCGATAGACATAGTCTGTTCGGTCTTCATTTAAAACACCATCTCGGTCAAGAAACACGCACTTATTCATATGAAGGTAAAGGGGTGAAATTCAGCACAAAATACGCAATCGAAGCTAAATAGTGCAGCTTAAATGCAATTTATTATTGAAAGGTTTTTATAAAAATGTCTGAACCAGACCACTACTGCCCCGTTGTTAGTTCCTTCACCAATCGGTCAGCTTTATAAATGTAGCGCATGGCAGCAACTATGCCTCCTGCGTGAACCGAAATGCTGCGGTTAGCATCGGGCACAAAAATGAACGAGCCAGGTAAACTTTCCATGTTCCCGTCGAAAACCAGACCCACTGCTTCCCGGTTTTTATTGATCATGGGGCTACCGGAGTTACCGCCAATAATGTCGTTGGTTGAGATGAAGCACATGGGTTGGCGCAACAATTCGGCAGGTGGGTTGTTCCAGCGGGCGGGCAGTTTCCAGGGATCTTTATTACTAAAAGAATAACTCCGGTCATAAAGACCTGCAAACGTAGTGATAATGGGGGCCACGGTTCCGTTATACGGATATCCCTTCACCACGCCATCGTTGATGCGCAGTGAAAACGTGGCATCGGGTGGTACGGCCGTTCCGTAGACATCATATAAATTCCGGCCAAGTTGAGTCCGCAAAACGTCCTGACGTTGTTGTAAAGGCCGTACCTGCCTGCTTGCAGCCATAAACCGACTCATGGACGCACGGGCCACAATCAGCATCGGGTCGCTATCGGACGTGATGCCGCCCCCGCGTGTGACGAGGTCGTTCACGTAGTTTTTGTCCAATAACTTTGTGTTACTAAGCAGGTAAGCTGCCGCTTCTCTGGGCGTTTTTCCACCTAAAGCGGCCTGAACGTAGGGGTCATTTGCACCTAACGCAGCTTGTACTTCGGTGAGGTGAGCGGTCAGATAGGCTTCTTCTAACGAGCGGCTTTTGATGGTTGGGGCCACCATCAGCGAGCGAGCCTGTTCGGCAGCTTGTGGTCGACTCGTAACCAATTCGCCATACTGGGTCAGGTTTTGCGCAAACGACAACACCTCGCCTTTCAACAGTGGGTTGGGAGCGAGGTAGGTGTTGTCATTGAATACCTTACGCAGGTCGTCAGTGGTGGTTGCCAGATCGTCCCACGTTTGGGTGGGTATATTTTTCTTCTGGGCTTCGGCTTTAAACTGCTTCTCGAAAGCCGCTTTACGAGCCAGCAAATACGGATCGCGCAAACCAGCAAGTTGCCCGCCAATGGCTTTAAGACTGTTCTCAAACCCGAAAATTTCATTCAGAATGCTGTCATTTTTAGCCGTCGCATTATAGGCTTGCAGCGCGTTCGAGCGACCCCGAAGCAAGGTTGTAATGTAGGGCAAGCGAAAATCACGGTCATATTCCAATTCGGCAACAGTTTTCAGGCGTTCGGTGCTGCCGGGGTTCCCGGTCACAAAAATGGGTTCGCCCTCACGAATACCATTGGTGTTGAACTTGAAAAAATGGGTGGTTTTAAGGGGTTTGTTGTTGTCGTAAACCCGAAAAAACGAGCAATCGAGTGCGTATCGGGGATAGGTGAAGTTGTCGGGGTCGCCACCAAAAAAGCCAAGTTGCAGTTCGGGCATAAACACCAGCCGGACATCAGTATAGCGTTTGAAGCCATAAAGAGCGTAACGTCCGCCATCATAAAACGTAATCGTCTGTAATTCAAGTCCTTTAAAGCCCTCTCGGCTGGCATATTCCTGTTTGATGGCTTCAAATGTCCGCTCGCGAGTCTGCAACTGAGCTGTTTCGGAACGGTCCGATGCATTGGTATCGGCAGCCGTTACTGCGTCTTGAACCCGTTTGGTAATATCAACAATCTGCACCAACTGATCAACGAACAAGCCTGCCACTTTGCGCTCTTCGGCGGGGGTTTTGGCAAAAAAACCGTTGTTGTTCAGATCTTCGCCTTTACGGGCCACCCCCGTCCCCGACTCGCGGGCACAGTGGTGATTGGTCATTACCAACCCATTAGCCGACACAAACGAGGCCGAGCAATAATCGGCAAACCGGAGCGAAGCCAGCCGAACCTCCTCGAACCATTTATCGTCGGGCGTGAAGTTATACGTCTGTTTAAAATAGTCTTTAGGCGGACTATCGAACGTCCACATTTTGCCCATATCATAGGGACCTGCTTTCACAGTATCAGGCCGAATTGTGGCGATTGGCTGGGCAAAAACTACACTGAACCAGGTAGTTAAAATAAAACCGGCAAGCGAAAGGAGGGGTTTGTTCATGGTACGTTTCGGAAAACAATACAACGCAAGGGTAAGCGGGATTGTTGGCTGGAAGCTAATTTATGAAGAAGGGCCATAGCGGTTAATAACCACTATGGCCCCAAAAACAGGTTCACAGGCAAAACAATTAGCCAAGTTTCGCTTTTAAGAAACTCATCAGGTCATCGAAACGCCCATTGATTTGGTCAATCCGCCCATTGACTTGATCGAAACCTCTTTGCATGTCAACAGTCAATTTAGCAACGGCATTAGCGGTAATATCGGCCTTCTTTTCGACTCTCAACGCCACATCTCGAGCATCAACAGCCATATCGCGGGCTTCAACGGCTATGCCTTTTGACTCAATGGCAGCGTCCTTGGCATCTAAAGCCACTTCCAATACTTGCCCAACTGACCGGGCTACCTGAGTAATTTGAGCCGAATGTTCGTCTTGTTTGACCAACATCTCGGACATGATTTCCTCTAACTGACCAAATCGTTCTTGCGGGTTCATCTGGTTTTTAAATAAAGATTACGTGAAAGGTGTTCCTGTTTAGGCTGTGCAATCTACACCATTTCGTTCTTTACTAAAAACTCCTGAGCAACTTTGTCATCCTTTCGAACAAACGGTCTGATAATGAGTCGCGTACCTCGCTGATAGGTAAAGAACCGGTAGATCCAGTTGCTCAATACTACCAGCTTACTTCGGAAGCCAATGAGGTAAAAAATGTGAACAAACAGCCAGGTTACCCAGGCAAGAAAACCACCCAGATGAACGCCACCGGGCAGGTCGGCAACAGCTCGATTACGACCAACAATGGCCAGATTTCCTTTGTTGAAATACCGGAACGGCTCCATCTCGCGATTGCGCATCAATTGGCCGAGGTTCTTGGCCAATCGCTCGCCCTGCTGAATGGCGGGTTGAGCCACGCCGGGGTGTCCGTTCGGGAAAGCCGGGTCTCCTCCTTTCATGTAAGCAATGTCGCCAATGGCAAAAATGTTGCTCATGCCCTGCACCTCGTTGAACTCGTTCACCAGAATGCGGCCTTTTTCAATGCTTTCGGCGGGGACTCCGTCGATCATAGACCCCGTCACACCAGCCGCCCAGATGAGCGTTTGGGATTTTATCTGTTCGCCGTTCTTCAACACGACTGTTTCGCCATCGTATGTTTCGACGAGAGTTTTTAGCTTGATTTCGATACCCAACTCTTCCAGATAACCGGTTGTGGTTTTGCTCGATTCAACATCCATTGGCGGCAACACCCGGTCGAGACCCTCAACGAGGTAAATGTTCATTTTGGAGAAGTCCAGCCCCGGGTAGTCGTTGGGCAACACGTACTTGCGCATTTCGGCAATGGAACCGGCCATTTCGACACCCGTTGGCCCACCGCCCACAATCACGAAGTTGAGCAGCGATTGCTGAATGTCGGGGTCGCGGGTGATGCTTGCCTGCTCGAAACATTGCAACAATTGGCTCCGCAGGTTGAGTGCATCGGTCATTTGCTTGAGCGGGAAGGCGTATTTCTGGATTTCTTTATTCCCGAAAAAATTACTTTTCGATCCAGCGGCAATCACTAAATAATCATAATGCAAATCGCCAATCAGCGTTTTCACTGACTTTTCGACCGGGTCAACACCCGTGACGCGCACCAGCCGGAAATGAAAATCTTCTTTATCGCTAAACACCTTACGAAGCGGCTCGGCAATGGAATCCGGCTCCAGCCCAGCCGTAGCAACCTGGTACAAAAGCGGCCAGAAAGCGTGGTAATTCTGCTTGTCGAACAAGACAACCTGAAAATCGCGGCTGTCTAAATTTTTGGCGACATTAATACCCCCGAAACCACCGCCAATAATAATGACGCGCTTTTTTGTAGTGGTGGGGACGTTGAGTGAAAGCTTATCGAATTCTAACATAATTCTGCTCTGTTTATCAAACCGTTGCGTTTCGTCTAATCTTTACCGGTGTACAGCCGGATTGTTTATGATGCAACAAAAAATGAAGAGGAAGTGTGCAATATCTCCGTCTTCGGTTGCGTATTGACTTTGTTAAAGCGTGTTAAATTTAGTTACCTCATTGCTTTCATTCCAACCCTTTGCCCACTTTCGTACTCCTTGTATAAACGCACTTTATTCATGAACTTCCGCTACCCGCTACTGCTTGCCTTTCTGCTGTATGTACACACTACTTTTGCTCAAAACTCACCCCGTTCTCCTAAAGCAGTTGCCACTGTTAGCGGTTATGTGCGGGAAGGTGGCAGTCAGGAGGCTCTGATTGGTGTAAATGTTTATCTGCCAGGCACATCAACCGGCACAACAACCAACACCTACGGCTTTTATTCGCTCACCTTGCCCACCCAGGATAGTGTTCGGTTGGCTTACTCGTTTGTGGGCTACGATGCTGTTTTGCGCTCGTTGCCATTTCAACGCGACCAGCAACTGAACATAATTCTCAAACCCGGCAAGACCCTGACGGAAGTGACGGTAACATCGAACCGTATTGAGGAAAAGGTGAGCGACACGCCCCAAATGAGTCAGATTGACATTCCGGTTAGCCAAATCAAAAAAATTCCGGCGTTTCTGGGTGAAAAAGACGTACTGAAAGTGTTGCAATTGATGCCCGGTGTGCAAAAAGGCTCCGAAGGCAGCACCGGAATCTACGTGCGCGGGGGTGGACCCGACCAAAACCTGATTATCTTAGATGATGCCATCGTTTACAACGCCAATCACCTGTTCGGGTTTTTCTCGGTGTTCAATGGCGATGCGCTTAAAAGCGTCGAACTGACCAAAGGTGGCTTTCCGGCGCGGTTTGGCGGGCGTTTATCCTCCGTGATTGACCTGAATATGAAAGATGGCAACCGCGAAAAACTGCACGGCGAGGGTGGAATTGGCCTTATTGCGTCGCGCCTGACACTTGAAGGGCCATTGACGAAGAATAGAAAGGGGTCGTTTCTGGTGTCTGGTCGCCGGACGTATTTAGACATATTAGCGGCTCCGCTCGTAGCGGCTGCCAGCGAGGGCGACGTTCGGGCGGGCTACTATTTTTATGATTTCAACGCTAAAGCTAATTACGACTTGGGCGAAAAAGACAAAGTGTATTTAAGTGGCTATTTCGGGCGCGACCGATTCTACGTCCGAAGCAAGGAGGAAGGCAGCAATAATGGGCTGTTTTGGGGCAATGCCACCTCCACGTTGCGCTGGAACCACCTGTTTTCCCAAAAGTTGTTTTCTAATCTCTCCTTGATTTACAGCAAGTATAATTTCCAGATTTTCTCCGAAGAACGAAGCCGATCCAATGCTGACGATCAGTTCTCGCTGCGCTATTCGTCGGGCATTCGGGATTTTTCGCTGAAATACGATTTCGATTATTACCCCTCTCCCCAGCATTCCATTCGGTTTGGGGTTCAGACCATTGCCCACCGATTTACGCCCAGCGCACTCGTCGTGAAAAACGCGGGCGACTTAGACTTTAACCGCAAAATCGACAATATCAATGTGCAGGAATCGGGCCTTTACGCCGAAGATACCTGGCGACCCTCCGACCGGTGGCGGCTTAACGGGGGCCTGCGTCTGAGCCACTTCGTGCAAAAAGATGTGAATTATTTCCGGCCCGAACCCCGCTTGTCGGTGGCCTATAAACTCAAGCCTGACCTGTCGCTTAAAGGAGCGTACTCGCTTATGAATCAGTATGTTCACTTGCTATCGAATACGGGTTTGGGCTTGCCCACTGATCTTTGGGTGCCGACTACCGACCGCGTGGCCCCCCAACAATCAGAGCAGATCGCGGTTGGCATGGCCAAAGATTTTAATAAATCGGGGTTGTCGCTGACGGTTGAGGGGTACTACAAGACGATGAAAAACATCATCAACTACCGCGAAGGAGCCAGTTTTCTGTTTTTAGACGACCCACTTTCTGCTGAACAGGTTCGTTGGGAAGATAACGTAACGGCAGGTAAAGGCTGGTCGTATGGGGCCGAGATTTTGTTGCAAAAAAAAGCCGGGCGGTTCTCCGGCTGGGCGGGTTACACGCTCTCCTGGACACAGTGGCAATTTCCTGAACTCAACGGGGGCCGTGCGTTTTTCCCTCGTTATGATCGTCGGCACGATATGTCGCTGGTTGGGATTTATGAACTCAGCAAGCGCATTACACTTTCCGGTGTTTGGGTTTACGGAACGGGCAACGCCCTGACTGTTCCCTTAGCCAGCTATGATGCGCCCCGCCATGATCCGGGCCTTCGGCAACTAGCCAACAATCGGTTTGTGGCCGGTTTGTTTAATGGTGGAAATGGGGCTACGGATTATGGGAGCCAACGCAACACATTTCGGGCCGAGGCTTACCATCGGTTCGATTTCGGGATTCAGTTCCACAAGCAGAAACGTCGTCACGAACGAACCTGGGAAATTAGTGCCTATAACCTGTATAATCGACGCAATCCGTTTTATTACGGCATCGAAGATGTGTATGAAAAAAACGCATCGGGCCAATCCCGGAAAACCCGCACGGGCCTGTTCCGGTATTCGGTATTTCCGATTGTGCCGGCATTTAGCTACAACTTCAAATTCTGACCCGTTATGAATCCCTTTCAAAAACACACTATGGCCCGGTTGCTCAACAAGTCTCAAAAGTTCGTTTGGTGTGGTATTTCAGGTTTCGTTCTTTCTGCTTCCCTTCTGTTATCCTGCAATACCAGTCTTCGCAATGAGGTCGATGCTAACCTCATCAATCGGGAAGCCGGTAAATTGGTGGTGGCCAGTTTTGTTTCGCCCCAGGACACAGTTCTTGCCGCCCGAATCGGGGTTTCTAATCCGGTATTGGGTTCGGTTACGGCCACAAACGGCTCTAACCCGGTCACAAACGCGGTTGTCATCATCACGAATGGCTCGCGAATGGTGGCTCTGCGCCATGTTCCGAATTACAACAATTTAGGTTTGGGAATCTATGTTGCTTCGGCCCGCGACTTCCCGATTGTAGCCGGGCAAACGTACACGATAACCGTTGAAACGCCCGATGGTAAAAAAGTGAACGCCCAGTGTACTATTCCGACTGCCCCGCCCACGCCCGAAGCTCGCTTCGATTCAGCTGTCAGCGAGAATGGATTCAGTTCTTCGAACGGAGTCCGAACGCCTTTTCTTACGAAAGAATATGGAATACGATTGCAATGGACTGACCCCGTTGGTGGGCGAAATTATTACCGGGCAACGGCCTACCTGCGCTCCTCGCGAGTAGCGCAACCAGCCAACTCAACGGTGGTACAGCCCATTACTATAACCACTACTTTCTTTGAAAACAGTGGTTTACAAGCCGATGCAGTCAGTTCTGACGGTGGGCGGTTGATATCGCGACGGGGTGTTTTTCACCGTTACTCGAACAGTGGGAATTCGTTTAGCCCCCCTGTCGTCACAACTAACCCCAATAATACAACTACAACGATTTACTGCACTCCCACTTGCACGACCTATATCACAGGGCCATCGGGTACAACCACGATTTCGCCCCCGCCCGGTACATCGACCAACCCGGCGAGCCTGAGTGCTGATATCAACAAGGTACAATTGAGTAGTTTATTCCAACAGGCCGAATTAACCTATTCCCTGCTTCATACCGACGAAAGCTACTACCGATACCACGACTCCATTCTCCGACAAGGTGAAAGTGAAGGAAACCCCTTTGCTGAACCCGTCCCGATTCCGACCAATATCAACGGTGGTCTGGGGTGTTTTGGGGGCTACAATCGAAGTACGGTGGTGGTGAGAATTAAATAAAAAAAGGGCCGCGTCACGGCCCTTTTTTTATGCAGGTTGGTTGTTCATAATCTCCGTCTGCTTCCGAATCGACTCCATGTGGATGATTTTGTAGATTTCTTCCACGAGTTCGGGATATAGATTGAGTTTTTTACCGAGGTCGGTGCGGGTTTTCAAAATTTCTTTCCAGCGGTCGGGCTGGAACAAGGTCACATTGTTGTCGCGTTTGTATTCGGCTAACCGCTCCACGAGGGCCATCCGGGCACCCAGCATCTCCACAATCTGACGATCCACATTGTCGATGTTCCGGCGCGACTGCTCCATAAAACTCTGAAATTCAATGTTCGATGATTCAACCTGCCGAATTTGGAGGTGTTCGAGCATCTCACCAAACGCTGCCGGGGTCAGTTGTTGGGCGGCATCGCTCCAGGCTTTGTCGGGGTCAATGTGCGACTCCACAATCAGACCATCGTAGTTGAGGTCCAGTGCCATCTGCGACAACTCGTTCAGGTAGGCCCGCTTACCGGCCATGTGGCTTGGGTCGCCGATGATTGGCAGTTCCGGGAAAATAGACTTCAACTCGATAGCCATTTGCCACATCGGAACATTCCGGTATTTGCTGGCTTCGCCGGTGGCAAACCCCCGGTGAATGGCTCCCAATTTGGTAACACCAGCCCCGGCAATCCGCTCAAATGCACCAACCCACAAAGCGAGGTCGGGATTCACGGGGTTTTTGATCAACACCGGCACATCGACACCGCGCAGGGCATCGGCAATTTCCTGCACGTTGAAGGGGTTCACGGTAGTACGGGCACCAATCCACAAAATATCGACACCATATTTCAGGGCCAGTTCAATGTGTTGGGGAGTAGCAACCTCAACCGCAAAAGGCAGGCCCGTTTCGGCTTTGGCCCGCTGAATCCAGGGCAGAGCGGCTTCGCCCATGCCCTCGAAACTTCCCGGACGGGTACGCGGCTTCCAAACGCCCGCACGAATAACATGGACAGCGTTCAGTTCTTTCAACTGGCGGGCGGTCTCAACAAGTTGATCTTCGGTTTCCGCACTGCACGGACCGGCAATAATCAACGGCTTTCCATCGGTCTGAATCCACGATGACAGCGGCTCAACAACTAAATCAGGCTTCATAACAATCTGTATTCTAAACTAATTAATAAACAATATACAATCAATAATGCATAAAAAGGAAGATGCTAAAACAGGGGCCGGATGGTCCACTATGCCTTGTTCATGCTTCATTATACATTACCCGATAGGGCAGTCGGAACTTTTGATTTGAAAAAGTGGTATATTTGCAACCGAACTCCACTAAAAAGGGAGGACAAATATACCCGGTCTGAAGCTGATTTTTAGTTTGTTGACGCAGTTTTTTACGATATTCCTAACCAATCGTGTTTAAGTTTGTTGTTCAATCTAAAACAACGTTTCGGTTTGGTGCCGCAGCGTTTTTAACTTTCGCGTTTGTGCCCAGCCAAATGGGCTTACACTATGTCGAATAGAAGTAATCTAATGCCTACGACTCTGCAACGGCCCATCGAGGTGGCGCCCGTATCGTTTGAGGACACTTCGATTGCCTTCTCCTGTCAGTCTGATTTCAAACTACGGAAAACGTACTGGCTCTTTGCGTTGATGAATAAAGGATGGTTGGTGAATTTAGGGACTTTTTTTATAAAAATATCCCTGAAGCTCAATCTGCCGATCAAAAACCTCATCAAAAGCACTATTTTTGAGCAATTCTGTGGGGGCGAGAGCATCCGCGATTGTGAGAAGACTATCGGTAAACTCCACAATGGCCATATCGGCACTATTCTCGATTTCTCGATAGAAGGCGAAGACAGCGAACGTAGCTTTGAAGAAACTACGCTCGAAGTGATCCGTACCATTGAGCGAGCCAGCGAATCGACCGATATCCCATTCTCGGTGTTTAAAATAACGGGTATTGCGAGTTCTGATCTGCTCGAAGCCGTGCAAAAAGGTGATGAACTCACTGATGCCGACAAAGCCGCTTACGAGCGCGTTCGTGACCGGGTAAATCGCTTGTGCGCCCGTGCCCATGAACGCAATGTCAGGCTTTTCATCGATGCCGAGGAAAGCTGGTTGCAAGGTGCCATCGACACGCTGGCTTATGAGATGATGACCCGGTATAACCGTGAGCGACCAGTGGTGTTCAATACTTACCAGATGTATCGCTGGGAAATGTATGACAACCTGGTGCATGCCACCGAAACCGCCCGTAGTCAGGGCTACCTGCTGGGTGCCAAATTAGTGCGGGGAGCCTACCTGGAGAAAGAACGCATTCGATCGCACGAAGAAGAATATCAAGATCCTATTCAGGCCACCAAAGAAGATACCGACCGGGATTTTAACCGGGCTATCGATTTTGCTCTGAACAATCGCGACACGGTTTCGATTTGCCTCGGCACGCACAATGAATATAGTTGTCAGTACTGTTTTCAACGGATGAAGCAACTCGGCATTGCCCCCAGCGACGAACATATCTGGTTCGCACAGTTGCTTGGCATGAGCGACAATATCTCCTACAATTTAGCGAATGCTGGCTACAACGTGGCTAAATATGTGCCCTACGGCCCTGTTGATGCCGTTATGCCTTATCTATTCCGTCGGGCTGAAGAAAATAAATCTATTGCCGGCCAAAGCAGCCGCGAGTTCAAACTAATTGCCAAAGAACTCGACCGGCGCAAAAGAAATGGAGTGAGGAGCGAGGAGTGAGGAGCAAGGAGTTGGCTGACGCACAAATTCTGAGCTTCAGCCAACTCCTCACTCCCCACTCCTCACTCCTCACTTTTTTTAACATGATCCAGAAAAACCCGCTCAAGTACTTCCTGTTCGCTCTATTGCTGATTGGCATTGACCAGGCATCCAAGCTGGCTGTTCACCACTATATGCAGCCGGGTTTTGCCGGGCAAATTAGCCTGATTGGTGATTGGTTTAAGTTGCATTATGTGCTTAATCCCGGCATGGCATTCGGAATGCAACTGACCCACGACTATGGCAAGCTTATTCTGAGTTTGTTCCGGTTGGTGGCGATGGCGGGTATAGGCTGGTATCTGGCACATTTGGCCCGGCAGGGTGCGCCCAATGGCCTCCTTTGGGCAATGGCCATGATTCTGGCCGGAGCCGTTGGCAACGTAATCGACAGTACGTTTTATGGTGTTTTGCTGAATAATGCCCCCTATGGTTCGCCCACTCCCTGGTTTCATGGGCAAGTGATCGACATGGTTTTTGTGGACGTTTGGGAAGGCTTCATTCCCGATTGGGTGCCGCTTTGGGGAGGTCAATATTACTCGACACCCATTTTCAATATTGCTGACTCCTGCATTTTCATCGGCGTTTGTTTAATCCTGTTCTTTCAGCGTCGTTTTTTTCGCGAGCATAGCTTCGATCCAGATGGCCAACTCCCGGACGATGCCGCCCTTACAAACTCAGCTACCGTTTTGCCTGCCACGGACTTTGTCGAAGAAGTTGAAGATAAACACGACAACACGCCAGTGGCTGGTATTGAAGGACAACCCGCCCCTGATTTGGGTAAAGAAGAAAATACCGATGATTCAGAAAAAGAATATCCGGTAGCAAGCGAGGAACCAACAACGACTTCACTGGTGGATGAGCACCGGCCAGGCAAGTCCAGTGAAATATAGTCTTGATTCAATGAATTATAGCATATTCTGTGCCTTTTTCTGCTCATCTATCTAGCGTTAAAAAGCCCCTTTTCATTACAGAAAAGGGGCTTTTTAACGCCCGGGGCAGACTATGCTAACTACTCTGCCAACCCGTCTGCAATCCATTTCTTAATAATCGCGATTTTGTCTTCTGTCAGTCGGGTGCGACCCAAAGGCATCATACCGGCTGCTCCCTGCGTCCTACTTACCCTATCAAGCATAGTTGCGGAAATTCCTTTTGCGTTTGCATAATTGTTGACGTGCTTCACACGGGCCAAAAAGTTGGCTCCTCCCCCTTCAATATGGCATGGTTGACAACTGGCCACCAAAATAGAGTTGACATCTCGCGCAAAGCTAGTCTGCGTTCGGAAACCCGCATCAACCTGCTTATTCACCCTCATAGTATCAGTCAGTGCTTTCGATACGTCGATGGTGACGCTTTGGCTCCAGCCAAGACTGTTGATGTCACTGTCGGAGGCATCGCTGCCAACCCCGGCGGTGGTGGCCACTGTTCCGGTTGGCGTGGCAAACCGTAATTTATAGCTACCCGATGCCAGTTTTTCGTAAGCATATGCCCCCGTTGAACTGGTGGTGGTGCTATCAAGTTTACGTATACCCGCCCCGTCGTAGAGCACAACTTTTACGCCGGCAAGGGGCAATTCGCCGGTGTCCTGCTGCCCGTTGCCATTGGCATCTGCCCAGACATAGTCGCCAATGGTGCCATACTGCGGTTCGGCATCGTCGGCTTTATTACAACTGTTGACAATAAACAGAAGGGTTGCCGCCGATAAAAACAAGGTAGTTTTTGTCATAATTGTATTGGGTTTCAGGGTAGGATGATTAGAAAAAATGTCCGTGAATCCAACCCAATACGGTCAACAGGGTCGGTAGGTTGCGTGGGGCGGGGAAGGTACTCAGAAGCCCAGCAGCAGAAGATATAAGAAACCAAACTTCTGCCGTTTGGTATATCGCCCTTGCACAGCCCGTATCATTTGCGCAACTTTCCGCGTTATTCGTCCCGACTCATTAACCAATCATGAACACACGCCCAAACGCCCGGCTCGTTTTCTTTTTCGCACTCCTGCTCTCCGCTTTTCTCCTCCAAACTTGCTCCCGCCTGTCGTTCAACGAGGTGTCGGTGGTGGGGCGCAACTTTGAGGACGAGGTGCAACAGACTCAGAATCTGAGCTTTTCGTTTAACAAGAATGTGGCACCCGCAGGCCGACTAAACGAATGGGATTCAACGCAGTATGTGCAGTTTAAACCGGCAGTGCAGGGCAAATTCAAGTGGGTGTCGGAGAGCGAACTCGTGTTTTCGCCAGCCGTGGCCTTCGATCCGGCCACCGACTATCGCGCCGAACTGACCAATGATCTGCTCGCTAATGCCACAGACAAAAACCTGAAAGTGTCGGGTGAGGAAATTTTGTTTCACACGCCCTACCTACAACTGACCGGCACCGAAGCCTGGTGGACGCGCTCGAAAGAGACCGGCCAACCCGTGGCTAAACTCCGGCTCAATTTCAATTACCCCGTGTCGGCGGGGGAGGTGGCCGGAAAGGTGGCCGTGACCGACGAAGACCAGAAAGCACTGACAACCCAGGCCCCGCAAGCCGCCGAGGGCCAAACCGCCGTGGCTCTGACCCTGCCCAACGCGCCCACGCCAAAAAATGCGCAGGCCATTACGCTCAAAATAGACAAGGGAATCAAAGTGCCGAACACGGCCTATATCAGTCGCGAGGTAATTGAGCAACCGGGTTCCTTGCCCGACAAAAATGCGGTCGAGATTGTGGATGTGCAAACGGGTTTCGAGAAAAACCGGGGTTGTGCACGGGTTATTACAACGCAGGAATTGAAGCCGGGACAAACAAGCGCGTTCTACACGATTCAGCCCGCCGTGGAAACGACCTCCGAACTGACCGAAAACGGGTTCATCATCCGGGGTGATTTCAACGAAACCGATACCTACGTGCTGACCCTCACCGACCAGATTCGGGGGGTGTTGAACACCCAATTAGCCGAACCCGTCAGCCGCGATTTGTTTTTTGGGAAGATGCCCGCGAGCATTCAGTTTGCCAGCAAAAAGGCCATGTATCTCTCCTCGAAAGGGGCGCGAAACGTGGGTCTGAACATTGTGAACGTGCCGAAAGTGCAGGTTAAAATCGCCAAACTCTACGAAAATAACATCCTGCATTACCTCAAAAATGGCCGCTACGAAGAATATGGCGAGAACTCAGATGGCAATTGGTCGCCAACGGGTGGCTATAATTACAACGCCGATGAGGAAAGCCAATACAGCAGCATACTGGTTAACAAGACCATCGAAACGAACGATCTGCCCAAAGTGCGGGGCATTTCGGCCCTGAACGTAGCCGTGCCGGAGCAACCCGGCATTGCCATGCCCGATGGAGAAGCCACCCGACCTTTGCGCGGAGTTTACCTGATTTCGGTGGGGTCTGCCGACGAAGCCTACATGACTGCCAGTCAGTTGGTGTCGGTGTCAGACATTGGGTTGGTTGCCCGACAGACTGATACAGAGGTACTTGTTTGGGCAAAATCCATCCGTACCGCCGACAATTTGCAGGGTGTCGATGTGTCGTTAGTGAGCAGCAACAACCAGTCGGTGATGACCCTGAAAACCGATGGCGAAGGGTTTGCCCGTTTCGAGAAGGTAAATGAAAAAGCCCCCGGCTTCAAAATTGCCCTTGTCACGGCCACCACGAGCGACGATTTCAACTTCCTGTCCTTGCCCGATACCGAAGTCGAAACGTCGCGGTTCGAAGTGGAAGGCAAGCGCGACAATGCCTCCGGTTTCGACGCTTTTGTGTATGGCGACCGCAACATTTACCGCCCCGGCGAAACCATCCATTTCAATACGGTTGTTCGCAACGCCACCTGGCAATCGGTCGGCGAAATTCCCCTCACCATCAAGGTGTTGTTGCCCAACGGACGGGAGTTTCGCGCCCTCCGCAAGCAAACCAACTCCGAAGGGGCTGTTGCCACCGATGTCCCGCTTGACCCGGCGGCTGTCACCGGCACCTACACCATCGAGGTGTTGAATGCCAACAACGTGCTGCTCACCTCCGAGTCGATCAGCGTGGAAGAGTTCATTCCCGACCGCATCAAAGTCGATGTCCTGACCGACCGAACGTTCTACCGGAGCGGCCAAACCATCACGGCATCGGCCACGGCAACCAACCTGTTTGGCCCGCCCGCTGCCGACCGCGCCTACGAACTTGAACTCCAACTGAAACGTAAAGTGTTCACGGCCAAAGGGTTCGACGAATACGGCTTCGAGATGGGCGGCATGGGATCGCTGGCCACGCCCGAAGGAGCCTCCGCCGGAACCATCGTGAAAGAACTCCGGCAGGGCCGCACCAACGCCAACGGACAAGCCACAGAACGCTTCCCGATTGCGGCCACCTACGCCGATATGGGCCTGCTCGAAGGCAAACTGTTCACCACTGTTTTCGACGAAAACGGGCGGCCTGTCAACCGACTCCGGCGGTTCGATGTGTTCACGCAGGATGTGTTTTATGGCCTTCGGGTGGCCGATACCTACGTGACTACCAACGCACCGCTGGCTATTGAGTCGGTGGCGTTGGACAAAGACGGAACTCTGCGGCCCGGTGCCAAAGCTACTGTGGAGATCATCCGGTACGATTACCAGTCGATAGTAGAGAAAGATCCAAACGGTGTCCTTCGGTACAAAACCAACCGGCGCGAAAAATCGGTTTATACCAACGCCCTGACCTACAACGGGGGTAAAGTAAGCTTCAAGTATGTTCCGACGGTTTCAGGAGAGTACGAAATACGGATTCGTCGGGCGGAAGCAACGGGCTATACAACGATGAATTTTTATGCCTACGGCTACAGCAGCACCACGGCCTCGTCGTTTGAGGTGAGTCAGGAGGGGCAGGTGATGATGACGTTTGACAAGGCGGGTTATGAAACCGGCGACAAAGCCAAAGTGCTGTTTAAATGCCCCTTCAACGGCAAGTTGTTGGTGACGGTGGAGCGCAACCGCGTGCTGGAACACCATTGGATCGACACCGACAACAAATCGGCGGAGTGGAGTTTTTCGGTTGGCAGCGACCACCTGCCTAACGTGTTTATCACGGCTACGCTGATTCGGGCGATGGAGTCACCGGACGGGGCGCAGGCTAATTTACCGATCACGGTGGCCCACGGTTTCGCGCCTGTTGCCGTCACCGACAAAGACACTCAACTGCCCGTGACTATTGAGGCCGTGACCCAATCGCGCTCGAAAACGAAGCAAACTATTCGGGTGAAAACCAACCGAAATGCCCAGGTAACGCTGGCCGTAGTGGACGAAGGTATCCTGCAACTAAAGAACTTCGAGACTCCGAACCCACACGGATTTTTCTACCAGAAACGCGCTCTGGAAGTCGGGAGCCACGATTTATACGCCCAACTCTTCCCCGAACTATCGCTGAAAAGCCGGTCGAGTTTTGGCGGTGACGGCTATAATCTCGAAAAGCGCGTGAACCCACTCGCCAACAACCGGGTGAAATTAGTGGCTTTGTGGAGTGGCATTTTAGAGACGGGTCTGAACGGTGAAGCCGAATTCACCATCGACATTCCGCAGTTTTCGGGTGACCTCCGGGTGATGGCCGTGGCCTACAAGGGCAATGCGTTTGGCTCGGCCAACCAAAGCCTGAAAGTGGCCGATCCGATTGTGATTAGTGCGGGCGTTCCCCGCTTCCTCTCGCCCGGCGACGAATTAGATTTGCCCGTTACGATGAGCAATACCACCAAAAACGCGGCCCCCGTCACCGCTCGTTTGTCGGTGAGTGGCCCGCTCGAACTAGTGCAGGACAGTGCTTCTTCGGCTACCCAAAAAATGACCGTGCAGCCGGGTCGCGAGAGCCGGGCGATGTTCCGGGTTCGGGCAAAACGGGCCATCGGCCCCGGTGCCATCACGGTATCGGTGCAGGGCCTCGGCGAAACCTTTACCGACCAAACCGACATTACGGTGCGACCGGCGGCTTCGTTGGTAAAAAGCACGCAGTCGGGGGCCATTGCGGGGGGCAAAACCGAAGCTGTGACCATTGGAGCCAACAGCTTTTTGCCGGGAACCGCCCGCGCAACGCTTGCCTTAAGTCGGTCGCCGGTGATGCAATATGGCCGCGAGTTGTCGTATTTGCTCGGCTATCCGCATGGTTGCTTAGAGCAAACGATCTCGAAGGCATTTCCGCAACTCTACTTTGCCGACCTGACCAAAACCATCGGCCAAACAAGCAACGTTTACTTTGTCCGCTCCGGCGATTCCGACCTGAACCCGGCCTTCAACGTGCGGACAGCCGTGGAGAAAATCGAAGGCCAGCAAAACTACAATGGCGCGTTCGGCATGTGGCCCGGACAAACCAAACCCGACGATTGGGCCACGGCCTACGCGGTACATTTTCTGACCGAAGCGGGGCAGGCAGGCTACGAAGTACGTGGGGCAACCCTGAGCAAAGCCCTCGATTACCTGACCAACCTGACCAGCACACCCGCCACCGAAGATGAGTATCTGTATGACGAAACGGGCAACTACACCGTGCGGAAAATGGCCAGCCGGACGCACATCTACGGCTTGTATGCCCTCGCAATGGCGGGCAAACCCAACCGCCCAACCATGAACTACTATAAGCAAAACGCGGCTCTGCTAACCGCCGACTCCCGGTATTTATTGGCTACGGCGTTCTATCGCGTTGGCGACACAAAAAGCTATACTACGCTGATGCCCAAGCAGTTTGTTGATGCATCGCGCGGGCGACAATCCGGTGGAAGCTATACCTCACCCATCCGCAACCTTGCGCTTGTTCTCGAAGCCTTAGTCGATACGGATCGCGATAATCTCCAGATTCCAACGCTCGCCCGGCAGTTGTCGGGGGCTTTGCGGCAGTCGTCGTATTTGAACACGCAGGAAGCCTCGTTTGCGTTTTTGGCCCTCGGCAAACTCGCCCGCCAAAACGCCGGGGCCACGGTTACGGCCAGTGTGGTGTCAGCCGGAAAATCGCTCGGTTCGTTCACCGGGGCCGACCTCTTGCTCAAGCGCGTCCCAACCACCGGGCCACTCAGTATCCGCACCAACGGCACCGGGAGTTTGTATTACTTAGCTCAGTCGGAGGGGATTCCCGCCGATGGAAACGTGGCCGAATCAGACAATGGTCTTGTGGTTCGCCGGGAATATCGCGACCGCAATGGCAACCCGATGAGCAGTTTCCGCCAAAACGATTTGATTGTGGTGAAGGTAACGGTGCAGGTCAGCAGTGGGGTCGATGTGCCGAACGTGGTGATAACAGACTTGCTCCCAGCCAGTTTCGAGATCGAAAACCCCCGCCTTGTGGGTGAACAGCGCGACATGAGTTGGATCACCAAACCATCGACTCCCGACCATTTCGATGTGCGCGACGACCGGATCAACTTCTACACCACGGCCACCGGCACCCCCAAAACGTTCTATTACCTCGTGCGGGCCGTTACCAAAGGTAATTTTGTGCTTGGCCCCGTCTCGGCTGATGCCATGTATAATGGGGAGTTGCGGAGTTATTACGGCGCGGGAAGGGTGCGGGTGGAGTAAGGAAAGTATTTACCGCAGCACCTCCAGATTGAACGTAAATCCGGGTAAAACGTCCTCGCCGGTGAGCATTTGGTCGAAACCGTGCAGGACGCTGATGGACCCGTCGGCCCGGAAAATGCGAACTTCTTCTGTGCGCGGGTCAATCATCCAGCCCAAGCGACAACCATTGTCCATGTACTCCCGCATTTTCTCGGCGGTGTCTTTGAGTGTATCTGATTCGCTAAGAAGTTCGACCACAAAATCGGGGCAGAGTGGCGGAAACTGTTTACGCTCTTTGGGAGTCAGGGCGTTCCTGCGATCAGCAGTGACCCAAGCAGCATCGGGGCCGCGTGTGGCACCGTTGGGAAGCCGAAATCCGGTTGAGGAATCATATACATAACCAAGCTTTTGTTGGCGATTCCAGATTGTTAAATCTGTAGTTAACTCGCTGTTGCGTTCGCCGGTTTCACCGCCTGTTTGTGCCATAAATTTAATATTGCCCTGTGCGTCGCGTTCAAATTTGGTATCGGGGTTCTCCTGGCAGAAATAGTAAAACTCCTCGTCCGACATCGTGCGAATACGATCCATAATGTCGATGCCTGGGAGATCAGGCGAGTTGGGCAAATCTATGTTTAAGACAATAGTCATGGTTGCCGTTGTTTGCTGGCTCTAAATGTAGCACTTTCTTCCTTTTCAATGTATACTTGGTGAACAGTAACCTGGCTCACATTTTCATTTGCCCCTCAATCCATTCCATGCCTCGGTCCAGAAGGGCAAAGGCATAACGAGCGCGATTGTCGAACTCGGCATCGTCGGTCACTTGTTGGGCAATAAATTTGCGGATCAGGGCCGCATTGTCGGCGGCTGTGGGGTTCAGCACATCTGGGTCGGTTTCGGTGCGGAAGGTGGCAAAATCGGGTCGTTCGGCATCGAAATTCTGGAAAAACAAATGCCCTTTTTCTGTTCGCACGGCGCACAACACCCCACTTGCCCGGCTTGCCGAAGGAGCCAGGGAGCCTTCCAGGCCACGTTTCAGCACAATGGCTGCGTCGAAACCAGTCATTAGGGCAAGTTCAGCCATTTTCATCTGGTAGGTAATGTGAAACACCGACGTAACAAGTATCCGCCCTCCGCAAGGGTTCAGCACTTTTTCGAGCGTGGCCAGAAACGGGCGTTTCAACAGCACCTGCCGCCGGTCGACCCAGCCGTTGAGGGGAGGAGACAGGGCTTTCTGATCGAGCACCCAACCATATTTTGTGAGCGGCTCGGTTAGTTCGTGCCGGCTCTGCATAAATTGGCAACCGAGGTGCATATATAGATCGTGGGCATTGAGGGTAAATTTTGGCCCTCCCGACCGACCCACTATTGACAAAGCTCCATAGCCTCGGCTTTCAAACCAGTTTGCCAGCAGGGGCGTGATGAGGTAGCTGTGCTCAACCCCATCGAACGGTTCGGCCAGTTGCACTAGCGGGCGGGAGCTTTGGGTTTTGTTGACCCGGAAACCCGGCGTAAAGGTGCGATCCGTGGCCCGCATCAGGCCTAGATATTCATCGTTGGTTTCGTGACGCACCCGCATGATGCTGGCTGCCAGGCCCCGGAAGGTTTCACAAGGTTCATCGCTAAACAGATAATCGCCCAGTTGTTCGGCCTCGCTCACCGACAGATTATGACCCCGGACTAATTTGGTGGCAATGGGCAACAGGCCCGGATGCAGATCGGGACAGAGTTTATTAATAAGGAACGTGGGGTGCGCAAAAGCTCCTTTGCCGATAGCTGCTTCCAGGCTTTGTTCTTCAGGCGTTGGGCCTTTCGCGAGTAACGCCCCCACAAACGCCCCCCGTTGCAATGGATGTGTGGTTGGATCAAGCAAAGCCTGATGGCATTCTGCCAATAGATCGGGGGGAAGTGGCTTGCTGCCATATTTGCCGATACCGATATGCTTGATGCCCCGTCCTAAGACGGTTTGCCCATACGGATTGGCTGGTGGATATAAGACCGACATACGCAAGGTTAAGAAATTGTACTTAAACGACAAAATGAGAAAAAGGCAATTTTTTCAGGATTAGACCTATTATTTTAAACTGTCTTTTATGAAAATTAGAAATTTTCTTGGGTAATAGGGCAAAAACACAACTTATATTTTGGTAAAAGGTAATTTTTACCTAATTTTATGTCAGGTAGATGAGGGGAAATACTTAAGGAATATCCGTCACTTATAAAAAGTGCAATATTCTAACAAAATACTTCTAAATGCTTTTTTGCCTATCCAACGGTCATTTTGAGTCTTTTTTGATTGACTGTAGAATTAAACAAGATTTAGGATTTTAGTAAGATTGCAAAAGTCGGGAATGAGCGTTGGCTGGCGGGCCTCGTTCGGGAACGGCGACAATGTGATTGCTTCTGGCTGGCGGGCCGATTGAAGCAAGAAAAAGCCCTGAAAGGATGGCGGTCCTGACAGGGCAAAATGGTCTAACGTATTTTGTGTTCCACCTTAAACCAATCCAAATGTATGAACTTTATCATACAGCGCAAAATCCTGTTCGGGTTTTGTCTATTGCTCACCGTATCCAGTACAAGTAACGCTCAGTTTACCTTCAGCGGTCAGCTTCGTACCCGAACAGAATACCGAAACGGTCAGGGTACCGTTTTGAAAGAAGCTGACAAAGCGGCTTTCTTTACCTCGCAGCGAACCCGTATCAGCGCGGCTTATGCTGGCTACCGAATCAAGGCATTTGCCACCGTTCAGGATGTGCGGGTGTGGGGGCAGGATGCCTCGACTATCAACCGCACCACCAACGCCGACCTCAACGGCCTGATGCTTCACGAGGCCTGGGGCGAGTTTAGCCTTTTAGACACCAATCAAACAAAACTCGGCAAAGAGTTCGCGCTGAAAATCGGGCGGCAGGAGTTGGTGTATGACGATGTGCGGCTGCTGGGCAACCTCGACTGGCTCCAACAGGGGCGTAGGCACGACATGGCCCTGCTTAAATACGGCGCAAAAGGCTGGACTGCTCACCTCGGCGTGGCGTATAATCAAAACCGTGAGCTGAAAGCCGGAACGATTTATAACGGCACTCCCACAGGTTACGTAGCCGGAACCAATGGCATTGGGTCGGCCTACAAATCGCTGCAATTCCTGTATGTGGGTCGTAAATTTTTCGCGGGTAATGCGTCTTTTCTGGTCATCAAGGACGATTTTAATAAATACACCACAACGCCCGCATCGGGTACGGTGGCGGCAACGCGCACCAACACCACCGGCACCTGGAGTCGTGTGACGCTGGGTAGCTATGTGAACGCGACGTTCAAGAAACTGACAGTAAAGGGCGAAGCATACTACCAAACCGGTAAAGACAAAGACGGGCGTAGTTTTGGTGGATACTTGCTGTCGGGTGCGTTAACCTACGCCACAAGTCGCAAAACGGCCATTACGGTGGGCGAAGACATCACTTCGGGTAATGAGCCGGGCAATGCCACGGCAGGCAAAAACAGCCGCTTCGACCCGCTCTATGGCACCCCCCACAAACACTGGGGCCTAATGGACTATTTCTACGTGGCCGACGGATTCGGTGTGGGCGGGCTGTCTGATTTCTACATTAAGGGTCGCTGGAAACCTTTGGATAAACTTACCTTGCAGGCTGATTTTCACCAGTTTGCCAGCACTAATACCATCGTCGGAGCCGATAAAACGGCCATGAGCAAACCCTCATTTGGGCAGGAGGTTGACGTGGTTGGGCAATATGTGATTACCAAGCAGATCGGGCTGGAAGGGGGTTATTCCCTCTTTAAATCAACTGATGCGCTGGCAGCCGCCAAAGGCGTTGTGGGTGCTCAGAAAACCAATACCTGGGGCTATCTGATGGTGAACCTTAAATTTTAATCAACTTATGAAAAACATACTAACACCAAGAACATTGCTCGTGCTGACCATACTGGTTAGCGTATTGTTCAGCTTTGCGGCTTTCGCGCCCAAAGAAGACGAACCCATTAAGATTGGGTTTATCCCCCTTACTGATTGCGCGCCCATTGTGATGGCCAAAGAACTGGGCCTGTTCGAGAAGTACGGCGTGAACGTAGAGATTCACAAGGAGGCTTCATGGGCCAATATCCGTGACAAAATACTGACGGGCGAACTGGATGCCGCTCACTGCCTATATACCATGCCGTTTTCGGTTTACACGGGTGTGGGTGGCAAAGCTGGGTCGGAAATGTACATTGCCATGATTCTGAATAACAACGGGCAGGCAATTACCCTCTCCAACGACTTTTGCGGGAAGGTGGGCTTCAAACAAACGGGCAAAGTAGCTCCGGTGGTGATGAACAAACTGAAGGCCGAAAAAGAAGTAACCTTCGCCATGACGTTCCCCGGCGGCACACACGACCTCTGGCTTCGCAATTGGCTGGCGGCAACGGGTATGGATGCTAAGAAGTTGAAAATCATTACGATTCCGCCCCCGCAAATGGTTGCTAACATGAAAGTGGGCAATATGGACGGCTATTGCGTGGGCGAACCCTGGAACGGTGTGGCCGTGAAACAGGGTATTGGATTCACCGAAATTGCTACGCAGGACATCTGGAAACACCATCCCGAAAAAGCGTTGGTGGCCAACAAAACCTTTGCGACCAAAGAGCGCGAAAAACTTAAGAAAGTGATGATGGCTGTGATGGAAGCTTGCAAATGGCTCGACGGGGCTGCCAACCGTAAACGGGCTGCTGCCACCATTGGCCGCCCGCCGTTTGTGAATGCCTCTGCCGATGTGATCGAAAACCGGATGGCTGGTACGTATGACCTTGGCTGTAATCAAGGTCAGGAGATTTACGGCGACGATATGATGCAGTTTCACCGGGGTGGGCAGGTGAATTTCCCCCGTAAGTCGCACGTAATCTGGGCAATGGCGCAGTTTGTCCGGTTCGATTATCTAAAATTAGCTCCTGACTACAAGGAAATTGCGGACAAACTCGTACTCACCGATTTATACAAAGAAGTGGCGGCAAAAATGGGGGTTAAAGTACCCAACGACGACATGAAGCCCTTTAAGTTAGACATTGACAAAACGCTTTTTGACCCCAACAACCCAAGCGGGTATCTGGCTACGAAATAAAATCTCACCCCCGGCCCCTCTCCTTCGTAAGGGGAGGGGCCGGGGCGAGGTCAACAACTATGGAAGCACTTTCCCCTTCAATTACAATTGACGAAGCACCTCGGAAAGCCGTTGGTGAACTCGTAATTAAGCTCGCCGGAAAAGCCAAAGATGGTTTCACTTCGCTGGGTTATTCGGCCCTCGGTATGGCTACGCTCATTGGTTTTTGGGCCTTAACGAGCTACGTGACGAACTACGAAATCCCAACACCCCTGGCAACCTGGGTGGTATTTCGCGATTTACTGGCTGACCCCTTCTATGATCTCGGCCCCAACGAAAAAGGTATTGGTTTGCAACTCTGGGGGTCGCTGGTACGGGTGGCAATGGGTTTCGGCCTGGGGTCGCTGGTGGCGATTCCGCTGGGAGTTTTGCTGGGAGCCAACACATTTTGCCGCAAGGTGTTTTACCCGATTGTGCAGATTCTTCGGCCTGTTTCGCCCTTAGCCTGGTTCCCGATTGGGCTGATGGCGTTTCAGTCGGCCGAGAAAGCAACGATCTTTATTATCTTCATTACATCACTGTGGCCCACGCTCATTAACACCTCATTTGGGGTAGCCAATATTCCGCAGGACCACAAAAACGTGGCGAAAGTGTTCGGCTTTTCGACCTGGAAATACATCACTAAAATCCTGATTCCGTACAGCCTTCCGCACATCATCACGGGCTTGCGGCTTTCGATAGGCGTGGCGTGGCTGGTGATCGTGGCGGGCGAGATGCTGTCGGGCGGTTTGGGCATCGGTTTTTTCGTATGGGATAGCTGGAATGCGTTGAGCCTCGAAAAAGTGATATCAGCCATCCTGATTATCGGTTTCGTGGGTCTGCTTCTTGACCGCGGGTTTACCTACATTGAAAACAAGGTGTCGTACAAACAATAACCATGTCGCAAATCCAACTCACGAACCTCGAAATCTCGTTTCCCACCCCAAAGGGAAATTATGTGGCGGTGCGGAACATTGATCTGAGCATCGAAAAAGGAGAAATTGTCGCCATTATCGGACACTCTGGTTGCGGAAAATCCACGATTCTGAACGCCATTGCCGGTATGCTCAAACCCACCGGGGGCAACTTGCTCATTAACGGCCAACCCGTGAAAGGCCCCGGCCCGGATCGGGGTATGGTGTTTCAGCATTACTCGCTGCTGCCTTGGATGTCGGTGTATAAGAACGTCTTTGAAGCGGTCGATTCGGTGCAAACCACCCTGAGCCGAGACCAAAAACGCGCCCTCTCAGAGCGGTTCCTGTCCGCGGTAAATTTATGGCCCCACCGCGATAAACTGCCCGGTCAGATTTCGGGCGGTATGAAACAGCGCACGGCCATTGCACGGGCGTTTGCTATCAACCCCGAAATTCTGTTGCTCGACGAACCCTTTGGCGCACTTGATGCCCTGACCAAGAGCGATATGCACGTTGAGTTGCTGAAACTCTGGAACCTCGAAGACCGCCAGAAAACCATTGTGATGGTGACGCACGACATCGAAGAAGCCATTTTCCTGGCCGACCGAATTGTGGTGATGACCGACGGCCCGGCGGCCACCATCCGCGAAATAGAGAACGTACCACTCGAGCGACCCCGCCACAAAAAAGATATTGCCCACGACCCACGCTACATCGCCCTGCGCGACCAATTACTCGAATTATTAACCAAAAAAATGTCGATTGCTGACCTTTAAAATAGTCATGAAACTCACAAAACTCAACGTTTTCTCTTTTTCCGGTGTGCCGATGCGCACGTTCCATATTACGTGGCTCACGTTTTTTGTCTGCTTTTTTGGCTGGTTTGGTATTGCCCCGCTGATGCCCGTGATCCGGGAAGACCTCGGCTTGACTAAACCCCAAATTGGTAACGCCATTATTGCCGCTGTGTCTATGACGGTGTTTGCCCGGCTTCTCATTGGCCGACTCTGCGACACCATCGGCCCCCGGTTGACCTACACAGGCTTGCTCGTTATCGGGGCCATTCCAGTGATGGGAATAGGCTTGGCCCACAGCTACGAAAGTTTCCTCTGGTTTCGACTGGCCATTGGCGTGATTGGGGCTTCGTTTGTGATCACGCAGTTTCATACCTCGGCCATGTTTGCCGACAATATTAAGGGAACCGCTAACGCCGTCGCGGGTGGTTGGGGGAACCTCGGCGGAGGCATCACCAACATGCTCATGCCCGTGATTTTGGGCGGTATTGTGGCCCTCGGCTACACCAAATCTGAAGCCTGGCGGCTGGCTATGCTCGTGCCGGGCATCATGCTGCTCATCATGGCCTTCGTCTATTACCGCTATACCAAAGATACCCCCGAAGGCAACTACGGCGAGGAAGGCGTGAAGGAGCAAGTGAAACAGAATGCAGGTGTTTCGTTTTGGAAAGCGGCTGCCGACTGGCGGGTGTGGGCTTTGTTTATGGCCTACGGAGCCTGTTTCGGCATCGAAATCACGTTTGATGGGGTGGCCGCGCTCTATTTCGTAGATACATTCAAAGTGAGCCTCGTGACGGCTGGTTTGCTGGCGGGCATATTCGGGGCCATGAACCTGTTTGCGCGGGCTGTGGGTGGTATTGTTGCCGACAAAGTGGGAGCCAAATACGGGATGCGCGGCAAGGGCATTCTGCTCGCCGGGGTGTTGCTACTCGAAGGGTTGGGTATCATGCTGTTTGCCCAGACGGGGAGCCTGACAATGGCCATCATCGCCATGCTGGGATTTGCCATGTTCCTGAAAATGGCCAACGGAGCCACCTATGCCATTGTGCCGTTCGTGAATCGGAAAGCAGTTGGCGTGGTAAGCGGCATTGTGGGCGCGGGCGGCAACGTCGGTGGGGTGTTGGCGGGGTTCTTGTTCAAATCCGAAAGCATCAGCTACGAACAGGCGTTTCTCTATATCGGCATAGCCGTGGCCGTGGTAGCCTGCGTGGTGGCCGTAACGGGTTTTGAAAAACGGACGGTTGCAGAACCGGTTTTGGAAATGGCGTAACTGGAAATTATGGGAACGCGGATGACGCGGGTGCCTGCGACAACGCAGATATACGCTGATCTTCTAAAAAATCCGTTTTGATCCGTTCAACCCGTGTTCCTATCAAAACAAAATGACAACAAAATCAACCTGTTCGTATTGTGGTGTTGGCTGTGGGGTGCTTATCCACACCGAGAAAAATGGCCAATTGCGCGTGGAAGGCGACCCGTCGCACCCTGGCAGTAAGGGTATGCTTTGCTCGAAGGGCATGAACCTGCACTACACGGTGATGGATCAAACCGACCGGCTGCTGTTTCCGCAAATGCGTTACAATCGCTCTATGCCGCTAGAGCGGGTGTCGTGGGATGATGCACTGGATCGGGCAGCGGCTGTTTTTCGGTCGTTGATTGCCAAATACGGGCCGGATTCAGTTGGTTTTTATGCGTCGGGGCAGTGTTTGACGGAGGAATATTATGTCATCAACAAGCTCACAAAGGGCTTTTTAGGGACGAATAACTTAGATACCAACTCGCGGCTGTGTATGTCGTCGGCGGTGGTGGGCTACAAGCAAGCCTTAGGCGAGGACTCCGTGCCATGCAGTTACGACGACATTGATCTGGCCGATACGCTGCTCGTGGCGGGGGCTAATCCGGCCTGGTGCCACCCCATTATTTTCCGGCGTGTGGAGGCCCGCAAAGCCGAATTCCCTGATTTTAAGCTGATCGTTGTTGACCCCCGCCGAACCCAAACGGCGATGATGGCAGACCTGCACCTGCAAATCAAACCTGGCACCGACATCACGCTCTACCACGCCATTGCGCGTGGATTGATTGATCGGGGACTGATCGACCGGGACTTTATCGACAACCATACCGAGGGTTTCGACGCGCTCAACGAGGTGGTTCACAAGCGGTCGCTGAAAGAAGCCGCCCAGATTTGTGGGATTTCGCTCGACGATTTGCGCTGGGCTATCGAGTACATCGGTCGGTCGAAGGGGTTCGTGTCGATGTGGGCTATGGGCCTGAATCAGAGTGTAGTAGGCGTAAATAAGAATCTTTCTCTGTTGAATTTATCGCTGTTGACGGGGCAAATTGGCAAGCCCGGCGCGGGGCCGCTGTCGCTTACGGGGCAACCCAACGCCATGGGTGGGCGCGAAACCGGCGGCATGGCCAACCTGCTCCCCGCCCACCGCGACATGGCCAACCCGAAACACCGGCAGGAGGTCGCCAATTTTTGGGGCGTGTCGGAAGTTCCGGCCAAACCCGGTTATTCGGCCACCGAAATGTTCGAGGCTCTGCGCGATGGGCGGATGAAAGCAGTTTGGATTGTGACGACTAACCCGATGGTTAGCTTGCCCAACTCGAAGCTCGTGGAAGAAGCCCTGCAAAATGCCAAATTCGTAGTGGTGCAGGACATTTCGAACCGGGCCGACACCGTTGCCTATGCCGATTTGGTGTTGCCAGCGGCCATGTGGGGCGAAAAATCGGGAACAATGACCAACTCCGAACGACGCATTTCATACCTCAACAAATTTGCCGAACCACCCGGTGAGGCTCGCCCCGATGCCGACATTATTATCGACTTTGCCCGGCGCATGGGGTTCGGTAAAGCCTTTGCGTTTGAGAACGCAGCCCAGATTTATGACGAACACGTCCGGCTTACCCAAGGCACTAACATCGACGTATCGGGCCTGAGCCACGAGCGGCTCCTTAACGAGGGCAGTTTTCAGTGGCCCGTTCCTACAACTGATTCAACCGGCACCAAACGCCTGTTTGAGGATAAACTGTTTTACACCCCCAGCCAGAAAGCTCAACTCAAAGCGGTTTCCGACGAAAACCACTCCGAACCCACCACCCCTGACTTCCCGCTGGTGCTCACCACTGGTCGTATCCGCGATCAGTGGCACACCATGACCCGAACGGGCAAAGTGGCCAAACTGAACGCCCATATTCCTAAACCCTTCCTCGAAATTCACCCCAAAGATGCCGAAGAACGCGGTCTTGCTGAGGGCGATGCCGTGCTGATAACGGGCCATCGCGGAACGGTTCAGGTGAACGCGCAAATCACCAAAGACATCAGGCGGGGCGTGGTTTTTCTGCCCATGCACTGGGGTAAGCTGCTGAACAACGGCTTCGCTCGCGCCAACAACTTGACCAGCACACTCGTTGACCCCATCTCGAAAGAGCCTGATTTCAAGTTTACCGCCGTGCAGGTAGTGCGGGTTGCCGTGCCAAAACGTAAAATTGTGGTTATCGGGGCTGGTGCAGCCGCCACCAGGTTTGTGCAGGCATATCGGGCGTTTTCTCCTCTCCCTAAGGGGGAGGGGTCGTCCAACGAACTCCACGTCTTCAGCAAGGAAATTTACCCGTTCTACAATCGCGTGTTGCTGCCTGACTACGTCAGTGGCACCAAAACGTGGGAACACCTCATTAAACTCACGCCCGAAGCTGCCGTTGATCTCGGTGTTCATCTGCATGTGGGCGTTGAAGTAACGGCCATCGACCGCGAAGCCAAAACCATCACCGACTCGACCGGGGCGGTGCATGGGTACGATGTTTTGTTATTTACGCCCGGCTCCCGTGCGTTCATGCCCCGCGAGTACATAACCGACCTCAAGGGCGTGATGACCATGCGAACCCGTCACGATGCCGACGCACTCCTCGAACGCTGTCAAACCAACCGGGCCGACGCACCCAATAATGGGGCCTCCGTTATCATTGTTGGCGGAGGACTACTTGGTCTCGAACTGGCGGCTTCATTGCGGGAGATAAATGTAGGAGTGACTGTTATTCAGCGAGAAAACCGACTGATGACAAGGCAGTTAGATGAAATTGCCTCCGAACTGTTACACCAGGAACTTACCGACCGGGGCGTTGAGATTTTGTATAACGAAAGTATTCGGTATTACGTCGAGGAGGGCGGGCAGGTGACAGGGGTCCACTTGTCAAACGGGCAAACCATTCCGGCGCGGGCCGTGGTATTCGCCATTGGCACCCAACCCAATGCCGAACTGGCGCGGGCCTGCGGGCTGGCTGTGAACCGGGGCGTGGTCGTAAACGAATACCTCCAAACCTCCGACCCAAGCATTTTTGCGGCTGGCGAAGTGGCCGAACTGAATGGCAACCTCTGGGGCATCACGGCAGCCGCCGAAGAACAGGCCGAGGTAATTGCCCGCTATCTCCACGGCGACCGCACCACCTACTACACTGGTTCTCTCTCGATGAACATCCTGAAAATGGAGGGGCTGCACCTCTGTTCGCTGGGCCTGCCCGAAGCCCCCCGAACGGCCGATGCCCACGAGTACGAGGAAGTGGTATTTATTGATCGGGCCAAACGCTATTACAAAAAGTGCATCATTCACCGCGACCGGCTCGTGGGAGCCATTTTGATTGGCGACAAGGCTGAGTTTCTGGAATATAAAGACCTGATTCATAACCGTACTGAACTGTCGGACAAGCGGTTGTCGTTGCTGCGGTCGGGGCAGGCACCCAAGCCCGTTTTGGGCAAATTGGTGTGTTCGTGCAACAGCGTGGGCGACGGGAATTTGCAGGAAGCCATTAAAGCCGGAGCCACCGAGTTCAAACAATTGTGCCAAACCACCGGGGCCGGAACAGGCTGCGGCAGTTGCCGCCCGGAGGTGAAAGCAATCCTGGAACGGGTTGGAAAACGGGTGGCAGTGGGGGTTTGATTAATCCTCGTACTGGTAGTCTCGAACCTGGATAGCATAAGGCGTACCACTCGTCCCAAGTATTAATTTTTTGTAACTGTAAAGAATGGATAGCGTTTTGACACGTCCTTTTGGGTCGAAGGCATAGCGGTAAAAATACTCCCGAATATCGCCGTTTTGATCCTTTACGATTGCTTTGCGAATCAGATTTTTGTTGAAGTTGCCGAAGATGTACGTTGTCGGCGTACCAAAAGCCATGAAAAGACCACTGCATCCCGAAAACATTCTGAATGTGTCGAAGCCTAAACCAGTATTCAATCGCGTTTGGTCAAACTCATACCGAATGGAAATTACAGCAAGGTCATTTTTAGACTCTATGATTTCGGTCGCGACCCGGTTACCATTGAGGATGGTATGTTTTTGGGTAAGTTGCTTAATCGTTGGTAGCCCACAGCCATCAATTGTTCGGATGGTTTCGCTCGTCAACATGTTGTCTGGCGAATACGTGTATTCTTTGGGGGTTGGATCACCATAGCCGGTAAAGATTCGTTGGGTAGCATAGCCAGACGGGTTCAAAATAAGCGTATCGGAAAGTCCAAATTGAGTGGATGAAGAAATTATCAGCGTGTTTCCATTACCTGCTGATTTTAACCATCTTGGTTTACCCCGTTCATCATAATCGAAAGTCAGCGTATATGCATATCTGTCCTGTACCAATTGAGGATCACTACTGAGTTTTTGAAGCATTTCAAGCGATATAAACTCTTCATGCTTCACAGTCATCGCTTTCAGCTTAACAGTAGCAGGCAGTGCAATAATGGGGCCTTCATCAGGGGCCTTCCAAAAATTTGCCGGAATGGTAAAAACTGTAGCTGACTCAGCCGGAACAGCAACAGTTGTTGGCGTAGGGAGGATGGGTTGAGAAGATGGCGATTCTGATTGACAAGAATACAAGAAGTTTGACAACAATAGTATGGCTAAGGCGCAGAAAGTCTTCATAATCTGGTTAAAAAGTTTCGTTAAATATACTTAAACGCTTGTGAATTTTGTCAATAAAACCATAAATGACTATTCAATGGTGATGTAAGTTTTTGTAGTCGGTTGGCGGCAGGTCCCTTGATCTGCTGCGCATGGGTCCCCAGATCCACAGCCGCAAAGCGGCTCAACAGTGTAACAAAACGGGTCTGGGAACCCGGATTGCGGCAGGTCAGGGGACCTGCTGCCACCCACAAAACCACCTGATGAAAACGCTCCAAATCCTGACCAACGGCGGCAGCATTGCCCCGAATGACCTCCGGCAAATCGCGCAATGGGCGCAGGGCTATGGCTTGTCGAGCCTTGAAGTCAGCAACCGGCAGAGTGTGTTGCTGGATCTGCCCGGTGGCCTGATTAGTGAAGATATGACGCGCAGGGTTGGCAACCTCGGTTTAACCACTGACTTCACTCAACCGAACACTCAGAACATCGTGTCGTCGTTGCCAGCCACCGATGTTTTCCCTGATACGCCCTGGCTCACGGCGGGGGTTTACCTCGATGTGTTGGCCCAGTTCACCACGGGCCCCCGGCTGAAAGTGAACCTGATTGATCCGGCGCAATCGCTGGTGGCACCGTTTACGGGAAACGTCAATTTTGTGGCTTCGCCGGAGCCGAATTACTGGTACGTATTTTTGCGGCCATCGGGCAGCGTCCGGCGGTATCAGTGGCCCATTTTGATCGAAAGTGAGTTTATCGCGGTATTCGTGCGGGCAGTAGAGAAGCATTACTTTGGCAACCCAGCCGACACTGGCGTGCGGGCCACCCTCGATACATTCTACCGGGCGGTGATGGCCGATTTTCAGGGACGAACCCGCAAGGTGGCCGAAGACCTGAAACTGCCCTATAATACCATGCCTTTGTACGAAGGGTTTCATCAAACCCGAAACGGCAATTTCTGGCTGGGTTTATACCGGAAAAACTACGCTTTTTCGCTCGAATTCATCACGGCCATCTGCGACCTCTGCCGCGACACACGCATGGGAAAGCTGTATCTCACGCCCTACAAAACCCTGTTAATCAAAGATATTCGCGAGGGCGACCGACCCGCATGGGATCGGTTGTTAGGGCGGTTTGGAGTGCGAACCAACCTCCCGGCCTGGCACTTAAACTGGCAACTCCCCGATGCCGACGAGCAGGCCGTTTCGATGCGAAATCAGGTGCTGAACCAGTTAGACGATACCGATGTGCGGACCGACGCGCTTAGTTTCGCCCTAAATATCCCGTTTTCGGAGGCTGCTGCGTCGGTGGTGTTGCAACGGAACGGAAGTGAGACCACCTTCGATATGTACCAGCGAACGGGTTACTCGACCACAAACTCGCAGTATGTGTTGTTTGCGAAAAGTCAGCCGCTGGCCGCCCTCAGCGACAGCATTCGACAATTGTCGATGGCTTATTACGAACGCTTGTCCTCGCCCGAAATGGTACTGCCTGAACCCCAACCAGAAGTGTCGGCGGAGCGGCCTAAACTCCCTATTTATCAGTGTCCCAACTGCCTGAGTCGCTACGATGCCCGCTTTGGGGAGCCGCACCGGGGGATCAGCGCGGGAACGGCGTTTGGTGATCTGGCTGAGTATGTTTGTGGTGTCTGTGAAGGAGAAAAAGCGCAATTTCAAGCTGTGTGGGCAATGTAAGGGGCCTCATTCAGCAAATATAGCCTCCAGATCAATCGTCAAACCCGGAAGAACGGTGCTGTTTATCGGATACTCGTCGGTAGCAGGGCGCAACCCAATATACTCACCATCGCGCAACACATAAATCAGCACAAACTTGTCGGCTGGTTCAACCACCCAATATTCCCGAACGCCGGCTTCTTCATAAAGCCGGAATTTGTTGTTCATTTCTTTCTTGGTGTTTCCCGGCGAAAGAATCTCGATCATCAGGTCGGGTGCGCCTAAACAACCCCGGTCGTCCAATTTTTCGGCATCACAAACGACACACAAATCGGGCTGCACAACAGTATGAATGTCTCCATCGAAGCGGGGTTTGCGCTTGCTATCGGGCAGGCGCACATCAAAGGGGGCTACATACAACTCACAGGACTTACCCACGAGGTAATTGCCAATTGATAACGATAAACGCGACGAGTACCGCTGATGAAGCCGTTTTGGCGCGGCCATCGGGAATAGTTTTCCTTTGAAAAGCTCAACCCGCTCTTCAAACTGCCATGTCAGGTAGTCGGCATAGGAATAAATACCCAACGGATCGAGTTGGTCGAGGCTGGTGATGGGTTGTTCGAGCGTCATGGTTCCTCTTGTGCGATGTACAGAGACAAAAATAACTAATTTGCGGCATGAAACGACAAAACATACTTTCCGGCTCGCCCTGGGAAGACAAAATGGGCTACTGCCGCGCCGTTCGCATGGGCAACAGTATCGAAGTGTCTGGCACTGTGGCTATTGTGGATGGTGAAACCGTTAGAAAAGACGACATTTATGCACAAACCCACAATATCCTGACCCGCATTGCCGATGTGTTAGCCGAAGCTGGAGCCTCCATGAGCGATGTGGTCCGCACACGGATGTTCACCACTGACATCAGCCGTTGGGAGGAGATTGCCAAAGCCCATGGAGCCGTTTTTGGCGAAATAAAACCCACCACGGGTATCTATGAAGTGAGCGCGTTAATCAGCCCCGATTACCTGATCGAGATCGAGTTTACGGCCGTTTTGAGCC
>JANOCD010000009.1:0-2048 GCA_031411995.1 Cytophagales bacterium
GCCACTTTTATAGCTGGCTTGGGGGTGTTCTCCCGGACTATCGGGGCCGCAAAATTGCGTCGGCTTTGATGGAACAACAACACGACTGGTGCCACCAACAGGGCTATCATACCATTCGTACTCAGACCTATAATCGCTGGCGTTCGATGCTTATTCTGAATCTTCGCCACGGTTTCGACATCGTTGGAACGGTGCAGGGTAAGCGTGGATTGATGATTGTGCTGGAAAAACGGCTGGAAAGTCACAAGCAGGGATGATTATAGCTAAAAAAAACCACTGTAACCCATGATGATAAAGGCAATTGTAACAGGTGCCACCGGCATGGTTGGCGAAGGCGTTCTGCATGAATGCCTGCTACGTGCCGATGTTGAAAAAGTGCTGGTTGTTGGCCGCAAAACCTGCGGAGTGACCCACCCCAAACTGAGTGAACTGATTGTTGCGGATTTTTACGATCTGTCGGCAGTAGAAAACCAATTGGTAGGCTATAATGCCTGCTTTTTTTGTTTAGGGATCTCCTCACTGGGCATGAGCGAAAGCGATTTTACTAAAATTACCTATACGCTCACCATGAGTGTGGCCCAAACACTGAGTCGGCTCAACCCCGACATGACGTTTTGCTACGTTTCTGGAACGGGCACCGACAGCACCGAAAAAGGCCGCACGATGTGGGCGCGGGTGAAAGGCAAAACCGAAAACGACCTGATGAAACTACCCTTCAAACAGGTCTATAATTTCCGGCCCGGCTACATTCACCCAACAGAAGGACTCAGAAACACCCTGTCGTATTACAAGTACCTAAGCTGGTTATATCCCGTTTTTCGGACTCTGCTGCCGGGTCTTGTGATCACCCTGAAGCAACTGGGACAGGCCATGATGAACACCGTTGGAAACGGCAACCATAAAACGGTTGTTGAGGTAAAGGACATTGTGGCCCTGGCCAACCGAACCTGATTCATGCACCTGTATATTCATATTCCTTTTTGCAAACAGGCCTGCCATTATTGCGACTTCCATTTTAGTACGAACCTGAGCCAGAAATCGGCTCTTGTTGAGGCAATTGGGGAGGAGCTGGTTTTGCAGAAAGACTACCTGCCCACCACACATCTCGACACGATTTATTTCGGGGGAGGCACTCCTTCACTGCTCACTGAGAATGAGTTAGGGTATGTGTTCGACGCAATTCACCGGCAATTCACGGTGTCGCCCACTGCCGAAATAACCCTCGAAGCCAACCCCGACGACCTCACCGCCGATAAGCTCACCATGCTCCGGCGATACGTGAACCGGCTCAGTATTGGCCTGCAAACGTTTAGTGAAGAAACCCTCCGCTGGATGAACCGCGCCCACACTGCCACCGAAGCCGAGCAATGCGTTCGGCTGGCCCGCGAAGCCGGTTTCGACAACCTAAGCATCGACCTTATATATGGAATTCCCGACCTCACCCGACCCGTCGGACCGCCCCAGCCCCCTCTCCTTCGCAAGGAGAGGGGGGGAAGTCGGCTAGTCGGGCCGGTCTGGACATACGATCTCGACCGTGCTTTGTCGCTCGATGTGTCTCATATTTCGGCTTATGCGCTGACCATTGAACCCGACACGGCGTTTGGCCGATGGACCCAGAAAGGGCAACTCAAGCCCATCGACGAAAACCTGGCCGCCGATCAGTTTGAGCAACTCACGAGCGCGTTGCGGGGTGCGGGCTATGACCATTACGAGATTTCGAACTTTGCCAAACCCGGTCATTATGCCCTGCATAACACGGCCTACTGGCAACAGCAACCGTATCTGGGCCTGGGGCCGAGTGCACATTCTTACAACGGACATAGTCGGCAGTTCAACGTGGCCAACAACACCCGCTACGTGCAGGCCATTACAAAGGGCGAACTCCCCGCCGAAATCGAAACCCTGACCACCGCCGACCGCGTGAACGAGTACTTGCTCACGGGCCTCCGAACGCAGTGGGGTTGCTCACTGGCTCAGTTAAATACATTGCTGGGTGCAGATTTTGTTAATCATCAAACCTCCGAACTGGCTGATCTTTACCAGAAAAA
>JANOCD010000010.1:0-58094 GCA_031411995.1 Cytophagales bacterium
TGGAATCGTTTCTGGTCAAGCCCGGTTGCTGAGCGCCAATGACGATCGGTTCGTAAGTTAGCCGTTGAGAAATTCATGCCACAAAATTAACGCATTCGAGCAGTTATAACGACTTGACTATCACCGACGCAACAACTCTATTGATGATGTAGGAAACCGAGGTGAACTTACTCATGGAAACGTCGTTTTAGTGGTTACAGTTGAGGAGAGTTTCATAGGGCCACACATGGCAGACGACCATAAATACTATACTCGTGCGGGTGCCCACACTGTACCTGCAAGACATTTTATTGTTGAGGCTATACGCTCTAAACGAAATCAATCAAAACCAAAGCTTATCCACCTATTTCGTTTAAAACCAAATCATGAACAAATATTACAATTAGGAATATTAGCTTTGACTGATGCACTTGCCATAAAAGTAAATATCCAATTCTCGCCAATACCTGAGTCACTGAAAGATATACCTGATGTATTTCCAATAGAAATCACATTAATTAATCGAGACAACCCCTTCTTTTTTGATGTTTCGTTCTTCTCCGGTTCAGACGAGTCTTTTGGAAATGAGATTACATTAAAACTAGAATACTATGACCTACTTTTAAATAAATATGAGGAAGAAACAGTAATTGGAGTTAAAAATTCTACACCTCCACTATTTATAGGTGATACTCAACATAGTAAGACTCTTAAAGCGATTGAATCCATTGAAAAAGCTTTGAAAGAATCTAATTCAAACACTGTTTACAAAACTAGATATAACGTAGAAGCCCCCATTATTATCGAAGACCCCTTCGCATATGTTGCTGACTTATTACCAGATTTATTATCTGAAATGAGTAAAGATATAGTAGAGAATCCACTTATCAGAGAATTCATTATAAGAAGTAAAAAAAGTATTTACAATTCTAACAGAAATAACGATATTTTGGAATATTACTTTGAAGATCACGATAACTTACGTAACAAGATAAGGATATTGGAAAATTGCAAGTTAGTGTACAACATTACTTACAATAATGTAGATAGATTTGTTATTACTGAACACCTCTTGGAAAAGCTTACAGGCTAGCAAGCTCATGATTTCAGCAAAAAATTCACAAATGAACAGCAAATAAATTATTTTTGGAAGCCGCAAAAAATCAATTAGAATTTGACTCTGTCGCGTTAGCAAGGGCCTTTACCATTCAGCGGTTTGAAGCCAACAAACCGGGGCCAGTTATCACAAACTGGCTGCAGGCGAGTTATGCCTTGCCCCCCAAGAAACCAAAATCCTGCTCGACCTCCATGCCAAAGCGCAGGTCGAGGGGGATTATTGGAACGAAGAAGAACTAAAGATTAATCTAATTGGCTTCCTGTTCTATCTATCGTATTGGCGTAACCCCTCCCCAAGTAGAATGCCCCGCGCAAACTCATTGGTAAGAATACCCCCCTTAACATAATTGAGATGCTCCGACAACTTGTTCTGAACAGCCTGCTGCTTGCGGCTCCAATAAGTAGTCTGCTGGCTCAGGCCACTCCCATACGCCGAACGCCCGAACAGGATAGCCTGATTGCTCGAACGCAACGCAAAACCCAGGCCGACCACCGGGCCATGATGTCTCTGCTCAACATCAGCAGCCTGCGACCGGGGCCGTCGGGCAACCCCAATGCCCCCAATGCGGCCAACCGCGACGAATCGAAAGCGACTACTTACACCAGCCTGCCCGATCCACTGGTATTGAACAACGGAAAACCCGTTACGACCGCCAGCCAGTGGTGGCAAAAACGCCGACCCGAAATCGTGGAAGACTTCGACCGGGAGGTATATGGCCGGATGCCGAAAAACACACCAAAGGTTAGCTGGCAGGTAGTCAGCACCAAAGACACCGTTCAGGATGGTCTCCCGATTAAATTGAAACGATTGATTGGCCATGTCGATAACTCGAGCTATCCGGCCATCAAGGTTGATATTGACCTAACGTTGGCTACGCCCGCAGGAGCAAGCGGGTCGGTCCCGGTTATCATGGAGTTTGGATACCGGTGGCCTGCCGGTTTTCGGCCTCCGCAACCGCCCGCGTCAACAACGGCTCCAACGCCCCCCAGTTGGCAACAACAACTTCTCCAAAAGGGCTGGGGCTATGCCATTATTTATCCGACCAGCTATCAGGCCGACAACGGCGCGGGCCTGACCGAAGGCATTATTGGTCTTGTAAACAAAGGTCAAACCCGGAAACCCGACGATTGGGGGGCTTTGCGGGCCTGGGCGTGGGGAGCCAGCCGCGCCCTCGACTATTTCGAGACCGACCGCGACGTGGATGCCAAACAGGTGGGCATTGAAGGTTTATCGCGGTTTGGGAAGGCGGCTATTGTGGCCATGGCCTACGAACCGCGCTATACCATTGGGTTCATTGGATCGTCGGGGGCGGGTGGGGCCAAGCTGCACCGGCGCACCTTTGGCGAACAAACCGAGAACGTAGCCGGGTCGGGCGAGTATCACTGGATGGCCGGCAATTATATCAAATACGCCGGACCACTAACTCCCAACGATTTACCCGTTGATGCGCACGAGTTGGTGGCCTTGTGCGCCCCCCGGCCCGTGTTCATCAGCGCGGGTTCGACCACCGTGGAAGGGCCGTGGATTGATGCCAAAGGCATGTTTCTGGGTGGAGCCTATGCTGGACCGGTCTATCGGTTACTGGGCAAAAAAGACCTCGGCACCACCGAGTTCCCGCCAATGGAAACGACCCTCACCGACGGAGAAATTGGTTTCCGGCAACACAGCGGGGGTCACACCACCGGCCCAAACTGGCCTACCTTTCTCCAATTCGCTGACCGCTATATGAAGGTGCTGGGAAAAACGGGGAAATGAATTCCCTCACTTATTCATATCACGCAGCAACTTGTTGGCGTAGATAAACTCGTTTAGTTCGGGCACGCTTGAGCTGGTGATGCTGTTGTTGTCGCCTTCCCAGAGTTTATGGCCCTGATACAAAAACGTGATCTGTTCACCAATCTCCATCATGGAGTTCATATCGTGCGTGATCACGATGGTGGTAGTATTGAACTCGTCGGTTATCTCTTTGATCAACTGATCAATTTTGATTGAGGTCAGCGGGTCGAGGCCGGAGTTGGGTTCGTCGCAGAACAGGTATTTGGGGTTCATGACGATGGCGCGGGCAATGCCCACCCGCTTTTTCATACCACCTGAAATCTCGGAGGGCATCCGGTCGGCGGCTTGCTCCAGACCCACGCGCTGTAGGCAAAACTCGGCCCGCTCGCGTTTTTCGGCTTCGTTCATGTCGGTCAGCATTTCGAGGGGAAAACGGACATTGTCGATCACCGTTTTGGAGTCGAACAGGGCCGAGCCCTGGAACAACACGCCCATTTCGCGCCGAATGGCTTTCACAGTTTCTTCGTCGCCTTTCAAAAAGTCGCGCCCGTCATAGAGAACCTGTCCATTATCGGGTTTCACCAAGCCGATCATACACTTTAGTAACACACTTTTGCCGGTGCCGCTACCGCCAATAATCAGGCTGGTGGTGCCCGGTTTAAACGTTGCGCTGATGTCCTCTAGCACGGTACGACCGCCAAAGGCTTTTGAAATATTCTTGATTTCGAGCATAATGGATAGGGGAAGGTCAATAATTATCTGTCAAAAGTATTGGTTTTGTCTTACGCTATCGACCGTTCACGGCGGATTTTCACTGCTTCGTCCAATTTTCGGGTTTTTCGGCAATCAACCCGCTTACTTTTGAGTTGTCTAAGTAAGCATAAACAAAAACCATCACAACCGCATCGGAAGTCCGACTGAACTATGAATATTCTACTGCGTACTACCTGGCTGTTCGGACTGGGGCTGGCTTTTCTGGCCGGCCCAATGGCCAACGGTCAAACGCCTTCCCAAAACAGCCTACCCACTGCACCTGCTGCCAACGCACAATACACTGTCAGCGGCTACATTAAAGATGCTAAGAACGGCGAAGGTCTCATTGGCGTGTCGGTTTATGTGAAAGAAACCGCCACCGGAGCCGTCACGAATAACTACGGGTATTATGCCGTAACACTGCCCGCTGGCTCTTATAACCTCATTGTATCGTTTGTTGGTTTCAAAAAGCAAACAATCCCTGTCACCCTCAGCACCCAAAATGTCCGTGCCGACGTAGAGTTGGCCGAAGAAGGACGCGATTTACAGGAGGTTGTGGTGAAAGCCGAACGCGAAGAAGACAACGTGAAAAATATCGAAATGTCGGTGAACAAGATCGACGTGCGCACCATTCAGCGGATACCTGCGCTGCTGGGTGAGGTCGATGTGATTCGGGCCATTCAACTGTTGCCGGGTGTCACCACCGTGGGCGAGGGAGCCACTGGATTCAACGTCCGGGGCGGCAACATCGACCAGAACCTGGTGCTGATGGACGAGGCCCCGGTCTATAACTCGTCGCACCTGTTCGGGTTTTTCTCGGTTTTCAACCCCGATGCTGTGAAAGACGTGAAACTCATCAAAGGTGGCATTCCATCGCTATATGGCGGTCGAATTTCGTCGATCTTAGATGTTCGTTTAAAAGAGGGCAATTCTAAAAAAGCCGAAGTTAACGGTGGCATCGGTCTGATTTTTAGCCGATTGTCTTACGAACGCCCACTATTCAAAAACAAAGAAGGTGTAGCCAGAGGGTCGTTTATTGTGGCAGGCCGTCGCTCGTATGCCGACGTGTTGGCCCAGCCGTTTCTGACAGGTGATCTGAAAGGCTCGCAGTTTTATTTCTACGACCTTACCGCCAAAGCCAACTACCGCATCAATGAAAAGAACACCGTTTTCCTGTCGGGCTATCTGGGTCGCGACGTGTTCGGTTCTGACTTCGGGTTTAATTGGGGCAACAAAACAGCCGCCCTCCGCTGGAACCATGTCTTCAGCGACAAGCTGTTCCTGAACACAACGGCTTTCTACAGCAACTACGACTACACACTCGACACTGACCTAAAAAGGAAAGAAGAAAACAAAAACGATTACTTCCGCTGGAAATCGAAGATTATCAACTACAGCGTCAAACCGGATTTTACACTTTTTCTTAAAAACAATACCATCACGTTTGGCGGACAAAGTATTTTGTATGATTTTGAGCCGGGAACGGCCACCGCTGCCAGTGCGGGGGTGGTCAGAAGTTTTGGTTTAGAGAGCAAATTCGCCCTTGAAAATGCCCTGTATGTGGGTAACGAGCAGCAAGTTTCCCCCCGCTTGCAGTTGCAATATGGCTTGCGGTATTCGCTGTTCAACTACATCGGGCCGGGCGAGTCGTATCAGTTCCAGACCGATGTGGCTCCGGGTCAACGGCGATTCCCTGTTGCTGGTCAAACCCGTACCTACAAGCGTGGCGAAAGCATTGCCACTTATGGAAACCTGGAGCCACGTTTCTCGGCCAAATATGAACTGACGGAGAGTAGTTCGCTGAAAATGAGCTACAACCGGCTGGCGCAGTACATTCACCTCGTTTCCAATACCACAGCCTCAACGCCATTGGATGTTTGGACTCCGTCTACCAACAACATCCGCCCACAGATTGCCGATCAGATTGCGGGCGGCTATTTCCGCAACCTCAAAGACAGCCGCGACAACACCTACGAAGTCTCGGTGGAGCTTTATTATAAATGGCTGCAAAACCAGTTGGACTACATCGACGGAGCCGACTTGCTGCTGAACAAATACCTCGAAGGCGATTTGTTAAGTGGCAAAGGCCGTGCCTACGGAGCCGAGTTTTTTATCAAGAAAAACACGGGCGTGGTGAATGGCTGGATCAGCTACACGCTGGGCAAAACCGAGCGGCAGGTAACAGGCATCAATCAGGGGAAGTGGTTTGACTCGCGTTTCGACCGGCGGCACACCCTCAATACGGTGCTGCTGATTGACCCGCGCCGGGCCGATGGCACCACCAAGCGATGGAACTTCTCGAGCACGTTTGTGATCAGCAGCGGCACCCCGGCCACCTTTCCCACCAACCGCTATGAGTATCAGGGCTATACAGTGCCGCACAACGCCGACAATGTTCGTAATAACTACCGAATTCCGGTTTATCACCGACTCGATTTTGCCGCTACGCTTAAGGGAAAGCAGAAGCCCGGCAAGCGTAAAGAGGATAGTTGGGTGTTTTCGGTCTATAACGTATATGCCCGCAAGAACCCGTTTTCGGTGTTTTTTCAGCAGGAACCCGCCACCTATGTGGACGTGAAACGGAGCACGGAACTGGGCGACACCCGCCGACTCAACACCACCAATAACACACAGGCCGTTCGGTATTCGGTTTTTGCCACAGCTATTCCTTCTGTTACCTACAACTTCAAATTTTAAAAAAAACCCCGCCATGAAATCACAATTCGTCAGCCTGCTGCCCCACTTCCGAACTGTCGGACTTGCAACACTCTTTCTCTGTTTCGCTCTTTCGCTCTTTCTTTCTTCCTGCGAGACCGTGATCGACGCTGACCTCGACGAAGGCCCATCGCAACTCTCGGTGGATGCCTGGCTGACCGATCAACCGGGGGAACAACGCATTCGCCTGACCCAAACGGCCCCCTACCTGAACAATGGTGCCGCTATTGCCGCTACAGGGGCGCGAGTGGGTGTCCGGGACAGCAAAGGCCGAATTTTTGAATTCACCGATTCCGACAACGATGGCTGTTATACGTGGAAACCCGCCAGCACTAAAGATACCCTGGGCCGCATTGGCGAAACCTATGAGTTAGGTATTGAATTTCAGAGTCAGCAGTATGTGTCGGCTTCAAAAATGAACCGCGTACCGAAAATCGACTCGCTCATTTTCAGAGAAGAAAAAATAAACCCACTGTCGGAAGAGAAAGGATTTCAGGCCGAGTTCTACGCCAAAGACCTGCCAGAAGCCGCTGATTATTACCGGGTTAAATTTTTTCGTAACGGTCAATTGCAAAACCGCCCTAACGACCTGATCACGGTGTATGATGCCGGTTTCAACGCCAACGGCGACACCGATGGACTGGTGTTTATCCGGCCCATCCGTCAGTCGATCAACCCCGAAAACTTCTATGCCCGCAACGACACCGTGCAGGTAGAGGTGCAGTCGATTACGCCGGAAGCCTTCTTTTTCTTTATTGAACTACGGGGACAAATCACCAATGGAGGCCTGTTTGCCACGCCCCCGGCCAACGTCCCGACCAACATTATCAACCTGAAAGCAGGTGGAAAAGCAGCAACCGGATTTTTTGTAGCCTCAGCCATTCGCACTCGCACAGCACGGGTGGTGGCGGAGAATATCAGGAAGTGAACGAGACCGGAATGGGGACATGCCCGACGGGGGTGTACCGAGCTAAAAGCCGGAACACACTATACGGAATAATAAGCAGTGCCACGACTGCCACAAAGAATACAACCGAAAATATGCCCAGCAGTGAATTGAACGTGCGGGAATTGAGACGTTTGAGCAGTAGAGTAGATTTCATAATCGGGTCATTCTGGTGTGGTTACATTAGTCAATTTCCATGCCAATATAACCTTTGGATTTAATAGACCCAATTTACTACTAAACAGTTGGAATAAATAGACAAAAATTATTTAACGCGCTTTATTTTGTCGAAACTTTTGCATGAACCTTCTACCTCACTACTTCGCTTCGCTGAAATACCTGCACAGCACCCGCTCACAACCGGAGTTTCATGCCTTCGTGGGTGGCCACAAAGCCGAGGGTTTCATAAAATCGGAGCGCATCGGGGCGTTGTTTGTCGGTGGTCAACTGCACCATGCGACACCCTTTTTCCCGCGCCCGGTCAATGGCATAGTCGAACATCAATTTACCAATTCCCTTTCCCCGCTGCGCCGAACTAACCCGCACCGCTTCGATCTGCGCCCTCATGCCGCCCTGATGCGTCAGGTACTGAATAAACGACAACTGAAACGTCCCGACGATTTCACCATCGCTTTCGGCCACGGTCAATTCCTGATTCGGATCGTTTTTGATTCGGTTAAACGCCTGTAAATAGTTTTCAGAAAGCGCAGTTTCGGCCTTCTCCCGTTGTGCGCCCAGTGGGTCATCGGCCAGCAATTGAATGATTATTGGCAGGTCGGCTTCGGTAGCAAGGCGGAAAGTGAGGGGGGAATTCATAAAAGATCGCTTTCGTCGGTTTTGAGTTGCGACGAAAGCCTCTTTGGGGCCACTTCACAGTAAGCCGTTGTGAGCGCGTCCATAAGCGTTTCAATAGGAACATTGGGTAGGTTAATCAGCGTCCAACCCTGTTTACCCCACTTGTTCGGAACGGGATAGATAACCGTTCGGTCGAACGACGAAAACACATCCTGATCGACTTCCGACAGCTTGACGCAAACCCGATTGGCTGGAATGTTGAGGGTCGCAAATATCTTCTTCCCGATTCGGAATGATGGCTTATCGAAGTGCGGTTGCTCCGTCACTTCGGGCAACGACAGGGCAATTTGCCGGACTGTTTCGATGTCGATCATGGTTAGGAATTAATTGAAGAGAAGATAACTGCAACTTACAACGCCTTCCCCTCAAAACCGCCACCGCACCTGCACTTTCACTTCCGATTTGTGCGGAACCGAGGTCTCATCCAAATCCGAGCCGATGGTGGGTTGATTGGTGAGGTCAGTGCGTGCCCAGCGGAGCCACAAATCGAGGTGGCGGCTGGCTTCGTAGCGCATGAGCAGGTAATGCCGGATGCCCCGGTCGTAATAGGCCGGGAACGAGAAGGCATACAACACGTCGCGCTCATAGACATACTGACGGCTATCGTAGTCGTCGGTGCCGAACAGGGCAACACGCCCACTCACACTCCAGCGACGCATTGCATAGGTGGCATCCTGCACCAACGCAAACCCCTTTGACGCGGCTAATCCCGCATACCCAAACGTTCCGGCCTGAATCCGGGAACGCATTGTAAATCCCTGACTAACCGAATATTCTGCATTCAGAATCAGGCTCCGTCGGGTGGTGCCAACCACTTCGCGGGGGGTGGTTTTGCTGCCGGGCTTGTTTTTCTCTTTGTGCTCTTCGTGGAAAACCAGCGAGAACGTCGTTTGGCGATTAGGCGAATAGCTGGCCTGCCCCAAAAAGTCGATGCCGCCCGATGGTTTGTCAACCAAATACCGCCACCACGGAAACCGCACCACGTCAACATAACTGCTCAATGTCAGCTTGCGATAGACGCTGTATTTGGCTCCGACATATACCCCAGTTTCGTTGATGGTTCGGGTATTTTCGCTGAAGCCATTGGCATAGAAACTGTGGAAATTGCGGTCGTAATGCCGGGCCACCACCGATAAATCTACCCGTCGGTTCAAACTGGCCAACATACCTCCTACTGCCCCGATACCCCCGCTGTTGGTGAGCGAGCCGCTGCTATGGGCCACTTCGCCAAAAAAGTTCAGGTTGCGATACACATAGCCGCCGTGCAGCCCAATCACCGTGTTTCGGTTGCCCGTAAACTCAAATTCGTTGTATTTCAGATTTCGTTTCAGCAGCGGCAAACTGAATTGTGTGTGTATCAATGTGGCTCCTACTTGCAGACGTTGCCCCCGATGATACAGCAAATGCCCGCCGAGGTTGGTTTCGAGCAGGCTCTGCCGGTCGGCCAATTCGGAGGGGGTTTGGTGCAGGCCCGATGTCTGAATGGAGGTGGCAATGGTACCCAGCACAATGGCCGTTGCGGTTGTCGGGGCCGTGTTGGCATCGCGCCGGTTGCGGGCGGCAAAAAGAGTAATATCCAGGTTTTTCGAGAGGGCATAGGTGGCTGAGGCTCCCCGCAAATAGCCATATTCAGTCAGCGAGGTATATGGCCTTGCCCCCAGCGTGGGTCGGCGGACGGTTTGCACCGTTTCGGCGTTTTTACCCAACACAAACCCCGCCGACAGCACCAGCCCCTGCCCGATCTGGAGTTGATAATCGCCCAGAATCACATTTCGCCAGCGACCCCGGTTCTGAATTTGGGCATGAAATGAAATGTAATCGGCTCCGTATTGCCGGGTGCCGGGTTGCCAGTTATACGCTTCGCCAGGGTCTTTTTCCACCGTAAACCCCACACTATACGCCCGTGGCCGACTATACCTGTAGCGCGTAAACCACTGCCCGGCCCCGCCCAAATAGCGGGTGGGATACTTACCGTTTTTGTCGGGTTCGCCCTTTGTAAATCCCTTTTGCTGTTCAATATTTTGTTCATACCGAAGCAACAGATAATGATCGGCAGGGGTGGGCAGCCGGTTGGTAAGGGCGTTGGTGCCGATCTCCACAAATGGAAGTAAACGTCTGATTGTCAGTATATCCAATTCGGGAACAGCCTGTAATTCATACACCGAAAGCAGGTCGCCATATTGTTCGCGGTAGTTCAGAAAACTGGTTAGTTGCCGCTCATCGAGCAGAAACGTAGCCGCCAGTTCGTCGCGAGTGGCTGTGTTCAGGTCGAGTGGCGTGGCGTATAGTTGCGCCAGATTATCGAACACCGATTGATAGTCGATGCCTTCGGTTTGCACGGGAAACAGGTTCTGCAAAAACCCGTTCATATCGACCGGCGGGCGACGGGTTTGCTGTGCCCAGGCGGGCAGCGCAAGAACCAGGAAAATGAATAGTGGGTAACGTATTCTCAAGGGCTTCCAATCAGAAAATGCCACCTATTACCGGGGCATCAATCCGGCTGAAAAGAAGGTTTTTATGTTGAGAGCAAAAAAGAAAGCAAAGGAAGTGGAGGAGACGTCTGGTTCTGTACTTCCTTTGTCTTACTACGCAAATCGCCGTTTCAGAATCTCTACCAACTCGCTGACTTCGTCGCTACTCATATCCCATAGATACTGGCTGGCATAGCGATACGAGATCAAATCGAGGGCCTGACCGTAGTTTTCCATTTGGTCAAGTTCATCAATAGCCTGGGCATAAGACGTGCTACTGCCGCTGAATAACTGGTTGATAAACCGGAATTTTTGGTTCAATGAAATACTTTTCCCGATACTTTCGATGGGTGCCCGATGGAACGCTTCAGCCACGCTTGTTGGCTCGTCAACCTGGTTTTGGGGCGTAAGTTGAAGCGACATCCGGGGAGCCTGATAGGTGGCTGCCTGGTTGAGGGGCGAACTGCCCATGGGCGATGTTGGCGGTTCGGCAACTTTAATGGGATCCTCAACCGGGTCTGTTGATGTTGAACCAGGAAGTTCGGGATCACTATAAGGTTCCGGTTCGCGTTCGTTGCGATCTGTTTCAGCAGACGAAGGCTGAACGCTCGGCTTTGGCACGTCGTTTTGTACGTTGGAAAGCAGAACACCAGCACCAACAGCCGGGGTGGTAGTATCTAATTCTGTATCAAAAAATGACCGCGTTGGCGCACCACCATTGATTACATCGGGCGATGTTCGGAACAGGGCATTAATATCCATTGGCACTTTCTCCGACAGGATGGCCACATAGCGTTCGTAGCGTTCCAGCTCGTGCCCTTTTTGCGACATTATTTCATCCATACTGTTCAGTGCCTGGTTTACGTACATAAACGGCTTGCCATTCATGCGTTCCACGAGGCTGGTAGCCACAAATTTGTTAATTTGCGTGTAGCGCACTATCTGTTTGGCGGCATCGGCAGTGAGCGTAAAATCGGGTTGATTACGAAGCAGTTCATCAAAATAATAGCGGGGATCAAAAATCAGCGTTAGCGTCCGGCGGAGGGCATCGGCCAACATTGGCTCCAGGTATTCGCGACGAACAGCAATATGTTGCGACACCACATTCATGAAAGAACGCATGGCTTCCTCCACTTCGGGCTGGGTAAAATCAAAGTAGGGGCTGCGGAATTTTTCAGCATCTGCTTTCCATTTATCGAACAAATTACTGACGATAAACATATTTATTTGCCCAATAGGAGTCAGGTTCAAAATCTGTTTACCGGAGATAAACGTGTGATTACTAAAAAAGTCGGCGCAAACCCGACGCGCATACGAGCGGGTGTAATCGGTCAGGGCGCTTTGGTGGAACTTGTTCGACATTGGGAAAACTCGTTGCTTTGTATGAGGGTTATATGCAGAATGAGCAGGCCAGTGGGCTGAATAATTATGCTAAAAACCGGCTTTTTTCTGACTAAATCAAGTAATACCCGTTTGGGGAGTAGACTTATTGAGTAAGTGTAATAGAAACCACTCAGCAGATAGCAAATTTAATGCCTAACGCTGCTGTACCACCCAACGAATCGTTATCTATGTTTATTGAACCAGCCTCCCGACGCGAACCGCCCCACCTCCGAACCGGCTGGATCGAAGTAATCAGCGGCTCTATGTTCTCGGGGAAAACCGAAGAATTAATTCGCCGATTGACCCGCGCCCGCATTGCCCGGCTGCACGTGGTGATTGTGAAACCGGGCATCGACACACGCTACCATGATGCCGACATAGTATCACATAACGCGCTATCAATCAATTCGATCCCAGTGCTGAAAGCGGCCGATATTCTCGTCCACACGGGCGACTGCGACGTGGTCGGCATCGACGAAGCTCAGTTCTTCGATGCCGACGTTGTGGCGGTGTGCGATCAGTTGGCAAATCAGGGCAAACGGGTGATTATAGCGGGCTTAGACATGGATTTTTCTGGTAAACCCTTTGGCTGTATGCCACAGCTCATGGCAATGGCTGAGTACGTTACCAAAGTTCATGCCATATGCGTGGTGTGTGGTGACATCGCTCATTATTCATACCGTTTAGTACCCTCTCAACAGCGTGTGCTGCTTGGCGAAACCGACAGTTACGAAGCCCGCTGCCGCCGTTGTTTTAACCTGGGCGATGAAGCCGGACAAATAGTTAATAGCGAGGAATTAAGAGTTAAAAGTGAACGAGTATAGACCCGTACTTCGGCCAAACTTGTATGAACGACAACGCACAAATAAGGAGTGTTGGTTTACGGTCAGTCGGCGTGGTATTATTTTTCACCCTTATCTTTTCACTCTCAACTTTTCACTCTTTCTCCCAGCCCGGCACCTGGCAAACCCATTTCAGTTACCGTTCCGCCCAATCCGTAGCCGTGGTGGGCCAAAACGTGTATGCCGCCACGCGCAACGGTTTTTTTCGGTACGACAAAACCACTCAGGAAACCCGACTCCTAACCCGCGATGACGGCCTTAGCGACGTGTCGATCAGCCGGGTGTTGGCCCTCCCCGATCAATCGCGGCTGATGCTTGCCTATCGCTCCGGCTCCATCGACTTCCTGACCATGAACGCAAATGGCGAACCGGGCGAGGTACTGACTGTCAATACAATAACAACTTCTGACCGAATTCCGGCTTCGCTTCGAGGCATTAACCACATCAACCGGGCGGGCAATAGTGCCTACCTCAGCACCGATTTTGGGCTGGTGGTATTCGACCTGAGCCGCAACGAAATCCGCGATACCTATTTCAGCCCCAGCACCAACGGAACACCCGCATCAGTGCTGATGACAGCTATTCTGGGCGACAGTTTGTACGCCCTCACCCGACCTACCCCACTATTTGCATTGGCCACCAACATTCGGGCAGTGCGGCTTTCGCCAACCACCAACCTTGCCGACCCAGCCAATTGGCGACCCTCGCAAGGGGTAACGGCAGACGGTTTTCCGCTGAATGCGACACGACTCGTGGCCGATCAAGGGCGTTTGCTGGGGTCAACCGATGCGGTGGCGGGCGGCAAGGCAGGTGGCGTTTATACCCGAACCCCAACAACAGCCAATATGTGGTCGCTATTGGAACCAGGCACGGGTCAGGCGGGGGTGTTTTCAAACTCGACTGGTGCCAGCAGGTTCATCCAAACGGGCACAAACGAATCGGTGCTGACGGTGCCGGGGTCGGGGAGTTTCACGGGGCCGTTGCTGCAAAATCCGCGTGAGGTGGTAGCCGATGGTAACCGCTCCTGGGTCGCCGATACGACCAACGGTTTGCTGGAAGGCAGTGTAACAGGGTTCCGGCGGGTGGCTCCCGAAGGCCCGTTTGCCGACTTATTTCTGAATCTGTTTGCCTATCCAAATCATCTGGTGGCTCTGCCCGGCGATCAACAAACAAACACCAGTGTCTCCCTGAACCAGCCCGAAGCCGAAGTCTATAACGGGGCAACGAATAGCTGGCAAAGCAACCCCATTGCGACGCTTAACCAACCGTTCAATTCGGCGGCTTTTTTACCCGGCGAACAGGTGCTTTTCCTCAGCAGTTATGGCGGGGGTTTATGGTCGCAGGCCGAGGGGCAAATCCCCACGAAGGTTAATGTCCCCGCCCCCATTTCCCCGCTGATTTCGGCCCTGGCAACCGATGCCTTTGGTAATCTCTGGATTGCAACGGGGTCGAACAGTGGCGGAACTGTGCTGCATGTTCGGCGACCAAACGGACAGTTCGAGTCATTTTCAACGTTAGGGTCGCTGCCCATTGCTCAGATTGTTCCCGACGATTTCGGCGCGTTGTGGCTCCGGCTGACGTATGGTGTGCTGCTGGCGGTTAACCCCACTACCGGGCAGCAACGTTATTTTTCGACCGCTCCGGGCGATGGCAACCTGCCCGGTAACAACGTTTCGGCCCTTGTCCGCGACCGAAATGGCCTTATTTGGGTTGGCACCGACCGGGGGGTGACCGTTTTTGATGACCCGTCGCGGGTGTTCACGGGCAATGTGTCGGCCAACGCCCCCATTTTTGATCGGCGAAGACTTCTGGGTACTGAAACCATCACGGCGATGGCGGTAGATGGCGGTAACCGCAAATGGATCGCCACCGAGTCGGCCCTGTACCGGATTGGCCCCGATGGAACCACGCTCGAAAACCGATTCACCCCCGCCGACAGCCCCTTGCCCACAACCAATATCAATGCGCTGGCCATCGAACCCGTTTCGGGGCGCGTATTTATCTCAACTTCAGGCGGGTTAGTCTCATACGGGGGCGTTGCCACCGAACCCGCCGAGGCACTCACGGGCATCACCATCTTCCCCAATCCCGTCCGCCCCGACTTCACAGGTCTGGTGGGGATTCGTGGCCTGACCGACAACGCGGTGGTCAAGATTTTGGATGCTGCCGGGCTGTTGGTCTATGAAACCCGCGCTCAAGGCGGCACCGCCACATGGAATTTGCAGGATTATCGCGGTCGTTCGGCCCAAACAGGCATATATTTGGTTATTGTAGTAGCCGCCAACGGCACTGAAGGCATAGCCGGGAAATTGGCGGTGGTTCGGTAGAAACGCAATTTATGATTTTAGATTCCCAACAACCCGAAGCCATCCAGCAGTATTTAATGCGCCGGGGATGGATTTGTGAAAACGAGCCGGTAGTGGCCGTTGAGAAGCCCGGCGAAGGCAATATGAACTACACCCTCCGCGTCAGAACGGGCAAATTAGACAACGGCCAGGGTGGTAGAAGCGTGATTATGAAGCAGTCACGCGGCTATGTGGAAAAATACCCCAGCATTACAGCTCCGGCAGACCGAGCCATGATGGAAGGGCAGTTTTACCGCAAAACCCAGTCAATACCCGCCCTCCACGCCTGTCAACCCGACCTGCTCGACCTCGACCCCGACCACAACATCCTGGTGATGGAAGACCTCGGCGCGGCCAGCGATTTTACCAACCTCTACCAACCCGGTATTAGTCTTAGAGACGATGAACTGACCGCGCTGATCCACTACGCCAGCACCCTACACAACCAGTTCCGGCAAGCAACTCCCGACCCGGCTTTTGCCAATGCAGCCATGCGGGCGTTGAACCACGAACACATTTTTCGGTATCCGTTTATGGTGGACAATGGCTTTGATCTCGACACCGTTCAGGCGGGTTTGCAGGCCGCAGCCATGCCTTTTAAACAAAACGAGACCCAGAAAAACACAATCGCTCAACTTGGCACTGTTTACCTCGGCGAAACCCAGCGGGGGGCCGCCCCTACCCTACTTCACGGCGATTTTTACCCCGGCTCGTGGCTCCGAACAGCATCGGGTGTCAAGGTAATCGACCCTGAATTCTGCTTCTTCGGCCCCGCCGAATTCGACCTCGGCGTGATGCTCGCGCACCTCCACCTGAGCGAACAACCCGCTTCTGTTATCGAAGCAGCCCAATCCCAATACGACCGCCCCGACGGTTTCGATGAAAGCCTGTTGCGGCAATTCACGGGCATCGAAATCATGCGGAGATTGATTGGTCTGGCTCAGTTGCCGCTGTCGTTGAGTTTGGAGAAAAAGGTGGAACTGCTGGCAACGGCGGAGAAATTACTGAACTAAACCCCATTATGAACAAACTACTTCCCCTACTTCTCCTCACCCACCTGGCCTTTTCGCAGGCACCTAAACCCCGGCGCATTTGGCTCGATACCGATCAAATGGTGGGGCTGAAAGACACAAGAGCACGCGAGGTTGATGATGCCGTGGCCCTGATTATGGCCCTCAAACACCCCGACAAAGTGCAGTTGGTAGGCATCAGCACCGTTACGTACGTTAATTACGGCTATGACGTGACCCGGAAATTGCTGGGCTGGTATAATAAAACGGGCCACGACATTCCAGTGTATCGCGGCTCCGACACGCTCCGCGACATTGGCCGGGAGAACGACGCAACCCGCGCCATGGCCATTGCCTTGAAAAAAGAGAAAATGCCGATTTTGGCCATTGGCCCCGTAACCAATGTGGCCACGGTTATCAAAAATCACCCCGAACTGGTGTCGCAAATCGAGGAAGTGGTAGTGTGTGCGGGCCGTACATCGGGCTTGCCATTTAAACCCGGACTCGAAAAACTATCGGTGGGTGATTATAACTTCGAGAAAGACCCCGAAGCGTTTCGGGTGCTGTTTGAGTCTGGTGTAAAAGTGGTGCTATCGGGCTACGAGTGCAGCATTTATACCCTACTTGGCAAAACCGATATTGACTTTCTGAACGGCAGCAAACGCCCCGGCGATCAGTGGCTTTATGATCAGTTTCGGCCCTGGCAACTGTTCAACCAAAAGCTGTTTGGTATTGATGGGTTTGTACCCTGGGACACCACGCCCCTCGGCTACCTCACCCACCCGAACTATTTCAAGTATTACACCGATATTCCCGTTCAGATCAACACCCGCAAAACCGACACGGGCGGCAACGGAACCAAGCCCTTCCTCGAAGTCTCAACCGACTACAAAGACACCAAATGGCGGGCAACCTATGCCTACAAAACCCTGCCGGGGTTTGAAGAACTGGTGATCGAAGCGTTGAAGTGAGCGAAGGAGTATTTGGCTGTCTATCGGCTGCAACCGTATGCAATTGTTACATCGGCTTTGCCACCAGTTGGTTTAGCCGTTAGCATATTGGTTTCGGCACTCGAAATCCGCACCGGAAACCCCTGCTCATTATAGAAGATTTTGGACGTAGTTCTCAGATGGCTCGTAACGGCACCCGACGTCACATCGTACCGATACTCATCGGTTTGCAACGGATTGTTGCTGGGACGCAGGAAATCATTAGTTGGGATGCCTGGAAAATCTGATTCATTTACGGTTGAAGGGACAATTGGTTGGGTATCATAAACGGTTACGCGCTTGAAAATCAATCGTTTTTGCCCCTCCGTTTCACGAATTTCGGACAAAACGTTATTCCCTTTTTCATTGAAAGTGTCGTAAAAATAGGTGTTGTAGCCAAGTGGACCGCTTGAGACGTAACCATTACGCATAGTTGAGAAATCGGGATCTATTTGCGTCCCATTAACGCGAACCCCTACAGTCCAGCAGTTTTCCCCCGACGCTGAACACAGGTAAACGTTAACCTGCTTTTTATCGTCGTTATATTCGTATTTACGAACATAACCATTGAACGAGACCAATTTTTCCGACAGCAACCGGCCTTGACTGTCATACTGGTATGTGTAGGTTTCCATTAAACGATCGGGCTGGTTGGGCCACGATTCATAATACTTCTTTTGTATCAGCAAACCAGCTTTGTTATATGAATACTCCGTTCGCTCGGAGTTTACAGGGAGTTCCCGACTTCGTTCAATTAATCGGCATTCCTGATCAAACGTATGTCTAATCTGCTCCTCGTAGGTGTGACTCTTCTTGTCAGAATCAACAGTTGTGTACACCTTTTTAAAATAGAGCAAGTTTGAGCCAACTGTAGCCAGTTGACTTGATGGGCCTACTAAATTGTCAACCTGACAACTGGCGGTTGTCAGTACGATTAGAAGTAGCTTCGCGATATACCTCATAACAAAAAAGTAAGTAATTTAACAGCAATTGCTAAGTTACATTCTTTTCCTCCATTTCTCCAATGCGCTCGCGAAATCTTCGGGTAAGTCCGAGTCGAATTGCATCCATTGGCGGGTGCGGGGATGAGTGAATCCCAGCGACTTGGCATGGAGAGCCTGCCGGGGAATCAGGGCAAACGCATTATCGACAAACGCTTTGAATGATCCGTTTGGATTACCCCGCAACAGGCGGTCGCCCCCGTAGGTGGCATCGTTGAAAAGAGGGTGGCCAACGTGTTTGAAATGCGCCCGGATCTGATGCGTCCGGCCCGTTTCGAGCTTGCACTGCACCAGCGACACAAACGTCAGCGGTTCCAGGGTTTTGTAGTGAGACACTGCCCATTTCCCCTTGGTTTCATCGTCGTAAATAGTCATTACTTTGCGATCTTTCAGGCTCCGGCCAATATAGCCCGTAATGGTTCCGTCGGCGGGGTCGGGGATGCCCCAGACGAGAGCGTTGTAAGTTCGCTCGATGGTGTGGTCGTAGAATTGGCGGGCCAAATGGGCCATTGCCAGTTCGGTTTTGGCAATCACCATCAGGCCCGACGTGTCTTTGTCAATCCGGTGAACCAAACCGGGCCGAATCACATCGGGCGAGCTATGGCTGGCTTCCATCGACGGAAGGTGCTGAAAATGATAGACTAAGGCATTCACCAGCGTCCCCGTCCAATTGCCATGGGCGGGGTGAACCACCATGCCGGCCACCTTATTCAGTACCAGCAAATCGGCATCTTCGTAGACAATATTGAGCGGAATATTTTCAGGAAGCAGGTCGGTTTCGCGGGGGGGCTGGGCAAGGGCCACCGTAATCACGTCGCCAGGTTTAACTTTGTAGCTGGCTTTGGTGGGCCGGTCATTCACCCGCACAGACTCAACGTCGATGGCGGCCTGGATTTTGGTTCGGCTGGCACGGGGTAACTTTAATAACAAAAAACGGTCGATACGAAGCGGACTTTGTCCACCATCCACCACAATACGGTGGTGTTCGTAGAGGTCGTCTTCTTCGTCGGTATAATCAGGTTGTTGATCAATCATGGGTGCAAAAATAGCGGTTTCTCGGCTGCAACGCATCGACCATTTGCTGGCCGGGCCGCTGCCTATTCAGTTATTCCTGAAACGGGACGATCTGTTGCACCCGTTGGTGTCGGGCAATAAGTGGCGCAAACTGAAATATAACCTCGTGGCAGCTCAGGAAGACGGTTTTCATACCCTGCTTACCTTCGGAGGGGCGCGGTCGAACCATCTCTACGCCACGGCTGCGGCTGGTCAATTGTTCGGCTTGAAGACCATTGGCATTGTTCGGGGCGACGAACCCGCCCTGCTCGATTCGCCCACGATTCAGTTTTGTCAGTCGGCTGGAATGACCATTCACCAGATTAGTCGGGCGACTTATCGGGAAAAAGAAACACCCGAATTTCTGGCTCATTTACAGCACCAATACGGCCCGGCGTACATCCTGCCCGAAGGCGGCACCAACGATCTGGCCATTCAAGGCACCGCCGAAATCATGCTCGAAATCATTGCTCAACTGGGCCGCGCGCCCGATGCTGTCTGTTGCGCCGTTGGGACGGGTGGCACCGTTTGGGGCCTTGCCGAAACCGCTCCGCCCGAAACAGCAGTGTTGGGGTTTATGGCTCTCAAAGGCTGGCACCCACCCCTCGACCCGGCCCGCCCGTACTTGTCGTATCAGACTGATTATCACTTCGGCGGCTACGCCAAAACCACGCCCAACCTGCTCCAATTCATGGCCGATTTTGAAACACAAACCGGCATACTGATCGAGCAAGTCTATACCGCCAAAATGCTGTTCGGGGTGCTTGATTTGGCCAGAAAGGGCTTTTTCGCGGAAAATGCAACGGTTGTAGCCGTGCATACGGGCGGGCTACAGGGGCGACTTCGCTCCTGCCCGCTTTAGCCGGTCGTTCACGGCCCGGCCAAGCCCTTCGTTGGGCAGGAGTTGGGCGTAGATTCGGGTGAGGGGCAAGTTGTCTAAGGCCCGCAAATAGGCGAACAGGTTTTTGGTCGCTTCGATGACATCGCCGGATGGCGACAGAATTAACTGGTTTTCAAGGGGTATCCTGTCCAACGGTTCGCGAAACACCAACGCGCCGGTTTGGGCATCGACCGGGCCGGGTTGTTCACCGGGTTGGAGCAGAAAAACGGGCTTGCGGGGGGCATAGTGGCTACTGAGCATCCCCGGAGCTTTGGGGTTCGAGCTGGAGTGGTCGCGGACGGTGAGCGGGCCGATGATGGCCGTGAGTTGTTCGAGAGCCATGCCACCCAAGCGATAGACCGTGGGCAACTCATTTTCAAAGCCAATAATGGTCGATTCCAGCCCGATTCCGCAGGGGCCGCCGTCCAAAACATACGGAATCTGGTCGCCCAACTGATCGGCCACGTGTTGAGCCGTGGTCGGGCTAATGTAGCCAAACGGGTTCGCGCTGGGAGCCGCCAACGGGAAATCGAGGGAGCGCAACAGGGCCAGCGTGAGCGGGTGATTCGGCACCCGAATGGCCACCGTCGGCAAGCCCGATGTAGCGAGATCGGGGATGCTATCCCGCTTGGGCAGCAGCAGCGTGAGCGGGCCTGGCCAAACGGTTTCGGCCAGTTTTTGGGCTGCTTCGGGAATGTGGGTGACGTATCGGCCAACCTTCTCCAGCGAATCAGTATGGACAATGAGCGGATCGAACGCAGGGCGATTTTTTACCGCAAAAATGCGGAGAACGGCATCGGGATTGAGCGCATTACCCGCCAGCCCATACACCGTTTCGGTGGGGATTCCGACCACATCACCTGCTTCTAAAAACGCCTTTGCGGCCCCAATGTCCGTCCCGATTTGTGCCATGTGGAGCAAAGATACAGCTTGGGGATTTTACCAGCTAAACCTCGCCCCAATTGATGCCGTTGCTGCGTTGGGTGCCAGAACCCGGTTATCATGACCGAAAGGCGTGGCACCGAGGGCTGCTTCGGGGTCGGGGCCAGCGTAGCCGGTGTTCAGCAGCAGGTTTTGGAGTGTGCCGTTAATGGTCAGGTTGTGGTTGCGGGGCAGGGCAAACCGGTAGGCCAGCGAGAGAACGTTGAGCCTCAAAAAACGTCCCGACTGAATATACTGACTTGTGAATTGGGTGTTGTCGTTCAGGCGGGTTTGCACGGCCTCCTGAGACACGTTGTTGATCGGATAACGACTCAGGTTAGCCACATTCAACTGGGTGGCATTCAGAATGGAGTGGCCGCTGAGGCCATCGACCAGGCCGCTCAGTTGCCAGCGACCCACCGTCAGGCTCGACCGAATCCCGATTTGCCAGCGGGGCATGGCCGAACCAAGCACCGTGTGGTCGCCATTGACGGTAATGCGACCGTCGCGGTTGAAGTCGATGATGCCATACCTTCCCTGGCTATTGATGCTACCTAACACGGGGCCATAAAACGTAAACAGCGGCACATTAGCCTGTACCACCTGCGTATTTTGACCGGTAAGTCCCCGTCCTTCCACCGGCGCGTTCACTACCCGGTAATTTGGTGTTCCTGTGGATAAAATACGGTTGAATAGAAATGAACCGACAACATCGACCGTCCAATCCAGACGGTTTGTTTTCAGCAACTTACCCGACACTTTCCATTCGGTTCCGGCATTACGAATCTGACCTCTGTTGCTGATTTGGGGAACAAGACCGGCTGTTTCGAGCCAGTAAGCATTGGTTGTAAAGCGGTCAAAAATCGCAAATTGACCCTGCCAGCGACCAGAGCGGGTGGAGGCCCGAATGCCTGCGTTAAGCAGCCGCTGGGTTTCGGGTTTCAAATTGAGAGACAAACGTTCGCGAGAAGCCTCCAGAATGGACTGCTGATTGGCAACGAGGTTAGCTCCTACGAAAAGCGTCAGTACATTGACCGGCACGGGGGCCGAAGTTGGTGCATATTCGCTGCCATCGGGAGCAGTTTTCGGGCGACTATAAAACCTCCATTCTGCCGTAACTCCCGGATTCACGGTCCATTGAGCGTTTCCAAACTTAGTAGAACCATCTCCCCGAACGGTTCCCCGAAGCCATAGCTTCCGATTCAGGCCACCCCACTCGCCCTGCCCCATCACCGACCATAGCCGCCAAGTGACGCGGTCAGTTTCAATAGGTTGCCCCGTCACATCAAGCCCCGTATTGATGGCAGTCTGTTGCATCGCCACCCCAAACAGAGCGCGGGTTTCGGTGGCGGGGCGGGGGTTGGCGTAGCGCAGATTCAGCTCCAGAAAATCCTGACTGATGTTCTCCACCGTTCGGTAGTCCTGTGCACCCTGAATGGTATAATCGCGGTCGTCATACGAAAACCGGGCCGCGCTTGTCGTGTAAGCCATTCGGCCTTCGGCCAATAGTCGGTCGCTCAGTTTTTGCCGGGCATACGCCTGAAACTGCCCCTGTCGCCTGGTTTCGGACTGGTTCACCTGCGCCAGCCGCGCCACCGGGTTGCCCCCATCGAAGCTGCTGTTCGATGTAAACGTGCCATCAGCCTGGTAAACAGGGATCGTAGGCAAGCCATTCAGCGACAAAATCAGGGCCACATTATCGAGGGGCAACTGCAACTCCTGCCGCGCCAATGCACCCACCTGCCAGAAAAACGCCCGGTCGGTGGGGCCGCTTACGGTGAGCCGCCCACTGAATCGGTCGAGGGCATTGTGGCGAATGATGCCGGGAGCATTCAGGTAGTTCAGGCTTCCGCTGATGTGCAGGTTGCCGTAACTGCCCGAAGCACCGAGGTAGTGATTTTGTTGGTAAGCCGTTCGGCTGATGGCTTTCTGCCAGTCGGTGTTGCCCCCCTGATCGAAGCGTTGGAAATTGGGGGTGAGCCGCGCCCGAAACTCAGCGGCACTGAGCATATCCACGGAGCGCGTTCGATATTGAACACCGCCTTGTACCTCATAAACTGCCATAAACGTACTTGTAGCCCCTTTTTTGGTCTCAATTTCGATCACGCCATTAGCCGATCGTGCTCCATACAGTGCATTTGACGCGGGGTCGGTCAGTACCTTAATTTGGGCGATGTCTGCGGGTGAAACCAGCGCGGGATCAGCTCCCGGCACCCCATCGACCACATACAGCGGCTGACGTTTACCGGCAAACGTGGCTATCCCCCGAAGGTAGGTATCGTAGTTCCGGTTGGGTTCGGAGCCTGAGCCGATCACCCACAAACCCGGCACCCGCCCCTGAATCAGCCCCAGAGGGTTCACCTGAATTCCCCGATTGAACGTCTCAGGTTTATAGGTTTGATTAGGCGATAAATCCGCCAACGAATCGGGTTGCACCTGCCCCTGAAGTTGGGTCGGGGCAAACCAAAAAAGGAAAAGGCAAACAGGCAGGAGGGATTTCGTTGGCATATCGCAAGATAGGAATAAAAGCCTATGTTTAGTTTATCTTGCGTTTGACTCCCTTTTCTTACTGCGTTTAGATTAAAAATTCCTAAACTTTGCCTTTGTATAAAAAACCAGATTTGTCTTTGCTAATGGACATCCCACAGATCAAAAAAGCACCCGTTGAATACGATGTGGCCATTGTTGGCACAGGGGCCGGGGGCGGCATGGCGGCCTACATGCTGGCGAAAGCCGGTGCTAAAGTCGTTTTGCTCGAAGCCGGAGGGTATTTCGACCCCGCCGACCCCAAATATATTACCCAACTCAAATGGCCTTATGAATCGCCCCGGCGCGGGGCCAGCACCACGCGGGCATTTGGCGATTTCGACGCAGCCTGGGGTGGCTGGGATATCGACGGAGAACCCTATTCAGCCGTCGCTGGCACTGAATTCCACTGGTTTCGGTCGCGGATGCTCGGCGGACGCACAAACCACTGGGGCCGCATTTCGCTCCGGTTTGGCCCCGACGATTTCCGGCGCGGCTCCATCTCCGGCGTGGGCGACGACTGGCCCATCGGCTACGACGATCTGAAGCCGTTTTATGACCGCTGCGACAAACTGCTGGGGCTTTTTGGCACCAACCTGCCCGATTTCCCCAATGAGCCTGATGGCTATTTTCTGCCTCCGCCCAAGCCCCGTTTGCATGAATTGTTGCTAAAAAAGGCAGGCAAAAATGCCGGGGTTCCGGTGGTGCCATCGCGCCTGTCGATTTTGACTAAACCGATCAACAACGAGCGGGGTTCGTGCTTTTATTGTAACCAATGTAGCCGGGGCTGCTCGGCCTATGCCGACTTCTCGTCATCATCGGTCTTGTGTATTCCGGCAGTGAAAACGGGCAACGTGACCCTCGTGAACGGAGCCATGTGCCGCGAGGTGTTGACCGATCCGCAAACGGGTTTGGCAACCGGCATTAGCTACGTACATACGGGTACGATGCAGGAACATACCGTGCGGGCCAAAGCCGTGATGCTTGGCGCAAGCACCTGTGAATCAGCGCGTTTATTACTCAACTCAAAATCGTCGCGTTACCCGAATGGCCTCGCCAATGCCAGCGGTGTGATCGGAAAATACCTGAACGACTCCACCGGAGCCTCGCGGTCGGCGTTTGTACCGGCCCTGATGGATCGTGTTCGCTACAACGAAGACGGTGTCGGCGGAATGCACGTGTTCACGCCCTGGTGGTTAGATAACAAGAAGTTGGACTTCCCCCGTGGCTACCACATCGAGTATGGCGGAGGCATGGGAATGCCCGGTTTCGGCTTCGGGATGGGCGTTGAGAACACACAGGGCCTCGAACCGGGCCGCACAAAGCCACTGGGTGGTTACGGAGCGGGTCTGAAAGAAGATTATCGCCGGTACTATGGTGCCTACATTGGCATGGCGGGCCGGGGTGAGCCGGTGCCACGCGAGGATAACTACTGCGAAATTGACCCCAACAAGGTGGATAAGTACGGTATTCCGGCACTTCGGTTTAACTACAAATGGTCGGACTACGAGGTGAAGCAGGCCAAGCACATGCAGGATACGTTCGAGGAAATTATCCATGCTATGGGCGGCATTCCAACCGGCCCCAAACCCGGACCTAAGACGGAGCATGGCTATGGGCTGGCAGCTCCGGGCCGGATTATCCACGAGGTGGGCACGGTTCGGGCGGGTAATGACCCCAAGAAATCGGCCCTGAATGGCTACCAGCAGGCTCACGAGTGCAAAAACCTGTTTGTGGTGGATGCGGCTCCCTTCGTTTCGCAGGGCGATAAAAACGTAACCTGGACCATTTTGGCCAGTTCGATGCGCACGAGTGAATATTTGATAGACCAGGTGAAGAAGAAGAATATATGAAACGCAGAGACACCCTGAAAGCCCTGAGTTTGACCGGTTTCGGGCTGGCCGTTGGGCAGGTAGAAGCAGCCGTTCCCGCACCCGGTGTGAAAGTGCCGGGCGGTCGCCTGAAACACGAGGCAGAACGCGATGCCAAACTGATGGCCGAGAAGTTTTTTACGCCCCAGGAATTGAAAACAGTGACGATGCTGAGCGACATCATCATTCCGGCCGATAAAAAATCGGGGAGTGCCTCGCAGGCGGGGGTGCCAGCCTTTATCGAGTTCATGATGAAGGATCAGCCCAACAACCAGACTCCCATGCGCGGGGGCCTGAACTGGCTCGACAATCAGTGCCGCAAACGCTACAGCAAGCCGTTTGCCGAGATGACCCGCGCCCAGCAGATTGAAATGGTAGATATGATTGCGTATCCGAAGCTGGCCAAACCAGAGATGAGTCAGGGGGTAGCATTCTTCAATATGATGCGTAATTACACGGCTACCGGCTTCTATACCAGCAAAATGGGCATCGCCGATTTAGACTACAAAGGCAACACGCCCAATCAGTGGGAAGGGGTACCGGAGCCAGTACTAAAGCAATATAATGTGAGCTACGACGAGCCGAAAGTGGAGTCGAAACGGTAGAATCAAAACCAACTTACTCCCATGCGTTTACGACCGATTTCCCTTCTCCTGATTGCCGATTGCATTATAGGCATCAGCGGTGCTCTGATTTCTCCCACCAAAGAAGCGGTGGGCGTGGGTGTGAAAGCACCCAAAGGTGCCGAGGTGTTTTTTGATGGAACCCGCGCCATGCTCGACGAAAAGTGGACCTACTGGCAAGGCCCCCGATTGGCAGCTACGCTGCCAATCAAGTGGTTTCTGCAAAAAGACCCCGCTGGCACAGGCATGGTTCTGAACACCAACGACCCGGCCGGTGCCGGTGGCAAATATGGAGCCGCCGACATTGTGACCAAGAAGGAGTTCCGGGATTTCCGCGCCCACGTTGAGTTTTTCATTCCTGAAAAGGGCGGCAACAGTGGCGTTTATATGCAAAATCGCTATGAGATTCAGGTGCTCGATGGAGATACGACAACGCACGGATTGGGAGCCTTTATCAACGAAACGCCTTCTCCCTATTCACTGTATAATGGCATTGGCAAGTGGAATGCTTACGATATCAACTTCCGGGCGGCCCGATTTAAGGATGGCAAGCTGGTGGAGAAAGCAATGGCCACGCTCTATTTCAACGGCAAGAAAGCCCATACCAATCACGCGCTTCAGCAGGTATGGGGAGGGCCAAACTCCGGCATCGACGGGGGTAATGACAAAGGCAAGGGTATTACCGATGTTCCCGGCGGTCTGAAACTTCAGGCCGAAGGCCATAACGTGCTGTACCGGAATGTCTGGATCAAACCCATCGAGTTGAAGGAAGCGAACACGGATTTTTGATACGAAGGGGTTCCCGCAGAGTTACGAAGTCGCAGAGAGCTAAACGATGTTTTTCTCTGCGACTTTTTCTTGATGCAAGAACCTTATTTTTGCCGCGATGACTCTCCCTCCCCTCGACCTTATTTTGCTTCTCGGTGCTCTGCAAGGCTTTATTCTGGCTCTATTACTGTGGACGAGCCGAAAGGGTAACCGCCTGAGCAATCGGCTGCTGGCTCTGGTGATTGGTATATTAGCCCTGGCGAGTCTGGCCGTGGGTAACCCAAGCCAGAATATTTGGGTGAGCTATACCATCGACCTGCTGCCCTTTTTTATAATTATGGCGGTCGGGCCGCTGATCTACTTCTACGCGCAGTCGGTACTGAACCCCGCGTTCCGGCTGGGCCGGGCCGAACGGCGGCATTTCTGGCCCATCGTGCTGGACTGGGGAGCACCCCTGCTTGGGTGGACGTTCGTTATCGGCGCAAACCTTGGCCTTCTTGATCCCAGGAACGGACGACATTGGGCCTACCTGATGGGCGAGTACAACGCATACGTTGATATTCCGCGCTGGATTTCGGTAACAATCTACCTTGGGCTAACCCGGCAATTTTTGGCTAAACAGTCGGTGGTTTCAGAAGCGGATCAGCACCGGCATCGTTGGCTGCGGCAATTTGTCAACGTGTTTCTGGGCTTCCAGGTCATTTGGCTGCTGCATCTGATCCCATACATCATACCAAACCTGCGCGAGCCACTGCTGGATAAATTGGATTGGTATCCTCTTTACATTCCAATCACGATCATCATTTATTGGCTGGGTCTGCGGGGTTACCTCCACGCCCGAATGGCACCGGCCAACAGAACAACTCGGAAGGCCATTACGACTTCGGTTTCTGCCGAAACAATCGAGAAAACGGTGATCGTGTTGACGTTGGCGATGGAAACCGACAAACGTTATCTCGACCCGGAGTTAACGGTTGAAAAGCTGGCGCAGCACGTTCAGCTACCCGCCAAAACAATCTCGTTTGTGCTCAATCAGCACGTCGGCAAAAGCTTCAACATGTTCGTCAATACCTACCGCATTGATGCCGTAAAGCAACGCTTATCTGCCTCTGGCAACGAACACCTGACCCTTACTGGTATTGGGTTCGAGTGCGGCTTCAACTCGCAGGCTACCTTTCAGCGGACGTTTCGGCAGACAACGGGCGTGTCGCCGACTGAGTTTTTAGCGCAACAGACAAAATGAACGCTCAAATCAGGATTTGAGTAGCGCAATACGTCGATTTTTGCCTGTTTTGGATAAAAACCGACGATTTATGAAACTGCTATTCAGCTTGCTTATTTGCTCAGCCTTTTGGTGCCACGCCCAACCAGGCATAGATTCACTCTCCAGCAAAATCCTCCAACCCGCCGATATGCAGGCCGATTTCCGGTATCTACGCAAGTTGCTCGAAGAAACGCATCCGGCCCTGTACCGCTACGTTCCCAAAACCCGGATGCAGGCTAAGTTAGACAGCCTCGACCGGAGCCTGAGCCAGCCGTTGCCGTTTTATACCTTCTTCAAAACAGTGGCTGGACTGATGACCGACATCCGCTGTGCGCACACCCACGCGCTGCCCCAAAAGAACTGGCGGGAGCAATTCAATACGGTGCAGAAAACACTGCCGTTTTTCATGTATCCCATGCAGGAGCGTCTATACGTTTTATTTAATGGAACCGACAACCAGGCGATTAGGCCAGGGTTTGAACTACTCAGTATCAACGGCCAACCAACGGCGGCTATTTGGCAGCAGATGTACCGCTACCACTGGACAGATGGGTATATTCAAACCTCGAAAGTCCAGTTACGCGGGCAACTCTTCGCCCTGTTTTACTATTGGTTCGTTGACCAACCCGACACATTCACCCTCACGTTTCGCGATCTCAACAGCGATACGCTACGGTACGAAACACCCGCCCGGCCATTCAATACGTGGTGGAAAGCAGTACAGAAAAACCCTGTTAATAAGCAGATGCTGGCCTGGTATGTCAACAAGAAGCAGAAGTATCCATGGCGATTATCGTTCCCTGATACGCTGGCCCATACGGCCTATCTGCGGCTCGATGGTTTCGGTGGAGGGGGCGAGAAGAACGGTGCTGAAGCCGTACCCGTCTTTCAGAAGTTCATGGACAAGGCAATGGCAAAGCTGAAGAAAAAGCAGATTCAGAACCTGGTTGTCGATGTGCGCGGTAACACGGGCGGCTGGGATAGTCAGGGTATCGAATTGTTTACGTACCTCATGAAAGGCGACACCGCCGTACCGTACTACGCTCGCCAGCACAGCATCACAGACGGCTCTACGGGGGCCGAGTTTATTAAATTCTCCGACCTCTCGGATGCCGACCGAGCGAATATAAAAAATGAATTACTCCCCGAACCCGACGGCACATTTACTCTCAAACAGGGTAGCGAGACGCGTGAACCCAAACGCTACACCCCCAAACCAAACCGGTTCCGGGGGCAGGTGTATATTCTGATGGATGGCCAAAGCGTTTCGACCGCATCAGAGTTTCTGGCCGTGGCTCATGCAAACAAAATAGGCGTGTTCATCGGCGAGGAAGCGGGTGGGGCGTATGAAGGCGGCAACGGCAGCAGTTTTATCAACCTCGAACTACCTAAATCAGGCATTCAGGTAAGTACGCCCTTAGTTTATTATGACAACGCCGTACCGGAACCAAAGCAGAAAGGGCGGGGTACCATGCCCGACCACTACGTACCGCTGGAACTAAACGATTTGCTCATCAACAGCAGCCCGCAAATGCGTTTCGTGGCTAAGCTGATTCGGTCTGTGCCCAAACCTTAACAGTACCGTAAACTGCCGGAGCCGTTTGTGTTGCATCTTTAACGATTCAACGCAAACGGCTCAACTATGAAAAACGAAATCGATGTATTTCCCATTGTTTTACAGGCATTGGCAGGCTTGTGCCTGTTTCTGTACGCGGTAAACCTGATGGGCGACACACTCAAAGAATTAGCGGGCGACCGCATGAAAACCTTTCTGCAACGGTTCACCAAAAACCCAGCAACCGGTATCGTTACCGGCACCGTAGCCACCACCCTCCTCGACTCTTCGTCAGTCGTGATTATCATGGTGTTAACGCTCGTAAATGCGAACCTTATCACCAGTTTAGAATCGTTTGGGGTGATTATGGGAGCCAACATCGGCACCACCATTTCCAGCCAACTGATTGCTCTCGACATTGCCGATTATGCCCCGCTTTTACTCGTTGTGGGTTTGTTGATCAGCGTGATCGGGAAGAACGAAACCCGACAACGGGTAGGCCGGACACTGTTTGCTATCGGGCTGATTTTCTTTGGCTTATGGACAATGGACGAAGCGGTTAAACCCCTCCGCGACTACAAACCTTTTTTCGACTGGATTCAACGCTTAGACACTCCGCTTGAAGGTGTTTTGATTGGCGGTTTGCTAACCCTGCTCATCCAGTCGTCGTCGGCAACGGTGGGCATTGCCATTGTGCTGGCCTCACAAAATCTGATTCCGACCTCAACGGGCATTGCCATTATGCTGGGGGCTGAAATTGGCACCTGCTCCGATACGCTGTTGGCCGTGATTGGTCGTTCCAAAGATGCGATCCGGGCGGGGCTTTTTCATCTGGGTTTCAACATTGTTTGTGTGGTGCTGGGTTTGTTGTTGTTTCAGCAATTTGCCGATGGTGTGGAGTGGATGAGCGGGTCGGCACCGGCGGGGCGAAAAATTGCCAACGCCCATGTTTTGTTCAACGTGCTGGGCGTTTTGGTATTCGCCTGGTTCATCCCGCTTTTTCACCGAACGCTGACAGCCGTGATTCGGTAGAAGTCAGTACAGATAGAACTTATAAATCCGTTTTTTAGCCGCCGTACCAACCTTTATCCCATCAGATGGGTCTATAGTTGCAAACGCAACCACATGAAAACTCACTTTCTTGTCCCTGCTCTGCTGATTACTCTTCTGTTTAGCTGTGATCCCACACGAATTGTTCGTTACGAAACAGCTTCCTTTGCAACAGAACCGGTTAATCTGGCGGAATTGAACACGCCATCAAACGATTATAACTCCGCCGGTCCTCCAACGCTGAGTACGGGGATGTCGTTTTTCTTTTCATCGGATCGGCCCATTAACCCACAAAGTTTCAGCTCTCCCTATGCGCTGCCCGCAAAAGGCAAGTTTGATGTACTGGGCTATCGGATTTTTATATCTTTCAACCAGAATAGTGGAACGTGGCAATGGCAGGCTGGCCCCTCAGTGTCACCGGGTTCAGATCGAAATCCGCCAAGTTTTGCCTATGGTCTTTTGCAACAAATGAACACCCCGGCCAACGAATTGGGGCCATACATCCATATGGTGAATAGGTCGGAAAGCGATTTGTTTATGAACGCGAGCGATAGCACAGGCAATCTCGATATCTATTTTATGTCGTATCCGAAAACCTGCATCGACTGTAGCATGCCACTGCCCAAATCGGAACGCATGGCCGCTACCCGGCTCAACTCAGCCAAAGACGATGCCTACCCAACCCTGACTGCCGATAACAGTCGGCTGTTGTTTACCTCAAACCGCGCTGGCAATTTTGACCTGTTTTCGGTTTCCGTTGCGGGCAAACCCATCGCAGAAGCCCTAACAGAATCCGCTATCGACGCTGGCCCTCAGCCGATTGCGGTACTAAACAGTGCTGCCGACGATAAATGTCCGTACATCAACGGCCCTTTGTTGGTTTTCACCTCGGACAGGCCGGGTGGTTTCGGCGGTTTCGATTTGTATTATTCCCGGTGGACAAACGGCCAATGGTCGGCCCCGGTCAACTTTGGGCCAACCATAAACACCCCCGCCGATGAATACCGCCCGGTGCCGTTTCGCGCCGATGGGTTCGAAAACAACCTGATGATTTTCTCCTCAAACCGACCGGGTGGGCAGGGTGGCTTTGATCTGTATTATGTAGGCATTTCCAAAGCCTTGCTTGATACCTGATTCACCGCAGCGACCGAAAGAATCTGACCAAATAGCTCTCTCCGTCGGGCCACAGGGTTTCGCCCTTGGTGATCCACGATACCCCGAAAGCTTCCACGGCAATAGTTTCGAGTACGAAAACGGCCGGAAAATCACCTAAAGATTTCTGAATTGCCGGAGAGCGAAAGTAGATAATGATACCCCCAATGCAAGCCACAATTGTCCAGCCGCACAACCTATAGATTACGTTTCGGATGCCTTTTTGTGTCATTTTTCCGTCAGCGGTTTCAGTGGCAGCACCCAGTTTTTTGCGGGTGAAATAAAAAATGGAGACGATGGCTATGGAGATAAAAAACAGGGCAGCGAATAACAAATGCCACTCGACCATGTCCAATAGGCGGGGTACTTTGCAACGGGATGCGTGTACGCTGAAAGCGATTGGATTGCAGGAAGAGGAACTCGTCGGAAAAAAGGCAACACCAATGGCCCCAAGCCCAGCCAGAAAAGTCCAGATTTTATCGCCCAGACTATAGCCCCTGTACGTGAACAGGAACACGGCCAACATGCTGAGGATAACCACGAATATCTCCCCGCTACTGGTATAATAATAGTCACTGATCGTTGGCTCAACTGGTGTATCAGTTATGCTGCGACGTGTTGCCAGAACCAGAATCAGCGGTAGCAACATCCCGCTGATCCCAATCAGGTTGCGGAGAGTCAGGTACGAGACAACTAGATCGTTGTCGGCTTCTTTTTGGCGATCCGATTTATCGTCCGTTTGCAGGGATTCAGGCATGATCTTGGTTCAGTTATGTAGGTTACGATCAGAAAGTTAGGTGAAGTTTTTGACATTGCCTGGTTCATCCCGATTTTTCACCGAACGCTGACAGCCGTGATTCGGTGAGTGTAATTCGCATATCGAGGGTTTGTATATTGGCCAGGTTTTCTGGCCAATATACCCATGCACCCGTTTCGAGTATTCATAAATCACTATACCTGCCTGACCGACACCGATTGGCAAGCCATTGAACGCTGTCTCATTCGAGAGGTAGTATCCAGCCAAACGTTGCTGCTGGAAGCGGGTAAGGTCTGTCGGCATTTTTACTTCCTGGAAAGCGGGCTGCTCCGGTTTTTCATCTGGCGCGATGGCACCGACATCACGAAGTATTTTACCGATATACCATACGCCTTTACATCACAACGCAGTTTTGCCGCGCAACAACCCGCCCAGGAAAACATTGAAACGCTGGAAGAATGCGTCTTGTGGCGCATGACGCATGACGATGCTTATCGACTGCTCGACCGGCCCAACTGGAGTACGTTTATTCGGGAATTGATTAGCGAAGTACAATTATTTACGGAGGAGATCCTGGAAGCGATTCAAACCGAAACTGCCGAAAATCGCTACCGTCAACTGCTCGAAGCCAACGCGCCCATTGTGCAACGGGTACCGCTCCGTCATTTGGCTTCTTATCTCGGTATTGCTCCGCAGTCGCTCAGTCGAATCCGAAAAAAGCTGGCTCTCTCTGGCCGAACTTAACAAAGGTGAAGTGTGAATGGACAATGGCGGGTGGAGTTTTGCAGAAACAAATTACCCATGCAAAACGCACTCATTATCGCCCTGAGTTTGTGGTCAATAGCTACACTGGCCCAATCGAAACAATCCAACACGCATTTCAGCCACACGGTTGAGACCTTGGCTGCTCCCGAACGAATCTGGCAGATCTGGACGGATGTGCCAAACTGGAAAATGTGGGACAAAGGCCTGAAATCCGCCGAATTGACCGGTCAGTTTGTTGCCGGAAACACCGGCAAACTTATTCCCGACAAAGGCCCGGTATCGCACTTCAAACTGATTGAAGTCGTTGCCGGTCAGTCCTATACGTTCAAAACCAAATTACCCCTCGGCGCACTCTATGTGAAGCGAACATTGACCCAGCAAAATGGCAAAACGGCGTTCACCCACGAGGTTTGGTTTACGGGCATTACAAAAGGAATTTTTGGTAACGCATTAGGCAAAACCTACCGCCAGATTCTGCCCGACGTTATGAGCACCATCAAAACCATCGCCGAACAATGACCATCATCTATATCGCCAACGTTATTGTGGCAGGCTGGATTAGTTTAACCAGTTTGTTTTTCCCCCGAACGGCCCTGACTACCGTGTTTAGCAACACTTTTGCCTATTCTGAGTCGATTCGGCTGGTTGGGGCATTGTGGCTGGCCATTTTTTTGTTGTCGGTGCTGGGGTTGTTTTATCCGCAAAAAATGAGTTTGGTCTTATTGTTTCAACTAATCTACAAATCGGCCTGGTTGCTGGCGGTGGCCCTGCCCGCTCTACTTAACAACCAGCCTTACCCGAAAGGAATGGCGGTTTTCTTTGTTATCTGGGTGTTAGTTTTGCCTTTTGTTATTCCCTGGGCGAGTTTGTTTGGGGAGTAGTCTCCAGATGTACAGCGCCGGACAATGGCCCGTCCGGTTTCGGACAAGGGCAAGCATGAAAAAGCCCTCTGTAATGTTGCAGGGGGCTTTTTGTGGGGTGGTATAAAATTTGTGCGATGTTATATAGATCGTTATCCTTCAAAAATTTCAGACAGGTTCAACTGAATGTTTGTGACGGGGTCAGTGATAATTCCCTGGGCAAAATTAAATTGGGTTTTATTGGGCAGTAAAATAGATACCGTTTGGGTTGGGGGGACAACCAACCAAACGGTTTGCACCCCCGCCGGAAAATGTTTCTTGTAGATGCGCTCAACTAAGCTGTTCATACTCTGTTCAGGCGACAGAATTTCGATGGTGGTGATCGGTACTTCCTCAACAATGATCTCGTCATCAAGCCAGTTGGCCTTCCGCTTAGAAATGATACAGAGATCAGGGCGGGTTTTACCGGAAGCAAACTTAAAGTCCAGTTCGGTCAGAATACTGTACTCATGGCGATAGGCTGACATTAACAGAAATGCCAACCGACTTTGCAATTCAGAATGGTTGAAACTGGACATTTTTTCGTCTTGTAGTTCGTCATCGACGGGATATTCAAGGACCGCTTCCATATCGCAATGAGTTTTTTTTCAAATATAACTATTTATAAACCACTATGCTCCGCTCCTATCTCAAAATCGCCTTGCGTCAGTTATGGCGGAACCGGCTGTTTAGCCTCATCAATATTCTGGGTCTAACGGTCGGGTTAGCGGTCAGCACGTTCATTGCGCTGTATGTTTGGCACGAGTTTCACTACGACCGTTTTGAACCGTTTGCCAGCCGGACCTATCGCATTCTGACGACCGCCAAATTTGGTGGTAATGAAGTATTTATGACAGGTTTACACGAGTCATTCGGGCGCGAAATCAAACGGCAACTGCCCGAAGTACAGGAGGTGGTGAGAGTCTCGCAAGGCGGGGGAACGGTCACGCTGCAATCGGATGCCCAACGCCAGTTTAAAGAGCAGGCTGTGGCTTATGCCGATGCATCCCTGCTGCCAATAATGGGTTATAAGCTCCTGAACGGTGCCAATCCTAAAACGGCTCTCGATGGGCCGGGGCGCATTGTACTCACCCGCGACGTAGCTCTGAAATACTTTAATAGCACCGATGTGGTGGGCAAAACCCTCCGCTACGACCGGCAATACCCACTTACAGTTTCAGGGGTGATCGACGACTTTCCGACCAACAGCACGTTTGGGTTCAATGCCCTCATTTCGCTATCGAGTATGCCCACACTCGGCCCATCGCCTAAAGAAATGTTCGCGGGCAGCGGCTTTCTGGAAACGTTCCTGGTACTCCGGCCCGATGCTAATTTGGCGGCAATAGGAAAGAAACTCAAGATCATCAGCAAGAGTGTTTTTTTTCACGATGAATCAGCCACCTACTCCCTCGAAGCGTTGCCGTCGCTGCATTTAGTGCAACGGGGCGACACCGACCCGAAACAGGCTCTGTATGTGTTTCTGGCTATTGCACTGGTTATTTTGGTGTTGGCCGTGATCAATTATATCAGTCTTACTACTGCCCGCGCCACGCAGCGTTCCCGCGAGGTTGGCATTCGAAAAGCCGTGGGCGGCTTGCGCCGGGAGTTGATCGGGCAGTTTTTTATGGAGTCGTTTCTAACCACAACACTGGCGTTCGCGCTGGCCGTTTTGCTGGTTGTAAGTTTGTTACCACTTGTGAAAACATCGCTTCACCTGCCAATCGACAATCGGGTTTTCGGTCAACCCATTTACTGGGTTGTAATAGGTGGATTATGGTTGGCCTGCGCCGTTTTGTCGGGCAGCTACCCCGCCCTGTTGCTGTCGGGATTTCGGCCACAGGAAGTTCTTAAGGGTAATGGCGGGCCGGGTTTGCGCGGAGCAGCAGGCGTTCGGCGGGTATTTACCACGGTGCAGTTTGCGGCTTCGGTGGGGCTGCTCATTTGCAGTTTGGTGATCTATGCCCAAATGCGCTATATGCATACCAAACAAATTGGCATTGACCGGGCGCAGGTGGTAGCCCTGAACATTGACCCCGGCATGAAAAATAGCTTTGGTCCCCTGCGCGAGGCCGTTCGACAATGGGCCGGACCGGGGCGCGTGGCAGCCACCAACACCGCCCTGTTTACGTTCAATATGATGACCTATTTTGCCCAAACCAAAGCCAAAAAACAGCTTATGGTAAACGCCATGACGGTCGATACAGCGTTTTTTCGGACAATGGGCGTTCGCTGGCAGCAGGCACCGGATGGGTGGCCCAAACGCACTATCGGCAAAGAATTAGTCATTTATAATCAAACCCTGATGACCGAAGCGAATGTCTCCAAAAAACTGCGCCGGTCAGACTTGTTCGAAGGGGAAACAGTGGATGGCGTAGTGGCCGATTTTCACAACCGGAGTCTGCATCAGGGGGTCATGCCGCTCCGCATCAGTGTGGTGAGCGACACAAGCCGGGCCATCGTGGAGAGCGGTGGTCATCTGCTCGTCCGGCTCGACCCACGCACCGACGTAACGGCAGCACTCGCCCAACTCAAACTATTGTATTCGCAGCATCAACCCACCGCCCCTTTCGATTATTACTTTCTGGACGATGCCTACGCCGAACTTTATACCAAAGAAACCCGGCTGGCCCGCTTATTCAACAGTTTCACAGCCCTTGCGCTGCTGGTGGCCTGTTTGGGGCTACTGGGCTTGGTAACGTTTGCCGTAGAAACCCGCACCAAAGAGATTGGCATCAGAAAAGTGCTGGGTGCATCGGTGTCGAGCATTGTTGGTTTGCTCTCGCGTGATTTTGTCTGGGTTGTGTTACTCAGCATCGCTGTTGCTTCACCCATTGCCTGGTGGGCCATGAACCGCTGGCTTCACGATTTTGCCTATAAAATTGACATCTCGTGGTGGATGTTTGCGAGTGCTGGTGGCTTTGCCCTGCTGCTAACGCTAGTAACGGTTTCTGTGCAGAGCATCCGGGCCGCCTTGATGAACCCGGTGAAGAGTTTGCGGGATTTGTAAACGCTGTTTTCAGCCCGGCAAATAAACCGAAAACGTGGCACCTTCACCCAGGCGGCTATGGGCCGAAACCGCTCCGCCGTGGTTGTCGGCCACTTTCTGTACAATAGCGAGGCCAATGCCCGTTCCGGTGTATTGATGCTTGCCGTGGAGTCGCTGGAACACCTGGAAAATGCGTTCGCGATAGCGGTCGTCAAATCCAATTCCATTATCTGAAACCGAAATCACCTGGTAACTATCAACCCGGCGAAGGGGCTTGATATCAGGCGGCAATTCACTGTAGGGAATTGTTTGAGCAGATATACGGAGAGCAGGTTCTGTCCCTTCTTTGGTAAATTTCAGTGAGTTAGATACTAAATTCAGAATCAATTGATGCAATTGACTGGCATCGCCCGGTAGTGTGGGAAGATCACCACATTCCACGGTGGCTCCCGTTTCGATAATGGTCAGTTCCAGGTCATCGAGAACATGACGCAGTACATCAGACAGGGCAACAGGCTGCATGGCCTCCTGGGGCATCGACAGTCGCGAATACGTGAGCAGATCGCGAATCAAACTCGACATTCGCCCGGCAGCCGCCTGCATCCGGTTCAGAATATCAACCCCGTTTCCCAGCGGTTCGGCGTAGGTTTTTGTGAGCATATCCCCAAATGCCTGAATTTTGCGGAGGGGTTCCTGCAAATCGTGCGAGGCTACGTAGGCAAACTGCCGGAGGTTTTCGTTGGAGCGTTGCAGATCGGCCACCGAATTTTCCAACTGATGCTGTAGTCGCCGGAACACCGACACATCGTTGAAGGTCACCACAAAGCCATCGCCCAGTTTCTGAGCCGAAATGGACAACCAAAAGTCCAATCCATCATACTTATAATAAGTCTCGGTATGAAAGGGTTCGCCAGTTTCGGTGGTGTGCACATAAGCATCGAACAAACCTGATTCCTTGTTACCGGGAAAGACCCGAAGCAATGTCCGCCCAACCATCTTTTTAATGGGCTTACCCACAATGGACTCGCAGGCCCGGTTGGCCATCAGAAACCGGAAGTCAATAATACGCTCCGTGTTTTTGGAGTCCCGAATCGCTTCAAAGGTCATAATACCGCTTTCCGAACTATCCAGCGTTCGGTTGAGGAGTTCGGCCTGTTGGCGATTTCGCTCCGATTGCCACTCCACCACTTGTTGGGCCTGCTTGAGCGACGTAATATCGGTGAACGTTACCATGAGTTCATCAGCTTGCCGGGCGCACTGCACATCGAACCATACATCGAACCCATCGACGTTGTAGTTAATCTCGAAGCGATAGAGTTCAGCATTTTCGTAAGCGCGTTTAAATTGGCTGAAGGCACCCGTTTCGCGGTAGCTTATAAACCAGTTGGATACCTTGTCTCCCCGAATAACATCAGGAGTTTGCTTAATTAAAGCAGCCACCATGCGGTTAACGGCTTTAAACCGAAAATCGACCAACTCATTGGCCTCGTTGTAGAGGGGACTAAAGACGCAGATACCCGTTTGTGAGAAATCAATGACACTTTGCAGGTGTTTCGCAGCCTCCTCCTGCACCACCTTACTGGTTTCTGTTGGTAGGGTGTTCGCATCGATTGGGGTGTCTTGCCCGTCCGTTTCATCAGGCAATGCATTGACTAATTCAGTCAGAGAAAAATCAGCATCCTGATTGGTTACCATGGTTGTAATTCTTTGTAAGCATGAGGGTTTATAAATGGCAAATTAGTCGTCAGTATGGTTCAATCCTATCCCTATACGAACAATTTGGTATTTGATTGTTTGTAGTAGGCAAATTGAATGCAAACTTCGGTTACTAAACAAATTGAGGCAATGGCGTTACTTCGTAACAGTGGCGTAACAATAGTACGTTCAAAGGAACGTAGTTTTGCAGGGTTAAAACTCTATTTAATTTCTATGCTTACAAGATTACACTTCTACAGGCAGACATGGATGTGGCTGATGCTGCTGGCCCTGTCAACAACAAGTACCTGGGCGCAGGTATCATTAACGTCAGGTAACCTGACTCAAACGCAGGATTTCAATACATTGGCTACAAGTAGTACATCAACTGCTTTACCAACTGGCGTTTTGCTTTTGGAGACTGGCACCAATGCAAATGCTATCTACACTGCCGGCACCGGTAGCAGCAACGCGGGCGACACCTACAGTTTCGGCGCAGCGGGTTCCACAGACCGGGCATTAGGTGCGGTGGCATCGGGTTCTGTATTCTCGTCATTTGGTATCTTGTTCACCAATAATACCGGCTCCACTATTACCTCGTTGTCTGTTACGTACACCGGTGAGCAATGGCGCAATGGTGGCAACGTAACGGCACAAAAATTAGATTTTGCCTATGCTACCGGCTCTACCTTAACGCTTGCTTCAGCCACTACAAACGTTGATGCCCTGGATTTTACCAGCCCAACCGTTGGTGCTACGGCAGCTACTTTAGATGGTAATGCAGCCGCCAACCGCACAACGCTGACGCAGGTCATTACCTTTGCAACACCAATCGCCGATGGCCAGCAAATCCTGCTGAAATGGACGGATGCCAACGATACCGGAAATGATCACGGTTTAGCAATTGACGATCTCACCGTTACAGCAACGGTTTCTGGTCCTCCGGCTGCTGTACTCACGGCCAGCCCAACGTCACTCACGGGTGCTAACGGCCTGACATACACGCAAGGTAACGGCCCAGTTTCGGGGATCATCAACATCAGTGGAGCGAACCTGACTCCTGCCGATGGCACTATCACTGTCACCTCCACCAATGCAACGGCCTTTTCTGTTTCGCCAGCTACGGTAGTTTACACTGGCTCCACGCTGGCAAGCACACCCGTAACCGTTCAGTTACTGGCGGGTCTGGCCCCTGGCGAATATGCAGGAACTGTTACATTTGAAGGAACCGGTACTACAGCGGTTGTTCCCGTAAGCGGTACGGTTATTGCAGCCAACGCGCCACCTGCGCTCAGCATCAATGACGGTACACTGTCTGAAGGCAACAGTGGTTCACAGTCGATGATCTTCACGGTTTCACTTTCGGGACCAGCGCAGGCAGGTGGCGTAACGTTCGACATCTCAACCGTTGGTGGTTCGGCAACGTCGGGAAGTGATTTTGTGTCGAACAGTCTCACTGTGCAAACAATCCCGTCGGGGCAGTCAAGCTATACGTTTGCGGTAACCATTAACGGAGATACAGATGCCGAACCTACGGAGAGTTTCTCGGTGGTGGTAAGCAATGTAGTGGGTGCAAACGTTACAGACGGGGTTGGAGTTGGTACGATTACCAATGACGATGCCGCTCCGGCTACCCTCATCCGGGCAATTCAGGGATCGGGACATGTTTCTCCCCTGGCCAGTCAGACGGTTGCCAACGTTGCCGGCATCGTGACCGTGGTACGGAGCAATGGTTTCTGGATGCAGGACCCGAATCCAGATGCCGACGACAATACTTCCGAAGGCATTTTTGTCTTTACCAGCACGGCTTCGGGCCGCACAGTAGGCGAATCGGTCCTGGTAAACGGAACCGTTCAGGAGTTCCGGGCCAATGTTCAGAACCTGAGCCTGACCCAGATCACCAGTCCCGCCGTAACAGTTGTGTCGGCAAACAACACCCTGCCCGCGCCCATCGTGATCAGCTCACAGGTAGCAACGGGTGTTCGTCGTATTCCAACCAACGTGATCAGCAATGATTTCCCAACGGGTGGCGACGTGGAATTGTCTGTTTTTGACCCAACTGAAGATGGTCTGGATTTTTTCGAAACCCTCGAAGGCATGCGGGTGCAGATCAACAACCCGGTAACGACAAGCTTCCGCAACAACTTTGGTGAAGTATTCGTGATTGCCGATGCCGGGGCGGGTGCTACCGGGCTGAATTCCCGCAAAACGCTCACAATCAGCGGAATGAACACAACAGACATCAACAGCGCCATCACCAACAGCGATTTCAACCCGGAGCGTCTCCAGATCGACGATGTGTTGTATGGCACTGGCAATACGCCCAATGAAAACATAGGAACGCTGCTCAATACGATTGTTGGCGTGGTGAACTATGATTTCCAGAACTACGAAATCCTGCCCAGTGTAGCGCCAACGGTTTCGCCCTCGAATGTTCCCCTCACGAAAGAAACGACGAATCTGGCTCCCACAACGAATCAGTTGACTATAGCTTCGTTCAACGTGGAGAACCTGGCGGGTAATGAACCACAAGCCAAATATGACGGGCTGGCAGCGGCCATCAAAACCAACCTGGCATCGCCCGATATTCTGGCTCTGGAAGAGATTCAGGACAATAATGGTGCGACTAATAACGGAGAAGTTGACGCCACCACAACACTGAACCGCTTGGTGGCGGCCATCACGGCTGCTGGCGGACCAACCTACGAATACCGCCAGATCAATCCGGTAAACGGTCAGGATGGTGGCGAGCCCGGTGGAAATATTCGGGTGGGTCTACTTTTCAATCCAGCTCGGGTACAGTTTGTTGATCGGCCCGGCGGTGGTCCGGCTATCAACACAACGGTGAGCAATGCAGGCGGTCAACCCGTACTTTCGGCCAGCCCCGGTCGCATTCTGGATACCAACCCAGGCGAGAACGATAGCTATGCCGGTGATGACTTCACGGCAACGCGCAAGCCGCTGGTTGGTGAATTTACCTTCAACGGACAAACAGTTTATCTGATCGTGAACCACTTCTCCTCGCGGGGTGGCAGTGGTGTGCTGACCCAGCGTTTCCAGCCCCCACTCCAGTCGGAACAGGGTCGGCGCGAAGAGCAGGGTAAAGTAGTGAATGCCTTTGTAGATCAACTACTGGCCGTTAATCCGAACACAAATGTGGTGGTGCTGGGTGACTTCAACGAGTTCCAGTTCCTGCCAGCGTTGCAATATCTAAAAGGAAATGTAAACGGTGAGACTCCCGTTCTGACCAACCTGATCGAGACCCTGCCCGTTCAGGAGCGGTACACGTATAGCTTCGACGGTAACGCGCAGGCGCTCGACTATATTCTGGCCAGCAATGCAATGTCGAGCAAACTCGATGGCTTTGATGCCATTCACATCAACGCGGAGTTTCTGGATCAGTTGAGCGACCACGACCCCAGTGTAGCCCGGTTCACGATTGCGCTAACCACCCCTCCTTCGGGAACAGTGCTGGCTTTATTGACACCGACTTACAACTGTGCCACGGGTGATATTACGTTCAACACCTCGGGTGGTGATGGCACAACTATTACCTACAGTGCTATTGGCGTGCAGCGTTCGTCGCCAACCAGCAATGTGGGCGTAGTAGAGCCGGGCCTGCGGGCTGATGCCAAACCACTGACCATCTCAGCGACTCAAAGTGGTACTACAGTAAGCATCACATTCGACTTTGCCGCTTTCTGTGCCAGTCCGCCAAGCAGCACCACCAGCACGCCACCAAGTAATACAACCAGTACACCCGGAACAGGTCAGCCATTGGCTTTGCTAACGCCGACCTATACCTGCGCAACGGGTGATATCACCTTCAATACGTCGGGTGGCGACGGTACAACGATCACCTATACGGCGGTTGGGGTGCAGCGTTCATCGCCAACCAGCCCGAACGGTGTTGTGGAGCCAGGGCTACGGGCGGATGCCAAGCCGCTGACCATCTCGGCTACGCAAAGTGGCGCAACCGTAAGCATCACATTCGACTTTGCCGCATTTTGTTCTACACCGCCAAGCAGCACCACCAGCACGCCACCGTCCAACACGACGGGTTGTGGAAGTCCAGCCAACACCATTGGCCAGACGTTGCAGGTAACGGGCGTAACGGACGCGAATTGTCAGACCGGCACGTTCCGTATTCTGACAACTGGGGGTAACGGTCAATCGATCAGCTACGCCAACAACGTGGGCCTGAGCAACGACGACCCGACCAACTGTGTACGCCGTGTTGATAACCCCGGTCTTGTTCAGGCCATCAACAACCCGGGTTCCGACGTTGGCCCGTTTGAGTTGACCGTGATGCAGGGAGCCACGCAGAGTAACACGTTTACCTTCAACTTTAAGCAATTCTGTACGGCCCCAGCCCGCGTAGCCACTGAATCGCTGGGCGAGTTGACCGTAACGGTATTGGGTAATCCTACGTTGGGCGAAACGGTGGAGGTTATTGTCAGCAACACTGCCGGTGAGGCCGTGACGCTTCAGGTAACGAACGCCCAAGGTCAGGCAATCAGCCGGGTGACCATCGAATCAACGAGTAAGGCGATTCGTCAACGCCTTGAATTGGGTCGTTCGGTAGGGCTATACTTGTTGCAGGTAAATACCCCAACGCGGACTAAAACGGTGAAGGTAGTACGGCAGTAGTCCATCACAACGAGATCATTTCCATATCCTTCCCCAGCACTCACAACGGGTGCCGGGGATTTTTTTGTCCATTCTCCTAACTAATCAACCGTTATCATCTGACAGACGTACTGTGCCGGGACCATTCCCTCAGTTTATCAATTTTAATATAATATAAATACTGAAGTTACTAACAATAAGTTTACCATATTTAGTTTATAAACTATTTAAGAAATTCGGTAACAATATGGTAATACGCCTGATTGGTCGGCCTGCTATATTTGTGCGAATCAATAAACTTTACCTAATTCTATGAGACAAACTGTACGAATGCGGCTGTTGCAACGGCTGCTTTTTTTTGTGAGTATTATTTTCGGGCTGGGCGCAGTGCCGGGGGCCTGGGCGCAAAATCTCCTGAGTTGGGAACTGTCTGCGCTTAGTGGTACAACAGCAGGCTCAGTCAACTCATCGGCCTCTGCTGCTGGCATTGGCATAGGAGTCCTCAGCCGCGGATCAGGCATAGCAGCTACCAGTACTGGAAGTGCATATAACTCAAATGGTTGGTATTCAAGTGCAACAATTACAACATTATCTGATGCGGTTACTAACAACGACTATTACCAGTTTACCGTGCCAATTACCAGTGGAACATTTAATATCACAGCGGTTAGTTTTTTCTTACAGGCTTCCAACACAGGGCCAGGCACTGTAACGTTAAGAAGTAGCATTGATAACTATACAACTGACTTAGGGACAGCCAGTGTACCAACTGCCAGTACTTTGCGTACTGTCACGGTTAATTTAACGGGTGTTTCAGGGACACTTACATTTCGTTTGTATGGGTATGGTGCTACGGCAGGAGGAGGTACTGCCGGTTCAGGAGGAACATTAAGAATTGGTTCTTCACCAACGGCTAATGATAATGACCTTATAGTAAGTGGCTCGGTTTCATCAGCCACTCCCACTCTCACCGCCAATCCAACGTCCCTCACCGGCGCCAATGGCCTGACGTATGTGTTGCTTAATGGTCCGGCTACAGCTCCCGTCAGCGTGAGTGGTACTAACCTGACTGCTGGTGGAGGAACAATCACGGCAACATCTTCATCAGCTGACTTTACGGTATCACCCCCAGCGGCAACTTACACTGGTACGTCGCTGGCATCAACCACTTTCACGGTCGGGCTGACAGCCGGGTTAGTTGTTGGATCAGCCTACTCGGCCAGCATCACCTTCGCTGGTGGTGGTGCTACGGTGGTTGTGCCGGTGAGCGGCACGGTAACGGCGGCTAATGCCCCGCCAAACCTCAGCATCAACGATGTAACGGCAGCCGAAGGAAACAGCGGCACGACAACATTCTCATTCACAGCTACACTGTCAGCTCCAGCCCCTGCGGGCGGTGTGACATTTGATATTTCCACCCAGGATGGTTCGGCCACGGGAGGCTCCGACTACGTAACTCAGTCACTGACAGGTCAGACAATTGCTCCCGGTAGCACAACCTACGGCTTTGCCGTAACGGTCAATGGGGATGCGATCTCGGAATCAACGGAGACGTTCTCGGTGGTGGTGAGCAACGTGGTTGGTGCCAACCTGACCGACGGGGTTGGTCTCGGAACAATCACCAACGACGATGCGGCACCACCGACGCTTATCAGTACAATTCAGGGAACCGGCACCGCAGCAACGACGGGTACATTTACCATCCAGGGCATTGTTGTGGGTGTGTTCCCCACCCTAAGTCCAGCCGGCTTCTACGTGCAGGAAGAGGATGCCGACAACGATGGCAACGTCCTGACATCAGAAGGCATTTTCGTCAACTCTGCCGCGTCGGTCAACATTGGTGATCAGGTACGCCTTACCGGAACCGTTCAGGAAAACAGCAGCACACCTTCCTTCAATCAGGCGGTTATCACGCCAACGGGCACAGTGACTGTGGTGGCCAGCGGGCAACAGTCGCTTGTTACTCCCACATCAGTAACCTTGCCGGTTACGGCTGTAGCCGACCTCGAACGTTACGAAGGAATGCTGGTGGTAGCCAGTGCCGGCAGTGGCAGTCTGGTTGTTACGGATAACTTTACGCTGGGTCGATTTGGGGAAGTACTTCTGGCAGCCGACGGGCCGGGTAACCAGCCGGGAACCGATGCCCGCTTAGAGCAATTCACCCAGTTTAACTTGCCAAATGCAGCTAATAATACAGCCCACCTGGCCAATAACGCCCGGCGGTCTATTATTCTGGATGATGGCAACAGCACGCAAAACCCGGCCACCGTCATCCATGCGCGGGGTGGCAATCCATTGAGTGCTACCAATACACTACGGGCAGGCGACGGTGTTTCGAGCATTACGGCCATTATGGGTTTTGGTTTCAGTGCCTACCGGCTTATAACGGCAACTGGAGTTAATTTTCAGCCCACCAATGTCCGCACAAACGCACCACCATCCGTTGGCGGTACACTGAAGGTGGCTGGGTTCAACGTACTGAACTACTTCACTGATTTAGACAATAATCAGAACGTCAGCATTCCCAACAGCAACGGCGTATCGTTTGAGCCACGGGGGGCTGAAACAGCCGACGAGTTTACCCGGCAGCGCGACAAAATTATTACGGCTATTACTGCCCTAAACCCTGATGTTCTGGGGGTGATTGAGATGGAAAACAACGGAACAGTGGCTCTCCAAAATCTGGTCGATGGTCTGAATGCCATCGCGGGTGCGGGTAGTTACACCTTTGTGAACGATGCTAACCTGGTTAACGACCCTAACAGCGCACCGGGTGCGGTTGGTACGGATGCCATCAAAGTTGGTTTCATTTATAAACCTGTTTCGGTTTCGCCAATTGGGTTACCCATCAGTTCTAACAACGCCGTTTTCAGCCGTCCGCCTGTTGCGCAAACCTTCCGGCAAAATAGTAATGGCGGTAAATTCACGGCCATCGTCAACCACTTTAAATCGAAAGGAGGTACTGGTTCTGGTGCCGATAATGATTCGGGCGATGGTCAGGGCGAGTTCAATGATACCCGGCTTCAACAAGCCAATGCCCTGATTGCCTTTATTCCATCGGTAACGGCAGCAGCCGGTGATCCTGATGTGCTGTTGCTGGGCGATTATAATGCCTACGCCCTGGAAGACCCGATCCGCAGCCTATCAGCCGCCGGGTACACCAGTTTACGTCCCAATACAGATTACTCCTATGCGTTCGATGGTCAATTTGGTTTTCTGGATTATGCCTTTGCCAACCCCAGCATGACCGCTCAGGTTACGGGTTCGGCCGATTGGCACATCAATTCAGACGAGCCAATTGTGCTGGATTACAATACCAATTTTAAATCAGTTAGTCAGCAGAGTTCGTTTTATGCGCCCGATCCCTTCAAAGCCTCCGACCACGACCCCGTACTGGTTGGTTTGAACCTGACACCGCCCCTCACGGCCACCCTCGTTGCCAGTACGTCGGTAGTTTGCCCCAGCACACCCGTCACGCTCTCGGCAACTGTGGCCGGGCTTGCAGGCGCAACGTACAGCCTGACTATTACGAACGGCACGAACCAAACCACTGCAACGGGCCTGTCGGCTTCGGCAGTCTCGGTGACGCTGACCCCAACGGTGCCCGGCGCATTTACCCTGACCGTGTTGACCTCGACATCGGCAACGGCTTCGGCGGTAAGTGGTACAGTGATTATCAACGCTGTCCCCTCCAACGCGAGCCTAACCAGTGGCACCTTAATTTGCTCGCAAACCAGCGTTACGCTGGCAGCCAGTGCAACAGACGGAACCAGTTATACCTTCGCCAATAGCAGCGGCACCATTTCCTCGACGGGGAATCTGGCGGCTGTAACAACAACCGGCAACTATACCGTAACGATCTCGAACGCCAGTGGTTGTACGGCCTCGGCTACAGCTACCGTTGGTCAGAGCCTGACCCTGCCTGCCTTCTCGGTTAACAGTGCCACCACTTGCGCGGGCACTGCGGCTACCCTTACGGCCAGCGGTTGCGCGAGCGGAAGCATCAGTTGGCCCACGGCCTTCACCGGCACGGGCCTGAGTCGCACCATTAGCCCCACAACGACGACGGTTTATGACCTGACCTGTACGGTGGGCACCTGCACGACGACTGCCAGTGGCACTGTAACGGTTAATCCCACCCCGGCCGCGCCAACCTACACCCTGACCAGCAACGGCACCGTTTGCGCTGGCAACGCCCTGACCGTTACGGCCAATGGCTGCAACGCTGGCACGGTGAGTTTCACGATCAATCCGGCTACGCAATCTGGGTTTGTTACCCCCGGCCCGCCCGCTTTCTATGTGTTTGCCGCCAATACTCCACCCGGCACCTACACGGTCTGCGCCCGCTGCACGGAAAATGGCTGCACCAGCCCGATGGCAATAACAACTGTAACGATCAACAGCTTGCCCGCTGCTACGCTGACGGCCAACAGCACGGTTATTTGCACCAACAGCAGCGTGACGCTTACCGCCGGGGGTGGCACCAACTATGCCTTTGCTGGACCAGGTTTTACCCAGACCGGTTCCACATCAACGGCGGTCGTTACTACGAGCGGCACCTATTCTGTTGTCGTAACAAATGCCAGTGGCTGTACGGCTGTGGCCAGTCTCTCTATCGCCCAGACTGCATCGGGTGTTGTGATTGGTGCTACACCGGGCACGGTCAACGCCTGTACGGGGTCGCCGTTGGCGATTCCAGTAAATGTGAGCGGGTCAGTATCGGCCTATTATTGGTTGAAAGGCGGGAACCCGATACCGGGCCAAAACACAAATACACTGTCGATTCCGAGCGTACAGTCGGGCGATGCGGGTACGTATTCGCTCAGTGTAGTAGGTGCCTGCGGGTCGGCCACATCGTCGCCCATTATGGTGGTCGTGAACCCCACGCCAACCATCACGCTGGTGTTCCCCGGCGGCACATTGATCAACCCCACCAGTGTACCTACCATTCAGTTATCTACGCCCGGTCAGGTGCAGGTGAGCGTGAGCGGAGGCACATTGTATGAGTGGGTGTTGATACTGGATCGCATCAACGGCTATGAGATTCGTCAAGCTGAAAGCAATACAAGCGGTGTGTTTACCATCAGTAAGCCCGGTCCATACAGGATTACGGTCAACCCCGGCAGTGCCTGCTCACGCACGGTTCAGGGGTTAATTGTCAATTAGCCGAAGTAGTCAGTAAGCAAAAAAAGGCGAGTACTAACGCCACCTGTCAGCTTGCCCGTTTGGGGTTGGTTGGCAGGTGGCGTTTCTTTGTTAGCGGCTGGTTTGTATCTTGTATCGCTATTTCTTCCCCAGTATGTCAATCTTCACCCAATACTACGCTTCGCCCGTTGGCAGGCTCGAAATCACGGCCACACCCGAAGCGATTATGTCGATCCATTTTGCCGATGCCGAAAAGAAACCCGGCCCCGGCAAGCCCCAAACCGACGAAAGCTGCCCGCTTATTGAGCAATGTATAAATGAGTTAACGGAATATTTTAGGGGTGAGCGAAAAGACTTCACCGTACCGTTTGTGTTGGATGGCACCCCGTTTCAAAACCGGGCGTGGCATGCCTTGACCACTATTCCCTATGGTCAAACGATCACCTATGGCGAGCAAGCCATCCGCCTTGATAACCCAAAAGCAGCACGGGCGGTGGGCTTATGCAACGGCAACAACCCGATTGTATTGCTCGTGCCCTGCCACCGGGTCATCGGTGCCAACGGCAGCCTGACGGGTTTTGGGGGCGATTTGTGGGTAAAAAAGTGGCTGCTCGATCACGAAAAAAAGCACAGTAGCCAGTACGTTCAAACAAGCCTTTTTTGAAGGATCAGGTGCAAGCAACCACCCGCAAAACCTGTCAAAATGGCTAATTTGGCCATTTCAAAAAGACAATTTCCGCCAAAAAGTCTGGAAACTCCCCCCGGCCCGTATTTTGCTTTTCTACTTCACAGCGATCAGCCAACAGCCAGAAACATAGAATAAACCGTTCCTGACTCGTAGTTGTTGGCTGTGTACTGATCGTTGAAAAGCCATGAACCTGAACAACTATACCATAAAAGCGCAGGAGGTCGTGCAGCACGCGGCTCAGATTGCGCAAGGGAATCAGCAGCAAACCGTGGAAACGGGCCATGTGCTGAAAGCCATTTTAGACGAAGACCCGAATACAGTCGGGTTTCTGGCCAGGAAACTCGGCACCGATGTCAAACGACTGACACTGGCCCTTGATGCCATTGTGAACGGCTACCCCAAGGTGGTTGTTTCCGGGGAGAATACACAAGGAATTTATCTTGGTAATGATCTCAATGCAGCCATGCAACGCGCTCAGAACCAGATGAAAGACTTTGGTGATGAGTTTGTTAGCGTCGAAATGATGCTGCTCGGACTTGTAGGCGGCAGAGATGCTATCGCTACCTTATTGAAAGACATCGGATTTACCGAAAAGACTTTAAAAGAAGCCATCCGCGAATTACGTGGCAAAAACAATCCTGTGAAAGACCCAAATGCAGAAGCAACGTATCAATCGCTGGAGCGGTACGGTATAAACCTCAACGAACGTGCCAGCGCGGGCAAAATTGACCCCGTGATTGGTCGTGATGAAGAAATTCGACGGGTGCTCCAGATCCTGAGCCGCCGAACCAAAAACAACCCAATGCTGATTGGCGAACCCGGCGTTGGTAAAACCGCCATTGTCGAAGGACTGGCCCAGCGCATTGTGCAGGGCGACGTTCCCGAAAACCTCAAGTCCAAAATTATTATGTCACTCGACATGGGCTTGCTCGTGGCCGGTGCTAAATATAAAGGGGAATTTGAGGAGCGACTCAAGGCGGTCATTAAAGAGGTGACCGACTCCGATGGCGAGATTGTCTTGTTTATCGACGAAATCCACACGCTCATTGGCGCGGGTGGTGGTGGCGAAGGGGCCATGGATGCCGCCAACCTGCTCAAGCCAGCCCTGGCGCGGGGTGAACTCCACGCCATTGGTGCCACCACGCTCAAAGAATATCAGAAATACATCGAGAAGGATAAGGCCCTCGAACGCCGTTTCCAAACCGTTTTGGTGGATGAGCCAGATGTAGCCGATGCCATTTCAATTCTGCGGGGTATTAAGGAACGCTATGAACTACACCACGGGGTCCGTATTAAAGACGATGCCGTGATTGCCGCCGTTGAACTCTCGAACCGCTATATCTCCGACCGTTTTTTGCCCGACAAAGCCATTGACCTGATGGACGAAGCGGCTGCCAAAATGCGCCTGGAAATCGACTCCGTTCCCGAAGAACTGGACGAGTTGAACCGGCGGATTATGCAGTTGGAGATCGAACGGGAAGCCATTCGGCGCGAAAACGATAAAGACAAAGAAACGCTGTTGAGCCGACAAATTGCTGACCTCAACGAAACCCGAACCGACCTCCGCTCCCGTTGGGAAACAGAAAAAGCCTCGGTGAACGAAGGTCGGACGCTGAAGGAGCAATTAGAACAACTCCGCATTGAAGCCGAACAGGCAGAGCGGGCTGGTGACTATGGCAAGGTGGCCGAAATTCGATACGGGCGCATTCCCGAAATCGAGAACCGCCTGAAAACCATCAGCGAAGAAGGCCATGCCGACGGTGCCCCTGATCGGATGTTGCAGGAAGAAGTAACATCGGAAGACATTGCCGAAGTGGTGGCCAAATGGACGGGAATTCCCGTGAGCCGGATGCTGCAATCGGAGCGCGACAAGTTGCTGTTTCTGGAAGCCGAGTTGGGCAAGCGGGTAGCTGGTCAGGAAGAGGCCATCGAAGTGGTAGCCGATGCCGTGCGCCGGAGCCGTGCCGGGATGCAGGACCCTAAACGGCCCATTGGTTCGTTTATCTTCCTCGGTACAACCGGCGTGGGCAAAACCGAACTGGCCAAAGCGTTGGCCGAGTTCCTGTTCAACGACGATAACGCGTTGGTTCGCATCGACATGAGCGAATACCAGGAACGCCACGCTGTGAGCCGCCTGATTGGTGCCCCTCCGGGCTATGTGGGCTACGACGAAGGCGGCCAACTGACCGAAGCCGTCCGCCGGAAACCCTACAGTGTGATTTTGCTGGATGAGATCGAAAAGGCGCACCCCGATGTGTTCAACATTTTGTTGCAGGTGCTCGATGATGGCCGCCTGACCGACAATAAAGGACGTGTGGCCAACTTCAAAAACACGATCATCATTATGACCTCGAACATCGGCTCGCACATTATTCGCGAACGGTTCTCCGAAATCAATAATACAAATCGCGAGCAGGTGATCGAAAGCGCCAAAGAGGAAGTATTCGAGTTGCTTCGCCAAACGGTGCGCCCTGAGTTTCTGAACCGGATCGACGAATTGGTGATGTTCCAGCCGCTGACCAAGCGCGAAGTCCGCAAGATTATGGATATCCAGTTCCGGCAGATTCAGCAGCGTTTGGGCGAGCAGGGCATAACGCTCGAAGCAGACTCGGAAGTGCTCGATTTCATTGCCCGCGAGGGTTTCGATCCGCAATTCGGTGCCCGTCCGCTCAAGCGCGTCATGCAACGGCGCATCCTGAACGCGCTCTCGAAAGAGATTTTGTCGGGCCGGATTCAGAAAAACGCTATCGTCGGCATGATCATGAACGAAGACGAAAAGGGCAACGAAGACATCATCTTCTACAACCTGGACAAGGTGGTTCCGGTGTTAGAGTAAGCAGGATAAAAGGAACCGCCCGGCTGAAAAGTCGGGCGGTTTTGTTTAGTTTCGGGTTCTAAAACCCCTGCTACTGACGTAATGCTACCCCGTGTGAAAACCATCCTTGCTGTCGAGTCGTACAAGGTTACTTGTCTTTGGACTACAGGCGAAGTACGTGAAATTGATTTCCAGTTGTACCTCAATGAATCGAAATCGCAAAGCCCAATTGCCCGCCTGATTGACAAACACCTATTTAATAAGGTAAAAACAGATGGCAGAACCCTATATTGGGATAGCCTGCTTACCATGATAGATTATGACGGTAGCCAACACCCCGCCCCCCTCGATTTCGACCCCGATGTAATGTATAGGCAAAGCCGGTTGGTGAGCTAGATTCAGAAACATCTTTATTGCCCCATGCACTTCGACGACCTCGACCGTAAACTCCGCGTTTTTGAAACAGCCCACGACCGCGCTGTGCTTCCCGAAACCTATATTGTGGCCCGGATCGACGGGCGCAGCTTTACGCGTCTAACCAAAGAAACCGTTGGTTTTGAGGCTCCTTTCGACGTTCAATTTCGGGACATGATGGTTGAGACAGTGCGACACCTGATGATGTGCGGGTTCACCATTACTTATGGCTATACCCAAAGCGATGAAATCTCGCTGCTGTTTGACCTCAATGAACAATCGTTTGGACGGAAAACGCGGAAGTTAATTTCAGTGCTGGCGGGCGAAGCCAGTGCAAAATTCTCTGTATTACTGGGGCAAGTTGGCGCATTTGATTGCCGACTGAGCGAGTTGCCCAATTCAGCTCTCGTGGTTGATTACTTCCGGTGGCGGCAGGAAGACGCGCACCGAAATGCCCTCAATGCACACTGCTACTGGCGACTCCGGCATCAAGGGCAAACGGTGGCTCAGGCAACCCGGCAAATCGAGGGAATGGGGGTTTCTGCTAAAAACGAGTTACTGTTTCAGATGGGCATCAACGTTAACGACTTGCCTGCGTGGCAAAAACGGGGATCGGGTGTAGTTTGGCAGGAAATCGAAAAAGAGGGATTTAATCCAATCACCAATCAGGCTGTAAAAACGATGCGCCGACAGTTGGTGACAAACTATGAATTACCCCTACACGAAGCATACGGCCAGTTTATTGCGGAGATAGCAACTCACCAACCTCAAAACTAACCGATACGCGGCTGGCACTCACCCGGAGTTTAGGGTGCCTGAAATTATTGATCTGGATTTCTTCGTCGTAGTTATCGGCGATACGTTTGCCGGGGATCCGAATTTTGAGCGTGTCGGAGATACCCTGTATTAACCGCCGTGGACCTTCCACCGTGATCGTGCGGGGCCGAATATTTATCAGACTCGCCACCACAAAACGGGGAGCCAACGCCCGGCTAATCTGAAGACTATCGGGCATGAGCTGAATCGTGCGCACCATTCGGGGTTCAAAATTCAGTTCAAGCGTATCGGCCACCACATAGTTAATACGAAGATTCTTGGCTTGCTCCCCCAGCGAGGCCGCCATCGTCGAGGTGTTGATCATGGATGAGCGGAGAGGATTCCGTACCACATAATCTACTGAGGGCGAGCGAAATGGAATCCACGAATGGCCCAATAAGTTCCAGCCACTCCCCGACACGTTGACCATCACCGTTTTTGGTAAGGGCGTGGTCGGCATATACAGCGAATCGTTGTACAGAAACCGAATGGGATAGTTCACGTTGAGCGAATAGCCATCTTTATTGAGGGCATTTAGCAACCAGAACAAACTGGCCGCCAGCACACAACCCAGCAACTTCACTGGCTGAAACGAATGAGAAGGAGGGGCAAACAAACGACTTTTGGTTTATGGTCTATGGCTTATGGTTGCGGTTCCCTGGCGGGACGGACGCAATCGTAAACAACTTTATACAGCCTTTTCCGACACTTTGGCAGTTACTTCGCGGGATACAGCCGTTTTGTCGAGAACCATTTTCACACCCCGGTCCACCTCCAGTGTCACGGTTAGCTCATCAACCGAAATGATGCGACCATGCACGCCACCAATGGTAGCGACAGCATCCCCTTTCTTGAGGTTTTCAATAAAACTCTGTTGCTCCTTCCGCTTTTTCTGTTGCGGACGAATCATGAAAAACCAGAACACACCAATAATACCTGCATAAAGCAGAACGGTCATTATGGTTTGGTTGGGCATTGCCTGGGCAAGAATGGTATACATAATATTAGGATGATTTTGTTGAATCGGCACCGGCTTTTGGACTGACCAAAACCCGGAACTGAAGGTCTGACATGGCTGGTTCGGTATTGGCAAAAATGGTGATCGTTTTGTTCTGCATACCCATTTTTCCCTTACTGTTGAACCGCACTTTAATGGATGACTGCTGACCGGGCGCAATCGGATCACGGGGCCATTCGGGGGTAGTACACCCACACGATGCCGTTATATTGTTGATAATCAATGGAAATTCACCCGTGTTGGTAAACGCAAAATTGTGCTCTACGGTATCGCCTTCCGTGATTTCGCCAAAGTCGAAAACCTGTTTCTCTTTCAGGTCGATCTTTGGCATTTTCCCGGCGGCAGACTGTTTCGAGGCTTCGGCCTGTTTGCGGTTGTCGCAGGCGAGTTGCCCCCAACCCAAACCGGCCAGAAGCACCACATACGCTATTTGCTTCATGCGTTTTGTTTCTTGATTTGGGCCATTAACCGATCCACATCTTCCAGCAGGCGTTCGGCTTTTTCGCGGGCATCGTTCACCACACGCTGTCCTTCGCTTTTCTGGAAATTTTCGGGCAGTTCGGCAGAATTCAACAGATCATTCACCAACTGCTCCAGTTGACCCCGGTACTTGGCCAGTCTGTAGGTCAGCCGGTCACGGGTAACTTCCCCTTTGTCAGGGGCATAAAGAAGTCCTAGAATGGCACCCGTTGCGGCACCCGTCAGGAAAAAGGCTAAATCACGACCAGTTCTGTTCATTTTATTTATTATCCATTAGTCCCCGTCCACTCTTGCGTAGTTTACCTTCGCTATTGAGTTTGATGGACAGATTATCCAGAATTCCGTTCACAAATTTACCGCTTTTCGGCGTACTGTACGCCTTGGCCAGCTCGATATATTCATTGATCGTAACCTTCACCGGAATGCCCGGAAAGCTCAATAGCTCACACACAGCAAGTTTGAGAATAATTCGGTCGATCATGGCCACCCGCTCCACGTCCCAGTTCTGAAGCTGATCGGCCAGCAGTTGTTCATACTCCGTGTCGTTAGTCAACGCATTGCCGAACAGGGTGTTCAGAAATCGTTCATCTTCTTCCCAATCGTCGGTGAGGGGTTCCAATTTAAGACCCTCCATTGCCTGCACCGACTTCAAGGTTTTAATGGCCATACCCCGCACCACCTCGCTGTTTTCGGCCCAACTCAGGTCAATTTCGGCCAAAAAATCACTGATCATTTCGTGCTTGAACACCAGGGTTCGGAGCAAATATTGCGCCAGAGCCTGATCTTCGTCGGGGGTGTGAGTAGGTTGTTCGCAGTAAGCCCGGTAGGTTTCGTCCTGTTTGAGCACTTCCTTGAGGGCTTTTCGCACAAAGGGCAGATCGTCGGCAAGGTTGATGTTATGCCTAACTGCCTCATTGGTCAGCGGCTTGTGTTGGGCCAACGCCCTGATCACCCGGTTGTCGTATAGCGTAGACTCAAACGGAAACAGTTTTTCATCCACATCCCTATACTGTCGTTCCTTGTCAACCTGCGACACATGACCCAATTCCACCAGTAACAGCAACACTCGCAGATAGTCATCGTAGATCCCTTTGACTTTGTCGATCATCATCTGAGCCAAATGGTTACGATCTTTTTTGCCCCGGCTGCGGTAATACACCAACCCATCGTTGGCCGCTTTGATCACCTTGGTGGGTGTCCCTTCATCTTCGGCGGGAATGTCTGTTTTAACAGCTTCTTCGAACAGTACTTTGGCCAGTTTCCGGTATCCTTCCAACTGACGTTTGTCCTGGGGTTGCATCGAATTCAAGTCGGGCTGGAACGTTTCCTCAATCGCATCGAGGGCTATTTGCTGGTTGGAAAGTTCAGCTTGCCGGAGCGCGTACACTGCCTGCATTACTTTAATTCTGAGCAATCGTCTGTTTATCATTCCGCCTAAATCCTATTTACTCTACCGATATGAAAAAGAACTTCTTTTAAATCGTTGCAAAATTACGGCCCATTTAGTAGTTTTCCCAACGAAAACCGTCTTGTCTATAAATCTATTGTAAACATTTACTTGTACATGCTTTCTTCCTGCTCAATGGTTCGCGCCAGTGTAATGCTGGCGAGTGTGGTAATTGGTCTATGCACCACCAATTGCCGAATGTCTAATCAGGCTTTTATTCAGTATCAGCGTCCTGCCCATGCCCACAAATTGCCCATCGAAGTTCTCCCGGTGGCTTTACCCGATACACTGATTCCTCCACTGCAAACTCAAACGCTGTCTTTGCTACCTGAAAGTCAGATCATTACCAATCAGATTTCATCTGCATCAGTGCATCGCCCAATGTCTACGCATAGCCGAAACCCCGAGGCCCGCGAACCGAGCCGAAAAAAATGGTTGCACAGCATCAGCCTCAACAACGACCCCACCACTGTCGATTATGCCCCCCCACATGAGCAACCCATACTGACCACTAAACGTAAAGTACCCGGCATCGTGAAAGGAGCGGTGGTTGGCGGTATTCTGTCGCAGGGACTATTACTATTCGGTACGGCCACGGGTGCGCTCTGGCTCCTGACCATCATGTTGCCCTTAGCCTCAGTGCTGATTGGCATTGCCGGCCTGGCTAAAATTTCACGGCGACGCGAGGAGTTCCGGGGTAAAGGCTGGGCCATGAGTGCCATCATGCTGGCTACCGGCGCACTAGGGCTGGCCCTGGTTGCCGCAGCCGCGCTCGCTACGTCGGAAGTAATCTGGAAATAGGGCGTTAATGCATAATGCGTAATGGTGAATGTATAATTGGCTTACGCCGAAACATTCATCATTACGCATTATGCATTACACATTCCCTTACTACCGCACCAGTTTGATCGTTTTACTCCGGGTTGGTGTAGTCACCTGCAACAAAAGCATTCCGCCTGTCTGCCCCAGCGAAAGCCGCTGACGAACCAAATCGCCGGATGGCCCCACCTCCTGGAGGTTCACCAATTTACCAAGTGCATCAATCACCCGGAAGCTAACCGGCTCATTGTGAACCGCTTTCACATCTATATCTACCCACTCGGCCAGCACAGGGTTACCCAGCACCAGCACATCCAGCTCCTCCTGCATTTCGCGGGCAATCCGTGAATGAAGCCCGGTAGCCGTACAGTATTGTTTAAAGTTGAACAAAACTGTATTGCTGGCTGTACCTCCCTGTGTTACCCGAATCTGGAAGCTACCGATATCCGAATTAGGATTATTAATGGCTCTGATATTATCGGGATTATCCAGCGAACGAAGGCAATTAGTGGGGTCAACATTACTCAGGCCCACCATATTGGCATAATTAATCGTAGTCCCGTTGCCCCCTTTCGTAACAACCCGGAAAGTCCCATTCTGACAGTTAATATCATCAACTCCCAGCACCTGAAGCGGTTGCCCAATGGTGTTGGCGGGGCTGCCACAATTGGCAGTAACTGGTGGGTTTGTTGGTGGTATTGACGCTTGGCCACTCACCGTGATCACAAAATTAACAGTGGTCGACAGCCCGCCCGGATCGGTTGCTCTCAGGGTGACGGTGCTCACCCCCGATACGGAAGGAGTGCCGCTGATGAGGTTGCCCGACAAACTCAGGCCGGGCGGCAAACCCGTGGCCGTCACCACCAGCCCGTTCGG
>JANOCD010000011.1:0-52794 GCA_031411995.1 Cytophagales bacterium
CCCCGAGGTGACACCCGCCATAGAAACCAACGTGATTGTGCCCTTGGCGGCCCTGTTTGTGAGCAGCAACTACGCCATTCAGCCCGTGATCGAGAAGCTGTTGACGAGTCAGATTTTCTTCGACAACACCAACATCGGGGCTATCGTGAAATCGCCCGCTGAGTTTGCAGTCGGTTTGGCTCGGTTTTATGGCTTGGCCATACCAACGGTGGTGCCGCCCGATGTGGTTCCGTTTCGGAAAACGATAGAATTCCTCCATAACAAAATGCGCGATCTGCAACTCGAACTGCTGGAGCAACCCAGCGTATTTGGCTACGATCCGTATTTCCAGACGGGCTACTCTAAACTCTGGACGAACACCACCACCATGGCTATTCGCAGCGACCTGAGTGACCGACTCACTAACTCGCAGACGGTCAACTCGCCAACAAACACCGTTCTCAACATTAACCCACTGGCCCGCGCCACGGCTTTGCAGCCCAATTTTGGCGACATTACCACCAGTACGGCCACGCCCCCCGGCACTCCACCCATTACGTGTGTGCAGGTTCTGGACTCATTTTTGCTCAATTTGATGGTGACGGATTTGGCTCAGACTCAAAAAGATTTTCTGATTGATACGATCATGATGCAGGCTGTTCCGCGCACCTCCTGGGAGTTTGAGTGGAACACCTATCGGCGCACCGTGACCTACCCGGCGAGTTATACGACTTCGCAGATCAACAATGCCAAGAATGCGGTGAACAACCGCCTGAGAAACCTCATGAAATACCTCTTCCGCATGGCGGAATACCATATTTTCTAACTACCTGTGCTATGAACCGTAGAAAATTTTTAACCGCAGCCTCCTCATTAGCTTTGCCGATAGCCCTGAATGGATTCGGCATGAAAGCGTTGGCCCACAACTCCAACCTCGTGAAATCGTTGCTGGCTGCCAACGTACCCTACACGGACCGGGTGCTGGTGATCATTAACCTCAATGGTGGTAACGACGGGATGAATATGGTGATTCCGTTCGATCAGATGTCGGCATACAACACCCTGCGCAGCAACATTGCCATTCCTGATAACAAAGTGTTGAGGCTGGCAGGTAATGATGCAACCGGGCTGCACCCTGCTATGACGGGTTTGCGTGACCTCTATAACGACGGGAAATTAAGCATCATTCACTCAGCGAGTTATCCGAATCCTGACCAGTCACACTACCGCTCATCGGACATCTGGATGACGGGTGAAGATTCTAACCAGAACTACGAAACGGGCTGGGCAGGTCGCTATTTAGACGACCGCTTTCCGAATTATCCGGTCGGTTATCCGAATGCCCAAATGGAAGACCCGCTGGCCATTCAGATTGGGTATTTAACTTCGACAACCTTGCTTGGCCCCACGCAGTCGATGGGCATTGCCATTAACGACCCCAACAGTTTTTACTCCTTAGTTGGGGCAGCTTCGGCGACCTCGCCAGACTATTTGCCCTGTTGCGACGCGGGCGATCTGATCTCCTATATTCGTAAGCAACAGGCCTTATCGGTGGGGTATGCTACCGAGATAAAGGCGGCCTATGACGCGGGTGCAACCCTCGCCACATATCCAACAGCCAACCAGAACGCTCTGGCTGATCAGTTGAAAATTGTGGCGCGTCTGATTCACGGGGGCCTAAAAACCAAGATCTATTTTGTGTCGCTCGGTGGCTTCGACACGCACTCGGCCCAGGTCGATACTACCGATAACTCGTTGGGTGGCCACGCTTCGTTGCTGGGCAAACTGTCGTCGGGGATCAAGGTGTTCCAGGACGATTTGACCTTGCAGGGCATTGCCGACAAAGTAGTGGGCATGACGTTTTCGGAGTTCGGGCGAAGGGCCAATTCCAACAACTCAAAAGGCACCGACCACGGCGTTGCGGCCCCGATGTTTGCCTTTGGCAACGCGGTGAAACGTTCCACCATCGGCACCAACCCCGATTTGGCTACCCTCACCACGAGTTCGGGCGGCAACAAAGATGTGCCCATGCAGATTGACTTCCGGCGCGTTTATTCCGACGTACTGAACGACTGGTTCGGGGCGGGGGTGACCAAAACCAATACCCTGCTGTTCCGCTCATCAACCACCGCCCTCGACTTCCCGACGGTTTCGCTGTTCTCCAATGAAGTCGAAACGGTGGCTTCGGGAGCCTGGACGAACAAGTCTGTCTGGACCGTGGGCCGGCAGCCGTTTCCGGGTGAGTTTGTGCGGGTAAACACCGGCCACACCGTCACGATTGGGCAAAACACAACGGTGCGAAACGTGAAGCTCAACGGCAAAATTCAGTTCACCGGGCCATATAAGTTGATGATAACGGGGTAGGGGAAGTGGGGTTTGTCGCTTAAGTCAGCTAATCTCACTTTAAAAATTTCCGCTAAACAATCTGTTGCTTTTCAGATCTTTAAGGCTAAAAGAATTCACTGTTCCGATACCGGAAAATCTGATTTTTACACCGTAAATCTGGCGGAGCGGTTGCGCGTACCGGGTTTCATAAACCAGGCGGTCGTTGATGAAAAGACGTGCCCGCTGGTTAATAACCTGTAATTTTATGACTCCCCCGGCGCGGAGGTCGGCCCCCAGAAAACTCAAATCCTGCAGTTGCCCATCCTTGAAAATCTCTGACAACTGAAACTGCGACCAGTAAACACAGCCCGGCTTGATGACGTCGAATGAGTGTTTCGAGGTTTCGCCCCAAACCGTAATTCCCACCTGCGAACACCGGACTCCTGTTCGGGTGCGGGAGGTTTTCACACGGGTAATGAGTTCAAAATTATCTCCGTTGATCTGCGTGGGTTGCGCATTGATGAACTCGATAAAAAAGGTACGGTTGGTGTCGATACCGGCGCGGGCAGCCTCGGGTGCGCTGATGCTCCGGCTCCCGTTGGCAAACAGGTTGGGCGTTTCGATGGGATAAACCCGCGTGGTGTCATACATCATGTTGGCAGTGGCTGTCCACCCTTTGGTGGGCAAATAGACCGTGGTTGTGTCCAGATTCTGGCTTCCCTGCTTCAAGAGCGCGAAAAACCGCCCCGGTACTTCGTAATAATGGTTGATAATTGGGTTGGTCGGATCGAATGCAACACGCCGATTGTCGCCAAAGTAGAGACTGTATGGTACCGATTTATCCGTAATGCCCTGCACCTGAAAAACGGCTGAGTGGGGTGTTTCGCCGGTCGGGTTTTTGCACAGCAGTTTCACCTGCCCTGTATTCGTTTGCTTGATAGTGAAGTTTTTAAGAAGCAGAAACCCAATACAAACAAGGGAAACCCCAACAAAACACACGATCCAAATCCACTTTTTTGCTGGTGTTTCGGGCGGGTGAACCCGAACAATCGGCGGGTTGGCCAATGCCTTACTCGGCTCGCTGAGGGCGTTTCTGGCGGCAGGCTCGACAACCTCCTGAACCCCTGCAAAATGATCCCAATCGGGGTAGCCCACATAACTGGCTAACGCATCGCGGGTGGCTTTCTGGGGGTAATAGCGGGAGTCGGTTTTGATTTTGCCGAATATTCGTTTCAGGGTATTCGGGCTGATTTGCACCCCCGTCTTGCGAAACAGAATTTGACCCAGACTCACAAAATCGCTGTTGGTCCAGTCGGCCCGATCTGGCTTGCCATACGTCTTGCTCACTAACTGACAACAGTGTTCCAAGTGCTCGTAAAACCTGGTATAACCCTGTCCATTTTCTGTCATCATCGTTGAATAGTATTCTGTATGTCAGGTAGTTAGCTTGTCCATAATTATGGACAGTCAAATGGTTAAGCGCGCCGTTTTTATCCCCGTATAATACAATTTTATATTTGCTAACTCAAATTTAAACAGACCCGGCACCCGGTTCTCCCGGTGATTCGCCATTAAATATCGGTAAAATTATGCGACAAAAATTACTGCTAAGTTGTGGACTGCTTTTATGTTGGTTCCCGGCCCTGTTGGCGCAAACGCGGCAGGTCAGCGGGAAGGTGACCGACGAGCAGGCCAGAGAGCTGCCTGGTGTCAGTCTTGTTGTGAAAGGGACGCAGCGCGGTACGGTCAGCGATGCCAATGGCCAGTACAAACTCAATCTGCCCGAAAGCGGTCCGGTGACCATTACGTTTTCATTCGTGGGCTACCAGAGTCAGGAAATTAACGTAACCGATCAGTCCTCCCTGAATGTAAGCCTGAAGCCGGACAACAATTCGCTGGATGAGGTTGTGGTGGTCGGCTACGGTACGCAACGGAAAAAAGATCTGACCGGGGCCATAACCACCATTGGGGCAAAAGATGTGGGCGGTCGTCAGACCATTCAAATCTCCGAAGCTTTGCAGGGCAGCATTGCCGGGGTATCGGTTACGCGCAACAGCGGAGCGCCGGGTTCGGGCTCCAGCATCCTGATCCGGGGCATCACCACCATTGGCACGAACAGTCCACTGGTGATTGTCGATGGCGTGCCGGTAAGCAGCATCGATAACGTAAACCCGAACGATGTAGAGAACATTACGGTGCTGAAAGATGCCTCATCGGCAGCCATCTATGGCTCGCGCGGGGCTGCGGGTGTGATACTTGTTACCACGAAACGGGCCAAAAACGGTCAGAGTAGTCTGGAGTACAATTACGAATATGGTGTTCAGCGCCCGACCGCGTCACCCAGCTACGTTGGTGTGCAGGATTACATGCGGTATTTTAACGAACAGGCCACAAACGACGGGGCCAGCACCGGTCCTTATTCGCAGGCGCTCATTACGTCATACCTCGACAGCAACCGGGTAAGCCCCGACCGATTTCCGAATACCGACTGGCAGAAAGCGCTGTTGACCCGTAACACGGCACCCCGCGTGCGTCACGATCTGGTGTTTACGATGGGCACGGGTAAACTGAAGACAAAAGCCTCGCTGGGCTATTCCAACGCCGGGGCGTTTTATGACAACCGCCAATACGAACGCTACCTATTCCGGGTTAACAACGACCTGCAGGTCAACGAGAAAATTGGCGTCAATGTGGACGTGTTTTTCAAACGGACGAACAACGATGGTAACGCCAATGAATTATCGGGTGCCTTTAATCCCGTTTATGAAGCGCGGGTTATGCCACCTATTTACGACGACGTTTATTCGGACGGTCGACTGGCATTAGGTAAGGATGGCCGCAACCCATTAGCGCAAATTCGGCAGGGCGGCTTTGCACAAAGCCGGGCCAACCAGATTGGCGGTCGGATGCTGTTCAACTACAAACCGATAAATGGCTTAACGCTTACGGCGCTGGTAGCACCGGTCTTCGATTTTGACAAGAGCAAGTCATTTAACAAACAAATTCGGTTCACCAACCCCAACGGAACCCTCGGCACGGTGGTTAATCAGGCCCGCACGACGTTGTCGGAAGGGCGGACTGAAGCATTTAGTGTGAACGGACAATTGCTGGCCAACTATGTAAAAGAAATCAACGGCGGGCACACCATCGACGTACTGGCGGGTTTTGAAGAAAATTACCGCTCATTCGAGTCGCTGAACGCATCGCGCGGTGGATTTGCACTCGGTGATTTTCCGTATTTGAATGCCGGTTCAACCGAATTGCGGGATAATTCGGGCAGTGCCGATGCCTCTGGACTTCATTCCATTTTCGGGCGGCTGCAATACAATTACAAAAGCAAATACTTCCTTCAGGGCAATCTGCGCTCCGACCGTTCGTCGCGGTTTGCGGCTCAGTACCGGAAGGCACTCTATCCCTCGGTGTCGGTTGGCTGGACCCTTTCGGAAGAGGGTTTCCTGAAGAGTGCGGGCTGGCTGTCGTTCCTTAAACTACGGGGGTCGTGGGGTGAAGCGGGTAACGAACGACTGCTGGACCGCAACAACAATCCGGCCTACTATCCCTACCAGGCTACTGTTGACTTTACGACAGCCCTGTTTTACCAGAATGGCAGCGTTGTGCCGCTCACCGGCGCGGGGCAGCAGGTATATGCCGTCGAAAATATCTCCTGGGAAACCAGCCGGACGACGGACGTTGGCTTGGATGCCGCTTTTCTGAATAACCGCCTGACCGTGACCGCTGATTACTACCAGAAACAGACGCGAAACATTCTGTTACCCCTCGACATTCCGCTGTATATCGGGTATGACAAACCCAACCAGAATGCGGGCATCCTGAACGTGAAAGGCTGGGAACTGGAACTGGGCTGGCGCGACCGCGTGGGCAAACTGAATTATTCGGTGGCCGCTAACCTGTCTGATGCCCGCTCGACCGTCGGTGATCTGAAAGGCACCGAGTTTCGGGGCGACATGGTTACCCGCAATGGCAGCGAATACAACGAGTGGTTTGGCTACCGATCGGCGGGATTGTTTCAGACGCAGGACGAACTGGCCGGTGCGCCGGTATTGAATACGACCACCAAACCCGGCGATGTGCGCTACGTTGACACCAACAACGATGGCAAGATCACGACCGACGACCGGGTGCTGCTCGGCGGGTCGTTGCCCCGTTACCTCTACGGCGGTAACATCCGGTTCGATTACCAGGGATTCGATTTTTCCGTAGCTTTTCAGGGAGTAGCTAAACGGAGTTCGCGTTTGCCCAGTGAGGTGATCCAACCCTTTGCCGAAGCATTTGGCAATATGCCCGCCGATATGGTCGGGAATTTCTGGAGTCTGAACAACACCGCCGATCAGAACCGGCAGGCTATCTATCCCCGGCTCTCGCGCACGTCCAATGCATCGAACTATGCCCTGTCGGATTTCTGGCTGATTAATGGGGCCTATTTCCGGACGAAAAACATTACGCTCGGCTATACACTCCAGAACAATCTGATGAAGCGGGCGGGGGTTCAAACGCTTCGGTTCTACGTATCGGCCAACGACCTGTTCTCGATCAGCAAATTCCCGAAATACCTCGATCCGGAATCGGGCAACTACGCCTATCCGATTGTGACGACCCTGCTGGCTGGTGCCACCATTAAGTTCTGATGAACCGTTGCGTATCCCGTTAAAGCGATCTTTCTTCTCATGAAAAAATTAGTTTATATACTGGCATTGTCGGCAGGTTTGTCGGCCTGCCACACGCTCGATCTGAATCCGCTTTCCGAAGCAGCAACTGGTACGTTTTATTCGAACCAGACCGAACTCGAACTGGCCGTCAACGATCTGTATCGACTGGCGTTCTGGGGCAACGACAACGAACTGTTCAGCGATAACGAATGGCACCGGGCCCAGTTGACCAACGCGGTTATTGGCGGCACCATGAACGCCGACAATGCTGATGTGCAGACGTTCTGGCTCAATTCGTATAAAGCCATTGCCCGCGCCAATTCGTTTCTGGCCAATAAAGACAAGGCCGCCGATAACACCCCGGCCAACATTTTGCTCCGGCTGGAAGCCGAAATGCGATTGATCCGGGCGTACCAGTATTCACGGCTGATTACTCACTTTGGCGATGTGCCTTTATTGACCGAGCCGCTGGCCCTGGACAAATCGTATGGCATTGCCCGAACCAGCAAAGACGACATCCTGACGTTTGTTTTTCAGGAGCTGGATTTTGCCGCTACCAACCTGCCCGTAACGTATCCGGCTGCCGACGTGAAGCGACTGACGAAAGGCGCGGCACTGGCCATAAAAGCCCGTACCGCTCTGTATATGGGCAAATGGGCAGTGGCCAAGGAGGCCGCTAACGCCATCATGCAACTGGGTACGTCGGGTTATAGCCTGAACAGCAGTTTTGCGCAGCTGTTTCTGAAAGCGGGTGAAACCAGTCGTGAACTGATTATCAGTATTCCCCGCGACGAAAAACAGCAGGTGTTTGGCGGGGCCGCGTATGTGCAGGACAACATAGCCAGAAACGCAGGGGGCTTTGGCGCGCAGATACCAACCCGCGATATGGTGGATGCCTTTGAATGCACGGACGGTAAACCCATCGACGAGTCGCCTTTGTATGACCCGAAAGCTCCCTTCAAAAACCGCGATCCCCGGCTTACGGCAACGGTTGTTGAGTTCAACACGCAGTGGCTTGGGTACAACTATACCCCGCATCCCGACTCGCTGACCATCTTCAGTTCCAAAGAAAATCGGCGCGTGTCCAATCGGGACACGCGTGCGGTGGCTGCCTTCGCCAGCTTTACGGGCTTTCTCTGGAAAAAAGGCATCGACCAGACCTGGGCCGACCGATTGGTTGAGGACAATGATGCCATTATTTTCCGGTACGCCGAAGTACTGTTGACCTATGCCGAGGCCAAAATTGAACTGGGCGAATTAGATGCCAGCGTCCTGAACGCCATCAACCAGGTCAGAGCCAGAGCCTATGGCGTGGCCGTGGGCCAAACAACGGCGTATCCGGCCGTTACATCGACCAATGCAGCCGCACTACGTAATGTTGTTCGGCGCGAACGGCGGGTTGAGTTTGTTCGGGAAGGGCTACGGTACATGGACCTGATCCGTTGGAAACTGGCCGAAAAAGCTTTAACGAAACCGGTAATTGGTTTTCCGGACCCAGCCGCCCAGAACCGCGCCAAATGGCCGTTCCCCGGCGTAACACCGATTGACGACGACGGCATTGCCACCTACACCGGGTTTGGCTCGGACGTAAAAATCCTGATCGACCGTAAGTTTGATCCTGCCCGGCAATACCTGTGGCCCGTTCCCGCCGTTGAACGGCGCGTAAATCCGAACATCACTCAGAATCCCGGTTATTAACTCCAATGAAAATTGCGTTCTGGAGCGAAACTGGCTTCTTGGAATCTGAACCGAATAAATCATGAAACAACCTATTTTTTTTGCCTGTTTGTTGGGTTGGCTAACCTTGAGCCAATCGGTAAACGCCCAGTCTAAAAAGTGGCCGGTGTACAGCGGTATCTACCCGCACCTGGCCATGTATAACAACGAAGGCGAATGTGGTACGGGGGCCGTTGTTCCCTGGGCGGGCAAGCTCTGGGTAATCACCTACGGGCCACATCTGCCAAAGGGCTCGTCGGATAAGCTCTATGAGATAACGGCTGATTTGCAACAGATTGTCCGGCCCGAGAGCATTGGCGGCACACCAGCCAACCGGATGATTCACCCCGAAAGCAACCAGCTTTTCATGGGGCCGTATGCCATCGACAGTAAAGCCAACGTGCGGGTGATGCCCTACGCCACCATGCCGGGCCGCCACACGGGCAACGCCCGCCATCTGACCGATCCGGCAGGGAAAATCATGTATGGAACCATGGAGGAAGGGTTTTACGAAGTTGACGTGGCCACGCTGGCCCCCACCACGCTGTATGAAGATGGCAATAACAAAGCACAAAAAGTCTCCGATGAATCGAACAACCTGCAAAATGCCCTGTTGCCCGGTGCCCACGGAAAAGGCCTCTATTCAGGACAGGGTGTGATGGTTTATTCTAACAACGGCGAACCGGGCCAGAAAGCACTCGAACAGTTCGATGTTGATGCTGGCTCACTGTCGGAATGGGACGGAAAAACCTGGACAGTAGTGCGCCGGAATCAGTTTGTGGAAGTGACGGGGCCGGGTGGTATCTACGGCAATAAAAACCCCGATACCGACCCCATTTGGGCTACGGGTTGGGATCATAAATCGGTGTTGCTGGGTGTGCGCGACAAGGCTACAGGATGGCAGTTTTTTCGGTTGCCCAAAGCGAGTCACTCCTATGACGGTGCTCATGGCTGGAACACCGAATGGCCCCGAATCCGGGATGTGGGAACGACTCAAACACCTGATTACCTGATGACTATGCACGGTTTGTTCTGGGGGTTTCCGGGTACGTTCACAGCCGCGAACACGGCCGGTATTCGTCCCCGGTCGGCCTACCTGAAAGTCATTGGTGATTATACCCGCTGGAACGATCAGTTGGTTTTTGGGTGCGATGACTCGGCACAAAAGGAATTCCTGAATAAACGAAAAGCGAAAGGCGACATGGGTGGCCCCGGCCAATCGAACTCGAATTTGTGGTTTGCCCCCCTGACCACCCCCGACCAACTTGGCCCGAATACAGCCGAAGGGTCTGTCTGGTTAAACGAATCCGTAAAAGCCAATACCCCCTCCGACCCCTTTCTGTTTGCGGGTTGGGCCAATCGGTCGGCCTGGGTGCAAAACAACAGTGACGGTCAGGTTGCCATCACGTTTGAGGTCGATAAAACCGGCACAGGTGCCTGGGCTACGCTGCAAACAACCACTGTGGGGGCGCGTGGTGCCGTTCAGGTTGCCTTTCCACAGGAGGCACCCGGCGAGTGGATTCGGATAAAAGCGGCTTCGACGGCAAACTTGTCAGCGCATTTTTCCTACGCGGCCAACGATACCCGCAACGCAGCTAACAGTCCTCTGTTTGCGGCTTTAAGTAGCGTCAACACGACAACTACATCGGGCGGAATGCTATACGGGCTTGGTAAAGATCGCCGGGCGTTGGGAATGCTGGCGCAGACCTACAAAGGCACACAGGCTACGGAGGTGGGCTATTATGAACTGAATGGCAACATGCAACTGGTTCGGAAGGAAGACCCTGAAACGGCCTCGTTCATCAAAACCAAATTTTCCATTCCTCAAAAGGCCGTGACCATCGACGAGGCCAGTGTGCTGGTGGTGGATGACAAAGGCCGACGGTGGCGGCTCCCCCTCGGCAACAACGCCTACACCGACCTCACCAACGGCGCGACTCTGCGAATCTGCCGCGAGGTGGCCACCGAACGCGATCTGTTCAACTGCCACGGCACTTTCTACGAACTACCCGCCGAAAACGCCGACGGTTACGCCAAAATGAGGCCGGTGGCTTCGCACAACCTGCGCATTAACGATTATGCGTCGTATCGGGGGCTGCTGCTGATGTCGGGTATCGACTTGCCAGCAACAACCAACAAAGAGCATATCATTGTGTCGGACGACAAAAAAGCGGCTGTCTGGGCCGGGGCTATCGACGATCTCTGGAAACTGGGCAAACCAACCGGGCATGGCGGACCCTGGAAAAACACAAGCGTAAAACCCAACGAACCCTCTGATCCTTACCTAATTGGCTTTTATGATAAGCGGACCCTTCAGCTCTCACATACCGCAACGGCCCCGATCACGTTTACGCTGGAGGCCGATCCGGTGGGTACGGGTGTCTGGATGCCCTACAAAACGTTTACGGTGGCACCCGGCAAAGCCGTCAGCTACACGTTTCCAGCCGATTTTCAGGCTCGCTGGGTTCGGTTTAAAGCAGATAAAACGTGCAACGCATCAACGCTACTTCTCTATGAGTAACGATCAGGGGTAGGACTGGGTCATAAGCTAATGAACTAATCAACAGTTCATTAGTTTATACAAACTGACCCCTGAGATGCTTATAAATGCCCTACTTAGACCCGTACACAACTGTACTAACCGCTAAAACAGCCGCGCATTTGCTGCGCCGGGCCACGTTTGGCCCCACCCAGGCCGAGATTACGGCGTTTACGGGCCTAACGGCGACACAGGCGGTACAGCAACTCATCAGCAACGCCAACTATACGCTGGCCCCCATCGACATCAACGATGCGATGCCCACAGCCGGGCAGGCCATAGCCACGATTCCATGGGATGGCGACCGCAATTCGGAGCTGGGTTATTTTGTGGCCTATTGGTGGATGGGGGTGATGCTGGGGCAGAATCAGCCCGTTACGCTGCTCGACAAACTGACGTTATTTTGGCAAAATCACTTCGTAACGGCCCGCGAAACGGTCGATGATTACCGATACATCTGGCGTAACCTGAAACTCCTGCGGGATAATGCCTTCGGAAATTTCCGGCAGTTGGTGATCGACGTGACCAAAGACCCGGCCATGCTGATCTATCAAAACGGCAGCGAGAATAGGGTAGGAGCACCCAACGAGAACTATGGCCGGGAGATGCAGGAACTCTTTACGATTGGGGTGCGAGACGCGGCCGGAAACGTCAATTATACGGAAGACGATGTGAAAGAAGCCTCCCGAACGCTTACCGGCTGGACGGTTACGAACTATTGGGCACCCGGCTCCACCACCATCAGCACCGTGTTCGACCCCGCCCGGCACGACCCCACCGACAAGGTGTTCTCGGCAAAATACGGCAACACAGTCATCACGGGTAGGAGTGGGGTCACGGCGGGCGACCTGGAACTGGCTGACTTAACAGCAATGATCTTGAGCCGACCCGAAACAGCCCGGTTCATGTGCCGAAAACTGTACCGCTGGTTCGTGAACCCCAACATTACACCCGCTATCGAAACCAACGTGATTGTGCCCCTGGCCACGTTTTTTTCCTCGCCCACCAACGACTGGAAAATCAGGCCTGTGCTGGAGAAACTCCTCACGAGTCAGGTTTTCTTTGATGAATCGAACATCGGGGCTATCGTGAAATCGCCCGCCGAAATGATGCTGGGGATGCTCCGGTTTTTTGGGCAGTCGCCCCGCAATATGGTCACGCAACCAGCCGCCTTTCGCAAGTATATGGACTTTGTGTATTACCGGATGCGCGACCTGCAACAGCCGATTCTGGATCAACTAACGGTGTTTGGCTACGAGGCTTATTACCAGACGGGCTATTCGAAAGTCTGGATCAACACCAACACCATTGTGCTGCGGGGCGAGTTTATCAACTACCTCGTGCAGGGGTGGTATGAAGTAGAACCGGGATACCGCTTGCAGATCCCATTGGTAGAAATGGTCGAAGCCATTCAGCCGAACGTTGCCGATGTGCCGCCCCTGTCCCAAACCACGCCCCCCACTGGCACTCCCGCCGTCACCTGCGTGCAAGTGCTGGATGCCCTCCTCAAAAATTTGTTTGCTACCGACATTTCCCAGGCTCAGAAAGATTTCCTGATCGACTTTATTCTGATGCAGGAACTCCCCCGATTATCGTGGGAGTTTGAATGGAATGCCTATCGCCGGGAACCTACCGACTCATACCGCCGAAATACGGTGTTATGGCGACTGCAGAACCTGATGAAATATATGCTTCGAATGGCTGAGTACCAGGTTTGTTAGCCACAACTCCCCTTTTCTGCATCCGTTCGCTGGGGGCCTGCCGGTCGATCAGCATCCCGGCAACAGCCACCGCCACGGCAATCACGAGCGCGGGCCAGAAACCCTGAATGGTGAAACTGTCCATGAATTTATCGATCACTTTGAGCAGGATAGCCGTCACGATAATTCGTACCAATCCTGTTAGTAAAAAGAACGAAATCAGGTTAAGTGGAAACGTCAGAATCCAGCCGACAAAGAAGTTGAGCAGACCCAGCAAAACGGCAATCAACAGGGCGGTTCCAAAGTTTTTGACATCGACTTGTGGCATCAGATAGGCGAGGCCAAAAATAACGGCTGCGTCGAGCAGGAGATGTAAAATGAGGTTCATACGACGAATAGAAGGATTGTTTTTGATACAAGAGCAGGTAGGCCATTTTTGTTTGAAAAAGCGAATCATAGGGATAGGCTCCGTGCCATGGTAGATTCAGAGGGCATCGTCCTATAATCTAAACGGGTTATTTTTGGTTATAGAATCAGAACAACCGCACTGGCGGTTCAACCCTTTTTTTATGCGCTGTCTCCTTCTATTCCTGCTTCTGACCACCGTTGCCTGTCGGCAGGGTTCGTCTCAACAAACCAGTTCGTCGGCAACAACCACGCCCAAATCTATTGATACCACCCGCTTTTACCAAACCAAATCACCGGCCTACGATGGGATTGGCCGGGTGTATATGGGTCGTGAGATTTCGGAGGTGATGGGCCACCTCGGCGCGGGCTGGCTCGAACGTTCAGACCGTGAACAGGAAGAACGTACTGATCTGCTGGCCGATGCGCTGGGCCTGAAACCCACCGACGTGATTGCCGATATAGGAGCCGGAACGGGGTATTTCAGCTTCCGGTTGGCCCGTGCCGTTCCGCAGGGTAAGGTGCTGGCAGTTGACATTCAGCCCGAAATGATCGAGTATCTGACTGCCGGGAAAGGCAAAGCCAAAACCCCCAACGTAGAGCCGGTGCTGGGTACCATCACCGATCCCAAACTGCCTGCCAACGGCGTTGACCTGGCCCTGTTGGTGGATGCCTACCACGAGTTCTCGAACCCCCGCGAAATGATGGATAACATCGTGAAATCGCTCCGGCCGGGCGGGCGCGTGGTGCTGGTCGAGTATCGCGCTGAAGACCCCAACGTACCGATAAAAGAACACCATAAAATGACTGAGGTTCAGGCTGCTAAGGAAATGAAAGCAGTGGGGTTACGACTCCTGAAAAATGATCGGCGACTACCCCAGCAGCATATCCTGATTTTTGGAAAGTAACATTATAGTAGCCATTAGATAGGTCTGGATCCACATAACTTTAGACTTGGTGAGTTTATGGCCGGGAATAACGGGTTTGAGTAGGATCATATACCCCGTAGAAACACCCGTTTCATAAAACGGGCAGAAACGCCTGACTTTCTCCTGCAAACTACCTGTTTTCATAAAATGGGTGTTTCTGCTCGTGTTTGAGTTATGGAGTTGCTCCACCTTTGTGGCGGTCTTTGGATCACCTCTCTTCTTTTAAAACTGCTCAAAAAAAGCCTACAGCCGCTTGTTCGGCTGGGGCTTTTTAACTGCTTTGGCGCAGACTGAACTGATAGTCTCCAGGCAATCGTTATGCGGTCGGGAATCCAGAACATTGGGATTCCCGACCGCTTTTTTGCAGCCAGCCACATACACCGACATTGAGCTGAACGAACTGGAAACGCGCCGGCAGCAGCCCGGCGCGTTGGTGATCGACGTGCGCGACGAATGGGAGTTTGCCGAGTTCAACCTTGGCGGTATCAACGTGCCACTCAATGACATTCGCACCCGAAAATCCGAGTTTTTTGCCTTCGATCCGCTGATTGTGATTTGCACCAACGGCGTTCGGAGCCGCATTGCCGCCAAAGATTTTTTGCGCCAGCCCGAACTCCAAACCAAAACCATTTATCACCTGCACGGGGGACTGGTTGGGGACGTGTAGTTAAGTCACAATCACAAACCCCAGTTTGGCAGCCTCCTTCTCACCGGCTGGCAGGTTGTACCCGAAAATTTCGTGAACATTCACCCGGATCAATTGGGAGAGCTGATTCAGAGGGAGGTTATTGCGCTCAAGGCCAAAGGGTTCCTCAATTTCTTCGCCAATCAGTTCCAGACCCACCAGGATATATGACACCAGCATCACGGCAGGAATCGTTAGATAACCATATTCTGTGATCACCGAAAAGGGCATAATCACAATATAGAACGCAATAAAAATCTTGATGAACAGATTGTACGAAAACGGAATGGGCGTGCTTTTGATCCGTTCGCAGATGCCTGCTACATCGGGCAGAATCATAATCAAATCATTCAGGTTGATGAGTTGCGCATCCGAGATCACCCCCTCGCGATAGAGCTGCTCGGTGCGGTTACGAAGCTGCGAAACCACCCCATTCGGCACATTATCGAAGCGATGCAACATGGACAATGTGCCGGGAACGGTTTCGTCAAATTCATCAAAATTGCGGTCGTCGCGCAGGTGGTTTTTGAGGGCAAACGGAAAATTGGAAATCACCTTTGTAAAAAACAACTGTTCCGTCGGCCGCTTATCACCAAGGATGGCATTGTAATAAACCGCTAGATTTCGACAGGTGTTGATCAGTGTTCCCCACGCCCGGCGACCTTCGTAGAATCGGTCGTAGGCGGTGTTTGTTCGAAAAATAATGAGCAAACTCAACAGAATTCCCATGGTAGACAGAAACTCAGTGGGCGTGTTTTTCAGCCGAATATCTACGAAATTCAGTTCGAAAATGGTAATAGTAACCACGTAGATAAGAACGAAAGCTAACCGTTTGAAAAGCGAAATGGCCGTTGGACCCGTATGAAAATGCCAGATGGCTGAGAGCCAGTTATTGGTTTTATAAACAATCATTGAAACATTGAGTGAATGAGTAATTGTACGAATGAGTGGGGTTCGGCTGGTCGATCAGGCAAGTCTTCACTCAATTTCCATTGTTCCTTTAAACACTTTCTCCGCCGGGCCGATCAGGTCAATCAGGTCATAACCACCTGCTTGCGTTGATTGAAATGCCACGCGCAGGTTCCCTCCGAGAGTGCGAATCGGGATGGGCGAGGGTATCCCTGATTGCCGGTTCGCCACTAAAGCAGCCGCCGTTACACCTGTTCCGCAGGAATATGTTTCTGCTTCAACACCCCGTTCGTAAGTACGCACAAACAGCGTTCCGTCGGGTTCGGGCTGCACAAAATTGACATTGGTGCCGGTTGGTGCAAACGCTTCACTGTAGCGAAGTTGCTGCCCAATGCCGAGGATATCGTGGTTCACCAGATCGTCCACGAACATAACCACATGGGGCGAACCAGTGTTTGTAAAACTGTATTCCGGGTTCGTATCAATTTGCCCAACGCTGCTCATTCGGAGCGAAATCAGCTCGTCGGCAACGGTAGCTTCGTGTTCGCCATCAACGGCCATGAAACGGGTGTGCGTGGTGAACAAGCCCAGATCGTGGGCAAATCGGACAATGCACCGCCCACCGTTGCCACACATGCTCCCCTCGGCTCCATCGGCATTGAAATAGACCATCCGAAAATCGAAATCGGGGTGGTTTTGCAACAGAATCAGGCCATCAGCTCCAATGCCAAACCGACGGTCGCACAAGCGAGCCACCAATGCCTGATTGTGCCGGGGAAAGGTTTCGGACCGGTCGTCGATCATCACAAAATCGTTGCCTGTACCCTGGTATTTGGAGAAGTCGAAAGTCATGTAGAGTCGTATGTCTGGAAGAAATTGGATAATCCTGTACTCGACTAAAAAAGGATTGTCGCGGGCGAGGTTGCCCATTTCCAAACGCTACAAATACCGATTTCCGTTCAGATAATGTCGCACGTAGTCGGCAATTCCGTCTTCTAAACTGTGGAACGGTCGGTCGTAGCCAATGGACCGGAGTTTGGCCATGTTGGCCTGGGTGAAATATTGATACTTGTCGCGAATATCGGCGGGGGTGTCGATAAAGTCGATATTCGACTCGCGGGTCATAGCGGCAAAGGTGTTGTTAGCAAGATCAAGAAAAGTGCGGGCTTTGCCACTGCCTAGGTTGTAAATTCCCGAATTGCGCCGATGATGCATCAGAAACAGGCAAACATCCACCACATCTTTCACATACACAAAGTCGCGCATTTGCTCGCCGTCCTTAAAATCGGGGTGGTGCGACCGGAAGAGTTTCATGCCGCCCGTGTTGCAAATCTGGTTGTAAGCATGGAAAATCACCGAAGCCATCCGGCCCTTGTGGTATTCGTTGGGGCCATAGACATTAAAGAACTTCAGACCCGCCCAGAAAAACGGCTTTCGCTCCTGTTCCAACGCCCAAATATCGAACTCGTTCTTCGATTCGCCGTAGGGATTCAGGGGCTTCAGTTGCGGGATAGTGGTCTCATTATCATCGTAGCCCAATTCGCCAAGGCCATACGTAGCGGCCGACGAGGCATAGACCAATGGAATCTGATACTCGATACACTTTTGCCAGATTTTCTTGGAGTACTCGACGTTGAGGTGGGCAAAAATTTCGTAGTTAAACTCGGTGGTATCAGTGCGGGCACCAATGTGGAAAATGAACTCGATTTCCTGATAATTATCGGCTAACCAATCGAAAAGTTCTTCGCGGTCAACGCGCTCCTGAATACGTTTACCCGTAAGATTATGCTCTTTTTCGGGATCCGAAAAATCATCGACGGCGACAATAAAATTGAAATTTTCCGCATTCAACTTATTGATTAAACAACTGCCGATGAACCCGGCAGCCCCCGTGACAACAATCATAGTTTGATAGTGCTTAAACTTATTTTTGGCTATTTATTTGATTAGGAAGGTCTGATGCGGGCAAAAGTGGGCCAAAGGTAAGAGGATTAGCTACACAAACCTATACCTTATTTAAGGGAAAAATATAACAATTACAAGTTAAGCAAACCAAAAAGTTAGTTTAGCAAAACGCTATCAGGGAGTTAGCCTATCGTTCGAGTGTATTTTTTTGAGCCGCTCCAAAACCGTACCTTTGCAGTGAACAGTGATCAGTGAACAGTTTGCTGATCACTGTTCACTGCATTCGGGCGTTGTCTGGGAAAACCGCCCTTAACAAACCAGAACATGGTCTATATCAGCAGAACAGAACATTTTAATGCAGCGCACCGGCTGTTCAACCCGAACTGGTCCGACGAGAAAAATAAGGCCGTTTTTGGCCCCTGCGCCAACCACAACTGGCACGGGCACAACTTCGAGTTAATAGTAACGGTTAAAGGTGAACCCAACCCCGATACGGGCTTTGTGGTTGACCTGAAACTCTTAGGCGACATCATCAAACGGGAGATTATTGACCAGGTCGATCACAAAAACCTGAACCTCGATGTGCCGTTTATGCAAGGGAAAATGGCCAGTTGCGAGATCTTCATCATGGAAATCTGGAAGATCCTCGAGCTGTCACTCGCCCCCGTTACCGAAGCTCGTTTGCACCAGATTCGGTTGTACGAAACACCCAAAAATTTTGTGGATTATTACGGGGAATAGAGACCCAAAATTTTGGGTCTCTACGCAATGACATGAACTATTATTTAATCGCGGGCGAACGCTCGGGCGACCTTCATGGGGGCAACCTGATCCGGTCCATTCGGCAACACGACCCCGATACGCATTGCCGTGCCTACGGGGGTGAGCAGATGCAGGAAGCCGGGGCTACCCTGGTACGGCACTACCGCGAAATGGCGTTTATGGGCTTTGTGGAGGTCGCAAAAAATATCGGCACCATCCGCAAAATTCTGCGCGAATGCCAGGCCGACCTTCTCGCCAACCGTCCCGATGTGCTGATCCTGATCGACTATTCCGGCTTTAACATGCGGGTGGCCAGGTTCGCCAAAAAATACGGTATCCGGGTGTTCTATTACATCTCACCCAAAGTCTGGGCCTGGAATCAGAGCCGCGCCCTGAATATCAAGAAATTGATCGACCGGATGTTCGTGATTTTTCCCTTCGAGGTCGATTTCTACAAAAAATTCGATTACGAAGTCGAGTATGTCGGCAACCCGCTGATGGATGCCATAGCCGCTTTCCGGCCCGACCCCGATTTTGTGGGGCGTATTGCCACTTCGCCATCAGATAGCCAGCCCGTTATTGCCCTCCTGCCCGGAAGCCGCAAGCAGGAAGTTACCGCCATGTTGCCCGTTATGCTGGCGGCTTCACGGCAGTTTCCTAACCATCAGTTTGTGGTTGGCACCGTGAGCAACCTCCCCACGGCTCTCTACGACAGCCTGTTAGCCGATTTTCCCGCTGTGGTGCGAGTGGACGATGCGGCTTATGATCTGCTTCATGTGTCGGAGGCCGCGCTCGTTACCTCCGGCACGGCCACCCTCGAAACGGCCCTGCTGAACGTGCCGGAAGTGGTGCTGTACAAAACAACCCGACTATGGTATGAAATCGCCAGCCGGATTTTGGCCGTTCCTTACCTGTCGCTCGTGAACCTGATTGCGGGCCGCCTGGTAGTCCACGAACTCATCCACGACTGCACCCCCGACCGGGTTGCCGAGGAACTACGGGCTATTTTGCCGGGCAGCCCCCGCCGGGAAACCATCCTCCGCGACTACGCCGAAGTTCAGCAAAAAGTGGGTGGACCCGGTGCCTCCGAACGAGCCGGAAAACGAATGGTGGAGTTGGTTAAAGAGTACACAAGCAAATGAGGATGATCACTATTCAGCCAGTCACCGCCGAAGACACGCTCCCCCTGCGCCACTCCGTTCTGTGGCCCGACAAACCGTTTGATTATGTCAAACTTCCCGACGATGCCGATGGCTACCATGTAGGAGGCTTCGTAGCCGGAAAATTGGTTTCTGTGATTTCGGTATTTATTGATGAATCAACTAACACGGCCCGGTTCCGCAAATTCGCTACCCACCCCGATTATCAGAATCAGGGCATTGGCACGCAGCTACTGAATCAGGTAATTCATCATGTCTGGCAAGCAGGAGTAACGGAATTGTGGTGCGATGCCCGGCTCACGGCGGCTGCTTTCTACGAGCGATTCGGGATGCAGGCCGACGGAGACGTTTTCTGCAAAGGCGATATTGCCTACAGCCGTTTTGTGATGAAACTCTGAGTGAGTACGTTCTAAAACTGATTTGTCCGGTAAACATTATCAGTTTTCTTCGGCGAAGGCCGAGGGAGAATTCTGAAAATGTTCGCGGAAGGCCCGGCTGAAATTAGAAGGGTTTTCAAATCCTACGCGGTAGGCCGTTTCGGTGGGCGATAGGCCTTCCCGCAACAGGTCGGCGGCCCGCCGAAGCCGGTGGGTGCGAATTACTTCCCCGGCACTCATACCCACCAGAGCTTTCAACTTACGGTTGAGCGTTCGGCTGCTCATAGCCATTTCATCGGCCATTGTTTCCACCGTTAGATGGACATTGTCGATTTGGCGGTCGATGAGTGCATAGATCAACTCCATAAACGTCTGGTGGTGTATGCTTTGATTGTCCTGCCTGGGCGTTTTAGTCGGTTCGCCGGGTTTTGTTGTGGCAGTCAGTTGGTGTTGGAGGGAAGCCCGGATCACCTGTTGTCGATGATGCAGATTCTTTAGTCGAATCTGTAGTTCCATGGGCGCGAATGGTTTAGTTAGGTAGTCGTCGATTCCGGTGCCAAACCCCTGCAGGCGATCCTCAATACCCGCTTTGGCCGTGAGCATTACCACCGGGATATGATCGGTACGGACATCCTGACGCAATTGTCGACAAAGTTGCAAACCATCGAGTCGGGGCATCATCAGGTCGGTCAGAATTAAATCGGGGAGCCATTCACGGGCCATTTCGAGGCCCTGATGCCCATTGGTTGCTTCCCGAATGAAATAGGTAGTAGCGAGAAGGCTACGGATATAGTCTCTCAGATCATCGTTGTCTTCAACCACCAGAAGCGTGGGCCGGTTGTCGTCTGAGGCCTGTTTACCAATGGCTTCACGGCTCTCTGGCATGATATTACCCGAGGAGGTGAAGGGACTCTTGGGCAACTCAACAGAAACGGATTCCATGCTGGTTTTCATTGTCGGGTCTGCCTGAGACTCCATCGGAATCCAGACAGTGAAAGTGGTGCCTTCGCCTACCAAACTAGCCACCCCAATGCTCCCGGCCATCAGATCGACTAATTCGCGCACTAACGCCAACCCAACACCAGACCCTTCGTAGAGGGCATTGACCGGATTGTTTTTCTTTGCGGGATCAGCCGTATGGACGGACCCCGCATCGGCGGACCGCTGATAAAACCGGTCGAAAATGGTGGGCAGGTTTTCGGGTGGAATGCCTACGCCCGTGTCAATGATGCGCAGAGTTACCCCATTCGGTTCATAATCGGCCTCTATGTTCACCTGCCCCCCCCGATTAGTGAACTTGAGCGCATTCGCCACCAGGTTAGTCGTGATTTTTTCAATTTTGTCGGCATCGTAAAAGACATGCCAGACCAACTCGTTCTGTTCGAGGGTGAGGCTAATACCCCTGCTTTGGGCCATCGACTCAAACGAGGTCACCCACACCCGCAGGTCGGCAGCTATATCACCAGGCTGGAGGTTGAGTTTTAGCTGACCGGCATCTAAACGGGCCAGATCGAGCAATTGATTAATGAGCGTGAGCAGCCGTTGGGCATTGCGGTACATGGAACTGTAGAGCGTGTCGGTCGGAAAGCGTTGCCGCAAATCATCGAGGGGGCCGAGCAGCAGGGTTAATGGTGTTCGGAACTCGTGCGAAATATTGGTGAAAAAGCGGGTTTTGAGTTGGTCGAGAGCCAGCGTCTGCATCTGTTCCGACTCTTTGTTTTCCAAACTGCGTCGGGTGGCTGTTTTGTCCCGATAGGCTTGTCGGAGCATAATGGCCATCAGAAAGGGAACAAACAAAAACTCGATCAGGAAGGCTGCCCGGATGCTGTTTTCCTGGAGGGCACCCCCAACGAAACTACCTGTTTGCCCGTGCAGATAGGCATTACGGGCATAGAACAGGGCGTATGGGGGCAGATAAATCAGTAAAGGAATCAAGTACCAGATTGAGGGACGAATACCCCGGCTGTAGCTCACGATGGAGAAAATCATCAACCCAACCAAAAGCAGCGCAAAAAAACTGATAAAAGCCTGTCCTAAATAAGCATGGGAGAAGAAAAGATTGTCCACCAGATTCAGCCCACACACGAGGCCCACGAACCAGCCCATCGGAACCAGTTTTCTGAAATGGGTTGGTACATTGTTTAGCGTTCCAACATAATAGGTTAACGAGACGGGTAGAAATGAAATGGTAATAAAAAACAGTACGTTGGCCCAGTAAGGCGAATGGAGAAAAATAACGTTGTCATTACCTCCTGAAAAGATATAGACCAGGCAAACGCATACACCAAAAAAACTGTAGGCCCGAAACTGCCGGTCGTTAAATAAAAGCAGCAACAGGGCAATGTGGAACATGAGCCGCATCACCGTCAGGCCAAGGATAAAATTGGTGGCTGGTTGGTTGTCCAGATACCAGTCTATTAGTGGTAAGTGGTACAATGCCAGGAGATCTGGCGAGGCTAAACTGGGTGGAATGAGGATGAAACAATTGTCTGTTTGCGCCCAACCAACCCCATAAAGCAATACGAGGAAAGGAAGTAATTTTCTAAACATAGTATGGGAAAGAGGATATGCGAATATAAGTGACTGTCGGATAGTTAGCTACAAACTCAAAACGATTATATGATAAGTTTACCTAGTGGGCCTTTTGTTGAAGTTTTAATAGGCTTTATAAACTGAAAAGTGCGTAAAAATTCACTGTAAGTCTCCTCCAGTGTAGTAAACCGGGGTTCTTCACAGTGAATAGCGTTGGCCTGCCGCCTGTGTGCTTGTGTGCCTTGCGTTGAAATTAGACGAAAAACGGTACGTCTTTTGGCGCGTATTTACGCATTCCTTCCTCGTTGATTTCCACCCCGATACCCGGCTTTTCCGAGAGTGGAATGAAGCCGTCTTTGACCATTGGTCCATCGAATGTGACCACATCTTTGAACATTTGCTCCTCGTGGAAATAGATCTGCCACTCCAGAATGAGGAAATTCGGCACCGATGCACAAACATGGCTCGATGCCATTGCGCCCAGATACGAGGCTACCATGTGGGGAGCAAACGGCACATAATAGAGGTTTGAGAGGTTGGCAATGCGTTGGCCTTCGCCCAGGCCACCCGCTTTTTGCAGGTCGGGCATAATGATGTCAACGGCCCCGATTTCGAGCAGTTTGCGGAACCCGTGAGCCAGGTAATGGTTCTCACCGGCACAAATGGGGGTGTTCGAGGCTTCGCGGATTTGCCGGTAGGCTTCGGGGTTTTCGGCGGGTATGGGTTCTTCCAGGAAGAGCAGGTTGAGGGGTTCCATCATTTTGGCCACCCTGCGCCCCGTAGTCACGTCGTAGCGACCGTGCATATCCACACAAATGTCGATTTTGGGTCCAACCGCCTTCCGAACAGCGGCAATCTGGTTATACATCCGCTCCAGTTCGCCCTGGCTGGCGGTCCAGTTATAGGCATCGTATTTGGCAGGATCGTTGCGCTGGTCAATGTCGAACTTTACGGCGTTGAAGCCCATGTCCACGGCGCGTCTGGAACTTTTGGCGAAAGCCTCCGGGCTGGTGTCGGTTTCGCGATAAGCCCCCGTGTCACAATACACCCGAATCCGGTCGCGGAATTTGCCACCCAACAGTTGGTAAACGGGCATACCGAGGGCCTTTCCGACCAGATCCCAAAGCGCCGTTTCAATAGCCGATAGCACCGAAATATACATACCCGCCTGCGCGCCCTCGAAGAACCCCGACCGACGCACATCTTCAAACAACCGATTGACGTTCAGCGGGCTTTTGCCTTTGATCCGGTCACCCATCATTTTTACCAGGTGGTAGGTGCCGGGTGTGGCATCGACTCCTTCGCCACAACCCCAGATTCCCTGATTGGTATGCACTTTCACAAACAGGCTGTGTCCGTTGCGGGTGTAGCCGCATTTGATGTCGGTTATTTTGAGATCCGACGGAGCCGATGACAGCGGGGCGCGATGAACGGCAGTTTCTAACCCTTCGCCAAAAGTAGAAATAGAGGTGGCCGCCAGCGCACTGGCAATAGCTCCTTTGGTCAGAAAGGAGCGACGCGATGATGTATGGTTCATGGTTTAGTAGTAAGTATGGTGGATCACCAGGTACGGGTTTTCAGAAATTCCTGGATCTGCTCTTTCGGAACGGGGAGTTCGTTCACGTGAGCATTGAGCCATTGCGAGAAATCTTTCTCGATATCCTCCGACCAACGTGTGTCGATCTGGCCCGACGTATATTTCCCTTCGCGTAAGCGCAGGTGGCTGAACATATCCCGCAGGCGGATGATCTCCGACGTTTTAACCACCTTTTCGGCCAGGTGGGGCGGAATAAAAATAACTCCGCCATCGCGGCCCAGCACTATATCGCCGGGCATAACCGTCACCTTGCCAATGCGAGTTGGGTGGTTAATGGCCACAAGCGTGGTGTTTAGGGCACCCGCCGGGTCGTTGAGGTGGTGCGAGGGATGGTACGAGCGGAAGAACGATGTGAAACCACCCAGTTCTTTCAGACCATCAATGTCGCGGATGGCTCCCTCGTATACAATGCCGTTTCCGGTTCTTGCGTAAATGTCGTTGCCGAGGTTATCGCCGATCGTCGGGCCATCTTCGTGCATCCCAAACTGATCCACCACGTACACATCGCCTTTGGTGAGTAAGGCAATTGGCCAGGTGTTTTGTGCCTTTACCCGCCCGTCTTTCTCATGCCCTTTTTTGTCGATGGGCCGGTGAATATCTGGCCTACCGGGCATAAACGTTGCGGTAACCGCCCGACCCACCAGCACACTGTCGGGATTGATGAGTTGCCAGCCATCGGCGTATTGGTACTTGAAGTTTTCGTTGCGTAGTACAGCCCAGGCTTCCTCGTGAGTCACGAGTTTCATCCGCTTCAGAAGCGCGTCGGGAACCTTCGGGCGGCCATCGGGGTAGCGGTCGCCTTTCCACTCCGGGGTCATGAAAACGAGTTCGTCACGGGAGATTTGTTGCCCAAATGTGCGCGGAGCAAAGCCCGACAGGCACAGCAGGAGTACTGGAATTAAGGCCAGTTTCATAAGTAGCAAACAAGATTTAAGGGGTTTGTACTAAAGGAATCAGGAATTCCCCGTATTCTACCCTTGTGCCTGTTTTAGCTACGCTATTTCAAGAAAATTTCATGATTTAAACTGGCGGAGATTATACGTGAATGTCAGCATGAAGTAGCGATTCAACACCAACGATCGGCTGTCTTCGAGGTAGGTTTCTGAGAACGTCCGGCTAATGCTGTTGTTCTGGTTGAGCAGGTCAAAAACCGATAGTTTCAATTCACCATTCTGGTTCTTGAACATCCGCTGGGCAAGGCTGGCATTCCACAAGGCGAATTGCTGATTAAACCCACCCGACAGACCCGCGTACCGCTGGTAGTTTACGTCGGAGCGCACCACCAGCCCTTTCCAGGGGTTCCAGACAACGTTGGCTCCGGCTACCTGCGTACTGAAACTGTTGTTCAACTGGGGCTGTTGGGTCGGTCCGTCGTAACGGTTGACAACCCGGTTGTACCCGTAGGCGTAGGAGAGCGTGAAATCAATTTTCTCGCTGATGTTGCTGCTCAGCACCGCCCCCTGGCTCAGGGCGTATGTATTAGCCCGGTTGATCTGGTTATTGATCAGGCTGGGCGTGCGATTGTAACTCAACGTGGTGTTCAGGTTCAGGTTGCTTTTCATGAACGTGAGTGGGGTGCCAAACGAAACGAACGCCCGCGAATTCAGGGCTTCTTCGAGGTTGACCGGACGGGTGAGCTGGGTGCCTTTTTGCAGAAAAACACCCTGACCCGTTGAGGATGTCACTCCCGGTACAAACGCAGCCGTGTCGGCAATGAATAGCGACGACCCAATCGGATTCAGCGTGTAATTGAGGTTCAGCAACGCCACCAGGCTATTGGCTTTTTCGGCCGATGTTTTGGTATATCGGGTGGTTAGTGCGTGACTGTAACTCTGCTTCAGATTGGGATTGCCAATAGTCTGGAGGAGAGGATTGGTGTTGTTGAGCACGTTTTGCAACTGGTTGATACTGGGTGCCTGGGTGTTGGCGCGATACGTAAACCGCAGCCGCTGATCTTCCGTAAACCGGTAATCGGCCGTTACGGTGGGGAGCAGGTTGGTGAAAGCGCGGCTCACCTGGTTGGTGCGCGGGAAAAGTTGTTCGCTAAGCAGGTCGGCGCGTTGTAAGTCCAGCGATGCCGACAAGCGTAATAGTTTGGTATTCAGATTGTAGCCAATGCCTGCCCGTTGCGTCAGGTAGTCGTTATCGAAACGGTTGCTGAGCAGCGAATCGAGCCGGTCATACTGATCTGAGAGTGGGTTGAGCCGGTAGGTTAACCGGTCGGAGTTGCTGCGGTTGAGGCCCGCGTTGTACGAAAATTGCAAAATACCCTTACCGACTGGTTCCGTGTAGTTCAGATTCGCCGAGAGCTGGTAGCTGTTCGATGCGGTGTTGGTTTGCTGATTGAGTATCTGGCGGGTGGTGTCTCGTTCCAGAAATTCGTTGAACGACGACAGCGAATTCAACCCGCTACGGTCGTTAATGGTGGTGCCGAGATTGATCGAAAACGTACGTCCCCGTTTTTCGAAGCGGTGGCGAAACAGCAGCGAGTTGCCAAACGAAAAGCCCTGGTTGTTGGCCGAATAGACGTTGTCGGATTGGTTAAGCAAACTGTTGCCCAGCCGGGTTTCGCTGTTGGTGAGTGAGTTAGATTGATTATTCTGGAAACTCAAGCGGGGCGTCATCAAAATCGAGTTATTCTTGTTGATGGTGTAGTCGAGCCGGAAGTTGAGCCGGTGGTTGAGGTTAGTGCTGCTGTTGCCCGACTGTTCGCGGTAGGTCTGGGTCGAATCGCCCGACGTTTGGTAGTAGTCTCGTAACAGCGACTGCTGGTTGCGGTTGGTGGTCTGGTTCAGGAAATAACTACCCCGAAAGGTCAGTTTCTTGCCCCAGTTGTCGGTGTAGTTAATTCCCAGCGAGTTTGTTGTGTTGATACCGCTTTGCTGACCAACCAGGAAGTTATCGGTGCCACCACCACCAGCTCCAGCTGCGCCACCACCTCTGCCTCCGCGACCGCCACCCTGACGGCCTCCGCCCCCGCGCTGGCCACCACCTCCGCTACCGCCCTGAACCCCGAGCAAATCCTGGCTTGAGAAGTTCTGCTGGTTGACGTTGTTACTTTGGCCGATAATCGAGATGCGCCGGTCGCCTTTGAACAGGTTGACACTGCCCCCGGCCGCGTAGGTCGCGTCGGTACCTGCCACGGGTGTACCGACTCCACCATAAACCTTACCAAACTGGCCGTTGCGTTTATCGGCCTTGGTAATGATGTTGATGGTTTTGAGCGTGTTCCCATCGTTGATGCCTGTAAACTGCGACTGGTCGCTGAGCCGGTCGAACACCTCTATTTTGTCGATGACTTCGGCGGGCAGATTCTTTAGCGCAATGGCCGGGTCATCGCCGAAAAACGGTTTGCCATCCACCAGAATCTCCCGTACATCCTCACCCTGCACCTTTATGCCCCCGCCACTCATATCGACCCCCGGCATTTTTTTGATTAGGTCTTCGGCCTGCGCATCACGGTTCACTTTGAAAGCACTGGCATTGAACTGAAGCGTATCGCCTTTTTGCTCGGCAGTGAGGGTTTTGCCCTTCACCAACACCTCGTTAAGCTGGCGAGCTACCTCGCTCAGCTGAAGGGTGGGCAACTGCACCCGCCCCGAGTCAACTTGCACGGTTTGTTCCGAGGGAGTAAAGCCTATAAATGAAGCCGATAGTTGATACGAACCAGCCGGCAGATTTTCGAGCAGAAAACGGCCTTCTATATCCGTGATTATACCCCGGCGAATGGTGCTGTCGGTCAGGCTATTGAACCGGATAGTGACGCCAATGAGGGCTTCACCTTTGGGGTCGGTAACGGAGCCACTAACCGAGCCGAGTTGCTGGCCGTAGCTGAGGGAAGTTATCAGCAGCAGAGACAGCAGGCCGAAAGTGCTAAAAGTGAAGGCGGCTTTCATAGTGTTGAGTGTATGGAATAGTAATGGGTAATGGATGATGAATAATGGATAATAAATGGTTGGGAAAACATCATTCACTACCCATTATTCATCATTCATTAGCTTACTTGTTAGGCTGCCGACGGCCACCGCCCTGACCATTACGGGCAGGCATTTCACGGTTTTGCAGGATCTCACCTTTGCTGTCTGCTACCAATACCCGGCGTGGTTTGTCGGTTTCTGTGAGCACAACCACAAACTTGCCTTCTTTGGTTTTGCCCATCCGGCGTACGGTGGCATTAGGGTATGTTTGCTTGATGTACGGTCCCAGCGATGCAGGCAGGTCTTTTTCGGCTACCTGCTCCATATCCCTAAACTGCGCCATCGGGCCACGGGCGCTATCCTGTTGCGCGCCCGCGCGTCGGCCACCACCTTTAGCGGGACGATCCTGAGCCATTGAAGCAGATAGGGAAAACACGAACAGAAAGGCGGTGGCAATGAGTGTCTTTTGCATGATTGATACGCGGTTTATTTGTTGTTTATGTGATGGTGATAAGCAACCTGAGTGGCGGCTTGTCAGTGGGGTAGGTCCTCAAACAGACAGAAACTTGCGGTGGTAGGAGAAAAAAACTTATTCTCGCCCCGATCTGAGGGTGCGGGTTCGGCCACCAAGGCCCGGTGTTCGGAATGCGCGGCTCGGGAGTTCACTCAGCAATTTGTTGAGTACCCGACGCTGATCGGGGGTACAAATACCCGCAACCCGGTCAAAATGAGCCAGTGTCAGCAGGTCAGTTTCAACGGCTTGCCGGTGAAAAGCTACGGCCAGCTCACGACGTTGCGACTCTGTAAACGATGAGTCGAGCAGGTGGAAATAGGCGCGTCGGCCCTGGCGAATCGATTGTTGCCGGGCTTTCATCTGGTCGAAATACAGTTTCTGAAAGCTCCGCAACTGTTGCCGTTGTTCGGGGCTGAACCGGAGCGTATCGGCCAGAAAGGTACCTGCTCCCAGTCGGGTACGTCGGCGTTCAGAATGATCGGGCCGAAGCCAGAGCCAGCTCAATAGACCGATATTAAGGGCTACGAGGGCAAAAATTAGCCCCGTTAGCAGACGGATGCGACGGTTATCACTCATAAGCCAGTACAATGGGGTCTAACTCGTATTCGTCTAAAGGAGAAGCGGCTACCGTGGGCTGATCGGTAGGGGATAGCCAGACAGAGCCGGCTACTACACCCACGTTGAGTAGCACCAGCAAGCTTAGGGCCGAATAGGCATAAGCTGGTCGACGGAGCCACCAGGGTAGCCAGCTGGTCGACTCCACTGATTGGTTGAGCCGGGCCTGAAGGCGCGTGTAAAAAAACGGCCGGAGTTCGGGTTGGGGGCGTTTGCCCCAGCGCTGAAAGTCGGTTTCCCACCGCCCCGGCTCATCGGGTTCTTGTGTTGATGCATTCATGGCGTAACGTATGAGGTTAGTTTTTTGCGTACTGTTTGTCGGGCGCGGAACAGGAGCGATTCAACCGCTGAAACTGAGGTTTGCATAACGGCCGCAATTTCCTGGTACGATAATTCTTCCTGATAATGCAGCGTGAAAGCCACCTTTTGCGACTCGGCCAACGATTGTATGGCCCGGCTAATGTGGTGGATTCGTTCGTCGGTTTCCAAAATTGTTTCGGGGGTTTGAAAGTCGGGTGGATCATATCGCTCGGGTTCATCGTCGCTAAAGAGGCTCGTCAGAAACGCAAACCGCTTTTTGCGCTTTCGGTCGCGCTCTTTTTTCAAGGCCCTTGACGTTGTTATCCGGTAGAGCCAGGTTGCCAAACTTGCCTCCCCACGAAATGCACCGACGGTTCGATACACTTCCTCAAAAACTTCCTGCGCCACATCTTCAGCTTCTTCGGGTAGTTGAACAATGGCCAGCGCCGTGCGAAATACCCGCGTCTGGTAGGTCTCTACCAGCCACCGAAAGGTAGCTTCGTCGCCCTGTTGAAGGCGGTCGAGTCGGGATAGTTCGTCGGTTGGTTCGTTCACTACATCGCGGGTCTTTTGGGTATTAGGCCCCATCTATAACCCAAACTTGCGGTGGTTAGCGAAGTATTCTTCGCTTTTTTTGGTTGAAAGTACCCGTCGGTTGTCTGTCAATCTGTCAGCCCCGCCCCCTCTGGAACAACTTTTGGAGGATGAACGGCAGCAAGTTTTCACTCAATCACTACTAACACATTCGCAAATCCACTTATGGAAGCCGTACAAAACGAAAAGGGCGAATCTACGCGGGGACAAATCTCGATCCATACCGAGAATATCTTCCCGATTATTAAGAAGTTTCTGTATTCTGACCACGAGATTTTTCTGCGGGAACTAGTCTCCAATGCCGTTGATGCGACCCAGAAACTGACCAAATTAGCGTCCTATGGCGAGTTCAACGGCGAACTCGGCGACGATCTGAAAGTGACCGTGGCCTTCGATAAAGAAGCCAAAACGATCACGATCAGCGACCAGGGCATTGGCATGACCGCCGACGAAATTAAGAAATACATTAACCAGATTGCCTTTTCGGGAGCCACCGAGTTCCTCGAAAAATATAAAGACAAGAGCAGCGGCCAACCTGACGAAAAGACCATTATCGGCCATTTCGGGTTAGGTTTCTATTCGGCGTTTATGGTGGCCCGCGAAGTAGAGATCATCTCAAAGTCGTACCGCGATGATGAACTGGCTACCCGCTGGATTTGCGACGGCTCGACCGAGTTTGAAATTGGCCCCGCTGAGCGCGAGACCCGTGGCACGGACGTGATTTTGCACATTGCCGAAGACTCCGAAGAGTTTTTGGATAAGTATCGTTTGCAGGGGATTCTGGAAAAATACGGCAAGTTTCTGCCCGTTCCGATTGAGTTCGATGGCGAGCTGATCAACAACACCGCCCCCATCTGGACCAAAGCCCCCGCCGATCTCACCGACGAAGATTACAAAAACTTCTACCGGGAACTGTACCCGATGAGCGAGGAGCCGCTGTTCTGGATTCACCTCAACGTCGATTATCCGTTCAACCTGACGGGCGTATTGTATTTCCCCAAGTTGAAAAACGATTTTCAGTTCAAGCGCGAAAAGATTCAACTCTATAGCCGTCAGGTGTTTATTACCGACGAGGTGAAGGATGTTGTCCCCGATTTTCTGATGTTGCTGCATGGTGTGATCGACTCGCCGGACATTCCGCTGAACGTGTCGCGCTCGTTTTTGCAGGCCGATTCGAACGTCAAAAAGATCAACAGTTACATCACCCGCAAGGTGGCCGATAAACTGAACGACCTGTTCAAAGCCGACCGCCCAGCCTACGAGGCCAAGTTCGACGACATCGGGATTTTTGTGAAATATGGCATCCTGAGCGACGAGAAATTCTACGATAAAGCCAAAGAATTTGTCTTGTTGAAGAACACCGAGGGTAACTTCTATACGCTCAACGAATACCGCGAACACGTTCAGGCCAACCAGACCGACAAGGGCGACACGCTGGTGATGCTCTACACGACCAACCCGCAACAGCAGCACGCCTACGTGGAATCGGCCACCCGGCGCGGCTACGATGTGCTGCTGATGGACACCCAAATTGACCCGCACTTTATCAACGCCCTCGAACACAAGCTTGAAAAAATCTCGTTGAAGCGCGTCGATGCTGACACGCTCGACAAGCTGATCGACAAGGGGTTGAACAATGAAAGTGTGCTGTCGAGCGATGATCAAACCAGACTGAAGGAATTGTTTGAGAAGACACTCGATAATAAGTCGCTGACAATCAACGTGGAGTCGATGCCGTCGGATGAGTTGCCCGTAACGATCACGGTGCCGGAGTTCATGCGCCGGATGAAAGATATGTCGGCCCTTTCGGGTGAGCAGTCGATGTTTGGGTCGATGCCGGTGATGTACACCCTGTCGATCAACGCCAACCACCCACTGACCGCCAAAGTTCTGGCCAACCCCGACGAAACTCAACAGCAAACACTGGTGAAGCAATTGTATGACCTGGCTTTGCTCTCGCAAAACATGCTGACGGGCGCGGGCCTCACGGCTTTTGTGAAGCGGTCGGTGGAGCAGTTGTAGGGGAATTGCAGTAAGCAGTGGCAGTAAGCATTTTTTTCTGCCTACTGCCACTGCTTACTGCCTACTCATATGCCAAAGCCTCGCGGGTGGTCATGTGGCTGGCTCGTCGGGCGGGGTAAAGGGTGGCTAAATAGGAGCCTACCACAATGATAATTAACCAGATGCCGCCCGCTAGCGGTGAGATGGTCAGGCTCAGGGGAGTGCGGAACGACATGTTTCCGATGAACCGCCCCAGATAGAGCGACAGCACCACACTCAGGCCGAAGGCCAGTACCACACTCAACGCGCCAATGGCCAGTCCTTCCCACACAATCAGGTTTCGGATGGTGGCGGGTGTGGCTCCAATTGCCCGCATCACCCCAATTTCGCGGGTTCGTTCCATCACGTTCATGCTCATGGTGGACAACAGGCCGAGCGCACCAACAACCGCCATCAAAATGGCCATCGCCAGCAACGAGTTCACTAAGATTTTCATGTGCGCGGCAATGGCGTTGTGTAACAGCCAAACCGGAATGCTCGACCGCACTGAGACATTCGCCTGAGCCAGCACGGCTTCGACTTCCCGAATTTTGGCCTTTACCGCCGGTTTATCCCGCTCCGAAAAGGCAATCCGAAGCTGCGACGAACGTTCGGTTGGGGCGATGAGCCGGGCAAAAGTCTCCAGCGAAACATAGGCAGTGGCCGGGGAACCAACATCTTCGGTAAACCCGACAATGGTCCAGGTGGTCGGGGTGCCGCCAATGGACAGGGTGATTCTGTCGCCCGGTTTCTGTCCTTTTTTTCGAGCGGATTGATTCAGTACCACCTCGTTTTCGCCCGGTTTGGTCAGCCAGCGACCTTCGGTGAGGGTGGGGTTGAGCAGGCGCGTTGGAAGGGGGAGGGCCTGCACCGCGAAGCTGCCATGTCCTTTATCGGGATAGGTGCGGGTGATATCGTAGGGTCCATCTTGCCGGAACGAGGCAGCGGCATAGCTACCGGTTTCCACCAGCCGTATGCCGGAAATGGTTTTCAAAGTGGCAAGGGCGTTTTCGGTCTGTCCCGGCAGGTTCAGGCGGATTTCAAGGTCATAGAGCCGTTGCGTATAAATTCGGCTCAGGTTTTTGTCCCAGGCATCCGACACGTTTAGGGCCGTCATGAACATGGCCCCGCCAGCCGCCAGCAACCCAAGGGTCATGGCCAGCCGCGAACGCTGCCGGAACACGTTGCGCAACGACAGCCGGAACGTGTCGCCCACGAAACGGGTCTGCGACAGCCGGGCCACCCACGCCGACCGGCTCGAATCGGTGGCCGACACGCCGTAGTTATCCATCGCGCTCCGCACCGACCGGCGGCTCCCCCGGAGTACCGGAATCGAGACGGCCAACAGCGGAATAACCAGCCCTGTAGCGATCTGCACCAGCGGTACCCAAATCGGAATGGACGTATCGGCGAGTTCGAGGTTGAGGAGCGTGGACAATTTGGAATACAGAATCGAAGCCGCCAACTGACTCAGCGGAATGCTGACCGCCAGAGCCAAGACGCACAGGATCATCATCATTAGCAAATACAGCCCGGCAATCTGCCCCGACCTAGCCCCGATGGTTTTCATCACCCCAATTTGCCGGACTTGCTTCACCATCAGCGTTGCCATCGAGGTGGCCACCAGGATGGAACCGAGGATAAGAACCAGGAAACTGAAGATGATGAAAATGGTTATCACGGCATCCATTTGGCCCTGATGCGGGTGTTTATTGGGGGGCGGCACCTGGATTTCATGCACCGTATGGCCCTTTTTGGTTAGCCAGGTGGCCAGGGTTTGGGCTTGTTGGGTAATGAGCGGAGACGAGTTTTCGCCCGTTTTGACCCGGATTTTCAGTTGGTCGAAGCCCTGCGTTTCGCCTAACCAATGCAGGGTTTCGAGGCTGATATACCCGTAGCCCGATTGCTCTTGTTGGGCCGGAGCCAGGCCCGGATCGTGAACCGTTCCCGCGATGCGAACGGATTTAGGGGTTCCGTTGACCGTTTTGAGCGTGATGGTTGCGCCTTCAACAGCGTCCATCATGCTGAGGGCCGTTCTCTCCACCAACATGGTACCAATGGCGGGAGACACTGCCCCCGACAGGTGCCGAAATTTGCCCACCTGCAAGGTTGTGAAGTCATCGACCACAAACAGCAAGAGCGGATACCATCTGTCTCCCACCTTCATGCGGCCCTGAAGGGTAGCGCGTCGGTCGGCGGCTTGCAGGTTGGGCAGGGTTCGCACACTGTCGAGCAGCCCCCGCGAAATGTCCCCGTCTAATTCAATCGTGGCCGAAGCTGGTAGGGTGCTGCTGTAGTTGGCGGCCATTTCGGGCTTTATGACCGCGTAGCCACCCAAAATGCACCCAATGCCGAATACGCCAATGGCAATGGCCAACACCAGCATCGCGTTCCGCGCATAGTCCGAAGAAATGTCCCGAATGACTTTTATGTATCTGATTTTCATGTGCTTGTATAGGTTTTTGCGGTTCCCCGCCGGGATTAAACCAGCACCCCATCTGCAATGGCGATGGTATGCTGAAACGAGGCTGCAAATTCTTTTTCGTGGGTGACGACAATGACCGTTTTGCCCGCGTGAGCGAGTTTGGCAAACAGTTGGAAAATGGCGGAGGCCGTTTGGGAGTCGAGGTTGCCGGTGGGTTCGTCGGCCACAATAATGGCCGGGTCGTTGGCTAAGGCGCGGGCAATGGCCGCCCGCTGCTGTTGCCCGCCCGACAGAGCCGACGGAAACTTATCGGCTTGTTCGCGAATGGAAACCTGATCGAGTAGTTGGAGGGCACGTTCCCGGCGGTCTTTTTTTGGGTAAGTGTTGCAGAAATCCATTGGCAGCATCACATTTTCGAGAATGGTGAGCGTGGGAAGTAACTGAAAAAACTGGAACACAACCCCGATATTCCGGCCCCGCCACGAAGCCAACGCACTTTCGGGGAGTTTGTCGATGCGTATCCCGTTCACCAGCACGCTGCCTTCGGTGGGTTTGTCGATTCCGGTGATGAGGTTGAGAAGGGTCGATTTGCCACTGCCCGATTTGCCGGTTACAGCCACCAACTGCCCGGCCGGAATGGTGAGCGTGGCTTGTTTCAGAGCCTGAAATTGGCCCGAAGCGAGGGTGAATGATTTGCTGACGTTGGTCAGCTCGATAGCGTTGTGGTGTTGCACGGGTTTCGCTGTTTTTTTTGCAAAGCTCGTGAACAGAAACAGGGCCATCGTCCGGCTATATCCCGTTGGACGGATTATTTATGCATTGTTTTGGGTATATTTGTGAAAAAATCACAGAGACTTGCTATGCTTATTCAATTCAGGGTACGAAACTTTATGTCTATCCGCGACGAGCAGATTTTCAGCTTAGTAGCGGCCAGGGGTTTAAAAGAGCGTAACCAGCCCCCGGCAGATAACACTGTACCCATCTATGGTGAAGAGGGGCAAGTCAACTATGAATTATTGCGAGCGGCTGTTTTATACGGAGCCAATGCCAGTGGTAAAAGCAATCTGCTTCGAGCCATTGATTTCTTTGATGATGCAATTCTGTTGACACCCCCGACTGGCCGGGCTGTTGGGATCTATTTCCCATTTGTATTGGATAAGCAGTCAGCCCAGGCTCCTACACTGTGTGAAGCTATTTTTATTCATGTTGGCATAACGTATCGTTACGGGTTCGAGGTGTTGGATGGCAGGGTTGTGGCGGAGTGGCTGTATATACGGGCCAAGCGGGAGTACTATGTCTTTGATCGGCAAGCCGATTCCATTCGTATTAACCGCGAATATCCGAAGTTGAAAGAACTTCAAACCAATAGCATGATTGCCCCTGCGGCTCTGCTCATCAAGTTAGGTGGTCTGTTTAATGAGAAGGTCTGTTTGGCGGTTCAGGATTGGGCCGCTAAGTTGCGTTATCTAACTGCTTTGGAAGACCATCATTGGTACGATTACACCGTGCAATATCTTGAAGAACCTGCCGACAAGAAACGAATTATCGATTTGCTTCGGAGTGCCGATGTGGGTATTGATGATGTGGAGGTAACGCGCCGGGAAACGAAAAGCTATGGTGCTACATTTCGATTAGGCAGTGAGTCAGATGCTACAGGGAGTGAGCGAGGTGGGTTTACGTTCGATATTGATACGGTCAGAAATGTATGGGACGAAGAAACCGGACAGTTCACTGCTGTGAGGTCTCCGTTAAAACAATTCGAGTCGCAGGGAACTCAGAAATTCTTTAATCTGATTGGATTAATGCTACTCAAGTTAGATTTGGGTGGCTTATTAGTTATAGATGAATTAGATACAAAACTGCATCCGCTGCTTACCCAACGCATTGTGCAATTGTTCAATAGCCCGATAACTAACTCACGGGGTGCCCAATTGATTTTTGCCACCCACGACACCAACCTGCTGAGTGCTACTGGCTCCACTGGGCGACTATTTCGGCGCGACCAGATCTGGTTTACCGAAAAAGATGCTAAAGGAGCAACGCAACTCTACGCTCTAACTGACTATAAGTCTGGTAAAACAGTACGCAACGATGAGCAGTTAGAGAAAAACTATATTGCTGGTAAATACGGCGGCATTCCATATTTAGGCAATTTCGATGCCTTGTTTGAGGTAAATACCCAATCGGAACCAGCTACGTATGAGTAAGGATAAACGAACTGATCCGTTCAAACGGAGACTACCCTTCAAGCAGATTCGTGAGTCATTCCTGATTCTATGCGAAGGTCAAAACACGGAACCAATCTACTTCAATGCCTTTCGCCTGACAACAGCTACTGTCCGGGCCTTGTCTGTGACTTCTGGTGATGCCGGAGTGGTAGTCCGAGCGGCTATTAAACGTCGGCAGGCTGAAACAGACAAAGGCAAGTTGTATGACCAATATTGGGTCGTATTTGACAAAGACCATACGACTAATCATACGTTTAATGAAGCGATCAAAATGGCTGAACAAACCGGTTTTCGAGTAGCCTACAGTAATCAGGCTTTTGAATTGTGGTTCTTGCTCCACTTTGAGTACATAGCAGGCCCATTGCACCGCCGACTTTACCCCGACCGGCTTACTACTTCGTTAGGATTTGCTTACGACAAAGACGCTGCTACAACTATCAAGGTTGTAAGAGTTCTCCTCAACCACCAGCCAAGAGCCATTGAACACGCGCATAGGTTGTTGAAACATCATGACGATACTGACTCCCGCAATCCGGCTACGGAAGAATCAAGCACAACCGTTCATTTTCTGGTGGAAGAACTACGTCGATTTTTGTGATTACTGACTGCGATTTGAGGGTATCTTTGGGCCTAACCCCCTTACTTGTTTCCGTCGCAATGGACAGAGAGCCACTCATTCAATTCATCCAAACTAATCTGCCTGCTGCTAACCGACAGACCCTGACCGACATTGCCGCTCAGTTCGACGAGTATGTACTGCTCAAAAACGATTACCTGCTGCGGGCGGGTCGTGTTAGCGATGAGTACTTCTTTTTGACTGATGGGTTCATGCGGGCCTTCACTTTCGACGCGGATAACAACGAAGTAACCACCAATTTTTTTGGGAAAGACCGGGTGGTACTGGAGGTTGCCTCGTTTTTCATGCGCACCGTCTCCACCGAACATATTCAGGCCCTGACCGACTGTCGGGGCTACATGATTACCTTCGAGACGGTGAACAAGTTGTTTCATTCGGTGCCTGAGTTCCGCGAATTTGGACGAACCATGCTGGTGCGGGAATATGCCACTTTCAAGCAGCGTACCTTAGCCATGATCAACAAAACGGCCGAAGAACGCTACGCCGATCTAATCCACTCAAACAGAGAGCTGTTTCAGCACGCCCAACTGAAACAAATTGCTTCGTATCTGGGCATCACCGACACCTCCCTGAGCCGGATCCGGCGCGAGTTCGCCCGCAAAGACTGACAAATCAGGGTTCTTGCCAATTGGCAAGTGCGTTCTTGACATCGGGTAAGTGCAAACGGGTGGCTGTTCGCCACCTTTGCCCTATAAATCTGTGTCGATATAATGAACGATCTTCCGCTTTACGTTCCGATTACATTTGGGCTGACCGTGCTGCTGGCCCTATACCTGTTTTACCGCGCTACCCGCTCGTCAAGGGTGTTGTTCCTGCTATTGGGCTGGATTACCCTACAGTCCGTACTGGGTCTGACGGGGTTTTACCAGGCTATAAACCCCAGCCCACCCCGGTTTCCACTCCTGGTGCTGCCTGGCTTTATAGTGGTGATTGGCCTGATGAGTACGAAATCGGGGCAACGGTTCATCAATGGCTTAGACCTCCGCTTCCTGACATTGCTCCACCTGGTTCGGCTTCCTGTTGAGTTGGTGCTATTCTGGCTGTTTGTGCAAGGGGCCGTTCCGCAATTGATGACGTTCGAGGGCCGTAACTTCGACATCCTGGCGGGCTTGTCAGCACCCATCATATACTACCTTGGATTCGTTCGCAAACGCCTGAGCAAAACGGCCCTCATTATCTGGAATATTTTGTGTTTAGGGTTAGTTGTCAACATCGCCATCAACGGCCTACTCTCCGCACCGACCCCGTTGCAGCAATTCGCGTTTGACCAGCCGAACATTGCCCTGGCTTATTTCCCGTTTGTATTGTTGCCCTCAGTGGTAGTACCAATGGTCATCTTCGCGCATCTGGCTGCTATCCGGCGTTTATGGATGCTTAACACCAACTAAATAAATATCATGAAAGAGCAATTATTGGTAACCTCAGCCACTGGAAAAACAGGGTTTGTGGCAACCCTTCACCTATTGAACGACGGCTACCCTGTCCGCATCCTGGTTCGTTCACGAAACGCACGCGCCACTGAATTGGAGAAGCGGGGAGCCGAACTAATCATCGGCAGCTTAACCAACTATAACGATCTAAGCAACGCGCTGCGTGGTGTCAGGCGGGTGTATTATTGTCACCCCTTTATCCCGAACCTGTTGGCCAACACGGCCTTATTTATCCGCGTTGCCGAAGAACAGGGCGTTGAGGTGGTGGTGAATATGGGGCAGTGGCTGGCGGAGTTTGACAATCAGAAAAGCAACCACACCAACCAGATCAAAGAAACTTACAAACTGTATGAGCAAGCAGGACTGAAAGTCATACAGTTCATACCCGGCTATTTTGCTGATAATATCCTGTTTGTGGTAGAGTTTGCCATCCGGTTTGGTCTAATGATTGCCCCACTTGGAAAGGGCCGAAATCCCGCCGTGTCGACCGAGGATTTAGGGTTATGTATTGCCGCCTTACTCAAAAACCCTGAACCATATATTGGTAAACGCCTGCACCCAACAGGACCAACATCAATGTCAGGAAGCCAGATGGCCCAGGTATTCTCCCATGTACTTGGGCGTAAGGTGAGATATGTAGACATGCCGCTATGGATGTTTGTGAAAGGCGCGGCTAAGTCTGGAAAAGAGTTTGGTGTCGATATGTTTACGATCTCCCAGGCCCGGCATTATTTCACCGAGTATCAGGCAAACAAGTTTGATGTGGGTGGGCCAACCAGCGTCGTGAAAGACCTAACCGGCAAAGAACCCGATGATTTTGAGACTATCGTTCGGCGATGGGTTGCGCATTCGCCCTACACCAGGTACGATTTTTTTGGGTGGCTGTCGTCATTCCTAAAATTTATGACCATACCATTCCAGCCCGTACCAAGTGTTCGGGAGTTAGAACGCCTGAATCAATAACGAAGCCCATCCTACCCTGTAACTTATGCCATGCACAAGGATGTGGTCACCTCGTTACGGTTCGCCAGTACTCACTCGGAGTTAGTCCCGTGAACCGTTTGAAAATCAGGTTGAAGGTCGATTTCGATTTGAAACCCGCTTCGAGGGCCAGCCCCAACAGGTTGAAGTGTCTCATGGTGGGGTCGTTCATAAACAATTTGACCTGCTCGACCCGGTAGCGGTTCACGAAATTATAGAAATTGTCGCCCACGCCTTCGTTAATCAGTTGCGACAACACGCTCCGGCTCAGGGCAAGTCGTTTGGCCAGATCGCTCAGGGTCAGTTCGGGGTCGAGGTAGGGTTTTTCGGACTCCATATACAGGAGTAAACGGTCGATGAGGTGTTGGTCGAGCTTTTTGGCTTCGGCAACGGGGGTAGGGTTATCGGCGTTGGGGATGGTTGGCAGTTGCTGTGGGGTAGGAGCGGGGACATGGAAAATGTCGTTCTGGAGAATGCCTTTATAGCCGAGGGCGAAAATGGACCCGGCCAACACGAGGGCCGCCACCCGGCTAATGCCGCTCATATCGCCGTGGTGAATCAGGTTGACCAGTACCAGCAGAAAAAACAGGGTGATCCCCAGAAAAACCCGCATGAAAAACCGAACCCAGCCGATGTTCACGTTTTCGGTGTTCGACACTTCGCCTTCGAGCAGTTGCTGATAAGCTAGCCATCGCTTATTGATGACGAACAAATAACCCGAAAACTGAGCCACTACCAGGCCCCAGAACCCCATCGAAAAACCCTGTAAATGGCTGTTTACAAGGTTGGTTAGGGTGGCAGCGGGCGGAAAATAGCCCAATAGTAATGAGACCAGAATCAGGGCCAGGAATGGTATGAAATGAACCCCCAGCCGGGCCGAAAGCCGAACATGATGGCCCGTCAGTTCCTGCACATAAAACCAGAGCAGGGGCGCAATCAGGAAAAACGTTGGGTCGCCGGTCGGGAAGGCTTTGATGGAAAAATGGGTAATGGCCCGGCCCGCGTATAGGCTGTGCAGCACACTAAACGCCATGGCCAGCAACAGAACCGACAAAAACACGTTCGCCCTGCTTTTGCGGACGCTGCGGTTGTTGAGCAGGAGCGTTACAAAAACTGCCTGGGCCACACCTGCATAGGTCAGCAGACGAAAAAGCTGATCAAAAAATTCGTTCAAGCGATTGATTTGTGTACTAGTGAAACCCGTTTTTCGGCGTAAACATACGAAGGCTTGAGCCGGGGCGCGTCCAGCGGGATGCAGTTGGACCGCTTATCGGGTTTTTGACCCACAAAAAAGCCAGACCGCTTTCGGGGTCTGGCTTTTTTTAAGCGATTAACTCAAACAACTTCTCACTCCTTACGCCACCGATATGGTTTTCGCGGGGATGTTTGTAGCCGGGTTTTTCGGCAAAGTCACTTTGAGAATACCATCGGCGTAGCTGGCCGAAATGCTGTCTACAAGCACCTTGTTGTTGAGCTGGAACTGACGTTCAAACGCGCCCTGATTATGCTCCTGATAGCTGTATTTGCTTTGTTCGGCGGTTTCGGGGTTTCCCTCCTGATTTGGGCCGGGGTAGGCCACGGTCAACACGTCGTTTTTAACGGTTAGCGTGACTTTGTCTTTGGCGAGGCCTGCCGCAAAAAGCGAGATAACATAGTCGCTGTCAGTTTCTTCAATGTTGACGGGTGGCTGGTTGAAGCGGGCCATCTTGTGGTTCCACATTTCTGCGAATTTGCCCTTTCTCCACTGCCCTTTGTGCTGGCCCCATGAGCCGCAGCCCCCTCTGTAATTGCCTTGAAATCCTTGATTGTGATGCATGACTGTGTGTTGTTTACTGGTTTTGATTTAGTTAATTGGAATGATACCCTCGTTCATGGTCTGACCAAACCGGCTGGCCTGACCGAACTGGCTGGCCTGACCATAGGTTGGCTGATAGGCTGAGTGGCTGTAGGTCAGTCCGCGACCGCCGTGGCTGTCGATGGAAATAGGGTGTGAGTTGCCCCAGTGGCCCGGTCCCATTCCCATCGGGCCGTAGCCATACAAACGGCGGCCAATCTGGCGGCCAATGGCCCGGAGACCGAAGAGGACAAGTCCCCCGACGATGAGTACTTTGGCCAGTACTGAGATCAGAAATAGGGCAAGCCCGGCCATCAGAGCTATTCCTGCGATTCGTGCAATGTTCATTGTTGTGTTGTTTAGTTAGTTTTGGGAAGCCGTATTGAACCGCTTCTACTTAGGTAGTCGCAGAAGGGGAGGGGAATATTTTACGGTTTTGAAATTATTTTTTTCGGCTGACTCAAATTGGCTAAATAGCCCTTTGTTTTATTAACCCTGCCAAACTCCGTGCGAACCATTCACTACTATTCAGGCATACTGATTGCCGTTTTTGTTTCCCTCCATTTGTTCAACCATGCCGGTAGCCTGTTTGGGGCAGCCGCTCACATCAAATTAATGGACTCACTACGAGTGGTTTATCGAAACCCCATTGCCGAAACGCTGTTGCTGGGAGCCGTGCTGGTGCAGATTGGATCGGGGCTGCGGCTTTTTTGGGCAACGCGACAAACCGCTGTGACGGGCTTTGGCAAACTCCACCGCTGGACGGGTTTGTATCTGGCCCTTTTTTTCGGGATTCACCTGAGCGCGGTGCTTGGCGGGCGTTATGTATTGCACCTCGATACCAACTTTTACTTTGGCGTTGCCGGGCTGAATACTTTCCCGTTCAACCTGTTTTTTGTGCCCTATTATGGGTTGGCTATTCTGTCGTTCTTCGGACATGTAGCGTCCATTCATAGCAAAAAGATGAAACACGATGTTGCCGGTCTGCACCCTCTGGCCCAGGCAAAAGCCATTCTGCTTGTTGGTTGTGTGCTGACAATCGCCATTTTTTATGGACTGACAAACGGGTTCCAGGGCGTAACAATTCCGGCAAAATATGGGGTGTTAATCGGGCGATAACGAAACAGACCAATGAACCAACTCGACCACTATTACCTGACTCTGCCTGAACCCAATAAAAGCTGTTTGCTGGCTCTGCGCGACATCATTCTGGCCCAACACGAAGGCCTGATGCCTGCCTGGAAGTGGAGAACGCCCTTTTTTTATTACAAAGGCCAGATGCTGTTCTATTTGTGGGTCGATAAGAAGCTGAAGTGGCCCTACATTGGCATTACAAACGGCAGCAAAATGGAACACCCTGCCCTGACGCAAGGTAAGCGGACCCGCATAAAATTGCTGCTTGTGGACCCGGAGCAGGATTTGCCCGTCGAGCTAATCACGGAGCTGTTACAGCAGTCCATAGGCCTTTGCGAAGCGAGCTTGAAAAAGAAATAAGTCGCCCAGTATTTGTTCAATTACTACCTAAACCTAATCCCCTGTCTACGATGGCTGCATTTCCATTCGTCTCGCTCAAAACTGCCCTCATCGTACTCCGAATCAGCCTTGCCATTGTGTTTCTGGCACATGCCATCGTCCGTATTTTGGGTGGCACCATCAACCAATTTGCGGGTTTCCTGAATGCCAAGGGACTGATGATCGGTCATGTTCTGGTTTGGTCGATCACAGTGTTTGAACTGGCGGGCGGGGTATTGCTGGCCTTGGGCTACTTCACCAAATGGCTTTCGGCGGGATTCATTGGGATGTTGCTGGTAGGCATTGTGCTCATTCATGCCGGGCAGGGCTGGTTTGTGGGCGAACACGGCACGGGTGGAGTCGAATACAGCTTTATTCTGATCGTTGCTTTTCTGGTGGTAGCAGCCGCCGACAATAAATCTGCCCGCCTGTTAAAGCCTTTTTAGATTCGTCCTTTTGTGGTGCGGGGAAAAGAAAACCCTATGAGGAGTTGGGGTTTAGTGGGTTTGTTCATTTTTCTGTTGTGTTCAATAAAAATGAACAAGCTAAAAAAATGAACATGGGGTTTAAGGATACCACGGTACAACAGCCTTTACCCGAACCGTTTGGCCCCGCAAACATCCTCAGTCGATGACTCATTTAGGCGATATAATAAAGTGTTGCTGCGTAATCTCGACAGGCGGTTCAATATCACCAACAATTATTTTTGTCCCGTCTGGATACACACGGACGAGGTGAGCACCTTCGGCAATGATTGTACTATGCCCCGAAGTTAGCGTTTGCCAAAAGGCTTGCCGCGTGGCCAATTCTGCCAGTTCCGGGATTTGTTGCTCCAGATAATCGATGGCTTCTTCGCTCAGTTCCATAGTAGTGTCCGGTTATTGGTATTGAGGAGTAAACATAAGGATTTTACAGAGTGTTCGGGCAACTGTCGTACCGAAGCTATGCCTAAACGCAAAAAAAGCCCTCACCGACTGGAAAGGGCATTCATTGTATTTATTTGCAGAGAGGAAGAGATTCGAACTCTCGATATAGTTTCCCGCATACACACTTTCCAGGCGTGCTCCTTCAACCACTCGGACACCTCTTTTAGATAAATAGCTCAGTCAAATTTGAAGGCGTATACAATCGAATACCATCTACCCGCTCAAAGTGCTTTCGGTTGAGCGTAAATACTTCAATATCAAAGAATAAAGCAGCACCGATTGTGAAACAATCACCCAGACCTGTATCAGGGTAATCGGCAGCAACTTTCATAGCGCAGTTGGCTATCTCCCCATGATTAAGAACAGGCAATTCGTTCAAGTGACTTCTGAATAGAACGTAATCGGGGCGAGACATGGCGTTATGCTCCTGACCACGAGCCATAATCAGCCATCGTTGCAACTCAATATAAATTGACGGACTCAGGAAAGGTGAATGAGTGCGTCTTAGTTCGTCAAAAGCTGTCAGGAAAGCAGGCTTTTGGCGGAATAGACGACTAAGTACCCCCGTGTCACACAACACGGGCTGTTTGAAGTCAGTCATTTTCTATGGATGTTGCCGGGAAAGGAGGGTAGTGCTGGAGGATTTTCAGCATTTTATCTACCGGGTCTTCAGTAGGGTTATACCCAGCCGGTATAAATGCTTCAATGTCCCGTCCACTGGCATTTTTAACTGTAAAAAAGAGTGGCTTCTTTTTCCGATTCTGTTTTGTGGAGCTTTGAGTAGCCATACCGGAGCGTGTTTTAAGTAAAGATAGCCATAGCGTCGTGTCAATCAAAGGAAATAATAAAACCCCGCTGCCTGGTGAAGCAACGGGGCCTTTTTGCAGAGAGGAAGAGATTCGAACTCTCGATACAGTTTCCCGCATACACACTTTCCAGGCGTGCTCCTTCAACCACTCGGACACCTCTCTGTTTGCAGGTGCAAAAGTAGCGGTTTTAATTGGAAGTTTTAGCTGAACCGCCCAAACACCTCATTTCAGCACCAACCCTCTCCGATGCTTTCTCCCTCAAAACACTTCTGGTGTTTTTCGTCGTTACAGTAGGAGTATTTACTAAATCAGATGGGCTTTATTTAGGTATGAAACTGAGTCAAATGATTAAAAATCATGTCTTTTTTCTGTTGATGACGGGGCTGCTGGGGCTGGGCAGTTTCACCGTGAACGTGGGCACAACAGAAGACGACCCCTCGCCCGTGCGAACGCCCGAACAGGAAATGGCTACGTTCCAGGTGGAGCCGGGCCTGAACATTCAATTGGTGGCCGCTGAACCCATGGTGCAGGACCCCGTGGCGATGACCTTCGATGCCGATGGTCGGCTGTGGGTGGTCGAGATGCGCGGATTCATGCCCAATATCGACGGTCTGGGCGAAGAAAAACCTACGGGGCGCGTGTCGGTTTTGGAAGACAAAAACGGCGACGGGCAGATGGACGTAAGCACCGTTTACCTCGACAGCCTGGTGATGCCGCGAGCCATTGCCCTGGTGCCGGGGGGCGCGTTAGTGGCCGAAAATGGGGTGCTGTGGTTCACCAAAGACACCAACGGCGATCTGAAAGCCGACTCCAAAACCCTGATCGACAAGAACTATACGGGGGGCGGTCTGCCCGAACACGCGCCTAACGCGCTGTGGCAGAGCATGGACAACTGGATTTATAACGCCAAATCGAAGCAACGCTACAAGTTGGTGAACGGGTCTTGGTTGCGCGACTCCACCGAGTTCCGGGGGCAGTGGGGCATGAGTCACGACGACAAAGGGCGGTTGGTTTACAACTATAACTGGTCGCAGTTGCACGCCGATTTGGTGCCGCCCAACACCCTCTCGCGCAACAAACACCACACGCCCACCACCGGCATCGACCACGGCCTGACCATCGACCGGCGGATTTACCCCATCCGGCCAACCCCCGCCGTCAACCGGGGCTACATTGCCGGGACGCTCGACAAAGAGGGCCGACTGCTCGAATTCACCGCTGCCTGTTCGCCGTTTGTGTATCGGGAAACAGCCCTGCCTACCCCTTTCGCGGGCAATATTTTTGTGTGCGAACCCGCCGGAAACCTCATTAAACGCAATGTGGTAGCCGAGAAAAATGCCATCCTAACCGCCAGTGATCCGCATCCGGGCCGTGAGTTCCTGGCCTCGACCGACGAACGATTCCGGCCTGTGAGCCTGGCAACCGGCCCCGACGGTGCCTTGTATGTGGCCGATATGTACCGGGGCATCGTGCAGCACAAGGCTTATATGACCCCATATTTGAAGGAGCAGACCCTATCGCGGAAATTGGATATGCCTGTCCATACGGGGCGGATCTGGCGGGTTGTTTCCCAAAACTGGACGGCTCCAACGCCCAAGAAACTGTCGCAGGCATCGACCACCGAACTGATTGGGGAACTGTCGAGTGCCGATGGCTGGCACCGCGACATGGCGCAACAATTGCTGGTGGGGCGCAATGAGGTGGGCGCGAAAAAAGAACTCGAAATGGTGGCCCTGACAGGTAAAACCCCGCTCGGTCGGTTCCATGCGTTATGGACGCTCGATGGCCTGAAACTGAGCGACGCTAACCTGTTGCTGGGTCTGGTTTCTGACCCAAATCCGCTGGTGCAGGGCACGGCCCTGCGCCTGTTGGAACCCCTCGCGAAGGCGGATAAAACGGTTCAGGCGAAGATGGGAAAGCAACTGTTGCTGGCTGTTGCAAAGACTCAGGCTCCTACCGAGTCGATGTTGCAAATGGCCTTGTCGGCGCAGGCGCTCGACCCGTCGGCCTCGCACAAACTGCTGGCGACCATTGTGGAGCGGCAGGGGGGCACCCCTCTCATTCGTGATGCAGTGCTGAGTAGCCTTCAGGATGGCGAAATGGCGTTCTTGAGGCAACTATGGGCGGCTCCCACCTGGCAAACACGCGAGCCATCGAAGGAGATTTTTGTGGAAATGCTGGCTTCGGCCATTGTCCGCAAACGCGACCCGAACGAATTAGCCACGCTGTTCGCCATGCTCAACGATACCAAAAATCCGCAGGCATGGCGCACAAAAGCGGTGCTTAGTGGCCTGGCCATTGGCGGCAGCGGGAGTAAACAAAAGCCCATTAAACTCACAGCGGCCCCTCAACTATTGACCCAACAGAACGGCCTGGTCGAGGCTGCGCGCTTAGCTACGCTGACCTCCCTGTTCGAGTGGCCGGGCCACACCGTTGAACAAAATGCAGTAGCCAAAAAGAACGTATTGAGCGACGAAGACCAGAAACTGTTTGCCAACGGACGACAGCTTTACCTAAGTACCTGTTCGGGTTGTCATGGTACAGACGGTGTCGGTGTGGCCCGCTTTGCCCCCCCACTGATCGGTTCCGATTGGGTAACGGGTGATGGTAAGCGGCTGGCTCTGATTCTGTTACACGGGATGGAAGGGCCAGTCGATGTGGCCGGAAAAGTCTATAACAAGCCAGAGATTCTGCCTGTGATGCCCGCTCATTCGACAATGGACGATGCTTCGATAACGGCCATCCTGACCTACATCCGCAACGAATGGGGCAATCAGGCGGGGCCAATACCCCGGCGCACGGTGGGCATGACCCGCATCATGGCGCAGGGTCGGGTGGCTCCGTGGACGGCCAAAGAGTTGAACAAATACATCGCCGATACCCAGACCAAAGAGGGGGCAGGGAGCGATCAATTGCCTAAACAGACTAAACCTAACGACCGATAATCAGATGGATCGACGCACGTTTATACAGCGAACTTCGGTGGGGGCAATGGCCCTGTCGATGCCCGCCCTGCCGGATATTTTCACCGAAATGGGCATGGGCGTGGTGGTGCATTCCTACGGCAGTCGCTGGAATTCGAAAACGCCAAGCACCAAATACCCCGGCTTCGCCAACGCCATTGACCTGCTCGACCATTGCCACAACATTGGCTCTGGGGGCGTTCAGGTGGTGGTGAATCGCTGGACCGACGACTTTGCCAAATCGGTGCGCGACCGGCGCGAGAAATTGGGCATGTACCTCGAAGGCTCCATCAGTATGCCCAAAAAACCGGAGGATGTCGCGGCTTTTGAGCAGGACGTGATGCGGGCCAAAGAGGCCGGGGCGCGGGTGCTGCGGTCGGTTTGCTCCAATGGTCGGCGGTATGAGAATCTGCATTCAGCGGCCGAGTTTGAGATCATGCAAAAAGGCGCGATGACAGCCCTGAAATTAGCCGAACCCGTGCTGCGCAAGCAAGGCGTTAAACTGGCTCTCGAAAATCACAAAGACTGGCGGTCGAAGGAGCTGGCGGCCATGATGAAAGAAATCAGCAGTGAATGGATTGGCGTGACCCTCGACTTTGGCAACAACATGGCCCTGATGGAAGACCCGATGGACGTGGTGCAAACGCTGGCTCCGTATGTGGTCAGCACCCACGTGAAAGATATGGGCGTGGAAGCCTACGCCGACGGTTTTCTGTTGTCGGAGGTGCCGCTCGGAAAAGGGGTTCTGGACCTACCGACCATGGTTGCGATCTGCAAAAAAAGCAACCCGGCCGTCACGTTCAACCTCGAAATGATTACCCGTGACCCGCTCGAAATTCCCTGCCTCAAAAAAGAATACTGGGCCACTTTCGGCAACGTTCCCGGTGCGGAACTGGCCCAAATGCTCCGGCTCGTCCAACAGCAAAAATCAGCCACGCCCCTGCCCCGAACCACCCAACTGAGTGCCGAAGACAAGCTGGCCGTAGAGGAACAAAACATTGTGGCCTGCATGAATTATAGCAAAGGAAGGCTGGGGTTGAAGTAAACAAACAAATATGACCAACGACAAATTACCCGGTATCAATCAGTTCAATTTGAGCGGACGGGCCGCCATCATAACCGGCGGTTCCAAAGGACTTGGCCTGGCCATGGCTGCTGGCCTGGCTTCGGCGGGAGCCAACGTGATGCTCGTGAACCGCAATGCGGAGGAAGGGGCTGCTGCTGCCGCCCAACTGAGCATCGACTTTGGCGTTGAAGCCATTTCGTTTGCCGCCGACATCACCGATCAGGCCCAAACCGAAGCGATGGTGCAGGCGGCTATGACTGCTTTTGGCCGGATCGATATTCTCATTAATAGTGCCGGAATTAACATTCGCGGGCCTATCGACGAGGTAACGCCCGACGATTTTCGGCAGGTGATGGACGTGAACGTCAACGGCACCTGGCTCTGTTGCCGGGCTGTAACGCCGATCATGAAACAGGCAGGTGGTGGTAAAATCATCAACTTGGCCAGCACCCTTGGGTTGGTTGGGTTGGCCAACCGAACGCCCTACACAGCCAGCAAAGGGGCTGTTGTGCAGATGACGCGCGGGTTGGGCCTGGAGTTGGCTCCGTTCAATATCAACGTCAATGCCATTTGCCCCGGCCCGTTCCTGACCGAAATGAACCTGTCTATTGCCCATACCGACGAAGCCAAAAACTTTGTTGTCGGAGCCACGGCCCTCGGTCGCTGGGCCGAGTTGCGCGAAATTCAGGGAGCTGCCATTTTCTTAGCCAGCGATGCCGCAAGTTATATGGTTGGCTCCATGCTCACCGTCGATGGCGGCTGGACGGCGAGATGATTTTTGGTGGATTTAGTACAAGTTCAGGCAACTCTGCCCCTAAATCCCCTAAAGGGGACTTACTCCATCGACGGACAAAGTCCCCTTCAGGGGATTTAGGGGCAGAGTTGCCTGAAAAACGACCTAAAATCTGTTTATATATATCCTCGGTCTGTGTCCTCGCGTCAGCCCACTCAATCGCACAATCACTCAATACCTACAATGAAACCGTACACTCTACCTATTGCTCTTTCTGTGGTTGCCTTATGCGCGTTCAGCGTGACGGAGCCGGATGGCCGCCATTCGGGCGTTCAGACCACCTATTGGGCACCAGCCGATACGCTGCCCATCCTGAAAATCCCTGATGGCGTTGATCCCAACGACGAGAACTGGAAAGGCATCGACCTCGAACCCAAAGCCCCCCTGAAACCGCTTTCGCCCGCCGACGAAGCGAAGCAGTTTTTGCTGCCGCCCGGCTACCACATCGAACCCGTTTTGACCGAACCCGCCATTCAGCAGCCGGGGGCCATTTCGTTTGATGGAAACGGACGGATGTATGTGCTGGAACTGCGTTCGTATATGCTTACTGCTGACTCCAAAGATGAGCTGGAACCCACGAGCCGGATTTCGCGCTGGGAAGACAAAAACAACGACGGGGTCTATGAAACCGGCACCACCTTTGTCGATAAGCTGATTTTTCCGCGCTTTGTGTTGCCCTACGGTAAAGATTGTATCCTGGCGATGGAGTCCGACGCGGACAACGTCTATAAATACACCGACACCAACGGCGATGGTAAAGCCGACAAAAAAGAACTGTTCACGACCAAATATGGTCGGTCGGGGAATGTGGAACACCAGCAGGCGTTCATGTATTACGGCATGGATAACTGGCTGTATAGCACCGTGAATGCGTTCCGGGTTCGGGAAACGCCCAACGGGGTTATTCGGGAAAAAACCGGCTTCAACCGGGCGCAGTGGGGCATTACGCACGACGACGATGGTAAACTCTGGTTCCAGGGTGGAGCAAGTGGGTTGCCTTCCTATTTCCAGTTTCCGATTCAGTATGGCAATTTCGAAGTGCCGAATGAGTTTGCCAAAGGCTTTGATGTGCCTTGGGGTGCGGCCGTGAAAATTGCTGATATGCAGGGCGGTATGGACGAAATCCGGCAACCCGATGGCTCCCTGAATCGGGTGACGGGTTCGGCGGGCAACGACGTGTATCGGGGCGACCGCCTGCCTGAAGCACTCAAAGGTCAGTATTTTTATGGTGAACCCGTGGCCCGGATTGTCCGGCAAATCAACCCGGTGGTGTCGGAGGGCTTGACCACCTTGCACAACGTTTTTCAGGCCCAACAATCCGAATTTGTGCGCTCCACCGACCCGCTGTTCCGGCCTGTTGACATGACAACGGCCCCTGATGGCACCCTATATATTACCGACATGTATCACGGCATTATTCAGGAGGGGCAATGGACGCAAAAGGGAACGTATCTCCGTACCAAAATCGAGCAATATCAGTTGGACAAAGTGGTGGGTCTGGGCCGCATTTGGCGCATTACGTACGACGGGAAAGAGCGCGACAAAAAGCAACCCCGAATGTATGCAGAACCCTCGGCGCAGTTGGTGAAACACCTCGAACACCCCAACGGCTGGTGGCGCGATGCTGCCCAGCAAGTGCTGGTGTTGCGTAAAGACCTGTCGGTGGTGCCTGCCCTCGAAAAGATGGTACTCAAAAGCCAAAACCAACTGGCCCGGACTCATGCCTTGTGGACATTAGAAGGCTTGGGTGCTTTGAAAACAGGTACGGCTCAGAAGCTGTTGGCCGATGCAAACCCCCGTTTGCGGGTGCAGGCACTGCGGGCGGGCGAAACCCTGTACAAAGCGGGCGACAAATCGCTGGAGGCCGACTACAAAAAAGCATTGACCGACCCCATTGCCGACGTTACGGTTCAGGCCATGCTCTCGGCTAAGTTTTTGAAACTGCCCGAACTGGAAGCAAGCATCAAAAATACCCTCGCCAGCAACAATGCTGCCGGGGTGAAACTGGTTGGCGGGCAGATTCTGACTCCACCCAAACCGCGCAACATGGGCCCATTCGGCGCACCCTCGCTGACGGGCGAACAACAGGCTGTAGTGGCTCGGGGAGCGGTGATTTATAACGAGTTATGTTCGCAATGCCACGGTAACAACGGCATGGGGACACCCGCCGGAAACGGTAAACTGCTGGCTCCGGCACTGGCAGGTTCGGCCCGGATGCAGGCCCACCCCGAATATGCCGTGCGGGTAGTGTTGCACGGCATGGAAGGTGCTATCGACGGAAAAACCTACGCGGGGACCATGATGACCAGCATGAAAGAACAGTCCGACGAGTGGGTCTCCGACGTGATTTCGTACATCCGAAATGGTCTGTCCAATGATGCATCGCTGATTACGCCCCAGCAGGTGGCCACGGTTCGCGCCAAAACTGCCGACCAGAAAGGCATTTACCAATTCGACAAGCTGACGAAGCTGATTCCCCGCGAAATTCCGGTGCAGGAAGGCTGTGTGGTCACGGCCAGTCACACCGCTTCGACCCGCATTGGGGGTAATGTTTCGCCTACGAGTGCTTTTACCTACGAAGGCTGGTCAACGGGCTTGAAGCAGGCAAAAGGGATGTGGTATCAGATCGAATTTCCGAAGGAGATCGCCGTAACTGAAGTGCATTTCAACGCCCCGCAAACGGCTCAGAAAGGGTGGGTATTCGATTCGAAACGACCAACCGAACGCCCACCGGCTGTTCAGACTTTTCCCAGAACCTTTGCCGTTGAAACCTCGCTGGATGGTAAAACCTGGCAGGAGGCCATCGCATCAAGGAAGGGATCAGCCGGAGAAAATATTGTTTCGCTCAACGCGCCGAAAGCAAAATACCTGCGCCTGAAACTAAACGAAGGCCTTGACACTGAAGATATTCCGTGGTCGATGAGGCAATTGAAAGTGTTTGGAATGAATTAGGATAAGTACACAATAATGGAAGTTGTTTTAGTTTTTTTGCCCCCCGCCCTAAAGGGAGCCTTGCTGGCGCG
>JANOCD010000012.1:0-11150 GCA_031411995.1 Cytophagales bacterium
TAACGTATTGTTTTAATTATAACCGACGCAGTAAAAAGTAAACCCCACCCCCAGCCCATCTCCTTCGAACGGTGATGGGCCGGGGGTGAGGTCGAACAACAATCATTATGACTCCATTATTCTCTTTCCAGACTCGCGAACGACGCTTGCAGCTAGTATATCTCTTCGGAGCCGTGATGGGCCTGTGGGGAGTGGCAAGCTGGATCATGTTCCGAAATTATGACTCGCCCCAGCGAAATACGGCCTATCTGGTTGAACAGATCAGTCGGCAACGGCAAATGCTGGCCGATCAGCAGGGGCATTTTGTGCTGCTCGACTCGGCCTACCGGGCCATTGTGGCCTACCAGCCCCAGGTGAACGCTGTGTTTGTGGAGGTGGACATCGAGGGACAACTGGCCGATATTCGGGCTTTGTCGAAGCAAAATTCCGACGGAATCCGGTTTCGGTCGTTTGCCCAGATTGCCGATTTCTACAAGATGATGTACACGGATAAAAAGGTGCTGTCGAGCAAAAAGTCTAATATTCAACTGTTTCAGAAACAGGCCGATGAGTGCGAAATTGGCTACCAGCGCGATCTGGAGCCAATTATTGTGAATACGCCCCCAGCAAGTCCCGCTCCCACCCGATGAACCGAAACCTGACCCTTACCACCCGCGCCATGCTCGTTACGGGCGGTTCGCTGCTGATGTTGCTGTGGCTCACCTTTGAGCCGACCATTCGGGCAACAGTCTCGCCGGTGCAGGTGAATTTGGGCCAGCCAGTCTATTTCGCCGACAGCACCCGCAACGCCTTTGCCGATAGCACCCGCAACGCCGAAAGCCACCGCTGGGAGTTTGGCGACGGGGCTATGTTGCGGAAAGCCCGGGGTCAATACACCTACAAAAAGGCAGGGTCTTACCTCGTTCGGCTGACGGTGGACGACGAGTTCACCCGGACGTTTCGCGTGACGGTGCGACCGGGGCCACCCGTCAACCTGCGCGATTCGGTGGTGCAGTTATATGGTCCAACAACGGGGTATCAGAACGAAAAAATGACGTTTCTGGCCACGGGAGGGCATTCGCAGGCGTTTGCCTGGCGATTTGGCGAGTCGGGTCGCATCGACTCCCGCGATCAGACTGCCATTTACAGCTACGATAAACCGGGGTTATACACGGTCGTGTTAACAACCGACGTAACCAAATATCCGCTGAAACAAACGGTGCTGATTCGGCCCGGTTTTCGCAAATTCAATCCCCCCGTTGACTCCACCGACCTTGCGGGCAACGACATCCGGCAACGGCTGCAGGCCATTGCCAACGGCGAACCCTTCAACCGCCATTATTACTACGTGCTGAACCGCTACCTCTGCCGTCGCGACTATGCCGCCGTGCAGGTGAACGCCACTAAACTCAACGATTTTTACTCCTACTGCATGGGCCTCCACTTCGACAAGGGGGTGCGGGTGGATGCCGTTGCCATTGATTCCGATACCATGACTCGCTGCATTCGCCGACTAAACGTGACCCAACATAAACAATGATCCGTTTCGGCTCCCTTTTCTGGTTTGTTGTTCGGTTGTTTACGAGACTGTGGGTGGGCTTTGTCTTGTTCTTAACCCCCACCTACGCGCAGCTCCCGTTTTTCCTGCGTGTAGCCCGCCAACCCGCTGACCTTTCGGCTACTACGCCCGGAAAGCCGGTGAAACGCGGGCCACTGATTTCGTTGCCCGAAAAAAAGGTCACATTCAATCCGCAACCGCCCGACGGTGCCCCCTGGATTGTGTTTTCGGATCGGGATAATAACACCACGTTTCGCAATCCGAACGGCGTTACACGGTTTAGAAAAGCCCGGTTTCTCGATGCGTTTTACGTAGTGAAAGAAAAAAACGGCTATCTCAAACTAATTCAGTATGACCCTAAAATGCCCATTGGCAACAAATTTTCCCGGCGCATTATTACTGACCGAAAAGCCGTAGTTTATTACGGCTGGGCACCCAAAAGTCGGTTTCTACTCCTGAATCAAAGCTACCGAACCGACGACGGACGACATGGGCAACTCGTTAGCCCGGTGCTGGCCCACCCCGATTTGCTCAATGACCTGAGCCGCTATCTGACCAACGATTCGGTGCGAACATTTACCGACCCCGGCTTGCAGGGACTTTCGAACACGCCCAGTCCGCTTTATGCCCTGGCCTATCCGTTTAAACAGTCAGAATCTGGGCGGCAGGTACTTATTGGCCGGGCCGGGTGGTTCCCTCCTGACAGCATTAAACAAAATATAATGGGCTGGGTGCCGCAGGAAGTGTTGCGATCAATGGGGCAACGGCTGTTTATGGAGGCCGACACCGTGATGCAGCCGCAACGCATCGAACGGCTCTATGGAACCCCGTCGGCAGCCTTGAACCACCCCGCCGACTCAGTGCTGAACAGCGGCCTGTTTTCGACGGTGGCCTGGGGATCACTGGGGGCCAAGTTCCCGGTGTTGAGCCAGTGTTGTGCCCGCGACAGTCAGTTGGTGTTTCAGACCCACGCCCTCACTCCTTTGCTGGCCAAACGCGACGTGCCGGTGTTCAGCGTGGGCGGGCAGCGCATCAATAATGCCCGCCTGAACCAGATTCGTGACCGGCAACGGCGGCTTAATGTGGTGTATGTGATCGAGGGTAGTGAGGCTATGCAGCCGCGTTGGGGTGAGTTGCTGAACACGGTTCAGTTTTCCATTACGCAGCAGTTGGCCGACACCACCAGCCCGTTCGTCAGTATGCAAACGGCGGCTGTGGTCTATCATGAAACAGCCATCGAAGGCAGCAAACGCAAGAGTGAAATCAACAACCTGCCCCTCACCACCGACCCGGCCCGGCTATTTGCCTTTCTGAGCCGGGCAGCCCCCGCCCGACCCACCAGCGGAACCGGTAACATTGATCCCCAACCAATCCGGTTCGGGGTCGAACGGGCATTGACACTGCTTGCCAACCATGCCGACGAAACCAATGTGATCGTGTTGATTGGCACGACCGGCGATAATCTGGAGGTGTCGGGATGGGGGTCGGTGCTGGAAAGTCTGGGTCGGATCGACTGCCGGGTGCTGGCGTTTCAGGCGTTTGCATTTGATAATTCGATTTCCAACGATTTTGTGTTGCAAGCCAAAGATCTCGTGCTTCGGGCTGGGCAGGAAAGCAGTCAGGCCAAGAAAACCAAACTCGTCCGGCCCGACAAAGTGACCCCGACCACGGAGTTCGATTTGCGGCTCGGCGACCGAAATGTATATCAACTCGCTTATCCCGACCGGAGCATGGTGCCGGGATGGGTGCTGTTTCCCCGAAAATCACAAGCCCTGTTGCTCAAAGAGTTAGCCTCGGCAACGGACAGTTTACTGCGGCAGGTGCGCGATGAAAACAAAACCCTGCTCACTGCGCTCGAAACAACCTTTGCCCAGATCGAACCCCTCACCGACCGGGTGAACCCCGCCCTCGCAACCCTTGCCGACAAGCTGGGCATTCCGCTCCGGGCCACGCCCGCGCAGGTGGCCCGCCTGAGCGATTACCCGTATCTGACACCCGCCTATACCGCTATGGGCACCCGGCAGGCAAGCGGCTGGAAATACACGACCCTGCTCACGGCGGAGGAATATGAAACGGTGGGCCGCTGGCTCGACGCGCTCAGTGCCGACGATGTGGACCCCACCCGCTACGCTGACCGCGTCCGCTTATCCCGACAAACTCGGTTGGTGTTAGCAGAAACGGGATTGCTTGTAAATCAGACGTTTACCCTGAGTCAACTGCTGAATGGCTTGCTCGATTTACCGGTGAAAAACGAACTATTTGGCCGGATTCAACTCCAGGCCATTGCGGAACCCGACCAATTGCCCAACGCCCTGCTGAATCAGGCCCTGTACCTGATCCGCGAACGGCGCGACTATTTCCGGCGCATTCCGACCTTTCCAAACAGCCGGTTTACGTCGAATGGAAAAACATATTACTGGATTAGTGAAGACCTGTTTAAGTAACCATGCTACCCTTACACTCCTCCGTTCATACCGCCCTGCACATTGCCGGGTCGCTGGCCCGCGAATACCATAACGAACAGATTATGGCTGCTCACCTGCTCCGGGCTATTCTCCACGACGAGGTCGGTGGAGCCAGACTGCTGGCGGCCTATAATAAGGATGTGCCGTTTGTGCGGGAATGGGCCGATGTCTGGATTGAAGATGCCCCCCGAACCAGCCTGAGCGCGGGCCATCCCGAAAACGATGCCTCGGTGGAGCGGGTTATGGCCGAAGCCGAGTTCGTCAGGATTCGGTTGGATATGGACCTGATCGAACCTATTGCGGTACTGGTGGCTCTCTTGAAACCCGGTGTGGGCTTCACGATTGACCAGCTTCGGTCGTTGCCCTTGCAGGAGCGGGACCTGATGCAGCGGTATATGCAGGATCGGGCCCGGCCTGGATTGGCCAATCCGAAACTGAATAAACAAAATAAAGGGAACAGCTCGGAATCGGGCGGGCCGGGGAACGCGGCAAATCAGGCAGAAGCCACCGACGAAACCACACCCGAAGGCTTACCCAAATTTTGCCACGATAAAACCGAACTGGCCCACGCGGGCAAACTTGACCCAGTGATTGGGCGCGATGGCGAAACCCGCACCATGCTCGAAATTCTAGGTCGGCGCAGCAAACCCAACGTGATGCTCGTGGGCGATCCCGGTGTAGGTAAATCTGCTCTGATCGACGGGTTGGCCCAACAATTGGCCAATGGAACAGTACCGGCCTGGCTCAAAAACGCTACCCTGCTCGAACTGGACCCCGGTGCGCTGATTGCCGGTGCGTCGTATAAAGGCGAGGTGGAAGATCGGCTCAAAACCGTGATCCGGCAGGTGAAAGCCTACGACCGCTGCATTTTGTTTATCGACGAAATTCACATGCTGCTGGACCCGAAAGGCTCGGCGGGCAACGGCGTGGCCAACCTCCTCAAACCCGAACTGGCGCGGGGCGAACTGACCGTGATTGGAGCCACCACCCCCGACGAATATCGCAAACTAATTGAACCCGACCAGGCTCTGAGCCGCCGGTTCGAGATGCTGACCGTAGGCGAACCCACCGATAAAGTGGCCATACGCATGATTCGGGGGCTTATTGGAGCCTACGAAACCCACCACAACCTGAAGGTGCAACCCGATGTGGTGCCGGTTTGCGTTCGGCTTGCCCGTCGTTACAGTAAAGACCGTCGCCTGCCCGACTCAGCCCTCGACCTGCTCGACCGGACGATGGCCGCCATCCGCATGGCCACCGAAACCTCGATTCCCGAACTCGACCGGCTGACACAGGCCACCACCGACCTTACCAACCGCAACCTCCCCTCCGATGACGAAGCCCTTGACGAATGGCAATGGATTGGAACGCTGATGCAGCAGCAAATAAGCCCCGTTTTGCTCGGCCAACTCACCGACGACCTCGACCCGGCCACTCTCGAGACTCCAGATGCCTACCGCGATCATCTCCTCGCCCGGCTCGACACGCTCCGGGAATTAGCCAGCAAGCAGAGTTCGGTGGTCAGTACATCCGATTTGGCAGCTGTGGTGGCCCACAAAACCGGCATTCCGATGGGCAAAGTGCAGGCGCAGGAAAAAGAACGGCTGCTCACGATGGAGAGTCATTTGCAACGGCGGGTGGTAGGACAAGATCACGCCCTCCGCGCCCTGTCGGATGCCATCTTGGAATCACGCTCCGGTCTGGGTCGAAATGGGCAACCGATGGGGTCGTTTTTTCTGCTTGGACCCACCGGAACGGGCAAAACCGAACTCTGCAAATCGCTGGCCGATTTCCTGTTCAACGACGAGCGGGCTATGATCCGGTTCGATATGTCGGAGTTTAAGGAAGAACACTCGGCGGCACTGCTCTATGGTGCCCCTCCGGGCTATGTCGGCTATGAAGAAGGTGGTTTATTAGTCAACAAAATCAGGCAACAACCCTATGCCGTGGTGTTGTTCGATGAAATCGAAAAAGCTCACGCGTCGGTGTTTGACGTGTTTTTGCAGATGATGGATGAGGGCCGACTCCACGACAAACTCGGCAAGGAAGGCGACTTCTCGAATGCCCTGCTGATTTTCACCTCCAACATTGGCAGCGAATGGATCACATCGGAAAGTCAGGCGGGGCGGTTGCCCACGTCGGGGCAATTGATGGAGCGCATGACGGGGCGGTTCCGGCCCGAATTTCTGGCTCGTATCACCGAAATTGTGCCTTTCAAGCCAATTCAGGAAGAAAACGTGGTACGTATTTTCGAGATTCAGTTAGGGCATCTGCACAAGAGCCTGCAACTGCTGGGTATCGGGCTGGTTGTGACCGACGAAGCCAAACAGCACCTCGCTCTCCGGGGATTTTCGCCCCAATATGGTGCCAGACCTTTGGGTGGGGTAATTCGCAACCAACTCCGGCGGCCCATCTCGCGGCTCATCATTAGCGGCAAGCTCGCCAAAAACCATACCCTCACTGTTGGCTGGGATGGGGAGAAGGAGGGATTGCTTTGGACGATTGAGTGAGAACGCTAACTAATTGATTTAAGAGGAAATACTTACGTAAAATGACCGCTTGTTTGAAAAGCATACCACTTGTTTGAAAAGTGGAGAAAGGCCCAGCTTGTTTGTTGGTGTTCAGGGAGATAGCTGCCTACATTTAGGCTCAATCAAACCAAAAGCACTACTCTATGTTTAACTTCGACATTGGCGGCAACGAAATAAAGCCCGAAGCTTCTGAAGGTATCGTTGACATCCCGTATAACCGTACCATGCTGGCGCAAAAACTGACCAGTCAAACCCCCGTAAACCCCGAAACCGTTTATGGTCTCAAAACCGTCGAGGCCGTGTTCAATCACTTCAAGCCCGAAGTTGAAGTGGAGTTTGAATCTATTGAAGGGATGCCAGTAAAAGAAACGCTTCAGTTTCGGGGTGTGGGCGATTTTCGGGTAAAAAGCATGGTTAGCCAAAGCCCATTCCTGCGCTCGCAGGATGCTCAGTTTCAGGAATACACCCAGATTGGTCGCCGGTTGAGGGGTCATCGGGTGCTGCAAACAGCCCTCGGCAACGCCGACACCAAAGCCGCCATGATCGAGACCATGAAAGCCCTGCTTGTTGAACTCGAAGCCGCCGACCCGGCCGAAGTTGACGCTTAACTCATCCTGACCCAACATTATTTAAACATTCCTCGATCTGATGGAAAGCGAACCTAATGCACCTCAATTAGAACCAGAAGCAGCCACAGCCGTTGCCACCCAATCTGTTACCAAAGTAGCCGGTTTGCCGGGTATGGCGGCCCTTTCGGCCTACGGAGGCTTTGCCTTTTTAGAAAGCTTTATGGATGGGATTCAGAACGTGAACCCCGGCCGTAAAGCCCGCAAAAAAATATACCTCGGCGACCCGACCAAGAAAAACGAACGGGCCGTTCTGAAAGAAAAACTTAAACTCTGGATCGACGTGCTCAGCTCGTCCGACGACCAGGAAGAGATGGTGAAAGTAGCCGGCGAAAAAGCCACGGCAATGGAGCGAGGCCTCCAGAAAAACCTGCTCTCCACGCTCAATGCGACCCATGACCTCGAAATAAGCTACCGGGGACTATCGCTGTTTTTCAAGAATACGGAAGCCGACAAGCTCTCGAATATATCCATCGTCAACGCCGATTTTGAGCAACTCTGCGACCTCGACAACCCGCGCTTTGCCGACCATATTGCCAACGAACTGAAGCAGAATTTCGACCGGCTCGACCTCCGGCAGAACTACTCGCTGATGGTGATTCCGGGCTTTATGGGATCAAATGCGGTGCTGGATAAATGGGCTAAAATTGCCCACGCCAACAAGGTGATGCTCTTTACTGACTTTGCCGACCTCGAAGCCCCCGACGACGTAATCGACATGTTCAGCACGGCCAATTTCACGGGTGCCGATTTGTATAAGTCGAACGTGATTATGAGCTGCAACTGGGCCGTTGGTCGCCCGAAAGTGGCCGAAGTGGGCGAGACCGAAGATCTATTCATTCCCCCTTCATCAGCCCTGGCGGGTAAGATTTACTTCACATTGATGTCGCAGGTAACGGCGGGTAAGAAGCACGGCGGCATGAACGAAGTGCCCGGCGTTCGGTTCCCGCTCCGCAAGAGCGAGATTTCGGCTCTGGAGCGGCTCAACCTCGTGCCAATGGTCTTTGAATATGGCCGGGTAATGGCCTTTTCGGGCAAAACGCTCTTCAACGGCGACAACCTCGGTCTGCAAACCTACTCGGTAGTGCGCGTGTTCGATCACGTAGTGAAAGTGCTGTTCGACTTTTTGAACCGCCGGGCGTTTGAAAACTGGAATACCTTGATCGAAGCCGATTTGCGCCGTCAGATTGCTAACTTCCTTGACAGCATCAAAGGGCCAACCAAACTGATCGACAAGTTCAGAATCATGCGGCTCGAACGCGACGAGAAGCAGAAAGACCGGATTTTCTTAGACATTCGTATCACGCCGTATTTTCCGGCCAAGAGCTTTGTGATCCGGCTCGACGGTCGCCGGGGCGACGATGTAGAAAGCCCGGAATGGGTATCGGACTACGGCGAAGCATAAGCCACTCTCTCTTTTGACTAAACTTTCTTGGTGGAGCAGGCCAGGCGAATTCGTCCTGGTCTGCACACTAACCACTACTCAAACTACAAACCAATGGCTTATACCAGTATATTAACCTTAGACGGCGTTGCCTATGATGTTCTGGCAGGCAACATTGCCTTCAGCAGAAGTGTCGATGGGAAAGGCAGGCCCTCCAGCTACGTGATGGGTGGGCAGATGAACTTTTCGTCGGAAATCACCCCGGAGAGCAAACTCCTGGAAAACATGGTGAACGCGCAGAACAAACCCATTGCAGCCGGTAAATTAGACTTCGTCGATTCGGGCGACGACAGCACGGTGATGCGTACAATCGAGTTTACGAATGGGTTCATTGTAAACTACGGCGAGTCGTTTACAGCGGGGGGCGGGGCCTACCAGTGTGACTTTGTGATCTCTGCGGAGAAAATTACCATCAAAACGGCGATTCTGGATCAACGGTGGCCGTTGAAAAGCTAATCAACCCCCAGACCCCACCTCTTAAACCGCAATCAACATGGCAGATTTTGGCTTTACCGGCACCCTAACCATTGGGGCCGACAAATACGACGTGCTCAGTTTCAACATTGGCTATAACCGCGACTACGACCAGAAAGGGCGACCCTGCTCGGCAGTACGCGCCAGCGAAATGGCCTTCACCATCGAAATCACCGACATGGTCACGCTGGTGGAAACGATGATCAACGCGCAGAACAAATCTATTCCAACCGGCACCGTGGAGTTCTGGCAGTCGGGCATAACGGGTGTGTTCCGAAAACTAACCTTCGAAAATGCCTTCATCACCAACTATAGCGAAGGCTTTTATGGAGCTGGTGCAACCAACTTCATGTGTAACATCTCGATCTCGGCAGAAAAAGTAACCCTGGGAACGGCTGTTTACGATGCCGCCTGGCCCGTAATGAGTTAACAAGCAGCCTGATGAACAACCGCTGGATATGGGCCCCGCTACTTGGCGGGTGGGTGATGGCTTCGGTCGGCATTCACCTGTTTCATATCAAACGGATTCGGTTCCGCGACGAGCCGGTGCTGGCCCCTGTTCCTATTATCGACGGGGCAGCCCTGCATACCGCCCTGCGCGGCCCCTTGTTTAATCAGGCAAAAGGCGATTTGCGCGTTGCCGATAATTGGCGGGCACTCGATTCGCTCGCCGATTATCTGCTCCGCCACCCCGACCGGCTGCTCAGTGTAACGGGCTACCATACGCCCGCCGAAAGTCGGCAAACACTGTTGCCAAACCTGGGGTCGGTGCGGGCCGACGGTGTGGGGCAGTATCTGCGGGCGGCTGGCGTGTCAGAAATGCAGATTCAGACGAAAGGAGCCACCACGGAGGCCCTTGTTTTTGTGAACGACTCAACCAATGCACTCGCCTTTTCGTTTGCAGAACGGCCCCTTGTGTCGGCCCGTTCGCTGGCGGAGGGGCAACGGTATATCGACTTGTTTCATTCGCTCGAACTGTATTTCCCGACAGGAAGCACGGCTTTTATACGCACCCCCGACACCGATCAGTTTATGGCCGATGCCGGGCAATACTGGCAAACCCAGAACCTCCGAATGCACCCTAATGATGTATTGTTGTTGACAGGCCATACCGACAGTGTTGGGTCGGAGGGGCGCAACCGGCAGTTGTCGCTGGCACGGGCCAAGGTGGTTCGGGCAGCCATGCAGCAGGCGGGTATACCATTGCGGGCGTTTCGGCTCGATGGCCGGGGCGAAAGCCAGCCTATTGCGCCCAATGCCACCCCAGAAGGTCGCGAGGCCAATCGCCGGGTGACAATTGTAGTCCAGAAAAAATAACATGTTTCAACTCAACCCGTTCCACCTGACCGATGCCAATCTCTGGCATTTCCTGATGCTTCAGGGCATGGCCATTATGGCCTATTTGCTGGCTAGAGAACGGTTTCGGATGCAACAGCGGAACAAGCTGAGACAGTTGCGGCAGTTACAGGAGGCCATCCATGCCCTACGCAACGCCAAAGCCGAACAAGTGGTGTTGCCCGAAGAAACGGGCAGAAACGATCTGAAAGAGGTGGCTGGTATTAACCTGAAAATTGAGTCGATCTTGAACGATGTTGGCATCTTTCGGTTCGGGCAGTTGGCCAATACCCCTGTGTCCACCCTCCGCGACATACTGGAAGATCACGGCCCGTTGCTGTTTTCGTTCGACCCGGTCACGTGGCCCGGTCAGGCGCGGTTGGCGGCAGCGGGGCGGTGGGCGGAGTTGCGGGTTTGGCAGGAGGAAACCCGCCGGGGCATACACCACGACCTCGACCGGCTCATTCGGGAGGGGTTGACCAAACCTGCCACAACCAAAACGAATGGACAATCTGCCAAAAACGGGCAAACCCCACGAATAAGCCGAACCATTCCGCGAAACTATACACCATGAACCCGCTCAACCCCTGGGTAGCCCTGACGGAAATACTGATTTTGCTGGCTCTTGCCTTCGGGCTTGGGTATGGCGTTGGCTATTGGCCTTTTCGGAAGCCGTTGCTATCGCTGGACGACCGAATCAGGCAGGCCAAACGGGAGCTGGAGAAATTGCAGGAGTGA
>JANOCD010000013.1:0-8045 GCA_031411995.1 Cytophagales bacterium
AGGGCTACGATGTACGATTTGTGAACCCGAACGAACCGGCTGACGGGCAGTTTTTCTTCGAGGCTTTTCATGGTTTGCAGCGTCAGCAGGCGGGTCAGGTCGGTTTTGCCGGTGGCTGGGGGTGTATAAATGGAGACGTAATCTTTTAGCCCCTCGGCATACAGAATATCTTCTAAATCAATGCGTTGCAAGCGATATTCCGTCTTTACGAAAATAAAATCGGGGACAATGGCCGCTGGCGGTCCGACGGTTCGGTGGCCTGCGGGTGTAGTGTCGGCAATGGGGGCGGGTGGGGCAGGGGCTACATCCGAGTTAAGTTGCGGCAGCAATTTCTGGGCGGCCCGGTAGAATCGCTCGAACGAAACGGGTTTGAGCAGGTAATCGACCACGTCGTGTTCGTAGCCGTCGAGGGCATATTCGGAATAGGCCGTGGTCAGAATCACCCGGCAGCGACTGCCCAAACCACCATGCCGGGCAATTTTCAGGAACTGAAGCCCTGTCAGTTCGGGCATTTGAATATCCAGAAACACCACATCGACCTCGCCCGCCTGCACCTGTTGCAGAGCCGCAATGGGTGAGGTGGTGGTGCCAACCAGGGTCAGAAATGGCACTTTACCGACATAATCGGCCAGAATCGTGAGGGCCAGCGGTTCGTCGTCAACAATAAGGGTTCGGAGCATATCTATAAACTCAATTCTAGGCGGCACGAGTACGTATGGTCGTCTTCGTGGACGGTGAGGGTATATTGGTTTGGGTAAAGCAAATCTAAGCGTCGGCGGACATTGGGTAAGCCAATGCCGCCCGTTGAATCTTTTTGGTGGCGACTTTTTTTATTCATCACATCGGCCAGCAGCTTGCCCTGTCGCATGCTCAGGTGAATCACGAGGGGATGATTGGGGTCGGTGAGATCGCCGTGTTTGAAGGCGTTTTCCACGAACGAAATCAGCAACATCGGCTCCACCCGGTAGAGGTCGGGGTTGCCCTCCACCTCGAACTGAACCTGCGCATTGGGCACGCGCAGCTTTTCGAGATCGACCAGATTCTGGAGATACTGAATCTCTTTTGCCAACGATACTTTGTGCGAGAGTCCGGTCGGTTTTCCGGTGCCAACGGCTCCCGGCTGCAACACCGTGGTGCTTTCATAGAGCATATACCGCATCAGTTCCGAGAGTTTCAGGATGGCACCCGGCGCGGCATCCGATTTGGCATACGACAGGGCGTAGATATTGTTGAGTGTGTTGAACAGGAAATGCGGGTTGATCTGCGATTTCAGGAAGGCCAGTTCTGCCGTGGTTTTCTCGCCCACCAGTTCCCGGCGTTCCTGCTGATGCCGGAACCAGTCTTCGATCAGTTTAAACAAGCCACCAAGAGCCACCGCTTTGACGGCGTAGTACTGATTATCAACTATATAGTACCAGACCGTGAAGCCCGGCTCGTAGTTAACACTATTAAACAACATCCGGCAAATTTCCTGCTCCACCACATAGCGGGCACCGATAAAAAATAAGCCCGCGCCCACCGACCCCACCACCGCCCAAGCCCAGCCAGATGGCCGTCCATTCAGAAAGCGGTTCAGCACGAGCGCGTGTTCGACCCAGGCCGCCAACACAAAAACCGTGTTGAACGTGACGCCAAACAGGTTTCGATACACATTCCCGTTCATGGGGTTAACGGCGTTGAGTGTTATGGGTACCAGCAGCATAGCCACGTAGAGCAGGGTGCGGATGAGGGCGCGGGTTGGGCGAAGTTTCATAGTGAAGCAAAGCTACATCAACCATACTATCCCCCAAACCTGTTCGACCAACGCCCGTTTTTTGCCGACCAACCCCACCCCAACCCCTACCCGTTGGGAGAGGGGTTTTGGACGATAAAACAAGCGCGTTGGTCGAGTTCAGTGGAGTGGGGCGGGGGAGGGGCTGCACCTTTGTATCATCAATCACACGAAAAAAACGTAACCCCAATGAAAACGCTCCTGACCATCGCCCTGACGCTGATTACACTCCTGACCAACGCCCAAACTATCGATGTGCTGATGATTGGCACCTCGCACGATTACGGCAAGAAACCCGTAGAAGATTTCAAAGCCATTATTGACCGGGCTGTTGCCTTCCGGCCCGATGCCGTGTATGGTGAGTTCCTGTCAGCCGCCGACTATGATGCCATCCCCGACTACTGGAACAAGGCCACGATGGTGAAGCGATACGCCTACATGGAGCGCATCAACTACCCCGCTCCCAAAAATCCGGCAAAGTTTATCCGCCAGACCACCAAACTCCTGCACGAACACCCCAATTACCACCAGGATCGCATGAAACTGGCCCGTGCGCTCTATCTCGCTCATGACTTTGGCAACGCTCGTTACCAGCTTTACCGGCTCGACAAAGCCCGCCCGGTGTTCGGTGCCGAAGAGGTGGCAGCTTATAAAGCTATTTTGGGCGAACCCGATTCTATTTATACCGCCCGTTCCAACGAGTACCACAACATGGCGTTCCCGCTGATTGACCAGTTGAAATTGGACCGGATTGAGGCCATGGATAGCCAACGACACGACCTGAAGTGGCAGGCCGCCTGGGACAAAGCCGATCCGCTGTTTAAGGCGTGGGAAAAATCGGTGGAGCAAGACAGCACCTCAGCCGATGCACAGCGGTATGCCGCCCTGAACAAGCGTATCATGGATTTGCAAAAAGCCAGTAACAAGGCCGAAAAAGAGGGACGCGGCACCCTCTATTTCAACTCACCCGACGGCGACGAATACCTGAACATTGTGAATTTCTACGGTGCCCGCCGGATGTTCGGTGCCAAAGGATTCCCCGAAAAAGAAATTGACGCGATGCTGGCCGAATGGCAAAACCGCAACACCGACATGGTTCGCAACACGGTGGAACGTGCCCGCAAAGCCGGCCAAAAGCGCGTGGTGGTGTTTGTGGGGGCCAATCACCGCAAAATTATGGTCGATGGGTTTCTGGCTACGCCGAACGTGATGCTGCACGAATTAAAATAATCTACAATCGACGCAACCTCTGTAAACATCCTTGCATCTTCCCCACAAATACCCCCGCACGGGCAGTAAATCAACAACCACCTTTTTTTACAACACATAGCTATGAAAACCCTCATCACTCTCCTCAGTTCAGCCGCCCTTTTGGCAACCACCACCTTCGCTCCCGCGCAAACCACCGCCCAAACCACCGACGTAGCCACTGTGAAACCCCGCATTATCAAAGACTTTGGTTTATACATCGGCGTAAACGGATTAAGCGGCCCCGGCGCGGCTCAGTTTGGGTTGCGGCCCCTTGGTTCCCGGTTTGTAGCCCTCTCGTGGAGACGGCAGTTGCCCCTCGGCGACAAACCCGGTGGTCTGCGCATCGGTATTGGCCCCGAACTGGCCTGGAACAACTTCATGTTCAGCAACAATCAGCGATTGATCGAGAACAACAACCTGATCACCAACCAACGCGAGTCTATTCTGGTGGGCGACAACCGCGACCTGAAACGCAGCAAACTGACCACGCTTCAGGGCAACATTCCGCTGCTGCTCATGTTTGGCCCCGCCGACAAAGTCACGTTTGGCATTGGTGCCTACGCCGGTGTGCGGCTCGACAGCTACACTAAAGTGAAACCCGAAGGCGGCAAAACCTCCCGCGACCACGGTGCCTATAACACCACCTCGCTCCGGTGGGGTCTCACCGCCGAAGCCGCCTGGGGCGAAAGCACGGGCCTGTTTGTCCGCTACGAACCATCGACCACCCTCTTCAAAGCCGGGCAGGGGCCAAACGTGAATATCTGGTCGGTGGGGGTTCGGTTGTGAGCTATTGGCTGATTATAAGCAGGGAGGGTAGAGCTAAGAGGAATTAACCCGCTTTAGCCCTGCCCTCCCTGCCTGTTTACCGCTTTCCTTACCGCTGCAAGATCATCAATAGGCATAGCAATACCAATAGACGTAATTTCATCGTCGTAGAATTTAAAATAAACAGAAAAGTTGAATTAATTTTTAAGGGGCGTACTCGTAGTAATAAACACCGACATGACCTTGGTCAGAAAGCTGCCCCCAATGAGGATTTAAGGGCTTTCCCGATTGGAACCGCCGGATTATGCGACCGTATTTGTCAAAAAGATAACCCACGTCAATTGTGTAGAGATCGCCATTGTACCCATCTGAACTGTTTCGGCCTGAAAGCAGATATTTAGTAAAGAGGTTTTTACTTTCGCTACCGTTGTAAGGCTCCAAATTAGGTTGAAAATTAGGATAAGCGGGTTGATAGGTTAGAGTTATGATATACTGTCCCGTTGGAATACCTAAATCTGATAGATATTGCGTTATGTTGCCATTTTGAATAGCTCTGGTTTCCACAAAAGCCGAGTTAACTCTGCGAACAACGTATCTGTCTGAATCATATTCGGCAGTCGTCCTATCTTCCTGTCTGATCGCCAAGCCTCGTTGATTCAATAAAAGTGTGTCGTGCCGGATAGCACTCTTGTTGCTGATTGTGCGAAGCAGTATACGGTTAGACTCATACGCATAGTACGTGTTGGTTGTATCGGTTGGGTAATTAGCTTGGTACACTGACCGACGACTAACCCGCCCTTGCTGATCGTAGTAATAGGTTGTTATACGATCTATAAACACATCGACCAACCCTCGGTACGATTCGACGGACTCGCCCTCCAACAGCAGTCCCCCAATGCGGGCCGTTTTATAAACGATACGAACAATTCGATTGTCAGTCGGCAGAGGCAAGTACGTTGGAATTGGGGTTACCGTTGTCGAACTTGGCGGAGTCGTCGTCGAAACGGGGGGCGTGATTGGCGGTATCACCGGCTCCACGGGCTTTTTGCAGCCCAACCCCAGCAACCACAACACTCCCAAAATCGATAGCCAAGCAGACGACGTTTTCATACAAAAATGGACAGTCAGAAGAACAGGACAAAGTTGAGGAGTTGATTTGAGTTTAATCTACCAGCAAATAAATATATTTGAGAAAGGTGTGCCAAAATTCATGGAATGGGGATTGGTGAAGGAGCAATAGCAGCCATAAGCACCCTACGTAAACAGCGCACGGCCAAAAGCAAATCAACTGCTTTTGGCCGTGCACTCCTTGTTTGTTTACCGTTGCTTTTACCGCTGCAAGATCACTTTGGCCGTTTTAGCCCCCACCGCCGTTTGCAGCCGCACCACATATAAACCAGTGGCCTGTTGGCTCAGATCGAGTGTCTCGTCCTGCGCCTTGCCCGTGCCAACAACCGCCCGCGTTTGCAACGATTGCCCCGTCAGGTTCACCACCGAGAGCGTGGCCCGTTGGCCTTCGTCCAGTGTGAAGCGGGCTACCACCCGGCCCGATGTGGGGTTAGGGCTAACCCACAAGCCCTCGGCGGTTGGCTCACTTTGGGTGGCCATCCGGCCACCACCGCAGTTGCTGGTGTAGCCCGTGCTGAGTTCCCCGTTGCCTGATTGCCGCACGTAGAAGGTAAAGGCTGTGTTGTTACGCTGCCAGCTTGGGATCACCAACTGATTCGTGCTCCAATCCTGCAAGCCCGGTGCCCGATACTCCACCGGGTTGCCGTTGGAACTGTTCAGGTTGATGGTGACCACCCCCGACCCACAGTTGAGTTGTACGCTGGCAATGCCAAACCCAGTGGGCGGAGTGCCCCCACAATTGGTCACGGTGATGGCGGTGCTGCCTACCTGATTGCCACAGCCCGCCTTGCTGACGGTGAGCGTGTACGTAACTGACCCATTGCCCGTTGGTGCTGCGAAACCCGGCGAGGTGCCGCTGTAGGTTTGGCCGTTGCTGCCACTCCAGTTGAAGGTAGCCCCGCCACAATCGGCTCCCGAACAGTTGGCAAAGAGGGTGATGCCCTGCCCGCAGGAGGGATTACCGTTGCTAACGGTAGGGGCTATACTAAAGGCACAACCTGTTGGGGGAGGAGTGCTGCCGCTACCAATGCAAAGGCGGTCGTAGGAGAAGTTGCCGTCTCCGCTGCCCTGAATGCGGATGGTGTTGGTGCCGCCGACGAGGTTGATGGTGGTGCTGGCATCGGCATTTGGAGTCCAGCTTGCTGTGCTGGGTCGATACATGGGTACGGACGTTCCATTGACCACCAACATAATGCCAGCCTGCGGATCACCGGATGCATAGTGGATGGAGAAGTTAGTGCTGCCAGCGGTTGCCACGTTGAAAGTATATTCCATGAACTCACTGCTGTTACCAAATCCGCCGACGACTCCGTTATTGTCAGGGGTGCGGTTGCCCGCACTTTTTTCGTTACCGTTTTTGCATTGGCTGTCGGGCGGTGGGGTTTCGCCAGTATCATCAACGATTGAATATGGCATATTTATAGCCTGAGTCATGATCAAATTTCCTTGGCTATTTGTCACAATAGCCCGACATGCTCCGCTTCCATTGTTTACCGCAACCTCTCGCTGATTGTTCATTACATTATTCGTGTGCGTACTACCATTGCTTTCATCTACCCACTCATATGTGGTTCCAGTTGGAGCAATAACTGTATTTCCATTAGTCCCCATGACTAATGTCTGGTGTTCAGTCCCTAACTGTTGTACTGTGATTGGCGGGGCATTAGTTAGTACGTCATGTAAACTGGCAAACCAAGCATTAGCTGCATCAACAAGCCCTTGGCCAGTAAAATGGACGGGTTCCCCTGAGCCTGTTCGTCTTTGTGTGACTGCAATGTCAGTGTTCGGGCCTTGATAGATTTGATCTGAACGATTTACAACGCCCAGTTGGCCGTTTGTTACTAAACTCGATGTATTATTTACGAAAAAAGATGTTTGGGCAACTACCCAAGGGATTTGAGAACCAAAATCTGTTCTGGAAGCTGCTATAACTTGATTTAACTTATTGGTGTAATCCACTGAACTGGTTATGCTTCGTTGCTCCCCGTTTACTTCTGTGCGCCACCTACTATCAGTACTATTTAGTGCTTCGGTATCTGTTTCGCCTTGGTGCCACAGGATAGCTCGTAATCCATAAGTTGAACCAAAATAGCGTAAACTGTTACGTATAGCTCCGTATGGAGTTCCTGGGTTATACCTTGGGTCTCCGTCCGACGGCCTTCCTAAAGGAGAGTAGTTAGGATTTGTTGATCTAGCGTATGTATTAATAAATGTTCCAAACCAAGCTGCATTGAAAAAAGCAACTGGTACATTGTACTGGTTGGCAATTTTTTCTCCTACTGCTGCCCAATACCATAGTGACCGCCCCATAGGGCCAATACGCGCTTGATTATTTGCAACTGACGAAAGATTGGTCAAATCAGGTCTCAATCCCAATAGTGCTAATAGATCGAATCTGTTAGGATTAGCTGAATATTCTGCATATTGAGCTTCTGTTAATCGGGCATTAGGTTGAACACGAACGCCATCCATTGACGGATAGGGTAGATTTGTGGGATAGGCATTGGCAGCTACATCGTTGTCAATGCCTTGTGCATTTGATTGGCCTGCAATGAGGAAAACCTCGCCAACTCCTACTTTACTCACAACAGGACTGCCTAAAGGTAAGTTGTTGAAAATGGAGATACTTTGAACTTTCAATTCATACCATCCTGAGTTAACCATAAAACGGCCGCTAAAAAAAGTGCCTGACTTATCTAAAGTTTGCTTTATTTCAGGCTCTGCAGGAATGGGGTTTCCTGTCCTGACATCTAACTTTATCAGCGTAGCCTCAAGTCTCGTAAATGTCCTCTGGAACCTTGTAGAGTTGTAGGTTCCCAGTACCTTGATAACACCTTTGTTCTGACTATCTCTCTGATAGACAGCACCGTTTTTGGGGAAACCAACAAAGATTGTTTGTGCCTTGGCACTTGTGATGGCACAATAAAGTACCAGAACAAGTAGAGTTACTTGTCTCATAAAATAAGAAGAATTAAGGTTAAATGATTAATAGAGTTGTTGCATCGCTGATTGGTAGCTAGTTAGTCAAATAGAAATTCCAGATGCCTGCGCAAATAAGCAGGGATGATTCATACAATTTGACCTTATGGGTGCGTAAACAATCGGTCAAATAACGATACCGCTTTAGCCC
>JANOCD010000014.1:0-1959 GCA_031411995.1 Cytophagales bacterium
ATTGGTGAACGTTGACCCGCAAATTACGGAATCTGTTGCTTTCGTGTACCCGATTGTTTTGGCGAATGCCAGGCATGAACCACGAGCGGGCCGCTGTTCATTGCCGTGACGATACGTATCGGATTACGCAACCGGTATGATCTACGGGCATCACCCGATACGCTGAAACCGGTCTGGTCTGGTCCAAGTGCCACGAATTTCCCTTGTCCATTGCCTTTGAGAAGCAGTCCCCGCGAGGCATCCTGTCGGCCCATATTGGCTTCATTGGCAAAAAAATTACCCGTAGCCAGCGCGTCAAGATTCCCGTCGTGGTCAAAATCATCGACCACAAAGCCAAAAATGGGGGCCTGCTGCGCCAGCGTTGGCAAAGGATGAAGCGTAAAATTCCCGTTTCCCTTGTTCTCAACGTAACAACTGCGAAGTTCGCTCACCTCTGCCCGGTACGCGCCCTGTAGCTCCTTTTCGGAAAACAGGTCAACGAAACTGGCTTCTGCATAATCCGAGTAATGCCGGAATTTTCGCCTAAACTGAATCATCTGCTGGTTGAGCGCGTCGCGGGGCAGAGCCGGATAGCGCGTTCCGTTAATAAAGTACCCCATGATCGGATCGAAATGCCCGTCGTCGTTGAAATCTTTGCCATATACCTGAATCGGTTCGCGTACCGACGCGTGGTAAAGCGTGTTTAGCCCCTCGTTGCCCAGCACCAGGTCGGCATCGCCATCCCCGTCGAAATCACCGCTGGCGACGCAGTTCCACCAGCCTTCTGAATGATGAATCGGCCCGCCGAATCGGATGAATGATGGGTGATGAATGAATCGGTGATTTTCGTTTTTTAGTATCGTCGGGGGCATCCATTCGCCAACCAGCACCAGATCATCATCGCGGTCGCCGTCTACATCGAGCGGCAGGGCATCACACACCATGCCCAGATTCGCCAGATCGGGAGCCACCTGCGCCGTCACATCGGTAAATTTTATTTTCTTTTGCCCTTTGGGAGTTCTGAACGCATCATTCCTTAGCAGATAACTCCGGGCGGGTAACGGATACTGTCCCGGTATCTGGCGCCCGGCAATCAGTACGTCTAAATCGCCATCGCGGTCGTAGTCGATGGCGCGGACGGTCTGGCTGCTCACCGACAAACCGGGCAATGACGAAACTGGCGAGAAATGTCCGCTGCCATCATTAACGTACAGAATCGGCTGAAAAGCCTCCGTTACACTCAGCGGACGTTCGTTGCCACCACCAACCACCAGCAGATCGTTATCGTGGTCATTATCAGCGTCGAACAGCAAAATATCACCCACTTCCATCGGCGTATTGGGCATCCAGTCTGCCCGCGAAAACCCGCCATTGAGTTGCCCAAACAACAACGCCCCGTCACTGCCCCGGTACGAAGCTCCCACAGCCAGATCATCGCGGCCATCGCCGTTGAGATCACCTACCGCCACGGCAACGCCCGACCGAGACAGCATCTTATGCAGGGCGGGAGTGGTTTTAAAATCGACGTAATCAGACTCCTGATGGGTAAAATCAGCGACATCCGGCAAGCGCGTAAACAGGGAAGCCAAACGCGGATCGGGGCGGTTCGTTACCCGTTTCGCATCGGCAATCCGGAACACAATTTTCTGATTGACGGAAACCCGATAGCGAGTTTCGGACAGGCCACCGGGCCACACCACCCGTATCGAATCGACTACCGGCAACGTACCGGCTCCCACCACCAGCCCAACCCCCACTGACGACAGGTAACCGCGAACCGGAAAGTGTTCCAGCACCTGTTGCGTCCGTAACGACGGACCGTTCCTCGTCCAGACCGTAACGGTGGCTCCAATTCCGGTGCGGTTAGCCGTGGGTCCACTGAACGACACGCTCAGATACCCATTTTTCAGTTGCTCCCGGCTGTTGTTGCGAAACAGCGAGGCCGCTTCGTCGATGTTATTAACGATCAAATCCAGGTCA
>JANOCD010000015.1:0-2406 GCA_031411995.1 Cytophagales bacterium
AGCGGAACGGTCCGCCGTAGCGGTCGAAGGGCAATCAAGCCAGAACTCGTCCTACCCTCCCCCCTCACCAATGAACAATAATCATGCCGGCGGCACCCCGGCCACCACTGGCATAACCGGCTCCACCACCCCCACCGGGAAAACTGCCCTTTTGTACGTAATACTCATCGGTGTTAAAGAGCATCGTTGATGAGTTGAGCAGCGAAAACTGCGCCCCAAAACCGCCCGGCTGTGCGCCATAGGCCGTGCCGCCATTCCCACACGTAACCAGCAACAGGAATTCCGACGCGCTCCGTTGCCCATACGACATGGTGGCATTGCCGCCACTGCCACCCCCCACGCCAAAGCTCACCACGCCCGAGGGGGCATAGCCGGGATTCCCGTAGGCATCGCCCCCACCGGCCAGAATAACCTCAGTGGGGCTGTTGACAAGCGTACTCCCCCCACTGTTGGCCATTGCGTTGGCCGTGGCCCCTGCACCGCCCAATGCAATGGTGAGCGTGAGCGTGTTGCCGGGCACCACCGTCATAAATCCACGCCCATAGGCCCCGGCCCCTCCGCCCGTGGCACTCAGGAGCGAACCCGTGAAAACGGCTTTGGACCCGCCACCACCGCCCCCCCACACCTCCACCAGGATCCGGGTAACGCCCGCAGGTATGGTCCAGGTGGTGCTGGTGAGAAACTGTTTCTTGTTCTGAAACTGACTCGCTTCGGGGGCGTTGGTGGCTACATACTGCCAGCCGCTGCCATTGTGGAACGCGACTTTTTGCTCATCGGTATTATAAACAATGTTGCCCGCCTGTTGGGTGGCCGACGTACTCTGCTGGGCGGTGTTGAGTTGCGGCAGGGCCACCGAATAGGGCTTCAAGGCATAGGTTTGCTGGGCCATTAGTGGGCTGCTAACCAGGAAGGCAACCACAGCGAGAAGGATTGTGTAGCGTTTGTTCATGTGTATTCAGGTTTTTCGCAAAGCTACCAGCTACCTCTCTATCTCTCCCGTAGAGTCGATTAAATTATCGGTCAATTTATTATCCGTTGACTTTTAGACGGGCCATTCGGTCAGGAGTGGATTCGGCAGTTCTTTATCCAAGTAATTTTTAACCTTGACTATAAACTTACTTGAAGCTGGTGTGATGCCTGTCCGTTCGGGCGACTCGTTAATGCCGTAAATCAGAATACGCATGGAATGGATTAATCAGGAAAGCTGGTGCGACAATCACGTTGGCCATAAACGGGGATCAATGGCCAAGGGTTTCTCATCGACCACCCGAATGCGCCGATAGTCGGCGTGGGCTGGGTGAAGCAGGTAATTGATACCATCTGCCATAACTGACGAAGGCACACCTAGAGCCAAAACATCCGGCTCGTTTAACCAGTTAGTCAAAATCAATTGGCTTTTGGCGTATGTATTTTCGTGCCAGTACGGAGGAAGTTCGGCTATGGGTATTACCCGTTGACTGCCATCGGGAATTTCCAGATGAAACAATCGGTACACAGGCAACTCATTGTAAGGCACTTTAGGCATGTGAACCAAAATTTCGACCAATGCCAGAGCCGGATGTTCAGCCGTATAGAGAATACCCACGCCTGGTGGGTTCCAGCGGCCCCCATTTATCCGTGTACCCATCACGTCTAAGGGGTGATCGGCATACTTTTGCCGCACCACCCGGAAAACTACCGCCATTGGTTAGCCGAAAATACCGTGATCAATTCGCCCCAGTATCCGTTCTACCAGCGTATAGCCCGTGACGGTGTCTAAGGTTTGCAGGGGAGTTTGAAAGTCCAACTCCCGCAACGGCGACCGTAACCAGCTTACTACCGTTGCCGCCCGCCCCTCGAAGGTATCTAAAGCATGTTGTACTAAATTGTCGAGCAATAGCAATCGCTCGGTAGCATCCTGACTGATCCGGTTGCCTGGTTTTAAGCGATGTAAATAAGACGCTGATATGCCCAGCGACGCAGCCATCTCTTTATCCGTCAGTCCAACGAGTTTAGCCACCCGGTCGGCTTCGGACCTAAGAACTCCTTGTCGGCTAAAAGCAATGATCTCCTGTTCGCTCAGTGAGCGATAAGGAGAAAAGCGATTTTGTGGGAATGTCTGACTAATTGACTCCATTATGGTGAACTTTTGCACTAAGGTAAGGCTAAAAGTTCACTTTGCCAATCTTGCTAGTGTCCGTAAGTTCGGGCGACTCGTTGATGCCGTAAATCGGGATACGCATGGAATGGTTAAAATGCAAGAAACAATATCTTTGCTCAGAGACAGGCTCATTGGTTGACAGGGCTTTCTCATAAAAATGCTTCGCCAAGTTTTAGCATCCTTTTTGCCAAACATTGCTGACGCGTAGGCCTTCGACTCCGCTCAGGCTGACAACCATTTTGAGCGTTTCCTGGTACGCCAGCCCG
>JANOCD010000016.1:0-43443 GCA_031411995.1 Cytophagales bacterium
CTGGCCGACTGCCCGGTGACGGCTACGTTTGGGGATGAGTCTCTGTTTGAGAAGCTGGATGTGATCTGCCGGGTGATCGAAGCGCGCTACGAAGTGATCGACGGGCAGGTTGTGATCCACAGCCGGGGTTGCAAACCCTGAATTTTTGGTATCTGGGTCAACATTCGGTCTATAGTACAGTGAACCCCAACACCGAACGCATAAAGCGCAGGACTGAGATAAAATCCCATCAATGGGCTTACTGATAATAGGCGGGGGCTAACTAAGTTTACTGTGCGTAGCAGGCCCATGAGCACTTTGACATTAATGCCATTTAAGTAGTAAATACCAATGAACAACACTAGCAAAGGCATATCTACCAGACTTGTAGCAACCTTATTGAGCGGGTTGGTCATGATGGCCTGTTCCAATTCGATTGAGTTGCCACAGGAATTGCTGGCTGTTCAGCAAAAACTGCCCGAAACGGTCGATTATAATCTGCACGTCAAGCCCATTCTGTCAGATCGGTGTTTCAAATGCCACGGCCCCGACAAGAACAAGATTGAAGCGGGTTTGCAGTTAGCCAGTTTTGAGGGAGCCACGCGACCCCTCAAAAGCGGAGCCGTGGCCATTGATCCCGGCAATATCGGCCATAGTGAACTCATCAGGCGCATTTTGAGTCATGACCCCGACGAAGTCATGCCCACCCCCAAATCGAACCTGACGCTCTCTGCCGAAGAAAAAGCCATCCTCATTAAGTGGATCGACCAGGGGGCTGAATATAAAGAACACTGGTCGCTTTCGCCAATTCGACAGCCCGACGTACCACGTTTGGGCACCAGCCGGTTCGGGGACTTCCTGGCCCGCTGGGGTCTAATTGAGGATGAACAAACCCGATGGATCAGAAACGACATTGACCGGTTCACGCTCGACAAAATGAACCAGTTAGGGCTGAAACCTACGCCCGAGGCCGATAAAACGACTTTGCTCAGGCGGGTCTATATGGATTTAACGGGTTTGCCACCAAGCCCGGCAGAGGTAGAAAAATTCGGAAAAGATACCCGGCCGGGAGCTTATGAACGAGTAGTGGATCAGTTGCTGAACTCTTCGCATTTTGGTGAACAACAGGCTATTAGCTGGCTCGACCTTGCCCGCTTTGCCGATTCGCAGGGATACCAGGACGACCCCATGCGAAACGCCTATCCGTATCGCGACTGGGTGATTCGTTCGTTTAACCAAAACAAACCATTCAACCAATTCATTACCGAGCAGTTGGCCGGTGATTTGTTGCCCGGCCCGACCGAACCGGTGCCGCACCGGCGGACCGGCCGGAGCGAAGGCCCGATATCAACCGCTGTCTGGCGCGACCGGCTGGTGGCTACCTCGTTTAACCGGCAACATGCCCAGAGTGGCGAAAACGGGATCGTTCCCGAAGAATACCGCATTGAGTATGTGGCCGACCGAACCAACACATTTGGCAAAGCCATGCTGGGCCTGACCATGGAATGCTGCCGGTGTCACGACCATAAATACGACCCTATCAGCCACAAAGATTATTACTCGCTATTTGCCTTTTTCAACCAGAACAAAGAAACAGGCCAGATCACGCACAACGGCGAAGCCTGTCCAACCGTGATGCTCCCCTCGGCTGAGGTGGACCGGAAACTGCACTTTATCCAAACCAAAATCAAAGTCCTCGAATCCAGACTACAGCCCGAAACCTACCAGGCTGGTTTTGCGGCCTGGGCTAGCCATCCACAAGCCATCTCGACGCTGAACCAGGGCCTGTTAGTCCATTTATCGCTCGATGCGGAAGTGAAAGAGACCTATGCCAACACGGCCCAGCCTGCCTACGAAGCGTTTGTGACGGGGGATAAGGAGCGTAAACCACAGGGGGTTATCGGGAAAGTCGGGAACGGGCTGATGCTGCAGGGCGATTGCGGCATTGGCGTGGCCCTGGCGGGTGTCGATCGGGTCGAGGGTAAATTGCAGGCTTCTGTTAGCCGGTTCGGGAAAGGGCTGAACTTTGAACGCAATCAGCCTTTTTCGGTCAGCATCTGGATAAACATCCAAGCTGGCCGGTACGCCGGAGCGGACGTTTCGCAGAAAGGCGTGGAGGGGGCTATTTTCCGCCGGTCGAACTATGAAAACGAAGGCTACCGGGGCTACGGTGTGAACCTGAATGCTGACGGAACGTTGCGGGTGTTGCTTAGTTACGTTTGGCCGGCCAACTGTATCGAACTCCGCACTCGTCAGAAACTGCCGCTTCGGGCCTGGCAGCATATCACCCTCACCTATGCCGGCAACGGCAAAGCAGACGGAGTTCGTCTGTTCATTAACGGCAAGCTCGCCCCCTGCGACCTGATCACCGATAACCTGACCAAAGGGTTGTTACACGGGCCATTCACTAGCAACAAATCCAATCAATTGCCCATTTTTGAAGTGGGTAATGAACAACGCGAAAAGACGCTACGCCAGGTGGCGGTGGACGAGTTACGGATTTATGACCGGCAACTCTCCGCTCTTGAAGTGCAGTCGCTGCGGTTCCCCGCCGGGACCCAATCGGCCAATGCCGTTGAAACGTTGCTGGCCATTCCAGCTCATCGGCGTTCGCCCGCCCAGCAACAGCAGTTATTGGAGCATTATGTCCTGACAACAGATTCCTCATACGCTGCTCGAAATCAGCAGCTAACTGCCTTGAGGGGGCAGGAAGTGGCCCTGCTGCACGATATTCCTGAAGTGATGACGATGCAGGAATTGCCCGCCCGACAAAGCCGGAAGACGTTTATTTTAAAACGGGGTGTTTTCGATGCCCCCGGTGAGGCTGTTACCGCCGAGGTGCCGCACAAGCTTGGTCAGTTGCCGCCTGCTTACCCACGAAATCGGCTGGGATTGGCGCTGTGGTTGCTCGATGAGTCGAACCCGCTGTTTGCCCGGGTGATGGTCAACCGGTTCTGGCAGCAATATTTTGGTAACGGGCTGGTTAAAACGCAGGAAGACTTTGGTAATCAGGGTGAACTGCCCTCTCACCCCGAACTGCTCGACTGGTTGGCCGTGCAGTTTCGGCAGGGATGGGATGTAAAAACCTTTATCCGACGGATGGTGCTGTCGGCTACCTACCGGCAATCGTCCCGGGCAACGAAAGAGCAACTCGAAGCCGATCCCGACAACAAATGGCTGTCCCGGGGGCCGAGTTACCGCTATACTGCTGAGCAGGTGCGTGATAATGCGCTGGCTGCCAGTGGCTTGCTGGTCAGGAAGATTGGTGGCCCGAGCGTGTACCCCTATCAGCCAGCCGGTATTTGGGAAGCACTGGCCACCAGAAACACGGTCACGTATCGGCAACAGCATGGCGACAGCCTGTATCGCCGAAGCATGTACACGATCTGGAAACGCACATCGCCCCCGCCCATGATGCTCAATTTCGATGCCCCCGACCGGGCTTTGTGTACGGTGCGTCGGCAGAAGACCGCCACCCCACTGCAAGCCCTGGTAACGCTGAATGATCCTCAGTTTGTGGAAGCCGCCCGTGTGCTGGCCGAACGAGCCATGAAACGGAATAGGTCGGTCAACGAGCGCATTAATTACGTTTTCCAGGCAGCTTTGTCGCGCACGCCCCGACCGACGGAGATGGCTCTTTTGCACCAACTTTACCGGACCGAGTACGCCGGTTTTCAGCAGAATCCGACCCGGGCCGCGTCGCTGCTACAAACCGGGGAGTTCCCGCGTGATCTGTCGCTGAACCCGGTTGACCTGGCGGCCTGCACCGTGGTGGTATCCACCCTGTTTAATTATGATGAAGCCTTGGTAAAACGCTGAGAAACGATGAGAACCCAAACACAGGACCAGATCCATGACCAGCTTAGCCGACGTAATTTTCTGGGACAGGCCGGATTGGGGGTTGGCGCGGCCGCTTTGGCATCGCTGCTCCCTCGTGATGCACTCGCCTTGGGCGATGGGCCGTCCGGGGTGGGTGGCCCGCATTTCGCGCCTAAAATAAAACGGGTCATCTACCTGTTTCAGAGCGGGGCACCCTCGCAGTTAGAAACGTTTGATTATAAGCCCAAACTGGAAGCCATGTGGGGGCAAAACCTGCCCGAATCGGTGCGGAACGGACAGCGGCTCACGGGAATGTCGGCGGGGCAAAGTTCGTTTCCGCTGGCGGCATCGCTGTTCAAATTTGCCCAGTATGGCCAAAGCCGGGCCTGGGTGAGTGAGTTGTTGCCCTACCACTCCCAAATTGCGGATGATCTCTGTTTTATCAAGTCGATGCATACGGAACACATCAACCATGACCCGGCGGTGACGTTTATCCAGACGGGTAATCAGATTGGTGGCCGGCCATCAATGGGGTCCTGGATGAGTTATGGCTTAGGTTCGGAAAACAAAAACCTGCCCGCTTTTGTGGTGTTGCTTTCCAAGGCACGTTCAGGCGATCAGCCCCTGTATGCCAAACTGTGGAGCAACGGATTTATTCCGTCTACCCATCAGGGCGTGGTGTTTCGGTCGGGGCCAGACCCGATTTTCTACCTCAACAATCCAACGGGTATCGATAAAACCTCGCGCCGGAACATGCTTAATACGTTGGCCAAATTGAGCGAAGATCAATATCGGCATGTGCTTGACCCGGAGATCAATAACCGGGTGGAGCAATATGAAATGGCTTACCGAATGCAGGCTTCTGTCCCCGAAACGCTCGATATTGCCCACGAGCCAGACTACGTATTCGATATGTATGGCCCCGAGAGTCGGCAACCCGGCACGTTTGCGGCTAACTGCCTGCTGGCTCGTAAACTGGCCGAAAAAGATGTTCGGTTCATTCAGTTATATCATCAGGGTTGGGATCAGCATTTCAGCTTGCCCAAAGAAATCTCCAAGATGGCCAAATCGGTGGATCAGGCATCGGCGGCTTTAATTAAGGATTTGAAGCAACGGGGTTTATTAGACGATACGCTGGTGATTTGGGGGGGCGAATTTGGTCGGACTAATTATTCGCAGGGGAAATTGACCAAAACGGATTATGGTCGCGACCACCATCCCCGCTGCTTCACTGTCTGGCTGGCGGGCGGGGGCATCAAAAAGGGATTCACCTACGGGCAAACCGACGAGTTCAGCTACAATGTGGTGAAAGACCCCGTTCACGTTCACGATTTGCAGGCCACCATTCTGCACCTGCTGGGCCTCGACCATGAGAAACTGACCTTTAAATTCCAGGGTCGGCGGTATCGCCTGACCGACGTGGCGGGTAAAGTTGTCAAACCTATTCTTGCCTGAATGGGTGATGAACGTATCTATGGCCTTAACCCGGGGTTTACGATCAGCCACTTACCAGGATAAACCCAACCCATAAGCCCATTTAAGCGCCGAATCCACCAGGCCCATTTGCTCTTTGAAACGCTTTAGGTCGGCGTGGGGCAGGGGTTGCTCGGCGGGAATGCCCAACAAACCGGCGATAAACCATCGCCGGTTTCCTGCCGGTTTTAGTACGCTGAATTGGGCGGACGAGGCCTTTCTTCGGTCGGTGTGGTAGGCATCTTATCAGTATAAAACCATACTTCATGCCAAAAAAGACTACAGAATTCTTGGTATCTGAACGCTTTTCCTGTCTATAGTCAGGTAGGAATCCCATCAGGTTAGGCCGATAGCGATCACGAATGAATAACTTGCATTATAGGTAGGTTGTCAAGTCTTCCTCAATTGTGTTGAAGAAGCACTTTTTAACGCGACTGCCCCCTTCTGTCTATCCCTGACAAAGGGAAGGAGTCCAGCCTATTAGCCTATGATTGGGTAGCCCCTTTCTATGAGTGTCATGCACAACAAAACCACTTTTTACCTGTGCTTTTTTCTGTTGAACTCAACCTGGCTATTTGCTCAGACTTATAGCATTGTTGAATTTGGCGCGAAAACAGACAGCACTTTTCTGAATACCAAAGTCATCCAGTCGGCCATCGACAACTGCTCGGGCAGGGGTGGAGGGGAGGTGGTTGTGCCGGCGGGGACCTACGTGACAGGGACGATTTTTCTGAAGTCGAACGTCTGTCTGCGCCTGATGCCGGGTGCTGTATTACAGGGCAGTTATAATCCGGCTGACTATCCCGAACACCCGATTGAAAAAGCCCGGAAGTTTGGCACAATTACCCACAACGGCCAATATGTGCCGTATATGAAATCCCTTATCATTGCCGACAATGTCCAGCAGGTAAGCATTGTGGGCGGTGGAACGGTGAAAGGCCCTGGCGAAGGGAAAGCGTTTCAGTTGGGTTTAAACAAAGACGGAAAACCCAAAAACATTTTTTTTATCGGCTGTAAAAACGTGCTGCTCAAAGGAATAAACGTTTTTAACTCGGCCCAGGTCACGGTTTCGATCTCCGATTGCGAACAGGTATTAATCGACGGAATCTATATTCGAAGCCTGGTAAACTGGAATTGTGATGGCCTGGATGTGGATGGTCGGGATATTGTCATTTCCAACTGCATCATCGACTCGGAAGATGATGCGCTGTGCTTCAAAAGTGAGTATCTCGGCAAGTTCTGCGAAAACATCACCGTATCGAACTGTGTGGTTTCATCTCTTTGCAATGGAATCAAGTTTGGAACCGGCTCCCGCACGGGTTTCAGGAATGTTACCATCAATAACTGCGTCATTAAAAAGGCCTCGGTGAATGGCTACCGGCACTGGAAAATGACTCCCGATATTGTCTATAATCATGAAGAAGGAAGCGTTAATACGGGAATCGTGATTGCAAGTGTTGATGGAGGCCTGTTGGAGAACATCAACATTTCAAATATCATCATGACGGATGTGCTAAGTCCAATTGTGATTCGGGTGGGGAAGCGTTTTTTGAATCCTGAAAATAAGCCTTCGATCATGCGGCATATCCGAATTCAGAACGTAATCGCCGAAAGCCGCAGCATTATTCCGTCGGTTATTGCGGGCTTGGCCGAAAGCCCCATTGACGATGTAAAATTGTCTAACATTCGAATCACAGTTCTCATCGGCGTATCTGCTGATTCCCTGAAAACGTTTCCAACTGTTGTGCCGGAAAAGGAAAAAAGCTATCCCGAAAATAGAATGTTTGGTGTAAAACTACCTGCCAGTGCTTTTTATGTTCGACACGTAAAAGGGCTAACCCTTGACGACGTGACCATTAGCTACAACCAGAACGATATACGACCGGCTTTTTATTTTGATGATGTTGAGCGAATAAAACTGAAAAGTGTATTCATCAATACCGAGAAATTAAAGCAGATGGAAAACATGATGGTGCAAAAGCAATCTAAATTGATTGACGTTATTGATTGATAACTTTCCCCTTACTTCCATGATGAGAATTTTACTTGTTGCAAGCATAACGATGTTCTTTTTAGAGACTTCTTATGCGCAGAGTAAAAGCGTTCCCCAAATTTCTGAACGATATTACCACTTAATTGAAGCCCCTACTTCACCGGAAAATTGGGATGCCTGGCGGTCGGAAATTCGCGCCTGGAAAGATTCAACCCGCAGGTTTCTGAACTATAAAGGAGAAAATTATCAGAAAAAAGAATACCAATGGGCTTCCAAAGCCTATTCAACTTTTTTTCTGATGGCCAATGACAAAACGCTTTATACTAAAAATGGAGCCTATGATATTAAAAATTGCCTGAAGAAATACGAGGAAAACTACGGTGGGGTCGATGTGGTGGTATTGTGGCCGACATACCCACAATTAGGCTTCGACAACCGAACGCAATATTCGTTTTATCGAAACCTACCAGGTGGCGTAGCCGGATTGAAACAACTTTGCGGTGAGTTGCACCGAATGAAAAAAAAGCTGATGATCGCCTATAATCCCTGGGATAATATTGCCAGAAATCAGGGAAAAACCGATGAAGATCAGCTACTCGATTTATTAAAAGAGATCGAAGCCGACGGTGTTTATTTGGATACTATTTCAAATTTTGAGGGGTTTTTTCAGAAAATGCAACAAGCAAATGCGGGGGCAATTTTTCAGTCTGAGATTCCCATTAGCCCCGCAGCCTTGAATCAGGTGCATCAATCGTGGCTGGAGGTCGGTTGGTCGGAGCGGTATAAAAACCTTGAATTTGCTGAGGTGCCGGCCCTTGTTCGCAACAGGTGGCTCGAACAACGTCATTTAATTTATCGGTTATCACGCTTTAGCCATGAACAGTCCACATTAATTCAGAATGCGTGGGTGAATGGCTGTGGGGTGGTTCTGTGGGAGAATGTATTTGGTACTGTCAATCCGCTGAATCCACGGGACCGTTCTTTATTAAACTCCATGCTGCCCATCTTGCGACAATATTCCGCTTTTTTCACCGAGGGCAACTGGACTCCGTTATTTCCGGTAAACCTCAATAGGGTATATGCCAGCCAATGGCAAATAGCTGGTAAAACGATGTGGACAATTATCAATCGGCAGGAGCAATATGCTACGGGCAAACTGTTGGAGATTCCGGTTGTAAAAGGGCTTAAATATTATGATCTGATTGCCGGGAAAGAAGTGAAAACAAGCGTGCAGAATGGTAAAGTTTGTTTGTTCACTGAATTGCAACCAAAAGCAATTGGTTGCATACTGGCTATTGCTGAAAATGAGGTAACCAATGACGTTTATGCCTTTCTGAAAAGGCAGGCAGCTATTGATAAAAAAGCCGATTTTAGTGCGGTTTATAAATTACCCCAACACCTGTTAAAACCAGTTAAGGCCACCAAGAAATATAGTAAAACAAGTTTGCCAAGGGGCATGATATCCATCCCGGTTTCCAGTGATTCGGTACAAATACAATTTAGTTTTCGGCAGCGGGAATGTGGCTTTTACCCGCTCGGTGGTTTTGTGGATTATTCTTACAGTCAGAATCGAAATGAAATCACAACGGGCCAAGTGCGGGCGAGCCTGAAACCCTTTGCAATGGATGAAACGCTGGTGACCAATGGTCAGTTTGCCCAGTTTCTGAAAGCGTCTAACTATCGGCCAACGCATCCCGAAAATTTTCTTAACCATTGGGTCAACAAGGCTCCCCCTGCCGGGCAGGAGAATCATCCCGTGGTCTGGATCACCCTCGACGATGCCCGCGCCTATGCCCGTTGGGCGGGTAAACGACTCACCACTGAAGCAGAGTGGCAATGGGCGGCCCAAAATGGCTCCGAAGCCACCCAATATCCGTGGGGAAATACGTTCGATTCCACGCTCGTTAACACGGGCCAATGGAAGGCAACAACCCCCGTTATGCAGTTTGCAAAAGGCCGCACCAAACAGGGTTTGTACGACATGAGCGGTAACGTGTGGCAACTGACCGAGAGCGAACGCAACGACGGCTATAACGACTATTGCATTTTGCGGGGCGGGGCCTGGTATGTTAACCGGGCCTCCGAATGGTATGCCGATCAGGGGGCTCAGACAAGCAGTTTTGGTGCCAAATACCTGATGACCTGGCCCGGTTTAGACCGGTGTGCCACAGTAGGGTTTCGATGTGTGGTCGATACCGATTGACGGTCAATATACGATGAATGGGCTTGGTTTTTAGTCCATTAGCCACCGCTTTTCCACAATTCAACTGGCCAACTTGTTACTGCTGCTGCACTCACAATCTTTTCTTTTGAGGGTATGCCGGTAGATGTGAAAATAACCTACTTTTCAATAATATAACCTACTGACTACTAACGCCTACTTCCAAAAGTCATTCTTTATGTCGGATCAAACCAACCGCCGGGCATTTCTGCGCACGGCTTCCGTAGCAGGCACCAGCCTGCTGCTTTCCCCTTCGCTCTCGATAGGCGGCATTTTCACCGGTGCGCCCAACGACAAAGTAGTAGTGGGCGTGATGGGCACCAATAGCCGGGGTCTTTTTCTGGCTAAAACCTTCGCCAAACTGCCCAATGTGGAGGTAGGCTACATTTGCGATGTGGATCAGAAAGTGCTGGACAAAACGCTGGCCGAGATCGAAAAGATGACTGGCAAACGGCCACAGGGCATCACCGATATTCGTAAGTTACTGGAGAAGAAAGACTTCGATGCACTGGCCATTGCCGCCCCCGACCATTGGCACGCACCCGCCACCATCATGGGCTGTCAGGCGGGTAAACACGTTTATGTCGAAAAGCCCTGCTCGCACAATCCCCACGAGGGCGAAATGGCCGTGGAAGCGGCCCGGAAGTATAACCGGCTGGTGCAGATGGGCAGTCAGCGACGCTCGTTCTCGAACGTAAACGCCCTCGTTGACGACATTCGGGCGGGAGCCATTGGCCGGGTCTATTTTGCCCGGGGCTGGTACACCAACTGGCGGGCAAGCATTGGCAAGGGTAAAGAAGTGGCTCCACCATCCACGCTCAACTACGATCTCTGGCAAGGCCCGGCTCCGCGTCGGCCCTACCGCGACAACCTGATTCACTACAACTGGCACTGGTTCTGGAACTGGGGCACGGGCGAAGCACTCAACAACGGCACCCACGAAATCGACGTGATGCGCTGGGGCCTGGGGGTCGATTATCCGACCAAAGTGGTGTCGGCAGGGGGGCGGTTTGCCTTTCAGGACGATTGGGAAACGCCCGATACCCAGACCATTACGGCCAATTTTGGCAACAACACCGCCATGACCTGGGAGGGTCGAAGCTGCAATGGCTTCAATTCAGAAGGAGCTGGCCGGGGCGTGATTTTCTACGGCGAGAAAGGCACCATAGTCTATCCCGGCGCGAACAGCTACAGCATCTATGATCAGAAAAGCAAACTGGTGAAGGAGGTGAAAGACGATACCGTTGCCGACCCAACCAACCCGGTGAGTCCGACCGAAAAACTGGATGCCACGCACCTGCAAAACTTTGTCAGCTCGATTCGGGGCGATGCCAAACTAACCGGCGAGATCCTGAACGGGCATAAATCCACGCTGATTGCCCAGTTGGGTAACATCTCGCAACGGGTGGGCCGGACACTGAACTGCGACCCACAAAATGGCCACATTCTGGGCGACAAAGAAGCCATGCAACAGTGGGGCCGCGAGTACGACAAAAATTGGAATGTGCGCGTATGAAGTTCCTGAAAATCGTCACTTTTGGGGCTATTCTGTTCTGTCTTGCTGTTTCGGCCCATACCCAGCCCCTAGTATATGCTAGGGTCAAACCGAACAGCAGGGAGATAAACAGCAATTTACCCCTGTTGGATCAGGCCCAAACCGTGACACCTCATCCTGTGCCTGAAGAGTTTGCGTCTACCAATTTCGCAGTGACAGTAAATGGTCAGTCGATACCGGTTTTTCATGCGGGCTTGAACGTCTATTTCGCCAGTTTTGATGTCACGGGTAAGGCTAACGTGAGTGTTAAGCCCAAAACGGGCGACGGAAAATACGTCGGTCAGACCTCAAATAAAGAAGCTGCATCGGTTGATAAAGGCTATTGGCGGGGTAGTGTGCAGGTGCGTCCACTGTCAAAAAATATTCAGCCGGTGCTGAATGGTTCAACGGTCACGTTTTCGCTGACCAATGCGGGGCAGTATTCGGTGGAACGGGCGGGCATCACTAATTTCACCGATGAGGTACTACTGCTATTTGCCAACCGCCCGGATGAAAACATACCCCCGCTGACTGCCAGCAATGTCATTCACCTAAAAGCCGGGATTCACCAGCGACACATTGATTTGAAAAGCGGGCAAACGCTTTACTTGGACGCGGGGGCGGTTTTATTCGGGAGCATCAATGTCTGGGATGCCCAAAATGTGCGTATTCTGGGTCGCGGAACAGTAGTGTACTACGGTCCCCAATCCGAAGACCACGACGATGGCTGGAAGCACCAGAAAAACTGGCATCCGCTCACGACCCACAACGTACAGGGGCTAACGGTAAGGGGTATCACCTTTGTGGGGCGTAGCCGGACATGGTCGCTGCAAACGCACACGACATTCGATGCAATCTTCGACAATATCAAGATTATTGCCGTTAACCCCCAGAATATCAATGGCGATGGCATCGACTGGTATGGTGGAGGACGAACTAAGGTGCTCAACAACTTCATCCGGTCGATGGATGATTGCTTTGCCTTTTTTACCAAAGACAGCAGTCAGGATATGTGGGCTACTACCCGCAACACGGCGGGCAGTGTAAAGGATATCTACATTGAAAACTGTGTGTTATGGACCACGCTGGCCAATGTGTTCCGTATTGGGTTTAACGGACAGGCACTGGAAACCGATAACATTACCCTGACAAATAGCGACATCATTCACATCAGTAAAAGTGAATGGTATGCCCCCTGGGCACTGTTATGTGCGGTCAGTCCCAATAGCAAAGGCAAAGGGATGCATCGGAATTACCGCATGGAAAACATCCGATTTGAGGAGCCTACCGCCCTGTTTGGTCTGCAAAACCCCGAAGCTGAGTTCAGCGGTCTGGTGTTCAAAGATATTACAATGTCCGGCTTACCAGTTCCTTCACTCGTAAAAAGCGGTACCCGTGATGTTAGGTTTAGCAATATCCGACTCAATGGGCAATTCATATCAGGCCCAGCCGATATTCCGCTCCAGGCGGGTAGTCAGTTGAACACTCTTAAATAATGCTATTAAAGCAACCTGTTTTCACACAAATTTATGACCTATACAATGAACAGATTCAATCGATTGTCTCTTCTTTTTCTCGGCGTACTGATGTTCGCCACTGCTGGCTTCGCACAGGCACAGAAAACGTTGTTTCCCGAAACTCCCGGCATGGTATCCTACACCTACCGAAACAGTTTTCAGAAGAATGTTGCCGCCACCCTCGATACCATCAAGGGCCTGGGCATTACGGACATGGAGTTCTCGAACCTGTTTGGCAAAACAGCCGTCGAGTTGCGAAAACTGCTCGATGAACGCGGCATGAACTGTTCGTCGTTTGGGGTGAGCTATGCGGATGCACAAACGAAAACTGCCGAAGTGGGACAAAACGCGAAGACGCTGGGTGCCAAGTATGTCCGGGTAGCCTGGATTATGGCTAAACCACCCTTTACGTTGATAGACGCTCAGAAAGCAGTGGAAACCTTCAACCGAATTGGTAAGCAGTTGAACGAGGAGTATGGACTTATGTTTTGCTACCATAATCACGGGTATGAGTTTGAGAGGCACGAAAACGGCACACTTTTCGATTACATCGTGAAACAGACTGACCCGAAGTATGTGGGTTTCGAGCTGGACATTTTGTGGACTGTTTTTCCGGGACAAGACCCCGTGGCCCTGCTCCAGAAACATGGCAACCGTTTTAAATTGATGCACCTGAAAGACCTGCGCAAGGGGGTTGTCGGCAACATGTCGGGAGGTACGCCGGTGGAGAACGACGTGGCCCTCGGTACTGGCCAAATAAACCTGCCCGGCGTGCTGAAAGCGGCCAAAAAAGCCGGGGTACAGCATTATTACATCGAAGACGAAAGCCCCAGTATTGCCACGCAGGTGCCCCAGAGTATGGCGTATCTGAAGGGATTGAAGGAGTAATCAGCAATACAAGAAATATAGGAGTTTGATCACCTTCCCGGCTACTTCGATCGGGTGGTCAAGCTCCTTTTATCATAAATAATCTAAAAAACTTTTCAAAAAATTGGTATCCGGTTCGCAAAGCTGTCTATAGCTAGTTAGAAAACAACCCCGCGCCAATGACAACACACCTGTTCCCTACCAAAACCTGATTGGCTGGCCATTAAGTACCAGCCCAAACAGTATCATCCCCATTTTATTGATTGTCGACTATATCCCCAAAATGGGGGCAGGCATTCCATTGTCTCAACTTTTGCTCTATTAACCAATACTTTACCGATGAAGGAAAATCTACTTGTGACCCGGAGTCTATCGGAAACCGTACAGATGACCTGTATGCAACTGGTATTTGCACTGGTATTTGTGAGTGCAACCTATGCCACCGATGGTCAGGCCCAGGCCGTTCTGGAGCAGAAAGTAACGCTCAAGCTGCAAAACCAGCAATTGCAGCGGGTACTGCGAACCATCGAAAAACAGACCGATGCCCGGTTTGCGTTTAGCTCGCGTCTGGTGCAGGCCCAGCAAATTATTAGCGTCAGTGCTACTAATGAGCCACTTGTATCGGTGCTGAATCGGGTTCTCAAACCCATCGGCATCGTTTATGAAGTGTCGCAAAGCCTGATCATGCTGCGCCGGGCCGAGAGCACGGGCATGGCAACTCCTGAACCAGCCGCTGGCCAAAAACCGCTTGAGGCCGCCACCGTGTTAGCCGACGTTATGGTGTCAGGGTCTGTCACCGACGAAAAAAAAGAAGGTTTGCCGGGCGTTAGTGTCGTGCTGAAGGGATCTGCAAAAGGAACCGTTACCGACCGAAACGGAAATTTTCAGCTCACCGTGCCGACAACCCAGGCGGTGCTGGTGTTTAGTTTCGTGGGTTACATCAGTCAGGAGGTGGCGGTGGGCAGTGGCAGCCGGTCCGCCGGTGCGGGCCAACCGCAAACCAAACTTAGTGTGCAGTTGCAACCCGATCAGAAAGAGTTGAACGAGATTGTGGTAGTAGGTTTCGGAACGCAGAAGAAAATTAACGCGACGGGGGCCATTGCGACCATCAACACCAAAGAACTGGTTCAGTCGCCGGTGGCCAATGTCAGCAACTCGCTGGTGGGGCGTTTGCCGGGTTTGTTCGCCACCCAATCGGGGGGAGAGCCGGGCAACGATGCCTCCAAAATCAGAATCAGAGGGGTTGGTACTTTTTCAGGGAATACGGACCCGTTGACGCTGGTAGACGGTATTCAGGTGGATAACTACAACAACATTGACCCCAACGAAATCGAATCGGTTACGATTCTGAAAGACGCTTCGTCCACCGCCGTTTATGGAATCAGGGGGGCCAACGGCGTTTTGATCATCACGACTAAACGGGGGAAAGTCGGCCCGCCAAAAATCAGCTACACCTTTAATCAGGGGTTCAACTCATTTACCAATCTGCGGGAGATGATGAACAGTGCTGATTATGCCACCCATTTCAATGAAGCCCTGAAAAATGATGCGTTTGTAACGGGAGCCGTTTATACGCCCCGATATACCCCGGACGATATCGCCCTTTATGCTAACGGACAGGATCCTATTTTTCACCCGAACGTGAACTGGTTCGATGTCATGTTCAAGAAAGTGTCCACCCAGTCGCAGCATAATGTGAATATCAGCGGGGGCCAGAACAAAGTAAAATATTTCATCTCGGCGGGGTTTTTCAATCAGCAGGGTTTGTTTAAAGACACCAAAGATGTGGTCGATGCGTTTTCGCCCCAGTCTACCTACAAGCGGTATAATGTCCGTTCGAACTTCAATTTCGACATTACCAGCCGCTTGCGAATGACCCTCGATTTATCGTCGCAGACCGAGATTCGGAGCGGGAACAACGGCACCAATACCGAACGGGTGGTGGGCGACATTGCCCGGGCCAGCCCCCTCAGTACGCCCGGCGTAGTGGACGGCAAGGTGGTCAATATTTTCACGGGGGCGCAAAACAACCCTTATGCGTCCCTACTGTATCCCAACTTGGCAGGTGGGCTTAAACGCTCGTATCGGAACTACCTGAACGGAAATGTCAGACTGGATTATGACCTCGGTTTTTTAACGGAGGGTTTGTCTGTTCACGGCAACGTGGCCATTCAAACCTATAACGATCAGCAGGTTACTAACACTAAAACACTGATCACCTATCTGGCCGTAAAACTTCCCGATGGCAGCGTAAACCTGGTTCCATCCACCACAGAGGCACAGTTTGGGTTTGCCCAGGCCGGCACGTTTACCCGGCGCAACACGGCCGAATTTGGCATTGACTACAAGCGGGGATTTGGTAGACATAACTTAACCGGCCTTTTGCTCTACAACCAACAGAAAACGTTCGATCCTTCGCTGGCTTTCCTGGTGCCGAAAGGCTATCAGAGCTTTGTGGGCCGCGCCACCTACGATTATAATGGCCGGTATCTGGCCGAAGTAAACGTAGGCTATAACGGTACGGAGAACTTTGCGCCTGGCAAACGCTTTGGCTTCTTCCCGGCCTATTCAGTAGGGTGGGTCGCGTCGCAGGAGCCATTTTTTAGCAAAGGCGGTTTAATCACCTTCCTGAAAGTGCGGGGTTCCTACGGCGAAGTAGGTAATGATAACATTGGTGGCACCCGGTTTCTATACCGAAACACCAGCTATTCATCGGTTCCCAATATTTATTATTTCGGCAATGTGGGCACCACCTACAGTGGTTTTACGGGGATTCGGGAAGGGGCAACGGGCAACCCCGATGTGACCTGGGAGCGGGCCGTGAAACGGAATATCGGCCTGGAAATGTGGTTATGGCGAGATAAACTCCGGTTTACGGGCGATGTTTTTGACGAAAAACGGCGGGATATTCTGGCCACGCCCCAAACCATTTCGTCCATTGGGGGCCTGTCGCAACCAGCCAGCAACCTCGGTAAAATGCAGAATAAAGGATACGAAGCCGAACTGACCTATACTGACAAAGCGGGCGATTTCAGCTACCGTATTTCGGCGAACTTCAGCTTTGCCCGGAACAAAGTGCTGTTTCGGGATGAAGTGCCCAACCGGTATGCCTATCAAAACCGAACCGGGCAACGGCTGGGGCAAAACTTTGGGCTGATTGCCGAAGGTTTGTACAACACGCAGGAAGAAGTAAACGACCCAACCCGACCGATTTACTCCTACTCTAACAACAAGATCCAGCCGGGTGACATTAAATACAAAGATGTGAATGGCGATGGAGTCATTGATGCTTTCGATGCCGTGCCCATTGGTTTCTCCAATATCCCCGAAAAAACATTTGGAACCTCTCTGGGAGTCTCTTACAAAGGGTTCGACTTTTCGGTGTTGTTCCAGGGTGTAGGTAATGTATCGCATTATTACACACGGTTTCAAAAAGGCACGGGCTACGGTCAGGCACCCCCCGAGGGATCGCCAAGCTACTTCAACGAAAGCTGGACCGCCGAACGCTACGCGGCTGGTTTGCCAATTAGATTTCCCCGTTTTTCGGTGAGCAGTAATCCGAACAACGAAGGCTCATCGTTTTGGCTGGCCGATGCCAGTTATGTACGGGTAAAGAATGCGGAGATCGGCTACAAATTTCAGCAGGGTATCCTGAAAAAAGTGGGTATCAGTTCCTGCCGAATTTATGTGAACGCCAATAACCTGTTTACCTGGAAAAAAGTGCTGCCGGGTATTGATCCCGAAAACACCTCGACCGGGGACACCAATACGGAGCCATACCCGCTCGTGCGAACCATCAACACGGGCATAAACCTGAATTTTTAATAACCGCTCCCATGAAAAAAATTTATTTCACTTTAACGGTGGTTTTATGCTGCCTGTTGACAACGGGCTGCGAAAAAAGTTTCCTGGACAAAGCCCCCGGGGTTGACCTCACCGAAGACAATGCTTTTTTGAATAAAGCCAGCTTAGAAACGTTTGTTGCCACGATCTACCGCTACAGTGTACACTCGAATTTTCGCTACCGGATTCAATCCGAAGTCTCGGCCAGCCCGGCCGCCTATTTCACGCCTTTTTCGCAGGTGAACACCACTGATTGTGTTCACCCCAGTTCGAGTATCAGCGATGAGGGCGATGCGTCGGAAGCTCCTTTTATTAACAACAACCGCTGGAATGAGGGGACCGTGCTGCCTTCCACTATTGTCAGTGTCGAAGATTTTCGGTATTACATCCGGTGGATTGCTCTTCGTCAGATCAACCTGGTGCTGAAGCGGATCAATGAAGTACCCGATGCCGAGGAGGCCTACAAAAAGCAGGTTATTGCTGAAGTAAGGGCACTGCGAGCCATGAACTACCTTGAAATGATCAAACGATATGGGGGCGTTCCCATCGTGGATGAGGTATTTCAGCCATCTGTACAATTAATTGTTCCCCGTAGTTCTTTTGAGGATTGTGTCAAATTCATTGTCAACGACGTGAATGAAGCCATCCCCAATTTGCCACCCGCTTATTCGGCGTCGCAAACGGGTCGTATCACTGCATTGGCCGCTTTAGCTATACAATCAGAAGTACTCCTCTACGCAGCAAGCCCTCAGTATAATACCGCCAGTCCGGTGCTCAATATGGCAAACCCTGCCGATAACAAATTGATTTGTTACGGCAATGCTGACCCAAACCGCTGGAAATTAGCCGCCGATGCGGCCAAAACCGCTATTGATTATGCCCTGGCCAATGGCTATGGCCTGATTGACGAGCCTGCCAACCGGAACCCAAAAGAGCTGGACAATGGTACGGTTGGTCCGCTGGGGAACTACCGCGTATCGTGGGAAACCAACAACAACAAAGAGTTGATCATGATGTATCAGGGTGGTGCTAACAACGCCAACGGGATCACGAACATCGGAAACGCTCCAATGACGTTCTGGAATCCAACCTGTTATGGCTCCTTCTGGAGCGGAATTAGTGTTCCCCTAAATTTTGTCAGGAAGTACGAAAAGCTTGACGGAACCCCGCAGTCCTGGGATGCAGCCGGCGGAACAGATCTTATTGCCAAATACGCGGAACTGGACCCCCGCTTCAAACAAACCATGTCCTACACGAACGGGTATTATACCGCTCGCGATCCGATTGCACAGATTTATAATGGTGGTAAGGATTATGTCAACTGCAAAGGGGGCCTTTGGCTTCGTAAATACATACCCAGAAATGCCACGAGTGCTAATTTCGTGATGAACGATGTACTATTCCGGGTCAACGAATTGTATCTGAATTATGCCGAAGCCCTGAATGAATTCTCCGGCCCGGTGCCAGCGGCCTACGATGCCGTGAACGCCATCAGAACCCGGTCGGGAATGCCCAACCTGCCCGCAGGCTTAACAAAAGACCAATTCCGGCAGCGGGTACGCAACGAAATTGCCATAGAACTGGTGAATGACGACCACCGATTCTGGGATATTAAACGGTGGTTGATTGCCGAAGAAGAAGGCGTAATGAAAGGGAACTTCGAGGGCTTGCAGATTACCCGTACCGGCACCACGCCCGGTTTCAAGTATTCCTGGAAGCCCTACGTTTTCGAGACCCGCACGTTCAACAAGAACATGTATCTGCACCCGTTTCCGCAGATCGAAGTGATGAAAGGAAACCTGACTCAAAATCCCGGTTGGTAAACCCTCACGTTCACGTTTATTATGAAAATATACTATACCGCCAAATGCCCCTTGTTACTTCTGCTTTGGGTGCTGGCCTCGCCCGTTCTTCAGGCACAGGATACACCCACAGATTCCATTTCCCTGTATCCGAAGCCCGGTAAAGTGGCCATTGGTTATGGTACACAGCCTGTTAACCAGGTCACGGGGGCAATCTCGACTGTTTACGGAGTCGATCTGGAGAAAAACGTTAACCTGAACCTTGGCAATACGCTCTATGGGCGGTTGCCGGGTTTGACCGTGCAGCAGGGCGGCTCAGAGCCGGGGGCTGCAACGCCCAACCTGTTCATTCGGGGTATCAATACGTTCGGTGGTGCCGGTAATGCTCCGCTTTATGTGATCGACGGCTACATTAGCAATGGGGCGGGCACCTCGAATGCGATTATGCAATTGGTGCCGGAGGAGATTGAATCCATTACGGTGCTCAAAGATGCCTCGGCAACGGCAATTTATGGGGCAAGAGGGGCCAATGGCGTGGTGCTGGTGACAACCAAAGCGGGCAAAGAAGGCCCCCTACGGATTTCGTTTACCACCCGGCAGGGATTTAGTCAGGCGCAATACCTGCCCAAATTCCTGAATGCCTACAATTATAGCGTGCTCTTCAACGAAGCGCTGGCCAACGATGGCCTGCCCGCCCGCTATAACCAGACCGATCTGGATGGCTATCAAAACGGCTCTGATCCGGTCTTTCTCCCAAACGTGAACTGGTATGATGAGGTATTGCGGAAAGCAGCACCCACGTCGAGCTATAACCTCACCTTTGGCGGGGGCGATAAATTCGTGCGCTATTTCGTCATGCTGAATGCGTTGAGGAGCCAGGGGTTGTTCAAGAAATTTGGGGATATGGACCGGTACGCCGGAGCGGAAGAAAGTTCGAACTCGAATTATTCAAAGTATAATTTCCGCACGAATCTGGACATCAGCCTGACGAACCGGCTTAGTGCCCAATTCAACATTGCGGGGTCGATTGAACAGATCAATAACCCCAACAACTACACCACCGGAGGCACGTTTAATTTGCTTGCGCAACTTCCGCCAAACGCTTTCCCGGTCTATACACCAAAAGGAACCTATGGCGGCAACGCGATCTATTCAAACCCGGTAGCCAATCTGCGGTCAACGGGTTTTTACAAGGATAACTCCCGCACCATTCTGACTTCGTTGAAATTTACCGAACAGCTAGACATGATTGCCAAAGGCCTCAGCGCGTCCGTGGCCTTGTCGATCAACAATTATTTTGAGTCGGGGTCGCGCAAAACCAAGCAATACCCCCGCTACACGGTGTCGAAAGCCGCGAACGGAGATACGCTTTACAGCCCGGCCATTGGACAGCTCACAACCCTGGCCGGTGCCGAGGAAACCCTCGATCAATACCGAAATTTGATTATCCAGGCGTTTCTGAACTACAAACGGTCATTCGGCAAGAGCGATATTTCGGCCATGTTGATGGCGAATACCGATAACGTAACCGTTTTTGGGCCAGCCTCTGACCCGGCAACGCCAACGGCCAACTCAACCGATCCGTATAAGCACAACAGTGCCGCCGGTCGTCTCACCTATGCCTATAACAACAAGTATATCGCTGAACTTTCGGCGGGGTATATGGGCAGCGACATTTTTCCGCCGGGTAAACGTTACGGATTATTCCCGGCGGCTTCGGTGGGCTGGGTGGTTTCTAACGAACGATTCCTGGCCAGCAACAAAGCTATCAGTTTTCTGAAATTCCGGGGTTCTTACGGCTTATCAGGGAACGACATTACCGTTTCGCAGGGCCTTTCCACCCGATATGCCTACACGCCAACGTTTGGTGGGGGCGGCTATTTTTTTGGAACAGGCAACACAGCGGTCGGTGGGTTTGCCGAAAATGCCATTGCAAATCAGAACGCCACCTGGGAGAAAGAGAAATCGACGAATATAGGGGTGGACGCAACCCTGTTTAACTCCATTGATATCACAGTCGATTATTTCAACCGGAACCGATACGATATTGTAGTGCCCTCCAGCGGAACCACGCCCCTGATTTTGGGAATCGTTACGCCGAACCTGAATCAGGGTAAAGCCAACAGTCGCGGGTTCGATGGCTCCATCCGGTATAGCAGTAACAGGAGTCGCCGGGCCTCGGATCGCCGGCCGGTTCAGTTTTTTGTGGAGGCCAACGGGTCGTACTACAAAAACAAGATCGTTTTCAATGCCGAAGCTCTCCAGGCCAACACCCGCTTATATGGCACGGGGAATGCCATTGGTCAGCCGCTGGGTTTGCAAGCCATTGGTTTCTACAGCGATGCCGACATTGCCCAACGCACAATTGATCCGAAAAGTGTGCCGGGCGTGTTGACCGAACTGATCAAAGCGGGCGACATTAAATATGCCGATATTGGCGGCCCCGAAGGGAAACCCGATGGGATCATAGATGCCAACGACCGACTGCCGATTGGCAAGCCCGGTCTGCCCAATTTTGTGCTTGGGTTACATACGGGGCTGCGCTACAAAGGGTTCGATGCCGACTTTGTTTTTCAGGGTGTAACGGGCAACACGGTCTATCTAGGGGGTAACTATTTCCATGCTTTTCAGGGCAATGGGCAGGTGGCACCGATTGCCCTCAATCGCTGGACTCCACAAACCGCTGAAACCGCCGACTATCCGCGACTCTCGTCGAAAGACAACCTCAACAACTACCAGTTTTCGTCTTTCTGGCAACGCGACGGCAGCTTTATCAAGCTCCGCAGTGCCGAAATTGGCTATACCCTGCCAGGGTCGTTTTCGGATAAGATCAGGATAAATGTGGCCCGGCTTTTTGTTACCGGCACCAATCTGTTCTCTCTCGACCGGGTTCCCTACGGTGACCCTGAATCGCTGACCGGCTACCCCGTAACCAGAACCCTGACACTGGGCGTGAAGATTCAGTTGTAACTCATTCAAAACGCAAGCCCGATTATGAAGAAGTACCTCTATATAGTGACCGTGTTGGCGGCAGTGGCGGTGAGTGCCTGCCAGGACCTTGACCGTGAGTTTATTACAACTATCGGACGAAACGAAATCGAACAGTCTTTCGGTAATGTTCAAGCCCTGCTCACTGCCATTTATTCGGATATTCCCGACGGAACTCAGTACATTGGCGGAGCTGCTATGATGGCTTCGGCTACGGATGAATCGGAATTTACAGCCGAAACTAACCCAATCCAGAGTTTCAATTCCGGTAGCTGGAACGCCATTAACAACCCCGATTTTGTGTGGGGAAACTATTACCGCAGCATCCGTAAAGTGAACCAGTTTTTGTTGTCAACGGGCAAAATAAACCTGGATCCCTGGAAGCTGGACCCCTCGGCATCGGCTCAAAGTGTGTATAAAACCAACCTGGCCGCCATCCGGCGATGGACGTATGAAGCCCGTTTTTTACGCGCTTACTACTATTTTGAACTGGTGAAACGGTACGGGGGCGTACCACTCCTCACGAAAGAGCTGTCTCTCGAGGATGATTTTTCGAAAATACCCCGTAACACGCTGACTGATTGCCTTCAGTTTATTACGGCCGAATGTGATTCGGCGGCTATCGAACTACCCCTGAATGCATCGACGCTGCCCTATGTGGCAGCAACGGATTTGGGACGGGTGACCAAACTCACGGCCCTGGCCCTGAAAAGCCGCGTGTTGTTGTATGCTGCCAGCGACTTGTTCAACAACCCCTCCTGGGCGGGTGGGTTTGCCAAACCTGAATTCATTTCGCTGCCTGCCGGTGACCGTGTTGCCCGCTGGAAAGCCGCTTCGGAGGCCGCCAAAGCGGTAATAGATCAAGGTGGGAACGTGACGTTGGGGAATTATAAATCGCTCTTTAACACGTTCAATAACCCCGAAATTATTTTCACCCGGAGCAATGCCGCCGGAAATCAGTTCGAGCGTAACAACTCGCCCATTGGTTTCAATTTGGGCCTGAGCGGTAACACACCCTCGCAGGATTTGGTGGATGCCTATGAGGTGAAAGTGAATGCTACAACGGCGGCCAAATTCGACTGGAACAACCCCGCTATGGCTGCCAACCCCTATGCCAACCGCGACCCGCGCCTGGGCTTCACCATCGTTACCAACAATTCGGCGTTTGGCACCCCCGCCCGAAACGTGCAACTCTGGAACGGTGGGCTGGATGCTAAACCCATCATAAATGCTTCTAAGACAGGGTACTATTTGCGAAAGTATCAGATCGAAAGTCTGAACCTGATCAACGGGAACACGGGGGTGCATAGCTGGATTATCTTCCGCTTTCCCGAAATATACCTGAACTATGCGGAGGCTCTGAACGAATGGAGTCCGGGCAATGCCGATATAAAAAAGTATGTCGATCTCATTCGTACCCGCACGGGTGTGGCTATGCCGCCCTTACCAGCCGGCTTGTCGCAGGCCGAGATGAGAGAACGGATTCGGACTGAAAAACAGGTTGAATTTGCCTTTGAAGACCATCGGTTCTGGGATGTGCGCCGGTGGCTGCAAGGCCCGGCTGTTTTGGGGAAACCACTCCGGGGCGTGGATGTTGTTCGTAATGCCGACGGGACGTTTAAATATACCCCGGTGAAGGTGGAAGATCGGGTTTTCAATCCTAAAATGTATCTGTACCCCATTCCCCAGGGAGACTTGAATATTGTAACCGGCATGGTTCAAAATCCGCTTTGGTAAGCAGGCAGGATACGCACACAAAAAATTACATGAAAACAAGTCCAAAAATGCTCCAGATAGGTTTATGCTTTCTCGCCCTCTTGGGCTGCGATCAGAAAGCTGTTGATGATATTGTGGTGAAGCCACAAACTCCCGTTACTGTCGGCCCGAAAAGTTACTATGTATCAGATGGTACCGGGGCCGACGCGAACAACGGTTTGTCCATGTCGACTCCACTGAAAACGATTTTGGCAGGGCAAAACCTGGCGGTTCCCGGCGATACGGTGTACATTATGAACGGCTCCTACGTACCTGCCACCACCATTCAGTTATTGAAGTCTGGAGCACCGGGAAAATACATAACCTACAAAGCCTATCCGGGCCATACCCCTAAATTCTCTTTTTCGGGAAGCATCTGGAATGCGGTAAGCATCAATGGGTCATACATTGTGGTGGAAGGGATTGAGTTTCAGGGTAACAATCAAAACCTGACCTATGCCGATGCCTTAGCGTCGTTTAACGACAGACTTAGTGGAGGCAGCAACAATAGCTTGTATGCTACTTATAACATGAATGGTATTTCAATCGGTGGCCCAGCGGCTGAATCTAAATTTCCGCATCATGTTGTGATTCGAAACTGTAAAGTACACGACTTTCCGGGCGGAGGGCTGAATGCTATTCAAACGGATTATATAACGTTTGAAGGCAACACGGTCTATAACAACGCCTGGTATATGATGTATGGCGGCAGCGGTATCAGCATTTTAACTCCTTTTGACAGTGATGCCAATACGGGCTATAAAAATAGTATCAGGAACAACACCTGCTACAATAACAAAACCACCATTCCCTGGATCGGCATCACGCCTGCCCGTTTATCGGATGGCAACGGAATCATTATCGACGTGAACAAACGACCCTACAGTTCGACTGTAACCGACAAGCCTTACAAAGGTCGGACGCTTGTTGAAAACAACGTGTGTTACAATAACGGCGGTTCCGGCATTCATGCTTTTGATGCTGCCCATGTCGATATCATCAACAACACCACCTACAACAACGCCCAGATCATGGTTGATTATGCTGACCTCTATGCCAACACCTGCGATGATGTGAAGCTGATGAATAACGTTATCTATTCAAAACCCGGCGGCAAGTGCAATTCAAACAATAAGAACACAAACGTTATCTACGATTATAACATTTATTTTGGGGGTACTGTGGTTGCTAAAGGATCCAACGACAAGGTAATGGATCCGCAATTTGTCAACCTGTCAACCAACCCGGCCGTGGCCAATTTTTCGGTGAGAACAGGAAGCCCGGCTATCAACGCGGGTACGCAAAGCCTGTTTTCACCCAAAGACATCCTGGGCGTTGCCCGCCCAAAAGGGGGTGCAGTCGATTGTGGGGCTTTTGAAGTACAGTAAACAGATGTTTGCACGAAATGTGCACTACGACTATTAACTTTTTCACACTCCCATAGCGAGGCTCATCTGAGTGACGGCAACGGCGGTAATAGCCAGTTTCGGTTGCTGAACCGCCAGCACTTGCTTTAGAATGCTATGCCATGTGTTGTCGGCCCAGAATAGCTGGTCTTTCGGCATTATTACAGATTTTTTCGCCCTTAAACCGATAGCCGACGGGAGATCTTCTCCCCCGTTAACCGGAGTTCCGTCTCGATTCGCTGTTGATGTTGGGGACTATATCGTATCTCCGGTAAAAAAACACTCAGGCTGGCCACCACCAGTTGTTGCCGCCGAATGGGCACGGCCAACCCAATAATGTGGTTTGGTGCGGATGTCAAGGCCAGCCCTGCCGTCCTAATTTCGTTTAATTTCGTTGTCAGTCCATCGGGGGTGTCGGCACCGGGCCAAATGTCGGGGGTGGGATAGCCAACGCTCATAATCAGGCTAGCCCGCTCTTTATCAGTCATATAGGCCAGCAGAATCCGGCCCGTAGCGGTTTCGTAGATGTTCCGTTCGCTGCGACTTCGCACCTGCAAATCCTGATCGCTATTGACCAAATGCACAATGAACCGTTTCTGATTGCGGAGAATCCCCAGAATCGACGTTTCGTTGAGCCGCACGGTCAAATCCTCCATGAGATCTTTTGCCGCCAGCAATAAATCCTGGCTATACGTCGGATTGTTGGTCAAGCTGTAGGCCATTGGCCCCAGTCGATAGCCCTTTTTGCGACCCAGGTGTTCCAGGTAATTTTTATCTACGAGCGTTTTCAGAATATTCACGCAGGTAGCCTGATTCATTTGCAGACTTTCCGCAATCTCGGTCAGCGAATGTGCCCGCCCGGCATCACGGGCCACCAATTCAAGAATATCCAGTGCTTTAACAACAACTAATACCATAGCTCATCAATGTGAAATGTGATTACCGTCCCATCCAGCCACCGTCGACGGTGAGAATGGTGCCGTGAACATAGTCGGAAGCGGCCGAGGCAAGGAATACCGTAGGGCCTTTGAAATCAGCAGGTTGTCCCCAGCGGTTGGCCGGAATTCGGGCAAGAATACTCTGGCTTCGGTCGGCATCCTCGCGCAGCGCAGCCGTGTTATCCGTGGCAATATAGCCCGGTGCAATCGCATTTACGTTTACGCCCTTGCTGGCCCACTCGTTGGCAAATGCTTTCACCAGGCTGCCAATGGCCCCCTTGCTGGCGGCATAGCCCGGCACGGTGATTCCCCCCTGGAAGGTGAGCAACGAGGCAGTGAAAATAACCTTGCCCGACCCCCGTGCCACCATGTCGCGGCCAATCTCGCGGGTCAGAATAAACGGCGCGTTCAGGTTGGTGTCGAGTACGGTATCCCAGTACTCGTCGGGGTGTTCGGCGGCTGGCTTGCGCATGATCGTGCCGGCATTATTCACCAGGATGTCGATTACAGGAACCTCCTGTTTGAGGATTTCCAGGAACGAGTAAACGGCGGCCCGCTGACTCATATCGCACTGATAGGCCCGAAACGAACGGCCCGTGGCCAGCACATCCTGCTCAACGGCACTGCCCGATAGTTCGAGGGTGGCCGATACACCAATAATATCGGCACCCGCTTCAGCCAGGGCAACGGCCATTGCCCGGCCAATGCCGCGCTTGCAGCCTGTTACGAGGGCGGTCTTGCCCGAAAGGTCAAATAGGGAAGGAGTCATAATACTGTATCATTGATAAATTGAGACAAGTATAACAGATCAGTATTGAATTATGAAAAAAAAGTATTGGTGCATGATTTCAGCAAATTGTATTTTTCTTGGGTCGATCTATTGCTGCACGTTAATTATTGACAATGGCTATCATTTTATTTATAAAGAGCCATGACTGGTTGATAATCTATAAAAATTAATTGTGAAAAAATAGTGTCAAACTCAGAATCGTGTTATAGTATTGCAATGTAAAATTGTAATTCAACAATGATAAATTAAATCATACGCAAGATGGGACAATATTTTACGGATAGCTGGAAGAAATGTCTTTTCGGCTGGGGATTATTTCTCCTTTTTGTTCCGGCACTGGCTCAAACACCTGTGACTGTTACAGGGCGTGTTACCGATGAAACGGGGCAACTGCTGCCCGGCGTGACTGTGTTAGTAAAAAGCTCCTCAGAAGCTAATCGTACCAACGGCACAACGACAGCCGCCGATGGTTCGTTTCGGATTTCGGTTCCATCGGCGAATGCCACCCTCGTCGTTTCGTATGTGGGGTATCTGAGTCAGGAAATCGCCATGAACAACCGATCTGTGCTAGAGGTCTCACTGGTTCCGGGCGACAAAACGCTAAGCGAGGTGGTGGTGGTTGGCTACGGAACACAGGAGAAAAAAGACCTGACCGGAGCCATTGCCACTGTGGGTGCCAGAGATATTCAGCGATTGCCCGTTTCGGGTTTCGATCAGGCGTTGAAAGGACAAGTGGCGGGTTTGCAGATCACCAACACATCGGGAGCACCCGGTGGTAACACCAGCATTCTGGTTCGGGGTATCAGTTCGATTACGGGGGGAAATGATCCGCTGTTTGTGATCGACGGGTTTCCGGTTAACAACTCAGGCGTGGGCAACCCGCTCAACACCATCAACCCCAATGATATTGAGTCGATTGACGTGCTGAAAGATGCCTCGGCAACAGCCATCTACGGGTCACGCGGGTCAAATGGGGTTATCATTATCACCACCAAGAAAGGCAAGTCGGGCAAAACCCGGTATGAAATTAACGCCTACACCGGGTTTCAGGAACTGGCCAAAAAAGTGCCGCTCATGAACGCCCAGGAATACGCTGCCTGGGTAACGGAAGCCCGCAATGCCTCGTATCTTGACAATGTGGTAGGAGCCAATGTGGCCGATCCGAACTCGAAACGGGCAATCTCGTACCAGATTCCGGTGGCGTTTCAAGACCCGTCGAAGCTGACAACGACCGACTGGCAGGAGGCAATTTTCAGAAAAGCACCCATCCGCAGCTACCAGCTTTCGGCATCGGGTGGCACCGATAATCTGCGGTATGCCCTGTCGGGCGGCTATTTCAACCAGCAGGGTATCATTATCAATTCGGGGCTGGAACGGTACACCTTCCGGGCTAACCTCGACGGGAAACTGTCGCCAAAACTGAATGTGGGCATAAACCTCGCGCCGAGCTATACCAAGCAGAACGATGTGATTGCCGAAGGACATTATGGTGCCTTCGGGATTCTAAGTTCGGCCCAGTCGATGCCGCCATACCTGCCGATCTACAATGCCGATGGCACTTATGCCTCTTATGTGAATGCCACTGAGGGTCAACCCGCCATTGCCAACCCGGTGCAGATTGCCAACGAATACCTCATCCGGCCCTCGCAGTTCCGGTTGTTGGGCAACGTCTATGCCGACTATTCGATTCTGAGCGACCTGCGGTTGCGCGTCACAATGGGTACGGATCTGAACTATTCAAAAAACCGGACCTGGAGTCCCAATACGATCAATCCAAGCAACCCTTCCACGGCCACCTCATCGAATGCTGAAAACAATAGCTGGCTGAACGAAAACACCCTGAGCTACAAAAAGCAGTTTGGTCTGCACGGGGTAGATGCCGTGGTGGGTTTCACCTCGCAACGGTCCTACAGCAACAGCATTACGGCCACGGCCAATAACTTCCCCGACAACCTGGTTCCGAATATCAACGGCGGCACCGTGACCAGCGGTGGCGAAGGCATCCAGATCTACACCCTGCAATCGTTTCTGGCCAGGGTCAATTATGTGTTTAACGACAAATATTTGCTGACCGGCACCATCCGGCGCGATGGGTCGAGTCGGTTTGGGACTGACAACCGCTGGGGAACGTTCCCGTCGGCATCGGTGGGCTGGCGGTTGTCGGAAGAGTCGTTTATGAAAGGGCAACAACTGGTGACGGACCTGAAACTTCGGGCCAGCTACGGGTTTACGGGCAATAACGCCATTGGTAACTACCGCGCCATCGGGCAACTTTCGAGTGTGCGCTATGTGGTTGGTGAAACGCTGGTGTCGGGCCTAAGCCGCTCGTCGTTCACGAACCCCGATCTGGGATGGGAAACCACCCGCCAACTCGATTTGGGTCTTGATTTTTCGTTGCTGAACAGCCGCGTATCCGTCACTGCTGATTATTATCGCAAGGTGAATACCGACATGCTGTTTACGATTCAAACACCCTCCGTAACGGGCATTACCAGTGCCGTTGTGAACCTCGGTAAGGTGGAGAACAAAGGCGTTGAACTGAGTTTGAGCAGCCGGAATCTGGTGGGTGCTTTAAAGTGGAACACCAATGTCAACATCACCTTTAACCGCAACAAAGTGTTGCAGATGAGCAACGATGCCGAGCGAATTCTGAGCGCGTCGGGTGGTCGGCCTGCCTATGCTGTGACCCAGGTTGGTTTCCCCATCGGTAGTTTTTATGGTCGCCGGTTTCTGGGCATATTCCAAACCGAGCAGGAGGCTAAAGAATATAAACCACAACCCAATGCCCACGCGGGCGACGTGAAGTGGAAAGACATCGACGGAAACGGCATTATTGATGCCAACGACCGGGAGGTAATCGGTAGCCCATTCCCTAAATACTACTTTGGGTTTAACAACTCGTTTACCTACAAAAACGTCTCGCTCGACATCATGACGAGCGGCAACGTGGGGCAGCAAGTTTATAATAACTCGTTCTATCTCAACAACTCCGGGGTTCAGAACAACGCCAAGTATGTCTATGACAACCGCTACGTGTCGCCCGAACAGCCGGGCAATGGCTTGTTTGGACGGGCCATTCGCGGTGGTAAAAACGACAACACCCAGTATAGTTCGGTGTATCTGTTCGATGCGTCGTTCTTGCGCATCCGAAACGTGACGCTGGCCTATGCCCTGCCCGGCACGCTGATCAACCGGCTGCATCTGAGTTCGGTGCGGGTTTATGCCACGGCTACCAACCTCTACACGTTCACGAAATATCCCGGTTATGACCCCGAAACCAATATCAGCGGGGACAATCTCACTTCGTTCGGGCTTGATTTTGGGGCCTATCCGCAGGCGCGTACCATCACGTTCGGCTTGAATCTGTCTTTCTAAAAGTCAATCCTAATCGACACATTTCCATGAAAACTACGCTATTCTCACTTGTCCTGACAGCCTGCCTGTTCAGCTCGTGCAGCGACATATCGCTCGATCAGGTGCCCATTACTGAACGAAGCGAAGTTAATTTTTACAAAACCAATGCCGATTTCTACAACGCTGTTTTGGGGGTGTATGGCACCTTTAAAAACGGCGGGATCATCGGGCAGGGCAGTGGTTCCTACCAGTTCATGACCGAACTGGTGAGCGATGATACCGACTCCGGTCAGGCTCGCGGGGGAATTGCCGCCGAGTTGTATTACTTCGAGGATTTCAACTTTTCCTTAGCTAGCACCACTATTTCGACGGCCTGGGGCGGTCATTACCTGGGTATTGCACGGGCCAACTCCATTCTGGATCGACTCCCGGCGGCTTCGATTCCGCAGGTATCCAAAGACCGCTTCGAGGGGGAAGCCAAGTTTATGCGGGCCTGGTTCTATTTTAACCTGGTCCGGTTTTTTGGGGATGTGCAGCTGGTGACGAGTGAGATCACCTCGCCCTATGGAGCCAACAGCCTGCCCCGTTCACCGGCTGCCGATGTCTATAAGCAGATCATTGCCGATTTGCAGGTAGCCGAAACCAAATTACCGGCAACTATCCCTACTGCTGAAGCGGGTCGGGCTTCGTCGTGGGCGGCAAAAACTCTGCTGGGAAAAGTTTATCTGACTCAGAAACAGTTCGATGCAGCCGCTACCAAATTGAAAGAAGTGATCGACGGTAATGCTTATAGCCTGTTGCCCAAATATGCCGACGTATTCCCGGCAACAACCTCCTATGCCGCCAATAAAGAGTATATTCTGGCGGTGCAGTATAAATCGGGCTTACTGGGACAGGGCACTGAACCGGGCCAAACCGGGCAGGGCAGCGATATGTGGTCGAACTGGGCCGCCGTGAATTCAGGGGTGGCCTTGCTGGGCGCGGGTGGTGGCATCGGGGGTGGCTTCAACCGGCCAACGGTCGATATGGTAGCCGCCTACGAAGCGGGCGACTTGCGGAAAGATGCCTCGGTGGCAACGTCCTACAAAGCCACCAACGGCACCACTGTGAACGAACGATACGTGGTGAAATTCCGGCAGCAGGGCGCACTCAATGGCGATTCGGACGTTGATTTTCCGATCCTTCGTTATGCTGATGTACTGCTGATGTATGGTGAAGCCCTAAACGAATTAGGCCGCACCACCGACGGCCTGACTTACCTGAACCAGGTTCGGAAGCGGGCGGGACTGGCCGATAAAACGGGACTGTCGCAAGCTGATTTCCGGCTGGCTATTGAGCAGGAACGCCGGGTTGAATTCGCCTTTGAAGGTCACCGGTGGTTTGACTTGGTCAGAACGGGACGGTTTGTTCCGGTGATGCAGGCCAAAGCCTACAAGGTGCAGCCATTTCATTCGCTCTACCTGATTCCACAACGCGAAATGGACCTCAACAAAACCCTGACCCAAAATCCGGGGTATTAATTGGTATGTGGAGAGTTGACATGTCTATTCATAAAAAAAGCACGTTGTCTGGTATGTTCAACATAACCCCTTTTTTGTGTTTCATCTGTGTGTTTGTGGGTATTGCTTCGGTGCAGGCGCAACCTATGAAACGGATGTATCTGGCTAACGACGACCATACCGACTATATGTGGACGGGTAACGAAGCGCAGTACGATAGCGTTTTTGTCCGAATGCTCGACTATTACCTGAACCAGATTGACTCGACACAGGGCAACCCCGACGATTTTCAGGCGCGGTTCAACTGCGATGGTAGTTACTGGCTCCGAACCTACCAGAAATTCCGTTCCCCGGCCCAGTTCGAGCGGCTGATTGGGCGCATCCGAACGGGACACATCAGCAGTCCGCTCAATAGCTTAGTTAGTGTATATGGCGGTCAACCCACCGAGGCTGTACTACGGGGTATGTATTACGCCGGGCAGTTGGAACGGCAGTGGAGTTCCGGCGGGGAACCACTACGGTTTCGGATGGCGGTGTGCATGGAAAACCAGACGCTTCCCCTCGGCCTGAGTTCACTCTGGGCCGGGTCGGGTGCAAAGTATAGCTGGAGGGGGGTGTGCGGGTGTGCCAGCAAAATCTCGCACGAGAGTCTGGCGCATCGTCGGCATCAGTTATACCGCTACATGGGGCAGGATGGCCGCTCGGTCATCATGAAGTGGTATAACCGCCCCATTTATAACGGTCGGACGTTGGGTGGCTATGCCGAAGCCCGACGCGAGAAAAACCCGACAGACCTGGTGGGCGACATGGGTAAGGTGATCAACGACATGACCATGATGTGCGACACCACCTCTGCTATCTCCACTTACCCGTTCAACGTGGCGGGTGCCTTCGGCTATGGCTGGGACGATTTGGCAACCTATGTGTCGCCCCCGTTTATCACGGCGGCCAAACGGTACTCGACCACCGGGCGCAGGGTTCGGGTGTCTAACGAGGAAGATTTTTTTGCTGATGTAGAACGAAGCTATCCCAAACTACCGACCGAATCGGTGAGTTATGGGAACGAATGGGATTTGTACCCGGTGTCGATGAATGAAATTACGGCCCGCGTTCGGCGTGCCACCGAAAGGCTCCGTTCGGCTGAGGGATTGGCGACTCTCGTCGCGCTTAAAGACAGCACCTTTGCCCGCAACCTCGACGCGGCCCGCCGGGCGGCCTGGGATGCTTATGGTCTCTACTGGGAACACGACTGGACTGCCGACGGCCCCGTGAGCCAGAAAGACCGCGCCGAGTGGCAAATCCGGCTACAAAAGCAGATTACGAGCTATGCCGATTCGCTACTCAGTCAGTCGGTGCGGGCGTTGGGTGGCCAGTTAAACCGGACAGCAACGACTGACCGCAGCCCCACGACTGACCGCACTACCCGTTTTTTTGTATTTAATCCACTCAGTTGGGAGCGCGACGACGTGGCAAATCTGGCCTATGATGGTACATCGCCCGTCCGGGTAGTCGACGTAACGACCGGGCGGGAGGTTGCCAGTCAAATTGTCAGAAACGACGGTAAGCAGTGGTTACGGGTATGGGCAGAAAAGGTGCCGTCGGTGGGTTATAAGGTCTATGCTATCGGGCCGCGTTCGGTACAGCCCGGACCACCGTCAACCCGGCCATTGGCCGCTACCGTGGCGGGCGGCTACATCAGCAATCCCTTTTGCCGACTTCGACTGCATCCATCGGGCGTTATATCCGAACTTTATGACCGACCGACGGGTGGGCGGCAGCTCGTGAAACCCACTGCCGGGCGTTATCTCAACGATTTAGGCACAACCCGGATAGACGAAGGCCAACCGCTGACCCTTGAAAACGTCGGGCCGGTGTCGGTGACAGTCAAAGCGGTGTCGCCAAACCCCCTGCCGCATACCGTTCGGGTCACACTGTACCGGAATAGTTCGCGTATCGAGATTCAGGACAGTATCCTGGCCAATTTTGCCGATGTAAAATCGTGGGCTTTCTCGTTTAATCTGGACCGGCCAACCACTCGACACGAAGAGTTGGGGGCTATTCTAACGGTTAAAAAAGAGACCAGGGGTGGGCACTATGCCAGTCAGAATGCCCGCTACGATTACCAGACCTTTAACCATTTCGCCGACCTGAGCGAACCGACCGGCTACGGTGTGACACTTTCCAACCTGGATTGCAGCTTTTTTAAGTTAGGGTCAGGTACGGCGACGACGGCCCCGCCCGATTCACTCTGGGAGCAATCGGCGCAGCTCAACGCGCTGGCGGGCGGGCAAAACGACCCGTATTCGGGCCTGAGTACGAGCAAAGACACGGTGATGATGGGAATTTACCGGCAGTTCGGTCAGAAAGAATTCTTGTACCAGTTTGCACTAACCACTCACCGCAATGCCTTTGATCCGGTGACGGCAATGAAGTTTGCCCTCGAACATCAGAATCCGCTGGTGGCGGGGAGCGTAACGGGTTCGCAACCGATCTATTCCGCGCCATCGTTCTCATTACTGAGCATAAACAATCCGAACTTGTTGCTCTGGTCGTTGAAACCAAGTGAGGAAGGCATCAATAACGGGGTGATTGCCCGGTTCTGGAACCTAAGTACGAAACCCCTTACCCCTACCCTGAGCCTGAGTTTACCCCTGAAACAAGCCTGGCAAACCACCCACATTGAAACGAATGAGCAGGTGATGAAACCGGTTGGGAACCAATTGAAAACCAGTTTCAGCCCCCGCCAGATAAACACCTACCGACTTGGTTTCTAAAAGCGACGTATGAAAAACCGCGCCATTGGCATTGATATTGGGGGAACACGAATTAAAATTGGCCTGGTGAATCTGGAAACCGGGCAGGTTGACGACACGATTATCACGCCGACTGAAACCAAAAACAGTACGCGGTTTTTGCACCTGATTGGCGAGGCCATTAGCCACCTTAAAGCCAAAGCAGCCGCTGAAGAAACCGTATTGATGGGCGTTGGTATCGGGGTGCCGGGCTTTGTGTTCGACGGCAACCTGGTTGACTCAACGTACGGGTTTCTCGAATTTATGGAAGACTACCCCCTGGCCCAATACATTGAAAATCAACATAGTCTACCCTGCCTGCTCGACAACGATGCGCGAGTGGTAGCCCTGGGCGAAGCAATTTACGGGGCGGGGAAAGGGTGGTCGGAAGGCCGGGTGTTGGTACTTACGCTGGGCACAGGTTTAGGCATTGGGTTCACGATCAACGGGCGGCTCGACGGACCACTGCCGTTTGCCCACATGGGTGGTCACCAGACCATTACGACCAACGATTTTATTTGTTACTGTGGCAAAACGGGTTGCCTCGAATCACTCGTGTCGGGAGCGGGCATTGGTCGAATTGCCACCGATTTCGGATGGTCCGCGAAACACCCCGATTTGCCGTTGACCGCTGAAACCGTCTTTGCCCAACGCCGAGCCGGAAACACCCTCGCCGAAGCCATTGTGCAGGTTTATCTGGGGTATCTCCGAACCGGCATCGACAACTACGTTAACCTGTATGCTCCCGACCTCATTGTGCTGGGGGGCGGCATTGCCAAAGGGTTAACCGGCGATTTGCCGAATCTGCATACGCCCACTTTACTGAACCCGTATAAGGGATACAAAGCCAATTTGGCCGTTTCTGTTCTGGAAGAGCAGGCCGGTATTTTGGGTGGTGCCGCCCTTTTTCTATAAAACCAATGACTAACAAACCTGCTCCCTGGATTCTCTACTCTGTTGCTGCCGCTTTCTTTTGGGGCACCTGGGGGGTGGTAGCCAAACTGATTTCTGATCAGGTGTCGCCCTTCACCAATCACTTGCTGTTCAGTGTGGGGATGTTGCTCACGTTGCCGCTGGTGATTCGGAAACTGAGGACAACTCAACCCAATCGCAAGGGTATTTTGTGGGGTTTGGTGGCGGGCGTATTGGCTGTTATAGGGAACGTGGCTGTTTACCAGGCCTTTACATCCGGTGGGTTGGCCGCCATCGTTATCCCGGTTACGAATTTGTATCCTCTCGTCACCATTGCCATTGCGTTGCTGGTTTTCAAGGAAAAATTAAACTGGATCAACGGCATTGGAATTCTGCTGGCGATTCCGGCGGTGGTGATGCTGTCGGGTGAGTCGTTATTGTTCGATAATCCGGGGGCTTTTTTCAGAAGCATAGGGTTAAACTCCGGGGCCGACCGTCGGTGGCTCTTATATTCCTTAATTGCCCTGTTTTTTTGGGGTGTTTTTAGTGCTGCTCAAAAAGAGACCACCAACTTCATTTCGGCGGAGTGGTCGTATGTCAGTTTCATTGTTTCGTCGGTGTTCATTGCCCTGGCTTTTGTTGTTTTCGGCCTTGCCGATTTCAACATGTCATCCAAAACGGTTCTGCTTGGTTCGCTGGCCGGCATGTTGAACGGCTTAGGCGTGCTGGCCAGTTTTGCGGCCTACAGTGCCGAGGGGAAAGCTTCTAAAGTAACCACAATAGCGGGGGCCTTACAACCCGTTTTCACCATTGTGCTGGCTATCCTGTTCCTGTCCCTGCTGGAGTCGCTGGGTATTGCATTGGCTATCATTGGGGCGTTGACGCTCTCCTACGAGAAAGAGAAAACGCCAGCACAACCTGTTGTTAATCAGTTCTAAATTCAACCGAATACTCAGATTATGGATGCCATTCTGAACGAGATCTTAGAGATCCCCGCCCGTGCTGCCGAGGTGCTTGATAGCCCTGTGAAGCCTCTACCGCTGCACGTCCCATATCTGGGTATGGGGTCGTCGTATTTTGCTCCCCTGGCATTCAAATACATGGGCTTGCCGATTCGGCCCGAACTGGCTTCTGAGTATGTCAATTACCTCGCAAAGGGCGAAATTGCGCCACTGGGCGTATTGTTGTCGCAGTCGGGGCGGAGCAGCGAAGTGTTGTGGTGCCGTGAGTTAGTTGAGCAGTACGTGGCCGTGTCCAATGATGCTCAAAGTGACCTCTGCACGGCCTCAAATGTGGTTGAGGTGTTACCCATTCTGGCTGGGCCTGAGTTGTATTCGTCCTCCAAAACGTTCGTAAATACCCTGATTGCGTTGTACAAGGGATTTGGTCTGGCACCTGAAGCCTCGGTGGCTCGCATTGCTCCGAACATGACCCGCTACCAGCAACAGGGCGAGCAATTGGCAATAGCCGTGTTCAACGTACTGACTCAACATTCCATTCACGGAATTTATGTGACAGGCAGTGGTCCTAATATCGCTACGGCCTTGGAAGCTGCCCTGATTTTGAGCGAAAGTACCAAGTTGAATTTCCACGGATTGGCGATGGCACAGTATGATCACGGTCCCAAAGAGACTGCCAAAAACAGCATCTTGATTCAGATTCTGGCCAAGGGAGCCGCTTATGACCGTACCCGCCGACTGTCGGCTCTGATGGCAGAAGCGGGTGCGCATGTTTTCATGGTAGAAGCCCCCGACGAAACCGAAAACTTCTCTATTCTGCACACAATCATTCAATTCAATTTTATGGCTCATTATCTGGCCCAGAAACTGGACGTGCGCGACACCTTCGTCGTAGGTGGTAAAGTGACCGAAGCCAATTGAGTCCATTGTAAATACTGTATCATTGATAAATTGGATTTAGTATATCGTATCCATCCTGAATTATAAAAATTTAGTCTTATACAGATGGGGGCTAAAATTGTGTTTTTCTGGGCGAATACCTTCATTTCTTTGTGGAAGTAGTTGTTAACTATAAATTTTCTTACAATCTCTGGTGGCTTTCGGGTATCCCATAAAAATTAATTGTGAAAAAATAGTGTCAAACTCAGATTCCTGTTATAGTATTGCAATGATAAATTACAATTCAATAATGATGAATTAAATGCACTACTCCATGAAACAACTCCACTGGTTTTTCCTGATAGCTAACCTGCTTTTTTCCCGATTGGGTACAGCTCAACCGCAGTCGAGCCTAGTTGGCGGACTGGCCACCTCGGCCACCTGGAAAGAAGTGGGGCAACTGAAAACCCGCGAGGCAAAAGCAATCAAAGCCTCGTCGTGGAGCATCGGTGGCGAAACCCTCGACCGGGATTATACTGATTATCAGTCCTACAAAACCTACCTGGGGCCGCTGGGTGCCAAACGGATTCGGTTGCAGGGTGGCTGGTCGAAGTGTGAGAAAGTCAAAGGCATGTATGACTGGGCGTGGCTCGATGCTGTCATTCCCGATGCAGCTTCGCGCGGGGTGGCTCCCTGGGTTGAACTCTCGTATGGCAACCCTATTTATGAAGGTGGTGGCGAAGCGAAACTGGCGGGCCACATTCCAACCTCGCCCGAAGCCCTAACGGCCTGGGATAACTGGGTGAAGGCGATGGTAACACGCTACAAAAACCAGGTGCCGGAATGGGAAATCTGGAACGAACCCGATCTGAACCCAACGCATACCGGCACCGAAATCGGTCAGTTTTATATTCGAACAGCCCGGCTTGTGAAAAGCATTCAGCCTAACGCCCGGCTCATTGCACTCGGCATGGCAAGTGTGACGAAATTGGATTTCCTGAAAGAGTTTTATGAGACGCTAAAGAAAGAGAACGCGCTGGATCTGGTCGATATTCAGACCTATCATGGCTACTCAAAAAACCCGGATGACTCTTATCCGGCCATTGAAAAGATGCGGCAGTTGGTGTGGGGTTACAATCCGAAGGTTGTATTTATGCAGGGCGAAAACGGGGCACCGTCGACGGCAAAACCAATCGGTGCCCTGCGCGATGTGGACTGGACAGAACTGAGTCAGGCTAAGTGGGATTTGCGCCGGATGCTGGGCGATCACGGGCGCGGCATTGCTACCAACCTGTTCACCATCAGCGATATTCATTACACGGCAGGCGATCACATGGTGGGCGTAAACACGAAAGGACTCCTCGAAACCAACCCCGATAAAACCATTAAACGTCCGAAACTGGCCTACAAAGCGGCCCAGCATGTGTTCTCGATTTTCGATGCAGCGGTCGAAACGCAAGCGGAGAAACCCACCACCAATCAGCCAACAGTGGCGGCCTTTGCCTACCGTCACGGTTCGGGTGGAGGTAGCCTGGTGACGCTCTGGAGTGGTGAGGCCCGTCCTGCCGAGGAATACACCCCCAAACTCACCACCGTGACCGTTACCGGAACATTTAAAAACCCTGTGTTTGTGGATTTGATCACGGGTAAAGTCTATGAGATCCCGAAGGCAAATTGGTCGAAAAAAGGCGATGCCCATACGTTTTCTGCTGTTCTGGTGCCCGATTACCCGATACTGATAGCGGATAAGTCAACATTAATGTTTTGAGTAATCATGAAAAATCAGCTACTGCTATTACTTCTTAGCTTACCTGTGGTTTATGCACAATCAGCATATAGCCAGCCTGTTAGTACGGAGGCCGTTGCCGAGCGTGTTCTGAACAAAGGCCTGGCAACCATCGACATGGGCCTGTATCCGGGGAGCCTGCTGATGCACGGCATGAGCGAACTGGCCGCTGTGCAGAAAGACCCGAAAACCCTGAACCGGGCCATTGTCTTGTTCGGCCAATTTAAAAGCAAAAAAATCAATGGACACGGCAGTTTCATTAGTTACGAAGCGGGTGGCAGTGGCGCGGCCTATCTGGTTTTTCTTAAAAAGTCGGCCCAGTTGACCGAGCAGGTGGCCAGTAGTGCCGAAAAAATGATGGCCCGGCAGAAACGCTCGTCGGAGGGAATTCTGACAGCTAACTGGCTGAAAGACAGCCTCAATCCGGTGTTTATCGACATGGCGTTTGCTGTTACCCCCTATTTGCTCTATAGCGGCCTTGCTCTGAACAAACCTGACTATGTGGACAAAGCCGTTTTTGAAACAATGGAGTTATTTCGCATCCTGCATGACTCCAACGGCCTGATTCATCAGGGCCGGGGTTTTCAAGGTAAGGGCGTGGTGTCGCAGGATAACTGGAGCCGGGGCAATGGCTGGGGTGCCGTTGGTCTGGCCGCTTTGATGCGTGATTTGCCCGACTCACACCCGCAAAAAAAGGCGGTCAATGCGTTGGCTAAATCGTATTTCACCGCCGTGCTGAAACACCAGAACGCAGCCGGGTTGTGGCATCAGGAAATGACCGATCCCAGCTCGTTTGTCGAAACATCGGGCAGTGGGTTATTGCTGTACGGGATTGGCGTTGCCATCGAAAAGGGAGTTATCGACAAATCAAATTTACCGGCTTTCCGCAAAGGGTTGAGTGGTTATTTAGCCTACATTGCCGACGATGGTTCAGTGAGTAGCACATGCGGCTCCTGCCTTTGCCCCGGAAAAGGAACCAAAGCCGATTACGCCCAAAAGACGGGGAATTACAACGACCCTCACGCCTTCGGCCCGGTGGTTCTGGCCTTTGCGCAAGCTGCCAAACTGGGTATCAATGCCGTTGAACCGATACAACCGGCGGGTTTCTATGCCAACAACGACCCGCTGCGACCCCGTACATATGTCCGGTATATGCCCGAAGCCAATGGCAATATCTTGTGGGAAAACGACCGCGTAGCCTTTCGGGTGTATGGTCCGCCCGTGAAAGACCGGGTTAGCAGCGGGATAGATGTCTGGACAAAATCGGTGGATTACCCCATCATCGACAAGTGGTATCGGTTGAATGCCGAGGGCAAGGAATACCACGAAGACCGGGGCGAAGGCTGCGATTTTTTCCACGTTGGTTTCGGGCGCGGTAACGGCGGAACGGCCATTTGGCAAAACAACAAACCCTATAGTTCGCAACCTTACGCGACCCATAAAATCCTGAAAAATACGGACGATGAGATCGCCTTTGAACTGCTTTTCGACCCTTGGGAAGTTGATGGCTTTCGGGTATCGGAACGGAAGGTTATTAGCATGAAAATAGGCACCAACTTTTTCAAGGTGGTCAGCACGTTTACTACTGATTATAAAGGTCCACTCACCGCAGCCATTGGCATTTCATACGCCGGGAATCCAGAGGTACTGGCCAATCCACAAATTGGCACCTTGACTATTTGGGAGTCGTATTTGCCAAAAAATGGCGAATTAGGAACGACTGTTATTGTTGATCCTGCTCTAATTCAGAGCGTTAAGCCATACCAGAAAGAACAGTTTATGCTCCTAAACGTGAAATCAGGAGTGCCAATCACGTACTTCGTAGGGGCTGGCTGGACGAAGAACCCCCACGTGAAATCGAAGCAGGACTGGTTGAATTACGTCAATAATGAGTTGCCCAAGCTGACCTTTTAACACTCGATGAATCACCCTATCACCCGTCGCCAAATGATTGTGGCTTCTACCCTACTGGCCATTCCTGCTTTCGGAAAAAAACCGATAGCCGCGCCGTACCGGTATGTCCCAGCCAGGTGGTCGGGCCCGAAACCCATCCTGCCAGCGGATCGGTACGTCCCCTTCGATTGGGCCATTGGCGAAGTTCTGGCGGCCGGCGTTCCGGCAACGGGCGTTCCGGCGGCCAATGATCCGGTGCAGGGCGGGGGCGCGAAACTGACCTGGAAACCAGTCGATGTTTCGTCAATCAACCTGGCCACGGGTTCGTCGGTACGGCTTCGGATCACCAGTGCGACCGACGTGCGGGAAAACTGTATGTTGAGCGTAAAAACGGCGGTTTCGGGAAAGGTGGTTGGTTCGTTCGATATTCGGTTTGCCATGTATCTGCAACCGTTCGAGTTGACTATTCCAGCGGCTTATCTACAAGCGGTCCTGGCCGAAGGCGTTACGCTGACCATGGAAAAGGGCAGTAAACCGTTCTGGTTTTTTTTGGCCGAAGCCGATTCGCCATCAGCCCCAATTGCTTATCAGCCGCATTTGATAGTCATTGACAATCAGGCTGCTGAAATACAATCAATGAGTTGGAAAGCCCGGTTATTTTCCCTCGATTCGGTGCAAAGTTTCGGTTGGATGGAGGGTTGCGTGATGGACGGACTGTATGAACTGAGCAAGACCTCGGCTCGCGCCAAACAGGTGTTGAGCGGACATCTCGACCTGTTTTTTGGAAATAACAGCCTTGTTTATGCCGACCTGAACAACAGAAAAGCCGTTGGCAAGATCCACACTGTCGAATCTATTTTGCCGTTTGCGATTCTGGCCCAAACCAACCCCGGCCACCCGCTGCTGCAAACGGCTATCGAATTTTGCCAGGCCCACGCCAACTCTGAAGGCGTAATTGCCGACGGAAACAGCACCTCTGGATCGCCAGCCGACCGAATGCTTAAAACCGAAGAATGTTATACTGTCAGCTATCCATTGGCAGTACTGGCCAAAACACTGAAGCGTCCCGATTTAGCCCAGTTAGCAATTCAGACCGCCCTGGCGCGGGTTCGTTTGTTGACTAAGGACAAGTCTATTTATCAGCGCGGCACCGAAAGCGGAACACTCTTTTTTGAAAACTGGAGTCGGGGAGTCGTGTGGTATTTGCTCGGTTTAGTGAAAACGCTTGCCCATCTGCCCCCAACCGAACAGACAGAACCGCTTAAAGTTGCCCTCCGAACCGCCGTTGACCATGTGCTGAGTTACCAGCAAGTAAACGGGCTTTGGTACTGTTTTATGCACCAGCCCGAAACAGGTCTGGAAACGTCGGGTACAGCGGGTTTTGCGGCTGCTTTGACCTATGGGGTTCAACAGAATCTACTACCCAAAACGGTAATGAAGGCCGTAGAAAAAGCGCAAAAAGGACTGATGCTCTACCTGACCCCCGACGGCTACCTAACCGGAACCGCCCAGGGAAATAAAGGAGGGGATGCGCTTCAACGCAACGGCTTTCGTGTGATTTCACCCTACACGCTCGGATTTTTAGCGCATCTAAACCTTTAACCACTATGAACCAACTCAAAACGCTCGACTATGCGGCCATCATCCTGTATATGCTGATGATGTCGGGGATTGGTATTTTCCTGGGCCGGTTTGTCAAGAACATCAACGATTATTTTAAGGGTGGCAGTGGCGTATCGTGGGTTGCGGGTGGCATCAGCAACTTCATGACCAAATTCAGCACGTTCATTTTCGTGGCCTATGCGGGCATTGCTTATTCGGATGGGTTAGTGGCCATTACCGTGATCTGGAGTACCGTTTTTCCCTCCCTGATTGCCATTGGTTTTTTTGCCAAACGCTGGAAAAGGGCGGGCATCATGAGTCCCGTTGAGTTCCTGGAAACCCGCTATAATGCCCCTATCCGGCAACTGTTTTCGTGGAGCGGAGTCGTTTTCAAACTGCTCGACGACATGATAAAACTGTATTCCATCGGGCTTTTTATCACGGCTGCTTCGGGAATGCCGTTTGAAACCGCCGTGATTGGCTGTGGCATTGTCGTGACGCTTTATACGGTAGTTGGGGGCTTTTGGGCCGTTATTGTTACCGATGTGGTGCAATTTGTGATCCTCTTTTTTGCTACCTTGATTTTGGTGCCGCTGGCCTATAATGCGGCTGGTGGTATCGAGAATATGCAAGCCGTTATTCCTCAGAATATGACCTGGTTTAATGGCAAAAAAGGAATGCCGCTTTGGTTAACAACTTATTAGAGTTGTTGCATCGCTGATTGGTAGCTAGTTAGTCAAATAGAAATTCCAGATGCCTGCGCAAATAAGCAGGGATGATTCATACAATTTGACCTTATGGGTGCGTAAACAATCGGTCAAATAACGATACCGCTTTAGCCC
>JANOCD010000017.1:0-10938 GCA_031411995.1 Cytophagales bacterium
CCGTTTTCACCGGGTAAAAACGGGTCCATCATCCAGAACGTCATTGTCTCGACGTTGGCATTATCGAAGTCGATATCCGACCCAACTGCCCGTGTTACGGCTCCGAAATTCTGACGCGGATTTTTCAGGGTGCCGTCGGCGTTCAGATCGGGGTTGTAGTTGTACATCCCCCGTTCGGCGGGGAAATACGCCACGTCGAGCACCTGCGTGGGCAACACAACCGTGGGCGTTGACCGACCGGGGAACAACTCGTTCGGTAAAAAATAAGTCTCGTAGAAATTGTTCTGCTCCGTTACCGGTATGTTTATCGAGATGTTATTATTCAGGTTGGGGTTATAAATCGTCTGGTCAACCGAATACACCGAAATTTTGGCCCGGTTGTAGGCATACTCCAGGGGGTTCTGGAGCGTACCCTGCGGGAATTGCAGCGGGGTTGCTCCCAAACGCCAGCGCGTTGGTTGCCGGGTGAGGTCATAAATGGTTCGGGCGGCCTCAAAATCGTCGATAAACGAGTTGTCGTTCACGCGGGGAGCCACACCGGGAAAGAGTTGGGCCACCTCGCCCTGAAACGCGATGGTCGACATTTCTTTGGTTTGTAGCAACGGCATACGGTCTAAAAACCGGGTCAGGCCGTTCCAGTCGCGCCGGAGGTTGAAGTTAAAACCCAGAATGGTGTTGTTCACCGGCTCGTTGCCAATGGCCACACGGGTGAGGAAACCAGCCGGGGTTTCGCGCATGTTCATGGCGGTCATGCCAATGCTCATGTCGGGGCTGAGGGCATAATCAAGGCGCGTTCCGATCAACCTCCGAATCTGATTTTGGAACATATCGGGCAGTTCGTAGGCGATTCGAATCTCGCGGCCCGATGCCACCACCCCCTCGTTCACAATGCGAAGCTGACCCGTTGAGGACTCAAAAATATAGTCGCCACTGGGAGTCAGCGGCACCCCACCCGCCGTTACCTGCAGCGATTCTTCTTTCACGCCATAAGGCAGTTGAACGGCCGGGCCGCTTGCCGACTGCACATTGCCCCGGAGAAAAAACTTATTGCGGTCGGGCAATTGCTGGGCATCGGCCAGGGTTTTGCGGTATAATTCATCAAATACATACTTGGCCCGCAAATCTTCTTCAAACGTGTCGAATTGCCGCGACAAAAACGAGCCGAACGGTTCCAGAACCGGGAAAATAATCCGTCCGTAGCGGCTATCTACCGTCACGTTCTCCACAAAGTCGAAGTTACCATCGGGTTGCCGGTCCAACTGCTGATTCAGTTGATCCATGTTGAACAACTGCACCAGCGGAATGTCTTTTACCCTGGAATTTCCTTCCTGCAAGTTCGGATTATCGATGCCGGTTTGGTCGTCTTTATAAACGATCCGTAACTGGAAGCCCTGTCGATTAATCTGCTGATTACTAAGGGTGTAGATGTTTTTCATCATCAAATCCCACATCGGCAACTGGAGGTTGTTGCGGATCGTGGCCGACTTGATCATTTTCAGCACCAGCACCTGATCGTCTTTCAGATTCTGGTAATCTTCGGTGAGTTCGCCCACCTTGAAGTTCCTCCCCTGGTAGGTATATTCATAGGCCACGGCCAGCACTTCGTCGTTGCGGAGGGGCGTAAGCAGCGATATATAACCCAGTTCGGGGTGAACTTTGTATTCCCGGTCGGTCAGGCGTTTGGCCCCGCGCAGAAGGTCATAATCAACGCCTTTCTGGAAACCAAAAGCATCGAGAGCAAAGTTGGTACGGTCCACCTGCCGAATGTCGGGCGTGGCCCGGAGCCGGTCAAAGAGCGTGTTCGATTTGTTATCGGCGGTGGGAGCACCCGCAACGATCTGCACATTGGGATTATTGGGGCTGTTGAGCCGCCGGTTTTCGCCCAAATCCGAGAAACCCGCAATGTTGCGTAACGACTCAGTGGTGTTGGTGCGGTTGGTCACGTAAACCTCCACCCGCGTGATGTTTACGCCGGTCGTGATCATGGGCAGCGACTTCAGGCCCCGCTCATAATTATCCCGGAAAAACTGCGACAGAAAGAAGTGCCGGTTTTCGTCGTACTGATCGGCCCGAAGCTCGAACGGACGGCCAACCTGCCCCGCCCGAAGCGTAATCTCCTGCTTCTTGGAGCGTTGCTGCGATCCGACAATGGTGGCGTTCAACCGCCCAAACCGCAACTGGGTTTTCACCCCGAACAGGTTCTGAACGCCCGGAATCAACTGACTATTAATGGGCCAGCTAATGTTTCCTAGTTCCAGACCCTGGAGAATGTTTTCGCTTTTGGGCGTGAAATCCGGCACGGAGGGTGCGCCCAAACCCTGGCTCAGGTTCGGCGCGTTGGGTAATTTGGGTAGCCCCGGCACCAGACCTTCCGGTTTGTAGTTCAGTTTGAGCGCATTCTCGAAATTGAAACTGGCTTTCGTATCGAAGTTGGCCAGCATACCGAGTCGCTCCCCGATCTTGCCATTGAAGTTGATGTTGATCTGCTCGTTGAACAGGAAGTTTCCCTGCCGCCGTTGCTGCACCGGAATCTGCGGATTGTCGATGAACTGGTGCAGATAGCCAAAATCGAGCATCACAAACCCGTTGGGCTTAAAATCCACGGCGGTGCCGCCAAAAAGGCGGTCCACAGCGGGCGGCAATTCGAGTTTGGGAAACAGGCCCCGGCCTTTGGTGGCACTTTGCCCGTCGCGTTGCGAACTATAATCCCGCCAAAGCGACCGTTCGGCTCGTTGATTCTGTAAGGTGTTATAGCTGCTGAACGGAATTGCTTCGCCCGGCCGGAAAGGCAGACCCTGCGTGCCGGGTGTCGGAAGTCGGGAACCAGAGGAGGGCGAGGGGTTTGTGCCGGACGTTGGGGATGTTCCCACACCCTGTGCCGGATCGCCGGACCGCCCAACCCGCTCATAAACCGACACATTCTTCTGATTGTCCAGGCGAACATCGGTCCCCACGGCTTTGGGGTCGCGCAAAATAAACGGCGAACGCGATGTTTTTTCCGAAAAGCGGGTGGCATACCGATCCGGCCAATTCACTGTGGGTCGGCGGTTTGCCGAGCGGACCGCCCTGATGCTGTCAGCTTTATCCTGAATGGCTTGCCGGGCATTGACCCGTCGGATCGAATCAGCCTGAACAGCCTGTGGATTCGGTGCTGTTCGCCGGGGAACGGTTCCGCGTCGCCCGTTTTGGCCCATAACCGATTCACTCACCGCCCCTAAAACGGTGAAAGCCAGTAATGTAGTCGTTGATACCCGAATTACGGCCTGTCGGCGCACATGGCGACGAAGCGTAAGGAAGGGCAGGAAAAGGGAGTTGTGAACAAAGTAAGGGTTCACCATTGGAAATGCGTCAAATCGGTGGTTGGACAGATCACACGTAGGCTTCTGCACAGGTCTGTAGTTGAAACGGCGAACATCGTGCCAATCGTATTAAACAGTGAGCAATTATCGCAGTCCCCTCCGGATAACGTCTTCGACGCTCAAATCGGCACCGTCGGCACTGTTTAGGATGGCATCCACGTTTTTTTCGGCCAGCGGACGCTGGAAACCGAGGGCCACCAACGCAGCTAATGCTTCCTCGCGAATGGGATTGAGACCGGCGGCCTGCCGGTAGGTGGGGCTATCGGGAATGACACCCGCTTTTTTCATCTTGTCTTTCAGTTCCAGGATAATGCGCTGCGCCGTTTTGGCTCCCACGCCCTTGATGCCCTGCACCACCCGCACGTTTTCCGACAAAATGGCCATGCGGAGTTCCGAGGGCGTCAGTGCCGACAGTGCCATCAGGGCTGTGTTTGGCCCCACCCCCGACACGCTGATCAGATCCTGAAACAGCGATCGCTCGTCGGCATTGGCAAACCCGAACAGGAGTTGAGCATCTTCGCGAAAAATGTGGTGAATAAAGAGTTTGAGCTTGTCGCCCCCCGCCGGCAGGGTTGAATAGGTAGCTAAAGAAATGTGAACCGCATAGCCCACGCCTTTTATGTCGATAATGGCGTAGGTTGGCTCTTTGTAGGCCAGCGTTCCGTCTAAGTATGCAATCATTCCCGAATTGGGTCTCGTTTACGTTGTTTCTAACCCGTAAATATACGAAAAAAGGAGGAGAATAGAGAGCAATGATGGACGAAATGTCCCCGATGAACCTGTATCATGGTAAGCCATATATACGCTTCCAACGGGCGTATTCCCGCTCCGGCATCTGTACCAGTAGTGGCCTTTTGTCGGCATCCAGATAGCGAAGCAGGCGCAATAAATTCCCCTCGCTCATGGCTGTGCAGCCGGCTGTGCCGATTTGACGACCCCGCCAGAGGTGGATGAAAATGCAGCTTCCGTCGTTGGGTAGAGCCTTTGGGTAGTTGTATTCAACCACCAGCCCATAGTCGTAATCAGGAATCAGCATTCGCTCGGCAGAGGTCCAGTTGGCCCGGACTGTATCGGTGCTGACAATGCGGTTGTAGTGTTTCGATGCAGGATCGTCTACGCAAAAGGTGTTGTTATTGGTTTGACAATAAGGCACCCGCAAAGGGCCAACGTCGGTTGCCTGGCGACTCCCGAAAGCCATTCCAATTCGAAAAATACCAGCGGGTGATTTACCGTCGCCTTCACGCTTTCGGGGGCCTTCAGTATTGGCTGGCTTGTGCAGACCCGCCCCCCAGGCCACCCCATTTCGGCCAACCGTAATGGGGAACGAACTCCCTTTTTGTTGCCAGCGATTAGTGGAAACGTCTTTTTCATAGAGACTTAGTTGTCCCTGAACACTGGTAAAGTCGGTGGTTTTCACGATCACCAGTTGCCGGGTGCCAAACTGCTCGGTCAGGTTAATGGGTTGAGCAAGAGTGATTGAAACGCCTATCATGAAGAACAGGCTATTGAATAAGGCTCGGAGGCAAGTTGTCGTCATGCCGGTAAAATTCGCTATTTTTCGTCATGATGCGTTTCATTCTGGAGTGGTTTTGGCTGGTGCTGCTGCCAAAATCAACCTCCCCAAAACAGCTTCCTGATTATAGTTTGGTCGTGCGAAAAAAAGCCTTCAATGCTTCGATCTCTTCGTCGGTTATCGCCGGAAAGTTGGCAATGCGGAAGGTGGTGTCTTTCCATTTTCCGTAACCATTACCGAGGGTAATGCCTGCTTCCTGAGCGGCTGCTTTTATGGCTTTGATATCGGCTTCAGCTCCTTCCGCGGCAATCACGGTGTCGGAGCGGAAAACGGGGTCATTAATCAGCAGGTGAAATGGCAAATGGGCCACTTCCTTCTCAAAAAAGGCAAACCATTCGGTGGCTCGTTGCCGGGTGCGGGCATCCACTTTGGCGATGGGGGGGACCTGTTGCAACACCCGCATCAGGCAATAAATGCCAAGTCCATTGGGGGTGTAGGGCGTTTGGTAGTTGACGAAGTTTTCGTGCATAAACAGCAGGCTGTTGTAATGCGCCCGCTCGCCAATAGCTGTGGCCCGCTCCAGTGCTTTGGGCGAATAAACCAGCACGGCTAGTCCGGCAGGCAGGCCAAAGCACTTCTGCACCGAGGCAAACCAGACATCGGCCTGATGCCAGTCGAGGGCGATGCCCGCCATCGAGGAGACAGCATCCACCGCAATCAGCCAGTCAGCCGGGACCTCCTGCCGCCATTTGGTCAACTGCTCCCGCGACACCTGCGTACCGTTGGACGTTTCATTCTGCACCACGCACAGGATATCGGCGTTGATTTCACCGAAAGGCCGGATTCGGTGAGCGTGTTCGCGCCATTTTTCACCAAACGCGCCGGTAGTGGGGTGGAGGGTGGTTTGGTTCGTAAGCGACTGAGCCACAATTTCCCAGCACTCCGTTGCCGACGATACCAGCGCGATATGGTACTCCGCCGGAATGTCGAGTTTTTCGTGTAACAACCGGACCGTTTCGCGGACAATGTCCATAAAGCCTGCGCTCCGGTGGTTCAGGCTCACCACGCCCGACTGCACAGCCTCGGCTGCGTAGTTAGCCACGTCAGGATACACTTTGGAGGGTCCGGGGTAAAACGTAATCATTATCGGTTGAGAATGAGTTCCTTCAATCGTCTTAAAATAAAAATGATACGACTATGATCGGCCTGGTCAGAAGCGTCCAGTTTTGGGACTATAAAGTACTCATTTCCAGCGAGCAGGTGAAACCCCAGATGCTTCCTACCAACCAGGCTCCGTAAACGGGTTTCTCATCTGCATTCCGGTGCTGAGCCACGAGCTTAGCGGCCAGCATTTGGGCCTCTGGCGGTCCGACGTTTCGGTCATTGGAGTCACCCTTTTGTTTTTTAAATTCTTGTAAAAAGAAAAAAGGGATTCGGGGCGTAGCAATACCGACAGCAGAAACCAATAAACAATCGCAAATGTCCGAAATTTTCACGTCTCTCAGTATAGCATTCAGGGGTCGCTCATAAAACGATACGATTGTTCAACGGCACTAAGATAGCGATCATGCAATACCGTTTTGATAGTCTTAGGTTGTTGTTGTATGCGTACTTCTCTACCGGCGATGTGTTGGGGAGGTTCGGAGTCGGGGGAAGTGATTCTCTATTTTCACCTCCCCCGAACTAATTGAACGTTGCTTACAACAGCCTCCTCGACCTTGTCGGGTTTGTGGGAGCAGACGAAAAGCCCGACCATCACGTCGTTGGGGAGGTTGGCCATTTGGTGGCTGCCAACGGTTTGCAACTCGCCCCCTCTTTTGGCCACGCGCATGGTGTAAACATCGCCTTTGCGCTCTAATTGAACCGTTTGTACGGCTTTTTCCGGGCTAAAAATCTCGTCTTCGGGGTCGCGCATGGCATCGCCTTTGGCTACCCGCCATTGCAACACCGTCAGGCCATCGCCGTGAACAACCGCGCTCAGGTGGGAGGCATCATCAGCCATCGACTCCCGCACCATCCAGCCCACTTTACGGTGCGGGTCGGAGCCGGGGCCAACAAACGCGAAGTCGGCAGAGATCGTAAAATCGCCTTTGATGGTTCTGTAGAGGTACTGAAATTCATCCCGTTTGAACCAGATATTGTAGCCCGACCCCGTGAGGGTATAGGATTTTGTGGCTTTGTCGTAGCGCGATGATCCGGCCAATTTTGGGTTGCCAATGTCAGCACTTTTCTGGAACTGCCCAATCCGTTTGGTGGGCGAAAAAGCGATCAAGAGGCTGATTGATAACAGGGTGATTAGGAGTTTTTTCATTTTGAATTAGGGGATAAAAAACCAACTCATTTCCCAACCGAAACGGCCTCGGTCAGCGGGGCCGAGTTGCTGATGAACGCCAGCTTTTTGCTGTCTGGCGACCACGAGGGCGTGTTGATCGTGCCTTGCCCGCCATAGATATAGGCGATCACCTTCGGGGTGGTTTTGGCTGGTTCGCCGTTGGTGATGGGGATATGCCGGAGATAGACGTGCTTGTAGAACGGGTGATCGCTGGGGGTGATTTCTTTGCCAAACGACAGGATCACCATCTGCTTGCCATCGGGTGAGATGTGCGGAAACCAGTTATTAAACTCGTCGTTGGTGATCTGTTGTTGGTCGCTGCCATCGGCCTTCATTCGCCAGATCTGCATGGTGCCGCTACGGGTCGAGTTGAAATAAATGTGCTGACCATCCGGCGAATATTCGGGGCCATCGTCTAAGCCCGTTGCCGTAGTCAGCCGAACTTCGGGGCCACCCGCTGCGGGGACGCTGTAAATATCGTACTCCCCGTCGCGCTGCCCTGTGAACACTAGCGTCTTACCATCGGGCGACCAGCCATGCAGGTAAGAATGGCCAATGGGCGTAATCTGCGTGGGTTTGCCACCCTTCACCGGCACCGTAAAAACCACTGACTTGTTGTTGGATTCTTTGCTGCTGCCACTTAGGCCCAACATCTTTCCGTCGAACGACAGCACGTGGTCGTTGTTGTTGTTCGCGACGGGGGCGGTGTTGAGTAGGGAGGTGGTTTTCTTCTTTAGATCGAAGCTGTAAATCAGCCCTTTACTGTTGTAAATCAGCGTTCGGTTGTTGGGTGTCCAGTTGGGAGCCTGCAACGATTCGGGGGAGTAATGGAGAATGGTTCGGTCGCCGGTGGCAACGTCCAGCGTCTCGATATGACTGCCGATGTACTCGCGATACGGCACAAAATTTTCTTTCGCCGGAATGCTGATGCGAACATCCCGGAAGGTGCCACTCTCCACCACATCTTTGTTATGCGACCCAATAAACAAACCCACATAGACCTCGTCGCCGAGAGCCAGATCAGTCACCTGCACCGTCTCGAACGGGTCGCCGAATTTGGCCACTGACATGGTGTATTTGTTGCCCCGACGTTCTAATTGAATCACATCGGCATGAGTCATTTTGGCCCGCGACTCCTCGGTTTTGGCTCCGGCTGTGCGTCGGAATTGCAGCGAGGTAAGCCCGTCGCCGTGTTCGGCAGCATTGATGTGGGCCGAGTTACTGTCCAAACTGCTCCGCACCATCCAGCCCACTTTGCGGTGTGGATCAACGCCTTTACCGATCAGGGCGGCCCGCGTGTACAGAATGAAATCGCCTTTCATCTGCTTCCACATAAAATGGAATTCGTCGTGGTCAAACCAGATGTTATAACCCGACCCCGACATCGTGTATTGGGCCGTTTTGGGATTGTACTGGGCCGAACCTTGTTTCTTAACCTTCCCGACATCGGCGTGACCATCGAACAGGCCGAGGGGTTGGTTTTGGGCCGATGCAGAGAGGCAAAAGAGAGATAATGCCACAAAAAAGGGCAGAAATAAAGGTTTCATTGGTTCGCGGGTTTTGTACAAGTGGTTTTGTGTCAAAGCCCGCGTAGGGGGTGTTCTACCGTTAAACACGCGGCAACCACATCCCCATTGTAGCTCCGAAAATTCCGATGGCCATAATGATCGTCAACAGACCGATAAGGGCTGAGGTGAATAATTTAATAGACTGATTTTTAGATGATTGTGCATAAAAGTATACCTCCAGCATAATCAATGAGAGGGGAATTGCATACGTAAACACGGCCAGGGTTGTCAGAAAAGGGCCGGTGAATGTTTTGGGGTCGAAGCCAACGGGTGCCTGATTGATCACTAACCAGGCCATCAAACCAACCCTGAAAAACCACACTCCATTCGCGACCATAAACAGGCGGAGTGCCCAGATTCGGTGTTGAGCAAACTGCCGCGCTCTGGCGTAGTTGATGGAAAGAAGCGCGAACGCAATGATATAGATGGCCTGAATGCTGATGCTGATATGCTGCGATAGATCGCCCACGGTGCCACGGGTCCAAACCATAACGAGACCGGCCACACTAACCACAATGGCCGTAACAACGTAAGTCCGGCCAAGCCAGCGGTGAAACGTTCGGAACCGCTCGCGCACCTGCGGCATAAGTTGCAACGGCCCGCCAATAACCAGGATGGCCGCTAACAATATGTGGCTACCAACCAGCAGATTGCCTGACCAATTGCCCGCTACGTGACCCTTCGGGAGTACCTCATTCCATTTTTCAAAGTCCCCGGCGAACGTGGATTTTCCGTAGAAAGCAAGAATGTAATAGCCAAACAGCCATTGGCCAATGGTGGCTACGATAAACCACAGCTTTGCCGTGAAGTTTAGAGCTTTTGTACCGTTCAAAACGCTCGTGTTCAGTAGTTGTGTTGTTTCCATCTGCCCCATTTGTGAAGTTTAGGCCCAAAAATAGGCTGGCCTCAAACGACTCAATTAGACAAATGTCCACCTGTGATGAACGGCGTTTTTTGGGGTTGGATTTAGTGCGTTTTCTCTTTCCGCAACCGGCTCATGTGCCGTTGGGTGATGCCCAGATACGACGCGATGTACATCAGCGGGACGTTTCGGATTAGGGCAGGATTTTCTGTTGAAAATTTGCGATACCGTTCCTCCGCTGTGAGCGTGGCCATGTCATGCGCCCGCTGTTTGTTGGCTTCTAAGCGTTTGTTCAGAATCTGTACGGTGTAATCTTTCTGGGTAATCCCCTGCGAGGCTGCAATGTCCACATCGTCCCGGCTGATTCGCAACAGTTCGCAGTCGGTGAGGCAGTGGAGGTTTTCGTTGGATACCGTTCGGTTCATAAAGTGGAAATACGACGTAAAAAACCGGGAGCCTTCGTTCAAATCGACCGTTACCGGCTCCCCCTGTTGATTCCAATGGAAATTCCGCATGAAGCCCGACACGATAAAATTATGGTATTGTGGAACGCGGCCCGCCGATTCAATGATGGTGTCTTTCGTAACGAAAACAGGGGTAAACAACTGCCGGATCAACGTTTTGTCCGATTCGGGCAGAACCAATGTCTCGGCTATATACCTGAAAAGTGTATCGTAATAATGAGTCATATTGGGGTCGCGAAAGCCATGAGAAAGCTAAAAAAGGCGGAATCTAACCTTTTCACAACCACTTTTTGATAGGCGGTTTATACAGCGACTGACTTGATTAATAGACTGATAGACAACGATGTGCTACCGCTTACGACTGAGCAAGTCTTTTATGAGGCTCAGGGTTTGACTGCCTCGTAACCCTGTCAGAAGCACCTTTCCCTGTGGGTCGATGAGGAAGGTAGTTGGGTAGCTATTGACCTGAAATGTTTCCGTTAGTTTGTTGGCTGTTGTTGCCATTACCTGCGGCCATGTTATGGCTTGCTTATCTAAAAAAGGCCGTAACCGTTCGGGAGTGTCGTTGCACACCACGCCGATGATCTCGAAATCGTCGCGCTTCGTCTGGGCATACACTTCTTTGAGATGCTTCATTTCGTCCACGCAAGGGGCGCACCAGCTTCCCCAAAAATCAATCAATACATATTTACCGCGATAATCTTAGGACTTACGCAATTGGTGTAACTTGAATGCAAAAAAGATGAAAGTTACCGTTCAGCTTTACGGCCAGTTTCTGCTCAGTAGCCACATCAACTACACAGCTACTTATCTGGCTGATCATATTGAAGGTATCAACCA
>JANOCD010000018.1:0-125172 GCA_031411995.1 Cytophagales bacterium
ACTGGCACGGCTTTGGCTTCTCCCCAATCGGCCACGGTCGGTATTGGTTTCAGCACCCCAACCGCCCAGGCCTTCACAGATCCTGACGGGGGGCCGCTCACATTCACGGCAACAGGCCTGCCAGCCGGTTTAGGCATTAGCCCCACCACGGGTGTAATCACTGGCACTCCGTCGGTATCAGGTTCTTTTGGCATTACCGTCAGGGCAACCGATCCGCAGGGGGCCAGTATCAGTGCGGGTTTCACTCTCAATGTTGTACCCGCTAACTTACCCCCAACGGTGGTGGGCGCAGGCATTACCGACCCCCAAAATGGCACCGTGGGCATAGCTTTCACCAGCAACGTTTCCTCCGCGTTCACTGATCCCAACGGCAACCCATTGACCTTTACGGCCACAGGTTTACCAGCCGGTCTCAACATCAGTCCAGCCGGGGTCATCACCGGAACGCCTTCCATCTCCGGCTCCTTTGGCGTGACAGTCACTGCCAACGACGGGCAAGGTGGCACCGTCAGTGACACCTTCACACTCAATGTGGCTCCGGCCCCTCCCGCTAACTTACCCCCCACCGTGGTGGGCGCAGGCATTACCGACCCCCAAAATGGAACCGTGGGCGTAGCTTTCACCAGCAACATTTCCTCGGCGTTCACTGATCCCAACGGCAACCCACTCACGTTCACCGCAGTCGGCTTGCCTTCGGGTCTGAGCATCAGTTCAGCGGGTGTGATTACGGGAACACCTTCCGTCTCCGGCTCCTTTGGTGTGACAGTCACGGCCAACGACGGACAGGGCGGAACCGTCAGCGACGGCTTTACGCTAAATGTGGCTCCGGCCCCTCCCGTTAACCAGCCCCCAACGGTGGTGGGCAGTGGCATCACCGATCCGCAAAGTGGCACCGTAGGGGTGGCATTCAGTAGCAACGTAGCCCCCGCCTTCACCGATCCCGATGGTAACCCCTTAACGTTTACAGCGGTTGGTTTACCCGCTGGTTTAGGTATCAGTTCGGGCGGGTTTATCACGGGAACGCCAAGCGTATCGGGCACTTACGGCGTGACAGTAACGGCTAATGATGGACAGGGGGGTACGGTTAGTGATAACTTCACGCTTAACGTGGCCCCAGCCCCTCCGGGTAACCTCCCACCAACAGTGGTTGGCGCGGGTATTACGGACCCACAAAACGGCACGGTGGGGGTTGCCTTCACCAGTAACGTGGCTCCAGCCTTTACCGATCCGAATGGTAACCCGCTTACCTTCACCGCTATTGGTCTGCCAGCCGGGTTGAGCATTAGTTCGGCGGGAGTAATTACGGGCACACCGGGTGTGGCCGGAACATTTGGTGTTGTGGTCACCGCCAACGACGGACAGGGCGGAACCGTCAGCGATAATTTCAGCCTGATCGTTGCCCCGGCAACGGTGCCCAATCAACCACCAACAGTAGTCGGCGCAGGTATTACCGATCCACAAAGCGGCACAGTAGGTGTATCCTTTGTCAGCAATGTAGCCCCCGCCTTCTCCGACCCCGACGGCAATCCATTGACATTCACGGCGGTTGGTTTGCCAGCCGGTTTAGCCATCAGTTCTGGCGGGGTGATCACCGGAACACCCTCTGTATCAGGAGCATTTGGTATAACCGTCACGGCCAACGACGGACAGGGCGGCACGGTCAGCGATAACTTCACCCTGAACGTATCTCCGGCACCGCCTGGCAATCAGCCCCCAACCGTGGTGGGTGCAGGTATTACTGATCCACAGAATGGAACGGTGGGCGTAGCCTTCACCAGCAACGTGGCTCCAGCCTTCACCGACCCCAATGGTAATCCGTTGACGTTTACGGCTGTTGGCTTACCACCAGGCCTCAGCATCAGCCCGACAGGGGTCATTACCGGCACACCCACAACAGCCGGTTCATTTGGCGTGGTGGTTACGGCCAACGACGGGCAGGGCGGCTCCGTGAGCGACGGCTTCACGCTAATTGTTGCCCCGGTTGCACCCAGCAATCAGCCTCCAACAATTGTAGGAGGTGGTATTACGGATCCACAAAGCGGCACAGTGGGCGTTTCCTTTACCAGCAACGTGTCTCCATTCTTTACCGATCCCGACGGTAATCCCCTGACCTTTACGGCAACGGGTCTGCCCGCAGGTTTAGGTATTAGCTCGTCGGGCCTTATTACCGGTACCCCGTCGGTTTCGGGTACGTTTGGAGTGGTTGTTACGGCGAACGACGGACAGGGCGGCACGGTGAGTGACGGTTTCACGCTGAATGTGGTTCCTGTGGCTCCAGGCAATCAGCCCCCAACGGTGGTAGGTGCGGGTATTACTGATCCACAAAACGGCACTGTGGGCGTGGCATTTGCCAGCAACATATCATCAGCCTTCACCGACCCCAATGGTAACCCACTCACATTCACCGCTATTGGCTTACCTCCCGGTCTAACGATCAACCCGGCGGGCCTAATCAGTGGGACCCCAACTTCTGCCGGTTCATTTGGCGTAGTCGTAACAGCTAACGATGGACAGGGAGGAACGGTCAGCGACGGATTTACGCTGATTGTGGCTCCAGCTACCGTGCCTAATCAGCCGCCAACGGTGGTTGGTGCGGGCATTACCGATCCGCAGAGCGGCACGGTGGGCGTGGCATTCAGTAGCAACGTAGCCCCCGCCTTCACCGATCCCGATGGTAACCCCTTAACATTCACAGCGGTTGGTTTACCCGCTGGTCTAGGTATCAGTTCGGGCGGGTTTATCACGGGAACACCTTCGGTTTCAGGCACCTTTGGTGTAACGGTAACGGCCAACGACGGACAGGGCGGAACCGTGAGCGACAATTTCACGCTCAACATATCGCCGGCACCCATCGCGAATCAGCCGCCAACAGTGGTTGGTGCAGGCATCACTGATCCGCAAAGTGGCACCGTAGGGGTTTCATTCACCAGCAACGTGGCACCAGCCTTTACGGACCCCAATGGCAATCCATTAACGTTCACGGCTGTTGGCTTACCTCCGGGCCTGAGCATCAGCCCGGCTGGCGTAATCACCGGAACACCAACGTCATCTGGTTCGTTTGGTGTGGTTGTAACGGCCAACGATGGACAGGGAGGAACGGTCAGCGACGGGTTTACACTCAACATTGCCCCGGCACCACCTGTTAATCAACCACCAACGGTGGTTGGTGCAGGCATCACCGATCCGCAAAGCGGCACCGTGGGTGTGGCCTTCACCAGCAACGTAGCACCTGCTTTCACCGATCCGAATGGCAATCCATTAACGTTTACGGCAGTGGGCTTACCTCCGGGCCTGAGCATCAGTCCGGCTGGGGTGATCACCGGAACACCCTCGGTTTCAGGCACCTTTGGTGTAACGGTAACGGCCAACGACGGACAGGGCGGAACGGTGAGTGATAACTTCACACTCAATATTGCGGCACCGGGCAATCAGGTCATCATTCCATTCTGCGGCAGTCCGTCCAATACCACAGGCATCGGTCAGCCACTGGTAGTCACAGGGGTTACAGATCAGAACTGTCTGAATGGCTCATTCCGGGTTTTGACAACGGGTGGCACGGGTCAGGCTATCGACTTCTCGGTAATTGTGGGTCTGAGCAACGAAGATCCATTCAACTGCGTGCGCAAAGTGGATAATGGCGAACAATTAATGGCCATCAACTTTACAGGATCAACCATTACGCCGTTCGAAGTCAACGCCATGCAAAATGGCGTGATGACCAATACGTTCTTGTTCGATTTCAAACTGTATTGCACCGGCCAGTCAACGGCTCCGCCAAGCTCAACCACGGTCGCTAACCCCACACCAACAGGTTGTGGCAGCCCGGCCAACACACTGGGTAACCCGCTATTGATCACGGGTGTCGCCGATCTGAACTGCCAGGCAGGTACGTTCCGAATTATAACGACGGGAGGTAGTGGTCAGCCCATTAACTTTGCGGGCATCCCGGGTTTGAGCAACGTAGATCCTTACAATTGCGGCCGGATGGTAGACAGCCCCGAACTGATTCGGGCACTCAACGATCCGAGCATGAGTGTGAGTCCGTTTAACCTGCGGGGTATGCAAGTGGGAGGTAGCAGCACAAACACCTTTGTCTTCGATTTCAAGGGGGCCTGTAGCTCGAATCCGCCCAGCTCGACCACCACTGCTCCGCCCAGCACCACCACCAGCCCCACTCCAACGGGTTGTGGCAGTCCGGCGAACACGCTGGGTGGCCCGTTAACGATCACAGGAGTGACGGATGCGAACTGCAACACAGGTACGTTCCGCATTTTGACGACAGGTGGCAACGGTCAGCCTATCAACTACGCAGGCATTGTGGGTCTGAACAGTACGGACCCTTACAACTGTACGCGGGTGGTCGATAATGCCGACCTGATTCGGGCCATCAACAACCCCAATTCCGACATTGCTCCGTTCAAGTTGAAAGGGGTTCAGGTAAGCGGCAGTGCCAGCAACACGTTCAATTTCAACTTCAAACAGTTCTGTACGGGCGTGGCTCGTTCGGCAAATGCCGAGCCGGTATCGGAGCTGGACGTAACGGTACTGGGTAACCCAACACTGGGCGAAACCGTTGAGATTGTCATCGGCAACACAGGCGGTGAGCCGGTGACTCTGCAAGTACACGATGCACAGGGGCAACCCCTGAGCCAGTTGAGCAGCGAGTCTACGGGTAACACCGTTCGACAGCAGATTGGGTTGGGCCGTTCGGCAGGGTTGTACCTATTGCAGGTTACCACACCGACGCGGGCCAAAACGGTGAAAGTAGTGCGGCAGTAATAAGGAGTCATTCAGGACCATCGGAGTCATTGATAGTTACGATGCTGGTATAGCATCTGACTATCAATGACTTTTTTTGTCTATAGCCTACCCATAGTTCGCCCATTTTTTGCAACTTACAGGTTATTAATGTATCTCAACACCATGCCCTTGCCCAAATCTCTATGGCTTTTCCTTTACTGGCTGATCGGTTTTATTGGCCTGTCGGCTGATAGTCTGGCGCAACGGCAACCCACACCCGATGGCAGCACGTTCGTGGTGTCGGGAACGGTTACGGATGCCCGAACGGGGGTGGGCGTTCCTTTTGCGAGCCTTGCGCTGAAGGATCGAAAAGTAGGCGTAATCAGCGATGAGCTGGGACAGTTTAGCCTGTCGGTCAAGGCATTATCAGATTCGCTGCTGGTGTCGTCGCTGGGGTTTTTGACTAAGAGTATTTGGCTCGACCCTGCGCAACGGGTTCAGATAGTACGGATCGGGTTGACACCGGGCGGTATGATTTTACGGGAAGTGCTGGTGAAAGCGGGCGAAAACCCGGCTTACCGGGTATTGCGGCAGGTTCGGCGAAACGTGGCCCAGAACGACCGCAGCCGCATCGACTCCTACGAACACGACAGCTATGCTAAAACCGAAATCGCTCTCAGCCACCTGACCGAAAAAACCCGCCGAACTCCCCTGCTCCGGCGCGTTGCCGAGGCCATGAGCCATTTCGACACCCTCACCGATGATGAAGGCCACACATTGGTGCCCGTGCTGGTGTCGGAGTCGGTTTCTACATTCTATCACCGCCAAACACCACAGCGCAACCGCGAAGACATCCGCAAAACGCGGGTGAAGGGCGTGGGCATTGGCGACCCGAAGTTCGTGGCTCAGTTTGTGGGGGGCAACTCCCTCAGCTATAATTTCTACGACAACTATCAGCCGTTTCTGGGCAAGGATTTTGCGTCGCCAATAGGCGAAAACTGGAAAAGTTGGTACGAGTATTTCATTGCCGACACCGTTCGGGTAGGCAACCACATTTGCTACGAAATCCAGTTTGACCCACGCCGGAAACAGGACCTCGTGTTCACCGGCACCATGTGGATCGACACCACCGTGTTTGCCCTGTGCCAAATCGAAGCCCGGATTGGATTAGAAGCCAACATCAACTACGTCAGGCAGTTATTGATCGAACAGGAGCTTGAACCCGTTGAGAATGCCACCGGACAACTGATGGGCTGGCTCCCAACCAGTTTGCACATGACCGCCGAACTGACGGGCGTTGGCCCCCAATCGCTCGGTATGAGGGCGCGATCCGTTACCCGAAACAGCAACTTCCGCATCAACGAAAACCGCCCGATTTCGTTTTTCGACCGGGTCGTGACTGTGGCCGACACCGCCCAACAGGCCAATGATGCCTATTGGAAAACGGCCTACCAAACCCTCGCCGGCCCCGACTCCCTCGATCGCAACGACCACACGGCTCGCCTGCTGATCGACTCGCTCCGGCAGGTTCCATCGGTCCGCCGGGCCGAAACCATTGGCCAGCTTTTGCTGACGGGCTGGTATAAACGGGGGCCTATCGACTACGGCCCCTACCTGCTGGTGGCCGCTTTCAACAGTGTGGAAGGGCTGCGAACGCGGGTTGGTTTTCGCACAAACAGCCAGTTTAGCCGGGCGGTGCGGGTGCAGTCGTATGTGGGCTATGGGGTGAAGGATGCCCGGTTCAAGTATGGCCTGGAACTGAATTACCAGGTCTCGCGCCGGAAATGGACGGTATTGGGAGCGCGGCTGTCGAGCGATCTGGAACGGCTCGGTATCACCCCCGAACTAACCAACAACAACCCTAATTTCTACGCATTCAGCCGGTTTGGGCGGTTCAGAGGTGGTTTTTATAATAACCTGCGCGAATTATTTCTGTTAACAGAACCCATAAAAGGCGTGTTGTTCACGGCTACGGTTGGCACCCGGACGTTCTTCCCGGTGTTTCCGTACCACTTCCGCATCAACCCCGAAATGGGCGACAACTCCCCCACCCGACCCGACTTTTTCGATGCGTTTTACTCGCTCGAAACCCGTGTGGCCCGCAAAGAAAACTACATTATGGATGGCAACGACCGCGTGGCTGTTGGCACCCGCCAATCGCCCGTGTTCACGCTGCGCTATACTCACGGGAGCCGGGCAATCGGGGGCGATTTTACCTACGACCGCATCACGGTGAAACTGGCCCAGATGATTCCGTTTGGGCGGTTAGGCCGCACTACCTATCTGCTTCAGGCGGGTTATTCGCCCTCTGCGGTGCCTGCTCCGTTGCTGTTTCCGCACACGGGCAACCCCACGTTTTTCTTCGTGCCAAACGCCTTCAACCGCATGAATTTCTATGAGTTTGTAAGCGACCGTTTTGCTATGTTGCACTGGCAGCACCGTTTCGAAGGATTGTTGTTCAACCGGATTCCAGGTATCAAAAAACTCAACTGGCGGCTCACCGGTAATGCCGACCTGCTCTGGGGCAGCCGCCGACCCGGCAACCAGGCCTATGAGTCGGGCAAGGTGTTGGCGACGGGTGTGCAGCCCACCGTTTTTGGTTCGCTCAACCCCCGCACGCCCTATGTGGAGTTGGGTTATGGGATCGACAACATGTTCAAAATCATCCGTATTCAGGCCGTTCACCGCCTGACCTACCTGCAACCGGGCGTTGACAAGTTCGTGATCAAAGCCGCGTTGCAGTTCAGCTTTTAGGTTTACTCAACAAGGCCGTGAGCGCGATGATCACCCAAACCACATTCACCAAAGCCGAGGGATAAGCGCCATGATGGTAGGTATTGACAACGAAAAAGATGCCGCCGACAATGTTGCTCCAGATGTAGCGCGGATCTTTGGCTGAAAGCGATCCCCGCAAATTGAGGGCATAAGCCCCCACAATCAGTACCGAGGCAATCCAGCCCAGCGTCTCAATCAGAATATTCATGCCACAAAAGTACAGGTTTCAGGGGTACTGAAACCACGTACCTTTGATCCAACAAATCACAAACGCCTTTGAACCACCTCTTCCCCTACATCGAACGGGCGTTGCTCCACCCCGACGTTCGCATCAACGAGCAATATGAAGCTCTCGACGACGTAACGCAACTCGGCATGGCGGGCCTGACGGTGGCTCCGTTCTGGGTCAAAAAATGGCGACGCGAAATGGGCGACACACACCCGGTAAGTCTGTCAGCAGTGATTGGCTATCCATTTGGTTATCAGCGTACTGAAGTCAAACAACTGGAGTTGGAACTGGCTTTGAAAGACGGTGCCAGCGAGGTCGAAGTAGTCCTGAATACCTCGGCCCTGTTGTCGCCAACCTCGGTCTGGCTCAAAATCGAATTAGTGAAGTTGGTAGCTCTGGCCCATGCGTCCGAAAAACCCCTGACGGTAATTCTGGAATCGTCTTTGCTGACAGATCAGGAATTGTCGAAGATGATCAAGACAGCTACCGATGCCGGGGCTGATTTTCTAAAGAACGCCACGGGTGCGCTACAAACGCTGTTTTCAGTAGAGAAATGCCTCGCCTTTCGGACCTTGGTGCCGCCCTCGGTTGGGGTCAAGATCGTAGCTGACGGTGCCAGTCAAGCCGAAATGGAGCAGTTGGTGGCCGCCAAAGTTGACCGGCTGACGCTGGGCAGGGGTTAGTGGTAAGTAAACGATTTGAGTACCAATTCAGCTTGGTCTAGCCAGCATTAGAGAGTAGCCTACAGCCAAACGGATTGTCCCCCTATCCACTAGCACGATACGCACTAACCAGCAGCAACAGATCAGAGCGCGAGCTTTCTTTTTATTCAATAACCGATAAATAGGGCCAACTCGCTACCGGTTACGAAGTCGAACTCGCACTAATTGAAAAAAAAACGCGACATTTCTATCAGCTTAGCACTATGCACACTATAGTCTAAGTTGGCAGTTATGGCTTCATGCTCTCTACTCCTGCTGCTGCTTCTCTTTTTTGGGGGAAACACGCCCTTGCTGGCCCAGCCCGACACCATACAGAACAGTATAAATCGGCACCTCGACCGGGCTAAACAACTCACTTCTTCTCAACCCGAACAGGCACTGGCTGCGGCCCAAACCGCCCTGGCACTGGCCCAAAAGAATCGCCTGTCGTTATCCGAAGCAAAGGCCTACCAGCAGCTCACCCGCATCTACGCCGAACGTAGCGAGTACACCCGCGCTCTGGAAATGAGTAAGGCCGGAATCGCCATTTTTCTCCCGATGGGTGAGTACAAAGAAACCTGCCGCATGTACATTGGTATGGGGATTATCAACCGGTACCTCAAACAGTATAAGGCCAGTATAGAAGCCAATGCACAGGCAGAAAAAATAGCGAAAGAACATGGACTCAGGCCACAATTAGCCTCAGTCTACGGTAACCTCGGTAATGTTTATTTTGACCAGGCAGATTATGGGAAGGCGTTACAGTACCACCTGCAATCCCTGCAAATCGATCAGACACTGAACAACGAACAGGGGATGAGCAATACGTTTCATAACCTCGCCATGATTTACCGCGTGGCAAAACAGTACGACAAAGCCCTCGACTACTATAACCGATCACTGACGTTTGACCTCAAGAACGATAATCAGGATAATATCGCTATTTCATACAGCGATCTGGCCCGGCTTTTCATAGCAAAGGGCAACTTTCGGGAGGCCCTGTCATACGCCCAGAAGGCACTGACCATTGCCCGGAAAATTAAGGCCAAAAACACCGAACGGGGGGCACTGTTGCTACTGCCCCTCATTCATGCCTCGTTGGGGGATCACGAGCAGGCGCTGCGATATCAGCATCGATATGAGGACCTGTCGGATAGTTTGCAGTCGGCGGAGCTGTCGAAGCAGATTGCAGATATGCAGGCCCGGTATCAGGGCGAACAGAAAGACCGCGAACTGGGCGTACAGAAGCTACGCTTGGCGGCCCAACAGGCATCGCTCGGTCAACAGCGAATGTGGATCGTTTCCCTGATTGCGCTGGTACTTCTGGGCGGGCTGATTGGCTACCTGCTCTTCAACCGGTATCAGCTTCGGCAGCGAAATCAGCAGCTTTCACTGGAAAACGAACAATACCAGCTTTCGCGAAGCCTGCAACTCCGCCAAGACATCGACGAGACGATCAACTATTTCGCTACGTCGCTCTACGGTAAAAATACAGTGGATGAAATTCTGTGGGATGTGGCCCAAAACTGCATTGCCCGGTTGGGCTTCGTAGACTGCGTGATCTATCTGCTCAACGACGAGCAAACAGCCCTCGTCCAGAAAGCCGCCTATGGCAACAAAAACCCGGAAGCCTACTCGATTCTTAACCCGATAGTCATTACGCTGGGAGAAGGCATTGTCGGAACCGTAGCACGAACGGGCAAGCCGGAAATCGTTACCGACACCACGCAGGACCCGCGATACATCGTGGACGACGAGATACGTTACGCTGAACTGGCTGTACCGCTGCTGCTCCAAAACGAGGTCATTGGCGTGATCGATTCGGAACATCCCGAAAAAGGCTTTTTCCAGGAGCATCACCTGGAGGCTCTGCAAACCATCGCGGCCATCTGTAGCAGCAAAATTGCCCAAGCGATAGCGGATGAAGCCGCCAAAAAGGCCAAAATTCTGCAAATCGAAGCGGATTATATCAAGAAGCTGGATCGGGTCAAGTCGCAGTTTTTTGCCAACATTTCGCATGAGTTCCGCACCCCGCTGCAACTAATTCTGGCACCGCTTCAAAAACGGGAAACCATCAGCCCGGAAGAAACCCACATGATGGAGCGCAATGCCAACCGCTTGCTTCGGCTGGTGAATCAACTGCTCGATATGGCAAAGGCAGAAATGGGTATGCTTACCCTGAATCGACAACGGGGCCACTTGATTAGCTTCCTTCGGCAAACCGCGCAGTACTTCCAGCCAATGGCCGAGAGCAAGAAACTACAGTACCAGATTGACCTGCCTGATACCGAATGGATAGCCGCCTACGACCGCGATAAGCTTGAGAAAATTGTGTATAATCTGTTGTCGAATGCCATCAAGTTTACCCCGGCAGGGGGGCAGGTAACGCTACGGGCCGACGTAGAACCAGAAACCGGGCTTCGGCTGGTGGTTCGCGACACGGGCATTGGCATTCCAGCCTCGCTGCAAACCCGCGTCTTCGACCGTTTTTACCAGATCGACCCCTCGCAAACGCGGGCCTTCGAGGGAAGCGGCTTGGGGCTGGCACTAACTAAAGAATTGGTCGAACTCTACGAAGGCTCAATTGAAGTAGAAAGTCAGCCCGAATTGGGCAGCACATTTGATGTCTGGTTACCCCTAAAAGCAGAAGCACCGCAGGATGCCGACGGGCTGGACATGGTACTATCCGCTCCGTTTGCCGCGCAACCCGTGGGCACAACCACCACACCCGGCCCGTTGGCAGTGGACGAACAGGCCGAAGGCAGCGGGGAAGACAAGCCTACACTTCTGCTGGTAGAAGACCACCCTGAACTGAACGATTACCTCCGCCAGCAACTTGCCAACCGCTTTCGGGTGGTGCAGGCCATGCGGGGCGATGAAGGCCTCCAGATAGCTCGTCGGGTGGTGCCTGACCTGATTATTTCCGATGTGATGATGCCGGTGATGGACGGTTTTTCGATGACGCGCCATCTGAAAGAAGACGACCTGACCAGCCATATCCCAGTCATCCTGCTCACGGCCAAAGACGACATCAACTCCCGAAAAGAAGGTTTTGAAGGGGGGGCTGAACAGTACTTAGCCAAGCCTTTTGCGTTGGATGAACTGGTGGCCCGCATCAACAGTGTGCTTACCCAGCGCGATTTGTTACGTAAAAAATACAGCCGGGAGGTCGTCTTGCAACCGACAGGAGCATCCATCCGTGATCGGGAGGCCGAGTTTCTGGAAAAAACCATCCGCATTATCGACGAACACATCGCCGAGGAAGCGTTCAGTGTGGAAGCCCTACAACGGGAAATGGGCATGAGCCGGATGCAGTTGCACCGCAAGCTGAAGGCACTCACCGATCACTCTGCCTCTGACTTTATTCGCTACATCCGGCTCCAGCGAGCAGCCGACCTGTTGCAGCAGCCTGGCATCCAGATTGCCGAAGCCGCTTACCTGTCGGGTTTCAATCATCTTTCCTATTTCTCCAAATGTTTCAAAGATCAATTTGGCATGGTACCGTCCGAATTTGCCAAACAAAAAGAGGTAAAGATTCAAAGTAATTATTTTCAAATATCTGGTAATCAATAATTTACTACTAAAAAGATTTCCTTGTTACATCCGTGCTATTTTCTGGGAACTGTGTGTTAGCCCTGCCCAAAGTACTCCGGCTACCTTTGTTGCCGTAAGGTATTCGCCGAATCACCTATAAGCAGTAGGCAATTTTCTTTCCTTTTTTAACAAGCATTACCATGCAACAACTAAAAGCAGTAACCGTCTTCGCGCTGCTCCTGATGGCACTTTGCGGATGCGAAGAAAGCTTCGTTCAGCGGCAGGACCTCGCGGCACGGGCCGACGGGTTCGTTCCGAACTCTCCCCCGGAAGGTCCCGGAGGCTACACATCCAATCCGGGCGGGCATCCGCTACTATTCCCGACGATTATCGAACAGACGTTCGTTCCCGGAAACAAACTGTTTGCTTACACCAAATGCCTCACCTGGCGGATTGAGTGGCCGAACTACCCGGTTGGTACAGACCAGAACAAGATTCCGACGGTGTTTACGCTATCGAACGGTGCGCTCAACAGTTTCAATTATCTGAACAGCGTAGCAGCCTCCACTACGTATAAGACCAATTTCAACCTCTACCACAACGCTCAGATAGAAATGTCCAGAACGATGTGGGACGAATTGACCTATACACTTGGAGCGGGTGATCAGATGGGAGTAGTCTGGTTCAATAAAACCAACTACTCGGTCAAGACCATTGAGGGGTGGGTGAAAGAGCGGCCAAGCCTGTTTGAAGCCTACTGGACGGATAACAACCAGGAGCCTCCAGTGTACGAGCAGGGCGACATATTTCTCTTCAAACTCTTCGGCAGCATGCCCACCGACCCGGATCGCTACGGCGGTATCCGCATCGTCTCCATGACACCCCGTATCATCGAGGTGTATCTGGCCGTACCAAATAACTAACCCGGCCCGGTCGCAACCCATCATATAGTGTCTGTTCCACCGGGGTATAGCCATTGTCCCTAGGTTGGGAAAGCTATACCCCACCTCTTCTACTTTTCAATCACAAGTCTTCTTTTTAATCATGAATACGAATTTCGTACACCTCTTTTTTAAGGTCTGCCTTGCAGGCCTCCTGTTCAGCCCGAAACAAGTGCTGGCCCAATGGTCGACCCAAAACGGCAACTTGTACGTCAATCCTCCAACCAAAGTTGGTATAGGTCTATCAAACCCTAATCGGAACTTAGACATTCATAGCTCATCTGATACCTACCTACGTGTCAGCTCTTTAGGTGGGGCCTCGCTTTCCAGCCAGACGGCCGGTATCGAACTTCGGCGCACTGTGGCGAACGGTGCGTCTACGGCAACGTGGTCGATCAACAACGAAGACCATTTTCGCATCCGGCACAACGGCGACCTGATGTTTGCTATGTCCACCGACATGGCCCGGTTGGGCATCAATCTCGACAACCCGGTCGTATTCACCATCTACGGAAAAAACGTGACCAGATCGGGGAATTATCTGGCGGACGGTGCCCTGCGCCTGCATTCGAGGGTGGGCGATAACACGCACATGCTGGCCCTCGACGGCAACCAAATCGAAAGCAGCGACCCGCTGTACCTCAACAACGAGTCGGATAAGGATATTCTGCTGGCCAATGGCGGGGGCAAGGTGAAAGTCGGCACCACAGACAACGAAGCCCGATTCAGTGTGGCGTCGGAAAGCGATATGCAGCTTAAGCTCATCAATCCGGGCACTGGCGGAGCGGCCTGGCGCATTGGAGTGGCCAACAATAGCTGGGGTGCCGGGGCCGGTAAGCTGGTGTTTTCCAAAACAGCCAGTTCCGACGATGCCACGATGGTTATCACCCCAGCCGGGAACGTAGGCATCGGCCTGACCACACCCTCAAAAACGCTACAGGTTAACGGAACTATCTCGACCAAGGTCCTCGAGATCACAGGCGGGTCCGACCTCGCCGAACACTTCGACATTGAAGCCGCCGAAACGCTGCTGCCGGGTACGGTGGTCAGCATCGACCCCGATAAACCGGGCCAACTGCGGGTAGCCCGGCAAGCCTACGACAAAACGGTGGCCGGTATCGTGAGCGGGGCGGGCGACGTGCAGCCGGGTATGCTGATGGGACAGGCGGGCACTCTCGCCAGCGGGCAACACCCGGTGGCCCTGACAGGACGGGTTTATTGCCGGGTCGATGCACAGTACGGAGCCATCCGTCCGGGTGATCTACTCACGACATCGCCCACGGCGGGTCATGCCATGAAGGCGTTGGACAGCGGGCAGGCGCAGGGTGCTATCCTCGGCAAAGCCATGACCTCGCTGGACGCAGGCACGGGATTGGTGCTGGTGCTGGTCAGTCTTCAATAAGGTACGTTAACCACACACGAAACATGAAATCAATCAACCTCTTGCTCATCGGGCTGATGGGCCTGTTTGGCGGAACGACGATGGCCCAGAAAATGGTGCCGCACTCGTTCCGATATCAGGTCGGGCCACGTCAGGCCGCGCCACGTCAGGCCGATACGTCGGACCGTGATACGTCGGGCAGCAACCAACTCCAGTTTCTGACGCAGGTGACGCAGCCCAGCACGACCTTTCTCCGGTTGTACTTTGCGGGTACGCAATTAGGCGACGGTAGCTATCTGGTGTTGGAAGGCACCGATGGCAACCGGCAGGAACTCAGAAAACAAGACCTCGAAAACTGGCGGTATAGTTCGGCCTATTTCAACGGCCAATCGGTAAACGTATCGCTGTTTGCAGCTCCCGGCGACCGCAACACGGTTACTGTCAGTGGCGTGAAGATAAGCGGGGAGCCGACCGGTTCAACCCAAAAGGCCCGTCAGGCAGCGCAGCCGAAGCCGACCGCGAGACAGTCGGCAGCTTCGTCTGTAACGTACCCGTATGCCAAAGCAGTAGGGCGGTTCACTAATGGATCCGATTCGTATGGCACGGGCTGGATTGCACCCAACGGGGCTATTGTGACCTCCTCGTATGTGTATAATAGCTATGTTAAAGACCAATCATACGATGTCATCGAGTTTAACGTACCGCCGTCCGTTGGCACAACGGTTCAGCACCCTTCGCCCCAGGATCAATATCCGGTATCGACCGCGCCAGATCAGGTGAAGCAGGGGGCAACGATCGTGCCCTTCAAAATATCGCTGGACCTTCTTGGGCGAATGAACACGTATACAATCCTGGCCCCTTTGGCTAATAGTACGGGCTTACGGCCCGGTGAACGTCAGCAGGAGTACTTCCGGATCTCGACCAATCCCAAAAGTTCGGATATTAATGATGCGGGCAACGTTCCGGTCGATGTGCTACACTACGGAGCTTATGCCGGCGATAGCTACAATGGGCAGTTTCGGACGCTGCATCTGTACCAGAATTCCTTGTTGGAGCAGAACGAGTATCTTTCAGTTTATGCCGGGGCGGAGCGCAACGAGTATGTGATTTATAATGGCGTAGGTTTGGTTAATAATGGTGTCTCAGGTATTACAGGAAGTGACACGGGTGCCCCCATCACATATGGAGAATCAAATATAGCGATGGGGATACACGAAGCAGGTTCTAGCGACCCTAACCTGCCTTCGACAGGCATCGGGTTTCGGAATGAGGGCCTCCGCAATGACCTGGCTCGATTCTTTGCTGCCAAAGCTGCCTATGTCGACCTGGAAGGATTAAACAACCAACCCACAGGCGAAATTCACAAAGCCTACCTCACCGCACAACAGGCGGCTCAGCACGCACCCAACGACTACACCGTCTACTTTGCCAGAGGGACTTATGCGGGAGCAGTCACCTTCAACCGGCCCATGACACTGCGGGCACCTGTAGGCAAAGTAACCATCGGCTCGGCGAACGGGGGGGCCCGCCAAGCGGCTGAGTCATCCATTGCCCGAAACGTGGCTATGGCCGAAGCCTTGGGTGCTCACTCGCGGCTGGAAAGACCGGAAACGACGGAGAAGGTGCGGGCGTATCCGAACCCGTTCCGGGATCAGACCGAAATCAAGTATCAGTTCGAGGAGGGAGGTCCCGTATCGGTGGACATACTCAACGCGGCTGGTGTACTTGTCGCTACGTTCAACCTCAGCAACGCAGCATTTGGCCAGAACGGGGTGCAATGGAACGGCACGGACCAAAACGGCAGACCGGTTCCGACCGGGCTGTATATTGTAAAAATGAACAACGGACGTCAGACGTTCACGACGAAAGTGCTTAAGCAGTAAATCAAACCACTTACTATTTACAAAAAAGGAAAGAATCATGAAAAACTTAGTTATAGCCCTTCTTTTGGGCATCGCATTAGCGGGTGCAGCACTCGCTCAGTCTCCGTCGAAAGAGTCGGCGGGAAAAACAGGCAAGACGCGGGTGGCGGTGGTCGAATTCACGCCCGGCCCCAACGCGCCGGGGATGTCGGTGGAAACCAAGCGGCATCTTCAGGCCGGCACCGCGTTCGCCCTTTACCAAAGCAAGCGGTTTGATGTCGTGGATGTCAGGCACACCAGGGATGCGTCGAAAGCCGATCTGGTAGCGGTGAACGGGGCTTCGACAGCCGCTGCGGTGCGGGTCGGCAAGCAACTCGGGGTCAGTTACGTGCTGACGGGGACGGTCGAAGAATACAACACGAATGGCACCGCCACGCTCAAAACCCGGCTCGTGGAGGTGGCCAGTGGAAAGGTCAGACACGCCTGCGAAACGTCGCAGCAGAGCACCAGCGCCATGACCTCCGGCGGTGATGCTGAAATGATGACGAAGGTGCTGAGACCGCTGATTCAAAAGCTATCGGCTACGCTTGCGGCAGAGGTGCTTTGACCCTGAGAGGCCTCGGTGAGTTGCCGAGGTCTCTTTTACCGTTAACGATTTTACCTTATCCCGATGCGTGTCGAAGTTAGAAAATTGGAGCCAGGTGACGTGGAACTGTTCATCGAACTGATTGGTTTGTTCCGGGACGTTTTAGAAACCGACATACAAACGAAGGCTCCGCCCAAACACCTGCAACGCCTGTTGGCCAGCCCCGATTTTGTTGCTTTTGTAGCTCAATCGGCCAATACAGTAATTGGTGGCGTAACAGCCTACGTATTAACGCAATACCATTCGGAAAAGCCAGTGGTTTATCTGTATGATATTGCGGTTAGCGAAGCTTATCAGAGGAAAGGAATTGCAACAAAATTACTACTGCAGCTAAAGCAATTCGGCCACAGTTTGGGCGTAGAGGAAGTATTTGTACAGGCCTATCAGGAAGATACCGAGGCCGTCAGTTTCTACCGGGCAACGGGCGGTGTTCCCAGGCAGGTCATTCATTTTACCTGGTGCTGATGCGACAGCAATTCTAGTCAAAATCTCATAGTTGGCAATAATCAAACTAACTATTCGATTTTAGATTTCACGCTATCAGCCTATCAATTGGCAGTGGAGATATTGTATTTTTGTCGGTATGAAAAAACTCTCCCTGCTGCTCCTTCTTGGCCTTACCTGCTTTCTGGCGGGTGCCTTCGTCGCCACTCACGACGATCCTAAAAAGCCTCTCACTGCCGACATGGTTGAGGTGGCCGCCCGCGTGTTTGGCCTTGAGTTCACACCCGCCGAGCGTGACTCGATGTTGGGCGACCTCAACAATAAACGGAACGATTATGCCACCATCCGCACCGTCGATTTGACCAACGACGTGGCCCCGGCTCTGTATTTCAACCCTTTACCGGCTCATTTCAAAATGCCCACCGGCCCGTCGAGTTTCAAGGCCTCACCAGTGGGCGCAATGAAACTCCCGGCCAACCGCGACGAACTGGCGTTTTACACCGTCGGGCAGTTGGGGGAATTGATTCGGACGAAGCAGATTTCGTCGGAAGACCTGACCCTGTTTTTCCTGAATCGGCTCAAAACCTACGACCCTAAACTGCATTGCGTCGTCACCCTGACCGAAGACCTCGCCCTGCAACAGGCACGCCGGGCCGATGCCGAATTGAAGTTTGTGGCCTGACAGGCTTGCGGCCCACCTTCGGGCGGGTGAGTCGACACGGGGCCATGGCCTTATCGTGGTCGATGGACAAAATTGGCCCCATGACGCGCTCGGTGGAAGATTGCGCGATGGTGTTCAACGCAATTTATGGGCCCGACGGGGAAGACCCGACGGTGATTTCGGCTCCGTTCCGGTATGCGTCTGTGACATCGCTCAAAGGCATGAAAATCGGCTATTTAGACAAGGCGTTCGGGAGCGATTATCCCACCAAAGCCAACGACGCGGCTACTCTCGAAACCCTCCGCAAACTCGGCGCAACCCTCGTGCCGATTACGCTACCTGCCTTCAATTATGGGGCATTGCGCCTGATTATCGGCGTGGAAGGCGGGGCTGCTTTCGACGAATTGACCCGCAACAACAAAGACGATTTGATGGTACGGCAAGGCAAAAATGCTTGGCCTTCCACCTTTCGGTCGGCCCGATTTGTGCCCGCAGTAGAGTATTTGCAAGCCAACCGGATTCGCACCAAACTCATCAACGAGATGCACGAAACGCTCCAGAAAGCGGGGGTCGACGTGTATATCAGTCCAAGCTACGCGGGCGGCAACCTGACGCTCACCAACCTGACGGGCCATCCCTGCGTGGTGTTGCCCAACGGCTTCACAGCGAAAGGCTTACCAACCAGCATTACGTTCATGGGCGGCTTGTTCACCGAGGGGTCTGTATTGGCCGTGGCAAAGGCGTATCAGGATGCCACCGACTGGCACAAGAAGCATCCGAGTTTGTAGCCGGAAGCATTGGCTCAGATAGGCATAGCGACTTACCTGCGCGAATGGGCCAGCCAAAACCAGCTATCCCCGTCGTTGATGCCCCGTAACATAACGCGGGTAACCTTGTCCTTATAGTTGAGCAGCATTGCACCTGGCTACCTTTCTTCTTACAAAATACGATCGGACAAGCTCTGCTGCCCCTACACCGATTCCCGATTCGCATCTGCCCAGTAGCCCAGGGCCACTATTAACCATAATATCTGAGCACTCCAGGCTAAAGCCGCTACACTGGCAGGGGCCGGGCCGAGGGCAGCGCCCACGTAAACGAGCACTAAAAAGGCGATCATACCCCAAAGTGCGAAGCGACCGGTGCGGTTACGCGCCCGGGTATGGCGCAGATATACCCATATACCAACCGCCAGCGAGCCAAGTTCGATTGCCAGCGTTGCGGGCAAATTTCCCCACAGCCCCAATCCTGCTTTGGGAGATTGGCCAAAGTAGAGGGGCAGATCAGGCCGGTGCATGATCAGGTCGAGCAGCCAGTGACTGGGTACCAGCAGGCCCACCAGCAGGGCTTCGCGCCAGTTACGCCGAATCAGGCCGTAGGCGAGGCCCAGCACTACCCCTAATACCACTTCCGCCAGCAGGCTGTGCGAGAAGGGATAATACACGAAGTCAAGGGGCGAGGCAGCCAATAGACCGGGACGGATTTCGACGCGCTCTACGCCCAGCAGCAACAGGGTGGGCCAAAGTAAATCAGCCAGTTGTGTGGCCAGAAATAAGGTACCCAGCGACACACGCGGTTGCAGGGGTTTGGTCGCCAGACCGAGTCCAAAATGACCTAAAAACATAGCAGTTACCCAGCGGGCGTTAGTACATCACAAACTTATTGCGTGCAGAAGTCTGACTTGTTGACCGATTCCGAAAATTGGATTGACTTTTCGCGCAAAGCGTCAAAAAAGCACAGAAATGACCCTTACTCAGGTGCTTAACACACCTATTGCACCGTCTGGCGGAAGGTACCGGGTGTCTGGCCGGTCCAGCGACGAAACGCCCGGATAAATACACTCGGCTCGGCGAAACCCAGCAGGAAAGCGATGTCTTTGATGCTGAGGATGTGGTCGCGCAGGTGGCGTTCAGCCAGTTCACGGCGTACTTCGTCGAGCAGTTGCTGGTAGCTGTGGCCGTCTTGACGCAGTTGCCGCTGGAGGATGCGGGGGCTGAGACTCAGGGCGTCGGCCACGGCTACCAGGGTGGGTTCAGACTTGATCAACAGCCGCAACAACTCGTGGCGTACGCGATCGGGAAGGGCGGGCAACTCGTGCAGGCGAGCCAGCAGGGTAGCAGCATGCGGCTCAAGCAGCGCCAGTAGTTGCGGGTCGGCGGTGGGGATGGGTAGCGTCAAAACCGTGGCTGGCAGGCGCAGGGCCGAATAGGGAGTACCAAACTGCACCGGGGCTGGCGCGAAGACACGGACGTGCTCGCGGGTATCGGCCGGAGCGGGATAGGCCAGGTGTACCGCTTCGGGGTTGACTGACTGACCACTGAGCAGCCGCAGCACGTGCAGGTAAATGGATAGCTCGGAGTTGAGCACAAAGTGTGGGTACACGATGGCGGGACTGGTTATGTCTAAGACCAGTTCCACGCTGTCGCCCAGGTGGCTCAGGCTGATGCGCGTGCCGTTGCAAACGATGTCCTGATAGCGGCACAAGGTATGGATGGCCACGCCCAGTGTGGGGCAATGCATCAGTAAGTAAGACAGCACACCATAGCTGCTGTGGTGGACATGCTCGGCAATGTGCAGGTCGAGGTGCGGGTCGCCGGAAGCCTGAACAGCCAGCACCCACAGGCGTTGCATGGTCGCCATGGGCACCCGGCCGTCGGGGTCTTCTAACTGGGTACTATCCAACCCCGCTGCCTGGCTTAAAGCCCCGGCATCGGCCCCGCACTGGGTTACGGCGTAGAGCAGTCCTTTTACGGAAGCGGAAGAAATGGTTGCATCGGTAGGCATTCGTTTACGTGAGTTTTTCTGAGGCCAATAGATAGAACTAGAGGATGAATAGCTATCTCCGGCGGACTATTTTTTTAGCGCAACTACCTTGTAAAAAGCAGGTTTGGGCTGGTTCTTCCGGTCGAATAAGAGCGGATAGTTGGTGCGGCCGCGAATGGGCCAGCCATTCAGCCAGCTATCGCCGTCGTTGACACCCCAGAACGTGACGCGGGTGACTTTGTCTTTATGCTTGAGCAGCAGCTTGAACAGGGACTCGTAATCATTGGCCAGTTGGGTTTGCACGCTGTCGGGCAGGGCGTCGGGATAGGGGTTCGACTGGGCGTTGGCGGTCATGCGCTGCCCTACATCGGCGCCCTGAAAATTGCGGGGCAGCACTTCGATATCCAGTTCGGTAAACATCACTTTTAGCCCCATGGCCGAGTATTGCAGGATGCTTTCTTCGATGTCTTTTAGGGGTACTTTACCCACGTGCCAGTGACCCTGAATACCAACCCCGTCGATACGTACCCCGGCATCTTTTACTTTCTTGATCAGCGCAATACACCCCGCCCGTTTTTTGGGTTGCTCGTTGTTGTAGTCATTGTAGTACAGCTCCGTTTTAGGAGCGGCCTGCTGGGCTAATCGAAACGCTTCGGTGACGAAATCGTCGCCCAGATATTGCAGGAAGACAGTCTTCCGCATGGTGCCGTCTTCGTTGAGGGCTTCGTTGACGACATCCCACGACAGCACCTTACCGTCGTAACGCCCTGCCACGGTTTTGATGTGGTTCGTAAAAAACGTCCGGATCGAATCGGCACTCTTAATCCCCCGAACGAAGCCAGGCAGTTGACTGTGCCAGACCAGCGTATGCCCGTTGATTTTGATGTTGTGCTTCTGGCCGAACGCCACCAGCTTATCGGCCATCTCAAAATTATAGGTATCCCATCCCGGATGGATCAGGGCCGACTTCATGATGTTTTCGGGTGTGGCCATGTTGAACTGCCGCACGATGAAGGCCGTAGTTTGCGGGTCAATTTCGTTAATCTGCGCGTTGTTGAGGCAGGTGCCAATGCCAAAATCGTTTTTGAAGGTGTCTTTCAGCGACGGAACAGGTTGAGCAAAAGCGGTCTCATGCAGCGTTGACAAGCTGAAAAGAGCCGCCATGCAGAGGCCAGTAACGTGTTTTTGGATAGTCATAAGCGGTAAAACGTTTTTGAGTTGAGTCTCTTATTGATGGTGCCTTACCGGAACAGTAAAGGCGCAAACATGAACAGGTCATGCCGCCAGACGGGCCATGAGTGTCCACCGGCGTATTCGCTGTACTGATATTTGACGCCCATCTCATCAAACTTTTTCATCATGATCTGACAGTTCTGCCAGGCAATATCCTCTTTACCACCCTGCGAAATCCAGAGCGATTTCAGGTTGGTATTGATGGCACTGGCATTGGTTTTCATAAACGCATATTGCGGGTCTGTCAGCGCGGGGTTGTTAGCGAACCAGCCCGAACTGAACACGCCCAGCGACGAGAACATATCATTGTTTTTCATACCCGCATACAGCGTCTGTAACCCACCCATCGACAGCCCGGCAAGTGCCCGGTTTTTGGCATCGGCCTCGACCCGGAAGTTGCTTTCCACGAACGGGATAGCCCCCAGCTTCAACTCGTTTTCAAACGCACGCAATGCATTCTCGTTGAAACCAGCCAGGCCACCCGCGCTGACGTTGCCATCCAGCATAGCGATGATCATCGGTTTGGCCTTGTTATCGGCGATCAGGTTGTCGAGGATGAGACCGGTTTTGCCCTGGGTGGCCCAGCCGCGCTGATCTTCGCCACCGCCGTGCAACAGGTACAGCACCGGGTATTTGTCGGTTGATTTGTCGTAGTCGGGCGGGGTGTAGACATACATTTCACGCCATGAGTTGGCGGCTTTCGAGAGGTAGCGTTTGATGCGGATGTCGCCGTGGGGTACGTCGCGCATGGCATAAAAGGCCCCGTCTTTGTCCGGAATTTCGATGCCACTGGCCATGCGACCCATACCGTAGAAAGCTTCGCTGGCCGGATCGGCAATGGCAACCCCGTCGATCAGCAGCGAGTAATAATGAAATCCACGGCTGATGGAATCCGTAGTGGCCGTCCAGAATCCGCTGGTGTCTTTCTTCATGTCGTATTTCTTACCCAGATCGACCTGCACTTTCTGCGCATCGGGCGCTTTCACCCGAAATACAACGCGATTGTCAGGCAGAATCTGCGGGTATTTCGCGTTGCGGGCATTGGTTTCGGCTGGCGTACCCAACACGCTGTATTTCGTCAACGAGGCATTATCGACCGGCTTGAACAGGAATTGGGAAAACATATACAGGCCGTTTTTCCAGACCTTGAAATCGTGTCCGCCCGGCTCCACATAATAGACATGCGGTACGCTGTTTTGGTAGAGGTAGTCGTGAGTACGTTTGCTGAACGAGATCAGCCCATCGGCATCGCCACACGAAATCCACAGCAGTTTCAGCTTCTGTTTGGCATCTGCCGGATTAGGCACCAGTTCTTCCGGCTTTTTGGTGTTGGGGGCTGACGAAAACCCACCTACCCAGGCAAACTTGTCCAGATTGCCCAGCCCAAAATTCAGCGACTGACCGCCCCCCATCGACAGCCCGGCAATGGCGCGGTGTTCGCGGTCGGTCAGGGTTGGGTATTTCTTCTCGACAAACGGAATCAGGTCGTTCAGCAGGTCTTTTTCGAAGGTGGCAAAAGCCTCGACTTTGTCTTTCTCGAACACGTTACCAACCGCCCGGTCGTCTTTCATGGCGCGGCCGTTGGGCATCACCACGATCATGGGCTGGAGTTTGTTTTCGGCGTACAAATTGTCCAGCACAACCTGAGGATTGCCGCCCTTGAGCCATTCTTTCTCATCACCTCCGATGCCGTGCAACAGATACAGCACTGGGTATTTCGTCTTTTTGTTGTAGCCCGGCGGAGTGTAAATCAACGCTTTCCGGGTGGTGCCAACCGTTTTTGACGGATAACTGATTGAATCCAGTTTACCGGTCGCGATGCCCGAACGTACCTGATCAAAGCCTTTGGGCCCTTCTTTCAGAATGGTTTGGGCAAGGGCCGTCGTCCCAAATAATAGTCCAACGACAAGTGCTATGAGGGTAAACGTTTTGTGTGTGATCTTTTTCATAGTTTCAGGGTGTTTCTACTACTTGAACAGCAATGGAGCCATCTCGTGCAGGCTCCGACGCCAGGTTTGGAATTCGTGACCTGTCTTTTCAGAAACGTACGAAACGGCGTTATAACCGGCTCCTTTCAGGTCCGTTACTGCTTTCGTTACGCCGTCAGGCCGCTCTTTGCTGCCGCAGCTAATGAATACAAGCTTGGGTTTTGTCTTGCCGTTGATGTCGTCTGGTGTGTAGAGACCCCCGCTGAGCAGACCGTAGTACCCAAACACATCGGGCTTGTTGAGCGTGATCATTTTGGTTTCCATACCGCCCATCGACAGACCAGCCATCGCCCGGTTGTCCCGATTAGACAGTGTACGGAAGTTGGCATCCACGTACGGAATCAGTTCGTCGGTCAGCACCGTTTGGAAGGGGTCGATCTTGAACTCGCGGATTTTGCCCCATTTCACTTCGTTGGTCATGCCGTAGGTCATCACAATGATGAACGGCTTGGTTTTGCCTTCCGCAATCAGGTTGTCCATGATCAGGTTGGCGCGTCCCTGATTACTCCAGGCCGTTTCGTCTTCGCCCCATCCGTGTTGCAGGTACAGCACCGCATACTTTTTCGACTTGTCTGTTGAGTAGCCCGGTGGCGTATAGACAAACGCCCGGCGCGGGGTGCCCGTGCTTTTCGAGGGGAACAGAATCTGCTGCACATTGCCGTGGGGTACGTCTTTCAGGGCGTAGAAATCCTGATCGTGGGCGGGTATCTCAATACCACTTTCCCAACGGACGGAGCCGTAGTAGTTCTGGGCGCCGGGATCGTTGAATTTACCGCCGTCGATCTTTACGTTATAGTAATGAAAGCCTTCGTCCATAGGGCCTTCCGTCGTGCCGGTCCAGAATCCATCGGCCCCTTTGGTGAGAATGGTACCGCCCCGGCCGCCCAGCCCAAGGCTCACCCGGACACTATCTGCTTTAGGGACCAGAATTCGGAATCGGGCATAGCCCTGTGAGTTCACCTGCGGATACTCCTGCCCCGGCTGGTTGAGCTCGGAGGGTTTGAAATCCTCCGCTATTGCCGTGCTCGACTGGGCGAAACTGCTGACGCTGATCAGCGTGGCTACCACGAATACAGCTATTGTTTTGAGAGTCATTTGGTTATTGGTTTAGGTGAAAGTTGTCTTAGTTAAAAAGCTGTGGTAAGGTGTTCGCCAGATACAGTTTGCAGTTCATCCAGGTGTGACCACCCGGCACGATGAGGGGCTTAACATTGATTTTCTTCTCGGCAAACATGGCGATGTTCTGCTTCACCGGCTCATACAGGAAGTCGTCGGTGCCCACACTGATGGTGAACAATTTGAGCTGTTTGTTCATCTGCTCGGCGTTAGGCGACCAGTTCGTGAAATTCTGTTTGAACTCGTCCGTAGCCGTGTAAGGCGCATACGAACACACATAGGCAAAGGTAGAGGGGTTGGTCAGGCCGATGTTGAGCGTCTGTCCGCCCCCCACCGAAAAGCCCGCCACCGCCCGGCCTTTGCTCTTGTTGATGACCGGGTAATTGGCCTCCACGAACGGCACGATGTCGTTCACCATATCTTTCGTAAAATCGGGCATCGGCGCGGGACGGACATTGCCGTAGGGCATCACGATCAGCATGGGTTTGGCCTTCTTCTGCGCAATCAGGTTATCGGCAATCAGGTTGGCCCGCCCCACTTTTGTCCAGGTTTCTTCGGTGTCGGAGCCGCCATGAATCAGGTACAGCACCGGGTATTTGGTCTTGCCGTTGGGGTTGAAGCCCGGTGGCGTGTACACCAGCAACTGCCGTGTGGTGCCTAACGTACCTGACTTATAGTAGCGATAACTGACTTTGCCGTGAGGTACGTTCTGCAACGAATGCACCAGCGGCTGATCGCCGGGTACATCAACAATGCTGCGTTTGAACCGCTCGTTAGCGAAAATATACGTGTTGCTCGGGTCGGCCAGCGATACGCTGTCGACCATAAAGCTGTACGGATAAATGTCTGGCGTGACCGACGGCACGGTCACGCTCCAGATGCCCGACGTGTCTTTAGTCATGGCGACCGGGACTTTCAAAAACTCACCGGATACCATCACCTTTTTCGCGTTGCGGGAGAAAAACCGGAACGTGATGCTGTGGTCAGGATGCACATCGGGCGAGCTGATGGCCGGCGGGCGTTGCTGCGCCAGCACCGTAACACCCGAGAAAAGAACGGCTTGAAGGACGTATAAAATGCGTTTCATGGACGTAGCGGTTTAGGGTTGGAATAGCAATGGCGTGGTGGCGGCAACGTACGTTTTCACGTTCATCCAAGTGTGGCCACCGTCGGTAACCAGGCTTTTGTAGTTCACCTTTTTGGCCTTCAAGTAATCCATAAATTCCACCGTGCCCTTGTACAGAAAATCGTCGCTACCGACGCTCACCCACAGCAGTTTAAGCTGCTTATTGGTTGGGTCAGGTTTGGCCACGATCTGGCTGAAATTACCGTCCATTTCCTGGGGCGACAGGTACGAACTATAGGCACACACCCAGGCAAACTTGTCCATGTTGTTGAAAGCCGCCCGGAGCGTTTGCCCACCCCCACGCGAGAACCCGCCAATTGCCCGGCTCTCGCGATTGGCAATGGCCCGGTAGTTCTTCTCGACGTACGGAATGACGTTGCTGACCAGATCCGTCGTGAAGTCGTTGGCCCGTTTCACCGCGTCGGCCCCGTCGCGAACAGTAGGGTCGGCGGGTTTGGCACCGCCTTTCTGCTCGGCTACGCGGGCCGCAATATTGCCGTAGGGCATCACGATGATCATCGGTTTGACCTTGCCCTCCGCCAGCAGATTGTCCAGAATCAGATTTGTTTTACCGACTTTGAAGAAGGTTTCTTCGGTATCGGTGGTGCCGCTGATGAGGTAGTAGACCGGGTATTTCTGCTTGGCGTTCTGGTCGTAACCCGGCGGGGTATAGACTACCACGGAGCCCGTCGTGCCTTCCATCGACGGATAGTATTCGTAGTTGACTGAGCCGTGGGGCACATCGCGCATGGCATGAATCAGGGGCGTGTCGCCGGGCACATCGACGAGGCTGGCTTTGAAGCGTTCGTTGGGGAAAAAAGCGACGTTGGCTGGGTCCATAACCGATACGCCATCTACCCGAAAGTTGTAGGGGTAAATATCGGGTTTGACGGGGCCGACTGTCACGCTCCAGATACCCTTAGCGTCTTTGGTCATGGGCACGGGGGCTTTTTCAAACTGCGCGCTCAGTTCCACCGTCTTGGCCTGTGGGGCCTGATAGCGAAAGGTAATGGTCTTGTCGGCGTTCACCTGGGGCGACACCACCAGCGGCCCGCGTGGCGGCTGGGCAATGGCTCCGCTATACAGGCAGAACACGGCCCAGATAAGCCATAATCGACTGATTAGTTGTTGGTTCATGATTGATTTAGGTTTAGGAATAGTTAATAATTCTTTCACTGGGTAACAATGTCAATTTCTGCGTAGCCCGATCCAGACCCTTCCTGCGTGTTTTTCAACGCACGTAGTTTAATGTATCGGCCTGTGACGGGGGCAAACGATTTGGTTTGCCAGACCGGACTGTTCTTGATGTTCGAAAACTCGCCTTCGCTGACCCGTTTCCAACTTGTGTTATCGGCCGACACCTCGAACTCGTACTGGGTGATGATACTGGACTCTTCCCACCAGTTTTGGGCGGGTAGATATCGGAATCCAACCAGATTCTCTTCCTTGCCCAGGTCAATGACCAGATCCACGGGTAGCTTCTGTTTTTTGTCCTGCTGCCAGGAGGTGCCGGGGTTTCCGTCCAGCACCTGATACGCCGATTTGGCATCGGTGTTCACGATTTTCCAGACTGTGCGGGCGATGTCAAACTTTTCCTCGCTGAGTACGCTGCTTTGTTTGGTGAACGGATTGTAAGCAATGGCCTTTACGTCAACCTTACCCGGGCCGTTTTTTACGGGTGCCGTGTAGCGGGCCGCGCGGGCGGTTGGCGTGCTGCCGTCGAGCGTATAATACAGTTCCGATTCGGTGTCGCCGGGTTTGAGCTGGATATCGCCGGCCTGATTACGGGTAATGGCGGGGGGCGATAAAATCAGCGGAGCGTTATACACTTCGAGGTTCGAAATCAGCGGGGAGCCTTTGGCGTCCAGAATGGTCAGGCGCAGCTCCGTGGCTTTCACGGTCGGGAATCGGAGGATACGCTTATAACCAATGGTTGTTTGTTTCGCAATCTCCTTCCAGTTGCCATCGACCAGAGCTTCAACCGTAAACGACTTGACCCGTTGCCCCAACCGAATGGGCTCCTGCACCAGAAACCGGTTGAACGCGGTGGGTTTGTTGAACTGTATCGTCAACGAGGCTTTCCGGACATTATCATCTGTGGCCCAGTAGCTTTCCAAGTCGGTATCAATGGCTTTGTTGGCATTATAAGTCGGGTTTTTTCCTCTCGTCTGCGAGGCTTTGGCGCGGGCGTTTTTGGTCAGATTTACGTCGAAGGCTTCTTTGGTGGCTTTGGCAAAGGCCTGCACGGCTTTTTCATCCAATTCATGAATCAGACCATTGGGCATTATCGGGAAATTGAGCAGTAACGTCCCGTTTCGACCAATGGAATTGTAATACGTATCCATCAGTTGGGGCAGCGTTTTCACTTTTCTGTCTTCGCGCTCGTGGTAAAACCACTCCGGCCGAATCGACGTATTTACTTCGCCCGGCACCCAGGCATTACCGTTCTCGACACCGTGCCGCAGCATGTCTTCCGGCACATCGCCCGTCGCGTTTAACAGGCTCCAGTTGGTTTCGCCAACGTACCCGGCTTCGGTGCCTACCCAGCGCAGATCGGCCCGGTCGCCCCCATCATTCCAGATGACGATGTTGGGCTGAAGTTTGCGCACGAGTTTGTAGGTATTCGGCCAGTCGTAATACGTTTTGGCATCAATCTTACGGGTTTCGTTGGCCCCACCGTAATAGCCCGATCCGCCGTTGGCGCCGTCGTACCAGACTTCGAAAATGTCGCCGTAGTTGGTCAGCAATTCGGTCAACTGGTTGCGGAAGTAGGTAATATATTCGGGCTTACCGTAGTCGGCATGGTTGCGGTCCCAGGGCGATAAATACACGCCGAATTTCAATCCATACTCCTTACAGGCATCCGCCAGTTCGCGAACGATATCAGCCTTTCCATTGCGCCAGGGCACGTTCTTGACGGAGTAGTCGGTGTATTTCGACGGCCAGAGGCAGAAACCGCTGTGGTGTTTGGCCGTAAAAATGATCCCTTTCATACCCGCTTCTTTGCAGATGCGCGCCCACTGCCGGCAGTCCAGTTTGGTGGGGTTAAACAGCTTCGGGTCTTCGTTGCCCAGGCCCCAGGCCATATCGGTATAGGTGTTGATCGAAAAATGGATAAAAGCATAATATTCCATTTTTTGCCAGCGCAACTGGTTCTCGCTCGGCAATGGGCCAACGGGTTGCGGGGGTGTCGATTGCGAGAACGCTACATGGCCTATCAACAGGAAGAGCGTCAGCGATATGAAAAGGGACTTATGCATAATTATTGAGTCTTGAGCCAGTTATTGAGTTTCATCCATTCAAACAGCGGTTCCATCCAGCCGGGATGTCGAAAAATGAAGCCGTGGTCACCCTTGGGGTAGATGTGCATTTCGACGGGTACTTTCTGATGCCGAAGCGTCTCGAAATACCGGATGCTATTGTCCACGTCAACCAGTTTGTCGTCGGCTGCGTGGGTCAGGTACGTTGGGGGTGTGTTGGTACGTACCTGCAATTTGTTGGAAAAGAGTTGAACGTCCTCGCGCGATGCGTTTTTACCCAGCAGGTTATCGTGCGAGCCGCCATGCGTCAGGCTATCGCGCATGCTAATCACCGGGTACACCAGAATCTGAAAATCGGGGCGCAGGCTGGTATTGGCGGGATTGTTGACATACGATTTCTCGAAATGCGTGGCCGCAGTCGAGGCCAGATGGCCACCCGCCGAGAAGCCCATAATGCCGATTTTGCCGACGTCGATACCCCATTTGCCGGCTCCCTCGCGCACCAGTTTGATAGCCTGTTGCGCATCCTGCAACGGGCCGATCTTCTTGTCGGGCATGATAGCGTCGCTGGGCAATCGGTATTTTAGCACAAACGCAGCGACTCCTTTTTCGGCCATGGATTTAGCGATATTGATGCCTTCACCCTGATATACAACCACCCCGTAGCCTCCGCCCGGAATGATGATGACAGCCGCCCCGGAGGCTTTGTCGGGCGCGGGTTTGAAATACGCCAGCGTGGGTTTGGTAATGCCCTTCAACACGCCCGATTCCCGGCCCGACTCCTGCACATCCGAGGCTTTCGAATTAGGAACTGCACCCGCATATAACGGGATGATTTCCTGCGCGTTAGCAACAACAGATAACGTCAGTGACCAGCCGGTCAATACTGATATACTAAAGCGTTTCATCGTATCGGGTTTTACTTTATGCCAATACAGGGTTTTCATCTGAAAATAATAGAACAAAGGTCGCTTGTCAGGTAAACACCAAGACGTTAAAATTTCATCTACGTGCTCAAAGCAACATCTTGGGGTGCTCGGTGTTTGCAGACAGTTTCTTATCCGGGGAGTAACCACCAGTAAGCAGCGTCCTCTCAATGTAGGCCACTTTTTCTAAGCATACTTTGTATCCTAATTGACTCAACTTGTCCACCGCACTCTGCTGCCAACAATTCCGCCTGGGTATGGGTCACTTCACAACAGAGCAGGTATTACAAATTCCCCCGTTTCAACTCCTTCACCGCAAAATCGGCTGCTCGTGCGGTAAGGGCCATGTAGGTGAGCGAGGGGTTTTGGCAGGGCGAAGAGGTCATGCAGGCCCCGTCGGTATTGAACACGTTCGGGACGGCGTGATGCTGATTGTTGCCGTTGAACACCGACGTTTTGGGGTCGCGACCCATCCGGGCGGTGCCCATTTCGTGGATACTCAGGCCGGGGTGCGCCTGTTGATCGAAGCCCTCGATGTCGGTGAATCCGGCTTTTTCCATCATCAGCATCGCCTGGGTTTGGGCATCTTTTCGCATCAGGGCCTCGTTTTCGCGGTAATGCACGTCCATTTGCAGCACCGGTTGACCCCATTTGTCGCGGACCGAATCGGTGAGGGTCGTTTTATTATCGTAGTAGGGCAAACACTCGCCAAAGGCATCCAGCGTCACGTTCCAGTTGCCAAATCGGGTTGCTTCCTCTTTCAACTCGGCTCCGAAACCATCCACTTCCAGCGCGTGTTGCCAGCTTTCGCGACCCGTATAAACCTCAAAACCATAGCCCCGCGAAAACGCCTGTTTATCGGCGCCCACGTTACGGAAACGGGGAATATACAGCCCGGCAGGGTGCCGCCCATAATAGACTTTATCGAGATCACCGGTGTAGGTGCCGGTGGCTCCAACATGAAAATGGTGATCCATCAGGTTATGGCCCAGTTGCCCGCTATCGTCCATCCCGTTCGGAAATCGGTTCGATTTGGAGTTCATCAGAATAAACGTTGACCCCAGGGCCGAGGCATTCAGGAAAATGATTTTGGCGTAGAACTCGTGCCATTTCCCCGTCTGCTCGTCAATCACCCGAACACCGGTGGCTCGGGCTTTCTTTTCATCATAGATAATCGAATTGACAATAGAATGGGGCCGAACGGTCAGGTTTTTGGTGCGCCGGGCGGCTGGCAAGGTTGCCGATTGGGTGCTGAAATAGGCCCCATACGGGCAACCACGCATACAAAGGTTCCGGTATTGGCATTTTGCCCGGCCCAGAGCCATTTGCTCAGCGGTGGGTTCTGTCAGGTGTGCCGCTCGCGCCGAAATCACCTTCCGATCGTCAAACTGCCGGTTGACCGAAGCCCGGAAATGGCTTTCCACACAGTTTTCGGGCAAGGCGGGCTGAAAATGACCGTCGGGCAGGTGGGGCAGGCCGTCGCGGTTGCCCGCGATACCCGCAAACCGTTCGACGTAATCGTACCAGGGGGCAATATCTTTGTAGCGAATGGGCCAGTCAACGGCGATACCTTCGCGGGCGTTGGCTTCAAAATCAAGATCTGAAAAACGGAACGAATAACGGCCCCACGTCAGCGATTTCCCGCCCACCTGGTAGCCCCGAATCCAATCGAACGGCTTGGCCTCGACATACGGATTTTCGAGGTCATTCACGAAATACTGCGCCGTAGCTTCCGTAATCGTAAAGCCCGTCCGGTTCTGAACGGGGTGTTTGTCGATCAGGGCTTGAGGGGTTCGGATGTCGTGGTGGGGCAACTCCCAGGGCGGAGTCATAGCCGTGTGGTAATCGCGGACGTGTTCGATCATGCGGCCCCGTTCGAGCATCAGGACTTTCAAGCCCTTCTCGCTAAGCTCTTTAGCCGCCCATCCCCCGCTTATTCCCGACCCCACCACAATGGCATCGTAGCGAATGGGTGTATCCTTTGGTTCATTCTTCATAGTGCGTTGGTCTTGTCGTACCTTTGGGGTAATAATTTGCAGGTTATGAAATTCAGCGACTATACTATTGCCCCCGAAGTCAAACAAAATTTAGAAACGATGGGCTTCAAACGCCCAACCGACATTCAATATAAGGCTATTCCGCATATTTTGCAGGGGGAAGATGTGCTGGCTATTGCCCAAACCGGCACCGGAAAAACGGCGGCTTTCGCCATTCCGATCATCAGTCAGTTACACACTCGCAAAACATCGTCACGCTCCGAGGGCATTCGTTGTGTGGTAATGGTGCCCACCCGCGAGTTGGCTATTCAGATTGCCGAGGCTTTTCAGGAAATGGCCCGCCACACGAAAGTACGTATTTTTGCCGTAACGGGCGGTGTCGATCAGGACCCGCAGATTGCCCGTTTAGACAAAGGGTTCGATGTGTTGGTGGCCACGCCGGGCCGCGTATTCGACCTGGTGCATCAGGGGCATCTGCGCCTGAACCGGGTGGAAATGCTGGTGCTGGACGAAGCCGACCATATGCTCGCGCTGGGATTTATCAAGGATATTCGCGATTTGATTCGGCACCTGCCGCGCAACCGGCAAACCCTGTTTTTCTCGGCCACCATCGACGAAGAGATCAAGAAATTGGCTTATTCGCTGGTTGTGAATCCCATACGGATTCAGATTTCGCCCGATAACCCCGTCAACACGAACATTACCCACTTCATTGCGTTTGTGGAAATGGACGACAAACGGTTTTTCCTCGAACGGCTTATCAACGAGCATCCCGACAGCAAAATACTGGTGTTTGTACGCACCAAAGTCCGGGCCGAGCGGGTGCTGAAAGCCCTCGAACGGGTTGGTGTTCAGAGCATGACCATTCACGGCGACAAAGAACAGCAAGACCGGCTTCAGGTGATGCGGTCGTTCCGCGACGGGGTAGTTAAGATCCTGATTGCCACCGACATCAGTGCGCGGGGCATCGACATTCCCAACGTTGATTACGTAGTGAATTACGACATCCCCGAACCCCCCGAGAACTACGTTCACCGCATTGGTCGGACGGGTCGGGGCATGAGCAAGGGCCGTGCCGTGGCGTTTTGCGCTCCTGAAGAGCAAACCCTCCTCCGAGACATCGAGAAATATATTGGTCAACCCATCGAAGCAATCATGTTCTCCGACGATGACCGCCAAATGGCCCGCGACCTCAGCCCCGAATCGAAATTTGATTTGAAGGAGTTAATGAAAGAAGTGGCCGCTTTTGAGGAAAAGGGCGGTGCGAAGAAAAAGGTAAAAGTGAAGAAGGGGAAGTGATCGAGTGGCGGGCGATTCACAAAGGCAATCTACTTTTCGTTATCTTTATAAAAACACAAGCTAATTATGCGAACAATCGAAATAGACATTCTTTCGGATCAGGACGAAGAACTGATTTTGAACGTATTGAGGGCATTTGAGCAGCAAAACCGAGTTTCGCTAAAAGAGAAAAACACACCTTATCTGCCCGGAAAGCCGTTCACTGAATCCGAGTTCGATCAACTCATCGAGAAGGCTGAAGGGAGTCGGAAGTATTCTTACGAAGAGGCTAAATCCTTTTTGGGATTATGATTATTGACGGACGGGAAGTGATCTGGAGCGAGACGTTTTTGACAAGCGTTGCTGCTATTCAGGACTATATCGGCCAATATAGTCAGGTGCGCGGTCGGACGTTTGCTTCGGAAATTTTGGATTATACATTAGAGAAAATTGCGCCCAACCCGTTCATATTTGCTAAATTCGGCCATCCAAAATATGCAGCTCTACCCCTTCATCGCGCTGTTTTCCAGAAGAAATACGTCATTTTGTATTTGATTGAAAATCAGAAACTGACATTTTTAGAAGTGTACCATACGAGTCGCAATCCAGACTCAATTTTGTCGGGGGAGGAGTAAAGTTGGCCAGTAAATAAGCAGCTAAATAACCCGAAGAATGATTTCCAATCTGTTTCTTGCTTCAAAAGTAATCTCGAACGCCCCAAGAAAAGTGGATTAAGAAGTTCGATTTACTTTAAGCTTTGAATCTGTTTAACGAATTCCAATAAATGCCCATCTGTCCCCTTTGCTGCATCGCTTCACGGTCAATTGAAATAGGCAAATCAGCTACTTGACGGCTCAAACCATTAGGATTACTCAGCAACTCTAACGTCCATTCCCAGTTTGCATAATACCCCAGCATCCAAGCAAGTTCATCATCAATGTCATTTGATGTAATAAGTTCATTCAAATTGTACATAATCATTTTCTGAGCCGACTCGTCCAACGTTGACAGACCGGTTAAGTAACTTGGCTCGGTAAGTGCATACCATTGAAGAAAAAGCCCCCGCTTTAATGCCTCTCTGTTTGACTTGGATAGAGTAGCATAAGCTTGATGGATGGAGCTATACGATGAGAATACCTTTCCTAATCTGGCCGTAGCTTCAGAACTTTGCGGCTGGTCATACAGAAGAATGACTTCTATTTGTAACTGTTCTTCACTTGCAGCTAATTCATCAATCGTCATGTTGCAAAGCTTCTGAGCTGTCCAGTAATATCCTCATCACATATAATCTTTCAGATCGTCAAGAGGAGCATTGAAATCATCCGACATCCAAAATGTGCCTTTCAAACGGCCTAATTGTCGTTTCGGCTTTTCAACTTCTTCGATTTCGTCCAAAATCGTTACTACGACTCGTGCTTTTTGGGTAAAAGGCGGTTGCTCGTCCAGAGTGATCTGCCCGTTTTCGAGCGTTCCTTTGATGGCTGTTAACATGGCGTTGCGGCTATTTTTACGAAGATAACAACTTTGGGATTAATCTGTCCCGCCTACCCTACCGATTGCCGCCCCGTCACGGGCTTCTGGTCCAGATTATCCGTTGGAATGTCTTCGCTGGCTTCAACGTTGGCAAAAGCATATTCCATTTGGGCGTGATCTAAGGCACCCTCGTGATTGGATAGCCAAACCGTGGCTACACCGTTGCCAATGAAGTTGGTGATGCTCCGCGCTTCCGACATGAACCGATCAACGCCCAGCAACAAGGCCAAGCCCTCCACCGGGATCACTTTGATGGCCGTGAGCGTGCTGGCTAACACCACAAACCCGCTGCCCGTGACCCCAGCCGCCCCTTTTGAGGTAACCATCAGGATACCGATAATGGTGAGCAATTGGGCTATACTGAGTTGAACACCAAACACCTGGGCCAGGAAAAGCGTCGCCATCGAGAGGTAAATAGTCGTGCCATCGAGGTTGAACGAGTAGCCCGCTGGCACCACCAATCCCACCACCGAGCGGGCGCAACCCATGCGTTCCAGTTTTTCCATCAGGCTGGGCAGGGCCGCTTCTGAGGACGAGGTACCCAACACAATCAGTAACTCTTCGCGGATGTAGCGCAAAAACGACAGCAACTTTACCCCGGCATGGCGTAGAATGAAATAGAGTACCCCAAAAATGAACAGGGCCATCGTGATATAAACGGTTAACATTAGTTTGCCGAGGGGCAAGAGCGTCGCCAAACCGTATTTGCCGATGGTGAAGGCCATGCCGCCAAACGCACCGATGGGAGCCAGCAACATGACCCGATGCAAGCCCTTGAACACGACTTTCGAGATTTTGCCCATCACCTCAATCACCTTTTCGCGACCGCTGTATTTGCTCAGAATGATGCCCGTCAAGATCGCCACGATCAGCACTTGCAGGGTTACGTTATCGCCGAGGAATTTGAGCCAGCTAAAGGCTTCGGCAGTTTTGGTGTATTTACTGATGTCGCCCCCTTTCACGGCGGACGTGTTGACCCCCGCACCCGGCTGAATAATGTAGGCTACTACAATACCAATCAGCAGAGCTACCGTGGTCACTACCTCGAAATAAAGCAGGGCTTTGGCTCCTACTTTACCCACCTTTTTGAGATCGCCCATGCTGACAATACCCAGCGTGATGGTCAGGAAGATGATGGGGTTGATAAAGAGCTTGACGATACTGATAAAAATGCCACTCAGAAACTCGCTGATGGTGGCTCCAATGGTTAATTCCTGCCCCAAAAACTTGGCTTTTATGGGTTCGTCCAGGATGGGTAACAGGGCCAGATCGGGGCGGAAATGGCCGAGGAGAATGCCCGCCGTGATGGCAGTAAGTACCCAAAAAGTGAGGTTTGTCAGGAGTTTTTTCATTGTAAAAGCCAATATAACAGAAAAACGAGTGGAAGTGATAGCGGAATTCCCACGGCCACCATTCGACTTGCCAGTGGAGCATCCAACAGATAGCGGCTCACAACAATAGCGGCTGTATTCATTGGCCCCAGTGCCGATCCCAAAACACACACGCCCGTAACCGTTCCGGCGGGTGCGCCCAGCAGCCAGCAGGTGAGCCAGACCAAGGCCGGTGCCAGTAGTAATTTATAACCCAAACCCACGGTCAGTTCGTGGCGTTGCGCGGCCAGTCCATCGCCCCCCAACTGCAAACCCACCGACAGCAGAGCCACTGCCGAAAAGGGCGCACTAACCCACGTCAGGACTGTTTTTAGGACTGGAAGGTGCTGGTAATCAAGTAAATTGAGAATAAGAGCCGTCAGCAGAGCAATGAACGGCGGGAAGGTTACTATGCCCCGGAACATGCCCCCTACCGACGGATGGTCGGCTCCGTACCAGGCGGCAAGGGCCACACCCACCGTGCTGACCACGAGAAACGTCCCGGCCTGACTCATCAAGATACCCATTGCCAGCCCGGTGGGGCCATAGAGCAGTTCAAATAGCGGGAACCCCACAAACGATACGCTGCTGATGCCACCCGTCAGCACAATGGCCCCCAGAGACTGCCGGGGCCAATTTTCGCGACGAGCCACGTACCCAAAAAATAGCCATCCAACACCAAATACCAGCCAGGGCATCAGCACCGGCCACCAATATTGCCCGTCGATGTGGGTTTCGGGTAGATGCAACAGGGTCAGAGCGGGAATGAATACCCAAATCAGCACCTTGTTGAGCCACAGGGCCGTTTCAGGAGGAACAAGCCCCCTCCATCGGAGAAATGCACCGAGGAGGAGGCACGTAAAAAGCAGGACTAACTGAAGCATTTAGAAATTCACGGTCGCATTCACGTAATAATACGCTCCGTTGAAGCCAAACTGATTGGCATTTCGGGTGTAGGGAATCTCGCCGTTGGAGTAGGCCGCTGTAGTGGCCAGTACCTTGTCGGGATACACGTCGAAGAGATTGTTGGCCCCCACCGAGAAGGAAAACTTAGGAGCCGGCGCATACACAATCGTGAAATCGTTGAGGGTTTTGCCCGCGAACGTTTGGCTGATGTGCGGCTTTCCGGCTGGTTTTTCATAGGCTGTTACCGATCCGAAATACGATGTACGCCAGTTTAGGGTGACCTTGTTGAACGTGTAGCCCACCGACAGCAGGATTTTCTGACGGGGTTGCGCCGTTTCGATCAGGCCAATGCTCACCGTGTCGATCATCAGAATGGGCTTCACCGTTTCGGCCTGTAGCAACGATGGCGTTGCTTTCTGACCTACAATTTTTGTCTCGTTAAACGTCAGGGCCAGACTGGCCGTCAAGCGACTTTTGGGCGTGAAAGCGTGCTTGTACGAAGTTACGAAGTCGATACCACGGGTGCGGGTGTTGATGTGGTTTGTGAAAAACCGAATCTCCGACAAACCAGCAAACGGCACTTTCAGGGACGTAATGTCTTTCACGATCATCCGCTCACTGACAATAATACGATCCTGAATATCAATCTGATACGCATCCAGCGTCATCAACCAGTCGCTACCGGCTTTGGCCGTCAGACCGAGGTTATAGTTCCACGATGTTTCGGCTTTGGGAGCTTCGATTCCGATTTTAGCTAAACGGGGGTCGCTTTGCGGCAACTGCTTGGTTTGCACAATCACGCCTGCCTGCACGGTCGATGTGGTTTGGCTGTTGTAGGTTTGCTGGAGCGACGGTGCCCGGAATCCTTTGTTGATGGAACCCCGAACGGAGAACGAATCGCTCAGTTTCAGGCGGGTAGCTAACTTGCCCGACACATTCGCGCCGAAGTCGCTGTAGTTTTCGTAACGCAGGGCCGTTGCCACCAGAAACCGGCTGGTCACGTCTGCTTCAACGTCGGCATATAGACCAAAGTTCGACCGGGTTTGTTTGGTGGCATCTTCTAATCCAATGCCCGGACGACCGCTTGAACCCGGTGCTTTGTTTTTGGTTTTGGCCAGCGGCCCCACAATATATGACTCCGGGCTGCCGGCACCAAGCGTATATTGATCGACGCGGTATTGCCCACCAAACGCCAGGTTCAACGATTTCATATTCAGCACGCCCGTGTAATTCCGCGACAGGTTCAGTTCGGTGGTGCTTTGCCCGAATCCGTTGCGACCTACGTAGAAGTTTGTGGGCGATGCACTGCCCATCGACGGGTTGGTGGTGTTGTTGGCCCACATATCCAGGAAGTTATAGCCGTAGCCCGTGCTGAGGTCCATTGCCCAGCCCCCGGCCACTTTGCGGCTCACGCCCACCACCGTTGAATAATCGACCGTTTGACCGGGCAATTCAGGCACGTAGCCATCCGGGAACAGTTCTGGTGTTGAGTTGGCGTTGGTTGGGATGGCGTTGCGGAAAAATCCGTATGCCTTGATGTCCCGGCGCGAATACCCACCAAAACTATAGAGCGACCACTGCTCATTGATCGGAAAACCAGCGTTGTAAAAACCCTGATACGCCTTGGTTTCGTTGGAGCCATAAACCCCCACTTTGAACGCCTGACCAACGGGCCATACGCCCCGTGCCTTACGGATTGAGTCTTCTTTAGCCTTCGTCGCGTTATAGATATTACCCAAAAACGGATCGGAGCGGTTGGTGCCACCCGTATATTGATAATGACCCGTCAGGTTGAGGTAACTCCCTTTTTTACCCAGCGAAAACCCATAATTCATGGCCGCCATGAAACTCGCTCCATCGCCTTCTTTGGTTTGGCCATATTGCGTTTTGAACGTGCCTTTACCTACGCTCTTGTTCAGGCCGATATTCACGATTCCGGCAATAGCATCGGAGCCATACTGAGCAGCAGCACCATCGCGCAGAATTTCGATGCGCTCCAGAGCCAGTGAGGGAATGCTGTTCATGTCGGTAACAACTGTTCCGAGACCCACCGTTTGGTTCAGGTTCAGGGCTGAGAACTGATGCCGCCGTTTGCCTTCTACCAACACCAGGACCTGATCGGGCGAGAGGCCACGCAGAGTGGCGGGGTCGGCAAAGTTGGCCACGCCGTTCACACCCGTTTTGGCCGAGTTGAACGAGGGCGAATTGAACTGCACCATTTGGCCCAGATCAACCTGGCCGGTAGTTTGTAACTCCTTGGCGTTCAAGACATCAACCGGCACAGGACGCTCCACATCGGTACGGGGCAAACCCCGCGACCCAATCACGGACACTTCCTGTAGGGTAGCCTGCGATTCGACAAGCGAAATGTTGAGTTCAGTTTGGTCGCTCACCTTCAATTCCTGTGTGAGATAGCCAATAAATGAAAACACCAATACATCGCCCGAATTGGCATTGATTTTAAATTTCCCGTCTCCGTCGGTAGTGGTGCCGCGTGTGGTACCTTTCAGGGTGATACTTACTCCTGGCAGGGCCTCACCGTTTTGGGTGGTTAGTTTTCCGCTGATGGGTTGTTCTGTAGAAACCTCGGCTTGGCGAGTAATTTCAGGACGGGCAAGAAGCAGGGTAGGAACCATCATCAACAGTGACAGTATCAGTAGGGTTGTCCGACCCAGCGATTTAAGTAAATCTAACACAAGTATAGTAGGTTTATTAAAGATGATGAACAAGAGCATTTGACAGTCCGTCAAAAAAAACATCATCAAAAGTAGCTTTTTGCTTCTTTATGTTCAATTACTTCATCGTATTTTAATAAAATTCGAGTTACACAAGCTAAGTATTAGCCGTGTAACTCGCCTACTTTCAGGTACATTTGTATCTGGTGGTTTTTACTTATTTCAGCACCTGTACCTCAATCACTGAGTTGTCGTAAACGCGGTGGGTGGCCTTCTGATTTCCTCGACCTAATGCCCGGCTTAAGCGAGGATGTGACAGCCGTAAATGCTTGCGCCAGAGCCTACAAACTCCCCACTGCCTTTTTTACCTGCAACTGGCTCAGCAGCACATCGTAAACCGAGCGTAGATAATTATTTTCGGCCTGCTGCAGGGCGTACTCACTGTTGCGAAAGTCGGCCAAAAGAAGCGTGCCCACATCAAAACGGACCCGGTCGATAGTCAGGATATGTTGAGCCTGAACGATGTTTTTACGGGTTTCGGCCAGGTTTTCGCGGGCCTGATCGAGCGTTTTCCGGGCTGAGCGGGCTTCGTAATCAAAGTCGTTTTGGAGCCGTTGAATAGTGTTCTGGTTGATTTGCGCCCTTGTTACATAATCCTGCCGGTTAATTCGGACCTGCCGACCATCGAAAATCGGGACGCTCACCCGAACCCCCACGTAGTTGTATGGAAACCAAGTCCCCGATGCAAACGGGTTAAACGTATCGGCAAATTGCTGAGCAAAATACGCCCCGTAGGCCGACACTACGGGCAGTAGCCGGGCCTGTTCTTTGCGCTCGTTCAACTGGTTTATCTCGCGGCTCAACTCTTCCTGCCTGATTTCAATCCGGTGGCCAGCGGCTATTTCCTGACCCTGAAATGGAGTCAGCAAAGATCCAAGCGAGTCGGCGGGTTCAACCGCTTCGGTGGTATTAACGCGGTAGCGGAGATTGTCGAGGCTGAGGGTATAATCGCGCTGATCGTTACGGTAGGTAAGTTCAGCGTTGCTCAGGTCGAGGGCGAAACGGTCGAAATCAGTTTGCAGAAGCGTACCGGCATTCAGGCGCGTTTGGGCCTGATCGAGATAACCCTGCGCCCGCACTCGCGCCTGATCCGAAAGCCGGATTTTCTCCCGGTTCAACACTGCCTGGTAATAGGCTTCTGTTACCTGCTGCCGCACATCGACCCGGAGTCGTTCGAGAGCGGCCTGTTGGCTGGCTACGTTGGTTTGGTTGATGGTGCGGTCGATTTGGCTTTGAGCATCGTAAATTTTTTGCTCAGCCTGCACGTTTAGCACGTTGTTGATAGGCGTGCCAAAGCGCAGCACCTGATCGGGGCCGTTGCCGGTGAAGCCCCCTTTGATGACGTTTCGCTGAATTTGGGTATTCCACCGAAAATCGGCCCCGCCGGTTAGTTTGGGTTGCCATGTCGCCCGTCGACGGCTCTCGTCGCTCTCCGAAATTTGGGTTTGCAAGTGCCCGTTAACCAGCTCCAGTCGGTTCACTTGCGCCTGTTGTAGCGCCTGCGGGAGGGAAATGGGGGACTGTGCGTACCCAATTAGTGAATGAGTGATTAAGTGAATGAGTGAATAACTCAAAAAAATGAAACGCTTCATAATCTGTATGGCTTAAAGCTGGTAAAGTGTTGCGAACGCTTATTCACGAATTCGCACAATCACTCATTCACTCAATGGTTTTACCCCCGAAATACTGTGGCAGGTTCTAACGAATTAATGCGTCGGATGGCGAATACACTACCACCCAGTGAGATCAGGATGGTGACTACAAACAGCGTATATTCAAACCAGACCGGGAAGAAAAATAATGTTCCCGACTGAGCAATTCCCTGTCGAAATCCTTCGACGAGGAGCCGCCCAACCACGTAGCCAACCAGTGCAAACAACAGGGCTTGCGTCAAAATCAGGCGGCTTACGTAGCCATTGGTAGCTCCAATGGCTTTGAGTGTTCCGTAGTCTTTAATCCGGTCGATGGCGGCTGAGTAAAGCGTGAGACCGATGATGACCAGCCCCGAAATAATGGCGAAGCCGATCAAGCTCCCAAACGAAGCAGCAATGCCGTTGGTTGCCAACACGGTTTTTACGGTAGTAGTCGAAAGTTCCTGCGCGTTCCAGGCTCTAACCCCCGTAATGCTTCGGTTAATCTGTTGAATAACAGCCGATTCGCTTATGCCCGCTTTGGGTTTTACGAGATAAAAACTCACTCGGTTGGTGGGTACATTGGCCAGATACCGGGCACGTTCGATGGTGGTAAACGCCAGCAAACCGCCCCCAAAAGAACGCGCTCCCCGCGTGAGGCCGGCGTTGTAAACTTTCTTGCCATTGATCTCGAAATAGTCGCCGGGTTTGAGATTTCCGAGGGCGTTGGCATCGTAGAAATCGGTCAGAACAGCCCCTTCCGGCACCATATCCTGGGGTTTGGCGGTATAGAGTCGCCAGGGGCCACCCACAAAGGCCGGGGCTTCCGAACCAATAAGCGAAAAACCACTCGTGGTTCCGTTGGTAAACTTGGCCCCGGCTCCGGCTATCACCACCGGATAGGCCCGCTCTACGCCTGGTAAGGAGGCAATCTCATAGCCTTTTCGCACGTCTAACTGACTGAGTTGATTGGCGTTTGTAGTGGTCTCGTCGGTGACCCAGATATAGCCCTTGTTGTTATCGACAATGCTCCGCATGGCATCGGTTAGGAAAATAAAAATACCCGCCTGTTGCCCCACCAGGAACACCGAAATCACAATGCCCGCCAACGCGCCCAGCGACTTGGCCCGGTCATACCGAATGAATTTAAAAGCTGTGCGTAGCATCATTTTACGGTTATAATACACTCTACCCGTGCGCCAATAATTACGGTGCGGGGGTCGTCTAACTGCACCCGAACTTCGCGAACACGCCGGTCTTCGAGGTTGGCTGCGTTGTCGGCAAAGAGCGACTTCTTGCGAAGGTAAGGCGAGGCCAGCACCACGGTGCCGGTACTCAAACGCTCGTTGCTACCCTGCGGGCGGACGTATGCTTTTTGACCCACTTTTACGCTCAGCGCAAACAATTCGTCGATTTCCGTAACGGCCACGAGCGGCCCGGCAGGGGCAAACTCCCCAATCGACTGGTTGCTGCTCAGGAACTGCCCCACCTTGGCATCGAGGCTCAAAATGGTGCCGTTGGTGGGTGCTCTCACCGTTTTCAGCCCTGCCACAGTGTTGGCATACTGCACATCGGCTCGGAGCGACCGAATTTGTCCCTCGGCCTGCGTCACCTGTGCTTCCGAGGCTCGAATCTGCTGTTGCAAATTCTGAATAGTGTAACGAGAGTCGTCTAACTCTTTCTGAGTCAAAGCTTTTCCGGCAAACAGGGTTTCGTTTCGTTTCTGGTCGGCTTCGGCTTTCTGCAGTTGCACCCGGAGCGTTTGCACGTTTTGCCGGGCCGTTTCAATCGCATCCTGTTGCGTACTGATCTTCACATTGGCCTGCCGCAGTTGGGCGGTTTCAAGGGCGTTATCCATCATGAGCAACACCTGTCCCCGGCGCACCTGCTGCCCAACCTGAACGTTTACAAGTCGGACCAAACCGCCCGTTTCGGCGGAAAGCTGACTAATGCGGGCTGCCGGTTCGATCACGGCAATGCCCAGCACGTCGGTGATTTGTTTGGGCGTTTGCACCGTCCGAACGGAGTCTTTTTGGTCATTGGCTTTTTGCTCTTTGTCGGAACAGGAAAAGAGCAGAGAGATAAGAGCACAACAGAAGGTGCGTTTTAGGGTGTTCATGGCTTAGTTATGTCAACATTTTTCGGGGATCAGTTTGTCCGGCCTGTAGAGCTTTGGCAATGCGCAATGCCCGGTCAACGCGCTTATCCGATGATTTTACGGCGGTTACCAAATAAATCAGGCCACGCTGTCGGCCCGGCGTTTGGGCGCGAAACACCGCATCAGCATCGGGATCAGTAGCCAGTACCTCGGCCAGTTCATCGGGCATTTCACAGCCAAATTCGCTGGAGTCGGGTGTTAGCGTCATAGTTACAAGACTACCAATCTCCATATGGGCAGCGGCCCGAGCCTGTTTGTTAATAATCACAAAATAGCCTCCCAACCCATTTGAGATAAGCCCTCCGTGATACGGTTTTCCGTTATAGAGTTGGTAGAGGCAACGTTTTCCGTGGGTTTGCAGCCACGTTGCGGCCACATCGGCAGGAAGCTCGGCAACCTGCATGGAGCCGAGATTAACGCTGATGCTGGTTTCAAACGTACTCATACAGCCGAATCGTTGTTTATTTCCGTTACCAAGCCATTATCAACTTCCACAATCCGGTGGGCGTATTGTTTCAGGCGCGGGTCGTGAGTTACCACCGCCACCGACTTACCCCCGTCGGCAAGAGTACGCAGTTCGTGCATCACAATACCCAGCGAGTCTTTATCGAGCGAGGCCGTTGGCTCATCGCAAAGCACCAGTTTGGGGTTTGTAACGAGGGCGCGGGCAATGGCAATGCGCTGTTGCTGCCCACCCGACAACTGGCGGGGCAGGTTTCGCCGACGGTCGGTCATACCCACTGTTTGCAGGGCACGCTGAGTGCGGTCGCGGGCTTCGGAGTTGTTCACGCCCTGGAGTTGCAGCGGCATCATCACGTTTTCTTCGGCAGTGAGTGGGGCCAACAGGTTGAAATTCTGAAATACAAAGCCAATGGTGTTGAGCCGGAGCCGGGCCAATGCCGATTCTTTCAGTTTGTTAACATGCTGACCCGCCACCCACAAATCGCCGTAGCTGGGATAAATGACGCAGCCCAAGAGCGAGAGCAGGGTTGTTTTGCCCGACCCCGACGGCCCGATAATCAACAACAACTCCCCTTCGTTTAGTTGGAGCGTGGTGGGTTGCAGGGCCACAATGGTTTGATCGCCGGTTTGGTATTCCTTGCCGGCTCCTTTTAGTTCCGCGATCATAGGTTTTCGGCAGCAATACGTTCAATAGCATCTACGTCGAGAATCTCCCCTAAATCATGGACACAGGCCAATAAAGCCACTTTTGCTACTGATTCAACGGGGAGTGGGCGGTTGGGCCGGATGTGCGGCCCAATATGCAGATCGGTTAGCAGGTGTTGAATCTGCTCGTTCTCCAATACCGTTTCGGGTTTGTCGGAACCATAAATAAGACCGGGCCGAAGAATGGTCAAACTCAGCCCCAGCGAGCGCAGAAAGTTTTCGGCTTTTAGCTTGTTTTCCATGTAGGCAGGGGGCGTTTCGGGGGCACCAGCCCCCGCCGACAGATAGACAAACCGGCGCACACCCGCTTTTTGGGCTGCCAGCGCGACAACACGAGCCGACTCGAAAATCATTCGCTCGAACGTTTGACCTTGTTCTGGCTTCTCGTCAATAATGCCGATGCTATGGATAACCGCTTTGCAGTCTATCAGGTGTTCTTTCCATGCTTCCACATCGAACACGTCGGCCTGAATCCAATCGACAGATGGCAACGAATCGGTTAAATGGGCTACGGGCTTGCCTGTTCGGGCAATACTAACAATGTTGAGCCCCTGTTGAGTTGCCTGCCGGACTATTTGCCGGCCCACAAAACCATTGCCGCCCGTTAATACTATAGTACCCAATGTCATGACGTTAAAAATTATGCTACCGTAATTCTGATAGAATTGTTTTGCAATATTACTACGAAACCATAGTAATTGTTTCGGAAAACTGAAAAATATTTTTTTTTCGTAGTTAAATACGCTGAAAATACGTTTATCAGTACGAAACCACAGTAACATGGATAAGGGCGAACAGAACGTAATTGACTTAGTGAATCAGTGGGCGGCTTACAGTGTGAACCACCCTAATGCTGATTTAGCTGGATTTTGTTTGCATTACTTAACGGAACAAAATCGACTGGTGTCGCCAAGACCTGCCATACACCAAAGCCCGGTTGTTGAGGAAAATGGTCTGCGCGACGAGAAATGGGTGGAAAGCCTGACCGGCAAGGCCAACCGTTCGCTGGTTCCCGTGCGGCCCGAAGCCCGACTGGGTGCGTTGGTAGGCCGACTGTCGAAATACGCTTATTTCTACTCGAAGAAGGCAATGTTCCCCCTCGATTTTAAAGGCATCGACGACCCGGTTTACCTCATCGTGCTGATGCAGATGGGGACTCCCAAAAAAAGCGAATTAATCTACGAGATGATGGCCGAATTTGCCTCGGGCATCGACGTGATTAATCGCTTAACGAAGATGGAACTGATGGAGGAATTTCCCGATGAGCAAGACAAACGGAGCAAACGACTCCGCATTACGCCCAAAGGATTAGCTGTAATTCAGCAGGCGTTTCCGGTTATGGATCGCGTAGCCGATGTGGCATACAGCTCGCTTACGGAGGGAGAAAAAGCCCTTTTGGTTCAGATTCTGGACAAACTTGATCGCTACCACGCCGACCATTACCGCCAAAGCAAAAACGCGAACTTCGACGAGGTCTATGATCGAATGGTAGGCCCGTAACCAGCGAAGACATCTTGTGGAAAAGATGCCTTCGCTAACGGGGAGGCTACTTCAATACCTGCACTTCAATCACCGAGTTGTCATAAACCCGGTGAGTGGCTTTCTGGAAATCTTTTTCGTCGGCCTGATAAATGTTTGGAACAAAGGTTTGCGGGTTCCGGTCAATGAGGGGGAACCATGTGCTTTGCACCTGAATCATGATGCGGTGGCCCTTTTTAACCGTGTGTAGCACATCCTGAAGCCGAAACGTGACGTTGGTGGGCTGATTGGGTGTGAAGGCTTCGGGCTTCTCGAACGAGTTGCGGAACCGCCCGCGCATCACCTCCGAGCGCACCATTTGCTGGTAGTTGCTCAGAATGATGTTCTTGTTGGGCATATATGGGTGGTTCGGTTCGTCGCCCGGATACACATCAATCAGCTTCACGACCCAGTCGGCATCGGTGCCGGTGGTGCTCACGTTCAGTTTGGCCGTGATCTCACCGCCCAGCGTCAGGTCTTCCGTCAACACGTCGGTCTGAAACGTCAGCACATCGGGCCTACGACCCGCAAACCGCTGATCTTCCGACATATAATTGAACGGCGTGAAGCCCATTGTGGTCGTATTGTCCTCAGTGTAAGGAACGGGTTTGTTCGGGTCGCTGATGAATTCTGAGAAACCGCTGCCGCTGCCTGCCTGTTGCGACAAATTACCGTTTGAAGCCAGCGCAAAAGTGAGCGTTTGCGCCGAAGCGACAGGCCATTTATCAAACGTTTTCCACTCCTTGCGGCCCGTGTCGAACAGGTAGGCTTCGGGCAGGTTTGACTTGCCATCGCCCGCGCCTTTCAGGAAGTGACTGAAAAATTTGGCTTCGATGTTACGCTGATAAAACGTGGCGACGCTATCCCCGAAATACAGGTTTGAATGCAGCGTGTGGCCGGTTTCGCGGCTCCACCGGCCATGTCCAAACGGCCCCATCACGAGGGTGTTGTAGGCGTTGGGGTTATTTTTCTCAATCGTTTTGTAGGTGTTCAGCGGGCCTGGGAGATCTTCGGCATCGAACCAGCCGCCCACCGTCATCACGGCGGGTTTCACATTTTTGAGGTGGGGCAAAATGTTCCGTTTCTGCCAAAACTCGTCGTAGTTGGGGTGTTCAACGGTTTCTTTCCAGTAAAAATTATCGGGATAGTATTTCGTGGCCACGTTCTTGAGCGACCCGATTCCCAACTGAAACGCATAGCCATCTTTGGTGCCGGCTTTAATAAACTTGTCGTTGTACCAGGCCGTGGGCGTGGGGGCCAGATGCTGCACGCCAAACACTGGATACGTGAACAGATACGCCTGGATGAATGCGCCGTTGTGGTGGAAATCGTCAAAGAAAAAGTCCGAAATGGGGGCCTGTGGCGAAACGGCTTTCAGGGCTGGGTGCGCGTCGGGCAACGAAGCCGTAGAATAGAAACCGGGGTACGAAATGCCCCATTGCCCCACCCGGCCGTTGTTGTTAGGGATGTTTTTCAGCAACCACTCAATCGTGTCGAAGGTGTCCGACGATTCGTCGGGCGTGAACGACGCGGCAGGAGCAACCGGCAATACTTTCCCTTTTCGTTTGGTAATCGTGGCCGCCACAGGAGGTGCGTCCGGTACATTCGGAGTCATGTTAGTCCACGTTCCTTCCGACATCCACCGACCCCGAACATCCTGATAAACAAAGATATATTTATCTTTTTGGAGCGTTTGCGAGGGGCCAAGCTGTTGCTCATATTCGTCGGGGCCGTAGGGATCAACGCTGTAGCAAGTGCGCTGCATCATCATCGGATATTTATTCGTTGCCGAGGCATCTTTGGGAACATACACGGCAGTATGTAGCTTCGTACCGTCGCGCATCGGGATTTTGTATTCGTATTTGGTGTAATTATCGCGGACGTAAGTGTCGGCGGGTTGGGCCAGCAACAGGGCGGGCAAAAGCAAACAAATAAGTAGTAGTAATGAGCGCATTGATGAACAGGTTTATTTCTGCAATAATACGGCGTTTTGTCGTCGGGAATGCCCGGATTCATTTTGCGTATTTATGAGAACCATAACAAATGCTTCATAAACGGGTGGGCAACGTTAGGCAAGTTTTGTTCCCGTTTTACCATTTCGTTAAATAGGTGGGAGCGGTACCGTTTGATACTAAAGTCCCTGTACATTTGAACCAGTAGAACCACTTTAAGTAGTTTTCTCATCTCGTGGTACGGAATCAGGCCCGGTTTTGCCGGGCCTGATTTTTTTTGGTCTATAGGTTGATTTACAAACACCTCAAATCAACGACATCTTCGCCACTTTAGGATCAAACTTTCTGGCGTATTGCCATACCCGTTCCCCTCCTCAAAACGTTATCAAAATGGCCTGTTCAGTAGGTTCAACAAAACGGTTATGAAACACTATTTGTACGCAGCCTGGCTTTGTTTAGGCCTGTTCGCGGTGGCATGCTCACGGGAGTCGATGGAACCACAAATGGGGTCGTTGTCGGTTCAACTGAACAACGTGGTGGGTGGAGCGGAGTTAACCATGAACGGCACTGTCTATACGAATGCCGGCGGTGAAGCCTTCACGGTCAGCAAGTTCGATTATTTTGTGAGCAATATCCGGCTCCGTAAAGCCGATGGCTCCGAGTTTGTGGTGCCACAAGACAGTAGCTATTTCCTGGTACGCGAAGCCGATGCAGCCTCCCAAACCCTCCGGCTTAACAACATTCCGATTGCTGCCTACACAGGTCTGTCGTTTGTTGTTGGCGTGGACAGCCTCCGAAGCGTGGCGGGCATCGACAAACGGAAGGGTGTGCTCGACCCCGCCGACACGCGCACGGCAGGCATGACCTGGGACTGGAACACGGGCTATATTTTTCTGAAGCTCGAAGGCACGTCTCCCGCTGCCCCGGTCAATGCCACGGGCCAACATAACTACGTGTTTCACATCGGTTTATTTGGCCGCAATGGAACACCAAACAACCTCCGCACTGTTTCGCTGATGTTTGGCGGTCAAGAAGCAATGCCCGCCACAACAGGAATTTCGACGGTACAGATTCGTGCCGATGTGCAGAAAATATTTGATGGAAAAACCCGCCTGAGTCTTGCCCAAACACCTGATATTATGATTTCGCCGAAGTCGGCAGAAGTGGCGACGAACTATGCCGCCATGTTTGCGTTTGATGGACTAAAAAACACTGAGCGATGAGGCACCGGTATCTGTTGGTTTTGGCGGGAATAGTGGCCTTGTGGTGCGTCGGGTGGTCGTGCCAGCCCAAATCAGCTGACAACCCTGTACCGCCTGACCCGATTCCTCCCGTTCAAACGGCGAAACCCACGCCAATGGACTGGAAAAAGCCCGCCAACCTCCCCGATCCGGTCTACGACTTCACCAAAAATCCGCTGACAGTTCAGGGGTTCGCGCTCGGCAAAGCCTTGTTTTACGACGGTTTACTATCGCAAAACGGCACCATTGCCTGCGGATTCTGCCATCAGCCCGCCGTGGCCTTCGCCCATGTCGACCATGCGCTGAGTCACGGCATTCGCGATCAGATTGGCACCCGCAATGTGCCAGCAATTCAGAATATGGCCTGGAGCCGGGAGTTTTTCTGGGATGGGGGCGTTCAGGACCTCGATTTGTTGCCGATTTCGCCGATTCAGAATCCTGTCGAAATGGGTGACACGTTGGCTAACGTTCTCAAAAAACTCCGCAACGATCCGCGCTATCCAGCGATGTTCGAGGCCGCGTTTGGCACCAAAGAGATCAGTACGGAACGCACCATGAAAGCTTTGTCGCAGTTCATGCTCACCTTGGTATCCGCTAACTCACGCTATGACAAAGCCATTCGAAATGAGGGTGTTACACTGACCGATCAGGAACAGAACGGCCTGACCATTTTCAAGGCCAAATGTTCCACCTGCCACGCCACCGACCTGTTCACCGACCGGAGTTTCCGCAACAACGGACTGCCCCGAATCCCGACTGCCAAAGTCGATGACATTGGCCGGGGAGCCATCTCGCTCCGGGCCGAAGACAACTACAAGTTCAAGGTACCCAGTCTGCGGAACATCGAACGAACCCCTCCTTATATGCACGACGGGCGTTTTCTGACCCTCGAACAGGTGTTGAATCACTACGCTACCGGCATCACCAACTCCCCCACCCTCGACCCAGCCCTGAAGTCGGGGCTGAACCTCTCGAAACAGGATCAAAACGACCTCATCGCCTTTCTGCGAACGCTGACCGACTATGATTTTCTGGCGGATCGACGGTTCCTGGCAAATTGAGGATGGCAACCCAACGAATCAAGTCCCGATAACGCAGGGACTTTTTTGATTTCCTCCAAACCGCGTAGCTTTGCCCAAACAGGCGGTGATTCATACAGCATTTTTAGTAGGCTGCCTCATCCGTTCAATCCTATAACACGTTTTTTATGAGTAACTTAACCAAGATCGGCATCTTGTTCGGTCAGGAAAACACCTTCCCGCAAGCCTTTGTTGACCGAGTAAACGAGAAACAAAGCGATTTCAAAGCCGAATTTGTCCACATCGACCGCGTGGAGCAGAGTGTTCCGACAGATTACGCCGTGATTATTGACCGCATTTCGCAGGATGTGCCGTTCTACAAAGCCTTCCTGAAAAACGCGGCCCTCACCGGCACCGCCGTGGTGAACAACCCCTTCTGGTGGGCCGCCGATGAGAAGTTTTTCAATAATGCACTGGCGGTTCAGTTGGGCGTTCCCGTGCCGAAAACCATCTTGCTGCCCTCCAAAGATCGGCCCGACGACACGAACCATAACTCGTTTCGGAACCTTGGCCACATGGATTGGGACGGTATTTTCGCGCATATTGGCTTCCCGGCCTTCATGAAACCCCACGCTGGTGGCGGGTGGAAAAGCGTTTATAAAGTCGATAACGCACACGAAATGTTCAAGTCCTACGACGAGACAGGCCAATTGGTGATGCTTTACCAGGAAGCCATCGACTTCACCGATTATTTCCGGTGCTACTGCATTGGCGGCAAGGATGTCAGGATTATGCCCTACGAGCCACGCAACCCGCATCACCTCCGCTATGCCGCCGAAATGCAAACAACCGGCGACGCGGGCAAGAAACTCCTTGCCACCATGCACGACTATGTGCTGAAATTATGCCACGGCCTTGGCTACGATTTCAACACGGTTGAGTTCGCCGTGCGCGACGGTATCCCCATCGCTATCGACTTCTGCAACCCGGCCCCCGATGCCGACATCAACTCGGTGGGTCAGGCCAATTTTGATTGGGTAGTGGAAGCTGCCGCGAACATGGCTATCGAGCGGGCCAAGGGCGTGCAAAAAGGCAAAGACAACCTCACTTGGGGATCGTTTGTGCGGGGGTCTGTGGCCGGAACTGGTTTGACTCCGGCACCGACTCCAAAAGCGGCCAAAGCGGTTGAGTTAGGCGAAGCCACCAAAGAGGTAAAGCCAAAAGGAAAGAAAGACTCGAAAGAGGACAAAAAAGAAGATAAGCCGAAAAAAGGCAAGAAATAGTAGTGGTCTAAAAATCCTCTAAAGGGGACTTTGTCTAACATGGGAGCAAAGTCCCCTTTAGGGGATTTAGGTGCAATAGTGGCTGAATAATTTTGCCATTGTTTTTTACCGCAATGCTCGAATCGCGATCATATCCATATCCGTAAACTGCTGATTTTCACCAGCCATTCCCCAGATAAAGGAGTAATTACTGGTGCCGCAACCGGAGTGAATCGACCAGGGTGGGGAGATAATCGCCTGCCGGTCGGCCACCACGAGGTGCCGGGTTTCGGTGGGTTCGCCCATCAGGTGCATCACGGCCTGATCGGTGGGGAGGTCGAAATAGAGGTAGGCTTCGGAACGGCGGTCGTGGGTGTGCGCTGGCATGGTGTTCCAGATACTGCCGAGTTTCAACACGGTCAGGCCCATTACCAACTGACAACTTTCGATGCCGTCGAGGTGAATGTATTTGTAGATTGTGCGGGCGTTCACGGTCTCTGCGCTGCCTGTTTCAAACGGGGTGGCACCGGCACTGGTCATCAGGCGTGTATCGCAGGTGCGGTGCGCCGGGGCCGAGAGCAAATAAAACTGGGCCGGGTTACCCGCATCCTGGCTTTGAAACGTAACCGATTCGCTACCCTTCCCTACATACAAACAATCGAGTTTGGCTAATTCGTAGGTCTGACTATCAACAAGAACGGAGCCGTTTCCCCCTACGTTGATGATGCCTATTTCGCGCCGTTGCAAAAAATAATCGGCCCGAAGTTCGGCATAGGCTGGCAAACTCAGGGGCTGATCAACGGGCATGGCCCCGCCAACGAGCATCCGGTCGTAGTGGCTATAAACAAACGCAATATCGTTGGGAATGAAAACGGTCTCAATCAGAAACTCCTCGCGCAACTGGCTTGTGGTAAGGTTTTTAACTGATTCTGGACTGTTGGCGTAGCGTTGTGAGAGGTTGGAAAGGGGCAACGATGGAGCCGGGGATTGTTCCGAAGAAAGGGGCATAATTAACAATGATTCAGGGAAAAGTACGCGTTTAAAAGCAGTCGTTGAGCGCGGTTTTACCCTCTTTTATCGGTTTTCTTCCCGTTCGCGGAGCAGTTTATGCACATCGGCGAGAGTCCGGAAGCGGTTAGCGTGGCCAATTAGACCAATGCCGGTCATGATCAGGGCAAAGCCGCCCGTACTCACCCAAAACCAGGCAGTATCACCAGCATCTTTGAGATGGGAGCCATGCAACAATGTAGCTAACCCGCTGCCAAGCAACAACCCGCCAAGGCCACCCAGCCACCAGAATAGGATAATCAGATTTCGTTCCTGTTGGGGTCTCATAATTTTTCCCATTCCCTTTCAACAAAAAAACGGCCTTTCGGGTGCGGTTGATGAGCGCGAACCCGAAAAAACGCTATCTTACTTCCTGATTCCAGACGACTACAGATCAACTTACCTTTTAATCCGCCTACTGAATGCACGTTTTCACGCTCGGCATCGAAGAAGAATTCCAGACGATTGACCCCGTAACCCGCGAACTCCGGTCGCACATGTCTAAACTGGTCGAAGGTGGCCAAATTGTGCTTCAGGAGCGTGTAAAGGCCGAAATGCACCAGGCTGTGGTGGAAGTGGGTACCAACATTTGCCATAATATTCAGGAGGCCCGCCAGGAAGTGACCTATCTCCGCAAGGAAATTATTGAACTGGCCGACAAACAAAACCTGAAGGTGGCCGCTGCCGGTACGCATCCTTTTTCTGACTGGCAACGGCAACTTATCACACCCAACGAACGCTACGACCGCCTGATTGAGGAGATGCGCGATGTGGCCCGCTCCAACCTGATTTTTGGTCTGCACGTTCACGTGGGCATCAGCAGCCGCAACGAGGGCATCCAAATTATGAACGCTGTGCGGTACTTTTTGCCCCACATTTATGCCCTCTCCACCAACTCGCCCTTTTGGTGCGGGCGCAACACGGGCTTTAAATCGTACCGCTCCAAAGTGTTCGATAAGTTTCCGCGCACGGGTATCCCCGATTTCTTTTCGTCGGCGGCTGAATACGACGAGTACATTGCTCTGCTCGTGAAAACGGGCTGCATCGACAACGGTAAAAAAATCTGGTGGGACATCCGGCTTCACCCCTTTTTCGACACCATCGAGTTCCGCATTTGCGACGTGCCGATGCGGGTGGACGAGACCATTTGCCTGGCCGCTATTATGCAGGCATTGGTGGTGAAAATTTCCAAACTCCATCGGCAGAATCTTAATTTTCGGCCCTATCGTCGCATACTTATAAACGAAAACAAATGGCGGGCTGCCCGCTACGGCATCGAAGGCAAACTGATCGACTTTGGCAAGCAGGAAGAAGTGCCAACCCCCGATTTAATTCATGAATTACTGAATTTTGTGGACGATGTGGTCGATGAACTCGGCAGCCGCGAAGAGTGCGAATACGTACTGAAAATGCTCGAAATGGGAACCGGTGCCGACCGTCAATTGGCCGTTTTCAACCAAACCGGCGACCTCAAAAGCGTGGTCGATTACATTGTTGAAGAAACTTCCTTCGGGGTCAGGTAGTTAACTAAGTGAGATGAAAATTGCAATTCTTGACATGTACGACAACTATGCCAATGAGGGCATGCGTTGTATCCAACAGATAATCAGAATGGTAGCCGGGCGCGATGGCGTTCCGCTGCCATTCGATGTGTTCAATGTGCGGGCCAATAGCGAGGTGCCTGGCCTTGACTACGACGTGTATATTTCGACGGGAGGACCGGGAAGTCCGCTACCCCTCGGAGAAGCCTGGGAGGAGCCGTATTTCGCGCTGATCGACTCGTTGTTTACCTGGAATCAAGCGAATGAGGACAAAAAACAGGTGTTCCTGATTTGCCACTCGTTTCAGTTGGTAGCCCGGCATTTGGGGCTTGGCACCATCAGCAAACGACGTGGAACATCTTTTGGCATTTTTCCGATGCACCGCACCGACGATGGGAATGCCGAACCCCTCATGGCCGGTTTGCCAGAACCGTTCTTTGCCGTTGACTCGCGGGATTATCAACTGACCGATCCCGATCTTGACCGTTTTGATGCCCTGGGCGCGACAATTTTGTGTTTGGAAAAAATTCGGCCCCACATCGACCTGCCGCGAGCCGTGATGGCGGTACGGTTTTCGCCCGAAGTCTTCGGAACGCAGTTTCACCCCGAAGCCGATGGCGAAGGGATGTTACGCTACTTCAGAACGGACGAGAAGCGGAACCAAATCGTGGGCATTCACGGGCAAGCCAAATACGACGAAATGGTGGCTTATTTGCAAGATCCCGACACTATTGAACTGACCGAATCTGTCTTTTTGCCAAACTTTTTGCGGAATGCAATCAATACAATGGCAGTTAATATTGTTTGATTTGTTTCAGGTTTCATGGCTGCGCCGTTTCAGGTTTCAAACCTGAATCTATTTACTGAAACCCGAAACAGCGCAGCCATGAAACCTAAAACCAGAAACGTTATCAATGATCCAATCCCTTCGCCAAACCTTCAATGAAGCTTTTAGCCCCGACCGTTACGGGGCTTTTTTGACATCTATTGAGGTCGATTTGCCCGATCAACTTGATTTTCGGGTGGCCGAAACACCGGTTTTTGTCCCCAAAGAACTCGGCGACAAACTCAAACAGGCTTGCGCCGATATTGTCGAGGTCATCACCGCCGACGACTTTGGGACCCGCACCGAGACAGCCATTCCTGCCGATCAACGGGTGCCGAATCAGGACAAACACACGACCTTTCTGGCCATTGACTTTGCCGTTTGCCGCGATGCGCAAGGTGAGTTAACGCCACAATTAATCGAGTTGCAGGGCTTCCCCTCGCTCTATGGGTTTCAGGCATATCTGCCCCAAAAGTTCCGGGAGTTTTACCCCATTTCGGACTCATTGTCGACCCTGTTTGGGGGATTAGATCGGAACGAGTACATCGAACTACTCCGCAAAACGATTGTGGGAGATGGCGAACCGGAAGAAGCCATTTTGCTCGAAATCTATCCCGAAAAGCAAAAAACCCGCATCGACTTCGCCCTCACGAAACAGTATATTGGCGTGGAACCCGTGTGTCTGACTAAGATCAAAAAAGACGGGCGGACGTTGTATTATGAAAAAGACGGGCGGCTCATTCGCATCAAACGGATTTATAACCGCCTGATTTTCGACGACTTACAAAACTATCCCGACCTCGAAACGGAGTTCAATCTCACCGACGATGTGGACGTAACGTGGGTGGGCCACCCAAACTGGTTTTTCCGAATCAGCAAATACACACTGCCGTTTCTTGATAGCCCATTTGTGCCGAAAAGCCATTTCCTGAGCGACCTCCAAACGATTCCCGACGATTTAGAAAACTACGTGCTGAAACCCCTGTTCTCCTTTGCCGGGGCGGGTGTCAAAATCCACGTCACCCTCGCCGACATCGAGGCCATCCCCGCCGACGAACGGGGCAATTTTCTGCTCCAACGCAAGGTGCAATATGAACCCGTGATTCAGTCGCCTGATGGTCTCGTGAAGTGTGAAATCAGAATGCTGCTGGTGTGGCCCGAAGGCGATAAGACCCCAACCCTCGTTACAAATTTGGCCCGACTGAGTCGGGGCGAAATGATCGGGGTAAACTTCAACAAAAACAAAGACTGGGTCGGCGGAACGGTTTGTTTTTTCGAGTGAAGACCGGCCCGCCGTTGCAGCAAGATTTTGTCGCGCCGGGGAACCCCTCTATTTCCGTGACAATCGCATGTTGAAAGCTACATACGGTAACGGATAAAGCCGGAGTTTATCTTCGTCCCGAATGGCCACGAGCAGGCCCAAATCGAAGGCGTGACGGGGTCGATTGAGCCTTAATACACCCGATATCTGACTGAAACGGTCATAGTCGTAGCTATTTCGTCCAACCAATATCCGGTTATCACTGATCAGCGACAGCCGCCGACCAATGGGAGCCACAAAGCCAATATCAATGGACTGTCGCCGGTCTAAACTGCTGACTATTTTCAAATCCGAATAGCCAAGCGTCAGGTTGCTTCTGGTGATACCAAACGTGATGAATCCGCTAATGTTTTGCTCTCGCCGGTTGCGCCGATCCGGGTAGTAGTAGCCAAATTGAGTTCGTTCGATCCAGCGGTAACTCAAGTCGCCCCCAATATGCACGTTCCTGCCCAACGGAATGCTTAGTTTGCCGCCTACTGAGGGCCGAGTATAAATGGTGCTGTTGTAAAATACTGACCCGCTGAATGAAGGTGTAACACTGGCCCGGAGTGTAATGAAGCCAAAAAGTCCATACGACAATTCGTTGTAGAGTATCCAAATGTTTCGGTAAGTTAGCTGCCCGGCTTTGAGCGGAAGGGCCGTTTGGTTATAGAGCAGCCACGGAAACTGATTGTTCTCGCTGCCCGTTGAAGAAACCGGCCTAGTGGCCACCGATGTGGGTTCCGCTTCGTCTTCCACTGTCACAATGGGTTCGATTTTGGCAATTTCTTTGGGCGACAAAATCGACTTGCCCCCCCGCCGACGCAACAAAACCATCGTACTATCCTGCTTTTCGATCTGCCCCCGGTAAACGGTTCCATCCGTCAGCGTGATCTGTTGTTGTTGGCGGCCCTGCGTTCTGATCCTGCCCTGATACGGCTCGATGCGGGTAATGTCCGCCGGAGCCAGATAAGACAGTCCCCCACCCTTCCGACGGACAACCACTTTGATGGCATCACGGGCAATAATTCGACCTACATACTCGCCCCCGTCTTTGAGAAAAATGGTGAAGGTGGTACGGCTTGAGTCAATTGGGGCAGTGGACGATTGAGAAAAAGCCGCGATCGGAATTGACAGCAGCAGGCATAACAGAACTGATTTCATGAAAGATCGTGTTGAGGTTTCGTTATAGACAGGAGTCAAACAAACCCGTTTCGGTTGGAACAGGTTTGAAAAAAATATACATTTAATGACACATCGCCAGTTATTTTTTCAGCATGTTGCCCAGACATCCGACTTTCCGCTTGCCCTGGAGATTGACCGGGCCGAGGGCGTATATCTTTACACGGCTGACGGTCAGCGATATATGGACTTAATTTCGGGGATTGGGGTGAGCAATGTGGGTCACCGACACCCGAAGGTATTGGCTGCTATTCAGGCGCAGTTAGACAAATATCTGCACCTGATGGTCTATGGCGAGTATGTGCAAACACCCCAAACCCAACTTGCCCACGCCCTTGCGGAAACCCTTGCGGCCTACACAAGCCCATACGGACAACTGAGTAACGTTTATTTCACGAACTCCGGTACTGAAGCCATCGAAGGAGCCATGAAATTAGCTAAACGCTTCACGGGCCGCACCGAAATCATCAGTTGTATCAACGCCTACCACGGAGCCACGCAGGGTGCCTTATCGCTTTCTGGGGATGAGAATTTCAAGCGAAACTACCGCCCGTTGCTGCCCGGCATCCGGCACATCGAACACGGCGATAGGACCCATGTAAATAAAATCGGGTGCCGCACAGCCGCCGTGGTCATCGAAGTGATCACCGCCGAAGCGGGCATCCGCGTTCCCGAACCAGCCTATTTACAAGCCGTTCGCCAACGCTGCACCGAGGTGGGCGCGTTGCTCATTATCGACGAAATTCAAACGGGTTTTGGTCGAACGGGTTCGTTTTGGGCCTTTGAAGACTTTGGTTTTGTGCCCGATGTGCTGGTATGCGCCAAAGGCATGGGGGGCGGCATGCCCATTGGGGCGTTTATCAGCTCGCCGGAGGTGATGAGCGTGTTCAAAAACAACCCGATTCTGGGCCACATCACTACCTTTGGGGGCCACCCGGTTTCGTGTGCGGCCTCGTTGGCCACGCTCAACGTAATTCGCGATGAAAAACTCTACGCGCAGGCCGAAGCCAAAGGGCAGCTAATCCGGCAGTTGCTGGGAGGAAGCCCTTCAATAAAAGAGATTCGTGGAAAAGGACTAATGCTGGCTGCTGAATTTGAGTCCTTCGAGGTACTCAAACCCGTTATCGACCGGGCTATTGAAAAAGGAGTTATTACTGATTGGTTTCTGTTCTGCAACAACTCCATGCGGATTGCCCCGCCCCTGATTATCAGTGAGGAACAAATTAGGGAGGCTTGCGGGGTGATTCTGGATGCGATAAATGCCTAAATTCGCTTCATGAACCCAATTCCCTACGACGGGCGCATTGCCGGACTCCTCAATCTGAACCCGCGGCAAGTCGCCAATACCATTGAACTCCTCGACAGCGGGGCCACCGTGCCGTTCATTGCCCGCTATCGGAAAGAAGCCACCAGCGGACTTGACGAAGTGCAGATTACGGCCATCCGCGATACCTACCAACGGTTGCAGGAATTGGACAAACGCCGGGAGGCCATTCTGAAAGCCATTACTGAACAAGGCAAACTTACGGCTGAACTCAAAAAGAAAATCGACGCTGCCGACTCCATGACCGAGTTGGAAGACCTTTATCTACCCTACAAACAGAAGCGCAAAACACGGGCAACCATCGCCATTGAGCGGGGTTTGGAACCGCTGGCCAACGTTATTTTTGCCCAGACCGAAGCCAACCCTGAACGTGCCGCCCAACGGTTCGTGACCGATCAGGTGCCGACCGTGGCCGATGCCCTGCAAGGAGCCAGAGACATTATCGCCGAGCGCGTGAACGAAGATGCCGATGCCCGACAGCGAATCCGTAACCTCTTTGAGCGCGAGGCCATTGTGAAGTCGGTGGTCAAGAAAGGGAAAGATGTTGAAGGGGTTAAATTCAAAGATTATTACGACTTTGCAGAACCACTCCGTCGCGTTCCCTCGCACCGATTGCTGGCCATTCGGAGGGGCGAGGCCGAAGGGTTTCTGTCGGTGAGCATTAGCCCTGACGAAGAAGCCGCTATCGAGCGACTTGATCGGCAATTCTTGAAAGGACGGTCCGACGCATCGGTTCAGGGGAGTAAAGATCAGGTGTCTCTGGCGATTCGCGACAGTTATAAACGAATGATTAAACCGTCTATCGAAACCGAATTCGACAACAAATCGAAGGCAAAGGCCGATTTGGAAGCCATCAAGATTTTTGCCGACAACCTCCGGCAACTGCTCCTCAGTCCGCCTTTGGGTCAAAAGCGCGTATTAGCCATTGACCCCGGCTACCGAACCGGCTGCAAAACGGTGGTGATCGACGCACAGGGCAACCTCCTGACCGACACCGTATTGCACCTGTTTATGTCGGACAACCAGAAACAGCAGGCTGCCACCACCGTGCAACGCTTGGTGAAACAGCATCAGATTGAAGCCATTGCCATTGGAAACGGCACTGGTGGGCGTGAAACCGAAGCTTTCATGCGGGGGCTTGGACTGGATGCAGCCATCGCCATTTTTGTGGTAAGCGAACAGGGGGCCTCCATTTATTCAGCCTCCGATGTAGCCCGCGAGGAGTTTCCTGACAAAGACATAACCGTGCGCGGAGCCGTTAGTATTGGCCGACGATTGATGGATCCGCTGGCCGAGCTGGTCAAAATCGACCCGAAATCCATCGGGGTGGGGCAATACCAGCACGACGTGGAGCAAAATGCCCTCAAAAGCAGCCTCGACGATGTGGTGGGCAGTTGCGTGAACTCAGTGGGGGTGGCTCTGAACACGGCAAGTGCTCATTTGCTCCGGTATGTGTCGGGGTTGGGACCGCAGATTGCCCAGAACATCGTGCAGTTTCGGGCCGAGAACGGGGCGTTCAAAAGCCGGGAGCAACTCAAAAAAGTGCCGCGATTAGGGCCAAAGGCCTACGAGCAATGCGCCGGGTTTCTCCGCATCGAAGGCGGCAAAAATCCGCTTGATAACAGCGCGGTTCACCCCGAAAGTTATGCCGTAGTGGAGCGCATGGCCGCCGACCTCAACGCTACCGTACCCGACCTGATTCGCAAGCCCGATCTCCGCAAGCAAATCCGGCCCGAACGGTATGTAACACCCACCGTTGGCCTGCCCACCCTCCGCGATATTGTGGCCGAACTCGACAAGCCGGGCCGCGACCCCCGCGAGCAACTGTCGGTGTTTGCCTTCGATGAGCGGGTTAAAACAATGGACGATTTGCACGAGGGCATGGTACTCGACGGGGTGGTAACGAACGTGACAGCTTTTGGGGCCTTCGTGGATATTGGCGTGAAACAGGACGGTTTGGTTCACGTGTCGCAACTATCGCATCAGTTCGTGAAAGACCCTCGCGAAGTCGTCAAGGTGTACCAAAAAGTAAAAGTTCGCGTTACTGAGGTGGATTTACCCCGCAAACGTATTGCATTAACAATGAAGATTTAGTTTTTTTATGAGAACCACTGCCCTTCTCCTAATTCTATCTTTAAGTCTGTCGTCGTGTGCGCTTTTTGGCCCATCGTCGGCCCCGGTTGCCACCCGAAAGCCTGTTGCCAAAGGTGCATCTAAAACCACCGGTAAAGTGGTCGACACCAAAACCTATCAGAAAGGCTACGTGGGCCAAATTGTTCGTGAAGCCCGAACCTACACCGGAACGCCTTATCGCTCAGGGGGCAACACGCGCTCGGGTATCGACTGTTCGGGACTGATTGCTTCGGTTTTCAATACAGTGGGTCTGAAAATGCCCCGTATTTCGTGGCAACAGTCCGAAGTGGGCTATGAAGTTGAAGTGAACGCCATTCGACCCGGCGATTTGCTGTTTTTCGTACCCGACAAGGGGAAGTCGGGCTATGTGTCGCACGCAGCCATCGTGACCGAAGTACACAACTACGATTCTGACATTCGGTTTATTCACGCTTCCTCTTCGCGGGGGGTGCGCGAAGACAATCTCTACTCCACCTATTTCAAAGGGAGGTTTGTGAAAGCGTTGCGGCCTTTTTGATTATTTTTCCGCCACTTCAGGCGTAAAAAACTCAACCCATTGCTCTGGAGTACGGTATTTGAGTTTCATTTCCAGCGACGATGACTCCCGACGGGTTTCGAACGAACGTTGGTATTTCACTTCCCAGGGTTTGCCCTCGGCAGTAGCCGGAATTGCTTTTGCATTATGCTGCCAAAGCGCAATTCGTAAATCTTTTGCCTGACCAATATAGTATTGATCAAGTGAAGGGCTGTAAATAATATAAACAGTATGCATAGGTTCCCCGGATATTACCCAAAACTAAGGAATTGTTGCTAATAAAAAAAGCTACCGATGGTAGCTTTTACTTTGTGGAGAATATCGGAGTCGAACCGATGACCTCTTGCATGCCATGCAAGCGCTCTAGCCAGCTGAGCTAATCCCCCGTTTCGACAGCCTAAACTGCTTTAGCGAGTGCAAAACTGCACAATTTGCAGTCGTTTGTCAAGCGAAGAGCCTGGTATTTTTTTAAATTATTGCTCCATCATTTCAGCATCGGCAATAATGTAGTTCAGCTCGTAGATATTATCGGCATTGAGTTTGAGGGTTCCCCGGAATGTCCGGCGTTCGTCGGTCTTGAATTTACGACCTGACTTTTTGAACTTCAAAGACACAACTGACTCAGGACCAGCCCCTCCACAAAAGAAACACGCGCTGTAAGGAAAAGCGGATAATACGTACAAGTTTGACTCAAGGTCAACGGGCAGCACATAACCTGTTAGTTCAACGGGTTTACCATTTAATTTTTGAACACTCGGCCCAAATGTTGGATAAAGCATGTAGACCGACTCTTCGGCATACCATTTTTTCTTGAACGTCACATCACGCAGGGCTTCCCACGTCAGTTTGACAGGTTCAGCAGCCGGGATAAAAGCCAGCAGAAACAGGCTGAGAAAGGTCGGAAAAAGCAGCAAACGCTTCATTGGATAGGATTATCAGTTTGTATGTATTGTAAATGTACGAATTTCTTACTTTTACCAGCACTATCCGAGTAGCAGCGACCCCATTAACAGAAAATTGGATCGTTGCGCCCCACAATCTGACTGCCGTTGGAATCGACAGACGAATATAAACAACAAACGAACACGACTCCGTTCCGATTGCATCGCCTTTATACGACCGCGCTCGTTATATTGGCAGTTTTGCTCACGGCCGGGCAGGTGGTTACGCAATGGCGGCTCGGTACGATTCAGAAAAAAATTCAGGTAATTCGGTATGCTTCCCTGCAGCGGCATCAAAGTCAGCAAATTCTCAGCAAAACGCTGCAAATGCGCAATCTGGTATCCAATACCGACTTTCAGACGCACCAGAATGATTTCAAACAAATTGTTCGGGAGTTCGAAAATAGCCATCAACAGAGCAACGAAGGGCAACTTGCTAACCTTGAAACCAACAGTGAACAGCTTAACTTGCTCTTTGCGGATGTAAATCCATATTACGACACCCTTAGTCGGTCGGCCCGTACAATCAGTTCGTTTCGAATGTTTGAAGACCTCAATACTACAGTCGGCGAATTGGCTTTCCGGCAATTGTTACGGTGCGAAAAACCATTTCTGGAAAAAATGGATCTGGTTGTCCGACAATATAATGTTGAGATACGAAACCAACTTACCCTCCTGGAATGGATTGAACTAGCATTCTACGCCCTCACCCTGGCTGTTGTAATCCTGATTGGTATCCGGGTATTCCGTCCGGCTATTCGTCAGTTAAAACAAACCATCGACCAGCTTATTACGGCGGAAAACAACACGGGCGAAACCAACCGAAAACTGGTGCGGCTAAACAGGTCGTTACATGAAGCGCGTCAGCGACTTTTTCTGGCTACCAAACAACAACACCAACAGGAAATAAACGAACAAAAACTACGGGCTTCCTCGCTTATTGCCGGGCAGGAAGAAGAGCGGAAACGACTTTCGCGGGAACTCCACGATGGATTGGGACAAATGCTGACCGGTATAAAACTACAGGTTGAAGGCCTGGAGACTCACCTGAATCGGTCAACTAACTTCGATGATTCGTCGGCCCGGAAGCGGTTAAAATCATTGAAAGATCTCATTACCCAAACAATCAGCGAAACACGAAGTATTTCTAACGATTTGATGCCTAGTGTTTTAAGCGATTTTGGTATTATTCCAGCCCTGAAAATGCTGGCAGAAACGGCTGTAATCAATCAGCCTAAAGGGAACACATCGCTCCCTGATGTTCGCTTTGAAACCAACTTACCCACCGGCCGACTTGACAGACAAGTAGAAATTTCATTGTATCGTATTACTCAGGAAGCAGTAACTAATGCCATTCGTCATGGTAAACCCTCTCAGATAACTATTGAGCTAATTGAACGCGAAAACTACTTACATTTGGTTGTTACTGACAATGGTAATGGCTTCATGACGGAGCGATTGCGCGAACCATATGGCCCTTCGCAAGGTATCCATAACATGCAGGAACGAACAAAATTACTTAATGGACGTTTTAGAATACGTTCAACCCCCGGTAAAGAAACCAAAGTATTTGTCAGTATCCCTTACCAACTACACTATTCAACGTATGAACATGATACGATTAATGCTCGTTGATGACCACGCCATTGTTCGGAATGGCATCCGCCTGTTACTGGAACAGGTCGAAGATTTTCAACTCACTGATGAGGCCTCGGATGGTGAGGAAGCACTCGAAAAGCTCAAAAAAGCCGATGCTGAGTCGGCCCGCCCCGATGTGGTGCTGATGGATATCTCGCTGCCCGGTATGTCGGGAATTCAGACAACCCAAACGATAAGCCGCCAACACAAACAGGTGCGGGTGCTGATGCTGTCGATGCACAATAATGAGGATTATATCCTGCGGTCGGTAGAAGCCGGTGCAGCTGGGTATTTGCTAAAGGATTCCTCCTCAGACGAGATGGTGAAGGCCATTCGGATGGTGGCAAACGGCGAAAAATATTACAGTTCGCCCGTGGCCACGATTATCCTGAATGGCTACATGCAGCAATTGAAGAAAACCGACAAGTCGCCAATTAAAAATACCCGGCGTTCTAAACTCTCCAAAAAAGAGAAAGAAATTCTACAATTTCTGGTTGAAGGTATGAGCAGCCGCGAAATTGCCGAAAAACTTCAATTGAGCGTTCGGACGGTGGACAACCACCGGGCCAACATGATGCGCCGGTTACAGGTGCGGAATGCAGCAGAGCTGGTGAAGACGGCAGTGGAGGAGAAACTGCTTTGAACCTTCCAACGTGATCTTTACGTTATTTTTAAAACCGGCCCTCAAAGCCGGTTTTACATTTTTGGAGTACTACATAAAGTAGATAGACTTTTAACTTTAAACCATTTTTATCATGTCACTTCGCTTAGGAGATATTGCGCCGGATTTTGAAGCCGACACCACCCAGGGCCACATTCATTTTCATGAATGGCTCGGTGACTCATGGGGTATGTTTTTCTCGCATCCTGCCGATTTCACCCCGGTTTGTACGACTGAATTAGGACGTACCGCATTGTTGAAAGACGATTTTGCCAAACGTAATGTAAAAGTCATTGCCATTAGCGTAGATAGTCTGGAATCGCACAATCGTTGGACTCCCGATATCAAAGACGTGACCGGGTCGGAAGTGAACTTCCCGATTGTGGCCGACCCTGACCGCACAGTGGCCGAATTGTATGACATGATTCACCCAAATGCGAGCGAGAAAGCAACAGTGCGTTCGGTTTTTGTGATCGGACCCGACAAGAAAATAAAGTTGACGCTGACTTACCCAGCTTCAACGGGTCGTAATTTTAATGAGCTGCTCCGGGTAATCGATTCGCTGCAACTGACAGCGAATTACCAGGTCGCCACGCCCGCCGACTGGCAAGATGGTGACGATGTGATTGTAACCCCTGCCGTTTCAAACGATCAACTGGAGGAGAAATTTCCAAAGGGAGTGACGTTTGTGAAGCCCTATTTACGCAAAACCCCGCAGCCAAATAAATAGACATTGGCTTGATTATTTTTGCAGTTTGTAAGATAAAAGCGACCTTTTACGGGTCGCTTTTATCTTACAAAATAGTTGGTATAGTTGACTAAAAAAGAGGTCAGAACAGAAAAGTCAATTATGTAAACATACACGAATGAAATTTCATTTTTCAACAAGTCAGACAGGCGTTGTTGTGTATTTAGTAAAGTTTTGAGCAAACGGTCAACTGAAGTCTGACCAACGGTTTGCAAGCATCCATTAATTTCTGTTCTGTTTCTATCCTGGCGTATTACAACGGGAAACCTCCTCCGGACTACAAACCGATGAATCGACAAAACAATGCTCTTAACCATTGGGTTAGACAAAAGCACATTAATTCTATCAACGTTATGGCAAAAGACAAAAATAACCAAAACAGCGAAGGCCCCGTAGCAGAGGCCATTGAGCAACAAACGTCTAAAATCCCTTCTGATTTGTTCCTTTGGGCGGCATTAGGCTCCATGGGTGTTTCACTGGCTTTGAAAATTCAGGGCGAAAACAACAAAGCTCTCTTTGTGGGCCAATGGGCTGCCCCCTTTCTGATTTTGGGGCTTTACAACAAACTGGTGAAGCTCGAAGGATCAAACGGGTAAGCGTCGTTGCAATAGCTGCGCTGTTTCATGTTTCATTGGCTTACGCCGTTTCAGGTTTCAATAACTACGTCATTTCTGGAACTTGAAACGGCGTAAGCCAATGAAACATGAAACGGTGTAACCATGAAACCCTTACTTTTGCGCATGACTTTGCGCGTTTTGCTCCGGTTCCTGGTTCGTCGGTATGAGTTTTGGGGTGCCGTATTGGTGCTATTTTTAGGAATTTGGGGTATTCGTTCCTGTGCAAAGCGCGACGTTGACAAGAATTGGCAACGCCTTTCTGCATACGGTATCAACTTTCCGATGCACTACCAGATGCATGGTTTCGATGTGTCGAAACACAATGGCCGTATCGACTGGAAACGAGCAGCAAAAATGGAAGATGAGGGTGTGCGATTGCGGTTTGTCTATATAAAAGCGACCGAGGGCGCGACCCTTTCCGACAAACAATTTGTCCAAAACTGGAAAGGCGCGGGCAAAGCGGGCATCCCTCGTGGGGCTTACCATTTTTATCATCCCACCCGCGACCCCGACAAACAGGCCCAAAATTTCATTAAGCGCGTCACGCTCAAACCGGGTGACCTTGCCCCCGCCCTTGACTTTGAAGTGGTCAACGGCGTAGCCGACGAGAAATTGATTGCCGGGTTGCAACAGTGGCTCGATGTAATTGAGGATCATTACGGCATTCGGCCCATTATCTACACGAACGGAAGCCTTTACCGACGTTATATCAACCGCAATTTCGACAAGTATCCGCTTTGGATCGCCGATTACTCCAACACACACCTCAACGATTATAACCCCGACAAACTCTACATTTGGCAACACTCGCAAAGCGGTTGGGTGAAGGGTATTCGCGGTCAGGTTGACATCAACACGTTTGTAATGGACTCGGCGAGGCTGGCTGAGTTGCGGCTATAAATCCTTAAAAACCAGCGCGTAACCGCCCGCCCGTACCGAACCGCAAGGCTCCGTTATACTCATAGCCAATAGTGCGAACAGTACCAACCAAGCCACTCGGAACGGTTACGAGATGCCGCAGTCGAACAGCATCTGACCCACTGGGAATCCGGTTGCAGGTCCAAACGGTTTGATCGCCCCAATCACCCGATTTTACTGTGGCCAAGGTTGTGCAAACACAAACCCCGCTCACACTTAGGGCTATTTCGGGCATATTGGTTAAGTTAGGGTTGGATGAGACCACCCGAAGCCGATAGCCCGAACCGATGGCTACACTATTCGGGATCGTGACGGATACCGCCCCTGATGTGGTGCTGTTGATGGTTGTAAGGGTAGTGATACCGCTTGCAAAGCTGCCCGTTGGGTTGGAAAGCTGCACCGAAAAATTGTTACCAGTCTGGTAAATTCCGGTAGCCGAAAAGCCAATGTTGAACGCCGTGTTGCGGCACCAGTCACTCGGCCCCGACACGACGATGACGTTAGCCTGCACCGTAAAATCACGCACCGAAATTACGCTCCAACGCCCCTGTGCGTTCTGCGCCCGTACATAGAGCCGGTGCGCCCCATTAGCCACCCCGTTCAGATCGACCGTATAATCAAGGTTGGTGACGGTTGGCCCCCGATTCATGGCAACCGACGTAGCCGCGCCATAACCCGGATCGGTATCCACGAAATATTCGAGCCGGACAATATCCTGCTGATTGGCTTCATCTTTGTAGAACGGCCGCCTTGCAACAACGCTCCACTTTCCTTCGGTGCTTTGCGACCGGACAAAGAGGTTATGAAAGCCAATAGAAATATTGTCGAGCGGCAACGTGAATGGCACCTCGTTGGCCGAAACGCCCGCCGTGAAGGGAATACTGGTGCCGGAACCAAGACCGGGATCAGTGTCCACAAAGTACTCGATATGGCTCATGTCGGCCGCCCCTGCAATGGCATCTTTGTAGAATGGCCAATGAGCGGCCACTCCCCACTGATTATTGGCATTCCGGGCGCGAATAAACAGCCGGTGAAAGCCCGGTGAAACACCCGTCAGCGGCACATCGAACGAAATATCAGCAACGGCAGTACCCGATGCACCCTGCACCAATGTAGCCCCGCCAAATCCGGGGTCGGTATCCACAAAATATTCGATGCGATTCAGGTTGGGTTGGGCCTGTGCCATACCCGAACAGAGCAGGACAAGGAAGAAAAGACGATTTTTCATGACCCCCCTTAATTATTTGACCGAACGCTGATTTTTACGTTCAACGGCGCGTTGTTATTCCCCGACGGCGGACTCACCAAATTGGTGATAATCGGAATAGGCGGCTGGCCGGAAAGAACATAAGGGTTTGGTCCACCGAACGGCCCAATGTCAGCCCCATTGATGCCAGCTCCACGGGCTGGGGATGCAACCGAAAGTTGATAATTTACATCAGGAGCGTCGGGCCGCACCGCATTGATAATGAATACATTACTAAAATCTATGCCGTTCTGGTTACCATTACCTGCTGGCAGTGTATTAATTCGGCTAAAACAATTTGCAAACGTACACGTGTTGACATCAAAAATCTCCTGGTCAATTAAACAGTTGCTTACAGAGCTGTTACGAGAATAATAGAAGCCGTATAAAGCACAATTACTGACCAAAGCATTCGGCAAATAGCGAATTGTACTTGTGTTATATCGAGTATTCTGAATTGTATTCTGAATCGAAATCCGATTGGCGTTATTATCAATAGATCCGCAGGTGCCCCGAATTCCGCCATAATTAACAAAACACTGCTTTATCGTGCATGAATGGGCATACTGGCTCGTTGCTCCAGTACAAGTACTGTTAAAGATGATATCATCACTGGAATATGTCCGTTCGATAGTAATCCCCGATAAACTGGTACCGAACGTGATGGTGCCAATCACGACCATTCCACTAAACAGGGTATTACTGCTGCCATTGCCAAACGATACATTTCCAATCTGAGCCTCAACCTGACTATCATTCCCATTGGGGTTTGTTCCCAAGAAATAGCCTCGTCCGTAAAACGTCAGGCGTTTGGCGCAGGACAGTGTCCCGTAGCTCGTGCCGGAGGCTTCGAGGTAGATAATGTCGCCGTTGGCTGAGGCATCGTGGGCGGCCTGAATGCTGGTATAGACATTGGGGCCGGTTACGCCGGGGTTGTTGTTGCACCGCCGGATGGTTTGGGCGTGAGTGAGGGTGGTTAGCAGAAGAAACGTGAGTATAATCAGTCGTGCTTTCATAAGGAGACAAGTGTGTGTAATGCAGCGGTCGGCCCCCTTGACATCACGTTCGTAATGGATTCGGTCAGGCTGGCGGAGTTGCGGTTATAATTCGAGAATAATAACAGGGTAGAACTTGGTTTTTGGGCAAACGCTTTCTGCTTTCGCCAGCACTTCTTCGAGTGAGTGATCGGTGCCTGATCCCGTTTTGGGGGGGGCATCACCCATGACAATAATAATATCGGGCGAATCACAATCTTTCCAGGCCATTTCGTTCAGGGCTTTCCAGAGAGCATCATAAACCGATTCGGGCGTGTCTCCTCCTCCTGTTACTCTGATACCGTTGATAAAACCACGAACGGCTTCATAATCTTCAGTCAGGGCATAGCTGGTGTACCAGGATGCGCCATCGGAGCGGTTATCGCCATAGGCCACGCCACCAAGACGACACCCTTTGGGCAGACAGTTGATGATTTGGCTGATGTCTCGCTTCACTTGGTCAATGTCATCGGACATAGAACTGGTCTTATCAACTACAAACAAGATTTCGCTCCCTTTTTTGGCTCCCTTCAGAATACGGCAGAAGGTTTCCGGAATCTCTTCGGTATCAAAAACCAAATTGCAGGCCGACTCATCATTTCTTGTCAATCCGCTGAATGATTTAATCAATTCAGCCTGTCGCCGGTCAACTGTTTTAATCTCAGCCGTTTCCGGCATGAGGGCATCGAATTTCTTACAACCATCAAGCAGAAGTAAGATACACACGAAGGTGAAGAGTTGTAAACGTTTCATATAGATAGTGTGGGTGTTAGAATTTAAAACCGGCACCTACTTTCACATAGCCGGTGCCGTGCTGACCGAGTTCAGTCATCAGAAAATAGTTTTTTGCCGGGAAATAGCGGGTTCCAATAGCTAAATCGGCCGAAACGGCCGTCTCCGTCAGGGTATAACACGGGCATGCCGCCCGGCTATGTCGGGCAGTGATGAATAGCCCCAGGAATGGGTCCCATTTGGCATTCACATTAAAGTGATACGTGGGGCCAAGACTCAGTGTCCAGTACTGATAATCAAATAGTTGACTGAATTTCTCAGTTGTTGTCTGTGCCAGTGTCCGATTTTCCTGCCACCAGTTTGTTGAAAGGCTTGCCCGAAGTCCAACATTCTTCCAGAACTGTCGTTCGTAGTGCAAACCAACCATTGGGATAACGGTTTTGTTGAGGTATTCACGCTTTCCCCGATTGGTAAGGAGCTGTAAATCAAGCCAGAAAAAATTAGCTTTCCCGGTAAATACCTCACTATCCTCGAACAGCCGTTTAACCGTTTCGGTAAACTCATCGGTAGCATCGAGTCGCGTATCTACAGAATGGTGAGTTCTGGCAACAGTGGGTAAATCGCTATAAAAAGTTTTAAGCGTTTGTACGTTTTCGGGCGTAGATGAGGCTATTAGCTGAGCGTGCCCGTTTTGTAGTGATACAGCGAACATTATAATTCCCAAAACCCATTTGGGGGTAGAGCGTGCTTTCATCGGCGTTTTTAAATGAGTGGAATGCTGTGTATTGACTTAGTACTACAGCAAAATGGATGATTAATCGGCCGCAAGTTCCGTTCGTACCGAATCCCGAACCATACCGTAAAACCGTATTTTTAATACCTGTTTCTACCGGAAAGTCAGTAGAGATTTACTGCTTTTCGTTACCTTTCGATTACTAATCCACATTAACCCCTTTAATCAGTCTAAAGCCAGTGAAAAACCTGCTCTTCTCTCCACACCTTATTCTACTGCTGGTGATTATATGCCACTTGCTTGCTATCCTAACCCTCATCCTGACCCATTCTATACGCAACAAACGGCGCCAACAGAGGCTTTTTGGGGATGATCAAACGTTAGAGAAAAAAAACCTGACTCAGACCGACATCCACCTTGCCCAGCTACAGGGGCAGGCTATTGAACGCAAACGTATTGGCTACGAGCTGCACAATAATGTCGGCGGTAGTATGTATGGACTTCGGCTATTACTCCGACGTATCCAGCCTGCTTCGCTCCCCCTCGCCGAACAGGAGGTTTATCGTGCTCTGACCAATAGTTTGAAACAAACCCACGAAACAATTCGGTTGATTTCTCACAATCTAATGCCCGGCCAACTCAGTCAGCAGGGTTTGTCGGCGACGTTAACTCAATTAATAGCTGATTTGAACCAGTTAGAAACGACCAATTTTGAGATCCGTTTGTTTGGGTCTATCGACACTATCCCCGACCCGATCCAGTTTGAACTTTACACCATCCTGCTCGAACTGACCCAGAACGTGTTGCGCCATGCTGAAGCAGAATCGGCTAGTGTGCAGGTAATGGCCACAACAACAAACGTGCAGCTGCAGGTAAGGGATGATGGCCGGGGTATCGAGCCCTCGCGAATGGCGGGCAACGGACTGGGGTTGCGAACCGTTCGGGAGCGGGTTGAGACGATGAACGGTTCGTTTCAGCTTGAGACCTTGCCTGAAGGCGGTATCCGCTTTTTGGTTTCGCTTCCGTTTGAGTCAGGAAATGCCGTTTCGGTAAGCAAAATTGACCAGACCCACCGCCGACCGTACCCCAACTTTACGCATGAGGTTGCGTCGGTGGGTTTCAACGGTGTCTTTACTAATGAATAAGTCGGTGGCAATCTTGGCAGTAGGCACCTCGCGGGCGATGAGTGTCAGGATTTCCAGTTCCCGGTCGGTAAGTTCTTTTTCCCGAATTTCGCTGATGGGTGGCTGCCCCGAATCAGCTAAAGCTCGGACAACGGATGCCGAAAAGTAGGCTCGTTTCTGATACCCCACTGTCCGAATAGCCCAGACTAATTCCTGGGTATCGTCGGTTTTCAGCACATAACCATCAACGCCGAGTTGAACAGCCTCCCGAATCTGAACAGGGTCGTTGTTCATCGTAAGCATAATAACCCGTGTCGTTGGGTTCGTTTTCCGAACCTGCCGGATTAGCGCAATTCCGGTCATACCCCGGCCAAACGACAAATCGGTCACCAGCACATCGGGCCGATTGTCGGTTAGCATGGTAAGGGTATGCTCGGCACTATTTGCTGAGCCAAGCAGCTTAAAATCAGCTTCATCGCTCAACATTCGACGCATCCCATCGAGCAAAATGAGGTGGTCGTCGGTCAGAAAGAGAGTAAGTGGTGTGGACATAGACGGAAAGCGGCTATTGTTTGGGCAAATATTAGATTTGAAGAATTAGTATTTTACCTCTATGGTAGGGGTATTATTGATAGTCTTTGCTTCAAAGTGATTAATTCATGCAACAAAGTACTACTATTCAGCAGATACGCGAGTTTATGAACGAAATGCTTGTCGGGCATTCGGCAACAAACGGGGTCGTGTCAGAATTAGACCAACAGCACGAGTTAGAACGCCTAACTAAAGGCCGACGCGAAGAACAATTCTTTTTTGTAGTCGATCTACAGCGTGTTGAACTTACGGTGGCTGTTGGCTGGGCCGAGATGGGTTATCAGGATGAAACCTTTTCGTTTCATGCCTACCTCAATATGATTCCCAATAAAGCCGTTTCTGAATTGCTTCTCATTATGGGCAAACAAGCCTATCGGTTATCGGCCAAACTGGGTATTATTCGCTTTATGAAGCCCAAATATATTTCGCAGATTCCGTTGAAACACCGCGACGGTCGCGTGTTTTTGTGTAAACGAACTATAAGTGGCTGGCAAATCAGCGAATCGAACCTGGTATTGGCGTACTTGTCGGAGTTTACAATTCTCAAAATCTACGAAAGCGAACCACTCAATCCCCGGTTTCTGGGGTTAGACAATGTCGTGAAAGATGTGTTCAAACGGATGGTAAGCCAGGTGTTTTTCCAGCAACCATCCCACAAGAATCCGTTTGCGCCCCGCGAACAGCAACTGCTTCGCCTGCACCTCGAAAATCCTGATATCGTTCTGACAGCCAATGATGTGGCCGATCGTTTGAACACAAAAACATCCACCATTCAGGATTATAACAAACAAATTATCCGGAAGTCCCGGCAGCATTTTGGCGACGATCTGCCTGTGCAAACAGCCCGAGATGTAGCCTTTTATTTACACAAAAACGGGCTTCTCGGGTAAACCACGTTGGCTTCTCAGGCATACAGTTCGTCAGAATCCAGTTTACGGGTGGCCTGTGAAAACGACCCCCGATGGTTTCGTTTACTGGCCGAAAACCGTGATTTTGGACCAATCGACTTTGGTTTGGGCGAGTTCCCAGTGGGACTGGGTTTGTCGGGCGAACCACCTTTCCGGTTCGAACCAAACCTGTTCCGAAGCCAGCCCAACACAAACCGCTGAATGATTTTGTTGGCAGCCCGCAACACTAAACCGTCTGTCCGGGCAATGTATAGCCCCACCCACTGACGTTCGTTGTTAATGTCACAAAACCCATCGTAGAGTGAGCCTGGCAGCACAGCGCCCATAAACGGCATCAGTTTCTCAACAATGCTACCCACCAGAATATACTCCTTGTTCATAAGCCGGGCTTGTTTCACGGTTTCCGTCAGCATCTCGGCGTAGAAAATGAGTCTGCGTTTGGGCGACAGTTTGGGGTCGATCCAGGTCGCCGACACTTCGAGTATGGACTCTTCGGCTATTGACTTCCGTTCTAGGATATACTCCCAGTCGCGTCTCGGCCAAACAATCGAGTACCGCAATTCGTGCTGTTCGATGGTGTTAAGGCAAAAAGCCCCGACCACATCGCGTCCCCGGTTATAAATGAACGAATTTGCCTTGTTCGTGTATCCGGTCGTTAGCGGAATAGAGTTTCCCGCAAATTTGCGATACCCACTAACATAAAGCTTCTGCTTCGTGCGTGTATCAGCTCTGTCAAAATAGTATGGTACTGGTCTGCTCATAATCAAGAGGTTTTCAGTTTGTAATTACCTGAGAAACGAACAAACAGCCCCCGAATACTTTCAACATTGATTAAATTAATGTGAAATTTTATTTTGTAATTTCACAATTTGACATTGATTTCAGTGTTTATTATTTAATTGTTAAGTTTTTGGTATAAAGGCTCGAAAAACACGACTTTCCATTACTTTTGCCAGCCGATTCCAAAGCCGTTCCTTGTCGACCATGCTGCTATGATAATGACCGAAGCCGAGCAACTATCGCTCTATCTGAATCACCACCTGAAGGTGAACTCGCTGACCCAAAAACAGTTTGTTGACCAGAGTAATTCAACCATCGACCCGGCCGCGCTGAATCGAATTCTCAAACACCGCAAAAAAGCCAACCCGGCTACTCAGCAAAGCATAGCCCGGCTAATACTGAAGCGCGACGATGCCACTGCTGATGACCTTTGGGTTAAAGTAAAAGCCTTCGACTTTAGCGAAATTGTGGATAATAGCCTGTCGCTTGTGTCAGGCTTTACCACGTTTTCGGCCTTGCTGCTGGCAGCTATGGGCGTGGTGGGTGAAGATGGTCAGTCGAAAGTGCCATTAGGTGTTCGGTTTGCATTTTCGGGGCAAGGCGATGAACCCGACTGGATCGAAAACCTGAATAATCTCGATGCGCTTAAAAAAAGTGTGGCCAACCTCGACAATGTCTATATCGCCGATCACCTGGAAACGCTGATGGAGGCTGGTAAAATCGACGGATGTTTTATGCTTCGCGAAACTTTTGCCGAAACCAAATTCGAGAACATGACCGAGAAGCCGGTTCAGATTTGCCGCGTTGCCATTGGCCATGGAACCTATTGCTACCTGCTTGGGCATGAACTCGCCCCCCTACCAGATCCTAACCCCGCCAATCCGCCCGCTTTCTCAATTGTGGCTCAGTTTGCCTATTTAAAGGCCATTTTTGAAAAAAATCACCTGAAACTATTTTCTATCAATAACCCGACAGTCAACAAGCATATCAAAAAATTAGTGGACTACGAACTCATCAGCCAATCGCTGATAATGGGTTATTCAACGGCTCCGCTCCCCCTGCAACAAGACCGACGGGCAAAATTACTGAGCGATATTGAGTATGCATTGAATGATGAGAAGCGAAAAACGGTGGTGGCCCTAATCGGCTTTGAACCCATTCTGAACCGACTTTATCACGATTTGCTGGAGACCCTGCCGCCCGGCCACACCATCAGGCATCAATACCTTAACATTGCTAAACTGGTCAATGAAGTATCAACGTATTGCTTGTATTGCCACCCGGATGTATTCAAACAGCCTTATAAACTGGTAAAGCTGAACGACTTTCTGGAGATGATAAACGATCAATACTCCTTTGATCCTCGCGCTAACAGCGCCATTGTTGAATTACTGTATCCCGACGATGTGTTTTCCCCCCAGTATGATATTCTCCCTCACAACCGACTACGGCGCAATTTTGAGGAGTTAAAAATCCGTAACAATATGTTGCCGTTGATCAGGCTGGTATCGAAAGTGCTGATTACCGCGCAGTGAGTGAGACAGAAAACATACCACACTACCCGGTCGTTTTTGCGAATTTCCCGATATTCGCCCCGAAAACAACCGCAACGGCGGTCCGTCGCTACGGCGAACCGCTGATACAACCCGATGCTGACCAATAACTCTTTCACTGCGCTCCCGGCCTACGCCCAGCTCCAGGCTCATTACGAGCAGCTCCAACACGAGCACCTCCGCGATTTGTTCGCGAATGACCCCGACCGATTTCAGACGTTCTCGCTCCGGTTTGCCGATATGCTGGTCGATTTTTCCAAGAACCGCATCACAGGTGAAACCCTGTCGTTGCTCCTCCAATTGGCCGAACAGGCCGACTTGAAGGGAGCCATTGGCAAAATGTTTGGTGGCGACCGAATCAACGCGACCGAAGACCGGGCTGTGTTGCACATTGCCCTACGTAACCGTTCGAACACGCCGGTTCTGGTGGACGGACGCGATGTGATGCCCGATGTAAACGAGGTGTTGAGCCGGATGAAATCCTTTACGGAGCGGGTGCGGTCGGGGGAATGGAAAGGCTATACGGGCAAAACCATCACCGATGTGGTGAACATCGGCATTGGTGGCTCCGATTTGGGGCCGGTGATGGTGACGGAAGCCCTCAAGCCCTATGCCTCCGACAAGCTGAAGGTGCATTTTGTATCAAATGTCGATGGCGTGCATATCTACGAAACCCTTCAGTTGGTGAACCCCGAAACAACGCTGTTCCTGGTGGCTTCCAAAACCTTCACCACCCAGGAAACCATGACCAACGCGGGTTCGGCCCGGCAGTGGTTTCTGGATAATGGCGGCTCCGAAAGCGATATTGCCAAACACTTTGCGGCTCTTTCGACCAACCAAAAAGCTGTGGAAGCCTTCGGCATCGACCCCGAAAATATGTTTGGGTTCTGGGATTGGGTTGGAGGCCGCTACTCGCTTTGGTCGGCCATTGGCCTGTCGATTGCGCTGTATATCGGTTTTGAGAATTTTGAGGAATTGCTGGCGGGTGGTCACGACATGGATGTTCACTTTCGGGACACGCCGTTCGATCAGAATATTCCGGTTATTCTGGGACTGCTGGGTATCTGGTACAACAATTTTTTTGGCGCACAAACCGAAGCTATTTTACCATACGATCAATATTTGCACCGTTTCGCGGCCTATTTCCAGCAGGGCGACATGGAATCGAACGGAAAATCGACCGACCGAAACGGTCAACCAACTGATTACCAGACCGGCCCGATCATCTGGGGGGAACCCGGCACCAACGGGCAACACGCTTTTTACCAGTTGATTCATCAGGGCACCAAGCTGATTCCCTGCGACTTTATTGCGCCCGCCATCAGCCACCGCCCGTTGGGCAATCATCACCAACTGCTGATGTCGAATTTCTTTGCCCAAACGGAGGCTTTGATGAACGGAAAATCGCCCGAGGTGGCTGCCGATGAGTTGCGCAAGGCAGGCAAAAGTGACGAAGAAATCGCGTTTTTAACCCCGTTTAAGGTGTTTTCGGGGAACCGGCCTACCAACTCGATTTTATTGAAAGAAATAACACCCCGTTCGCTCGGCCATCTGATTGCGCTATACGAACACAAGATATTTACACAGGGTGTAATCTGGAATATATTCAGTTTCGATCAGTGGGGGGTGGAGCTTGGCAAGCAGTTGGCCAATCAGATTGTGCCGGAGTTAGAAGATGACTCTAAAGTCAGTTCACACGATAACTCTACTAACGGTTTAATTAATTTTTACAAACAGATACGAAAAAACTGAAACAATACGTTCTTACGACCAGTTAAAGGGGTGTAGTCTGCGGATTACACCCTTTTTTAGTGCAGTTTAACAAACGTTATGAAAACCATGAAAAAGTCAATTTTAGCAGTTTGCCTGCTGGCCTCTGGTGCCGCATTCGGGCAAACGACCTCCGGGTCAACCAACAACAGTGGTACGACATCGACCACAACCACTACGTCGAACACCAACATGAGCAGCCCGACGTATAATAGCAACACGACTACGCCTACTGGCACCATGAGTACCACAGGCAGCTCAACCGACATGAACACGGGTGCAACCACCAACGGCACTAACAGTAACTATCCTGCTGGCAACACGGGCACTACTACGGGTACGGGGGCAACGAACAGTGCGCCAACAAATACCTATGATAACACAACGACTACGACAACAACAACTGACCTGAATACGAATGGGTCAATGAATCGTGATGCAAAAGGTACACGCGATGCCGATGGCACCCGGAAATGGGGCAAATCAGGTAAGTTTGGTATTTATGCCGGTTTGAACGCTTCCCGTTTTGTGAACGAGCCAACTCCCGATGATGCCTACCGTGTGGGCTGGCAGGCAGGTATTTACGGACGTTCGGGTGGAACAATCTTTGGTCAGATTGGTCTTGAGTATCGCAATTCGACAGCCAACCTGATTCGCGTAGATAATAGCTCAACAACGGGTTCGATTAATGACCAGACCAGAGGTTCGGTTAAGCAACAATTCCTGGCCATTCCGGCTTATGTTGGTGTACGTATTGGTAGTGCCCTCGGTCTTCGGGTGCAGGCCGGTGCCGAATTATCATCGCAAGTGGCTATTGGCGAAAATAATTTCCAACTGGGGAACGATGATGTTCGTCGGACAATCCTGAATGGTTTGCTTGGTGCTGGTATCAACCTCGGACCTGTCACCGTTGATGCCGTGTATAACCTCGGTTTGTCAAACGTTTTTGAAGGCCTTGATACGAAACGTCGTATGGGTCAGATCAACGTTGGTTTCCGTTTTTAACCGGAATAATCAACCGTATAAAAAAAGCCACTCCCAACGGAGTGGCTTTTTTTATGTCTAATCTTGGGTTACGACTCCTGACTACCGACCTTCGCCTTATGAATACGCTCTTCCCTATTTTCGTTAAAATTGGTCAACTGCAAACCCTCGTGGTGGGGGGTGGTTATGTGGGTCTGGAAAAACTGACCGCCCTGCTCAACGCCGACCCCGATGCACCTATCACGCTGTTGGCTCCCGAAATTCGCGACGAAATCCGGGAATTGGCTACCCAGCACCCCACCATCACCCTGATTCAGGATCGGTATCAGCCCGGGTATCTCGAGGGTCGCGATCTGGTGATTGTTGGCACCAACGACAAAGCCGTGAACCGACTAGTGCAGGAAGATTGCAAAGCCCGCAAAATCCTAGTGAACGTGGCTGATACACCCGATTTGTGCGATTTTTACCTCAGCTCAGTAGTGCGCAAAGGCGACCTGAAAATTGCGATCTCCACCAACGGCAAATCGCCCACGTTTGCCAAACGATTCCGGGAGGTGTTGGAAGATATTCTGCCCGATAGTTTGCAGGAAACTTTAGACAACCTGACAGTGATCAGGAACCGATTGAAAGGCGACTTTGTGCAGAAAATGGAGAAGCTGAACGAGATTACGAAAGTGCTGTCAAAACCGGAATGATCCCAGCAAATCGATGGGCTGGTTGCGGACGATGAAGATATAGACCAGAGCAGCCAGCACCATATAGCTGATAATGAGCCACTTTTTTTTCACGTCGAACTCAGCGGGGTTGTGGTGATAGTCGTAAACCATTGAGGTTGACAAGCCCATGACCATTAAGAAGAACGAGAAGATACCGAAGTCTGTTCGGTACATAGTCAATTCGTGGAGAAACCTGGCCCCCGACACGATATAAAGCAGCCAACAGCCGAACCCGGCGCGGTAGAGATAAACGCTTAACCGACGGTCGTTTTTGATGTCGAAGAGGTCTTCGGTGAATTTCTCGGACATGGCTGTTAAGAGGATTTTTTAGTGAAGTTAGTTTCCAGAACCTATAAAACCAAGCAGTTACCCATGGTTGATTCCCAATCAGTTGAGACTACGCCCCCATACAACGCCATGACGGTTGAGTTAGTGCGGGTTGACGATGCATTCCATTTTGAAGCCACCGGCACCTCAGGCGTGGCCCTCCACATCGACGGAGCCACCGACATTGGCGGCCACAACCTCGGTGCCCGCCCCATGGAAATGCTCCTGATGGGCCTGGCCTCGTGCAGCGCCATTGACGTGATCCTGATTCTGAACAAACAAAAACAGGTGATCGAAGACTTCCGACTCTCGGTGGAAGGTCTGCGCGAGAAAGATGTTATCCCAAATCCGTTCCAGAAAATACACATCACCTACAAACTCACCGGCACCCTTGACCCAGCTCGTGTGAAACGCGCCGTTGACCTGTCGATGGATAAATATTGCTCGGCCACAGCCCAACTCCGCCCCACGGCCAAGATCACGTATTCGATTGAGATCAACGGGTAAGGCTTTTTTGGGGGTCACATGATTATGGGATGGCGGGGGGTGAAGCGGGGGCGTAATTTTGTAGAAGAAAACCAGCAAGATGATGCCTGATGTAGTAATTCAACAAGGACATTACGTTCTGTACCCAGACGATTTAGTATTGGTTAAACACTATTACCGTCAAGGAAATATACTGGCTTACAGTAATACCGAGTTTGCGCGGCTTATTGGTGAAACTCCTGTAATAGCTCCTCAATCAGCAAGTTGGTACTGGGCCTTTGAAGACCGGGCTGCCGTAATTGCTCGCTTACCAGAAGCAAGTCGGAAGTTATTTCTGCGCCTGTTTCGTGCCCATAAGCAACAATTTTTAGCTCGTGGAACGACTACTGTTATCCCTGATCTTCGTATTTTCTTTGGCCTATCGGGTAATGGGAACACCGACTGGTTAAAAGCAAGGCTGGTTGGCCTTGATAGACAACGAATCAATTTTGATCGAACACGTCTTATTCCAGATCAACTTCGGACTATTCGGCCATTTCTTTCAGAACATATTGACACGAATTGGATTCCAGACCGGCTACCTGTATTCAGAACGAGCCAACAAAGGGCAGTTCATCTTACCGCCATCGCGACTAACTTTGGAATGCGTGAACTAAATAATTTGGCCATAGATTCATCAACCGAAGACGGGTTATTCGGTTTGCTGGATCGATTACCTCTTGATAAAGCCAATCAACATGGTCAGGATTCGGTTAATGTAGCCCGATCAACAGCCGATGTCGCACCACGTGTCTCCTTTGAGTGCGTCTGTCTTGATTATCCTTCCCGATTAGAAATCGACAAAAAAGAGTACGTGTCTCTGAAACGATTCAATATGGCTTTCAGTAGTCCGACAGTGTTGGGGTTAACAGAAGGAGATGTTTTGTTTATTTCAACATCCATTAGAGATGACAATACAATGCGCCCAGGTAAATGGCTCCCGATTCTAACTGATCTTGCCGCTTACTGTATTACCCAGCACCTTGAAAACAAGGGAGTTTTAGTACTGTTTTCAGCAGGAGGCAGCAAAAGCCCCGAGTCAAACCAAAACTTAGACTCGGTTTTTAGCCAACTCGCTTCCAACTATCCGCCAATTTCATGGCCGGGTATTATAGTTGGAGGAGTCGATAGTCAAAAAACAAAATTTGAGAGCAATTATGGGTCTGTCGTTACCTGTTTTGCTCCTCCTCCTGCTGATTTTCCTTCGTTTGATGAGTCGTCGGGAGCAACCGCTTATGTCGCCGGACTAGTCATCAGGGCGCAGCAATATGTACATAGCCAGGGACGATTATTTTTGAAACCTGCTGAGATAAAGCGACTTTTAGCGACCTGTGGCCCTATTGTCTCCATTCAACCAGTAGGCCCTGTTTGTTTGCCTGACTGGCCATCGCTAAAAATAGCCATTAATCAACTAATTTCTAAACGACCCGGCACGGGTCAATAAATTTAACCTCACGGCAATGGAGGCACAATCCAATCAAACAATGGTCAACGACATGGCCTTTTTCCTGAACTATGAAGGGCGACAGACTCAGACAATTGACCATCATAACAAATTAGCCAACCTAATAAACAGGCCAGATAGTTTTTCAAACTTTCAGGAATTTCTCAGAATATTCCTCGACTATTCCAGAACGGATAGCCTCAAGGCAGCCTGCGATCCGTTACCTGATGAATTAAGTATAATCGTTCAAAAATCCTCTCTACTACGAACGCTTCGTTATTTTGAGCGGGTGGGTTGTCGTAACCTAAAAATCTGCTTTGGCCTGGATGCCTGTATGGTTCCTCAATTAGTGGCTTCGGGTTCATTTTATTGCCCGAATGGGGAGTCTCCTACTATCCATTTGCTGGATAATCCGTATCGAAAACGAATCAAAAATCGTCGCGGGAACCATGTCACAACAGGGCATTATGTACTGAATTTTGGCAAGCAAATTTCAGTTTCGACAGCTCGTGCCATGCTGAGTCGCTTCAAAAAAGCTGCCGCGCCAAGTGATTTAGACGGGTACGCGCTGGATATTGAAACGTTCAAACTTTTTCTTACCGACAGCCAGTATTTAGGTCAGGCGGAGCGAATTTGCATTCGGATGGGGATGAATAATCACGGACTTAATGCCTCGGAGCCAGTTGGACGAAACTCAGGCCGGGTTCGAATCATGATGCTCGAATTTGCCGATGATAATGAAGGCGTTGGCCAGTCATTTTATATGTGTAATACATCGGTTAAGGACGATTCTGACCCCGGAGATTGCCCACCCCGCCAGCCTTGCGACGCCACCATTAGTTGATTACATGTATGACTCTATACGATATTCTGGACTGGGTGTGGTATGGATTTACAGCCATCATCGTTTGGCCTATAATACTGGGATTATTGAACTGGGGGCGGTTAAATCGGAGAGAGCGAAGTTTGGTTCTGTTTTTAGTCGCCGTACTAACAATAGAGATTATATCAACCTTGCTTCGATTTAACCATGTCCGTAACCATTTTATGCACTATTTGGTAACGGCAGCGGTTTTGGGGATTATCGCAGCTTTTTATATCCCGCTGATTCGGAACAGGCGCATTGTAGCTTTTGGAACACTTCTACTGGCCATTACAATGCCAGTAGAAGTGTTTTTGTGGTCTGGTTTTAACAATGTAAACACCGTAACCGAAACACTCGCCTGGCTGCTTTTAACTTCTTTGGCGTTTGTTTGTCTGAAAGGACTTTTAGATAGCCCCGCAGGATTATCGTTGCGGCAAAATCCATTCCTTTATTACAATACTGGGTTTTTCATCTTAGGTTTTTTCAGAGCGGGAAAATCATGCTTTGTGAAATACTTCATTGAAACATCGCTTGATCTGTATTTTTTTATGGATACCCTCGTCGTCATACTTGGTGCAGTAGCTTATGGTCTATTAGCTACTGGTCTCACATACCGACAGCGATTTTCTAAAGCATCTATTGGTGTACTATGAATCGCAGCTACTTTTTGTTGTTCTCTCTAATGGCCGCAGTGGTTGCCATCCCTGGAGTATCTCAATCTATCCAAATTAGTAACGTTGAAACGATCCGAAGGCCATATGCAGAAAAGATTCCTTTCTCGTTTCATCAGGGGGATTCAGTGGTTTATGTGAGTTATCTGAACAACAATCTTATCATTTATCTACAATCAGCAAAACCAAACCCATCCTACACCTATCAAGTCAATCAGTTTATTCCTCAGCCTGTTACGACTAAAGATAGTTTTGTTGTGTTGCCTAATTTGCCTAACGGCGAGTTACTTTTTCAAGTCCGTAATAACCAGTACATCAACGGGCCAACAACCCGCCTGAAAATCATTGTCGAATCGCCACTTTGGCTTCGCTGGTGGTTTTTGCCAATGATGTTTCTGTATGGGATGGTTTTCTTTAGTGCATTGCTCTACCTCTTCTACCGTTACCGAATCCGCCAATTCCTCCGCCTGCAGCAAACCCGCGACCGTATCGCCCGCGACCTGCACGACGATATGGGCAGCTACCTTAGCAGCATCAGCATCATGAGCCGGAGCGCGGCCATTGCCACTACCAAAGATCCCGAACGCGCCCGCCAATCGCTCGACAAAATTGGCGAGACCGCCCGGCAGGTGATGGGAGCTATGAGCGACATTGTTTGGAGCATCAATCCCGACCACGACTCCCTCAGCAACGTGCTGGCCCGGATGCAGGATGCCGCGTCCGAATTGTTTGCCGATACCAACACTACCGTCAGCGTGGAGGCCGACCCGGCGGTGCTGAGCATGAACCTGCCCCTCGAAAAACGCCACGACTTTTTTCTGATCTATAAAGAAGCCATCACCAACGCAGCCCGCTACAGCGCGGCAACGCAGGTGCGCGTCAGGTTACACCGCGAGGGGCTCGGACTGATACTGGTGGTGCAGGACAACGGTCAGGGTTTCGATGCAGCCCACCCTAAACCTCGGAGCGGGGGTGGCAATGGTCTGAAAAACATGCACGTTCGGGCCGAAAAAATTGGCGCAACCCTCACCATTGAGTCGGAGGTGGGTAAGGGAACAACGGTGACATTATGGGTGCAGGCGTGAAGCGTAAAATTACTAACTTGCGCCAGGTAACAATACTCACAATTCACTCATTCATCGACATGCAAAAAATTTTCCTGAACTCGCTTTTGATTGCCGCACTCGTAGCCTGCAAAAGCTCTGATCCGGCAACGCCAACCCCCACCCCGGTGCCGCCTGTGGTGGTTACGCCACCCACGCCTGTCCCCCTCAAGTTGGTTTGGGCCGATGAATTCGACAAGCTTGGCCTGCCCGATCCCACCAAATGGGCCTACGACATTGGGGGCAACGGCTGGGGCAACAACGAACTCCAGTATTACACCGACCGACGACCAGAAAATGCCCGCGTCGAAAATGGAAAACTGGTTATTGAGGCCCGCAAAGAAGACTATCAGGCTCGCAAATACACCTCGGCCCGCTTGCTCACGCAGGGTAAAACGACCTGGAAATATGGCCGCATCGAGGTGATGGCCAAACTGCCCAAAGGGGTGGGCACCTGGCCCGCCATCTGGATGCTGGGCGAAAACATTGGCACGGCAGGCTGGCCCAAATGTGGTGAACTCGACATTATGGAACACGTGGGTTATGAAGAAGGTGTTGTTCATGGTACAGCCCACACGTTCGATTATAACCACACCAAAGGAACCCAGAAAGAGGGCAAAACGACGATACCCAACGTGACCACCGAGTTCCACCTGTATTCTATGGAATGGACAGATAAGGCAATCAACTTTTTGGTGGATAACCAGCAGTTCTACAGCGTGCAACGGTCAACTTTAGGGGGTAGTGAAACCCAATGGCCGTTCGATCAGCCGTTTTTCCTGATTCTGAACATCGCCGTTGGTGGCAACTGGGGTGGTCTGAAAGGCGTTGATGACAGCATCTGGCCCCAACGAATGGAAGTCGATTATGTACGGATATACCAATAGGCATGTAGAGTGAGTCACCCTTTCATGGGATAGCAAGCCATTTGTTAGCACCGTACTTTTGCTCAACAACCCTATCCATCTTCCCTTTTCTCCCCCACATCATGATCCGTGTTCTGCTTTTTGAAGATAACGAACCCCTGCGCGAGGCACTCTCCGCGCTGGTTTCTGATACTGACGGTTTCAAACTCGTGGGGGGCTTCGGCGATTGTTTGCGGGCTAACGATCAGGTATTTCAGTTACAGCCCGACGTTGTTCTGATGGACATTGACTTGCCCGGTCGCGATGGGATTCAAGCCGTTACGAGCCTGCACCGCGAGTTTCCGACAGTAGAGGTGCTGATGCTCACCGTTTTCGACGACGATGACCGGGTGTTTCGCGCTCTGTGTGCGGGGGCATCGGGTTATCTGCTCAAACAAACCCCGCCGGAACAGATCATCGACGCAATCAGGAGCGTGTATGGCGGGGGCGCACCCATGTCGCCGAGCATTGCCCGCAAGGTAATCGCCACGTTCCCATCGCGGGTTACTCAAGCCGCCGATCTCGATCAACTTACGAGCCGCGAGGGTCAGGTGTTGCACTACCTGGCCAAGGGCATGAGTTATAAATTGGTGGCAGCTGAGTTGAGCATCAGTATCGAAACCGTTAGAACGCACATCAAGCGAATATACGAGAAACTGCACGTTCATTCGGTGACCGAAGCCGTGGCGAAGTATCGGCCTTGACGGAGAAGTTATACAAAACTTGGACTGTTGTTCCCATGCCGGGTTCACTTTCAATACTCAATTCTCCACCCAATTGAGTTGCTCGCTGCCGCATACTGCTCATTCCCAGGCCGCTGACCATTCCACTGGTCTCGAATCCCACACCATCATCGGCAATCATCAACCGCAGCCCATCGGCGTTTTGGTCGAACGTGACGCGGACGTGCCGGGCGTTAGCGTGCCGGACAATGTTGGTCAGGCATTCTTTGGCAATCAGGAACAGGTCGCGCCGTTGCTTGCTGCTGAGGGGAATAGCCTGAACCAGATCGGGCTGATCGAGACCGGGCATGGAAAGGTCGATATGGGTGTCGGTGCCGTCGAAAAGGGCGTACGCCGTTTCGCGGATACGGAGTCCCACGTTCTGCATCGATTCACTGTTGGAATTGAGGCTCCAGACAATTTCGCGCATGGAATCCATTGTTTGCCGGGCTGTTTCGCCAATTGATTGTAGCCGTTGGCGGGCGCGGTCGTTGGCGGGCAGGAGTTGCGCCGTTACCTGACTCATAATGCTGATGCTGCTTAGTTGAGACCCCATTTCATCGTGCAGATCGCGGGCAATTTCGTCGCGCAGGGAGTTGAGCCGGGCTTGTTTGGCTTCGTTCTCGCGGAGTTGGTGAATGAGTTGGGCTTGAAAGGAAATTTTTTCAAGTTCGGTTTGTCGGTTACGAAATGAAATGGCTATGGTGAACAATAATGACTCTATAACAATGCCCAACTGCATCGGTATCAGCGGGAAGGAAAAAGGCTGACTATGCACTCGGTCGGCCCACCCCGCCAGATTCATCGTGACCGCAAAAATAGACCCGCCAACAAAGAAGGCCGTACCAACAACAAAAAAAGAAGCGACGGTATTTTTCAATTGTAGAATACGATACACAACCGCAAACGAAAGGCTTGCCATTACGTAGCGATCCATATCGGTCCATACGTCCCAAACCGACAGAGCAAACCCCGACAGGTCTAACAAAACGAGGGTATCAGCCAATTGGCTAATGACCAGTACGCCCAGCATTACATGGCTTATTTTCAGACTAAATGGATCCGATTCGCGCAGGTTGAGCAGCGTAGTGGCAAAGCGGATATAAAACACGAAGGCTATGTTCTGAATCGTTACTTCCAGCAGGCCCACCCTTGCCAGTTCACTGTCGGGCGCGTGTTGGTCGAGCAGGATGTGGCCCAGATCGTTAAGGTGCAAGTTAGCAATCATTCCGAGCAGATATAGACCGTAATAAGCATAAATTTGTTTTCGGTGCCAGATAAAGGTTGCCAGGGCATAAAGAGCCATCATGGCCAACATGCCATCAAGAAACAATCGGAGTGTGGAATAATCGAGAGTACTAAACATAGAGCTGGCAATAGGTGTGTGGATAGGTGTTAATTATTAGTCGGTATAAACGGGGCGATTGGAAACACTGGCAAAGGAAGTAGTCAATCGACAAGCGGCATTGTATAAATGCGACATTGTCGCGGGAGAATTACGCAATTGGGATGCGTAGTTTCTCCATCCCATGATTATGGTATTTCGGGGGAGTGGGTGGGGATAGACCTTTGTGGTATTCAATGTCGATAAACGACTTTGATCGCTTTCCAAACTATATCCCTAATTAGTATGAAAACGCAATTTATTACGCTGCTTCTACTGCTGTCAATAACCCTGAGTCAAGCTCAGGTTTCATTTCAGCACGTCACCTCGCCCACTAACACAAGCGGGGCCATGACAATAGTAGACCATCCGCAACTGAACGGCAACCCGAATGCCGTGGTCTTTGTGGCTCCCCTGTGGCAACAAGCGGGCGATCTGAATCCTGCCTATTCTGTTGGTACACGCTATCTTAATGGCCGGTGGCACATTTTTCAACAAAACCAGTATGTCCTGCCTGCTGCGACTTCGCCCCGGCTCCGGTTCAACGTGCTTTTTTACCCGTCGCCTGTTGTAGGTGTGTTTGTGCATAGGGTAACGGCGGGCAATAAATCAGGACACATCACAACACTGGATCATCCGCAACTAAACAACAACCCCAGAGCGGTTTTACTGGTTACGCAACGCTTCGGGGCATACAACAACCACGAAGTAGGGGTGTGGTACAACGAAAATCGCTGGAAAATTTTCAATCAGGATCGGGTCGAAATGCCTGGTACGGCTCAGTTCAATGTGCTGATTATGACCAACCGTTCGGCACCCGGTTTAAGCGGTGCCGTTTCGTTTAGCCATGTTCATAATGTTGCTAATCAATTGAGTACGCCAAATGTTGGTTATTCGGTTATTAATCAGCCCGAAATAAACCAACTGGCGAATGTTCGGCTTTTTACGACGCAGCAGTTCATGGGTCAGTATAATCCTTATCCCGTCAATATCTGGTACGACAGACCCGATGATGGGTTCACAACGTACCGGGATGGTTCCTGGATGGTTTTCAATAGCCATAACCAGCCAATGCCGACTGGATTGATGATGAATGTACTGGCGATTCCTACCAGTATGAGTATGCCTACTGGCACGGTTATCCGGCGGGAAACATGGTATCCGGCTATTGAAACGTTGCTCCGAACCGCCCGGGTGCGGCTCAACAATTTCACCTCTCGCAAGAATGAATTTAGTAGTACAGGCGAAACTGCCTATTACAAACCCGGCGATAACTGGATGGAATTTTCACCCAACAACGCGCCCCTTCGACTGCCAATTGCCGACATTCCCATGATCGAGGCCGGGCCGGAAAACCGCTGCAAAACCTATATCAACGACTGGAACACCGCTGTCGTTACGCTTACTCCTTCGGATGGGCAGCTTACTCTGACGCTCAACTTTGAGAATGAAGGCACTGAGATTGTGACGGACTGCTACAACAACTTTTGTTGCGAAGGAAACCCTTTTTGCCCCGGTGCCGGATGCCCCGATTTTGAACTGAACAACGCCCGGATCGACATCATTATCAAGCCTTTTGTCCAAAACAGTCGGCTTACTTACGATGTCGATGTCGCGTTCTCCGTCAATGTGCAGGAGTTGGGCAGCGATCCCTGCCGGGGGAATTTCTGGGCCTTTCTGTGCGACTGGGGGATAATCCCCCGTGTTAATGACCGGGAGAACATGGTTCGTCGCACCGTTGAGCGCGAAATGAAACGGCAACTCACTACGTCACAACCTCTTCGGCTGGCAATAGAAACGGCTCTGAATCAGGCTATTCCGGTGGGTGGAGCTATTGGGCTACAGATTTTGGCCAATGGAGATATTGCCTTACGCTAATAAACCTTTTACGCAGATGAAACAAACCCTATTACTCCCGCTTCTTCTCGTGCTGACGATCACGAGTTTATTTCCCACCTACGCCCAAATGGGCTTCAACTCCCCGGCAGGTGTTACGCCCCGCCGGGATATAGAAATATATACATCCAATGGGTTTATGGTACAAAAGAAATACCGCATTGTCCCCGAAGACCCTGCAAACCGCGTCCATATTATGAGTTGCGTGAGTAATCCGCCCGCGATTACAGCATTGGCAGGAATTCTGAAAGATCCTTCCGGCGATAATAGCTACACACCGGGAGTGAGTTACAGTTGTACACAAGTAATCACCTTGCCCAGTTCTGCTTCTAATAATTCGGTGGTGGGTGTTGAGTTTGTTTTCGATGACTTAGAGACAGACTTGTTTGGCGATTATGTTCAGATAAATGGATACGACGGATATGGTAAAGAGATCTATGCGGGTTATCTCCCAACGAATCCCGGTCGGATTGTTATGCCAACTTATGCTGCCACTTATAGCTTCACCGTAACGTTTGTTACTGACAATGACGCAGTAAACGGGCGGGGTTTTGCTCTACGCTGGCGGGCTCTATTGCATGAGCGCTCCTTCGAAACGAACCCCATTAACCCCGGCAATGTATTGCAGTTAGAGAATAGCAGGTTCAAAGCTGGTTTCTTCAATGGAGTAAGCATTGATGCTTCAACTGCCATCGGTGCGTTGAATACGGCCGGTAGATGGGCTAGCGCTATAGGTTACCGAAACAACGCCAGTGGGCAGGCCTCGACCGCACTAGGTGATGATAACCAAGCTACTGGGTATGGCTCAATTGCTTTAGGGCAACAAAACAATGCTAATGGCAGTTACGGCATCACTTTGGGTCTTAGGAATACCGCAAGCGGAGAGGCAGCAGTTTCAATGGGGAGATCAAATACGGCAAGCGGTGCTTTTTCTGCGGCTTTGGGGCTTAGAAGCACCGCAAGTGGATTTATTTCAACCGCTTTAGGTTCTGATATCACTGCCAGTGGGGTTTATTCAACCGCATTAGGAACCAAGGTCAATACCAACAACCAGCGCGGGGCCTTCATTATCGGCGACTCAGACCCCTTATTTCAAGGCGAAACAACTTCCGGTTTCCCGGATGAGTTTGTAGCCCGTTTTCGCAATGGCTATTACCTGATGACTTCCGGCAACACACCCGCTACGCGCACGGGCGTTCAGATTGGCGCGGGTCAGAACGCCTGGGCTACCATCTCGGATTCGACCAAAAAAGAACGCTTTCTACTTATAAACCACGCTGACCTGCTCCATAAGATAGAGGGTATAAAGCTAACCAGCTGGAACTACAAAGGGCAGCGGACCATCCGGCACTACGGCCCGATGGCGCAGGATTTCTACGCGGCCTTCGGCCACGATGGTCTGGGGCCAATTGGTTGCGATACGCTTATTTATAGCCACGATTTTGCGGGCGTAACCTTCGCAGGTGTGCAGGCCCTGATCCGGGAGAACGCCCAACTTCGCACCGAACTGCAACAGCTTCGAGCGGGGCAGCAACAGACCGATGCACGGCTACGGCTGCTGGAAACGGCGTTGTTAGGTCGGCGGCAAAAAGTGGCGGTGCGGAACCGTTAACATTTCTCAACCACATAGTTTCCTTGAAGAAAAAGGACATTAACACACTCACTATGAATACCCCCAGCCTGACCGATTCTGAGCTGACGCAGGTGCCGTAACCGCCTTCAACTCAAGCTTGATTTGGCCGTAAAAACAACCCTGTGTTTCCAATACCTGAACTTTTACGACTAACCGCTAGATGATGACAAGTCTTTTTATCCTTAGTATATTGCTGCTCTGTTCGCTGAGCAACAGCATGCAGGCACAACACCAGCAAAGTGTCTCGCTCCCGCACTACCGATTTCGATTGGAAGCCACACAACCACTAACCGCTGATGAGTGCTTCTACAGCCGATTCACGGTGTTTAATCGGCGAACGGGGGCGGTCGTTCAGCGAGCCACCTTTGATCGTGAAAATGCTACTTCGTTAACCTGTCGGTTGCCCATCAGTATGCTGCTTAAAGCAACCGACCCCAACAACGATGGTAATCAGGACGCTTTTGTGCTGAGTTCATCGGCTGCTACTAACCAGTTGTACGACTTGTGGCTGTTTCAGCCCGGTACCGGGCGATTCCGGCGGGTACTAACCGATCTGTTTAACCCAACTGTAAATCGTCAACGCCGTGAAATACGAACCACCCACCAGATGGGCTTGGGTAGTTCAGAACAAAACCTCTACCAATACCAGAACAACTCGTTTTTTCTCTACGAAATAACGACTCGTAACCACGACGACCAGGCAGGGAATACACGGGTCGTGGTGAAGCGGCTCGTGAACAGGCAAATGCGTATTGTCCGACAGTTTGTTGAGCCAGACCAACCCTAATCGACACATTTATACCCCCAAACTACTATGCCCCCAGCTCCAACACCCCCCACATTAGCCAAAGGCGCAACTGGCCCCTTTGTTGTTCAGCTACAGCAACGGCTACCTCCTGAGTTTAACATTCCCGTCGATGGCGTCTTTGGCAACAATACGGAGAGTGGCGTTAAAACTGTTCAGCGAGTTGCTTTTTTAGCCGAAGATGGTGTAGTAGGGCCGCAAACCTGGGCCGAGTTGGGCATCGGAACGCCTGTTCGAAAACCCACATTACGGTTAGGTAGCACCGGACCCTACGTGCGTCGGATGCAACGGTTGCTGAATTTTCAGGATACCATATCCCCTGAAGTGTTCGGGCATCCAGGGTTTTATTTCGGGCCCATCAACGGACAGTTCGACACGGCAACCCAAACTGCGGTGAAAGCCTTTCAGGGCGGTCCCAATGCGCCGGTCGCCTTAACACCCGACGGAATTGTGGGTCGCCAAACGTGGGAGTCACTTACCAGTATGATGCAGATCCTGGTCCATTTCCCACTTTGACAATACAGGTGCTCTACTTACTCTACTACCGATACGATCACCTCATTCCCCTTTCGAGTGATGCCATACAGAACCAGTTTATCGGTTCGGCTGCGGTCAATGGCAAAGGCCTGGCCCTGACTGATGGTTTGAATCGTTTTCACATACTGTAACAGGTGGGATTAGCCACTGGTCAAAAAGGTGAATTCCTAAAAACACCCCGGCCGATCTGACAAAAAACGGTATTCGTTGTTGTACCTGCATGAAGGCAATCCTTATTACCCGTCCCGGCGACAGCGCCGTTCTTCAACTTCAGGAACACCCCACCCCCCAACCCAAAGGCAACCAGGTTTTGATTCGGGTGCGCGCTGCGGGAGTCAACCGAAGCGATCTGTTTCAGCGCGAAGGCGGCTATGGTCCCAATCCAACGGGTCAGATTCCGGGCCTCGAAGTTGCGGGCATTATCGAACAGTGCGGGCCCAACGTTAACCGCTGGCAACCTGGCGACGCGGTTTGCGCCCTGATCGCGGGTGGTGGCTATGCCGAATTTGTTGTGGTTGACGAGCGTCACTGCCTGCCGATTCCGGCCCAACTGACCTTTGCTCAGGCAGCCTCCTTACCCGAAACCATACTGACGGTTTGGTCCACCGTGTTTGAGTGGGGCAAGCTGAAAGCCGACGAAAACTTTCTGGTCCATGGGGGCAGTAGCGGTATCGGCATCACAGCCATTCAGTTGGCCAAAGCGTTTGGTGCCAACGCCTATTCCACCGCTGGCAGTGCCGAAAAATGTGCGGTTTGTGAACAGCTGGGCGCGGTTAAATGCATCAACTACAAACAGGAGGATTTCGAACAGGCTCTGGCGGGTGTGGGCATCGATGTCATTCTGGATATGGTCGGGGGAGCCTATACACCCAAAAATCTGCGGTTGCTGAAACCCGACGGACGGCTGATGTTTATCAACGCCATGCAGGGAGCCGACAGTCAGATTCATATTCCGACGCTGATGCAAAAGCGAATTACGATTAGTGGCAGTATGCTCAAGCCCCGCGACGACGATTTCAAAGCGGCTCTGACGGCTGCAGTCGAGAAGCACGTATGGCCACTGCTGAGCGATGGTCGCTTTACCCCGGTGATCGACTGCACCTTCCCTTTAGCCGAAGCCGCCCAGGCTCAGGACCGGATGGCCAGCAGCGAACACATTGGCAAGATCATGCTGGAGGTTTCGGTTTAGTCTATTGCGGATTCAGTTTGTTTTGTGAATGCGTAGTTTCCACGTCACATGATCGTGGTATTTCGGGGCAATCGACTGGGCGAGACCTTTGTACAAGTTCTGTACCGCTTTCCAGATTATATCCCAAACATCATGAAACCATTACGCATTTTTTCGCTCCTGCTGTCCCTAGCCGTTGCCTTGTCGGTTGAGATACAAAACTGCAAAAAGGCCGATCCCGTTACGCCCGCCCCTTACGCCTTCCTGAGCGGCAGCTGGCGCGATGCCTGAAGTTATGAGCAGATCGTGCGGTTCTCGGACGGTAAAACGGTCGAGTATCGCAAAAGCACGATAATGAATTGACTCGTACTCACAACCTCTCCCTCAATACTTCTGCCATCGTGTTACGTTTTCGTTTAGTTTTCCGACTAAATCCGTAGAAGTAAAAACCGGAAAATTCTAACCACAACCTCAATGCCATGAAACACCTTTTCCAAGTCCGTTTGTCCCGGCTATGGCTGGGAATCGTCTGTCTGCTATTCACCACCAGCTCCGTTTGGGCGCAACTGCAACTCACCAATCAACCCCCTAACCCGGCACCTGGCACAACTCGTCCCAACCTTGCCGGGGCGCGGGTGTTGGGCGGGCGGCTCTATTTTGGGGCAACTTCGCCCACAACCACAACCCGCGAACTCGCCATAACCGATGGCACTGCCGCCGGTACGTCACTACTGAGAAGTATCACGCCAATTCCAAGTCAGGTAGGAGAGCCACAGGGATTTGCGGAGTTCAATGGTAAAGTTTATTTCTCGGCTAACGGTGGAGCCAACGGGCGCGAACTCTGGGTGACAGATGGCACCAATGCCGGTACGCTCCTGGTGAAAGACATTCGACCCGGTGCGGGCGATAGTAACCCGGCCCAATTGGCTGTCGTGAATGGCAAGCTGTATTTCATTGCCACTGGGCCAGGTTTTGTGCCGGAAATCTGGGTCAGCGATGGCACCGAAGCCGGCACCCGAACCCTGAGCGGTCTGCTGGGCATCGGCCTCGGAACAACCGTCCGGGAGATTGTTGCTGCGGGTAACAAACTATTCTATGCAACGTTCACAAACGACCTGTGGGTGACGGATGGCACCGCTGCCGGAACCCGCTTCCTGAAAGGTGGCCCGCTTACACCAGCCCTCCCCGATGGACCGCGCTATTTTGCCTCACTGTATCAACTCACCAACTACGACGGGCGGCTTATGTTCCGGGGTAACGTAATTCCGATTTATGAAGACGAACCCTGGATCAGCGATGGCACCCGCGAAGGCACTCAGGTACTAGACATTGTGCCGGGTGCGCTGGGGTCGTTTCCATCCGCTCCGTTTGTGTATTTCGGGGGACGAATGTTTTTCACAACCGGACTGCCAACGGCCACACTCCGGGCAACCGATGGAACCCTGGCCGGAACCGTAGCCATCAAAACGGGCTTCGCTACCAACATTACCCAATTTAACGGGCGGCTCTATTTTACGCTGAATCAGCGCGAACTGTGGTCCACCGATGGCACGGCAGTTGGTACCCAACTCGTCCGCGATTTCGGGGCGGGGAGTCCCCTACCCGATCCCAACGGGCTGATCGTTTCTAATAATAAACTGTATTTGCTGACCGTGCCAACGTTTCCGAGCACGGGCCGGACTTTGTGGGAAAGCGATGGCACCACTACCGGAACAAAGGTAGTGCCGGTGCAAACCACCCTGCTCGGGCGGGCCATCAACGCCCTGAACCTCAACGATAACGTAATTTTCACGAGCGGTAATGACTTCTCGACCGACGTTCAGCTATTTAAAGTTACGCCCCCGACTCCTCCAACGGTGGTTTCGTTCCCCGACCGCACGGGGACAGTTGGGGTATATTATTTCCAACCCATTGCCGCCATTGTCCCGTCGTCCGGCCCGGTTTCTTATAGAATGGACGGTCTACCCCCCGGTTTGGAGTTCAGTGGTGGTTCGGGTGGGTTGATTGGTGGAACACCGACCACAGCCGGGGTTTATTCCGTCACATACTCGGTGGCGAATATGTTCGGGGTAACGATTGGCATTAGTTATTTCAACTTCATCATTAACTCAGCGGGCGGGGGGAGTGCCGCTTTTGCCCTGTCGGCCCCACTTTATAACTGCACCACGGGCGGGTTCACTCTGCAAACGAACGGGGGCAACGGCACGCCCATCGAGTTTCAGATTCCGGGCATCACCGACTGGACAACCAACCCTATAGGCACCATTCCGACGCAAATCCGGCAGGATGCCAACAGCGCACCCCTGATGTTGCGGGCGCGGCAGGGCGGCACAGTGGTGGGCATGACCTTCAATTTTGTCGCGGCCTGTAGCGGGTCGGGAGGGGGCGCGTTGCAACTGTTGGCTCCCACCTACAATTGCGCCACCGGAGCCATCACCTTTAACACGAGCGGGGGCAATGGGTCAACAATTTCGTTCACAGCTCCGGGGATTCAGCGGGCATCGGCCACCAGCAACACCGGCACTGTTGAAGCGGGTCTTCGCGCTGATCCTAAACTCATTACTATTATGGCGATGCAAAGCGGGGCGAGTGCCAGTTATTCGTTTAACCCGGCTTGCGGAAGTGCCCGCGTGGCTGCAACGGAACCGGGCGATGGTCTGCGTGTTCGCGTGCTGGGCAACCCCACAACCGGGAACCATGTTGAGGTAGAAATAAGTGGTGTGGCCGGGCAAATGATACAATTACAATTAATTGACAATCAGGGCCGCCCACTCACAGCGGAGGTTATTAAACAAGCCGGAAACACCGAACGCCGACGTTTACCAATCAGCCGTGAGGCAGGCCTCTACCTGTTGCGGGTCAGCACCGATACACAAAGCCAGACGGTAAAAATCGTGCAGTAATCAAGGGTTACCAGCATCGTAGCCGTCAGCTTTGTAAAGAGCTGACGGCTACGATGCGAACTACAGGTATCAGATTATTTGAAGGGCACGTTAAACTTACCTTCAGTGATCGTGCGCTTTACCCCTTTGTCACTATAGGCAGTAAAGGTAAACGTCCCTTCTACAGTAGTCGTAGTCATATTGGTTATGACAACGGTGCCTTCACCCGGTTGCACACGGGTTGAGAAGGAATCGGTGCCATTACCAAGGGAAAAGGCACCGAAGTTAACGTAGCTCAATTTATGCGTTCCAATTAGAGCCGAATACGGCAGCGCGATCATAACCACATCGCTGGTTTTGCTGTCGAGGCCATAAATAGCATAGTAACCATCGTTGCCGGGAGCCGCTACCCGGGCGTAGACTAAGTCAGGGCGAAAATCCTTACCGTCGATTTTCGTAAAGAAACCCGGTGTTCCTGCGGTGGTCGTTGTTCCGGGCGTAGTTGTCGTTGATGTTGCGGGACTAGTTGACGTTGTAGCCGGGTTCACATCGTCGCCTTTTTTGCTGCACGAGCTTAAAGCTAAACTACCAGAGATGACCAGAAGTGCGATTGTGCGTAACGTTTTCATGATGAAATAGAAGTTGTTTTGTGAGAAAGTAGATTGTGTTTAATAACGAATCAAAACTACTACATCCGAAGAGCGACTATTGGAGGGACTATACAGAAGGCGGATCTCGCTTTAAAAGCGGTGGAAACCACCTTAAATCTGGTGGCTTTATCGGGATGTGTAAAGCGTCCCATTGGGGGAGAATTGCTAAAAACAAGTCTGCCTGTTGTAGTTCCCCCATCACATGATCGTGGTATTTCAGAGAAGTATTCAGGGATCGACCTTTGTATCAGTCCTGCAAGCTTTTCCAGACTATATCAAAACATCATGAAAACGTTACGCATTTTATCGCTCCTGCTGTCCCTCACCGTCGCGCTGACGGTAGGGCTGCAAAACTGCAAAAAAGCCGAACCCGACCCGGTGAAGCCCGGCACATCGACCAACCCCGGCAGCTCTACAACCACGCCGGGAAGTTCGACAACGGCTACCACGACCACTAACCCCAGTCTGACCGCCCTTACGGTAACGGGTGTTGGCAGCACCTCGGCGCGGGTGTCGGCGGTGATTAACGGCAACGGGGGCGAGGAAATCACCTATCATGGATTTACGTATTACGTCAGCACATTATCGGGCGCACCAGAGATAAAATTGGGATCAACCAGCGGACCGTTTCCGCTCACGTTTACGGCCACGCTAACAAACTTATTGCCCAATACGACCTACACGGTGGTAGGCCGGGCAGATAACAAAAAAGGCAGCGCACAGGCCGAAGCTAAGTTTACGACGGCGGCCGCCGTTGTATCAAACGTGGTAGTTGCCAATTTAAGGACGGAACTGGTTGGTCAGTTAACTGCCTATTCGATTGAGATAAATAGTAGTGTTACCAGCTTTAAACCGGGCATGAATGTGACCGAAGTGGGCTACTGCTACTCGGAAAGCAAACCCGAACCAACTACCGCCGACATAAAAGCGGTTGATAAGGAGGCAAAACCATCCGGCGAATTGATCAGCTTCAAAGGATACTTGCCGGGCCTGAAAGCCGCCACCCGTTACTATGTGCGGCCCTACGCCATTGTGGATGCCCAGACGTATTATGGCAGTGCGCTCCCCATTTCGACCGAAGCACGACTGAGCAACGCGACCATCACGCCCAAGGCCGAGTTTACGGAGTATGTCCAGACAAGGCCAATTTCGTTTGGGATCAACGGCAAATTCTATGTCAATGCCCAACGCCGAACCAGCAGTGGCAGCAGCCCCGATTTGTTCTACGAATACAGCCCGGCGACCAATGCCTGGACGCAGAAAGGCGATGTGACCATTACCAACAATTCGTTTAAAGGAGGTAGTCAGGGTCTGTCGTTTGTAGCAAACGGGAAGGGTTATTTTGGCCTGTCAACCAGCTTTACGGCCAAGCAGGAGTTGTGGGAATATGACCCTACCACCGACAAGTGGACCCGCACGGCATCGGGACTGGCGAATCCGTTAATAAACCCATTTTTCATCATTCAATCGACCGTGCAGATGGGCAACAAGGTGTATGTGATTGGCACCGAAAGCGCAGGTGCTACACTCCCTGTTCGACTGTATGAGTTTGACATTACGACCCGCACGTTTGCTGCCAAAGCGGCCCCGCCCGGCACTAATTCATCGTTCAACGACCTGGTAGCCCTCAACAACACACTCTACTACTACAGTACGCTGGATCAGCGGCTGGCCGAATACAATACCAGCACGAACACATGGACAGCGAAAAAAGACTTCCCCAAGGTATGGAAAAACGGTTATGGCGTTCGGGAAATGGCTTCACTGAACGGAAAACTCTATGCCTTAGGACACGAGATTATGGAGTATAACCCGGCTGAAGACTCCTGGAAGCTACTCTTGAAAGTCAGCACACCCGACATCATCGAAGGGCCTTGTGTGTTCACCCTACCCGACCGCCTGATTATTGGCTATCAGGGATCAGCGGCCAAAGGGGCGAAATGGACCGAGTTCAAGCCCTGATTTTTCCCCGACCTACCGCTTAATCAATTCCTGCTCCGCTCCCGTTTCCGGTCGTTATCCCAAACACGACTAATCGAAAAAGTAAACATGACTATAACCACTCAATTTTCAAAGTCAAAACCCAATGAAAAACCCATTTCGCATCTGTACCATTACCCTCTTGCTGGCTGGTTTCGCCCTGAGCCTGACTTCCTGCAAAAAAGACGATGTTGACCCCACAAAGGGCTTCTCCACCCGCATTCAAAACATCATTTCTCAGGAGGATATCGACAAACTCCGGGGGCGGGGAATGATTATCAATGAAGGCTCGCAACCGCCCAACATCGAGGGCATCTTTATCTCATCGCCCCACACCCTCGTTAGCCCTTATGGAACTGCCGATACCTACAAAGTTGGCGATGTATTTACTGAGTTGATTCTCCGATTTTCAAGGCAAAATACAACCGATGGCTCGGCTACTGTAGAAACCAGATCGGGGGGGGCAACCGGAACGGGTATTGGCGGATTTCTGTCGGGAAACGGCAACAAGTTTACCTTTTTTGCCGAAATCGACTTCGTTAATGGAGTTGTAACGGGTAAGCAAGTCCGGCTATTTTCGGGCGAAATTACCAGCGACGGAATCAAGGATTTTTACACAACGGTGTTTTTCAAGAGCAAAAATGATCCCAACAACACGCAGCTTCCAGTGGGTTCTTCGCGGATTGTGAAAGATGGCAACGGTATCGCCAGCAAACGCACCACCTTCCGAATGGCGACGGTGGAGGGGCAGGACCTAACTACGGAGTCAGCCGTAACAAAATAATCAAAAAAAAACCGACTTTTCTGTTGCCGACCGAATCACTTTCCACGACTAATCAGGCAAATACAACGACTATATTCACCCATTTAATTCGTCTGTCGATACCCCAAAACCAGAACATTGCATAGGTTGGAGAACACAATTCCCCCGGATGGCACTTGCCGACCGGGGGATTCAAAACAGACCCTCTACCCTATTCTATTTACTTTTTCAGCTATATCACCCTAACCATTCAAGTTCCATGAACCGTATTCTTTTAGTTGTGATGTTTTGGGCAGGATGCTGCCTGAGCGGAATGGCCCAAACTGCCGATGACAGTGTGTCGAAACAGAGTGATGTAATAGATTCCGTCCAGACAAATCAGCCACCCGTAGAGGCTCAAAATCAGCCGCCAATGGTTCCAGATGGCCTTCAACTAACCAACAACTGGTTTATTATATTCATCGTTATCCTGATTCTTTCATTCAGTTTCGGAATCATTTTCTTGCTGATCCGATCAAAGCATGGCGACCCGCTCGAGTCATCCGAAATGATTCGGATGGTTAGTGTCATTCTAATCGTGACGTGTGCGTTGCTGATACCCGTTATTGCCGGGCAACTTGTGACAATTCCTAATGTGGCGGCTCCACTTTATAGCCTGTTAGGAACGATAGCTGGCTATTTACTTGGCAAAGGCAATACAACCAGTTCTGGCTCATCAAATTCAGAAACTACGCCTACACCCCGTTTAATCAACTAATCTCATGCACGCACGCAGCCAATATAGCCTTCTGCTATTGCTACTACTGTCCGTTGAGTATGCAACGGGGCAAACTCTGCCAAACCAGACGTTCTCAATCACTAACAGCTCCAACACCCGCGTCACATTTCAACTCAACACCGGTAAGCGGCAATGGACAGAAACGATTGATCCCTATTTTACCCGGCAATACACGTCATCCGAATCGTACCGAATTACACTCAGCACGGCTAACAAATCCGCTGTTCAATTTAACCTGAGTGCCCCCAACAAATACACTATTCAATGGGAGGCCAGACGAGGCCAATGGGTTATTGTTACCTCCGGGCGGTTCTACTGACCCCAAAACAACCGTTTAATCAATCTCTCCCCGATTTTCCCGTTTCCTGTTCGCGTCTTTCATCTACCTCCGACTAATACATAAACCCTGCACCCAAACACACAATTGCCTGTTTTTCAACGCTTAACCAATTCCTACAATGCCTGTTAACTTAAATACCACTGCCATTAACCCTGCCGAAGCGCAATACCAGCCCATGCTGGCCGACTTGCAGGGAAACATTCTCAAAGGTCACGGTCGCGACCACACCATCAACCTGTTTATCAAGTTCAAAGTGGGACGGCAGGCTTTGGTGAAAGACTGGATTTCTGCTTTCACACGGGTATTTGTCACATCAGCCAAAAAGCAGATGGAACAAACAGACTATTTCAAGACGCACAAGATTTCGGCAGGTATGTTCGTGAATCTGTTCTTAACGTCTAATGGGTACCGTTACCTCGGCGTTGATGCCGCCAGGACACCGGCGAACCCAGCTTTCCGCAATGGTATGAAAGCATCCGGCCCGGCCCTGCACGACCCAGCCCCCGGCACCTGGGATGCAGGCTACGATGCCGACATCCACGCCATGATTCTGATTGCCGACGACAGTCCGCAGTTGGTGCGTGCGTTGAAACGAGCCATTATTTTGTCGTTGCAAAATCTTGCCATTCCACTGCGTGAAGAACCCGGCAAGGCAATCCGCAACAAAATGGGTAACGGCATTGAACACAACGGATATGCCGATGGTGTAAGTCAGCCCCTGTTTTTCCAGAAAGACCTCAACGACGAGGCCATAAGTTTAGGATTCGAGGGCGGTCATTCGCGCTGGAACCCAGCGGCACCGCTCAATCTGGCCCTGGTGAAAGACCCCGGCGGCAAGTATGCTGACAGCTTTGGGAGCTACTTCGTGTACCGGAAACTGGAGCAGAATGTGAAGCTGTTCAAAGCCAAAGAAGCTCAACTGGCAACCGCCTTAGGTTTGTCGGGTGCGGGAGCTTCCGTAGCGGGGGCATTGGTGGTAGGCCGGTTTGAAGACGGTACGCCCGTGACCAATTTCAACACGGCACAGGCTCCCGAAAAAGACAAGATTCCCAACAACTTCGACTACCGCACGGCTGATAATTCGGGACTGAAATGTCCATTTCAAGGACACATTCGCAAAACCAACCCCCGCACTGATCACCCCGTTTTTGTGACAGATGATGCGGCTGGCGATGCGTTCAACAAATCGAAACGAATTGTGCGCCGGGGCATTCCATTTGAATATGCTCCCCGCGTGATGAACAACGAGGGCGAGTTCGACGAGAACCACCTGCCAGAAGGGGGCGTTGGCCTGATTTTCATGTGTTTTGTGGCAGATATTCAGGATCAGTTTGAGTTCATGCAACAATCCTGGGCCAACAATGAGGGGTTTGTGAACGACAATGTCGGTATCGACCCCATCATTGGGCAGCACAACGGCTCCTTTACGGCCCAACGCTGGAACAAAACCTGGAACGATACAAGCGCGCAACCCGCCAGCGTTGATTTCAAATTTGCTGATGCCGTGAAGATGAAAGGCGGTGCCTATTTCTTCGCGCCCAGCATGAGTTTCTTAGACAAACTGAAAGTGAGCAGCAACCCGCTCTTGCCAGCGCAGTTGCAGCCTTTTGTGTAAACACTATGATTTTAAGCATAGGTTGGATGATAGGATAATCGATTCCCCGAATGGCACTTGCCAACCGGGGGATTTTTTTTGAGTGGCTACCGCTAACAAAAAAGTTGGTTAAACTGGATTTGTGCACGTGCTAAATGCCTATCTTTCAGTTCCAAACGATTAATTTTCATGCGCTATCTCCAACACTTTCCACATCCACTACTGGAGCCGTATATCGAGAAAATCTATATTCTCGAACACGAGGGCAACCTAGTTGCCCCTGCCGAACTTTCCAGCCCGGCCAATCCCTACTCGGCAATGGTGTTGAACTACGGCGACCGTTATCGGTTGCATAGCGACCTATCGGCGGGGACGTTGCTACCGGGTAATTTTTTGGCGGGCTACTCCACGCGGGCCTATCGGCTCGAACTGACGGGTCGGGTCGCTATGCTGGGAGTAGCATTTAAAGGAACCGGTTTGCGGGCGTTTTTTCCGTCGGTAGCCCTTAGCGAAATCACCGATCAACGGCCCGATCTGAGCGCAATTATCGGAGCGGAGGCCGAACGGTTATGCAATCAATTGGCAGAGGCCCCTACCAACACCGCCCGCTTTGCCCGCATCGAAACCTGGCTGTTGCACCGCCTGGAACGACAGACACGAACCACCATCACGCCCAGTGTGGCCGATCAGGCGGCTTACGTGATGCTCAACAACCGGGGAATGCTGACCATGGACAAACTGGCTGATGGGCTATGCGTGAGTTCACGCCACCTCCGCCGATTGTTCCACGAGCAAGTAGGTGTCAGCCCCAAGTTTTTTGCCCGGCTTAAACGATTCAACTACGTGTATCACAATCTGGTGATGAAACCCGACACGGATTGGCCCGATTTTCTGACCGATGGCGGATTTTACGATCAGTCGCACCTGATTAAAGATTTTGTGGCATTCAGCGGTAAAGCCCCGTCTGTTGCCCTGCAACGTCATCAGCAACTAACGGCAATGCTGCCCGACGAATTGGCCGATTTTTACAATACTACCCCTCGCCAACCCGCTACTTTTACACCATCACTTAAAAACGCTCGCTCATGACAACTGAACAAAACAAACAACGCATTGTCGAGTATTGCAACGCCCTTCGCGGCACTACCAAACCAATGGCCCTGCTTGATCAGTACATTGCCGACTCCGACATGGAGCTGAAAGGCCACATCCTGGTTTTTGAAGCGGGAATTCCCTGTTACGATTTTATTCCCGAAGACATCATTGCCGAGGGTAACAAAGTGATGGTTCGGTTCCGAATAACGGGACAACATCTGGGCGATTTATTCGGCTGTCCGCCAACGGGCAACGCCATCAATGTGTCGGGTATGATTGTGTACGAACTGGACGATGCAGGCATGATTGTTAACCACTGGATGGAAGCCGATTCGGTGGGGCTGATGCAGCAGATCAGCACGGCAGTAACGGCCTGACAACAACATGCTACAGTATCCGGTTGAGTCCGACGTGTTGCTTTTTTTGAGGGGCCTCGTCGCGTCGTTGCAACCCTTTGCCCATGCCCATTCGGTGAAGTTGTCGTTTGAAAGCGATACCGGGAGTCTGCGGTTAAGCTATCACCCCGAGACAGTAACCTGCGATTTAACCCAACTGCTTTGTCGTGTTGTAACATTCACACCCCAAAACCAGCAGGTCAAATTGGTGGCGACACTGGTGGATAACCTCGATTCGTTTTTCTTGAAACTCGTAGTGGAAAACACGGGCGTTAACCTGTCGCGGATTAGTGAGATAGCCACGAAAACCCGCAACCCGGTTATTGTTCATGCCGACCGCGACAAAAGCACCGCCTACGAAATTCGGTGGCATCTGGAAAAACCGCTCGAAACGTCCCCCACTTTATCAGCCATGATCGCGCATCCGCCCGACGATGTACGCAGTTTTTTTGCGGCCGTTCGGAATCAGATGACTGGTCATCTAAAAAAACAGCCAAACCGGATGGCTGTTTTGGCTGCCGAAAAACCGAAAGAGGCTGTTTTTCTCCAAAAAGTGATCGCGGTTATTAATGCCCACATTGGCGACGAAATGTTTGATGTGGAGCATTTGGCGGAATCTATGGCTATGAGCCGGATGCAATTACACCGGCGACTCAAGCCGTTGGTCAATCTGGCCCCGGCGCATTACATCCGCGACCTGCGCCTGGCACGCGCCAAAACCATGATCGAAAAAGAGACCTTGAGCATTGGTGAGATCTGTTTTCTAGTCGGTTTTCAGAGCCAGAGTCATTTTACACGAGCCTTTATCCAGAAGTTCGGGGTGCGGCCAATGGCGTATCGTCGCGGGAAATAGATTTGGTTTTGGGGGAATGTTACAAATAGGCAAAAAATCGAACTAAACAGGCTAAATACAAAGAAAGCACAGGCTGTACCTTTGTAATGCCTTGACAATCAAATCTTAGTATACCCAAAAGGTACTTTAAAAGTGGAACAACATGACCCAGGCGATGAAAAATAAGGAGTTCATTCTCCATTATTACAACACGGTGAGCGGGGCGATAAAAACGCGGGAGATGCTCCGCCAATTTATCGACGACCCGGCTCTGATCGACGGCATTACGTTTATTGATGGAGCTTTTCCAGGCTACGAAATGACTGCCGAGGAAATGACCGCCGAAGGCAACCGGGTGGTGGTTCGGGCACGCATGAGAGGCAAACACGAAGGCGAGTGGGATGGCATTATGCCGACACACCGACAGGTGGAATTTCCGATAGTGGTGAGTTACGAAATCGTGAATAACAAAATAGTCACGCACTGGATCATCTCCGACACCTCCATGTTGATGGCACAATTAGGTATCGACACAGCGAACAACACCGGTAAACACTGATCTAAAACCAGTCCTTCTACTTCTTTTTCTTATCCTTAAATCAACCTAAACCATGGTACTTGTCGTTGGTTCAACCGGCTTAGTCGGCACCGAAGTTTGCCGCCTTCTTACCGAACAAAAAACACCATTTCGCGCCTTAGTCCGGCCCGATTCTGACCCTCAGAAAGTGGCTAATCTCCAATCAATGGGCGCAACCATTGCCATAGGCGACCTCAAAGACCCGGCTTCGTTAGCCGTGGCTTGTGCCGGAGTGACGCAGGTGATCTCGACCGCCACCTGCATTGCGTCGGTGCGCGAAGGAGATTCCATCGAAACAGTTGACCATCAGGGGCAACTCAATTTGGTAGAAGGAGCCAAACAAGCCGGTGTCAGCCGCTTTGTGTTTATCTCGTTTGCCCACAATCCCGACAACACGTTCCCGCTGTCGGATGCAAAACAAGCCGTTGAAACGGCCCTTGCCGACAGTGGCATGAACTGGAGCAGTTTGCAGGCCAGTTATTTTATGGAGATGTGGCTGAGTCCGGCACTGGGGTTCAACTATCCTGAGCATCAGGCCCGTATCTATGGCGAAGGCACCAATCCCATTACCTGGATTTCGTTTCGGGATGTGGCCCAACTCGCTGTTGCCGCCCTGCAACACGACTATGCCGACAATCGGGCCTGTGCCATCGGCGGGCCAAAACCCCTCAGCCCGAATGAAGTGATAGCGATTTTTGAAGAATCGACCGGCACCACATTCGCCGTGGAAAAAGTGCCGACAAGTGCATTACAGGGCCAAAAAGCGGGGGCAACCAATCCGTTTGAAGCCACGTTTGCGGGCTTAATGCTCCAATACGCCGATGGCGATACGATTGACATGACCACCATACTGCAACAAACGGGCTTACAATTGACCTCGGTGGCCGACTATGCGACCGCTGTAAAACCCTAAATTTTTCACTCATCTTTTATCGGTTAACCCAATGAAAAACATCCTGTTAATTGGATGGTGGCTTTTTGCTGCCCAAATAGTTTCGGCCCAGACCTTGTCAGCCGACGAGGACGCGGTCAAGAAAGTAGTCATGGCCGAGTCGGATGCCCGTGATGATTTTCAGGCCTGGATAGCCTTTTATGCGGATTCGCCCCAAACGTCGTATGCCAACGCCAATTTACCGGGAACAGCCGTGTATCGCAAAAACTTCGAGGAAGTGAAAGCGGCCAAGAAAAAATCGCTGGCGGCTTCGCCCAAGTCAGGCTTTACCCTCGACAATCGGGACGACTGGGTTATACGGGTCGTGGGCAACATGGCATGGGTGAGGCACACCCAACACTTCACGATACTGTCCACCAACACGAAATTAACGGCCTTTGACCGCACCGGCGGCCCGGCTGAAAGTGCTGGACAAAATAAACGGCCAATGGAAGATCTCGACGGCTGCCTGGATTGGTGATTTCAAGAACGCCAGCCCACCCATGAAGTCAACGTATTGAGCCAAAACCCGAGGCCGTAGAATGTCCGTTTTCTACAATACATCGGCAACGGAGCAGCCTACTTTTACTCCACACTAAACGCATAGACAAACGCATGAACTCATTTCTTTGTACCGTTTTCGTAACGGTTCTCACCACTGTCAGCCTACTGCTGGCCCAATCTAACCGGGCTTTTGCCCAAACCGCCAATCCTGAAGAAGAGGCTATTAAAGCCGTTATCATTGGCGAAACGGATGCCTATATCAGGCGCGACCTTGATGCCTGGGTAAATTTTTACGTTGATTCACCGCAGACCTCCTATGCTCTCACGCCAAGCAACGCGCCGGGTACGGTGGCCTCTCGGCAGGGATTTCAGGAAATGAAGCAGAGCATGAAACGCTGGATGACGATGTCGCCCAAATCGGAAATGACCTCCGATGGCCGCGACAACTGGACCATAAAAATTGTGGGCAACATGGCCTGGGCGCGATTCGTGCAGCACACCACGCTGGTAGCCACCAACACGAAAATGGATCTGGTTGAGCTGAAGGTCATGGAAAAGATCAACGGCCAATGGAAAATCTCGACTTCGGACACGATTGCAGACTTCAAAAACGCCAGCCCACCCATGAAGTCAACGTATTGAGCAGAATGTCCCATGATTATGGGATGGTGGAGCGTTTGGCTAACCAGTAGGTTTGTTTCGGCTTAAGAATGTGGCATTTGTACAATGGCAGGGGTTTAGCTACCCCTACTTTTGATTCAATATTCCGGCTATATCTATTTTCATCATGACTCCATTTTTACGCTTCCTGCTTCTCCCAATCCTGCTTTGGGCCGCCCTCCTTGCGCCAACCCGCGCCCAAACGCAGGATTTCGATGTCGCGCTCGAACGAGTTGGGCCGTTCTGTCCGACACACCTGATTGAAGGCGACCGAGATTTTGGCGGCACCCCGAAAATCTATATTCGAACCGATATTCGGATTTCGTCGGATGGCCTTCGATTGCTGCTATCCAGCCGGTTTTATGCCCGCGAGGAGGGTGGAGACCATACAACAGTTGACCAAACCTTTACGCAAACACTCTGGACCGCCCCCGACGGGCAGCGCATTGTCCAGTATGCCGTACTGACCGGCCCCAACAACGCCAACCTGCGCTGGAGTGAACCCCGTCGGCGCGGCTATCAGGAATACTGCAACGATGATTGTGCCAAAGACATGATGCGGCAACCGGAGTTTGTTCAGCAGCACCGCGTCATTGGCGATACCGAAGGCGACGATATCAGTTACAGTGGTCGCTGCGACGATGCCAGCACCAGTTTTTCGCTGGCTATCAGTCGATTGCTGGTGAGTTGCATCCCAACCAACCCTGCCCAAACGACGAATAATAGCCGTAGCGCATACAAAGACTCCGATACCAAAGCGCCCAACACTCGATACAACAGTGCCGATAGCAAGGCACCCAACACTCGAAAGAAGAAAAAAGAGTAACCGAATCCATTTCCAAACACAAACCAAATTCTTAAAACCAATGAAAACGCTCAGAATTTTGTGTGTACTGGCATTTGCCGTGCTGACGCTAACGAATGCTTCGGGACAGAAAATCTCGAAAGAAGTGTATCTCCAGCAGCAAAGAGGGGTACGACTTGACCGTAATACAAAAGGCGGACCCGTCAGGATTAACACGTCGAGTTTACTGTGTACAATTCACGACAATTATCTGGATTGGATCAAGTACTTACGGGAAAGACCCCTTAGAGAAGCCACAGGCAATGCGCTTGAGATTACAGCAACATTGGACGAGGGCAATAATCCGCCCACTAATTACCCCATTGGGAAGTCAAGCCCGTATTACTTCAGTTTCGTGCAGGGGACTTCCTATCCCTGTGGTATTACTACCCAATCGACCTTCACGTTTAACTCCACAGACCCGACAAGGCCAACCCCGATAACACGACAGTATCAACTGATAATCGACATCGTGAAGAATACGATCAGGGTTGTCTCATTAGACGAAGGCGGACGAGAAACCTTCTATCAAAACTGTACCCGAGATGGGCAGTCAATCATTGGCGTTTTGGGCAGCAAACGGATTGTTGTATCTATCGCAAAAGCAGAAGTTGTAGGCTAAATAATGACCTGAAAATCAACTCAAGTTCACAACAGACCAAATTCTTAAAACCAATGAAAACGCTCAAACTTTTGCGCGTATCGGCACTTGCTGTGCTGACGCTGACGGTAGCCCTGTTGATGGGTAGCCCTGCAATGGCTCAATGGGTGCGCGTACCCAATGGCCAAATTCCGGCCAGCGCCCTGCAAGGGGGTAACGAAGCCAACGGCACACCGATCTACATTGCCCGGGCTACTATCGAGGGCGGTGTTCACATCGGCAAAGTACGGCAAGGCGAAACAACCGCCTTCATTCCCTACGGTGGTCAGGAACGTAGTGTAAGCAACTACGAAGTTTATATCGGCACCGGCACGTGGCAGGAAGTCAGGGCAGGGCAGCGCATACCTCCCAACGCTATTGCAGGTACCGACGGAGCCGACCCGTTCTACATTGCCCGCGCTACTATCGAAGGCGGCACTCATCCGGGTAAAGCCAAAGGGGGCGAAGCCTGGTTTCCGTATGGTGGACAGGAACGATATGTAGTGCCGTTTCAAGTGTTGGTTAGTTCAGCGGTTAGCAACTCGGCCTTAGTGACCATGTACACTAATTGCGAATACGGTGGCGAGTCTCGCTTCTTCAGGCCCGGTCGGTATAACTGGAATCAATTGGGATTACCCAACGATGAAGTGTCATCCCTGAAAATCCCGGCAGGTATGAGCGTTAAATTATACGCTGATTCCGAGTTCGCTGGACCGGGCATTACCGTAACAAGCAATGTAGCTTGTTTAGCCGATCAGGATTTTAATGACAAAACCTCTTCTTTTGAAGTCTTCAATGGTGCTGTCTCAACAGTACGGGTAGATGATATTGACGAGTGGCTCTGCCCAAAAGCCGTAGTGCGGGGCGACCGCGAATTTGATGGACACGGGCCACGCATTAAATGCAATGTGAGTTTACGAATTGGCGATGAAGGGCGTGCGCTCTATGCCGAGATCTATTTCTGGGCAAAAGAAACCGTTCACGACTGGTCGGAAACCGAACGACGCTGGTCGAAAAAAGTCTATGACGCACCCATTGGAAAACGAATCACTCAAATCGTTTCAGACCGCGAATCCCGAACGCAGTTTATTAGCCCGGCGGCCGGCTTTCAATTCTTAGTGCCAGGGTCAGATGTTGCCGCTACCGTAAATGGCTTTCTGGATGGTGTGGGCGGCACTATAACCAACGTACTGCTGACCAGTTACGGCATCAACCCAAACGATATTCGAGCGTTTGCCGGTTTGATAACAGGAGCGATCAATAACGGAAATACAGTGGTTAGAGTCCCATCGGTGGAGGGCCGATTGGTTAAGTTTTTCCATATCGTCGGCGATACAGGTGGGCCAGATATCAGCGACGATGACAACTGTAATGACGATACACGAATTGTAAAGTTGGAGTTCAACGAAGTGCAAGTAATCTTACGATAATTCATAACCCCAACATCCCCCATGAAACTCCACCAGCACCTCCGTTTTATGGCCGTTGCACTAACGCTCGCAGCAGCCCTGCCAACCCGCGCCCAACTCGTGATCGACAACTTCACGGTGCCCCTTGCCCGCCAAACCATAACTGAGGTGGGCGAACGAACGATGGAACAAACCGGGGCCAGCATTGTCGGCAATAAACGCACCGTGGCGTTTGGCCTCAGTGCCGACCCAGCACGGCAAGGAGCTACGGTGCAGATACAAGGTGGTCTGCTCACGTTCAGTTCGGGATACCGAGCCACGATGGTGCTGAAATTGATCTATGGGCAACAGTTCAACCTGAATTTCAACAAGTACAAAAAACTCATTATCGAGTTCGACGGGGCCGACCAGGGGCTGAACGTTGCTATTACCCTGCATTCGCAAAAGACCAATACCTACACCGGCTTTGCGGTCAATCAGGCCCCGCCGGGACAACCCGTTGGCTTTGCGATTGATGCCCCGATTACCGGTTTCATTAAAGGCGGCAAAACCCCCGTCGATTTCGACCTCGGCAGCGTGGACTCAATAGCCTTCGTAATTCAGAGCCTCGGCTTCATTGGCTCGCATGACTTCGGGATTAAAAGTATTCGGTTAGAGTAAATACAAATGCTAAAACGCGCACATTTCATGAAAAATCAACTACTCCTTATCCTGCTGTTGGCAACAGTAGGGGAGAATTCAATGGCCCAGCAATCCTGGGCATTAAAGCCTTACGTCATCACGCTCCCCCGCGTAACAACCACCCAACAAACCAATCCTACCACTGTACCCCAACAGGCAGGTAATATAGTGTATAACACTGATCAACAAGCTGTAGCGGTGAATAATGGCACGAATTGGGCCTATTTAAACAGCGGAAATGACGAATACAGGAATATAAAAACTTTCTTTTATGGACAATCAATATGGTCTGTTCCAGCAGGTGTCACACAGATTGTGGTTGAAGCCTGGGGAGCAGGGGGAGGAGGAGGCAACTTGTCTAGGGTAAATGAGAGTATAAGTTGTCGGGGAGGGGGCCCAGGCGGCTATCTTAAACGATTACTATCGGTTACACCAGGCATTTCGCTAACCATAAATGTTGGCAACCCAGGTCAGGGAGGCCTGTATGGGAGTAGGCTTCCGACAAGTGGTACTGGCACATCTATAAAAGGCCCGTCTATATTGCTTACTGCTGCCGGGGGCGGGAGTTATGGTTCTGCGGGTGATTTCACGGGAGATACCGATGGTAAATTTGGGGCTACGGGCGAAGAGTTAGTAATGTCTTACCAGCCTCGTGGGGGAACTGATTATGTATTGAATCTTAAACTGGGGAATGGTGGCGTTGCCTATGGCGGATCACCTGGAGGGTATGGGGGTCAAGTAGCTCTGCTTAACGGCGCTACTGTTCTATGGTTTGTAGATGCTACTTTCGGTTCGTATCCTGGAGGAGGGGGAGGTTGCGGGTATTACACTGGTGGCGACGGTCGGCAGGGCTTTGTCATCATTCGGTGGTAATCGTTCGGGATATAGCTACGGTTAAAATCTACACATCCGATGAAAAAGCACCTATTTCTCAGTCTCCTGCTGCTCCTGACTGGTAGCAGCATACAGGCCCAAACTCTCCAGCTTAATCGCACGGGCGGTACGGTTGCTGTTGGCTCCGATGGCACTGCCATAAGCCCGTCGGCAGTGCTCGATGTCAAAAGCACGACTCAGGGTGTCTTGTTGCCCCGGCTGACCACGGCGCAGCGAACGGCCATTGCCAACCCAGCCAATGGATTGTTAGTATTTGATTCGGATACCCAGGGGTTTTGGTTCCGGCAAAACGGCGCGTGGGTATCATTATCGGGTGGTGGTGGGTCAGTAGGCTGGCAGCAAACGGGAAATAACCTGACGAATACAAACAGCGGCAATGTGGGTATTGGTAGTACTAACCCATTGTCCAAGCTATCGGTCAATGGCGATGGATCATTTAGCGGTCCTCCTCTTTCATTGACAACGGTTCAGATTTCGGGTGGCCCTCTCCCTCAGTTTGCCAGCCGATACACAGGGGGTGGTTTACAGGTGTCGAACCCGTATAGTGGCAGTTCGTCTTCCATTTATGTGGATGGCAGTCAGGTGCAGGCACTCAACTACCAGGCAACAATTAATCCATCGCTCAATCCAGAATCGCCCAGTCGGTTGATTCTCAATCCGTTTGGGGGTGATGTAGGCATTGGCACCGGCTCCGACAGTCCGGGTGCCCGATTGCACATCAGAACGCCCGGGGAATATGCATTGCGGCTTGAAGGGTCACGGACACTCCAAACCTTCAACCATACGGACGGGAAAGAATATGCCTATCTGCGGGCCTGGACAACCAATCCCGGCAATTCTGCCGGGTATCATGGGCTGGAGTTGGGCGTTCCCCCGGCTGATGCCGGAGGCCCGGCAAAGCACCTGATGTTTGCCACCAATTATGCTCTGCGCATGGTTCTGCTCAATAATGGCAATGTTGGCATTGGCACAACCGATCCCGCAGCACAACTGCACGTCAAAACGGCCAACTTCTACGCCCTGCGGCTCGAAGGGGCACAGGCTCTCCAAACTTTCAATCATACCAATGGCGAACAATACGCTTATCTACGGGCCTGGACAACCAACCCTACCAATGCAGCCGGGTATCACGGCCTGGAATTGGGTGTTCCTCCGGCGGTCTATAATGCCCCAGGCAAACACCTAATGTTTTCCACGAATGATGCCCTTCGGATGGTGATTCTTAACGACGGTAACGTAGGGATTGGCACCATCAATCCAACGCACAAACTGGCCGTGAACGGCACGATTCGGGCCAAGGAATTGATTGTGGAAACGGGCTGGGCCGATTTTGTTTTTGCCAAAAACTACCGCCTGCGCCCATTGCGCGAGGTCGAACGGTTTATTCAGACTCACCACCACCTGCCCGATGTAGCCTCTGCCTCAACAATACAACAGCAGGGCGTAGCCATTGCCGATGCCACCACCAAACTGATGCAGAAGGTAGAAGAACTGACGCTGTATGCTATCCGTCAGGACAAAGAACTGCGCCGGATGCAGCAGCAGTTAAACGCCGTTTCACGGAGTCGTGTCGCCCCAAAACCCCGGAAGCCATGATCCGCATCGTATGCTTCCTGGCCTGTTGCCTGTTGAACAGTAGCTTTGTGATAGCTCAGATAAAACCGGCCTATCCCTTTGGGCAATTGCCGGGCCAGTCCGTTTTTGCCTTGAAAACCGATTCCGTGGGGCACTCGTTGCCCTGTGGGACAGAAGCAAAAGGACCATTACCTGTTATTTCAGACGAAGAGTTAAACCGTTTTCGACAAAAATCGGTTACTGCCTACTGTGTCAAAGTGATGCTGACGGTATTTGCTAATGACGACGGCACAAACCTAGCTTCGTCGGATTTTCACCAGCTACGACAATTCGATGCGATGGTCGCCCAATACGCTCCGCACGACATCTGTTTTGTGCTTATCGGTATCCGACACATCAATAATACAGACCTGAACGACCAGGATGCAGAAACGGAAGAGAGCGAATTGAATCCGTTTCGGGTAGCGGGCGTATTTAATATGTTCACCCACCGCCGGGTCACAGACGGAACAAAGATAGAGAACGGTGTTCCTGTTCCAGTTGTAGTGGGCGGCACAGCCTATCGCATTCCAAACGCGGGGGCTTACGCGAGTTTGTCCAAAGGAAATGTAGAAAATTGGGATGACATCTCGACCATGTCGCACGAGGTCGGTCATACGTTCGGGTTAATACATACGTTTGAACCAGTCATTGGTTTAGAAAACGTAGTCCGGTCAGGGGCCTGTGCCAATTGTACAATGACCGGTGATCTTCTGTGCGACACCCCCGCTGACCCGGACCAAAGCGACTCCGGTTATCTGTGGGCCAATACGACGAGTCAGGCCACTGGGTGTCTTTATTCCGGTACTCGTGTTGACAATTGCACACCGTCCGTACCGTTCACCCCATCCACCACCAACATCATGAGTTATGGACGGCGTGAGTGCCGAAATCGTTACACAGCCGGGCAGGGCGAACGAATGCGGTATTATTTGGCGAATACAAGTGCGTTTTCGGCCATCCTTGCCTCGCCAACAGTCAGTCTCTTACCGGCTGCCTATACCAATATTACCCATTTTGAAGCTGCCCGCGATGTGCTGACGATAGCTGCCCTTTCCTATCAGGTGTTACTAACGGCTAACCTTTCTTTATACGCCAAACGAATTGAACTCAAACCCGGAGTCCGATTTTCTCCCGGCGCCGGAGGACGGGTACGCGTGATTGTCAATCCATATTGTCAGTGACAGTCCGGTCTGGTCTCCGTGGTCAGGTTCTTGTAACAACTGAAAACCCGTATTGTATCAATCCGTAATCCCAAGTCAACCTATGAACAAACAACTACGTTTTCTATGGCTGCTGAGCCTTTTGGGTAGCACCCAAATTGCATTGGCTCAAACTAACCTGATTGTGCGAACGCCCGCTACCAGTACGCCAGGAACAAATAATACGGTATTTGGCACATTAAGCGGAATAAGTCTAAGCAATGACGGGGTTCGGGCTATAAACAACGTGTTTGTAGGAGCTTATGCCGGGTATGGAACAACAACAGGCAGTTTCAATGCTTTTTTGGGAGTCGATGCGGGTCACTCCAACACCACAGGCAGTTATAACGCATTTCTCGGCCACAGTGCGGGGTATACCAATACGACGGGTAATGAGAATACCTTCGTGGGCCTTAGTGCTGGTATATTGAATTCAACCGGCACCTACAATACATTTCTGGGAGCAGAAGCTGGGTTTAGTAATACAACCGCCTACGCGAATACATTTCTGGGTGTTGATGCCGGTTATGCCAACACAGAGGGCTACGAAAACACGTTTGTAGGAACCGATGCGGGCGAGTCTAATACAACGGGCAACCGGAATACTTTTCTGGGAACACAAACCGGTAAAGCCAATACCACCGGGTTCTTCAATTCCTTTCTGGGGGAATCAGCAGGTTTTTCCAACACAACGGGCAACAACAACGCCTTTGTGGGCAACGGAGCGGGGTATAGAAATACGACGGGAAACTTCAACGCTTTCCTCGGAGCCGGAGCCGGATCGTATAATACCACAGGGCTTGAGAATTCATTTGTCGGTTATCGTGCCGGTTATTCTAATACAGAAGGCAACTTTAACTCTTTCTTTGGTAAAGAAGCGGGGTTTTACAGCAACGGAGACCAGAATACCTACATAGGTGTTGGAAGTGGATATGATAGCCGAGGTTCGTCTAATGTGTTCATGGGCAATCTGGCAGGTGAAAACAATAGAGGTTCAGATAATTCATTTGTTGGCTTCTGGGTAGGCAGAAGTAATACAACGGGTGGCAGTAACTGCTTTTTTGGTAGAGATGCTGGTGGCTTGAATACTACTGGGGGCGGAAATGCCTATTATGGGGTTAGCGCAGGCAGTAGTCTAAACGGCTCCAGAAACGTATGTATTGGCTATCAGGCTGGTTGGGCATCAAGTGACGGTAGGAACAGTACATTGATCGGAGCCAATACGTCCTTATCTTCCGGCACTTTAACCAACGCCACCGCTATTGGTTATAATGCCCGTGTCGCCGTCTCCAACGCGGTTATCCTCGGTGATCCTACTAACACCAGCCTAAACGTCGGCATCGGCACCGATTCCCCGCAGTTTCCGCTCGATGTGCGGGGTACGGTCAACATTCGCGGTGCAGGAGGAAAACTCAAATTCACCCATCTGCTCAACCCCCGCTGGACTCCCGATGGCACCGACCAACTCCTAACCGTGAATGACAAAGGTGAGGTCGTGCTGACCCGCTATAGGCTTCAAATCAGTAACCCCAATGATTGGAGTGATCGTGTATTTGCACCAGGCTACCGACTCATGCCCCTGGCTGATGTTCAGTCATTTGTGCAAAAAAACCAGCATCTGCCGGGACTGCCCAGTGCCGAGCAGGTAGCGCACGAGGGTGTGGATGTGGCGACGCTGAACGCCAAACTCCTGGAAAAAATCGAGGAACTGACGCTGTATATCATTGATCTACAACGTACTACTAACCAGCGAATTAAAGAGTTGGAGAAGAAGGTGAAATGAAACAAATGCTATACGACTACACACCATGCCTGTTCCTTATTTTCTCACCCAGCGACCCGGCCCGGCTTTGAGCCTGCCTTTCCCGAAAGGTCAGCGGATCATTTCGATCCGGCACATTGTTCGGCTCGAAGCCCAGCAAAACTATACCTATTGCTATTTCAGCGATGGGAGTTCGCTGCTCGTGGCTCTCACCCTAAAAGTTCTTTTGAGCCGCTTGCCGCCTGACGCGCTGATTCGGCTTCACCGCAAACACGCTGTGAACCCCGGCTTTGTGGCGGAGTGGAATTCGGTGGGGAGTTTCGTGCGACTTCAAACGGGTGAGCAACTGGCAATTTCCCGCCGACGCAACGGAGCAATGAAATTCGGATTGGTGGCAAACTCCTCTTGCTGACAAAGAAGCGAAGCACCACGCGGCCGAAGTACCTACAAAAACAGAACGGGGAGAAAGTATCCAGCCTTCCTCCCCGTTCTCAACTATAATCCCAGTCGGAAGTCGATTTTGTCGGCTTGCTCCGGGAAGTCGATCAGTGGGTTGCGGTTGCCCTGAAGCTTGGCCGCTGTTGCATTGCGGTGGCGTTCATAGTCGGTTACGGCAAACTGGCTATGCCAGGCCAACAGTGTTTTGAGCGTATTCTGATCGTATTTGCTGCTCAATTGACGGGGGTAACGGAGCAGGTAATACAGTGTAGCCCGCGTAACGGCCCCTTTGTTACGCTCCGGCTCAAAGCGGCTGTTTTCGCCCTTGCCACACGCATCCCGAACGATCTCTGCCGGGTCCAGCTCGTCGGGTGTGAAATCGGCGAAGTCGATGTATGGGTGATTGCTCCGAAACGAGTTGCATTTTACCTCACAGGCAAACAAGTGGTGCAAATCGCCCCGCATCGGCGATTTTTTATTGAACCACGACTGCGGCACAACGTGCTCACAGTTATAGGGAAACTGCGCTTCGATGGCCTCCAGATCAGCCCGGAAGGTTTCAACAGCCACAATATCCTGTCGGCTGGCGAGTTCGCGAATCAGGTTACCCCGCTCCACGTCAGCAATTTCGTCGAGCCGGATTAACTCTTCGGCCGTAAACGACTGCCCTGAATAGATACTCTGTAATTTCCCGTCGGGGTGTTTGTCCATTATGGGATACAGGAACTTGCTCGGCTGATAGGATAACTGGTTGGCATGAGTTCGGTCGAGGAGGGTGTGAAGGTCGGCAAAGAGCGAGGGGCCATTCCAGTCGATACCCTGATAATACGCATCGCGCAGCGGATTGTCGATAGTCGGGTCGTAATAGGTAGTGGCCACGACAGGACCCGTATTTATGACAGTGCCCGGATTGGGGCGAACCGGATTAGGTTGCGTACCGCTGGTGGGCTGGCTAAACTCGATGATATTTCGCAGAAAAACCTGCTGACCAGCCGTAGCCTGGGCGCGCAGGTGGGCCATAATTCGGCTCACACGAATGCCCTCGTTCAGAATCCAGTCGATCTGGTCTTCTCCGTCACTCTCGCTCCAGATGGCCCCATCGCGACGCAGAATTTTCCCATCCGCATTGGTCCGGGGAACGCCCGAATGATGGAGCGCAACGAGTTCCCAGCGGTCGTTGAAAACGGGTGCTCCCGACGAGCCGGGCTGCGTGTCGGCTTCGTACTGAATCACGTTTTCTAATAGTTCCTTCACGGTATTGTCGCGGAGGGCAACGCTCTTGCGGTTGCCGCCGGGGTGCTGAATAATGGACACCGAATGCCCCACGTTGACTTTACCAACAGCTTCGATGAGCGGAATCCGGCCAAATTCGCTCAACTGCCGACCGCCCGACAACGATTCGTTCTGAACAAACACCAGGGAATAGTCCAGCGTTTTATCGGTCATAAAAAAACGGTCTGGTTGCAGAGCAAACGTCACCACGGTGCGGGGGCGGTCCTGTTCATCGAGTTCATAGTCAAATTCAACAAAGCTCCCGCCCGCTTCGGCGGCATCAACCAGCACGTGGTTATTGGTCAGCAGCAGATTGTCGCCAATCAGAAAACCGGTTCCAAACCCAGCCGTTCCAACATTAACTCGCCCAACGGCGCGGGCGGCTATTAACCCCCGACTCAGGTAGTTGACGGGCATAATGTCATTTTTGCCAATTTGCCGCTCGCTTCCAAGCCCATTGGCAAAAAAATCGGCAAGACTCAATCCCCGCAGTTGGAGTTCATTGAGCAATTGCCCCGGACTAATTTGTGGGGATGACGCAGGGGTTACTCCGATAGTAACCTCCCTGTGTTGGTCAGGCGGTGGTGCCGTGGCGGGCACCTGTTGTTCGAGCAAGCGTTCTACGATGTTCATGGTTTGGTATAGAGTTGATTTAGACGATGTTTGGGCACGATTGCCTTACGCACTCCAATAGTCGGAATCTATTGAGTACCAGTAACGGCCGAAACCAACATTTTACAATACCTTAATAACCCCGGCATGGCTTTTGAGTAAGTACGGTATACAATCTCCCGTTTTTGGGCGTTCTTTGCATAGAGCTATCCCATAGATTATTAGTCATGAAACGAATTGCCGCTTTCCCTCACTCCCGATTTCTGTTTTCCCGCCTACTTATTATCGGCCTTTTAAGCACCTTAGTTTCCTCGTGTGTTCCCGACTTTTTGGTAAAGAATCCTGACTGGGTCGAAATCGAAAAAGACACCCACGAACCAGCTCTCAAACGCAAAGGCGGAATGCTCATCAGCCCCCGCGAAGTGTCGGCAACCATCATGTTCGACAGCACCTGCATGTACGACGTTACGCAGGTTGACGAGTTTGATTACAACAAAGTTTTCGGACTGGGTTTCATGGGTGCTCAGGACCAGCATTGGGGACAAGCACCACATCAGGTCGACGGAGCGCGGGTAGGCTGGCGATGGAATCCCAAAATGAACCGTATTGACCTTGGTGCCTACGTATATGTAGCGGGTAAGCGAATTACGCAGGATTTGGGCAGCATGAAAATCAACGAGGAACGTCGGCTCACCATCAAAATCGACTATACCAACAAAACCTATACCGTACTGAACGGCGAGCCGATTCCATTTACGCACAAAAAAACAGTGGCCTACCGCAATGGTCTCTATTTTGGCGGTAATCAGCCAGCTCCGCAAAAGATTCGGGTGATGATCAAGTACTAAACGAGCGCGTTCAGGTCCACCCGAACCGCTCCAGAAGCCGCTCTTTGTGTTGGCGGGCCACGGGAATGCTTGCCCCGTTGGTTAACACTATGTAGGTTCCCTCGCCCTTGACCATGCGTTTAATATGGTCCAGATTCACAACGTATTGCCGGTGAATCCGCAGAAAATTACGAGTTTCGAGCATTTCCTGCACATCACCGAGGGTTTTTGAAATCAGGTATTTCTCCCCGTTTTCGAGCACAAAAATTGTATAGTTACTGTCTGATTCAGCATACAGAATATGACTGGTTTCCACAATGGTGAGGCCATTGGCGTGAGGCAGGGCCATTTTACCCGGCAGCGATGGGGTCGGAGTCACCCCCGAACTTGTTGCCTGATGCGGCCCAGCCGGATACCAGGCTTTTAACAGGTCCAACTGAGCTTGCCCGGTCATACTGGTTGTTGCCGCCGTTTGCTCGGCCCGGCGCACTGCCTTCACCAGATCGACCGTATCAACGGGTTTCAGCAGGTAATCGAGTGCCGAAAACCGAAATGCCCGCACCGCATACTGGTCGTAGGCCGTTACGAAAATTACTTGAAACATCACCTCGCCCAACTGCTCCAGAAACTGAAATCCGTTGAGCATCGGCATTTCAATATCCAGAAAAACCAGCGCGGGCCGCAAGCCCTTAACCGCCAGCAGAGCCGAGGGACTATCGGTGAACTCCCCCACAATGTCAACCTGTGGACAATGCCGCGTTAGTTGCAACGCCAACAAGGCTACATTGTCAGGCTCGTCGTCGATGATGATAGTACGCATAATGTGAAAGAGTGAAAGAGCGAAAGAGTGAAAGAACAGTTGCAATGGAGTCGCTCTTTCACTCTTTCACCTTTAAACCGGTATTTCCAGCACGACTTTCGTGCCGAGGGGTTCGCCGTTAGGGGCGACTAAGTCCAGAATCTGGGCTTTTGTTTGGGTATTATACAACTGGTTAATCATACGAATGCGATCAGCGGTGACCTGCATCCCGAAGGATTTGTGTTTGCCCGCCGACTTGCTTTTGAGCGTACTGGCGCGGGCACGTCCTATACCATCGTCGGTAATTTCAATGTGCAGATATTGGTCGGTGGGTTGCGAAACGTCGATACTCACCGTGCCACCTTCGGGTTTGTGCATCAGCCCGTGCCAGATCGCGTTCTCTACATAGGGTTGCAGCAACAGGGGCGGAATACTGACAAACTGCTGGTCAATATCAGGATCGACCCGGATGCTGATGGTTAGTTTGTGTTTAAACCGCATGGCTTCGAGGTCGCTGTAGAGTTGGAGGGCTTCGAGTTCGTTTTGGAGCGTAACCCGTTCGGCGCGGGAGTTTTCGAGCACAAGCCGGATCAGCCGGGCAAACTTGGTGAGGTAGTCGGATGCCTTGTCGGTGTTGTTCTGGAGGGTATATAACTTAATGGAATTAAGGCAGTTGAAAATAAAGTGTGGGTTCATTTGGGCGCGTAGGGCGGTCATCTCGCTATCGGCCAGCCGCTGATCGAACTCGGCTTCGCGTTGTTGAATGCGCTGTTGCTCCAGCAATTGATTTTTAGCTTCGATTTCTCCCGTGCGGATAACCAATTGGGCTTCGAGGTTCTGGGAATAGTGTTCCTGAATCTGATTTTTTTCGATCTCGATCAAGCGTGTTCGCCGACCCAACGCCAGCGAAAAGCAGAATACTTCGAGCAGCGCGGAGGCTCCAAACAGCAGCGACGGCAACTGGAAAAGTAATTTTGTATAAGGTACGTCGATTCGGTTGAGCAGAAACGTACCTGCTCCCCCAACCACCACCAGCAAAATCCCTATGAAGGCGTATCCCTGCAATTCATGACGGCTCCTTAGTGCCAAACAGGCCAGTATAATGCTACTTCCTAAGAAAAATGCAACGATGACGTTTGCTATTTTGCCCTGATAAACTTGAATAACGGTAGTGGGATCAGAAACCCCATAGCTGATGAGGACGAAAGCCAGCAAACCAACTAATGCCAGCAACAGATACTGATACCATTGCCAGAGTCGAGGCTGATAACGGGCTAACTCAAGGAGCGTACTGAAAAACAGGAGGTAAAATATCGTCATCACGATATTAGTAATAGGTAGCAGTGCCGCCCGCAATAACGGATGATTGGGCAACCACCAATCCACCATGAAAACATTTTCCCAAATTCGGAGAAAATACAGGCAGATCATAAACACATACAGCGAATACCAGACGTAGATAATGTCGCGATTAGTTGCAAACTGAGCAACCGCAAACACCCCCATGAACAACAGGCAGGCAATCAGGCCCACATAAAAGATAAACGTGGGCAACAGGCTTTGGTGAAAATCATTCAGAAAGGCCCGGTAAGCTACTGGCTTGTAGATGGTTAAATAAATCAGATCCTGCCCTCTAAGACTGGATATATTCAGCAGGTAGGTCTGTTGCTGCTGGGGCCTCAACACAATGGACAGGGCCATCCGGTGGAGGCCATCGGATGGCAGTTGGTTTGCTGGAATGCTGCTCCCCGCACTGTCGGTCAAGGTGGCATGGCCCAGGGAGTCAATGGTATATAACCGGATTAAACCATGTCGGCCTATATGAAGCCAGCCATTTACGGAATCAGTTGAGCTACCGTTCTGAACCGAAAAGCGTATCCATTGGGGCTTTTTAGGTTGCCGCTGCCGCTGCGCAGCCTGCCACTGAGCAAAGGGCTGAAATGGCTTCTTTAGAATGTCCGACACAGACAACGTACCACCCGAATCATCTTCGTAAAAAGCGGAACAGTGCTGAACGTCAATTGGGGTTTCTGACAGCTTTCCGTTCAAAACCAACGTATTCCCTGACTCCACAGACTGTTGGGCCACCCCCATCGGAAGCAGAGGAGGACATAGCAAACACCACCATAAAAGCCAACGCTTCATTGATACCCGGATTAATTCGTTTCAGCAGCAAGCTACCCATTTTCGGCACACACCTACAATTCTGTTTATATAAGGAGCCGGTCTGTCTGAGCGAATGGTTTGTTTTTTTGAGCGAACGTCAACCTACAGACTATATCGACCGTTCGCTCAACGGCTCAATAAATCAGTGGCTTCACACAGAAAATCCAGCCACTCACACATAATGGGTTGATGGTCTGTTTGCTAACCGGCAGGTTTGTGCGACCAAGAAGGCAAAAGAACCTGTACAAAACGGTAACCTTTCCGACTATGACCACGTCTACCACCCCGGCTTACCTCTCCAACCTGACTCCCCTCCGGGGCATTGCCGCTCTGCTGACGGTTGTTTTTCACGTCGACCTCTTCCTCGGTAGCGGGGGTGATGTGCTGATGAAGTTTGCAGACTCGATGCTCATCAGCCGACTGTATCTGATGGTCGATTTCTTCTTTATTCTGAGCGGCTTCGTCATGTGCCACGTTTACGGACGATGGTTCAGCGAGTCAGTGAAGGGCGCTGATTTTAAGCGATTTACCATTGCCCGATTTGCACGGGTCTATCCCCTGCACCTGTTCACTCTGCTGTTGGTGGCCCTCATTTTCGGGGTTTCGGCGCAGGTGGGCATCCCCGAAAACACCATTCTCCAGACCGAAAACACGGTTTACTCCTTCATTACGAACCTGTTACTGGTACAGTCGATGAACTTGCACCAGTGGTTTTCGTGGAACCACGCGGCCTGGTCTATTTCCACCGAGTGGTGGATGTATATGCTATTTCCGTTTTTGGTTCGCCCGTTTATGGGCCTGAAACCAACTGGCCGGGTAGCGGTGGTGCTGGGGTGTTTTGCGGGTTATGTGGCCATTACGCTGTTGGTTATGCCCCTGATTACGATCACACCCGCGCTGGCTTTTTTGTTTGGCAATGGCGAAGCCCCGCCCAACAACACCATCAACGTGGGCTTTCAGTTCGGTTTTTTTCGCTGCCTGCTTGGGTTTGTGCTGGGCATGATGATGTATGGCGGCTACTGCGACGGTTGGGGCAAATCGTGGCTTGGCAGTGGCTACACGCTGCTGGCTCTGACGCTGGGTCTGTCCACCTGTATGCACTTCGCCATTCCCGATGCCTTCACGGTGGGGTTTTTTCCGCTCATTCTGTTGTCGGCGGCCTATGGGAGCCAATCCATGAACGCCCTGTTCGGTTCGCGATCGCTGCAACGGCTTGGCGACTGGTCGTTCTCGATCTACCTCGTGCATCAGCCGCTACTGTTCATTTTCGGCAGTATTGTAGCCTACCAAACGCTGGGGCAACCGGCAGCGGGCGGCCCACCACCCAAACCCGAGATGCTTACGGGCTGGCTCATGTGCCTGATATTCATTGCACTAACCTTGCTGGTGTCGTCGCTCACCTACCGATTTATTGAAGTACCCGCCCGGAAAGCGTTGAATGCCCGCTTTCATAAACGCCCGAATTATCAACCCGTTTAAAACCAATACACCCAATGAAAACGCTACTCATTACCCTTGCCCTCTCAGCCACCGCGCTCATGGCAACGTCTCAAGTTAGTGTCGCTCAATCGGCTGACATCGCTCCGATCAAAGCCGTTGTGGAACGAGAAACCACCGCCTGGGCCAACCGCGATGCGGCCAGTATGGTCGATTGCTGGGCCAATGTACCGGAAGCCGGTAACCTCATCAGTCTGGCCGATGGCAGTCGCACAATTATTCATAGCAACAACGCCAAAACCGATATGCCGGAGAGCATTAAAGCGATGGTAGCCAGCATGGGTAAACCGACCGGAGAGACCTTCCAAAACTCCGATTACCTGATTCGGGTGAAAGGCGACGCGGCTTTTGTGCAGTATGAGCAGGTGGTAACGGCCCCGGATGGTAAAAAGCAATACGCCCACGAAACCCGCTATTTGGAGAAAATGGATGGCAAGTGGAAAATCGTCCACGTCGGAGCCGTGTTCTACACCAAATAAGCGAGCCGGCAATCTGGGCCATTCACCTATAACTCATTCATAATCATGGAGAAATCGTACAAAAACATTGGCTATTTTTTCATTACCCTCTGGATAATAGTCCTCATCGGGTTTCATCAGACCTACACGGTTTTCTTTCCCACGTTCAAAGGGTTTCGGTGGGAGCAGCATTTTCACGGGGCTATGCTCATGGCCTGGCTTTCTATGCTCATGGTGCAGCCTTTTCTGATAAAATTCGGGAAGTATGAGTGGCACCGGACTCTAGGCAAAGTAGGCTACGTGTACTCTACCCTACTAAAATAAGGACAATAGAAAAGGGAATAGGATATTTGTAGTTCTCAAGCTCCAAATAGACCCCATTCCCTGTGAAGCAGAAGCTCAAAGGCGAAATTACCACA
>JANOCD010000019.1:0-37939 GCA_031411995.1 Cytophagales bacterium
CTCTTTGAATTAGACCCCTCAAAAGAACGTCCCAATCGACAGCGTCACGTTTGTCATTCGGCTGTTCAGATTAGCACCAGCATAGTCCTGGGGATTGTTGACAGTATAGGGTACATAGGCCGTTTTTGAGCCATACATCACCCCCGACACATCGGCAAAGAAACGCTCGTTGCGAACACCTAAGCCACCTGAAAACAAGACCGTGTTGCGGTCGCCATTTTTGGCCAGTGCATCAAACGTCGATTTGTACGGACTTGGCAAGTAAGCCGCTCCCGCCCGCACCCGGAACATACCCGCCCGGAGTTCGGCACCCGCCCGGAAGTTGATCACATTCTGATAAATTGACTTCACATAGCCTGTATTGTCGTTCTTGAATGCCTGATTGTCGGCAGCCCGCTCATAAACGCTGGTGCCCACGCGCATCCCCGAATACCCTACGTATTCGGCAGTGGCGGTTACGAAACCATGTTTACCCGCAAAAAACGTGGCTCCACCCGATGCCCGAAGGGGTGTGGTCATCGTGTATTCAAAATCGTTGGGGGGGAGGTCATACTGCTGTACGTCGGGAACAAACCGAATCGGTCTGCCTTGCGCATCAACATCCTTAATGCCAATTATATCGACCCCTAATGAACGAGTATAAGTCTCGGTCATCGAGCTGAACGTGGGCGACTGTACCGTAACGCCTAACTGCAAAAACGGCGTTGGTTTGTAAATGGCACCAAGCGAGGCATTGAACCCATTACCCCGAACCGATAACTCACTTTGGTCGCTGAGGCCGCGAATTTGATCGGGGTTGGCGAAGGCTTCGTCATAGCGGTTGGTGAAATCATACCGCGACCGCGTGAGGGCTACCGAGGCACCGAGGTACAGTTTATCGTCGAGGTTGCCGGCATAGGCAAACGTCCATTGGGTTTGCCGACCCCGTGACGAAAAGCTTTGGGTCTGCTGGGTTCCCCGGACCGAGTTACCCAGAAAACGATCTGTCCGGGCATACGTGTTCGTGTTTCCAACGGGTTCAACCAAAAACAACTGATAAGCCGCCGACAGGTAGGACGTACCGGGGATTTCCCGACTGGAGTTGTAATACAGATTTTGAACACTGTTCGTGCTGTTGTCATACGCATTGTTGAGATCCGTTGAGTTGATGTTGTAACGGTTCAAATCCTGCGCAAATGCATCGGCCAGCGAACTCTTGGCATTCAAGCCACTGAACGTAAACTCATTAAGCAGGTTAGCCTGCTGGGAATACGTAATTCCAAAAGCAGTGCGCTTCCAGCGAGTACCGCGTTTGGAAGGGTCTCCCGCAAAAATCAGGGATGCATTATTAATCGTGGGTGCCGTTTTCGTGGCCGTTGTTGTCCGGTCGATATACTGACTTTGAACGTTCAGTAAGTTAAGGCCCGGACTAACGCTTAGTTCCGAGCGATTATAAAAACCCAGACCGGCCGGATTGCTAAACACCGCGCTGGCATCGCCACCAAGGGAAGCATGGTTTCCGCCTAATCCTTGAAAACGGGCCGTGCCGGTAATGGGCTGGTTCGAGAAACGGAACACATCACCGGAATAATCCTGTGCAAAAACGGCTCCTGCCACCAGGAGTAAGCCGCTGATTATGAGTAGTCGCGTAGTCATTTGTGTAGTTGTTCAGTGTGTGATTTAACGCTTTGACAATGTTCGTCAGGCATCGTTTAATCGCACTACTCTATAAACGAAAAACCCCGTCAATTGTAGCCAACGACGGGGTTTTTCTCAATAAAAATTTTATGAACGGTTCTTACCGTGGACCGCGTGATCCACCACCACCCGACGAACTGCCACCACTACTCGATGGGGCCGAGCTGCCACCTCCGCGTGACCCACCATCGCTCGACGGAGCCGAGTAGCTGGGTTGGCTTTGTTGAGGCTGATAGCTTGGGCGGCTTTCGTAGGTGCTACGTTGCTGCTGCTGTTGTGGAGCCTGATAGCTTGGCTGACTGCTACGATTGCTTCCGCCATTATCGCTCGGAGCAGAGTAACTACCCCGACTGTTCTGGCGTGGAGCCGAATAGTATCCACCGTTGCTGCTATTGCCTGAATTGTTGTTGCTGTACGTACTGTTAGGAGCCGGTGTGCTTGTCCGTGAGCTGTTGCCCGACGGAGTCGAACCAGAACCACCGTTCTCGTAATAATACGTTCCCCGGCTATTCTGACGAGGGCGGGCATAATACCCATCGCTCGATCCCGAGTTCGCTGGTGCGGTGCTTGTCGAACCCGAGTTATTGGAGTAAGCCGGAGCCGAACCATTTGCCTGACGACCACCTGGCCGGTTTGGGTCATAGGTCCGGGGGGTGTTATTAAAGTCGCCGTTGTAGCGGTTTGTCGAAGCCGAACCGCCCCGTGCGCCTACTGTGCGGTTGTTGCGGTATGGGTCAGCACCCGTTATGATGGTGTTGTTAACGATAACCGGGCGACCCCAGCCACCGCCATAACCACCCCACGAGTTGAAGCCATTACCCCAGCCGCCACCGAAACGGTTGTAGCCACCTCCCCAGAATGGATCGTTGAAACCACCACCATAACCCCAGGGGTTGTAGGCATAAGAGTTGAATCCACCGCCCCAGAACGGATCGTAGAAGCCACCGCCAAACCGGTTCCAGGAGTTGTAGCCATAGGGACTTCCCCAGCCACCGCCAAAGGCAGAGCCTAAACCAAAGCCAATTGAAAGCCCTGAGCCAAAGCTATTACCATAACCCCAGGGATTCCAGCGGGCACTGTTATACGATGGATTACCCATGCCGGCATAATAGCCATTGGTGAAACCATCATTATAAGCATCGGTTGAATTCCAGCCCGGATCAGCCGAAAGTCCCCGCTTCACATTCCGGGTGCTTAGTTCGGTATAGTATTCGCTGGCATTTGGATCGTAGCCCCGCTGCTCATCGTTAGTGGCATAGTCGGGGTTGGTGTTACGGGTATCGCGCTCACGTTGCCGATTCATGGCTCGTGGCGTTTCGGTGCGTTCGGTTGCTTGTGCCACTTGGCGAGGTGCCTCGTACACAACTGCGTTGGACGAACTCGCGTAGAGATCGTCCATTTCGCCGGTATTCTGAGCCGTCTGACGGCTGGTTGAGCAGCCTGCCAGACCCATCAGGGCCACCAGCGAAAGGTATGGCCAGGTGCGTTGCGTTTTCATCTGACGTATAGGGTTTTTGTACAGTAGTTGAATACCGTTCCTGTTAGTAGTATAACGTTCAAAAGGGGCGGTTTGATTACAAATATAGCATAAAAAACTATCTTTGCAAGCCCTTCGTAACCTTAGACACAAAAAAGGTGGCAAGAGTTTAAATTGGATTCAAAAAAAGTTTGGGGTGTAGGGTTGCCCTGCACTCCCTCTTCCTTTTCATGGCAAAAGCACTTCCGTCGCGTAGCGAAAATTATTCCGAGTGGTATAACGAACTCATTAAGCGAGCCGATTTGGCCGAAAATTCTGCCGTTCGCGGCTGCATGGTGATCAAGCCCTACGGCTTCTCGATTTGGGAGAAGATGCAACGCGCCTTAGACGACATGTTTAAAGAAACGGGCCACCAAAATGCCTATTTCCCGCTCTTTATTCCCAAGTCATTTTTGAGTAAAGAAGCCTCCCACGTTGCTGGCTTTGCTAAAGAGTGCGCCGTGGTGACGCATTACCGCCTAAAAAATGCAGAAGATGGCTCCGGCGTGATTGTGGACCCTGAAGCGAAACTCGAAGAAGAACTGATTGTACGGCCAACCTCCGAAACAGTTATCTGGAGTACCTACAAAAACTGGATTCAGTCGTATCGCGATTTGCCGTTGCTCATTAACCAATGGGCCAACGTGGTGCGTTGGGAAATGCGGACGCGCATCTTTTTGCGCACCACCGAATTCCTCTGGCAGGAGGGCCACACCGCCCATGCCACTGCCGACGAAGCTGTGTTTGAAACTCGGCAAATGCTCGACATCTACGCCCGGTTTGCCGAGGAGTGGATGGCCGTGCCGGTGGTGAAAGGCTCAAAAACGCCCAACGAACGCTTTGCCGGTGCCGTTGATACCCTTTGTATCGAAGCCATGATGCAGGACGGAAAAGCCCTGCAAGCCGGTACGTCGCACTTTTTAGGGCAAAACTTTGCCAAGGCTTTCGATGTGCAGTTTCTGACCAAACAGAACCAACTCGAATATGTGTGGGGAACCTCATGGGGTGCTTCAACCCGCCTGATGGGTGCGCTCATCATGGCCCACTCCGACGATGCCGGGCTGGTATTGCCCCCAAAACTGGCTCCAATTCAGGTGGTTATCGTACCCATTTATCGGAGCGAAGAGCAATTAGATCAACTGTCGGACAAACTGAAACCATTGGTGCAGGAACTTCGCAAAGCTGGTATCTCGGTGAAGTACGATGATTCGGATGCCAACAAGCCCGGCTGGAAATTCGCGGAATACGAGCTTCGGGGTGTTCCAATTCGCCTGGCAATGGGTGGCCGTGATTTAGAAAACGGCACCATCGAAATGGCCCGGCGTGATCTCAAAACCAAAGAAACCGTACCCTTCGACGGCTTGGTAGAACGGATCAAAACGTTACTGGACGATATTCAGAAGTCAATTTACGATAAGGCATTTGCATTCCGGCAGGAGAACACACACAAAGTCGATACGTTTGAGCAGTTTCAGGAGCAACTCGAAAAGGGCGGCTTTTTGCTGGCTCATTGGGATGGCACCTCCGAAACCGAAGATGCCATCAAAGAAGCGACCAAAGCCACCATTCGCTGCATTCCATTTGATCAGGAGCCGGAAGAAGGTGCTTGCATTTTCTCCGGGAATCCCTCGAAAGGCCGGGTCGTATTTGCGCGGGCATATTGAGCGAACTAATACCCCCATTGAAGCGTTGGACGGGGATAAACTGATTTAACAGCTTTCGCTTTGATGCTCAATCGAGTATTTTTGCGGGACAACAAACACGAACTAACATGGCACAAGCAAAAGCTGGCGATACCGTTCAGGTACATTATACAGGCACTCTGGACGACGGTACGATTTTCGACTCGTCGGCGGGCCGCACTCCCCTCGAATTCACACTCGGCAACGGGCAGGTGATTCCGGGTTTCGACAATGGTATTCAGGGAATGTCCGTTGGAGAGAAAAAAACTATCAATATTCCGCAGGAAGATGCTTATGGCCCCGCTATCGACGACCATGTGTTCAGCATCGAGCGCAGCGAAATTCCTGCCGAAATTCCGGTGGAAGAAGGCATGACGCTGAATATGCATCAGGACGGATCGCCCCAGCCAGTCCCCGTGATTGTGCGCGAAGTGACCGAAACCAACGTGGTGCTGGATGCGAACCACCCCCTCGCCGGTCAAGATCTGACGTTTGAGGTGGAACTGGTTGGAATCAACTAAATCACTGCTTATCCATAAAAAAGCCGCCCTACTGTGAAGTGGGGCGGCTTTTTTTATATCAGGGTGTTCACTCTTTTACACACGAAAGCCCGACGATGGGTTGCTCGCTTAGGATGGCAGCCCAATAGTCCGACCCGTACTCGTCGATTCCTTCAGAAGAAACTTCTACCGGATGCCACTGAATTTGCGAAAGGCCAGCCCCTTGCAAAGCCGTTTCGTGCGTCGACTTTTCGAGGTGGTAATTGGTAACGGCAATGTGCGAAGCGTCCGACTGATAGAAGCGATACGTGATGGCAGCCCCCTCTGAATAATTCTCGTTTTCGCGGGTGAAGCCATACGGTAACATCACCGCAACCGCTCCCCGATAATCGGGATTACTATTGACCGTGATGAAACGACCGCCGGGTTTCAGATGGTTGGCAATAACCTGGCTCATTTGCCCAAGTTCGTCGGCGTTTCGGGCGTAGTTGAGCAGATAGCTAGCGCAAATGAGGTCGAATTTTTTGCCGAGATTCAGCGATATCGCATCCTGACAATGATACTCGAGGCCGAGTGGGGAAGCGGCCTCGGATTCTTCGGCCAGCCGAATCATGCCATCCGAAATATCCACCCCCGTGACGTGGGCGGCCCCTCTGTGCTTGATTTGCCGGGTGTAGAAGCCTTCTCCACAGGCTAAATCAAGCACATTCAGGTTGGTTAGATCGCCCGCCAACTGGAAAAATGTGTGCGACTCAACGTATTTCCGCCAGGGCAACAGTTTCGATGCCTGGTACTCTTTCGCGATTGCATTGTAGTTGGTTGCCATCAATTTGGTAGTTGACTTTAAAAAAGAGGATAGTTTCACTATTCGATGACTCCCCTCAAGGTCTGCCATACGGTTTCGGCTACAATCCGGTTGCCCTCGGCGGTGGGGTGAATGCCGTCGGACTGATTCAGGCGGGGAATGCCGCCCACACGGTCGAGCAGGAACGGGATTAGGGGGAGTTTATTCTTGTCGGCCAGTTCCTTATATATTCCCTTGAACTCCCGGGTATATTCGGTGCCAAGGTTGGGCGGTACCTGCATCCCGGCCAACACAATTTTGCAGTCGGGATATTTAGTGCGTACCGTGTCGATGATGGCCTGCAGATTTTTCCGAGTATCAACTAAGGGTAGCCCCCGCAGGCCATCGTTGCCGCCCAATTCCAGCACAAACACATCGACCGGCTGGCGCAACACCCAATTGATCCGGCTCAGGCCCCCGGCGGTTGTCTCGCCACTCAGGCCCGCATTCACCACTTTGTAGTTCATTTTGAGCGAATCGAGTCGCTTGCCGATCAGGGCAGGAAACGCCTGGGCGGGGTCGAGGCCGTAGCCCGCCGTGATGCTGTTGCCGTAGAACAAAATGGTCTTTTTGGTGGATAGAGCGGAAGCCGTTGTCGCTGATTCGGTAGCCGGGGCGGTTGTGGTTGTCGGTTGTTCCTGTTTTTTCTGAGTGGAGTCCGATGAGCAACTTTGAGTAAACAACAGTCCGCCAAATAAACAGGCAGACAGCGTGCGTTTGAGTACGTTCGTCATGGTTCAATGATTAAACCGTAAAATTACCACCTTTCGGTGAACCGTTGCCTTGAATAAAGGTCAACTCCGTTTAGGTTGGCACGATTATATTCGACAATACTACCTAACAGTTTATCTATCCGTAAATGTATCCTGAACTGGTAAACCAATTTTGAGAATTATTTTATTTTCAATTTACTGAATCTGTAGACCTAGTAAATCGATTGACGAACGCCAATAGTCTGCTTCGACTCGCCACTTTGTACAGGCAAATAGTCCACTGATTCGACGGAGAGGCCATTTTATGCTCAAATTCCTATTTAATAGCTTCTTCACCAGTATGGCGAATCATGCGATTCGGCTAAAAGTCTCGCTCTTAATTAGCCGCTAAATCCAGTATAGCCAATAGGCTTATAGGTTTTTTGGCGTGCCTTTTGTTTTCCTCTGGTATCCCAATGATAAATAGTTAATCATCTTAATCTAATCATGATACTCAAGCCAATTAATAATTTTGGAAAACATGAAAAAAGAACTGTTACCTATTCTATTGGTTACACTTTTGCTCACCATTTCAGGGGTAAGTTTTGGGCAGGCACCTAATCTAGGCACCGCTTCAAGTTTCGCGTTATTTACGGCAAACGGAGCTTTTACTAATGATGGCGCATCGGTTATAACGGGCGATGTTGGCACCAAGGTGGGTGCTTTCAGCGGGTTATCATCTGGAACAGTGGTTGGCCAAATCCGTTTGGCGGGAAGCACCGAGGCCGATCAGGCGGCTACGGATGTGATGAATGCCTATGCCGCGCTAACCCCAATAACGTGTGGAACACTCATTGGCCCAACTCTCGGCAACGGTCAGGTACTTACCCCCGGCGTTTATTGTCAGAACACAGCCGCAGCCTCCGATCTAAGCGGAACCTTAACGTTGAGCGGTCCGGGTATTTTCATTATTAAACTCAACAGCGCGTTATCAACTGCTTCAGGGTCAAGCATTTCACTGGCCAATGGAGCCTGCGTGGACAATGTTTATTTCCAGGTAAACGGAGCCGTTGCCCTTGGAACGGGTTCGGTTTTTAGGGGAACAATATTGGCCAACGGGGCCATCAGCCTGGCCGAAGGAGCTTCGCTTCAGGGTCGAGGGCTTTCTACTAGTGGAGCCATTGCGTTGAGTAATAACGCCGTTACCGTTCCAACGTCTTGTAGTGTGGCCAGTTTGGGCGGCACTGTTTATTCTGATACCAACACAGATGGAGTTTTCAATGGGGGCGATAACCCAATCGGGAATGTCGTCGTAAGCCTGCTCGACGGGGCCAATTCAGCCATTGCATCCACAACGACAAACGCAACGGGAAACTACAGTTTCACGGGACTTACGTCGGGTACGCCGTATTCAGTAAGTACTACCACGCCAGCCGGATACTCGGCTTCATTGCCCGGCATAACCGGCCCAGTCACGCTGACGTTGGGCGAAACCCGGACAGGTGTCAATGTTGGTTACTCCCCGCTGAACCCATCGTTGACCGTGGCCGTAGTGGTTAACCGATCAGTTGCCCAGCCGGGCGATGTACTTTCGTATACCATTGTCGTAACTAACGTCGGCAACGGCCCGGCCACCAATGTTGTGGTTACGGATGATCTTACCACTGGCTTAACCTACGTGGCCAACTCCGCAACTGTACCCACTGGCACCACCTTCACGCAGGGAACACCCATGAGTAGCTGGACAATCGCAACCATTGGCGTGGGGCAAAGTGTTAGCCTGACATTCCAGGCTGTTGTTGGGAGTTCGGGTATTCTGTACAACACCGTGAGCGTGCCGGGAAACCTCGATAGGGCCTGCACGTCGATACCCATGAAAATGTGCGCTGGTGATGAGTTCACCCTGACGGCTCCCGAAGGACTAACCAGTTATAACTGGTATAAAGATGGGGTGCTTATTGCGGGGCAGACCAGTAACACCCTCGTGGTGAGTGAGCCCGGCTCTTATAGTTTAGGCACCGACAACGTTGGCGGTCAATGCCCTACTTTTTCGTGTTGCCCCTTTATTCTGGAACTCGATGTTGCCCCCGTTTATCAGGTGGCGGCCATACTGGCTACCTGTCTGGGCAACAGTCCGCAAAACAATGGTCAACTTGTGCTAACCAATGCGAACCCGGCTTTCACTTATCAATACTCATTGGGGGCCACGTTTGACCCGGCAGCGTCTCTTTCCGGCGTGCCGGCAGTGATCCCGGCCAATGGAATCATTGCTGCTGCGCTGCCCAACCCGACAACTGCTCAAACTTATACGGTCAGAGTTGCAAACACATCGGGTTGTTTCACCGACGTTACCGTGACGCTGTCCCCCACTGCCTGCGCCTGTCCGGCAGAGATTTGTGTTCCGGTAGTCATCCAGAAAACCAAACTCCTGCCCGCTGGTCGGTAGCAATTACTCGGAAAAAGGGCAATATTTCCCGTTTGTCAATTTATAAGCTGCTCAGGGAGAGATTTGGTTTAAAACGCTGTTGGGTTTTTACACAACAGCGTTTTTATGAGCATCCTTCGCGTCGAAAATCTTACTAAAATATACCAGAGCAGCAACGGGCCGCTCACTGTATTGCACGACGTTTCGTTCGACATTCAGGCGGGCGACACGTTTTCCATTGTCGGGCCGTCGGGAAGTGGCAAAACCACGTTGCTGGGCCTGTGTGCTGGACTTGATCGAGCCACGTCGGGCAGCGTTTTCCTGAACGACATCCGGCTCGACACGCTCGGCGAAGATCAGCGGGCGGCTGTTCGTAATAAGCACGTTGGGTTTATTTTCCAGAATTTCCAGCTCCTGCCCACCCTCACGGCTCTCGAAAACGTGATGGTGCCAATTGAATTACAGGGCAAGAAAGGAGCCGAGAAAACAGCCCGCGAACTGCTGGAGCGCGTCGGATTAGGGCAACGGGGCCATCACTACCCAACCCAATTGTCGGGCGGAGAGCAGCAGCGGGTTTCACTGGCGCGGGCGTTTGCCAACCAACCCAAAATTCTGTTTGCCGATGAACCCACGGGCAACCTCGACACCGACACCGGCGACACCGTCCAGAATCTCCTCTTTGACCTCAACCGCGAAGCAGGCACCACCCTTGTTCTCGTCACCCACGACCTCGACCTCGCCCAGCGCACCCAACGCATCATCAGGATGCGGGGAGGGGCGGTTGTTTCGGATACCGGAGTGGTTGTTTAACTGTTTCAGGTTTCATTGGCCTTTGGCCGTTTCTATGGTTTCATTAGCTACACCATAAAACAGCGCAGCATTGGAACTACAGAAACGGTCAATGGCCAATGAAATTACAGAAACGCCATAGGCATTGAAACAGCGACAGCGTTGAAACTATAGAAACTTTATGAACTTAAACTGGCTCCTCCGAATGGCCTGGCGCGATAGTCGCCGGAGCCGACAACGGCTCTTTTTGTTTATGTCGGCCATCGTATTGGGCATTGCCGCCCTCGTTGGTCTGAACTCCTTTGGCGACAATCTCGCCCGCAGCATCGACGCGCAAGCCCGCGAATTACTGGGGGCTGACCTCGTGCTTTCCTATGCCAAGGTGATCCCAAAACCGATGGAGAACTACCTCAAAACCATTGGCAAAAGCCGCACCTATGAGGTTTCGTTTGCCTCCATGACTTTGTTCCCCAGGACGGGTGGAGTTCGGCTGGCGCAGGTGAAGGGCTTAGACGGGCCGTTTCCGTATTATGGCGAATGGGACGTGCAGCCGCGTTCGGCCATCGAGCAGTTTCGGCAGGCAGAAAGTGCAAACGGGCGCGTGGCCCTGGTGGACGATGCCCTGCTGATTCAGTTTGGGGCCAAACCCGGCGATTCGGTACGGTTGGGAAATCTGGTCTATTTCGTTGCCGGACGGGTTATGAAAACGCCCGGTCAGTCGGCGGTGATGACTTCGGTGGCCCCCACCGTTTTTGTGTCGGCGAAGTCGCTGGCCGGAACCGGGTTGTTGGCGCGGGGAAGCCGGGTGCAGTATAAATATTATTACCAGTTTGCGCCTAATAACGACGTAGCTAAGTTCGCGAAGGCCAACGAAGCGCGTTTCGACAAGGTGGGCATCAATCAGGATACGGTTGAAGACCGCAAGCGGCAAACAGGCCGGGCATTCGCCGATCTGACTAAGTTTTTAAATCTGGTGGCGTTTGTGGCCCTCTTGCTGGGGTGCGTAGGCGTGGCCAGTGCGGTGCATCTGTACGTAAAAGAAAAGGTCTCATCGGTGGCGGTGTTGCGGACGTTGGGGGCCAGTGGTCGGCAGGCGTTTCTGATTTTTCTGATTCAAACCGCCATAATGGGCCTCGTTGGAGCCATTATCGGGGCAGTTCTGGGATCGTTGGTACAGGTGTTGCTGCCCCAGGTTTTCGCCGGATTTCTGCCCGTAACGGTCGAAACGAGTATCTCGTGGTCGGCGGTGGCGCAGGGAGTAGGAGTGGGGCTATTAGTGGCCGTTTTGTTCGCCTTGCTGCCCCTGCTAATGATACGAAACGTCTCACCCCTGCGCACCTTGCGGGCATCCTACGAAGATGATACAGCCAGTCCCGACCCATTCCGATTTGGGGTTTATGGCCTGATTGTGCTGTTCATTATGGCCTTTTCGTACTGGCAAACCCGCGACTGGAAAGTGTCCCTGGGCTTCACTGGGGGGCTTTTGGCTGCTTTCGGTATCCTGACGGGCTTAGGGTTATTGCTCATTAACGCCGTGCAGAGGTTCTTCCCCAAAAGCTGGAGTTTCGTGTGGCGGCAGAGTTTGGCGAGCCTTTACCGGCCCAACAACCAGACCGTTATTTTGATTACGTCCATTGGCCTTGGCGCGTTTCTGATTGCCACGCTCACGCTCACCCAAAACCTCTTGCTGGACCGCATTGCGTTTTCGGGCGAGGCTGGGGCGAATGGCTCGTCGGGGGGCAAACGGCCCAACATGGTGTTGTTCGATATTCAGAATGAGCAGCGTTCGGGCGTTCGGGCGTTGGTGGCTCAGTATAAACTGCCCGTGGTGCAGGAGGTTCCCGTCGTCACGATGCGGTTAGCCAGTATCAACGGGCGTTCCGTCGAAGTAATTCAGGCCGATACCTCGGCCAAAATCCCTGAATCGGTCCTCACCCGCGAATACCGGGTCACCTACCGTGATACCCTGATTGACTCCGAAAAACTGGCGGCTGGTAAGGTAATGGCCACGGTGAACGGGATTCCCCAAATCAGTATCGAAAAGGGCTACCTCGATCGCATGAAACTCAAACTTGGCGACTCGCTTACCTTCAATGTGCAGGGTGCCTTTATTCCGACCATCGTGGGCGGCACCCGCGAGGTGGACTGGAACCGGGTGCAAAGCAACTTCCTCGTGGTTTTCCCGAACGGCGTGCTCGAACAAGCACCCCAGTTTGCCGTGCTGATGATGCGCGTCGGCAACACCCAACAGTCGGCAGCTTTCCAGCGCGATCTGGTGGCTCGTTTCCCCAACGTCTCTGCTATCGACCTTGGTCTGATTCTCAACACGGTGGATGATATTCTGAACAAAGTCTCGTTTGTGATTCAGTTTATGGCCCTGTTCAGCATTCTGACGGGCTTGCTCGTTCTGGCCAGTTCGGTGATTATCAGCCGCTACCAACGAATGCAGGAAAGCGTTTTGCTTCGGACATTGGGCGCGAGCAGAGCGCAGATTTTGCGAATTCAGGCTATTGAATACTTCATGCTGGGTTTGCTGGCGGCTTTGTCGGGCGTGATTATGGCGTTGGCGGCTACCTGGGCCTTGGCCTATTTTGTGTTCGAAACCCCTTACAGCCCCAATTTCTGGCCGGTTCTGTCGGTCATGGGTGTGGTGACAGTATTGACGCTGCTGATTGGTTTATTGAACAGCCGGGCGGTTTTGGTGCGCCCCCCGCTGGAGGTTCTACGGGCAGAAGCGTGATGCCATGCCTGTTTGGCGGAATGCAAAGAACAATTAGTTCATTGTATTCCGCTGACCCTTTGGCCCTATCCACAAAAACATCCCGTAAGCCCCAGCCATCAGCCCCGCAAAAATCAGGCTTAGGATGGGGTTGAAATAGATCATAGCCAGTAAACAAACGGTGCCCAGCACCAGTGCCAACCCCGGCAGAAACGGGTAAAAGGCCACCCGGAAAGGGCGTTCCATGTTGGGTTCGCGTCGACGAAGCACAAACAGGCACACTAAACTGATCAGGTACATCACCACAGTGCCGAGAGCGGACAGGGTAATGATTTTGTCGGTGGTGCCGGAGAAAAGAGCCAGCAAACCGACAACACCACCCGCCACCAGCGACCAGTGCGGGGTGCGAAAACGAGGGTTGACCGTGCCTAACCATCGGGGCAAATAACCATCGCGAGCCATGGCATAAATCTGTCGGGAGTAGCCAATGGTGGTGCCATGAAAGGACGCAATCAGTCCGAACAAACCCAGCCCGGCAAACAACCGCGCCCAACCGCTGTTTGGCCCCAAAACCATTGCTAGTGTTGCCGGAAGGGGGTAGTCACTACTGGTTATTTGCCGCCAGTCGCCCGCACCAGCCGACAGGATCATGGTGCCCAGAGCCAGTACCACTAAGGTTCCAATGGACAGCAGATAGCCGCGTGGAATGGTTCGGATGGGGTCGCGAACTTCTTCGGCCACCATAGCCACGCCCTCGATGCCAATGTAGAACCAGATGGCAAATGGAATGGCCGCAAAGATGCCGCTCGATCTAATTTCGCTGTTGTGAGCCAGCAGGTTTTGCGTCTCATAGGCCGGGCTTACCAAGCCCATAAACACAATTAACTCCACCACCGACAAGGCTGTAATAACTACAGAAAGATTAGCAGACTCTTTGATTCCCAGTATGTTGATCGCAACGAAAACAAAGTATGCCCCAACCGCTACCCAGATTGCGGAAATTTCAGGATGCAGGAAATGGGCGTAGGCTCCGAGGGCGGCAGCAATGGCGGGCGGGGCCATCAGGATGCCGATAATGCTGGAAAAGCCCGCCAGGAAACCCATCTTCGGCCCAAAGGCTCGTGTGGCGTAGGTGAACGGACCACCCGCGTCGGGCATACTGGCCGTGAGTTCAGTATAGCTGAAAATGAAGGCCACATAAAACACCGAAACAAGCAGCGTGGCCACGATAAACCCCACGGTGCCAGCCACCCCAAGACCGTAGTTCCAGCCGAAATATTCACCGGAGATCACCATCCCCACGGCAATGCCCCAGAGTTGGGTCGTGTTAATTACTTTCCGAAGCGAGGGGTTGGCTGTCAACGATCAAAAATGCGTTTTAACGAGTTCCAAAGCAGTTTTTTCAGGGTTTGATTGGCTTCGATAACGGGCAGTGAATCGGCCATCAGGAACGTGATGCCATCAAACCGCACGGGTTGGTACCGATCCATCATAATGTCCAGGTTGATCCGCTGAAACGGCACCCCGAAGGTGATAAAGTGATTAATGTACTTGTGGCGCAAAACAGCCGCAAAGTCCACGTCCGAAACGCCATACACATTCAATAAATCAACACCCTCAATATCCAAATTGACCGCTTTTAGAATTCGCTCTAAAAACAGCAAATCGCTCGGCGATAAATCTTCGTCTGCCAGCAACAGTACTTTGTGCTTCAGCAGAGCCGGTTTTGGCGTTTCCGGCGTGCGAACGGGGGGAGTAGAGACCTGGGTTTGCATTGCCTCCTCGGTCTGTGAGGACACAGACCGGGGGAGTTCGTTGCCCGGTTCATCGGCGGTCTGTGGGGACACAGACCGGGGAAGTGGATTCGCGATCTGCATTGCATCCTCGGCCTGTGTCCTCACAGGCCGCTCATTGGCCGGAACTTCGGGCAGACTCACAGGCCGCACTCGTGGCACAGGCGGTATCGCTACCGGCGCGACCACCGCGATTGGTTCTGCCCCCCAATCAACGAGGGTTTCGGTTGGCACCCGGAACAGGTGTTCCGACTGATAGAGCGTTTGGTATAATGCTTTGGAAGACAAGGTTTTATAGTCTGTGTTTTACCACTTCTGATTGGGCAGTGGCAATCTCCTCCCATCGAATGTTCGGTCTTCGGGACCGTAATATTTCGCTAAATAATCCAGCACAACCGGTTCCGATTGCCCCAGATCCCAGAGTTTTTGGGTGCGTTGCATCCAGCGAATTTTCTGCCGCCAGCCGTCGCGGGTCAGGTGCGACTGCAAAATTAACTTACTCGAATGACAGGACGTACAATTCGCTTTCACCAACGCCAACCGATCATCAATCACCAAACTGGTTTCCTTATCAACTTGGAGGGTATCGGTGGCGTACAACGTAGTGGCCCGTCTCACAACGGTGCTGCGTTGGACCGCTACGTTGTACGCCACCCCCATCACTACCAAAAAACATCCTAAAATTGCTTTCTCCATTTTCTGTTTCTCCTTCCTCTTATCCCACTTTCACCGCAATTCGGTGGCAGGAATTGTTGCAATATCCTTCGGGGTTCCATTGGGGCATCACCATGGGTTGAGCCACACCGGCTTCGTCGGTGGCCCGCGCCCAGATTTCATAGTAGCCGGGGCGGGGCGGTTTCAGGTCGGCAGACCAGTGTTGCCAGGCCAGCCGGTTGCGGGGAGACTCCAGTTTGGCGGGTTGCCAGGTAGCCCCGAAATCCATCGAAAGTTCCATTTTTTTCACGGCCCGGTCGCCCCCCCACGCATGACCGCGCAATGTAATGGCCTGCCCCGCTTTGAATTGGGTAGCCGTGCGCGGAAATGTAATCACCGATTTCACCGGCATCGACTCGATGATTTTGAATCGGTTTTCAGGCGGATCAACACCCGGTTCAACAGGGTCAATGGGGACTTTGTAGCTTTTGCCGGTCATTTTGGCCCCGTCGTGAACCTTGTTGCGAACGCTGATTGTGTGCAGCCACTTGCCCGATACCGAGGCAGGCCAACCGCCAATCACCAACCGCAATGGAGCACCGTGGGCAATGGGGATATCCTGTCCGTTCATGGCCCAGGCCACCAGTGTTTCGTCTTCGAGGGCTTTGTGCATGGGCACGCCCCGCGAGATCACTTCCTTTTTGGGGTCAAGGCTCAGGTGCAAATCCCGACCGTAATAGCCAATGTAGACCGCATCGGACTTGAGTCCTACGTCGGCCAGAATGTCTTTGAGCCGAACACCCGTCCACTCGGCGCAACTGACCGCGCCTTCATTCCATTGATTACCAGCGGCTTTCGGGTAGAAACCCGACCGGCCATTGCCCGCGCACTCCAGCACTAACTGATACGTTTGCGGGCGAAACTTCTTTTTCAGATCGGCCAGCGTGTATGTTTTCGACCCCTTCACCGACTCGCCATTGATGGTTAGCGTCCAGGTAGCCGGGTCAATTTTTTCGGGAATCAGGCCATTGTTGCGGATAAACATCCGGTCGGCGGGCGTGATGCGGTCATCGAGCAGGTGCGGGGGTGTTTCCACATTCCAGGGCTTATCGTTCAGCACGATCATGTCCTTGTGCTTGTCAGCCATCGGGTTTGGCTCGAAGGCCAGCGGCAGGTAATGGCGTGGCAATCGGTCGGCAAAAACCAGTTCGGTTCCCAGCAGGGTTGTGAGCGTGGCTAGGGTGCTTTGGCGCAGAAAACCCCGGCGGTCAAAAAGTCGGTTTGTCGGATCGAGCTTGGGCATATGGACAAAGATAACTCACAACCCGTATTTATCCAGCAAATAGACCAGGGCGGCCATGGAGGCTCCGCCCAGTTCGAGTTCGCGCTTGTTCACGCCCTCAAAACGGTCGATGGCGGTGTGGTGAAAGTCGAAGTAGCGTTGCGAATCGGGTTTGAATCCGAACAAAACCGTGCCGAGGGCCGCCATTGGGCCAATATCGGCACCGCCACCGCCGGGGCCAATGTCGTGCAGGCCATAGGGCGACAACAGGGGTTTCCACTGAATTACTTTTTCTTTTTGCTTGGCCGTACCCACAATGCCAAAGCCACGGGGCGTGAATCCCCCTTCGTCGGACTCGATGGCGGCAATATGGTTCTCGTTGTTCTGTTTGGCCAGATCAGCGTATTTGATTCCCCCGCGCAGGCCGTTTTCTTCGTTCATAAACATAACGGCGCGAATGGTTCTCTTCGGTTTGATACCCAATGCTTTCAGGATTCGCAGTACCTCAATCGACTGCACACAGCCGGTGCCATCGTCGTGGGCACCCTGCCCCAAATCCCACGAATCGAGGTGGCCACCGACCACAATAATTTCGTTGGGTTTTTCAGACCCCTTGATTTCGCCCACCACATTATAGGACTTTGCATCGGGCAGGGATTCACAATTTTGCTTGAAATAGAACGTCAGACCGGGATTTTCGGCCAGCGATTTGCTTAACAGATTGGCCCCGTTGGTGCTGATGGCGGCTGTCGGAATCAAGGGAACGCCGGTTCCGTAGCGCATCCCGCCCGTGTGCGGGTTGTCGTCCTGCGCCAGCCCCATCGAGCGGACAATGGCCCCCACAGCTCCCAGTTTGGCGGCTTCGGTGGCTCCGTTGGCGCGTTGGTTAACGGCACCGCCATAGGCTTCAAATGTGATCGTTTTGGTTGGGTCCATTGGCCGGTTGAAAAACACGATTTTGCCTTTGACCTTCTCAACCCCCAACGCCCGCAGTTCGGGGAAGTCTTTCACCTCGATCACTTGGGCTTCGATGCCTTTGCCGGGCGTGGCCACCGAGCCACCCAAAGCCGCAATGGGTACAGTTATTTTCTGCTTGCCATTCTGAATATAGGCCACTTCTTTGGCTCCCCTAACCCAATGCGGCACCATCACTTCCTGCAAAAATACCCGGTCGAAGCCCTGTTTTTCCATCAGTTGTTTGGTCCAGTCAACCGCTTTTTGTGCCCCTTCGGAACCGCTCAGGCGGGGACCAATTTGTTGGGTGAGGTAGCGCAGCCATTCATACGATTGCCCATTGCCGAGGGCTTCGTTATAAATGTTGCGAATAGCCAGCGAGTCAGCAGATTGACCGTTGGCATAAAAAGACAGGCAAAGAAGGAGGAGTATGAGTTTGTTTTTCATAGTATTGGAAAATTGTAGGTTGGTGATTAGCAGAATATTACTTCAATTTAAAGAATGATTATAACTCCGTAAATCCCCATGGATTATACCACTATTTACGACATAAGCACCGTGCCTTATGATGGCTGGATATGGTTTATACTGATGGGCGTATTTTTGCTGCTCATGCTCTATAGTTTTGGCGTGTTCACCGCTGACAAGCCCGGCCTTTATCCACAACGGTATTGGGTTGTCGGGTTCGGCGTTGTTATCGCAATCATTGCGGGTATATCGTATTGGGACTTCAACCGGCTTCGTAATCGCCTGATTGCCAACGATTGCACGCAACTCGATGGCGTTATTGAGGGGCATTGGGAAAAGAAATGGGCCGATAGAGACAGCAATAACAAAACCCGGTGGAGACATTACGAAGGCTTCACGGTTAAGGGGGTGAAGTTTGGCTATTTCGTTGGCGATGCCGAACACGCTGGTTTTCAGAATGCCGATTCTGTCCAGGTTCCTTTATACGATGGCTTACCCGTTCGGCTTCGTTATATAACGGATAAGCACATCGACGATGGGTCGCTCGAAAATCGCATCCTGAAATTTGAAATCGCGGCCCGGCCATAACCGGATTGCGATCTTCAACCACTTATTTGTCAAGGTGTTCGGCAGCTACTTTCCACTCATTTTTATCTAAGGTCAACACCTCCGTGAAGCGAAATGTGCTGGTATCGGGCTTATCGTGTGATGCCGTTCCCTGTGCCATGATTATGGTTTCAGACAGGGCAGCAGTACTGTCGAACCGGATGGTTTGCGCATCAGCTCCGGTACGGGCGGCTACGAGTTGCCGGGCAACCGAATCAATACCATTTTTTGACAGGCGTTCGGGGCGGGGTTCGCGTTTGGGGCCGAAAGCCTGTTTGCCAGCATTGGCGAGTTCTTTGAAAACCGGCCAATCGAAGGCAGTGCCCGTCACAAACAGAGCAACAACGGCTACAGGCAGAATGAGTTCGCGCTTGATACCGCCCGTTTTCCGGTCGGTCGAGTAACCTTTTATCGACGACCAGTTATTGATAATATGGAAAACTGCCGCGCCAAAAAACAACACGCCAAACCACGCATGGGTGTGTTCGACGAAGTGGTTACCTTGACCGAAATAAATCAGGAGACCTGTAATGGAAAGCACCGAGAATACGGCGGCAACAGAAAGGCTAACTAAGTTTTTTGATTTCATCGCAGATAAAGGAATGAATGATCTGCAAAGTACAAAGGAATGCAATCAGTTTGCCCACCGCAACCCCACTTGCCAGCCAAACCAACTGGCCCAACCGTTGCTTGTGAAGGGTAATGAACTGATTATCGGCGAGTTCTGAATGCGTAGGCGCGTGTTGGCCAGCGGGTTTTTGTCGGGGTTGTCGAGTTCGGCCCCGGTGTTATAGAACGACAAAGTTGGTCCTGCTGCCAATGCCAACCGCCCGAACCGCTTTTCGAGCAGGGCCGTGGCCCGGAGCATCATAGAAGGTGACCCCTGCCCAAACGTTTGGTTCAATTGGGTGTTGCCAACAAAGTGGCTGCTGGATTCGAGCGTCGCCATCCCGGTTCGGCCCAGCCGGATACCAGTACCCAGACCGTAGCCCACCTGCCAAACCGACTCACCGTTTGTGTCGGTGGGGATAGCCCCAACTGTTAACAGGTTATAGAACCATTTCACGCCTGTGCGGAAGGTGAGGTTTACCGGAAATGTTTCGTTGGCAGCAACCTCTACCCGTTTGTAGCCGTTTTTTCGGACAAAACTCAGCAAGCCAATCGGTACTGAATTGGTGGATTCGGCAGTGTTGATGACCCCAATCTGGAGGCTGTTGGTCACGTGGCGGGCGTGATTCACGAACCCGGCAATCTGTAGCCCGTGCCGAAGATCTCCCGACCGATTGGAGAACCCGGCTATCTGAAGCCCATGAACTTCGCCCCGCGTTTTGTTGAAGAACCCGGCCATCTGAATCCCATAAACATTACGCCCCACCACATTGCCGAACCCGGCAAACTGCCCCCCGCGCACATCGGCCCGAATCAGGTTCATAAAACCGCCTACCTCAAGGCCCGTCACACCCAGTGCGGTGCCCATGAATACATTGATAGACAGGTGATTGATTACGTGGTTGCTGAGTCGGTGGTTGGTGCCGATATACGGGAAAACCGAGAGTTGGAAAGGCCGGTAAAGCGTGTCGGCATCCAGGTTCTGGCGGTGAATGATTTGTTGCGCTACTTCATAAACCTGATTGATCAGGTCCCGAGCCTGTTCTCTGCCCGACGGTCTTTGGGTAGAAGGGGTGGGTTCGGGTTGTGAAGGAAGCGAGTCAGGTTGGGGGGGAAGCGAATCGGTTCGGGTGATTTGGGCAGGTAGCGAATCGGGCTGTATGGGTCGGGTGGTGTCGGCCTGAACAAGGGTGGGTTCGGGTTGCGGAGGTAGCGTGTCGGGTGCGGTCCGACGGTTCGGAGCCGTAGCAACGGTGTCGGGTGCGGTCCGACGGTTCGGTGAGGTGGCAACGGCGGTCCGGCGGTCCGGCGTGGTGGCCGGTGGTTGGGCGAGTGGCACCGCCCGAAGCCGCACATCGACTGTCCGCGACTGCCGCGAGGCAACCGATACTGATTCGCCCATGTACAGTCGTTTCCGCACTTCGACGCGGGCGTTGGTGGGCAGGTCGCGGGCCAGTTTCAGCCGGTAATAACCATACGGATTACTGACCGTGGAGGCTAATGAAGTGCGTTCATAAATACTGGCAGAGGCTATTTTCTGACCTGTTTGCCCGTCCGTAACATACCCATCCAGAAAAAAATGAGTGGGTTCCATTTTTGTTTCGCCCTCACCCAGCAACAGCACATGATTACCGCGCACTTTCCACGTTACCGTCTGACCCTGAAAAAGTTGTGCCAGTACCACCCGCACCGGTTGTCGCCCGGTTCGGAGCGTAACCGTTCGCGTATCGTTAACCACGGCAGGGTTATAGGAAAAGGCAAAATTGGCCTGTTGCGACACTTGCCGCAGCACCTCGCTCACCCGCTCATTCCGAACCTCCACCGACACCACCCTGTCGAGGGGGGAAGTGGGTTGGGCGAGTGTGAGGAGGGGCAATGTAAGAAGAAGAAGAAAGATAGCACGCATGGTGGATAACTGATAACTGTTGGCTGTTCACTGTCATTGGCACCCCTCGCCCGACAACACAAACCCTTTGTCGGTGCGTTTCACGCTTAGCTGCAGAGTTTCAGCTACCACACCCAGCACCGTTTCTACGGACTCGTTCTCGAAGCGGGCAGTCAGGCGGCAACCTTGCAGGCGCGAGGCCGACAGATTGATGTCAGTCTGGTAATAATCGCTCAGGGTGGCCACAACGCTGGCTAAGGACTGGTTCGTGAAATTGAGCTGTTTGGTGCTGTAAGCCAGTGCATTGGCATCGAAGCGGGGCAGTCGGCGGAGAGTGTCGGCAGTGGGATCGGTGGTGGCCTGCTGACCGGGAATCAACGCGATTTCCTGCTGTTTTTTTCGGACCAAAACTCGCCCGGTTTTCACAGACACCCGCACATTCCGGTCGTAGGCCCGTACCCCAAACGAGGTGCCAACCACTCGCACGTCGGTATCCTGGGCATGAATAATAAACGGCTGTTTGGCATTGGGTTTCACGTCGAAAAAGGCTTCCCCAGTCAGCGTCACTTCGCGGGTTTGGCCCGAAAACGTGCCGGGATACCGAATCGAACTATTGCGGTTTAGCAGCACTGTTGAGCCATCGGACAGGGTCAGGCTGCGCGTTGTTTTGGTGGTTGACTGGGTCAGTAATGTAGTTGTCTGGTCAATAGCGTCAGGAGTTTGAAACGAGCGATAAGTAAGTACCGACAGCGTGCCAACAAGCAGAATTGTTGCGGCCACCCGGGCCAATCCAGGCCGGGCCCAACTAATCCAGCGCGGTGTTTGCTTCGTTAATGGTACAACCTGTTTATAATCAGCGGGTTTATTTGCCGGTGGGCTGGGCTGGTGCATCTGCCCACGCACCCGGTTCCAGGCCGCTTCGGTGTCGAACGTCTGCTGGTTATCTGGTTCGGAGCGGTTGCCAGCCGCCTGCCAGATTCGCTCGAACCGGGCCAGTTCAAGGGGGTGTTCGGGGTCATCGGCCAGCCACTGCCGCACCTGCGTCCGTTCGTCGGGCGTGGCCTCTCCAGCTATATATTTGCCCAGCAGATCGTCGGTCATGGCTTAATAGTGAATAAAAATAATACAATTAACCCCAAGAAATCAGCCAGTTCCAGCCGGAGAATCCGCAGGGCTTTACCAATCTGATTCTCTACTGTTTTGGCCGAAATACCCAGGCGTTCGGCAATTTCGCCGTAGCGCAGCTCTTCAAATCGACTCAAATAAAACACCCGTCGGCATTGTTCGGGGAGTTGTTTCATGGCTACCTCGATGCGTTCGCTCAACTCCTGCCCGGCCAGTTCATCCATTGGCGAGCGCGTGTAGCTCTCACCCACGTAGGAAACGTGCTGCCGGTGTTCGTCGCGTATAGACAGGTGTTTAATGCGGTTCAGGCAGCGATTATGCACCGACCGAAACAGGTAGGCTTTAAGAGAAGTGCTAATCAGAATGGTTTCGCGCCGTTCCCAGAAGGCTAAAAACAGAGCCTGTACCTCTTCTTCGGCATCGTCTGGATCACGCAGCAGGTTACTGGCATACTGGCACAGCGAACCATAGTGCTCACGGAACACCCCCTCGAACACCCGTTCGTTTCCGGCTCGAATAGCGTCGAGCGTTTGCTGATCAGTCACCTGCGCCGATTGTCGAATAGTATCCTGCAAAGCTACACCGTTTCCGGTTTTCGTGGTTTCGCTTCAAAGACCACTGAGGAAGCGGTTACCCCTACGCGGGGAGGGGGAAAAAGAAGGAAGAGGATAAAAGAGGGAGGAATAAGTAAGGAAAGAGGGGAAGGCGCGTCTCCTTTCTTCTCTTTCCTTACTTCCCTTCAGGCAAATACCGTGGACAGCCAGCCAACCAGCAAAGCCAGACCGAAAAGAATCAGGAAACCAATTAAGAACGTGCGGGCAACACTGCCTCGGGAGCCGTTGCTCTGCGGACGTGGAGAGGGCATAATTGACTCGTTAATGATTACTTGATATACCGGAAATCTTCGTTGCCTTTCAGTGTCAGCAGCACCTCATACATGAGTTTGATTACGTTCTGAACGTCATCTTTATGAACGGTCTCGACGGTCGTGTGCATGTATTTGAGCGGCAACGAAATTAGGGCCGAAGCCACGCCCTCGGCTGCATAGGCAAACGCATCCGTATCGGTGCCGGTGGAGCGGCTCACGGCTTGCCGCTGAAACGAAATCTCCTTCGTTCTGGCCACGTCGATCATGAAATCGAGGAGGTTGTTTTGCACGGCGGGGCCGTAGCATAAAACGGGACCATCACCACATTTGAGGTCGCCCTGCTCTTTTTTGTCGTATTTGGGCGATTGGGTGTCGTGGGTAACGTCGGTGCAAATGGCAATGTCGGGTTTGAGCCGCCGGGCGATCATCTCGGCTCCACGAAGGCCAATTTCCTCCTGCACGGCGTTCACAAGGTAAAGCGTGAAGGGCAGTTCGATATTGTTTTCTTTCAGCAAGCGGGCTACTTCGGCAATCATGAACCCACCCATGCGGTTGTCCAACGCCCGACCCACGTAATACCGCCCGTTCATCTCGGTCAGGCCATCCACAAACGTGCAAACTGTCCCGACGTGAATACCCATTTCCTCTACTTCGGCTTTGGTGGCTGCCCCCACGTCGATGAAGAGTTCTTTTACCTGCGGTGCTGTGTCTTTCGCGAGGTCGCGCACGTGAATGGCGGGCCAGCCAAACACACCCGTTACCACACCCTTTTTCGTATGCAGATTCACCCGCATGGAGGGGGCAATGAGTGCGTCGGAGCCGCCATTGCGACGGACATAGAGGTAGCCATCGTCGGAAATGTAGTTCACGAACCACGAAATCTCGTCGGAGTGGGCCTCAATCACCACTTTATAGTCTTTACCAGGCCCGACAACGCCTACTGCGGTGCCGTAGGTATCGACCAGGTATTCGTCAATGTAGGGTTTGAGGTAGTTGAGCCAAATCTGCTGTCCCGACGACTCGAAGCCGGTTGGGGAGGCATTGTTCAGGTATTCGTACAGGAATGTTGTGCTTTGTTCGGTCATAAGTAAAATGGGTACGCTTCTCTGCTAACCCGCTGCCAAATCAACGAAAAAAACGCGAAATCGTTACGGTTGGAGTCGTATGGATAAGTGCGGAATGCTCAAAATTGCCAGCCTAAGCGCAGATCCAGTCCCTCAGCAACGTTTAGTTTGGCCCGCAAACCCACACCAATCTGGTAGCGGTTACTGATGGTGTAGAGTAACTGATACCGTTGAAAAAAACGATTGCCGAGCCATACATCCGGTTGCACCAGGTTCCAGCCTGCGTGCGTGGCAAACCGATACCGCCCCAGCCAGGCTTCGTAGCCCGCTAACAAGCCAAGTTGACGATGAGCAACTGCCAAACTCTCGCGCCGGAGTTGCTCGCGTATGTACCCATCATCCACAAATTCAATCCCGCCCGTGAAGGCATGAAACCGGCTGACGCGGTAGCCCCCCGTAGCGGTTAATCCCCACAGCCACCCGACCTGTTCGGGGAGGGCAGTTGTGGGTGGAAGCGTGCGGATGGAACCAAACGCCGTTACGCGCCCGGTGAACCGCTTAGTTAGGTTAGGGCGGGGCCACCGGGCCGGGTTGGGGAATGGCGTTGGATGGGCCGTGTATGACACCCCAAAACCCGCTGTCGGGAAGTTCATGCCCCGGTTGGGTTGGCGGATTCCCCCATTCGAGATGTGGTTATACCGAACCGTTGCCATTAGGTGTAGCGTAGTAGTAATCCGGTAATGCGCTCCTACCGACAGGGCCAGTAAGCCACTAACTGGCGACCCGAAAAACGTGTTGCGCGGGTTGGTTTGAGCATCATAAATCCGGGTCAGGTAAGCTAAACCTCCCGTGGCACGAATCGAAAAGTAAAGCGGTTTCCGGTAGCGGATCAATGGTTCAATATAGCCGCCTGCGCCATAGGTTCGCCCCAATTCGATGGGGTTATTGAACGCGAAATAGTTCGCATAAACCCCCACCCGTGCAAAGCAGTTGCACTGCTCGTAGGCCGCCCGGTTATGTGGCATCTTACTGTAAGTCATTTCGATAGCAACAGGTCGACTTTGGGAGATCGCTTTCAGATCGGCCGCATGGGGGATAATAAAACCCTTGTGAACACTTACTCCAACCTGGCTGGGAGTTGAGTCGGACTGCATGGGCTGACCGGCACTCAGAAAACCAATTATTAACGAGATCAGTACCATACACAACGAACAAAGGTCTCAGTTGAAAGTTAAGCAATTACATTTGATAGTATTACTTTTATTTCAATAATTGTCGCTTACCTTTGTGGGCAAACACGAATTATCCATGAATCAGTCAACACCCATAACCGTGGCCTACGGCGACGGAATCGGCCCAGAGATTATGCAGGCCACCCTTGATATTCTAATGGCGGGCGGTGCCAAACTTGCCATTGAAACCATCGAAATCGGGGAGAAAGTCTATCTCAGCGGCAACCCCGCCGGTATTGCTCCCTCCGCCTGGGAATCGCTCCGGCGCACCAAGGTTTTCCTGAAAGCACCCATCACCACGCCACAGGGCGGAGGGTTTAAAAGCCTGAACGTTACGACGCGGAAAATGCTGGGTTTATATGCCAATGTGCGTCCCTGTGTGGCTTATGCCCCGTATGTGGACACAAAACACCCCGCCATGAATGTGGTGATTGTCCGCGAAAACGAAGAAGATCTGTACGCCGGCATCGAACATCAGCAAACGCCGGAGGTGGTGCAATGCCTGAAACTGATTTCCCGGCCCGGCACCGAAAAAATTGTTCGTTATGCGTTTGAATATGCCCGGCGGTATGGCCGTAAAAAAGTGACCTGCTTCACCAAAGACAACATTATGAAGCAAACAGATGGTTTGTTTCATGCCGTGTTCGATGAGGTGGCCAAAGAATATCCCGACCTCGAAAATGAACACTGGATCGTTGATATTGGCGCGGCCAAGCTCGCCGATACGCCGGAGGTCTTCGATGTGATTGTGATGCCTAACTTATACGGCGATATTTTGTCGGATGTGGCGGCTCAGATTGCCGGGTCGGTGGGGTTGGCAGGTAGCAGCAACATTGGTGAGGAAGTGGCCATGTTCGAGGCTATTCACGGTTCGGCACCTCGCCGGGCGGGTCAGAATCTGGCCAATCCGTCGGGTTTGTTGTTAGGCGCGGTGATGATGCTTGTTCACATTGGACAATCCGAGGTGGCTGAACGGGTTCATAATGCCTGGCTCAAAACGCTTGAAGACGGTGTTCATACCTACGATATTTTTGCCGAAGGGATTAGCAGCCAGAAAGTTGGCACCAAAGAGTTTGCCGATGCCGTGATTGCCCGAATGGGTCAGAAACCCCAAAAGTTAGAACCTGTCCGGTATGCGTCGGCTGGCTCCGAAGGGTTTCAGATTAAACTAACTCCACAGACTCCTAAAAAAATAGAGACGGTAGGCGTTGACATTTTTCTGCACCACGACGACCGAAACCCCACGCGCCTGGGTGAGTCGCTGAAGGGAATAAAAGCGGGCAATATGGAACTGAGTATGATAACCAACCGGGGGGTGAAGGTATGGCCCGATGGGTTTGCCGAAACCTTTTGTACCGATCACTGGCGTTGCCGGTTCAAGTCTGAAACCATGCAACCAGGTCAATACAAAGACATTATGGATTTGCAGCATCAACTCACGGAGGCTGGTTTCCGCATTATCAAAACTGAAAACCTCTGCACATTCGACGGACAACCCGTTTTTTCGGCGGGACAGGGTGCCTGATTAGGGTATTTATAGTTTCTTTGTTTTCCAAATTATGTCAGACCAACTCACGTTTTCATTGATTGGGGGCCGTTTCTCGCCCGAAACCGTTGTTCCAATGCTTACTGGAATAACCAACGCCAAAGTGCAGTATCACGCTCAGAAAATTGCCCTTCATGAGCATTCAGAAGATATTAAAGCTTCTGAGAAACGGATAAAACAACTCGAAGCCGACTTTAGGGAGGTATTGGCTTTTCTGCGGGAGGCCGCCCAGCGGGGCAGTCAGGTGGATATTGAGGGTACTATTCGGGTTCAGGAAATACCCCCACGACCATAAATTACCCCGTTGATGAGCCTTACCAAACCCCGCATTCTGGTTGTCGAAGATGAAACCAAGGTGGCTCTTTTCCTCAAAAAAGGATTAGAAACCCAGTCGTATGTGGTGACGACGGCAGCCGACGGGCGTGAGGCCAAACGCTTGATTGGCGCAGAACGCTTCGACCTGTTTATTCTGGATGTGAACCTGCCGTTTGTGAGCGGGATCGAGTTGGCGCAGTATATCCGGGTGAAGAACGCGAACCTTCCCATTCTGATGTTGACCGCCCTTGACTCCACAGCGGACAAACTGACGGGCTTTGATGCCGGTGCCGACGATTATTTGGTCAAGCCGTTCGATTTTCTGGAACTGCTGGCCCGAATCAAGGCATTACTCCGGCGAACTGACCTCAGCGAAGAAACCGATGAAGTGCTTCAATTAGCTGATCTTCAGTTGGATATGCGCGAGAAAGTGGCCCGTCGACAGGGGCGCACCATCGAACTGACCGCCCGTGAGTTTGCGCTGCTCGAATACCTGCTTCGCAATAAAGGCCGGGTGGTGTCGCGGGTGGACATTGCCGAACAGGTTTGGGATATTGGTTTCGACACGGGTACGAACGTAATTGATGTGTATGTGAATTACCTGCGGAATAAAATTGATAAAAATGGCCCCGTCAAACTCATTCATACCGTGGTGGGAATGGGCTACGTACTAAAAGAAAAATGACCTCGCTATGACTATCCGCAACCGGCTCACCGGTTTGTTCACGGCCGTCGTTTCGGGCTTGTTGCTGGTGTTTTGCGTGGTCATTTTTTGGGTGGCCGAACGCCATCGCCAAAACGAATTCCGTCAGCGACTTCATGCCGAGGCTCTCACCTCGGCTGAATTGCTGTTTGGCCGAGACAGCATCGGCCGACAGTTGCATAAGTTGCTGGACAAGAACCACATGACGGTGCTGCCTGACGAGGAGATTATTATTTACAACCATCGCAATCAGATTGTATATGAGAGCGGGACAGATTACTTAGCTGTACCCAAAAGCCGACTCGATCAGGTGCGCCTTGAAGGCGATGTCTATTGGCGGAGCGACCTGCGCGAGATTGCCGGGGTACGCTACAATTCTCCTGCCAACCGACTTGTGGTGCTGGCTTCGGCGGTCGATCAATACGGCTTCAGCAAGCAGCAAAACCTCGCGCTCTTGCTAATTGTTGGCTGGCTCATTGCCGTGCTTATTGTGTTGTTCGCCGGGCGCATCTATGCCGGGCGCACCCTCGAGCCAATCCGCAAAATCATTGACCGTATCGACACCATTACGGCCTCGCGCTTAGAGCAGCGGCTCCCCGAAAGCCCCGACAACGACGAGCTAACCCAATTGGCGCAGCAATTTAACCGGATGCTCGACCGACTCGAGGATGCGTTCCGATTACAGCGAACCTTTGTTTCGCACGCATCGCACGAGTTGCGTACCCCACTCACCGTTATTACCGGCCAACTCGAAGTGGCTTTGCTGGCCAATGAGGATCTGCCCCAACTACGAACCACTGTGCAATCGGTGCTGGAGGATGTGCGCGACATGAATCAACTCACCAACGGCTTATTGAATCTGGCCAATGTAAGCGTCGATCAGTCGGCAGTGGCGATGAGCGCGGTGCGGCTCGATGAAATTATCTGGCAGGTATGGGCGGATCTGCTCCGGCTCCGTCCCACCTACGAGGTCGTTGTCGATTTTGGCCCCACTTCCGAACAACAAGCTGACCTGACGGTGATGGGCAGCGAACCACTGTTGCGCACGGCTCTGTTTAACCTTATGGAGAATGGGGGTAAGTTTTCATCTGACCACCGGGTTACAGTGCGGCTAACCACGGAACCAGATACCTTCAAGGTTTCATTTCACAACGGTGGACCACCTATTGGCACCGAGGAATTGCCGGAGATCTTCAAACCGTTTCGGCGGGGCAGCAATGGCCGCGACACGGCAGGTCATGGCATCGGTTTGTCGCTCACCGAGCGCATTGTAAAACTACATCGGGGCCGCCTGACAGTGATTTCGGCCCCCGGCCACGGCACCACCTTCAGCCTTTCGCTGCCCCGGCCAAAATCTCTAACTCCTTTCTAATACAACCCTAATTCGGCTCTAAAGAGAGTGGGGCAATTTTGTATCAACAAAGCGGTTGAGCAATGGACGCATTTCTGCAAACAGATGCGATTTGGGCAGCCAGCTTTGGATACCTAATTTGGTTTAGGCCATGAAACCGTTCCTCTGTAGTCTGCTTTGCGCCTGTTTGCTCAAAGTATTGATTTCCGGTCCTGTTGGGGCTATACACATAACTTCCGAACGTGATTTGTCGGCTACTGCCTGGGTACAGTCTCCCTGTGCAACGTTCGAGATGCGTACATACCAGGATGCTAAAGGTGATCTGATTGTGCAGGTCAATAATCGATCGGGACGCGACCTTGCCGTTACGCTGCAAACGGATCGGAGCGAAAAGCTCGCTTACGTACCGATCTCCCGGCAGCAGGGCGTGTTCACGGTTAAGCTCGATGTTACCGAAATACCCGCTGGTTTATACCGGGTTGCGATAGTGGCTGATACCGAGAAAGCGGTGCAGCTTGTCAGGCTGCTTTCTCCGGCCACTCAGCCGCATTACCCCAGCAAACTTGTTGTCATGCTTGCTCAGTAAGCATCTGGTTTTCACTTACAACGAACGGTCATGAACCAGTACACGCTTGATTTCTCGGAGCCTGCACGGCTCCACCGACGAACCCGAACAACCCGCCCGGCTCACCGGCGAATGTATCTAACTTTTCGCCGGATGCTGCTCTTAATCAGCGGTTTAGTATGCAGCATTGTGCTGGTTATGTTACTGCGGCAGCGTGCTCAAACACAATTATTGTTGACGAAATACCAGTCACGTACCATTCAGTATGATTCGCTGCTGGCAGCCAAACTGGAGACCGACCGGCAATTGAGTCAACTACGACGGCAGTTGCTGCGGCAACCGGCCCTTTCAACCAACAATTCTTTCAACAACTAACAAATATGAAAACCATTCTTGCATCCGTCACCCTTCTATCTCTGCTGGGTCTGAGCAGTTGCACCATTATCCGTCAGGGTGAGGTTGGCATAAAGCGCCGACTTGGCAAAATACAACCCCAAACCCTGCCCGAAGGTGTTCAGGGTTTCAACCCGCTACTGACCCGAATTATCAAGATTCCGACCCGCACCATCAACCTTGAAGTACGGGCACCACTACCCTCAAAAGAGGGTCTCACGGTACAATCCGACATTTCGATTCTGTACCGCGTGGAAGGGAGTTACGCCCCCAAAATTGTGGAGCTTATTGGCCCCAACTATGCCGACGTGGTGATTTTGCCCGTGTTTCGGTCAGCTGTTACGGATGTGTCGTCGCGGTACTTTGCCAAAGACATGCACAGCGGCCAACGGGTTGAAATTGAGCGATCTATCCGTGAGGTGATGATGAGTCAACTCAAAGACCGGGGTTTTGTGATTGAGTCGGTACTGCTGAAAAGCATTGCTTTGCCAGCGGGTTTGACCCAGGCTATTGAGGAGAAACTGGCTGCCGAACAGGATGCCCAGCGCATGCAGTTTGTGCTCGACAAAGAACGGCAGGAGGCCCAACGTCGGATTATCGAAGCCGAAGGCACCCGCGATGCCCAAAAGATTATTAACGAGGGGCTTACGCCCATGCTGATTCGGTTCAAGACCATCGAAGCGTTCAATAAGCTCTCGACCTCGCCCAATACCAAGGTTATCATCACCAATGGCGATTCGCCCCTGATGCTGAACGCCGACAAGATGAACTAAAATCAAACGAACGGGCGGAGTACGGATTAATTTGACTATGTACCCGCCCGCTTCAACACACTAATTGTAAGCCATTTAATGCTATGTATTGCTTCGTTGCCCTGCTTTGTATGCTGGTTCTGATTGGCCAAAGCAGTTGTACGCTTTACCGCCACGGCCATGTACCCCATACAAAGGCACGGATCGACTGGCCAACCCATCACAAGCGCGTCCATCACCATCAGGATAAATACGGCTACTGGCATTTTAAACGCTGGCGTAATGCGGCTCGCGTTATTCCTCATTACCAAGCCGTTGAGGTTAGCTATATATTCGTTGCTTATCCTCAACCGGGTCAGTACAAGTCAACCCGGCATGAATTGGTAAGCCCGTGGCGAACACATATATCGGTTGGCGACAGTACGCGCAAGTTGCCACAAGCGGGCCAACCAACATTACTTCTGAAAAAACAATGACCCTCTGCGAACCATAGTAAACAACATGAAAACGAACGAAGAAAAAACAGAGTCGAGTGAATGGGCCGAACCAGCCGATTTGTATATGGGACTCGGAAATATGGTTTATGCGCTGGCCAAAGTGGACGGACGGATCCATAGCTCTGAAACAGTGCTCGCCCGGCAATTACTGGGCGAGCAACCCTACGGAGAACTGGCCCTGCACGCCTTTTTTCTGCTCGAAAACTGCGACGTACCCGTTGAAGAAGCTTATGCGTTTGCCATGCGCCGGTTCTTGAACAACCGGGCGTTTATGAACGAACTCACTAAAAAACGGTTCGTAAACATTCTCCAGCAGGTTGCCGAATCGCACGACGACGTATCGAATAAAGAGAAAGAACTTATCAAACGATTTCGGCGCGATCTTCGCCAACTGTAGTAATTGCCCCCTCATAATGACACGCTTTCATTCCGTTTACAAAGGGTTGCTATTCGTCTTCTTGATTTTTGGAAGCGGGCGAGTGGCAGCCCAACAAAACTTGTTCAACATTCCAGCGGGCGATGTGACCCCCAAAAACAAGTTTTTCTTTCAACAACAGACCAATATCTACCACATCAACTACTTAGAAGCCAAAAATCACCTTGTATATGGCTTGGGTGGTGGATTTGAAGTGGGCCTGAATGTGGTGAACCTGAAAATGGATTTTCGCCAACAGGCGGCCACCATTACCAATGGACTCGATTATCGGGTTAAGCCCATGAGCCCGTTGATGCAACTGACCGCTCAAAAGTTTTTCTTCCTCAACGAGCGATTCAAAACGAGCATTGGCACCCAAATTGGCACGAAACTCGCCCGTTTGAGTGCCAACCCCGGCTTAACGCATTTTACGTATAACATCTGGGTGTATGAACCCCGCCACCATGTCAAAGTGGTGGTTGGACCCTACTTTACCGACCGGGGAACCGTTGGTGCAGGCAGCCGGGCCGGTTTACTGGTGGGCGTTGAGTATCCGCTGGCGAAACGCCTGTTGCTGATGGGCGATTTTGTTTCGGGCAACAATGCGTCGAGTGTGTCGGTGATAGGATTCAACTTTCTGGCTAACAAGCGCGTACAACTTTGTTTGGGAGCTTTGCTGCCTAATCCCGGAACGGCCAATAAACCCGGCGTTGTGTTTGAATTGAACTTGCTTGGGTCTAACGATAGTTCGCACTAATCAGGTCCTAATCAAATCGCCACCTGGTAACTCACTATGGGAATCAGTTCAGCTTAGTTGCTGGTTCGGATAGTGCCAGTGCTGGCCTCGAAGTAGCAGCCAAACATTGGGCTTGATAGCATTCTGAATGTGGAGCGAGAGCGCGTGGGTGGAGTGGTGGAGTTGTTTTTTTGCTAAACCTAACTGATCCGTACTGATTTTAACACTCCATGTGCGACTCGTTAGTGAGAAAGGTTCTCGAGCCGGGATTCACTGCAAAGCGGACACAAACCCGCTTTGACAACTTGTTTTTCGTGAGGGTGCAAGCCCCTCTCCCCCGATGCAGGGGTAACAGCATCACCCCTACGGTAGCGACTGGCCATCAATCTGTAAAGCGGGGTGAAAAGTCGGTAAGACTCAATCTACAGAGTCAATCTCGGCGAGCATGAGTGTATGGATAGCGTGAGCAAAGATGTGTCTGAACTGCCGTTATTAATTAACCAGCTAAAGTAGGTTGTAAGGCTGGACCAAACAGGTATAGGATAGGGCCAACCAGTTGTAGGGTTGGAGTAACCCGGGGACGAGCGTGTATGAGTTACGACTCGATGTATTTCCCTATAAACCCGGCAGAAAGCATCATCCTAACCGCTCAAGCAAACGATAAACAGGAACGAGATAAACCTGTCGTGGCTCTCAGCAGACTCACCCGTTACTGAGAAGGTGCCAACCGGATGCCCCGACAGGAGAAGATTGCCTAAGAAGCAAATGACCGAAGTAACGACCGGTATAGGCTGACGTAGGTACGTTAGTTTGGATTGAAGAAGGATAAGTAGCAGCGAATATGTCTAAAACCAGTAGTGAACATACCGACAGTCGGATCGACCCTACAAAGGTGGAATGGAGACATACGCCCTGGCCCAAACTGGAGCGGTATGTTTTTAAGCTGCAAAAGCGAATCTTCAAAACCGCTCAATTGGGTGATGACAAAACAGTGCGACAGTTACAGAAAACGCTCTTGCGTTCACGCTCGGCCAAAACGCTGGCTGTTCGTCAGGTGACGCAGGATAATCGGGGTAAAAACACGGCTGGGATTGATGGGGTTAAATCGCTCACTCCTCCCCAACGGCAGAAATTGGTGGAAAACTTGCACTTAACAGGGCAGGCCACGCCAACCCGCCGGGTCTGGATACCCAAGCCGGGTACAACCGAGAAACGACCATTGGGCATTCCGAAGTTGCTTTCATACTACTATTGACTACAGTCGTTGATTGGAATAGAGTTAGACAAGGTACCACTATTATTAACCTTCCGTGGAAATGAAGGCGGTTTTTTACGAGTAACCCTCAACGGATCTGCCCCTTCTCAACTCCTTCCGTTAGTATAGCTTTTCTGGGGGCTGCTTTGGGGGCCTCAAGCAGCACCGTTCGAAAGGCCGTATCATCGGCCGGGCTGACGCGAATGAGGAGCCCTTTTTTGGTTTTACGGGCAGCGAGCAGTTGGGTCGTGATATAGTAATAGACCATGTGAATAGAGATCGAAAAGTGCCTGGCCACTTCGCCCACCGTTAACTCGTGCGGGTGGCGAAGCAACGGATTGTCTATATGGTGTTTAGACCGAATCCATTGAACCATCCCAGCCGTGAACGCCTTGCCAGTGGCACTGTTTAGACTCAACCGGTTTAGGGCATCAGCCGTGAGTTGGTCATCGCCATACTGACCCGTCAGGACACGAACCTGCTCGACGATCCCGGGCGGATAACGGAGCCGATCGCCAATAGCCAGCGGTAAGGCAACCTCAAACTCCTCAAGCTGCCCCGTTTGCCAGCAGAGCTGTAGAGTAAGTACCTTAGGCACTCGTTTACTAACCATGATGTCCCGAATCAGCAGACGGATGATGCGCTTTTTGTCTTTGTGACTAACCGTAGCCGACCACAGTTCGGGGATGCGCGTGGCTAAACGCTTGATATCTTCTTTGTGGAGGGCCGACAATTTTTGTTGCTGTTGCTGGCGGTGTTGTTCGTATTGCTGAGTGGCCTGAGCCAGCTTCTCAAGTTCCTGGTTCCAGCTCTTTTCCAGCGAGGCCGCCACCAGCCGATTAGCCGGATCAACCTGTTCAAACCGGCGCTGGGCCAGATCGACCTGATACTGGTGGCGCTCCAAGGTCATCTCCCATTGGCGATTGAGGGCTGTCTGCTGTTTTTCCACCTGCTCAAAGGCGTTTACCGCTTTCTCCAGCTGAGCGGGGGTGAGCACGGCAAGGATAGCCTTTTCAATGACCGGATCGGCTACATCCGCTCGAAAGCTTAAACAAGATTTTCCACTGAGGCCCTCGCGCTTAAGCCAGTTACATTCGTAGGTTGGCACCCGCCCCTCTTTGCCCATATACCGGATGGTCATCCTACGTCCGCACTGGCGGCAATACAAGATGCCTTGTAATAAAGTCGCCCCTTCCCGGGCCGGACCGGCTATTGGTATCTGGGAGGAATGATTTTTATTGAGTAAGCACTGGTGCCGGTTCTGCTCAAATCGATCATAGGAAATATAGGCTGGGTGATGATCTTTAATAAATACGGGCCACTGGGATTGAGGCTGGAGCCGACTTTGGGTAATAATCTCCCCCTGCGGATTAATCGATTTCACACTTTTGTGACGGCCAAACGTATACACACCGGCATAAAATGGGTGACTCAATATCGTAAGCGCTCGATTGTAGGTCAACCGGCCCCACAGTATCTTTCCCCGCCAACGGCCCCCGTAGGCCCGTTTGGGGAAGCGAATGGTATGCTCCCCGAAGTAACGCACTACCCCGTACACACTCTGCTTTTGCTGAAACAGATCAAATACCATCCCGATGACATGACAAACCTGAGCATCCGGATCAAAACAAATCGCCCCTTCCTCATTGACGATGTAGCCCACGGGCAAGGGAAAAAGGAGTTCCCCTTTTTGGGCTTTATGCAGTTTGGCTCCGTACAAGCGGGCTTTTAGTAGGTGCAACTCAGCCTGAGACATAGTGCCTTTCAAGCCTAATAAAAGCTGATCGTTGAAGCAGGCTGGATCGTAGCATCCATCCTGGTCGATAATCAGGGTGGCCGTCAGTAAGCAGAGTTCCAATAAGCGATTCCAATCGGCCGAACTCCGGGAAAGCCGGGAGGCTTCCAACACAAAGATGGCCCCAACCTGGCCCAAGGATACGTCGGCAACGAGTTGTTTGAAATCGTTCCGCCCTGTCGTATGACCGCCCGATCGCCCCAGATCGGCATCCAGGATCCGGACCAGGGAGGCATCCCAGCCGTAGTCAATCGCTTTCTGCTGTAAGGCATATTGCCGATGGGTGCTTTGGGGATGGTGCATCACCTGGTACATGGTCGATTGGCGCAAGTACACACAGGCCGTGCGTTGGCGGTGATGAGCCTGGATCCTCTCGGGGGAGAAGGTTTGCTGTGGTGGCAGAAGTTGCTCTTGGTGCATATACCTATTGATTTAGTGAGTACCTACTGATGGGGTGACTTACTGGTTGCCGGGCCAGTTACTTGCCTGTATTTTGGCACATCTGACACAAGGCAATCAGGGCCTGAACCGAGATGAACAGATGGGGATCGCCTACGCCTTCATTCATCTGGGGGACATAATCGGTCCAGGTGGCCGCAATGGCAAAACTGCCTCGTTCTTGGTCAGCCAGAATGAGCGTTAGGGTGCCCGCGACTTTGCGGGTATTGATCAGGGGGAATACGCAGTTATAAAAAGGATGGAACGGGTTAGTTACCCGTACTGATCCCAATTCCTGCTTGTGAAGCAGTGCAGTTAAGAAGGGGGTTGCCTACTATGGCCGACCGAGCCAGACAGGCGTGGGTCAAACAGGCACTCGAACCCGAGTGGGAAGCTCGCTTCGAGCCAAACAGTTATGGTTTTCGACCGGGCCGTTCAGCCCATGATACCATTGAAGCGATCTGGGGAGCAATCAATAAGAAGGCTAAGTATGTCCTCGATGCCGACATTGCCAAGTGCTTTGACCGCATTGATCATGTTGCACTGCTGGCGAAACTGAACACGTTTCCCTCCCTAAGGCGACAGGTCAAAAGCTGGCTCAAAGCCGGGCTGATGGAAGGGAAAGAACTGTTTCCAACCGCAGAAGGTACACCACAGGGCGGAGTAATTTCCCCCCTGCTGGCTAACATCGCCCTGCATGGCATGGAGATGGCCATTCATCAGGCGTTCGCGCACGGAACCCGTAAAGTAGGTGACAAACGAAAATGGGTATCAAAGGTTCAACTGATTCGGTACGCCGACGACTTTGTGATTATTCACGAAGACCGGGCTACTGTCGAAGCCGCCAAGACACTCATTACGGATTGGTTAGCCCCAATAGGCTTGGAACTGAAGGCAAGTAAAACCCGCCTGACGCACACTCTGAATGAAATAGAGGGGAAGGTTGGGTTCGATTTTCTGGGTTTTACCGTCCGACAGTTTCGAACTGGCAAGTACCGTACCGGCGTGTGGAAAAGGGGTTTTCCTTTGGGCTTCAAGACGTTGATTACCCCCAGTAAAACGGGCGTAAAACGTCACTATGACCAATTAGCCAAGCTTATCGACAGGCACAAGTGTAAAACGCAAGCGGAACTGATAGATGCCCTCAACCCGATCATTCGTGGCTGGAGCAACTACTACGCACGGGTGTGCAGTAAACGAACGTTCACCCGGCTTGGGTATTTGCTTTACCAGAAACTTCGGGCCTGGGCGCGTCGCCGACACCCTAACAAAGTCGAAGGCTGGACAACCCACCGATACTGGTTTATCCGAAAAGGCAAAGGCTGGTTGTTCATGTGCCAGCAGGGTAAGCAGACGTTTCGGATGGTTCGCCACGCAGACACGCCTATTGTTCGGCATATCAAAGTGCAGGACTGTCGGAGTCCGTTTGATGGGGATTGGGCGTACTGGGGAAGTCGATTAGGTCGATACACAGATTTGGGTCTGAGCAAAGCCACCCTGCTCAAACGGCAGGGTGGCCGGTGTACGCATTGCAAGCTGTTGTTTCGGTATGGAGATAAGATTGAAACGGACCACATCACTCCCTTACATAAAGGGGGCCGTAACGGTTACGACAATCTACAACTTCTACACCGGCATTGTCATCATATCAAAACTGCATCCGACCAATGGAAGGCAGTCGAGTCGGTAACGGCATAGCCGCCAGACGACGAGGAGCCGTGTGAGGTGAAAGTCTCACGCACGGTTCTGAAGACCAGCCGCCGGGGTGACTCGGCGGCTGAGTTTAATTATTTC
>JANOCD010000020.1:0-10662 GCA_031411995.1 Cytophagales bacterium
GTTTGATGTGAAACTCTGGCGGGGCGGGGGGCGTTTCGGCCAGCTCCGTAGCACTTTGGCCCGGTTGGGCGTCATTGACTACAATAGGTATCACAACAAGGGCAACCATAAGGAGCGCGAAGCCGATTATGAAAATAATTAACTGGTATTTAGTCATCTCTATCATGGCGTCTCTTTTTGTGTGTCTTGGCTATCCCGCTTCCCCCATCCGTTCCGGCAATTCCGGCAGCGGTCGACACCAATCGAAATCAACCTCTTCGCTCGTATCGGTCCCGCCAAAATACGACTGCGTTCCATCTCTGGGCGCGGTGTCGGTGTTGGGGTTCATCGGCGTTGAGTGGCGTCATTCAATTAACCTGTAAACACCTGTATAGATGTGGTCATCAAAAGTTGCCCGTTCGATTTCTGAAACGTACCCTTCCGCGTCCTTCACGTAAACCACCGTGTCATGCATTGCGCCAATGGTGTGTATGCCACCCAGATAGTCAAATTTCATTCCTGTTTCTGCTTTCATGGTCTTAGGTAAACAATGCTTTCGTTGAACCGAATTTCTGAAATCATTTCCTCAGCTATATGGCTGGCATATTCAATCTCCTCCTCATAAATAAGCCCGGTGTGTTTTGCTGCCGCTTGTTCATCCCAATACCGGCTAACGGTATGGTTTAAGAAGCTAATAGCCGTAAAATTCTGGCAAATGGTCGTGTTGGCTACTATGCCCGGAAATTGCTCTTGAACCTTGTCGGCAATCATGTCTACAATTCTCCACATGGCTTTATTTTTTCCATAGCTATTGGCTCGTAATATAATTGGCAAACTCTGAGGGGTCGGTGAATATCTTTCGACCAAAATCTGATTCGTGAAAGATTTGCTTCTTTGACCAAAAATTAACCTCATAGAAAATATTGGCAATGTAGCCGCCCACATCATCTAAATCATCGTGCCACGTTTCCTGATAGCCCCGACGAAAAATACGGCCAGACACCGGCTTCTCATCAATCATGCAGTAGACCTTTGTTGTTAACTCAAACTTAAACTTGGGCCTATCGTTGGTGAATATGTCGAGGGTAGCCGGCAATTCCATACCCAAACTTACGCACCCGGTGGGTATAATGCAAGCACTATTTCATATATTTGTGGGATGAATCTAAACGGCGGATGGCTACGGATTGAACTAACCCGGTTGGGCGTCACCCCCTACAAAGCGGCTCAACTCATTGGGCTTGAGCGGGCCGATAAGCTCTACCGGCATATTCATAACCAAACCCACCTCAACGCCGAAACGCTGGCGGACCTGTGCCGGGTGCTGCCGAAACTGGATATTCGGTACGTGTTGACGGGGGAAAGAACGCTATAGCCGATCTGTTTCCTGTTCAACCAGTTCCGCTGTGACCCGAACGTAATAACGCTGAGTCACCGCTATGTCACTATGGCCTAAAATACGTGACACCGCCGTAATGCTATAACCTCGAAGCAGAAAGATATACCCGGCTGTCTTACGTCCTATTTTCAGCGTCAGCCGGTGCTCAAAACCAATCAGCACCTCGACGCCCTTCATGTAGCCGTTGATCTCATCGGCTGTTGGTGGTGTGCCGGGCGGAACATGCTGCAAAAGGGCCGTCAGTTCAGGCCATACCGGAATTTTACAGGCCGCTTTGGGTGGTTTGCTGCGCCTGATTTCGATGCTGGGCCGCTTGTTGCCGGGCTTATCGCACTTCTCCCGGTTTTGAATGTACCAGACCGCATCGGGGTAGTCTAAACCCGTCAGAAACACCAGTCCCATCCACCAGATGCATTCGCCCGCTTTGCCCCGGTTATCTAACTGCCAGAACTTTTCAAGGTGCGGTTTCAATAGAAAATACACGTCTTTGGTTTTGTCGCGTCCGAACTTGGTTCCGGCAATGGGGTTAAACCGGGCATCGGCCCTGGTGCCGTAATCAACCCAGCTATCAATGGCCTCACTAATTTTCTTAATGTACCGCGTCGCACTATCGACCGACATCGGCCCCGATTTCTGCAAATGCAGATGGTAGGCTTTAAACCAGCCGACACTGATGTAGTTAACCTGGAGGTTAATCTGGCCGCTCGATTTCAGGTACTCTTCTAAGTAAGTCAGGCCGTATTCCCATTTATCAACCGTGCTTTGCGTCAACTGATTCTCGGTGCCTTTCCAACTCAGCAGGGTAATGATCTGGGAACGGTAAATGTCAAGAAGTGTGTGTTCAGGTTTGGCCGGTTCGGGCGGCATCACTTCTTCTGCCCTTTCGCCCGTCTGGTATTCTTTCTGTACGGTTTTGGGTGTTGGCACAAGGCCCGCACTGCGCTGGCGGTCACAGACGGCGGCTATGGCGGCAAACAGGGCCGAGAGGGTGACGTTTGTTTTGGTAGCGGCATCGGTGCGGTCGGTGCGTTTCTGTTTTTTCTGATCCCAACTGCCGCCAATGGTAAAGGTTTTGCCGTCAGCAAGCGTCGAAAACGGGGAGCCTTCCAATCCATCGACCGTAATTCTAACCTGCAACGTATCGTAGCCGGGGCGACGGCTAAAACGGATACTGACGGGCATTTTACGTTTTGTGAGGATAGTCTTATTATTCCACTATTACTTGTTGGAATAATAACATAACAATTTCTTTAAACACGTGTCACTCATCATGTATAGATTCCCGATACATGGTTTTGATGTAGGGGCCGGGTGTAGCGAACTATAAAACGCTAACTGTGTGGTCAGTAGGGGCTACCAAACAAAACAGACCGCTGGCGGGCGGTCTGTGGCATTGTAAAACGTGTATCGGCTCCCGAAGCTGGGGAGCCATTTCGCCTGTAATACTCTGATAATCAGAGGGCTTTCGTTTACCTTTCTCCCATGTATCGGGAATCTGTATCGGAAAGCGGGCGAAACACTGGTTTTACATTGCCACAACGCCAGCCCTCAGCCGCGTTTGACTAATAGCCCGCTTTTGCGCCGACCAACAATATCCATTGGCGTGAAGGGAACACCCCAGACGCCATCGGCATCCTTTGTGCAGCCAATCTTTGCCAGAATGTCCAATGGTCCTTTGGGCTGTTGGAACCCTTGGATCACTAACCGTTCGTGTGGATGATAGTGCGGGGCAAACTCGGTGGTCTGGCTATTAGACTCGGTGAAATTTAGCTCTGAGAGCCGCACAATCTGAGCATTTAATGTCTCGATTTGCGACTCCATCTTTTCGACTTTGCTTTCCAGTTTTTCGTTTACCGCTCTCAACGCCTGGTTATCCTGTCGAAGTCGATCTGCTTCCGTTCCCGAACTTAAAGGCGTTAGCTTCCTGTCCGTTAGCTTGACTGGGCCGATCCCTCTATATAGGTAGTCAGGAGACAGATCAGGAAGTTTGGCTAACATCTTATCCAGCACGGCACTCCGGGGTTTAACGCCTTCCTTGTATTGGTAAAATTTAGCGACCGTTTCGCCTAGCTTTCTTGCTAAATCAGATGGGCTTAACCCATACGCTATTAATATAGCTTCATACCGATCTGCAAACGATTCTACATTAGTTTCTGTCATAATAGAAAGTTTTTTATAGTTTGTGGCGTTACTTTATATTTTTTTATATCTTTGCTATGGAAGTATTTAGCAAACGATGTAGCAAACATATAAAAAGATATGGAAAACACAAAAAAAGAGGTATCAAGGGTGGATAATAACCTTAAACGGTTTATCCAACGGTTCGCCGATCCCGGTTCAAAGAGAATGCGCATCAACTACGGTAAGGCCGTAGTGAAGTATCTGGCGAAGAAAGAGAACGGGGGTTACAGCGTAAAGCCGGGTCACGTTTACCTGATTGTCAACAACTACATCCGTATCACACCGGGCAATATCCACATTGCGAACGCGGTCAAGGCCGTGTCTGAGCAGTTTGCCAAAGAGTTAGAAGAATTGGCGGCATGATCTCACTATGCACCTGCTCAGAAGAGGAAGAAAGGGAGCCGTTAACGCCGGAACGGCTTTTCTCACTCTGTGGAACAATTAGGCACGAAAATTACCGCCGTTCCTGGACCAGTAATGACTATCGCATGCTTTGCGGGAAACACAAAGGCAAACTTCTCTCTCGGGTTGCTGATCACAAATACCTGACATGGTGCCTCAACTTCTTTGAGAGCCAGCTTGACTCGCACCTCTACAGCGCCATTAAAGACCAGTTCAACGCTCAATTTTCATGATTCAGCTACGACCTTACCAACAGGATGCTATTACAAGTATCCGCAGTCACTTTGCCCGAAGCAGCCGCAAAGTGATCTTATGCCTGCCAACCGGTGCGGGCAAGACCGTAACATTTGCCGATCTGGTTGGCAGGACGTTGCAAAAGAACTTTTCAGCGCGTTGCCTTATTCTTACGCATCGAATCGAACTGCTGACGCAAGCGGGTGGAACGCTTGAAAAGTTCGGCATTCGCTACGAAACGATTGCGGCCAGCAATAAGCGAATCAAACTGAATGCACGGTGCTACGTCGGCATGGTTGAGACGTATTACAAGCGAATTCAGAAGCATCCCGAATTACTGAACATTGATTTGGTCATCATTGATGAGGCGCATACGGGCAACTTTAAAAAACTGTTTGACTTTTGGGCGGCTCACAATCCGAACCTGTTTGTCATTGGCGCAACGGCTACGCCCATTAGCGCAAAGAAGTCGGATCCACTGAGCAACTATTACGATGCCATCGTTTGCCCGGTTCAAATACCGGAACTGATTGACGACGGTTTTTTGGTTCCAGCCATAACGTATAGTGTTAACGTTGATACCTCAGCACTGGAAAAAGATTGGACCGGTGACTACTCCGACGCCAGTCAAATGGACGTATTTGCTAAACGGGCCGTTTACGCCGGACTGATTGATAAATACCAGCAATTCTGCGTCCGGGAAGGAGCACCGGTGAAGGCCATTGTTTTCAATGTCAATGTCGAACACAGCATTGCCGTTGCCCGAGAGTTTAATCAGGCTGGAATTCCCTGTAAACACATTGACGCCAACACGGACCCCTTTGAGCGGGAATCCATTATTGCCGGATTTAAGGCGGGCGTCTGGAAAGTACTATGCAACGTCGGCATCTTAAACGCTGGTTTTGATGATCCAACGGTGGGGGCTGTCATTGTTAACCGGGCTACAACCTCACTCGCATTATGGCTTCAGATGTGCGGGCGCGGCTCCCGATTGGCTGAGGGAAAAACGCACTTCGTAGTTCTCGACATGGGCAAAAATTACGCAGATCCGAATTTAGGTCTATGGGAAAAGCCCCGAGACTGGACTAAGCTATGGTGTAAGCAGGCCAAAAACAAAGAGGGTGAAGGTATTGCACCGGTTAAAGATTGTCCAGAGGAAACATGTGGGGCGATCAATCCAATATCTGCCAAAGTTTGCATTTCATGTGGTTTCGAATTCCCTGTGAAAGAACAGGAAGCAGCACCGGAAGCAGAATTCGTGGAGGTCAGCAATGGTCTGGAATTACTCCAAAAGGACCGAAAGGCAAACTGGCCTACACTGCCGGTGTCCGATTTATTTGAGATTCACAAATTAAAGGCGCGAAGTCCTGAATGGATGGTACATGTAATTCGCGACAGGTCACAATCCCCGGACGAATACCGTTCTCAGTTAATTGAATTGGCAAAACTGAAAGGATACAAAGCCGGTTGGGTTCACCACAAAGTATTAGCCTTTCAACGGCCCACACCCTAACCACCACTTTTTTTATGGAAACACAAACGATTGCTGAAAAGGCGATGGTTAGCTTCTTTGCCCGCCAATATGAAAATACGGGCGTTGATATTACCCTACAAGAATTTTTAGACGGTATTGTTATTGGCCGATGGAAACAGGAATCCGAGTATGTTCGGGCGGGGGCCAATAAAGCGGAGCGAAAAAAGCGCAAAGAAGAAGGTTTGCCTGGTTCAGAAAAATACCCCAGGCATGGCATGCCAGGTGTGACCATTTCAGGTACGTTTGAAATTCGTCGGTCAACAGCCACGCCCATGTATTCGCATATAATGGCAATTGATTTTGATGATTTAGATGATGAGTTACCCGAATGCTTTGAGGAATTAAAAAAAGACCCCTATACCTATGCTGTATTTAAATCAATTTCAGGAACGGGGCTTTGTGTTTTAGTAAATATTCAACCTGAACGGTGGCTTGAAGCTTTTGAGAGTTTAGAGGCATACTACCTAAATAAGTATCGTAGGATTGTTGACAAATCAACGAAAGATATTACCCGACTTCGCTTCGTTAGTTACGATCCTGATTTGTTTGTTAATGAAAAAGCACTTCTTTGGAAACAGTACCTTAAAAAGAAGGTAAAGGCGGCCCCCGCTCCCGTACCTTTTATTCATACTGGCAGGGATATTGAATTTGTCATTGGTCAAATTGAGCGGGACCGTATTGACCTAACTTCTGCATATGGTGAATGGATTGCGATAGGATTTGCACTGGTTAGTGAATACGGGGAAAATGGGCGCAATTTGTTTCACCGGATTAGTCAATTTAATCCTGACTATGACCCCGCCGAATGTGACCGCGTATTCAACTATTTACACCGGTACGGAGCAAGGCAAATTACAATAGGCACTTTCTATTATTACGCCAAATTAGCAGGCGTTCAGTTATTCTCTCCACGAACAAAGGAAGTCGTTAGGGTTGCGTCCATGTACAAGCGGCAGGCGTCAACCCCTGAATCGGCAGTGCAGCATTTGGCGCAAATGGAACATATTCCCGCCGAAGAAAGCAAACCGATTGTAGATGCCGTATTTGCCAGCAAAGAAAAATTTCAAACTGAAGAAAGTTTTGCCCAGGAAATTGAATTGTATCTCAAGCAATCCCACCCTTTACGCTGGAATGAATTGACTCGTCAATTTGAGGATGTTAATGGCCGACCGTTGCAGGACAAAGATTTTTACCGGATTTACTTTGATGCTAAAAACGCATTAGGCGAAAAAGTCACTTATAACGAAGTGTATATGCTGATACACTCCCAAATAACAGCACCCACGTACCACCCGATTAAAGAATTCTTTTCGCAAAATAAACACCGAAACGAAACGGGACTAATTAAACTATGGGCCGAAACGATCAACACAGATACAGGTTTGGAAGGTTCTGAATTTACGCCTGATTATGCATATCGTTTTTTACGAAAGTGGTTAATCGGTTTAGTGGCTAATGTTTATAGTGATGACATATGCCCACTGGTTCCCATATTAACTGGAAAAAAGGGGACTGGCAAAACTGAGTTTTTCTGGCGTTCAATTCCAGACCATTTACTTAGCTACTATAATCCGTCTGCAACATGGATTGAGGCAAAAGACGAACAATTAATGATGTGCAGTTACTTGGTGGCATTCAACGATGAATTCAAAACGAAAGGTAAAATGGATGTTGAGTATTTTCGGTCATTGGCATCGACAAAATATTTTACCGTCCGCGAAGTCTATGCTCGCAAACCGGTTCGGGTGAAACGAATTGCTTCAATGTGTGGCACCAGCAACCAAAAGGACATTATTGTTGAAGCGGAACATAATCGACGCATAGTGCCAATAAACGTCCTGTCAATCGACTTTAAAAAATTTAATGACATAGATAAGACGGATCTATTTTTAGAAGCGTACCACGCCTACAAAGCGGGCGAAAAGCATGATTTGGATATTCAGGAGCGAATGATGCTCGATGAATTAACTACGGGATTTCATAAGCGCACGATTGAGCGGCAGTTGATAGATGAATTCATTTCAATTCCCGTTGGTGCAGGTGGCGAATATGTTCGGTTTGAGTCAGCGGTAGCCGTTCAACTTTACCTGGAAACAAAAGCGAATTCGCGCAAACTCTCTGAATACGTTGTTGGCCGTGAATTGCAGGCGGCTGGCTTAATAAGAAAGCAGAGAACGGTAAATGGCAAACGCATGTGGGGCTATGAGGTCATTTACGACAAATAGCTTGCACCACTTGCACCACATTGCACCACTTGTGAAAAATAAAATGTGGTGCAGAGAAATATTTGATTTTCAGCCTTTTACCTCACCTTTCACCACTTCACTACTTTTTTTAAAAAAAAATAAAGTAAGGAGTAAAGAAAAAGGTAAAGGGTACACAGGATGCATAATAATATATGGTCTCATATAATGTTTGTAAGGGTGTTTTTGGAAAAAAAGTGGTGCATTTGACTTAAATAATTGACTTTCAAGTACTTACATTCAAAACGAAGTGGTGCACAAAATTTAGAATCATTGATAATCAATAAGTTACGTGCACCAGATTTAAAAAAAAGAAAGTGGTGCAGCTCCTAAAACTCCAATAACATGAGCGAAATTCAACTACAAGCGGCTGCATTTGCCTGGCACTGGAACAACTTTCCACAGGAACGCGGACTACTTCATGCCAACAACAACAACTCGTTCAACTCAATCAAGGGCAATCAGAACAAGGCATTGGGCGTGGTGGCTGGCGTTGCCGATATGGAATACCTGACTGATGGCGGCAAAGTGGTATTCATTGAAATGAAAACACCCACCGGAACCCAAGACCCAAAACAGAAACTCTTTCAGGCCCAGGTCGAAAGTAAAGGTGCCAGATACGTTGTGATTCGATCCTTAACCGAATTTCAAGCACTGATCAACCAATACCAGACTAATCCTATTTTTTTGCCCTGAATTTCTATTATTTTCTGTTTTATTATATCTTTTTCTTGCATGGTATTATATTTCTTTATACTTTTACATCATCAAACAGTAAGAGAGTTCCACCCCACGAATGGCACCGCGCTGACTTCACAATCTAACCCCTTACCTCATGCATCCTTCCGCCTACCACAAACCAACGGTTCACGTTGCCCCACAGCCCTACGTAGCTCTGCACGGCTCGCACATCCCCGTATTTACCGGCAATGCTCAATACGTGTACGGCGAACGGCTATCCGCCCTTTTCGGTACATCCGTAGCCGTTGAAGGTGTGACCGGCGGCACGGTAGAGGGGCGCATGATTCACTTCAACCTGGATTCGCAAAGCAACTGTTCCTGCTGCGTTCTGGGCGTGAATGTGACCGGCGTTCGCGATGGCAAATTCCTCATGGTATTAACCGAAACGGCTCTGGAAAGTCTGGAAGCCATTGAAGAAGTCTATAACCAATCTGCATTATGAATAATAATACCTCCCTTATCCCGGCTTCCATGTCAGATATGATGATGGTAGCCAAAGCCTTAGCTGAATCGGGCTTTTTTGCCGATGCAAAGGAAGCGACTCAAGCGTTCACCAAAATTTTAGCGGGAGCTGAGCTGGGCATTCCGGCGTTTGCCTCCATGAGCGGCATTCATATTGTGAAGGGAAAGCCGCAATTAGGTGGCGTGCTTTTAGGAGGGTTAGTCAAGCGGTCTGGAAAATATGACTACCGCGTTGTTCAGCAAGGGCCAACGGCTTGCTCTATTGACTTCTATCAGGGTGCTGAAAAGATTGGAAACTGCACATTTACTATTGAACAAGCGAAAAAGGCAGGAACGCAGAACCTTGACAAGTTTCCCGAAAATATGCTTTTCGCCCGTGCTATGTCAAATGGCGTCAAGTGGTACTGTCCCGACGTAACAAACGGGCCGGTTTACGTAGAAGGTGAACTTGCCGACGTTCAAGAAACCACCGCCGAAGTCGTTCACGAAGCCCGCCCCGCTCAACAGCCCCGGCAGACACCCCGGCCCTCCAAACTCGAAACGGCTGAACAAATGAAACAGGTTCAGGCTGTTGGTCCCGAACAGTTCATTTTCGACCGCATTGATGAGTACGCGGGCAACATTGACAAGTGCGAAGATGATGCCTCCTACGATTGGAATGAGCAGATTATTTCAGAGGATCACAGCTTGCCGGAACAGGAAAAAATAGCCCTCATCAAGCGCTCAATCATGGCTCGCACGGCCACCGTGACCGACGCGGTAATGGCTGAGGTCGTTAAGAAACGAATCGCAGGATGGGCCAAGCTCATTACGACCGATAACGTAACGGCCTTGCTTGGCGATCTGGTAGAACAGGCAAAAGCCAACGGTGTGAGCTATGAGAACAAGACGTTCATCGCCCCCTCCCCGGCAGAAGCCGAGGTCGCGCAATAGCATTTTCATGAAAGAGGGTAGGTTGCAGACAAGTCCGCTGGCATAGCTGGCGGCACTTTCTCACCCTCTCGCAATCCAAACCACTAACCATTTTCCAGATGAACACAATTAAGATAAAAAACAGGTGGACCGGCACGGTCATTTTCACCCACACGGCAGACGAAAACTCCGTGCTTATCACCATCAATCAGGCTATTGCAATTCGTGCCGACCTGAGTGATGCCGACCTGAGTGATGCCGACCTGAGAAGTGCCAACCTGAGTGGTGCCGACCTGAGAAGTGCCGACCTGAGTGGTGCCGACCTGAGTGGTGCCGACCTGAGTGGTGCCGACCTGAGTGATGCCGACCTGAGTGATGCCGACCTGAGTGATGCCAACCTGAGAAGTGCCAACCTGAGTGGTGCCGACCTGAGAAGTGCCGACCTGAGAAGTGCCAACCTGAGTGGTGCCAACCTGAGTGGTGCCAACCTGAGTGGTGCCAACCGGAGTCGTGCCGACCTGAGTAGTGCCAACCGGTGTGGTGAGGGGCGGGGTGGGGACGAGCGGTGGGGGGGG
>JANOCD010000021.1:0-120548 GCA_031411995.1 Cytophagales bacterium
CTGCGCCCACGCCCGAACCGAAGAATACGATGTGCTGGCCCGAGTCGTCGACTTCCCCGGACGAACCGCCAACCAGCTTGCCACCCTCCAGTCTTTCCGAATCCGAATCATCGCCCCCCGACCAACCGGACTCACCGCCCGACCACAGGCCACCGCCAATGGACGCGCCATCCGCCTGAGCTGGAACGACTACGCCTGCATCCCCCAGTCCACCACCGCATCGGTCATGGTCGTTTACCGGCGCGAAGGCTGTACGCCCATCGACATCGGCACCTGCACCACCGGCTTGTCGAGCACCACCGGCTACGCCCAGATTGGCACCGTGCCCATTGGCACCACCACCTTTACCGACACCACCACCCTGCGCCGGGGTGTGGCCTACTCCTACCGCATCGTCGCCCGCTTTGCGCCCATCCCCCTGGGGGGAGAAAGTGTCGTGTCCGACCAGGTCTGCCAGGAGTTGCCCCTGCTGGCTCCCCTCATCACCCAGGTCACTGTCGACTCGACCAGTACCCAGCGTGGGCAGATCACCGTCCGCTGGACCCGGCCTATCGGCCTCAACCCCGCCGACGGGGGCAGTCCCTTCCAGTACCGGGTGTTCCGGTCCACGGGCCTGACGGGCACGGCCTTTGCCCAGGTCACGGCCATCACCTCCGCCCTCACCCCCGGTGTGGCCGACACGGTCTTTGTAGACAGACTGCTGGACACCGAAGCCAACGCGTATCGGTATCGGATCGATTTTTACCAAACGACCAACGGGGTCTTCACGCGGGTGGATGCGACCGAGCCAGCCAGCAGCCCCCGGCTGACGCTGAACGCGGGTTTGCGCCAGATCGAGCTGGTCTGGGCCACCAACACCCCCTGGTCCAATGATGGACAGGAACACCGGGTGTATCGCTCCCGCAGAGACCGCAACGCCCCCCTGGAGTTGATCGCCCGCGTCAACGTGACCGCCCAGCCCTACCGATACACCGATACCGGCACTAACACCAACTATGTGGCCGGTGTGAGAAGCCTGAGTTTGTCGATTGATTCCAACTACTGCTACCGAGTGGAAACCATTGGTCGCTATACCTCCACCACCGCCGTTCGGGGACTGCTTTCCAATTTCTCGCAGATCGTTTGTGGTAGCCCCGCCGACACTACCCGACCCTGCCCACCCAACCTGCGGCTCGACTCGCTCAACTGCGCCACCGCCAACCTCCAAAGCCTCTGCCAGCAAAGCGCATTTGCCAACAACCTCACCTGGACAAACCCCGCCCGCGATAGCCGGGGACAGGTCTGCGACCCCACCGTGACGGGCTATAACATCTACTTCGGGCGCTACCTCAACGACCCCCTGACCAGGATCGCCAGCAGTGCCAGCCCCAGCTTCCGCCACGAAAACCTGACCAGTGTAGCTGGCTGCTACTACGTCACCGCTGTCAACCGGCGGGGGGTGGAGAGTGCGCCCTCCAACAAAGTGTGCAACGATGTGTGTCCGTTGTTTGTCTTACCCAACGTGTTCACCCCCAACGGAGATGGCAAGAACGATGTGTTCACCCCCCAGCACTGCGGTTTGTTTGTGGCGCGGGTGGAGACGGTGATCTACAATCGCTGGGGCAACAAGGTGTTCGAGACGCTGGAGCCTCAGATCAACTGGAATGGCAACACGAGTGGGGGTCAGGCGTTGCCTTCTGCGTTATATTATTATGAAGTGCGGGTGGTGTTTGCGGGCTTAGACCCCAACGCCCCGCCCCTGATTCTGAAAGGCTGGGTTCAGTTGTTCCGAGAGGAAGGTAAGAATGGGGGGTAAACCCCAAATTCCGCTTTAAACGCGGTTTTTACGGAAATATTTTGTATCTTTAGAGGGTCGTTGGTAGGAATCACTACCCGCTTCCACCTATCTATTAACGTTACTTATTTCCGTACCTATTCATGGTGAACGAACACGAACATCAGGAGCCAACTGACGAACGTACAACAACAACAACAAACACGGATGAACCCAAGGAGGAGACGTTGCACACGCAAACTGTGGTGTCGGGTCTCTACCAGAACTGGTTTTTGGAGTATGCTTCCTACGTAATTCTGGAACGGGCTGTTCCCGCCGTTGAAGATGGCCTCAAACCCGTTCAACGCCGGATTCTGCACGCCCTGAAAGAAATGGACGATGGCCGCTTTAATAAGGTGGCCAACGTGATCGGGCAAACCATGCAGTATCACCCGCACGGGGATGCCTCCATTGGCGATGCCCTGGTGAATATCGGCCAAAAAGAACTCCTTTTCGATACGCAGGGTAGCTGGGGCGATGTCCGCACGGGCGATGGTGCCGCTGCCCCCCGCTACATCGAAGTCCGCCTGTCGAAGTTTGGACAGGAGGTTGTTTTCAATAATCAGACAACCGAGTGGCAACTGTCGTATGACGGGCGCAAGCGTGAACCGATCACGCTGCCAGTCAAGTTTCCGTTGTTGTTGGCCCTGGGCGTTGAGGGTATCGCCGTGGGCTTGTCTACCAAAGTGCTGCCCCACAATTTCAACGAACTGATCGAGGCTTCGATTCAGATTCTGAAGGACAAACCCTTCCAGATTTTTCCCGATTTTATGACCGGCGGCCAAATCGACGTAAGCAATTACAACGATGGACATCGGGGTGGGAAAGTGAGGGTGCGAGCCAGAATCGAGGAGGTCGATAAAAAGACACTGGCCATTCGCGATGTGCCGTTTGGCGTGACCACCTCCACCCTGATCGACTCCATTGTGAAGGCGGCTGAGGTGGGCAAAATCCGAATAAAATCGCCCGGCAAAAACGTGGCCGCCGTTGTCGATAACACCGCCAAAGACGTGGAGGTGCTGGTTCACCTGCAACCCGGTGTGTCGCCCGACGTGACCATCGACGCGCTCTACGCTTTCACGGACTGCGAGGTGTCGATTTCACCCAATGCCTGCGTCATCATCAAAGACAAGCCGCATTTTGTGAGCGTATCGGATATTCTGCGGATCAACACCCACCAAACGGTGAACCTGTTGCAGCGCGAACTGGAAATCCGCCGTCTCGAACTGCGCGAGAAGTTGTTGTACAGCTCCCTCGAAAAGATCTTTATCGAGAACCGCATCTACCGCAAAATCGAGGAGTGCGAAACCTTTGAAGCCGTAATCAGCACCATTGACAAAGCCCTGTATAAATTCCGCAAGGAGTTTTACCGGGAAATCACGGAAGATGATATTCTGCGGCTAACCGAGATCAAGATAAAACGTATCTCTAAATACGACACGTTCAAAGCCGACGAGTTGATGCGTAAGCTGGAGCAGGAACTGACCGAGACTGAAGATAACCTCGCCAACCTGACCAACTACGCCATTGCCTATTACAAAGACCTTCAGCGGAAATACGGCAAAGGACGCGACCGAATGACCGTGATCCGGGGATTCAATACGATCTCGGCCAATGTGGTGGCGGCTGCCAACCAAAAGCTGTATGTGGATCGCGAAGGGGGTTTTGTTGGCTACGGTCTCAAGAAAGACGAGTTCGTCAGCGACTGCTCCGACATCGACGATGTCATTATTTTCCGGCGCGACGGGAAGTGCATGGTCGTTAAAGTTCAGGAGAAAGTCTTTGTCGGGAAGGACATTTTGTATTGTTCGGTGTTCAAGAAAAACGACGAACGGAAAGTGTATAATCTGATCTATCTGGATGCCAAGTCGGGCATTTCAATGGCCAAGCGATTCGCCATAACGGGTGTTACCCGCGACAAAGAATATGACCTGACGCTGGGTAATCCCAAGTCGAAGATTTCGTATTTCACGGCGAACGACAATGGAGAAGCCGAGGTGGTAACCATTAACCTGACCGCCCAAAGTTCGGCCAAACTGAAACAGTTTGATTTTGACTTTGCCACGATAGGCGTAAAAAATCGGTCGGCGCAAGGCAACATTCTAACCAAGTATCCAGTACGGAAAATCACGCAGAAAACGGCTGGTACTTCTACCCTCGGTGGAGTCGACATCTGGTACGACGATCACTTAGGCCGGCTAAATCGCGATGAGCGCGGACGATTCCTGGGCAATTTTGAAGCCAAAGACCTCATTTTTGCCGTATATAAGTCGGGCGAATATGAGCTAACCAATTTCGACCTGACCAATCGTTTTGAACCCAACGACGTGCTGGTACTGAGTAAATTTGATCCTGAAACAGTTTTATCGGCAGTATATTACGAAGCCAACCAGAAACTCTGGTATGTGAAACGGTTCAAGATCGAAACGACTTCAATCGACAAGAAGTTTAGTTTTATTGGCGAAATCAAAGGGTCTAAGTTACTGGCTGTCACGGCTGATCAGCAACCACGAATTGAGATTTCGCATATGGTGAAAGACAAGGGGGCTATCGAGAAAATGGTTCTTGAACCGGCGGGTTTCATTGATATTCGCGGATGGAAAGCGCTCGGCAACAAATTGCCATTTGTGCGCGTAAAGGATGTTAAGCTGCTGCCGCCCAAACAGCCCAACGCGGCAACAAATGGAGCCGAAGCCGCGAAAGTAGGCATCAGTACAAAACCAAAAGCGGAAGAGTTAGAAACCGCTGTAGTCCCCGCAGAGACACAATTAGGTTTGTTTTAGACAATGAATTCGAGCGTGTACACAACCGACCACAGCGCCAACGCACCGTCACGGCGACCCTTTTCAGTGGTTGTGGTGAAGCGTGTGGTCAAGGGCGTAATTGCCCTTGGCTTTGGCGGTGTGGTGGTTGTGTTGCTCTGCAATTGGTGGGTGGTCCGAAGCACCCGCAATCAGATTTACTTCGATATTGACCGGTTACCATCCAATGATGTTGCCCTCGTGTTGGGAACGAGCAAATTTGTACGAAGCGGCAAAGAGAATCTGTTTTTCAAATACCGCATGGAGGCCACGGCCCGGCTTTGGAAAGAAGGCAAAATCAAATACATCATCCTGAGCGGCAACAACGATTCGGAATATTATAACGAACCGATGGACATGCAAAAGGCATTGCTCAAACTCGGGGTTCCGACCGACGTAATGACCTTGGATTACGCCGGTTTCCGCACCTTCGATTCGGTGGTGCGGTGCAAAGAGGTGTTCAATCAGGACAAGATTACGATTGTCTCCCAGAATTTTCATAATGCCCGTGCGCTCTATATTGGTAATCACGAGGGTATCGAAGCCATTGCCTTTTCGGCTCAGGATGTGCCGGATGGCTACTCCTTCCGCACGCTCCTCCGCGAATACATGGCCCGCCCCTACGCCATGCTCGACGTATATCTGATTCGCCCCCAACCGGAGAAGGGGAATTGGATGAAGGGGAAGTGAACCCCTACCTCCACACGGCCTCAAAAAACGCCCGCAACTTCACTGGGTCCAACTGCCCCTTGGTACGCACTCCACTGCAAATATCCAGGCCAAAAGGCCGAACGGTTTCGATGGCTTCGCGGGCATTTTCGGGTTTGAGACCACCGGCCAGAAACACCGGCACGGCGGATTGTTCCACAATCTGGCGACTTATCTCCCAGTTATGAACCCGCCCCGTACCACCTAACTCCTTCACAGCCAGCGATGGATTGCCCGAATCAAGCAAGAGGGCATCGGCTCCTTCGGCCACGGCCCGGAGGGCTTCGGCAAGGCTCTTGGCCCCTACTACGTGGATTACCTGCACCAATTTCACGGCAGGCAAAGCTTCTCGCAAGCGAGCGTATGTCCCCGGCGGCACCGCATCGACCAACTGAATGGTGTTGGCACCCACGCGCCATTGGTGGGCAATGATTCGGTCGGCGGTTGTCTCGCTCGTGAGCATGAACGTGGCCACGGGCGGGGGCGTAATGCGTACCACGGCAGCCGCCACCGCATCGTCAACCACACCGGGGCCGCTGGGCATAGGACCAACCAAACCAAGCGCATCGGCTCCCGCCCGAATCGCAATCCGGGCCTCTTCTAAGCTGCTGATACAGCACACTTTAACACGAGTTCGCATGGACTTTTTACCATTTTTTGCCGCAAAATAGCCCAAAAAGCCGTTAATTCGTACATGGCTGACACCTACGCATCGCTTCGCATACCCGATTTCCGCTATTACGTCATGAATAGCTTCCTGATTACGGCTACCCTGCTGATTCAGGAAGTGTTGCTGGGCTATGAACTTTATAAACTCACCCACGACCCGCTGGCCCTCGGTTTGGTGGGCCTGGCTGAGGCTATTCCATTCATTTTGCTCTCGCTTTTCGGGGGCCACCTCGCCGACCGGCGCGACAAAAAACGCATTCTCCAAATCAGTTTATTGGTCATCATGCTGGGGTCGGTGGTATTGTATTTGGCGTTTCAGCCCGCGCTCGAAACCAAGCTGACCTTTGCCGGGCGGCTCGCCCTGATCTACGGCGTGTTGATGCTGATTGGCACCGCCAAAGGGTTTTACTCCCCGGCGAGTTCGTCGCTGAAACCGTTCTTAGTTCCGCGCGAACTATACCCCAATTCGTCCACCTGGAGCAGTTCGTTCTGGCAGGCGGGGGCCATTGTGGGGCCGGGCGTGGCTGGGTTTCTATATAGTTTACTAGGTTTAGACAACGCCCTGCTGGTGGTGATCGGCTTGTTTGGCGTTTGCTTTTTGTTGATCTCACTAATCACCAACAAGCCTGTGATCGTTGATGAGAATGCGACCCCGCTGGGCTTTTGGGACAGTTTGAAAGAGGGGTTTCGGTTTGTATTCAATACCAAGATCGTGTTCTATTCCATCTCGCTCGATTTGTTTTCGGTGCTTTTTGGGGGCGTGGTGGCCATTTTGCCGGTCTTCGCCGAAGACATCCTGAAAGTCGGGGCTGAAGGCCTGGGCTTTTTGCGGGCTGCCCCGGCTATTGGAGCCGTGCTGACGATGCTCTTCATGGCTCGAAACCCGCCCACCCACAATGCCTGGCGCAACATGCTGCTGGCCGTTGCGGGTTTCGGCGTGGCTACGTTGATCTTTGCCGCATCGACTAATTTCTACCTCTCGTTGGCCATGCTGTTCCTCACCGGAGCCTTCGACAGTGTGAGCGTGATTATCCGGCAAACGGTGCTGCAAATTTTCCCGCCCGACCACATGCGGGGTCGTGTGGCGGCTGTGAACGGCATTTTTGTCAGTTCGTCCAACGAAATCGGCGCGTTCGAGTCGGGGTTGGCTGCCCGCTTGTTTGGCACAGTCCCCTCGGTCATGTTGGGGGGCGTGGTCACGCTAGGCGTTGTCGCCTATGTCTATGTAAAGACGAAAGAATTGTTTTCGGTACGGTTGTCGTAATTCAAATGTTCTCCATCTACAGTTCCTCCGCCGGGTCGGGTAAGACCTATACCCTGACCAAAGAATACCTGAAACTGGCCCTGAAACCGGGCGAGCAACCCTCGTATTATCGGCATATTCTGGCGGTGACGTTTACGAATGCGGCTGCCAACGAGATGAAAAGTCGCATTCTGGAGCAATTACAGGCCATTATCCGGCAAGACCCCGACTCCATGCTCGATGTGCTGACGACCGAACTGAGCAGTTTCGCCGTTGGCTCCGATGCCCATACGATTGAGAAAGACCGGGTGTCGAAACGGGCCAAAGAAGTGTTCCGCTCCATTTTGCATGGCTACTCCGATTTTTCGGTGACAACCATCGACAGTTTCACCCAGCGCGTGGTCATGGCTTTTACGGATGAACTGGGTTTGCCCTATTCGTTTGAGGTGGAAATGGATACCGAGGCTGTGCTTGAATTGGCCGTGGATAACCTGATTGAGAAGGCCGGGGGCGATCAGATGGAGGAGATTACCGAGGTGCTGAAACAGTATTACCGCGAGACAGCCGCCGAGGGCGAAAGCTGGAATAATCTGCCCGATGCTCTCCGCAAATTCGGCAATCACCTCACCTCCGATCAACATTACGACGCCGTGCGGGGTGTGCAGGAACTAACGCCCACCGCCATCCGATCCATGCGCGACCGAATGCTGAACTACGCAAAAGAGGTTGAGGCTGAGGTGATTGAAGCGGGCCAGTCGGCTTGGCAAGCCATCACCCAAAGCGGTTTGTCGGAGGCTGATTTTACCTTCGGAAAGTCGGGTGTGGGCGGTTATATCCAGGCGATTGCCAAAGGGGAGTGGCGAAAAGATGCGGGCAAACGGGTGAGCGATGCTATCGAAAATGATGCCTGGTACGGCAAGAAAACCCCCGGCCCGGTGCAGACCCTGATCGACGGAATGGCCGACCAGTTGCGGGAGTGCCTTGTTCGGATTGAAACCATTCGGGAGGAACGACTGAGTCAGGTGGTGCTTTTTGAATGCCTCACTCCGCATCTGCAAAAACTGGCCCTGCTGAAGCAAATTCGGGTGGAGTTCGATGATCTGTTGAGGAAGGATGGGCGGGTGCATATTTCGGAGTTTAACAAGCGGATTCTGAGCATTGTGGCCACCGAACCCGTGCCTTTTTTGTACGAACGACTCGGCACAAAATTTCACCACATCCTGATCGACGAGTTTCAGGATACCTCTAAACTGCAATTCGCCAACCTGCTTCCTCTGCTCGATAACGCCCTGGCTGCCGGGCATTTCAACCTTGCCGTGGGCGATGGCAAACAGGCCATTTACCGGTTCCGGGGGGGCGACATGGATCAGATTGTGGCCCTGCACCGCAAAGATTTACCCGCCCTCCAAAAAGCACACAACCCCGAATCATTCACTGCCGAGCGAATCGGGATGCTGCAAGAACACCTCAAGGATGAGGTTTTGGACACCAACTGGCGCAGCGCGGAACCCATCGTTTTCTTCAATAACCAATTCTTCGAGTTTGCTGCCCGCCGGTTCGAGTCGGCGCACGGCAAGATTGCGGACGTGTTCGATACGGCCAAACAATTTCATCAGCAACCAGCCCCCAAAGCACGGAAAGTGGGCCACGTGCAGATCGACTTTGTCCGCAAACCCGACGGAGCCACCGACCTCGGCGACGATGCCACCGAATTCACGGCGACAGACCTCACGGGTGTGATGCTGATGAAAACCATCGAACACCTCGAACAGGCAATGGCCGATGGCTACCAATACCGCGACATTGCCATTTTATGCCGCAAAAAAGACCAGGCTAAAGCCCTTGCCAATGAACTGAACTCACGGGGCATTCCGCTGGTTTCGGCGGACTCGCTATCGCTTCAATATGCTGATTCTGTGCGGCTTGTGGTCACGTTGATGCAGGTTCTGATGCGCCCCGACCAAGTGTTGCTGCGCTACGAGATGCTGTATCTGTATAGCCGTGTAGTGCGGGGTCTGTTGCCCGACGAATCGCTGACGGTGGAGTTGCGCGAGGTGGCCGAATCAATGGACACTGAGGCTATTTATGGGTACCTCCAGAGTTTCGGTCATGCCCTCGACCCGCACGCGCTCCGGCAATTGAACGCTTATGAACTCGGCGAAAAACTGATGTATCAATTCGGCCTGTTCGACCGGGCCGACGACGCACCGTTTTTGTATCGTTTTTTAGATGAAGTGCTGACGTTCAGCCACAAACAGAGCGGCCACTTGGCTGATTTCCTGTTGTATTGGGCCAACGCCCAGAAGAAAGTGTCGGTGGGCGAATCGGCTAATATGAACGCCGTGAGCATTCAGACCATCCACAAATCGAAGGGGCTGGAATACCCGGTCGTCATTATTCCGTTTGCGAATTGGGCTACCACGCCCATGGGCGACCTTTGGCTCGATTTGGCTCCGGTGGCCTCGGAGTTTTTCACCCACCAACTCGGCACGGGCGAAAAAATGCGGCTTCACCATGCTCCCGTCCGCATCAGCGGCAAGCTCGACAATCTGCCCGATGGCCTTTATCAGCAATATCAGGAAGAAATGACCCGCTCGTTCTTGGAAAACATGAACCTGATGTATGTGGCCTTCACCCGCCCCACCGACCGGCTCTATGTGATTGGGCAGGACATGAAATGGACCGACGCGAAGGCCCAAAAAACGGTGAGTTATTGGCTCTACGAATACCTCAACAGCGACGAAGCCCGCGCCACCGGCTGCGGCTGGATGGCCGACCAAAGCTGCTATGTGTTGTCGAACTGCCCCGACTCATTTGCCCATCCCAAACACAAACACTTCACCGACGAAATCATTCTGGATGAGGTCGTTAGCGGTCACCGCAAGCAGGAACTCCAACTCCGGCGACAAGCCGAACGGGTGTTTGATGTTCGCACCTTTGAGCGCACCCGCGACCGAGACAGGAAGTTAGTAGCGGCTCTGAGCCTGATTAAAGGGCCGGGCGATGTGGACAAAACCATCCGCCAATTGGTGAGCGAGGGCCTTGTCCGCCGGGCCGAAACCGACGACCTCCGGCAGCAACTCGCCCAGATTGTGATGCACCCCGACCTCCTCGATGTGTTCAACCCCAAACTCCGCATCGACACCGACCGCAGCGTGCTGAGCCACCAACAACTGCACGGTGCCCCCCACCGCGTGGTTCACCGTGGCCCCGGCGACCTCGTTCTGGTGCAATATGCCAGCGTGCCCGGCCTCACCGACAAAGACGCGGGCAGCCTTCGTTATTTTGTTGATTTATACCAACAAATGGGTTACGGCACCGTTGAAGGGTGGCTGGTTTACTTGGCTGAGCGACCGTATGTGGTGGTGGTATGAGGTGAAGCAAGTTCTACTTCTTCTACCACGTAGTGGTTTTCTGTCCATAAATGACTAAGCTTGATGGCGAATCATTTTTGGACAGAAAACCACTACGTGGTAACAATGTTATACTGACTGATCTTTACCTATTTCTATTGGCCGAAAACCACTACGTGGTAATTTAGATTCTGCTACAACACAGTATGGAAATGACCATCTTTGTGCATCAAGGAATCAAGTAGCCGTCTTACATCAAAGCCATGAACGTAACTATTCCTTCACCCTGCTCCCAAACCTGGGCCACCATGCACCCCACATCGGCGGGCCGATTCTGCGGGAATTGCCAGAAAACAGTAGTCGATTTTTCAGCAATGAGCGATGCTGACATTCAGCGGCAATTGAAGCGTTCGACTGGGACGGTTTGTGGGCGTATCGCGTCACATCAGGTGAACCGGCCATTGGCAAAAGCCAATTTAATCTACAGTTTCTCACTCCCCAAAACCTTATTGGGCGTATCGCTTTTGTTGGGTGGCACCTATACAGAATCTCGCGGCAAAGTTATCGATCTACCTATTAATCAACACACTACACAGGAAATCAATCAGCTTGAAGCACGTAGCCATCAGCCTGCTGAAACCGATTTAAGCGACACTTTACGGGTTGTTCGAGGCCGGGTAATTGATGCAGAAGATAAAACAGATATCCCTGGTGTCAATGTCATCATCAAGGGGACAATGTTTGGAACAAACTCAAATGAAAAGGGTGAGTTTGCTTTACAAATCCCGGCAGAGCTGGATACCGAAAGCACATCACTATCTCTTCAATTCATTGGCTTTCAGACAATGGAAATTGCACTGGGCAGATTCAAGACAAACGCGACTTTCGCCCTAAACCCATCAGCGGTATATATGGGTGAGGTTGTAGTTTGCACCGTTTGCAAACCCACTGTTTGGCAACGTATCAAAGGGGCTTTTCGGGGGAAGTGAACAGGCCAAACCTTACGCTGTTTCTAAGATAAAATTTCCGTCGATCCCCAACTTTCCATGAAGCCGTTTCGCTATTTCCAGCGATACTTTGCGCTTGCCCTTAAGCAGTTCGGAAACACGCGACGCTTCGACACCCAGCAGATTGGCTAAACCCTTCTGTTTCAGCTTCATTTCATACATTCGCAATTCAATCATACCCGTGAGCGTTGTTGGTTTCTGGAAGGGAACAAACGTGTGCTCATAGGCCTGAATTGCCTCCGCCACTTCACGAGCCTGCGTCTGTAGCTCAGGCTTGTCAGCCATTTGTGAAACCAGCGAATCGAACTGGGCAAAAGCGTTTTTGTACTCGGTTTCGTTGAGAAGAGTCATAGTTTCTACTTAATCCGCTCCACTTCAAACCGCATTTCCTCCACTAACTGCCGCATCCGGTCGAGGTTGGGGGCTGGTTCGGGAAGTTGCTGGCTGAAAAAGGCACTCACTTCCCACATTTCGCGCACATCTTTGAGCGGCACCTCACGGCTTGGCACACTGGGGCGGTCGGCGGTCAGGAGCAGGGTCCCCTTGATTTTCACCTGGTTGAACACCCGTCGGCAAATCAGGCCCTGATTCAGCATCAGCACGTATAGTTTTCCATCGGCAATATCGAACCAGTTGCGCACAAACTGCCCGATGAGCAGGGCACCCGGCATCGGGAAATCAGCGTCGGCCTCGAACGCCCGGTAGTTGCCCACAGGCAGGGTTGGCAGTCGCAGCGATGGCAGCCGGTTGATGTATTCGTGTTGCTGATGCCGTTGGGCATATTCGTTAAATTGATATTGCATCACCAGCGGAATCGAAGGCAAACTTCCATTGTCACGAGCTTGTGGAGTCGCCGGGCTTTGCTCAAACGCATTGTTGAACAAGAGTGGTTCGGCAGCGGACGCGGGCTGCGGGCTGTTGGAAACGGGCGGGGCAACTGGTGTCGCCGGGCGAATCTCGAACGGAGCGCGGTCGGCGGGGTCGGGTTGGCGATCCGGGCGGATGGGGTCGCTAATGACGGGTGCCGGGGGAGCGCGGTAATATTTCTCCAGCACCGAAGCCAACGGTTTTGGCACATCACTCAGATCGGGTCGCGACTGGTCGGGGGCGTTGTTGGGAAATGGATCATCCGAAAAAAGCTGATCGTCGGACGCATCGGTATCGCGTTCCCGAAAAATGGAGCGCGAGGGAATACCATTCCCGCCCCCATTCCCGGCCAATAGCCGCTCGGCAACGCTCTTCCCCGATGCACCTGCATCAGCCGCCCTTCGATCAAACGAAAGGTTAGGCGTTTCGCGTAGTTTCCGCAAGTCCTGCCGCTGCAAATTCTCAACCGACACATTGAACGACTTGGCAATGGCAATCATGTTGTTTGGGTTCGGATTGGCACGACCCTCTTCGTAGGCACCTACCAATGACCGTTTGATACCCAACCGGCGGGCAAATTGTTCCTGCGTTAATCCGTTCAATTTGCGTAAATACCGAATATTCTCGCTCACAAGGCTCATAAAGGGCGATTGCTAAATAATTTTAGTAAACATACGGCTTTTGCTAAAACAGTCAACATTGAATTTGCCCACTATTTTTTTGTATTTTTACTGATGGGAACACGGATTTAACAAACGACATGACCACTACTTCACCAAGTATAACCCAACAGGATGATATTCAGGCGGTTTTTGCCGCCCAGCGTCGCCATGCTCCGCAAATGGCCCTGACCACCGCCAACCAACGAATCGAACGCATTCAGCGCATTCACAAGTGGATTCAGGATCATGAAACCGATTTGATGCAGGCCATGTACGCCGATTTTCGCAAGCCTGCTTCTGAGGTTCTGCTGGGTGATCTGGGGGCGTTGTACTACGAAATAAAACATACCAGCAAAAATCTGAAGGGCTGGATGAAACCGAAGCGTGTTTCAACGCCCTTGCCATTGGTGGGTACGCGCGGATACGTGCATCACGAACCCAAGGGCAACATTCTGATTATTTCGCCCTGGAATTACCCCTTCGGACTGGCCATAAAACCGCTGATCACGGCCATTGCTACTGGCAACGTAGTGATGTTGAAACCATCGGAAATGACTCCCCACGTCTCGAAAGCGATCAAAGGAATGATTAAGGAGTTGTTCCCCGTGGAGGAAGTTGCCGTGTTTGAAGGCGACTCGAACATGGCCACCCGCCTGCTCGAACTGCCCTTTAACCACATTTTCTTCACGGGTAGCCCTGCTGTGGGCAAGATAGTGATGGCCGCTGCCGCCAACCATTTGGCCTCCGTCACGCTCGAACTCGGTGGCAAATCACCAGTGATTGTCGATGAAACGGCCAACATCAAATCAGCCGCCGAACAAATTGCCTGGGGCAAATATTTCAACAACGGCCAAACCTGCATTGCGCCCGATTATCTGTTAGTGCATGAATCCGTAAAAGAGCCGTTTATGCAGGCGTTCCGGGAGTCTGTCGAAAAAATGTATGGCACTGACGGACAGACCGTTGAACAGTCAGAAAACTACTGCCGGATTGTAAACAACCGCCATTTCAAGCGGGTGCAAAGCCTGATCGACGATGCCGTGCAGAAAGGTGCCACCGTCACGCTGGGTGGTCAAATGAACGACGCGCAGAACTTCATTGCCCCCACCGTGGTCGAGGGTGTTTCCGACGATATGGCCATCATGCAGGAGGAAATTTTTGGGCCGGTGCTGCCCGTTGTCCCCTACCGCGACCGCGACGAAGCCCTCCGCGCCATCAACAGCCGCGAGAAACCACTGGCCCTGTATATTCAGAGCAAGAGCCGCCAAAATATCGACTACATTATGGCGCGCACCACGGCGGGCGACACAGTCATCAACGACCTGATGTGGCAATTTGGCCACATGGAAATTCCGTTTGGGGGAGTCAATAACAGCGGCATTGGCAAAGCCAACGGCTATTTCGGGTTCCAGGAATTGTCGAATATGCGGGGCGTAATCCGGCGCGATTTCGGCACCTCCCGCTTCATCTACCCGCCCTACACCGACAAAATTCAGAAGCTAATCAGCTTCCTGGTCAAGAAGTTGTAACAACTAACAATAGTTGAACATGAAGCTGATTATCAGCATTTTGATTGCCGTGGCAATTCTGGCTATGGCAATCATTTTTATGGGTGCCACCACCCCAACCGGGAAGCTATCCATTCTGCTCACGGGTCTGTTGCTTATTGTCGGGCTGGCCATTGTTCACAGTTGGCTCGTGTTACGGCCAATCGGCTTTAGGGAGTGGTTAAGGCAGTGAGGACGAATCGGGAGTTAGTAACCTCAAATATCTAAGGGCGATAGTTCCTTTACCTGCTGCCCCATCCCCCTCACCGTATCCGCTCGTTCCAGTAAATCAGCACGTTCAATGTGGCGCGACCCGATGCAATCAGATCTAAATCACCGTCACCGTCCAGGTCGGCGGTTTGCATATCTTCACAGGCCATGCGTATACTGTCATCAAGGGGGAATTCGACCCACTTTCCGTTCGCTTCCTGCCGGAACAAGCGGGTGCCTACTTTGCCCTCGGCGTTGGGGTTCCGCCAGCCCACCGCAATCTGGTCGCGGCCTGTGCCGAGCCAGTCGGCGCAGACCAAAGCGTGGCCCTGATTTAGTGTTGTGCTGAGGGTGTCGCGCTCAGAATTCGGGCCATATACCACCAATCGGTTGCCGTGCATGGGTTGCACAGCCGACACAAACTGGCCAGTATTTCCCCGTCTGATTTCTCCTATATCCTGCATGGTTGAGGCCCCGGCTTTATAAAACCATGTTTCGGCAGGCAGCCAGCGACCGGCTCCCCATTTCAGCAACTTACTGCCTTCCTTACCGCCCAGCATCAGGCTCGTGTTCTTACCATCTTCCCACACCTCAAAGTTGTGGGTCAGGTGCATGGTCGAATCTACCAAATGCTGTTTCCAGCGGCTGCGGGGGTTTTTCGGGAATTCATATCCCCAAACCCGAACGCCCCGACCTACCCCATTTTTGTTGCCCAAGCCGTGGAGCGGCACCACCACAAGCTGGTATTTAGCGCGGCCCGTTTGCACCCAGCGCATCCGGTGGGTTGTTACCTCGTGGGGCAGGCGCAGGGGTTCCCATAGTTGAGTCGGGTCGGTGGGGCGGATGAGGTAAAACACCGCGCCCGATTTGGTGCTGTCCGAGGTTTCGGCGGGGTTCCAGCCCGCGCCAACAGCCACTTCCACCCGACCGTCGCCATCGAGGTCGAGGGCGGCAATGCAGACATTATCCTGCGGAGTCAAGTTGCGGGCCATCACATGGCGCGTCCAGCGGCTACTGCCTGAACTGGCTGGAGAACTGCCAGGATATCTTCCCTCGGAACGCCTACCGCCCGGATTTTTGTACCAGACAATATCGTGTTGGTCCGCCAGCAGAATATCGGGCAAACGGTCGCCATCAACATCGCCAATGGCCAACCCGTAGCCAATACCAATCTGATTATCAACAGCCTCCGCCCGAAACTTGGGAGTCGGCTGGGCCAATAGAGACAAGGGAAGGAAGCAAAGTAGCAGGCGCATAGGGTGAAGCGTTTAGAACCCCTAAGTACGGCTTTTCAAATGCGCCAGTCAACTCCTCATTCATACAAATCCTGTATATCCGCTTTAGCCAGGTCCACAAACAACGTGCTGACCTTTTGGGTGATGTCGGCTAAAAAACGTTCGCCTTTTTCGGGGGTCGCCTGGTAGGGATTGCCCACGCCCGTATCTGCCGTCACCTTCGACCATTGGCGTTCGGCCCAGGCCCAGCCCTCGTTGATGCCCGCAATTTTCCAGCGTCGGGCCGAGCCGTCGCCTGCTTCGGAAAGGGGTTGCACCAGGTCAGGGCGCAGGTGTTGCATCACACTCGTTTCGAGTTCATCAGCATGATCGCCTTTCGCGGCAAAATAGTCGTCGCGTTTCAGCACATTGAACCAGAAACACAAGCTGATAAACATGTCGGGGTAACGAACGCCTAACTCGCGAATCATGGGTTTAAAATCGTTTCCGCCATGACTATTGAAAATAAGCAGTTTACGAATTCCCTGCCGATTCAGCACCTCCACAATATCATTCAGAATCAGAAGTTGAGTGCTGGGGTATATATTAAGGTCGAGTAAAATGTCTTTTTGACCTGTGTTCACACCAAATGGTACTGTAGGAAGTACCATAATACGCGCGCCCTGTTCCCAGGCTATGCGAGCTGCTTCAGCCGCAATGTGGTCGGCCTCATACACATCAGTTCCATAGGGAAGGTGAAAATTGTGGGCCTCCGTGGCTCCCCAAGGCAAAATGGCCAGGTCAATGGGTTGCTCTTGAATGACACGATAGTTGGTTTCAGCTAAGATATAAGGGCGCATAGAAGGGAAAATTGCAGAGCCGCTAAAGTAGCCATTTTTTGAAGAGTGGATAAACGGATGTCGAAGTAAATTTCCTGAAACAGAATGTCCGACTAACAAAATGAGAAGTCTGAGCGGGTTTCAGAAAAACATACCTACATATTTCTGTGCTTAGAATATACTTTTTATTATAATTTCTTTTATATAAAGCATCATTAATGTAATGAAAACATATGAATTAAATTATGCTTAACGAAAAAAAAATCTTGCCTTATGGAGTACATATAAATGTCTGATATATAACAAATTATAGCATTAGAGACGAATATAATTTTAAATCTATGGAAATGATATAGCAGTTACCTATTTCACTTTATTCGTCTTTTTAACAGAGTAGAAACAACTAATTTTGAAGGCAGAATCAAAATTGAAATATTTTAGGTCGATCCACATTATTATACCAAAAATTGTTCACATTTTTTGGCTTACAGAGGACTACCAAAATCATTTTCAGGACTCTCGTTTCGTTAAAGCATCTAATATTTTATTAGTGTTCATGTGTAAATAAATTATTTTTTGATTTATTTATTTTTTCCGTTCTACTGACGTGGTAGCCAGAACAAACACATGCAAATTAGCGAAACTTAACAGTAAGTATAAATTACTAATATAAGTATGATTCTTTATTCAATCAGTAAAAGTACCCGTTCAGCCGTTCGTTTTAGTACGAACCTGCTATTGATTGCAGGCCTAATTGGACAGTTAATGGGGTGTGTATCATCGCAAAAGGTAATTTATTTTCAGGGAGGGCAACCTCAACTGGGGGGGACTGTTGATCAGGTACGTTTACCAGATTCGTATGTTCCGTCAATCAAGCCGGGCGATGTTTTGTCAATACAGGTTAGCAGTCTGAATGCCGAGGCATCCGTTATGTTCAATCCCTATACTCCCATGTCGGTGGCGAACAACAGGAATTTGCAACAAACAAACGTTAATGGCCTTCCCGAAACGTCAGGCTATCTGGTTTCACCTGATGGAAAAGTCGATTTACCCCTGATTGGTTTGCAGTCCGTAGCTGGGCTAACGGTGAGTGATGCGGGTAGACTTATTCGCGAAAAACTCCAGACGTATTTAAAAGAACCAACCGTTAATGTTCGTAACCTGAATTTTCGGATTTCGGTGCTGGGCGAAGTGGCTCGTCCCTCGCTCTTTACGATCCCCAACGACCGGATCACCCTGCTTGAAGCCCTTAGCCTGGCAGGTGACATTACGATCTACGGAAAAAGGGAAAACGTGTTGCTTATTCGGGAAGAGGATGGCAACAAAACATTCATCCGAATTGACCTGACCAAGCGCGATCTATTTCGGTCGCCCTATTATTATCTTCATCCCAACGATGTGTTGTATGTGGAGCCGGGAAAGGCCCGCATCACGAATGCCGACCAATTTTACCAGTTGGCTCCTACACTCTTGAGTGCCTTGTCATTTATTGCCATCATACTCACCCGACGATAAACTTTGTACTGCCCCTATCATGGCCAATAACCCAAATTATAGCTACATCCCTTATCAGATACTGGATACCGATGGAGCCAGCCTGCGGGCAACGCTGATGCGGTATGTCCGCCATTGGCCTTGGTTCCTGCTCTCCGTCGGTATCGTACTGGCCGTTGCCTATGTATACCTTCTTTTTCAGGCTCCTACCTATAATAGCAAAGCAAGTTTACTGATCAAGGACGAAAAAAAAGGGCTGGATTCAGAGAACATGCTCAAAGAGCTGGACATTTTCGCACCCAAGAAAGTTGTTGAAAACGAGATTGAAATCCTGAAATCCTATACGCTCATGGAGCGGGTGGTTACTCAGCTTCATCTCAATATCACCTATTTTCAGGATACTCGGTTTGGGATGCGTGAGGTATATGAACAATCACCGATTCGACTGATTATTGAACAGGCAAACCCGGTCTTATTCCAACAGGAAGATCCTTTTCAGATTTCATTTGTAAACGCCAGCACTGTCCGAATCAACGATCATTCGTATCCAATCAATGCCAGTGTTCAAACCCCATATGGCCGGCTTCGGGTATTTCCCCGTTCACAGGTCAATGCAAATACACCAGCCGTTTTTGTGCGCGTTTCGACACCCAATAAACAAATTACCGATTTGCTGCGCGTTCTGAAAACCGAACCGACGAGCAAAGCATCTACTGTTATTGCTCTGTCCATCGAAACGGCAATTCCCGACAAAGGAGAGCTTATTTTGAACCGGCTCATTGATGTATATAATCAGGCCGCCGTGCAGGATAAAAACCGGGTTGCTTCCAACACGCTCACGTTTATCGAAGATCGGCTGAAACTGGTGGCCCGCGAGTTGGAAACCGTCGAAAAAGATGTGGAGCGATACAAGTCGGTTCAGGGGATTACGGATTTGAGTACGCAAGCCCGGAGTTTTCTAGAAACGGTGCAGCGCAACGACTCTGAACTGAGCGAAGTGACGGTGCAATTAGCCGCCCTGCACGATCTGGAAGCCTACCTCAGTCAGCAACCCGGCAATCGGGGTGGCACACCGGCAACAGTTGGGCTGAGTGATCCTACCTTGCTTAAGTTGATTCAGGAAGCAGGTGCGCTCGAAGGCCACCGTACTGAATTATTGCAGACAATGCCAGAGCAGCATCCGCTGGTGAAATCGCTCGACGACCAGATCAAGTCGGTGAAGGTGAACATTGGCGACAATGTTCGGACTATGCGGACCATGCTTACAACCGCAAGAAGACAGTTTAATAACACAAATCAGGAAATCGAGCAGTCGATCAGGGCTATTCCTGTGAAAGAACGGGTCCTGATGAACATCTCCCGGCAGCAGGCCATCAAAAATGACTTGTATACCTATTTGCTCAAGAAGCGCGAAGAAACGGCGGTTTCCTATGCGGCTACTATTTCAGACTCACGCATTGTTGATATGGCTCGCAGCGATGCCAAACCCGTTAAACCCAACAAGCCCCTGTTTTACCTGCTTTTTACCTTACTGGGTCTTTTGCTGCCTGTTGGCGTGCTGGCAACCAGAGATGCGGTTAACAATCGGATCATTCGCCGGTCGGAAGTGGAAGAAGGAACGCAGGTGCCCATTTTGGGTGAAGTGATCAAGAAACGGCAACCAGAATCGCTGGTTATTAGTGGCCGCGATAATTCGGTGATTGCCGAACAGATCCGAAGCCTGCGAACCAATCTTAATTTCCTGCGCAACCGCGACGAGAAGAGTCAGGTTTTGTTGTTCACGTCCAGCATCAATGGCGAAGGAAAATCATTTCTGTCGCTCAACCTGGGAGCAAGTTTGGGCTTGTTGGGCTTGAAAACGGTTATCTTGGAAATGGACTTGCGGAAGCCTCAACTCCGTAACTCGCTCAATTTCACAAACAGTGCCGGCCTGAGCAATTATCTCATTGGCGAAAGCACCATTGACGAGATCCTGCGGCCTGTCAGCGAAAACTACTTTATTATTCCAAGTGGTCCGATTCCGCCGAATCCGTCTGAGTTGTTGGGTAGCCCCAAGCTGGCCCAATTGATTGCCGAACTGCGTGCACGCTTCGATTATGTGGTTATCGACGCACCGCCGATTGGTCTGGTTACGGATGCGCAACTAATTGCGCCGTATGCTGATGCAACACTCTATATTGTGCGGCACAACGTTACCCCTAAGCATTACCTCAAAATGATTGACATGCTCTACCGCGAAAAACGGTTTAACAAGCTCAATCTCATTCTAAATGCAGTTGGCGAAGGAGAAGCAAATTATTACAGCTACCTCTCGAAGAACAAGTATGTTTATGGTGAGCCTGAGAAGAAAAAGAGTCTGCCATTTTTTAAGACAAAACCCATACAATAAAAACGGATCATGGTTTCAGAATTACACAATCCCCGTCTGCGGCATACCTATGTGCCGATGTCGGCCCGTGTCGCACCCTCGGCACCCGAATACAGAGGTAAACGGTTGTTTGATTTGATCGTTGCCGGCTTGGTTACCGTTTTCATACTAAGCTGGCTGGGCGTGCTGATTAGCCTGTTGATCCGGGCGACATCGTCAGGGCCTGTATTTTTTATCCAAACCCGAACCGGGCGAAACGGACAACCCTTTCGTTGCTTAAAATTTCGGACAATGTACCACGATGCACCGGGAGGCAGTTTTCGACAAACACTCCGAAACGATAATCGCGTTACGCCAATGGGCCGATTTTTGCGCCGAACCAATCTGGACGAACTTCCCCAAATTCTGAATGTGTTGATGGGCGAGATGAGCATTGTTGGTCCCCGCCCCCATCCGATACCACTGGACGCTGCCTATTGGGAAACGCTGCATGGATATTCTCAGCGATACCGTGCCCGGCCGGGCCTGACGGGACTGGCTCAGGCGCGTGGGTGCCGGGGAGCGGTTTTCACAAACCTCACCATGCATCACCGGCTCAAATATGACCTGCTTTACATTCAAAAATCGTCGCTGCATTTCGATTTCTTTATTTGTGTCCAGACGCTTTTGTGCATGTTCAAGGGTAACTCAGACGCATTCTGATTCACTGAATGGTCAATAAATTCATTGCCGACATCCGGGCGGGGCGGATTGATGCCCGTTCCCTTATTATGTATCGGAACGTGTTTGAGTCGGTCATTGTAAAAGGCCTGGGCGTACTGATCGGCCTAATTGCCGTTCCGCTGACAATTCGGTACGTGAGCATTAGCGATTTTGGGATCTGGATGACCATTACGTCCTTAGCTTCCTGGTTTAGTTTAGTTGATGTCAGCTTCGGTAATGGTCTGCGTAACAGCCTGGTTGGTTTTTTCAACACGGGCGATCAGCGAACAGCCCGGCAGTATGTCAGCACCATCTACATGTTGTCGGGGGTAGTAGCGTTGGGGCTAATTCTTGTTGTAATTTATATCAATTATTATGCCAATTGGTCCGAAATCTTCAACATTCAGACCAATAATCCTGCCCAGATAAACACAGTCATTACCTACACGCTGGTGGGTTTCAGCATTCAGCTATTGCTCAAACCCATCAACGCTATATTATTGGCCGCTCAACGGGCGGCTTATGTTGGCTGGATTATGTTGGCAATTAATGCACTGACGCTACTCTGCCTGTTTGGAGCCACAAAACTCACATCGCCTTCGCTGATGACAATGGCCCATATCTATACGCTGGCTCCTCTGGTTGTTTTTGGGTTAATCTCGATCTACTTGTTCAGCCGGACGTATGCTGGTATTGCACCCCAGTTTTCGGCAGTAAGACGTTCTCTTAGCCGCGAGTTATTTAGTTCGGGCGGGCAGTTCTTTGTCTTACAACTCATTAGTGTTCTGGTGTTTACGTCGGGGGGGCTGTTCATCTCCTATTTCCTGGGGTCAGACAGGGTTGGTCCTTATAGCATTGCCAGTAAATATTTTGGTGTAACCACCATGCTCTACGGAATTGTCATTACGCCTTACTGGTCGGCTTTCACGGATGCTTACACCCGGAACGACAAGCCCTGGATTGTCCGTACCATGACACAGCTAAACCGGGTTAGCGGGCTGATGGTGCTACTGGTGGTGCTGTTGTTGCTGGTGGCTCGCCCGGTGCTAAACGCCTGGGTGGGGCCTCAAATCGACATTCCAACCGATATGCTGGTTTGGATGGCTCTTTATTCGGTTAGCTTTATCTTTCTCAGCAACTATAATTCCTTCGTTAATGGAGTTGGAAAAATTAAACGATTGGTGATCATTTCGGTGGTTGGAGTGGGAGCTTATATCGTGTTGATTGCTTTCCTGTTCCGGTACGTACAAGCAGGACCAGTTAGTGTGGTTATGGCAGGAACTGCCTGGAACCTAACGCTGCTGCTGGTGTGCCGGGCTGACTACCGAAAGCTAATCAACACTATGCCCACCAAATCACTACTGGCCCATTTCTAACGATGCTTTTTAGATTCTTACGGCTCATTTTCCGATCAGTCCGATTTGGTTTCCGACAAATCAATCGGTCCATTGCGAGGTAGTAATCCGGGTTTTGTTTTATCTGAATAATGTTCGATATGGTTCAGGCCTGCGTTCCCATGGCATTCCGGTGGTGGATATTAATGATGGCAGTTCCGTAACGATAGGTAATGAATTCAGCATGATCAAAACGTGCCGACAAACCAAATTTGGGGAGGCAATCCGGCCCGCTTCCTACGATCACTTTAACGACATGAAAAAGAACCTGCTTTTACTTCTTTGCTGTGGACTTGTTCAGGTGACCCCACTGATCTATCGGTTTGCGTTTGGGTATAGCGAGGAGTTTATCTATCCCTCGATGCTCAGTCACACAATGTTAATTGTGCCGCTTGTTGTCGTTTTCAGCCTTAAAAACCGGTATACCAAAACATTCCTGATTATCTGGATCAGTTGGTTGTTTATCGGCGAATTGAAAATTCTGACCTACTACAACGTCAACCCTTATTTCATCTCGATGGATGAGGGGTGCATTATTTATAACCTTTTCCTGGTGTTCATGAGCCTGGGTATGTTATTGCATGATGTGAACACCCAACTGCCCGCTCTGTCAGAATCGGCTCGCGCCAAGGGGCGGGTTCTGATCACCGATTTATCGTGGCTGGAGCCTGTTCTGGTGGCTTTTCCGCTCATCTGGTTCGCCGATTTCATCCGCAGTGTGGGCTTCATTCCCATTTTCGCGGGCACCGACGTAACCAACCTGATGTATGAAATCAACTATGGGTACGTTTATAATTACGGTTTTCTGAACAGCATTGCCGCCGTTCTGATCTATGACCGTTACCTGAAAAGTCAATCGACCCCACGCCGGGTAATGTGGGTTGTGCTGTTGGGTATGGCCCTGCTCATTATGTCTATTGATAGCAAGCGTTTGTTTCTGCTGACTTCGTTGCTGGCCGTTTTTGTGTACGACAAAATAAAAGCTGGTGCGCTAACGGTTGATACACGAACGCTGGTGATGCTGGGTTGCGGCACAATGTTTTATATTCTGCTGCAAAACCTCCGACTGGGCGACGCATCCGATTCGCCGTTTGCCCGCGATGGTCTGCCCCTCGGTGCCGAATTCAGGGAGTACATCCGGGCAGTGAATGAGTATGAACCGGGGCAGATTCCGAACTACGATTTTGCCGCCAGTATGGTGGGCGCGTTCGTTAACTCGTTTGTCCTTCGCATAGCCGGTTTCGACAAGGGCGAGCTGGTTGCCAAAGACAGTGCCTACTCGTTTATGACATTGTTCGATGAGGAGAACACGCTGGGAATCAGAACGGGACTTATTTCGGAGCTATATTTTGCGTATGGTTTTTACGCCCTCATTCTCATCACGCTCTTTGGAGTCCTGATCAGCTACCTCTCCTACCGGCTGATTACCGTGCGGCTTCAGTCGAGCCTGGTTTTGCTCAGTGCGATCTGGGGGTTACTGGTGCTCTCGGTATTTGGTCAAACATCCGTAACTGTTGGATGCCTCTGTATTTTAATGTATCTCTATATCATTATCCGACTGGTTAAGTTAACCCAAAACCGGAATCAGGGAGGTGCTGCTCACTATGATTTACATCATCATCCCGGTTCACAACCGGAAACTTTACACCCTGAAGTGCCTGGCCTGTTTAGCCCGACAGACGATCACCACCTATCGGGTAATCGTGGTTGACGATGGCTCCACCGACGGAACTGCCGAAGCCATTCGCACTCAATTTCCTGATGTTACAGTGCTTGCAGGCTCAGGATCGCTGTGGTGGACGGGAGCCACTAACTTCGGTATTCGATATGCCGAGGAGCAATGGGGTACGTCACCCGATAACTTTGTTTTGACGCTGAACGATGACACGGAAGTTCCCGAAAACTATTTAGAAACCCTTCTGGTCGCTTATCAGGACAATAAACCCTGTATTGTTGGGTCTATTTCGGTCGACATTCAACCACCCCACCGTTTGCTTTATGCCGGCACAGGCATCAATTTATGGTTTCCGCACATCGACGATTGGGCCAAAACCCGCTTTCAGAACAAGCACGATCTGCTACGGGCCACGGGAAACTATTATCAATCAGAGAGCTTACCCGGCCGGGGTATGCTCATTCCACAGCGCGTTTTCGACACCATTGGTTTGTTCGATGAGAAACGGTTCCAGCACTATATGTCAGACATCGACTTCAGTGTCAGTGCCCGAAAAGCAGGGTTTCTGCTGGTGATGTCCGTAGCAAGTGTGGTCTATGAATATACCGATGCAACGGGTTTCGATGTTAAGAAACAGGCCACGTTTCGCCAGTTCCGACAGGCGTTGACCTCCATTAAATCGCCGGTTAACTACCCGGTTCGGTATCAGTTTGCCCGGAAACATACCCCTCTTGGGTTGTTCTATTTTGGGCTTGACATGCTGCGCATTGTGGGGGGGTACGCCCTCAGACGGGGACGGCAGTGGATGGCGCAAGTTGTTCGGCGATAACCTCCCGATAGATAGTCATCAACCCGGCAAACGAGCGTTCGGGGGTGTAGGTGTCCAAGTATTTCTGGTAGCCGTTTTGGGCTAGTTTTTCCAGATCAGCGGGCAGGCCGAGGAGTGTGCGAGCCAGATCAGCCCCGTCGCCGGTTTTGAAAAGTACCCCGGTTTCGTTGTGTTGAATGATCTGGTTCAGGTTTTTCTGGTCGGAGCAAACAACCGGTGTACCCGACGCGAACCCTTCCAGAATCACCGTCGGCAAACCTTCGTAGCAAATGGACGGGATCACCACCGCCCGGCATCGCCGAATGGCCTCCCACACGGCCTGCCGGGGCTGTGCGCCCAGATACTGAACGTGGTCATGCTTACGGGCTGCTTCTTGAACCAAGCCGACCATAGGACCATCGCCAATAATATGCAATGGAAATACCCCGGCCTGAGCCGCATCGAGCAATACCTGAATGCCTTTTTCACTGGATAGTCGGCCCACGTATAAAAAGAAATCTCCCCGCTCCGAAGCAGGTGTAAAACCCAAATTGGGCAGCGAATTTGGTTTTACGGCAATTTGTTCGGGTTTGAGTTGAAGCGACGAGCGCAAAAACGTTTGCCGGGCAAACTCGGTCAACACAACAAAACGGTCAACTTGTTTCCAGGTGTTGAGCAGCCGGTGAACACTGGTGAGCAATGTCAGGTGAGCCGTTTGGGCAACCGAATCACGAAAGCAACCATGCCGAATGCCCGACAAAGGCAATGTGCTGGTGAGGCATTCTTCGCACGGAACCTGTCCCGGCCGCATAAGCAGGCCATTGGCACACACAAGCCGGTAGTTGTGCAGCGTCATCACCACAGGAATACCCCGCTTTTTGGCCACCAGAATCACAGCAGGCGAAGCCGTGTAAAACAGATTATGAATATGCACCACATCGGGCCGAAACTCGTCGAGCACCGCTGTTAACCGTTGGGCAGAGTCCGAATTATAAAACGCCTGGGCTGCCGACTGAAGATTCCCCAACCACGACCCATCAAACGATTCATTGGTGAACTGCATTGTTTCGACTGTAACCCCATACTGACGAAGCAATTGAGTCTCCTGCTCAAAAACGGTGTCTTCGCCCCCTGCCTGCTGATAATAATTATGAAGTACTAGAACTCTCACGGTAGGCGTAGGGCTTTTCTGATAACGAGTTGATTACTAACGGGTAGAGCGGGAACTAAGCTGCCGGGCGTAGGTTCGGAGTTTGTTCCAGGCCCGCACCGGGGGACTAAATTTTTGGCGAAACTGCCGGGCATAATCCGCATTCACCACCACCTGTTGGGGCATGGCAAACGTGCGTTGCTCCCCAGTATCTAATGGTGTTTTGTAGCGATCATATACCACCTCGGTGGTCGAATCGGGTGAATCGACACCAATGTTGAGCGTTTTCGAGAGCGTTGGAAACAGGGTTACCCCCTGCTGCCTGAACTCGGCATAGCACAGGCGAATGTCCCACGCATCGATGTCTTTGGTATAGGCCCGTTGCAACATCCTGACCCGGTCGCTGCCGCCTTCGTTAAACCGTTGTTTGGCAACGGGGTCGTTGATGAACGTATCGAAATCGGTGAGTGCCCAATCGGCTTTGAACCAGCGGTCGGCCCAGATTCCCCAACCCCAGGCGCAGGTGCGACCGAAAAAGTACACGTCATCCGTATATCCTGCTGGTTTACGCAACGGAAATGTATAGCCTCCTACTGAAAATACGGCCTGATTACTGGCATATTGACGGAGGCTTTGATTCATGAAGTCTAAAAAATTGGGGCTGGTAACAATGTCATCCTCAACCACAATAGCCGCCGGGTGTTGTTTCAAAACGCTGGAAATCCCGGCAATAATTGAATCGGCGCACCCGATATTGTGAGGGCTGTAGAACCGGTGTACGGCCTTAAAACCAGTGATCTGATCCAAAACGGCACGAGTGGCGGCAACTTTAGGTTCGTCGGCGGGGCGACGCGGGCCGTCGGCAAACACATATAACTCACTTTGCGAAGCCAGATGGTTTGCCCGGAGTGCCTCAAGCGTTTGCTGCAGTTCGTGGGGCCGTTTGTAGGCAAACAGTATGATGGGGGCAAATGTCATTGTTGAAATTGTATGGACGGACGAATACGGCAGGAGTCACCGGCTCAGGCGTTGACGCAGCAAATACCCGACAAATAATGTATTGGTAACGATATAACGTCGAAGTAGTCGGCGTGGCTCCTGAATCAATCTGAAGAACCATTCCAACCCTCCCTGTTGCATCCAGCGGGGTGCCCGAAGTTGCTCACCAACCGAAACCGGCAAAGCGCCACCAATGCCCAGCAAAACGGCGGGAATACGGTCGCTGACGGCAGCCATCCATTTTTCCTGCTTCGGGCAACCCAGTGAAACAAATACCATTGCGGCTCCCGATGCGTTAATCGCTTCTATGTCAGCCTGCTCTTCAGCAGCCGAAAGGGGCCGAAATGGGGGTGAATGCATCCCGGCAATGGGCAATGTAGGGTGGTTTTGTTGGCAAAACAAAGCACATCGGCTTAAGACTTCGGGGGTCGACCCATAGAAATAAACCGGCAACTGATTTTTGGCCGCTTCAACCAGCAGGTCGGGCAGCACATCCAATCCGGTTATCCGTTCCTGACGAATGCCATACAAAGCCCGCAAAGCCCAGGTCAGCGGCACCCCATCGGCAGTGGCCCAGGTAGCCTTGTTGACTGCCTGCGCAAAAACGGGATCATGAGCAGCCTCCACCACCATGTGTACATTGGCAAAACATACGTAGGCCGACTCATGTTGGCGCGACTTTTGAAGCAAGTCGGCAATAAACGACTGATACGAACTTAGGGTTATGTTCAAGCTAATGACATTCTTTCGTAACACTGCCAGATGGGATAGAGGTAAAAAATAGTCGGTCCTATGTGTTAAAACCGCAAACAATCTGATTTAAGAATTAAGTCCTAAATTTACGCTGAAACAGGAAATGTTGCCCTTGACAACCGTAGCAAACGCGCATTTTCACCACGTTTTAACTCCTTTGAATGAGTACGTTCACCAATTTACTAGACCGGATCAATAGTCAATTCGCGGCTTTCCGCAGCCCGAAATCCGCCGGTCATGCCTACGACTGGTCGACCGACATTCATTCGCACATGCTGGCTGGTGTCGACGATGGGTTAACTACCCACGAAGAGGTGCTGACCTGTTTGCGTCAGTATGTAGACTGGGGCATTCGGCATATAGTCACCACTCCGCATATCAATCAGTACCGGTATCCGAATACACACGCTACCCTGTTGACAGGCCAATCGGCTCTGCGGAAAATGATCGAGATCTACCAGTTGCCACTCACCATTGAGGTTGCAGCCGAGTACATGGTCGATGAATTATTTCTGGATTTACTACAAGGTGGGCAACTCCTGAATTTCGGGCGGCAACGCTATGTGTTAATCGAAATAGGTTGGGATTCAGCCCCCGCTTATCTGGATACTATTCTGTTTCAGATGCAGATTAAAGGCTATCAACCGCTTTTAGCGCATCCCGAACGCTATGTTTGTTATCACAACAACCTCAAAGCCCTGGCCAAACTGCGCGACATGGGTTGCCTGTTTCAACTCAACTGGGGGTCAATGATTGGGCAGTATGGGCAACCCGTGAAAAAACAGGCGCAGCATTTGATCGACAACAAATGGGTCGATTTTGTCGGCTCAGACCTGCATTCGGAGACTGATTTGACGCTGTTTCAGACCTTTTTAGATTCGTCGGGCTACAAACAATTGAACCGATTACCCCTACGAAACAAATCGTTTATCACTGATAATAAGCTTCATTAATCGGTTGCTCATGTTTGATCGGCTCTTCCGGCAACTTGTCCTGACGGTTCTGATTCGTTACTGACCCTCCTACCCTATTGCCTGATTACACGGCCATCCATAACCGATTTCCGACAAAACGTAGGGGCTTTACTAGCCTGATAGCCAGACCGATTGATAACCAAAAACCATGAAACGAACTGAATTTTTAACCGCTATGATCGGTACAACCATGCTATCCGGCTTCCGGCAATTAACGGATGAATTGCCTGAACAGGGGCCAGAAATGCCCGTTCTGTTTGTGGGTCACGGGTCGCCCATGAATGGTATCGAAAACAATGAATTTAGCCAGTACTGGAAAAAGCTTGCCACCGAAATCCCCGTTCCAAAAGCTGTTCTGGTGATCTCCGCCCACTGGTTAAGCCGGGGCACCCGCATTACGGCGATGGAAGCCCCCAAAACGATTCATGACTTCGGTGGATTTCCACAGGCCCTATTCGATGTGCAGTATCCTGTGAAAGGTAGCCCTGAACTGGCTAAAGAAACCGCCAGTTTGATTCATTCCACTGCAGTTGAGCTTGACCATGATTGGGGCCTCGACCACGGAACCTGGAGCGTTGTTCGGCAAATGTATCCCAACGCCACGATTCCGGTGCTGCAACTGAGCATCGATTACACCAAAGATGCACAGTATCATTATGATCTGGCCAAAGAACTGTCGGCACTACGCCGAAAGGGGGTCCTGATTTTAGGGAGCGGCAATATGGTTCATAACCTGCGGATGATGTCGTTTCCGCCATCGGGCAACATGAACTCAGCCTACGGACACGATTGGGCCATTCAGATGAACAACACCTTCAAGAAACTGATCACCAACGGCGATCATACTTCGCTGATTGCCTATGACCGACTTGGCCCCGAAGCTAAGTTGGCCATCCCAACCCCCGAACATTACCTGCCCCTGCTTTATACCCTTGGTTTACAGGGCAAGAAAGATGTGGTTTCGTTTTTCAACGACAAAGCCATTGCCGGTTCATTAACCATGACTTCCGTAAAAATTACCAGTGTCTGAATTTTTCAATTAACCGTTTCACATTAACCGAATAAAACGTTTAATAGGTCATCCAGCACGAGCCAACAAGTTGATATTAAGCCCTTTGCGCAAACGCCCGAACTGTTGTTTCAGGTCTACCCAGTTCAGCCCAGGTTTTTTCGGCTTCAAATTGTTCGGGATAGTTGTTGAGAGCCTCGCTGATATGGAAACCGTAGTCGGCTTGTTGCGAGAACAACCGCCCGAACCGGAGCAAAGCCGGGGGCATAACTACAACCCGTAAATTCGATTTGGCATAGTGGGAAGTCAATTGCCGGGCAGCTTCCAGTTGGGTCAGCGGCTCCGGCCCCTGAATTACATATTCCTGTGGTTGGGCCGGTTGGGCAATCTGAAAAGCCCGTGCCACCTGCTTCCCATAATCACGCGCTGAAATAAACCACGGCTTCACGGGCGAATCGCCCACAACCAGCACCAACGGCCCCATTCGCTGGGTAATCAGCATGGTCTCCATGAAGTTGGAAGGGTAGAAAATGCTGTAAGCCAGCCCTGATTCTTTCAAGATCCGCACGGCCTCTTGCTTAACTCGAAATACCCACCAATCGAACCCATTCATGCCCTGATAGCGCATGACAATAGACGACAGATAGCCAATTCGGGATACTCCAGCCTGTTTTGCCACCAGCAACAGATTGCGCAAACCATCAGTTTCGGTGTGAAAGTCAGTCTGTTTTTCGGTTTGCTGCACCGACAAGTTCAGATAAATGGCATCGACCCCCGCAAGGGCAGCGGTTAGCGTTTGAGGTTGGGCGAGATCGCCAAAAACGACCGTAGCTTCAGGAAAAAGGCGTTGAGCTGTCTGCACATCGCGGGCAATAATACGCACCTCAAAACCAGCCGCAATTAGTTCACGGGTCACGGGCTGACCGAGCATACCAGTTGCCCCAAAAACGGCAATCGACGAGGGGGTCATTTAAGACCCCGTGCAAAACGTCGCATCGACTCCAGATAAATTTGCTGCGACTGATCGAGAGACTGTTGGTCTTTGAGGATCATGGCCAGCGAAATCATACCGTGGGAAATTGACCACCACTCAAAAAACAGTCGGCGGATGCTTTCTTTGGCTTTTGGAATAAACGAGAAAATGATGCTTTGAATCAGCGTTGAAACAGCTTGCATTTCTGCATTTTCATGAACCGGAATAGTGCAGAATGCCCCATTGAGATTATACATAACCTGATAAATCTCAGGCTGTTTCATGGCGAAATCCCACTGAGCCATCGAAATTTCGTAGAGTCGTTTTTCGGGGTCCCGATAGAGTTTATCGATGCGCTCGTATTCTTTATGCAAAAAGCGAAACCCTTCTTTGCGGATTTCATCAAGCAACACGTCTTTACTGTCGAAATATTCGTAAACGATAGGGGGGCTGTAGTCAATGGCATCGGCGATCTTGCGGATCGAAACAGCTTGCCATCCTTCCCGACGGGCAATGTCTTTAGCAGTAGTTATAATGCCTGTGCGGGTCTGTTCGCGGGTGCGCTGCTTGCGTTCGAGAACTTCCATAATAATCCGTTTGGCTAAGTTAACGGTGTTAAACTGATTGAAAGATACTGGTTTACATTTTTTCAACCATGGGAAATACAATAAATAGTAGAAAAATACAGTTCTTTCGCCCAATTCTGCTCAAGATTCATCGAATTAGACTATTCATGAATAAAGGATAGAAGCGGAATAGGAACTCCTCACTTCTTCTCTAACACCATCCAAACGCCCTCATCGCCCACCATAAATGGTTGCTGATCAGCCGTTCCATAGAGGGCCTCCACCGTGAAACCGGCTTCGGTAAATAGGCGGGACAGTTCGGCAATTGTGTAGATGTAATACTGGGCTGTTCGCTGCTCAGAAACAATGGGTTCACCGGGAACAGTGCGGATGTAGGTCAGGTGCTGGTCGATTCTGCTTTCCGAGGGGTTGTATTGGTTTTCCACCAGCACGGCTATGTCGTTACCGATTGGCATCCAGTTGCGTTCCTGAAAATCGGGTAATACAACCTCAGCGACCATACTCGATTGAATCAGCAACCGCCCGCCAGGCCTCAGTAGCTGGGCAATGCGTTTCAGAAACCGACGCATATCGTTGTGCGGAAAAAACGCGAAGCTATTACCCAAACAATAAGCGGCATCGAACTGATCCGCCCGGTTTTCTAAAGCCGCAGTAGTCATAAAATCCCCTAAAATGCTTTCTACCGGCCATTTGTGGGCATTAGCTTCTTTTTTCAGGGTCTGAATATATTCCTCCGAAATATCTACCCCACTTACCTTAGCCCCCATTTGAGCCAAAGGAAGCGCATGACGACCATAGCCACAAAAAATATCGAGAATGGCATCGCCAGGGCCAAACTCCAACGATTCCACAATCAATTCGAGGTCGAGTTGGGTTTGGTCGTCGGTTTGGGCGGCTCGCCACGCCTGCTGCGGCAAACCGTGGAAGAAATTCTGATACCAGGGCATAGAAGGAGTGAAGGGTTTCTTTTACGAGTCAAAATTCCCGAATATTTATTGGGTTGCCAAGTCATAACCAGTTTTTGGCTAATTTTCGGCCTGTAACCAAATCTCGGGAGCAGCCTTACAACTGACCACTTACGACTTACCACTAATTTTATGCAAACCTATTGGGGAATCGACCTTGGCGGCACCAAAATCGAAGGTGTTGTGCTTTCAAAACCCTCCCCCGACGCTGTTATTCTTCGCAAACGAATCGACACTGAAGCCGACAAAGGCTATCACCATATCCTGAGTCGCATTGAACTATTGGTGGACATGCTGCGGGTCGAGTCGGGCTATGAACCGGAACACATTGGTTTTGGAACACCCGGCACCAACGACCCATTAACCAACACCATGAAAAACTGCAACACCACGGTGCTCAATGGGCAACCAATGGTGCAGGATCTGGCCAGCCGCCTGGCCGTGCCGATCACAGTGGCCAATGATGCCAACTGCTTTGCTCTAGCCGAGGCTTCACTGGGTGTGGTGCCCGATGTGTTGCCCGATTATCGGTGCGTTTTCGGGGTGATTATGGGGACGGGCGTTGGCGGGGGGGTGGTGTTCAAAACGGGCACCGACAGCAAGCCAATGGTGCTGGGTGGACTGCATGGCATTGGGGGCGAGTGGGGCCATAACATCCTCGAAGAAAACGGCTATGACTGCTACTGCGGCAAACGAGGCTGCAACGAACAGGTGTTATCAGGTACGGCTTTGCAACGGTTCTACCACGAACAAAGTGGCGAAAAACGGAAACTAAAAGACATTATCGACCGACACCGCCAGGGAATTGACCCTATTGCTTCGCAAACCGTTGACCGGATGCTGGAGTATTTTGGCCGGTCTGTTTCAACCATCATCAACGTGCTCGACCCCGATGCCATCGTGCTGGGCGGGGGCGTTGGCACCATTGACGAACTCTATACCGAAGGCGTGGAGCGAATCAAAAAGTACATTTTCAATGACAAAGTAGTTCGAACACCAATCCTCCGCCCCAAACTTGGCGACAGTGCCGGGGTTTTTGGCGCAGCGATGCTGTAGCGATGCATAGTTGCGTCTCCTGTGCGTCAGCAAAACCATCCGGCACAGGAGACGCAACTATGCATCGCTACTTACTTACCTCGGCCTGCGGCCGCCACCGCCCTGCTGACCGCCAGCGGGTGCCTGTTGCTGACCTCCACCGGCGTTGTCGCCACCACCTTCGCCTTCTTTCACGTCGTCGTTATTAACACCGCGCTTCCGGCGTTGAGGCTGATCGAAACTCATTTTACCAATGCGGTAACTGAAGTTCACCCGGAAACCTAAATTGTAACGACTCGTTAGGCTATTGCGGGAGAACACACCCACTGTTTCAGAAACTGACTTGATTTTCAGGGGGTTGACCAGAAAGTTTTCAGCGGATAGTCCCACGCTGCCCTTCTTGTTTTTGAAGTCTTTCTTCGCTCCCATGCTATAGAAGATAAACCCGCCATCGTAACCCTGCAACTGCACCTGCCGACCTCTGGCGAAACTAAATGCCTGGATACCCCAGCCGTTGTTGAGGGCTACGCTTGTGTTGAAACGCCCCGAGATAACCAGCCCGGAGTTGGAGGCCGAAACGGTTCCGCCTGCCACTGAGCTACCATCTGTTCCGCTTGTTGGAGCTGTTGGCACTTGCCCCTTCAAATAGGCTACGTAGGTATCAATACCCCCACCGATCTGCCATTTGGAGAACAGGGTGGCATTTCCAAACAAGTTCAGGCCATACGCATTCTCCGTACCGATGTTCTGCGGAGTAGAAAAAAGCGCGTTCTGAAACACCGGGTTGGTGGCGTTGGTGCCAATCTGCACCGCCGAGGTAGTGGTCACGTTGGTGATGGCGTTGCTGGAGAAGCGGGCAAACAGCGATCCGCTAATGTATACCGACTTGATGTAGGTACTGCTGCTGAACTCAAAATTGTCGTTCAGTTCGGGGCGCAGGTTTGGGTTCCCCTGGGTCACGTTGAGCGGGTTGGCTGCGTTGGTGTTAGGGTTCAACGACTGGATACCGGGCCGCTGAATCCGGCGATTGTAAGCAATTTTAATTGTTTTACCCCCTTTCAATGCCTTCGAGATGTTGATACTCGGCACAAAATTGGCGTAGTCGGGAATTTGATCGACACTCTGACCACTGCCCTCTCTGGAGAAGTTGGCGTTGATGAACGTGTATTCGTAGCGCGACCCAATCTTGATGGTATATTTAGTTTTCGAGGTGTAGGTGTACGAAATATACGTGGCGGCAATTTCCTGGTTGTAGTTCAGGGTGTTACTGGGCCGGGTTCCATCGGTCAGAAAATCGTCGAGCGAGGGGGGCGTTGCCAGCAAATACGAAAACTGGCTATTCACCTTCCGCATAATGGCTTTACCACCAAACTCAATCAACTGGTTAACGGCGATGGGAGTCTGATAGTCAATTTGCAGTGTCGATTCCTGATTATAGCTGGGGTTCACGTTGCGCTGCCGCGAGATAATTGTCTGCAAGTCAACGTTATTCAGAATGTCGGCGGTGAAGTTATTCTCGCGGGTATTGCGGCTGAACTGCCCCGAAATGCTAAACTCTTTCTGAGGTTTCTCAAACGTGCGGGTATAGTCGATGTTCGCATCAACTGTGTTGGAGTTGTCGCGGGACAACACATCACGCAAGCCCACTTGCATCGACGTTGAGCTGGGCGAGGTCGTTTCGGTGCGGAGGTTATCTTGTGTGGTGATGTTGTTGCGCAGGCCAAACCGAACGCTCGCCGTGAGCGCACTGTATTTGCTGATGTCATAATCCCAGCTCAGCGTATATTGCCCAAATGCTCCCTGGTTCATAGTATTGGCAATCTGACGGGTGGTGCTCACGCCATTGGCTCCAAATGTGCGCTGGGTGTTGTCGAATGCACCACGAACATTGTAATTGGCCCGCCCGAAACCGCCGAGGTTAAAGCCCATTTTGCCCGTGCGCAGGCTACCGTTCAGGCCGAGATTGGCTCCCCGATTACCCACACCCGTGTCGAGGCTAAGAGTGGCTCCCTGTAACGTGTTTTTCTTGGTGATGATGTTGATGATGCCCGCTGTTCCTTCGGCATCATACTTGGCCGAGGGCGAGGTGATCACCTCCACCGACTTGATCATGTCGGCCGGAATCTGCTTCAACGCATCGCCAACGCTGCTGGCTACAATGGTCGAGGGTTTGTTATTGATTAACACCCGCACGTTGCTGCTTCCCCGGAGCGACACGTTTCCGTCTAAATCGACTGACAGCAGCGGCACTTTTCGCATCACGTCGGTGGCATCACCCCCTTTTGACATGATGTCTTTGTCTGCATTATATACCAGCCGGTCCACCTTTTCTTCAATGAGGGCGGCCTGTCCGGTTACGGTTACTTCGTTCAGGGTTTTGGTGTCGGAGCGCAGGTTCACAATACCGGTGTTCACTTCATCGCCCCGGTTCACCACGCGAATACTACGAAGTGTTTTGTTGCGATACCCCACAAATGAAACCAGTAAATTAAACTCACCAACCGGCACTTTGGTGATCGTAAACCGACCTTTATCATCGGCAGAGGCCCCGTCGATGGTTTTGCCGGTGGTAACATTGACAAGGGCTACACTGGCAAACTCAACCGGCTGGCGCGAAGCCGAATCCAGAATAACGCCGGAGATTTTGGCGGCACCCCGGTTCGCATTGTCGCCACTGGTGCCGGGAATAACGGGGGGTGGATTCTGCGTGCCCATGCCAGGCATCATGCCTCCATCGGAGCCTGCCCCGGCCGGGCGTTGTCCACCCGGACGCTGTGGCCGACCTGTTGGAGCCGTCTGCACGGGTTGCGTGCTGTCGGGATTAGCTCGATTCGTTGGTGCGGTTGCCGCCGAGGGCGTGGGGCGAAGACTATCCGGCTGGACTCCTGTGGCCGGGCGCGTTGAATCAGCGGGAACGCTGACCGGAGCTGGGGCAGGCCGGAGTGTGTCGCCTGTAGCGGGACGAAGTGTGTCGCTCGTGGCGGGGCGTGCCATCCCGGGCATTGGCCGACTCGGGTCGGGGGGAGTTACCGTCTGGGCAACTGCCAGCGACGAACTGCCCGCAAGCAGCAATACTAGTAGTTTATTTTTCATCTGGTTAAACTTCGTGGTTGTATTCAGTTACTCGGCAAACAGTGCGATTTTATCCGCCAATTCAGGGTAAGTAAAAGGATTTAAAACATCCGGGGTATCACTCGGTTCCGAACGCGACGTGATCCGTTTGCTAATCGAATGGCTGTGCATGTGGTCGGCGGGATATTGGTTGACCAGCAGTTCGAGCGTTTGTTTTTCGGTCAGACTCTCGTGTAGCCAGGCATGTTCGGCATCGGGAGTGAGCAGGCAGGGCATTCGTTGTTTGGTATTGTGAATAGCCGCGAGCAGGGGGTTGGCATCCGTTGTAAGGAGTGTATAGGTCTGTATTAATTCACCCGTTTCCGAATCCGGCCACTCGTCCCAAAGTCCCGCCACCGAAAAAATGGGCTGGTCGGTAGTCGAGATGTAGAATGGGTACTTTTTACTGCCAATTGTATGCCATTCATAAAACCCGGTCATCGGAATCAGGCAGCGTTGGCCTTTCTGGGCGGCTGTGCGAAACGAAGGCTTCTCAAAAATACTTTCAGAACGTGCATTGATTGTTTTGGCCCGAATCTGATCTGCATCGGCAGCAGAACGAACCCAGCGGGGAATCAAGCCCCAGCGAATCCACTGGAAACGGCCCGGCTCCTGGTACGTTAGAATGGGCCATGCTGGAAATCCGAACGCACTGGCATGGTATGTAGGGCGAAATGCTTCCTTGTCGGAAAGGCGGGCATCAAACCGCTTTTCGAGCGTGGGCGCATCAGTAACTAGGGATGTATGGTAACACATGAATGTAGCCCGGTTTGTTGGGCCGATGTTTCAATGGTATTGTCTGTTTACAGGGAGTAAACAAACAATGGGTATCAGTAGTTATGAAACCTTTCAAACGAACCGACGAACACCCTACTTTTCCCGATGGAATCAACGCCCAAATCGACAGTTCGTACCAACATCATGGATCAATCATTAACTGACCTGGAGCGATATTCCTGGCAACAATTACAGGCTGCACCGTCTCAGAAAGACAGCCGTTTCAAGACCTTCACTGTTGCCACCACCACCCCCGATGGCGCACCCGATGCCCGGATGGTTGTGCTTCGACAAGTTGATGAAACAAGCAGAATATTGTGGTTTCACACCGATGTACGGGCACAGAAAGTGAGCCATTTACGCCAAAACCCTCAGGCGGTTTTACTTTTTTGGGATGAGAAAGCGCAGGTGCAGCTTCGGTGCCGGGTCAGCACAACAATGCACACCGACGGTGCTGTGGCCGATGAGCAGTGGGCCAATACCTGGGAAGGAAGTCGAAAAATGTATTTGTCTGAATGCGAACCGGGCATCAGTCAACCAAAGCCTTACCCGGGCTTCCCGGTGCATTTCGGCGAGAAATTACCCACCCGTGATGAGTCGGAAGTGGGCCGCACCAATTTTGCCGTGGTTGAATGCCGGGTGCTGGAAATGGACTACGTGCACCTGAGCCGTGCCGGACAAACGCGGGCACGATTTGAATACGGTGGAGAAACGGTTATCCGGCACTGGCTTGCGCCTTGATCAATCCCGTAAACCAAACGCTTGCCGGACCGAGTCGTAGTTGGTGAAATCGACTGCCAACCGCCCTCCAATGAGCAAACTCGCCGGGACAACCACCACCCGAACGGCATCGAAATCTTCGGGACCAAGCCGGAAATTGGTGGTGCGTCGAATAAACAGACCCGCCGATACACCTGAATTGCCCGGAAAAATGTAGTAGCTGTAGAAGTTTCCGTTGGGAGTCTGCCCCGGGACCGCATACCAATAGGGAAGTTTAAAATTGTCGGGAGTCGTTGTAATTTGCTTAACGTACACATAAAACAAACTCTTTTCGATCTGGTCAAAGCTGAGTGATGAGGAAGCCGGAAAGCTCAACGCCAGATCTTTAGCCCCATCATGCGCCCGGGCCGGGTAGGTGATCTGGATCACGTTGGTGGCCCCCTGCACCACTGTTACGGTTACGACAGTAGTAGTGCCGGGTGTGCCGGGCGTACCAGTTTGGCCTGTTTGCCCCGACGGACCAGTTGCGCCGGTTGCTCCCGTTGGACCGGCTGGCCCCTGCGGACCAACAGGACCTTGTGGACCTTCAGGCCCCTTGCAGGAAGAAAGTGCCAGTGTGAACAGAAAAAAAATAGACAGAAACGATAAAGTCAGGCGCATAACGATGACATTGGGCGGTTAAGCCACAAACATAACCGACGCGAATGGTTTGTCCAATGTTAACCTATTGTAGGGGAGAAAAGCGATTCGGCTTTTACGTTAATCCACACGTGTTGCAGCAGCATGATCGTTTTCCCGTCCTGAATTTCGCCGGTTCTGATCATCATCATCGCGTCGGTCAGCGGCAACTCCAACACGTCGATTTCTTCTTCGTCGATGCCTCCCCCACTGCTGCGCTCGGTGTCTGACGAGTAATGAGCGGTATAGAAAAACAGTTTCTCCGTCACCGATCCCGGACTCATATACGCTTCCATTACCTTCGTGACATCGGTGATTCTGTAGCCCGTTTCTTCTTCGGTTTCCCGCCGGATGGCTACCTCGGGAGAGTCGTTGTCTAAGAGTCCGGCGCAGGCTTCAATAAGCATTCCGGTGGGGTTACCGTTTACAAACGTTGGCAACCGAAATTGCCGGGTCAAAATCACCGTGTCAGTGTCGGGGTTGTGGAGCAAAATGGTCGCTCCGTTGCCCCGGTCATAGGCTTCCCGCGATTGCGTGACCCACTGCCCATTTTTCTGCCGGTATTCAAACGTGATTTTATTAAGTACATACCAATTGTCGGACAGCACTTTACGATCTAAAATTCGAACTTGCTCGTTCATTTTTGTTTGAAATTGTTTAATATTGTTTGAATTTGTGCAAATGAACTGAGATTCCATGAGTTTTCAAACCCGAAAAGCAAAAATTTTAACCCTCCTGCACGAGCGTAGCACCCTCGATGTGTCGGATTTGTCGGCACTGCTCAATCTGTCGGACATGACTATCCGACGCGATTTGAATGCGTTGGCCGGGCAGGGCCTGCTGGTGCGCACCCACGGCGGAGCCATGCTGCCAAACATGGGCGACCAACCGGTGTCGTTTGCCGGAAAATCAGCGCAGCGCAGCGAGATCAAAGAACAGATTGCACAATTGGCAGCCCGCGAGATTCAGGATGGCGATGTGATTTTTATGGATTGCGGCAGTACCGTGTTCGCGCTCTGCCCGTTCATCCGGCGCAAACCGATCACGGTGATCACCAACTCCTTGCCCGTTGTGGCCGAGTTGATGACTTCGAAAGTGACGCTCAACCTGATTGGTGGTGAGGTCAACAAAGAGCGTCAGGCTGTGCATGGTCTCATCGCCGAAAGCCATATTGCCCGTTATCGGGCCGACAAAGCGTTTGTTGGGGTTGATGGCGTGTCATTGGCAAACGGCCTGAGTGCCAATGGCGAACTTGAAGCAACGCATACCCTTGCTCTGATGCGACAATCGACTCAAACCTACCTGCTGTGCGACTCCACCAAACTCGAACAGGATCGGTACTTGCAGTTTGCGCCCTTGTCGGCCGTAAGCGTGTTGGTGACGGATGAGAAGGCAGATCGGGCAGTGCTAAAACAGTATGAAGGGGCAGGGTTACGGGTGTTTGTGTAGTTGCATACCGAATATAGGGGTCGTTCAATAGTCATTTGTGGCCATTATTCACTGCTCGGGGTTATGTCGAGTACTCATAAATGACTCATGCAATGTCGACAAATTCCGACCGTGCTTTCAACTACGACCTCGACTACCGCAACCTGAACCTGCGCGAACAGCCTGAGCTTTATCGCGTTGGGAAGGGCGAAATGGGCGTGCTGTTGGTACGTCCATATAAAGACGAGATACTCCCCCATTGGCGGTTCAAGACGCCGGAAATTGCCCGCGAGTCATCGGCAAAAATCTATGAACTTTTTCTGGAGTACAAAACCCAAAATGACTTCATCGGGATGGATATGGCCAGGAAGTTTTTGCAAATGGGCTATACCAGAGCCAGGCGTTATGCGAACCACGCCAGTGGGAAAAAGTACGATGGCCCCGTTCCTGATGACAAAAAAGGGCAATCGGGCGCGCACGGGCGTGAGCAACTACCCCGGCAGGAAGACCCCGTGAAAGCTGAGTCGGCCCGGATTTTTTATGGCGTTTATCTACAGGCTCGCGAAGACCCGGAGTACAAAAAACTGCGGAAAGAATGGCAGCAGAAATACGGGTAAAGCCAATTCCTAAAAACCATCGACTCAGTTCTGCGTTTATAGAATGAATATCAATACGTACTCAACATTATGGATAAAGCACAAAAGTTTGAGTTGATGAACAAAATCGTTCGTGAACTCGAAGACCTCCAGAACAGCCAAAACGCGCTGATAACTAAAATTGGCCAGATTGAAGTGGACAATATGAACGGCCTGAATGACAAGTATTTAGAAGATCATCTTGGCGATATGCACGGCAAGATTGCCGAAAATGTGGACTCCGTTACGGAGATTTTTGCCCACTTTGAAACCCAGCGCGATGAGTATGCCGAAAAAAATCGGGGTGCTATCGCAGCGGCTCAGGCTGCTGCTGCCGCTGCTGCGGTGAACGCATAACAAGCAGGTTTTTTGACAGGATTACAGGATTGAACGGATTTTCTCACGCATAAAATCCGTCTAATCCTGTAATCCTGTCAAAAAAAGAAAAACCTTTGCAGCACCATGATGCTGCTTCAATTGGCCAACGCCACCCTCCGCCGACCCAACAATTTTACGTTAGCCAAGCTCGACTGGACGCTTGAAACCGGCCAACATTGGGCGATTATCGGGCCGTCAGGCTCCGGGAAAAGCCTGTTGCTGGATGCGCTTGCAGGCCGTACTACCTTGATAGCCGGGCAGTTGCTCCATCGGGTTGGCTCGCGCAAAACCGAGGTCGAACTGGCGGCCCGCGATTATAGTTTCGACTGGCGCATTGCCGGAGCGACCCAGTTTTACCAGCAACGGTTTAATACCCAAACGCAGGACGATACCCCCACTGTCCGCGATTTGTTGCAACAACAAATTCGGCCCGTTGGCACCATCGACCCGGCCTCTGTAACACTTCCTCCACCCGCGTACCCGGACAGTTGGCTCACCGATGTAGCTGACCAAATGCACATTTTGCACCTGCTCGACCGGCGGCTAACTTCCCTCTCCAATGGCGAAACCCGCCGAACGTTGCTGGCCCGGTCGCTGCTGAAAAAACCTCATGTGCTGTTGCTCGATAACCCGTTTTCGGGTTTGGATGCCGAAAGCCGCGCCCAACTCCACACGACTATCGAGCGAGTGTCAAAAACGGGTGTTTCGCTGGTGATGGTGGTCGATGAGCGCGATGTGCCAGCCTGTATTACGCATCGGCTTCTGCTGGAACAGCCTGCCCCGCTGCCCCAAACCGGACTGCCAGAACACCCAAAACCCTCCACACTTCCCTCAAACCCTCCACCGGATCGCCGGACCGCCCAAACCCCTTTCATCAACGCCGTCCGAATGCGAAATATCACCGTTCAGTACGGCGATAAAATAGTGCTGGATAGTATCGACTGGACGGTTCGCCGGGGGGAGAAATGGGCGTTGTTGGGACCAAATGGTTCGGGGAAAAGCACGCTCCTGAGCCTGATAACGGCTGATAATCCCCAAGCCTATGCCAATGATTTTGAGTTGTTTGACCGGAAACGCGGTACGGGCGAAAGCATCTGGCAAATCAAACAAAAAATCGGGTTCGTCTCCCCCGAACTGCATTTGTATTTTCCCCGGCAAACACGGGTTTGGGATGTGGTGGCATCAGGTTTGTTCGACACAATGGGGCTGTTTCGGAAACTTAAACCGGAGCAAATAACTTTGGTGGAAGCTCAACTGCACCAACTCGATTTGTGGGGTCTGCGCGACCAGCCCTTGTCGGCACTCTCGGCGGGGCAACAGCGGTGGGCGTTACTGGCCCGCGCCCTTATCAAAAACCCACCCTTGCTGGTACTCGACGAACCGACGCAGGGACTCGATGCGGCCCATACCGAGCAGTTTCCTCACTTGGTGGAGCAACAGTGTTCTATCTCCGTGGCGACGGCCCGTTCCGACCAAACGCTGATTTACGTAACCCATTACCCCGACGAACTGCCCCGCTGCATTACGCACACGTTGCAGTTGGCAGAAGGACGGGTTGTGCATTAAGTCGTGTGCTATCTTTGCGGCTTCAATTCCCAACGCAATGCAACTCTTAGACGGTAAACTTCTTTCCACCCAAATTAAAGGGGAAATCGCGGCCCAAGTCGCCGAAATCAAGGCCGAAGGTGGCAAAATTCCCCACCTTGTGGCTATTCTGGTTGGCTCGGCGGGCCGCTCAGAAACCTACGTAGCCAGCAAAATGAAAAGCTGCGAGGAAGTTGGAATGCACTCCACCCTGATTCGGTTTGACGATGACGTGACCGAAGAGGACCTGCTGGCAGCCGTGCGTGACGTAAACAACAACCCCGACATGGATGGACTGATTGTGCAGCTTCCTCTACCCAAACACGTGAACCCCGACCGCGTGATGGAAACAATTGACCCGGCGAAAGATGTGGATGGCTTTCACCCGACCAACATTGGCCGCATGGCGAAGGGACTGCCCGCCTATGTCTCGGCAACGCCCCAGGGGATTCTTGAAATGCTGAAACGCTACGAGATTCCAACCAGCGGCAAGCATTGTGTAGTGGTGGGCCGGAGCCAGATTGTGGGCCTGCCCATGTCTATTCTGATGCAGCGCAACGACTATCCCGGCAACTGCACCGTAACGCTGACCCACTCAAAAACCCAGAACCTGCCCGAAATTTGCCGCACCGCCGACATCCTGATTGCGGCCCTTGGCCGGCCCGGTTTCATCACCGCCGACATGGTGAAGGACGGAGCCGTAGTTATTGACGTTGGTCTGGAAAAAGTGCCTGATGCCACTAAAAAGAGCGGTTTCGCCCTCAAGGGCGACGTAAAGTTTGACGAAGTAGCCCCCAAAACAAGCTACATTACGCCTGTTCCGGGTGGAGTTGGCCTGATGACCATCTGCTCGCTCATGCAAAACACCGTGAAAGCCGCACGGGGGGAGGTTTATGGGAAATGATGAATAATGGAGAATGAATGATGCTGATCAATCAGACTATCCAAGCCTATGAAACACCTTCTATCCCTCGCCTTCATTATTCATTGTACATGCCTCATTAGCTATTCCGCTGCCGCCCAACCCAAACGCGAGTTCCGGGCGGCATGGGTGGCCACCGTGGGGAATATTGACTGGCCCAGTTCCAAGAACCTGACTGCCGATCAGCAACGGGCCGAGTTCGTGGCCATTCTGAACAGCCACCAACAGGCGGGTCTAAACGCCGTGGTGGTGCAGGTCAGGAGCGTATGCGATGCCCTGTATCAGAGTTCATTAGAGCCGTGGACCGAGGTGCTGACGGGCAAGCAGGGCCAATCGCCTGGCTACGATCCGCTGGCGTTTATGCTGACCGAAACTCGCAAACGGGGTATGGAATTTCATGCCTGGTTCAATCCGTATCGGGCCGTTACGAATGTGCAAACCGCTGTTTTAGACCCCACGCACGTGGTGCGCCGGAAACCCGAATGGCTGCTAGGGCAGGGCAATTTGCGCATTCTGAACCCCGCTTTGCCGGAGGTTCGGGCGTTTGTAACCTCGGCAATTATGGACGTAGTGCGCCGGTACGACATTGATGGGGTACATTTCGACGATTATTTTTATCCCTACCCACCCGCCACCGGAACAGCCCCTTTCAACGACGATTCGACCTTTGTGCGCCACAACCGGGGGTTCACTAACCGCGCCGATTGGCGACGCGACAACGTGAATCTGCTGGTGAAACAGGTGAGCGACAGCATCCGGGCCGCCAAACCCTGGGTGAAGTTCGGTATATCGCCCTTTGGCATCTGGCAAAACAAAACCACGGCCCAACCAGAGGGATCAGCGACCAACGGCTTGCAGGGCTACAACGATATTTATGCCGACTCGCGCAAATGGATTCAGTCAGGTTGGCTCGACTATATTGCCCCGCAACTCTACTGGCATTTCGGTAATACGGCGGCTGATTATGGTCTGCTGATTCCGTGGTGGGATACCGTGATGAAATCAGCCAACGGGCGGCATTTGTACATCGGTCAGGCGGCTTACCGCGTTGGCGGAACGGGCGAACCTACGGGCTGGCAACAACCCAATCAGATACCAACGCAACTCCGCCTGAACCGACAAACGTCTACTATTCAGGGCAGTATATTTTACAATACCACCACATTTCGCAACAATCCGCTTGGCCTGCGCGACTCGGTTCGTACCAATTTCTATGCCCGGCCCGCCCTGCGGCCACTGATGCCCTGGAAAACCAACTTCGCGCCACCAACGCCCACCGAGTTGACCGCTACGCCCACCGGAACCAACATGGAACTCCGCTGGAAAGTACTCATAGGCACTGTTGCGCCCGGATTTCCGCAGCCAGTCAGTCAATTTGTGGTTTATCGGTTTGATGGCAATAAGGTTGGCGACCAATCAACGGCGCAGTTTATCCGGGCCATCACACCCGATGCCACGCTTAGTTTCACCGATACGGGCCTTGTACCCGGTCAGGTCTATACCTACGTCATTACCACCCTCGACCGGATGCACAACGAGAGCAACCCGTCGAATGCCGTTCAAACACAGTTGGTTACGGCAGAGGAACCTGTTTTTGTAAGCGAGTTTTTGAACGCACCCAACCCGTTCGCCAACGAAACCGAGTTGCGCTATACCCTCACCCGCCGAGCCGAAGTCTCATTAACACTAACCGACGCAACGGGCCGCGAAGTTGCCCGTTTGGTGAATGCCCAACAGTCGGCGGGCGAACACCGGGCGGTTTGGAATGCACGGGGCACAACACCCGGCGTTTATGTGGCCATGTTGATTGCTGGCGGGCAGCGGATGACGTTGCGGGTCGTGAAGCAATAATTTCTAAAACCCAATATCGACAACCAGGAATTCCCATTTTAGCTTGTTGGTATTCACGAGGTAGTTAACCCTTGCCCCCACTTCAAAAGGTTGCCGGAACCGCAGCACGTTGAACACAAACGTGAGGTCAGCACCCACCGTGGACAGGTTGCGACGGGCGGTCTCGAAGCGCACCAACTGCCCGGCCTGATTCACGACCGGCACCTCCAATTGTCCCTGTGCAGCATCATAAAACACCGCTCCCTTGATTCGCTGAATGTAGGCTAACCGACCCAAACTCCAGTGCGTGTCGGCAATGGGCAGCCGGTATTCAGCACTGCCCACCGTGAGTTTGTCGAAGCTGGTATAAAGCTGACCGCGTGGGTAAAACGTGATCGGGCTAAATCGGTAGGTATCCTGACCCGTATTGATTTGTTGCTGATAACCACCCCGGAGCCGAAGCGAATGGTGTTTCAAAAAGCCCGGAAAAAATAGGTTGGTTTGCAAACTCAATAACTCCCCGCCCAGTTTTCCGCCAAAAGGCGTAGTTTGCCAGTTGAAGGCGAGTGCCTGTCCCCAGGGTGGTGCCACATCGCGTTTGCTTTGTTTCAGAAGTCGCTGATAGGTCAGACCATAGGCCATAGCGTTGAGCATCCCGGCGCGGCCCACTTCGTTGAGGGGTGCAAAAGGCAAATCGTAGCCCGTTACCTGAATCAGGTTGTAATTGGCTGATAGCGTTAGGTTCTGGCTGTATTTTGATTGGGTCAGGCGAAACGGAAGCCGCACACCTGCCGACAGTTGGTTGTAGTTCCACTGGTCGGAGCGCAGGCTGTCTAAAGGTAATCGGCGGTCAACATAAACACTTGTTTTCCGCTTACCCGTCTGAAAACTAACATCCAGAATGGGATACAACCCCTGATAGCTGGCATTCGCAAAGAAATTGCCAACCTGCTCCGATTGATTGTAGGCATAACCCGCCGAGAGTTGGGTGGTGCCGAGTAAGTCCCGCGAGTCGATACCAACGGTAAGGCCCTGGCCGTTAGAGGTAAACAGTGGCCCCCAGCTATAAATATTGAGGGCGTGGGGCAATCGTCGGTAGCGGGTCGTATCGAACGGGGTTGGGGCTTGTCCAGGCCGGGTTGGGGTGCCGACTGAGTCGCTGAGGGCGACACGAGCCTGAGCCAAACCGGGTTCCTGGGCAATAAGCGGCCCAAAATACCGAACGGTGCGGTCTTGCACCTCGGTGCCGGCTGTCCAGTTGGCCGGGTCAAGGGGGGCTTCCATCACGCGGAACCCGTCTGCCGAAAAATCATGGAAAGCCAGCGTTTTTTGGTTAGGCGAAACAGCCGCGTGGTAAGCTCCCAAAGGCCGCGAACTGACCTGAAACGTGCGCCCATTGCGGGTATCCACGGCATACAGATTGTCGATACCCGACTGGGGCGAATTATACAGCACAAAGTTGCCCCACTGTTGCGGGTGGCTGATGTTTCGGTTCAGGTTGGGTAACAAATCCGTTCGTTGGCCGCTTATCGCGTCGATGCGCTGAATCGTTTTTTTGCCATCGTTCAGGGCCACGGCCACAATGCTCTTGCTATCCTCCGACCAGCGCGGGTGCAGGTAGAAATCGCCGAACGGATTGGGAAGTGTTTGTTTCACGGTGCCCGTTTCGGCATCCAAAATCAGCAAGCGAGTTTTATAATCGGTTGTATTTTCGACCACCACCAAACTGAACCCATCGGGCGAGAGTGCCACCGCATTGTAGCGCGTTTCGGAGGTTAGGCGGGTTTGTTGGCCCGTTGTCAAATCGAGCGAGCGAATCTCCGACCAGACTTTTTGAGTCCAGCGCGGATGCGCCCGAAATTCAACCCACACGGCCCGCCCGGCATTCACCGACAGCATGTCGGGGTCGTTGAACAAGCCCTGCACAAATACTTTTTTTTCGGTGCCATTGCGCCGGAGCAACACCAACTGCTGAATATCGCCGAGGCCACTTTTCACAGCCAGAACCGTACTGTCTGAGACGTATTGTGGGTACTGATAATTGGTAAAAACGCCTTTTTCAGGCTGAACGGGTAATGCAGTAGCCGGGGTCAGTTTCAGTCCTTCGGCTTGCTTGGCCCAGGTTTCGGCCAGGTCGTTTACGGTTCGTTTATAGACATTGTCCACCCGCATTCCGGTCACTTTTTTCACACTGCCCGAAAACGAAAATGGCCAGGGAAAACGGTGGTAATAACTGTTCAAGACGCGGCTCCAGCCATCGGCACCGCTTTCGCGCCGGAGGTTAGTTGTCATCAGGTAACCGAGTACATAATGATTCGGAACATTATCGCGGTATGACCCAGCCACTGATTTATTATAATCGAATCGTCTGCCTGACAGCAGGTTAGCCCGGTATCCCATGTCAAAATTGGGAATTCGTCCGCGTCCACTTTGGCTCAGAGCTGTCTCGGTTCCTACGGCATCTCCCTCTGAAAACCAGTCAGGAATACCCAGCGTGGCCACGCCCAGCGCGTTGTAGCCAAACAAGGTGTAGGCCAGCTTGCCGAAGCCCTGCAACGCTTTCTCATACTGCACCACGTGTCGGTATTCATGCACCGACAGCAGATCAAGCCAGTCGTAGGTGCCCAGCAGGAACGGGTCTTGTGGGGGTGTCGTGAAAAATTCTGACCGCCTTGGCGTGAGTGTCACAAAACCATTGCTGATCGACGTTTGGTTTTGCAGCAGCAGCGACAATCGTCGGGGTTTGCGGTACAGCGTCGCGCTCACAGGTTCATAGATTCCTTCCAGTTTGTGGGCCGTTCGTTGGGCACGAGGGCCAAATCCTTCGGGATACAGCACCGAAAAATGGGGTGTTTTGATGCGATACCAGCGTAGATTCGCCGGGTTTTGGTCAATCAGGGGGAGGGTCTGGGCAGTGGCCGAAAGCAGCGGCAACGCGGCCAGCACCGACAGGAAGCGGGTTCTCAGGGACATAGGGCACTAAGTAACGAAGAAAACCGATTGGGCAAGCACGGACCCCAGGAGAAACCCAGATTTGATCGTCTCGTAGTCAGTACCGTTCACATACAATTTAATCTGTAGGGTAATAGAATGTAAAAACTTTTTGCTTAACTTTATAGGTAAAATTAAATTTAATCATCCTATAAGACAAATTTTTTACTTTTCCATACTATGTTCACTTCCTCTACCCGGCTAATGTTGCTTTGGGCTTATGCCGTTATGATCTGTCTGCCTATGCTGGTAAGTGCTCAGACAGAACTACAAAAAGCTTCGGACTACTGCTCCGTAACCTACCTCAATGGCTGCACCGGCAATAACGGCCTGTCGTCAGTACAGATTAACGACGTGGCTATGAGCCAGAATTCGGGCTGTTCGGTAAGCGGTTACGGGCAGTTTACAACTACCTCAGCCAGACTGACCCCCGGCCAAACGAACACCTTCGCCATCACCCTCCTTGACCCAACCCGCCCCCACGGCATCACCATCTGGGCTGACCTGAACCGCAACTACAGCATTGACCTCGGCGAAGACCTGTATCTGAGCAATGGCCCTCTCACCGGTCCCATTTCAGGAACGTTTACCATTCCTTCCGGAACAGCGAGTGGCCCGTTACGAATGCGGGTGTTATCGGCCTATAACACGATGCCGTTTTGGCCCTGTAGCACAAACAACGGTTCGCCCATTATCTATGAAGCTGGCGAAACCGAAGATTATACGGTTTATGTGCAGGGGCCAATAACCGGCCTGACCACAACCAACATCACCGGCAATTATGCCCAGTTTAACTGGAACAGTCTCGGGCCGGGGGTTAACTATGATGTGCAATGGCGGCAACAGGGTACGGCCACATGGAGCACAGGCGATGCCTTTACTAATACTTTCCAGGCTTATTTAGGGAAACTAAATACGGCCTCCGAATGGCAGGTGCGGCAAAAAGGTACGCAGACTTTTTCTGGGCCAGTTAGTTTTACAACGCTCTGTACACCACCTTTTTATACATCCGCAACTCCATATCGAGCCGTAGCCAACTTGTACTGGGAGTCTTCATACGGCCCCACCTTCACCATTCACTGGCGGGCGGCAGGCAATACCGACTGGACAACCGTCTATCCCAGTACAAGTTTAATAGGCAATCAATATTCGCTGACGGGACTTACAGCCAACACTGCCTACGAATGGCAGATGCAAACCCACTGTTCGGCTTCCGTTAGTTCGACGTTTACGGCCGTTAAGTCCTTTACGACACTTTCCTGCCAGGCTCCTGCTAATCCCAGCGTTAATAACTTACTCTCCAACGTGGCCTATCTGGGCTGGTCTGCCCCTACTGATCCGGGCAGAACTTTCCGCTTACAATATCGCCCTGTTGGAAATCCAGCCTGGCAAACTGTTGAAAGCCTTACAACCACTGGTTACTCCCTAACGGCTTTGACCCCTAATACGTCGTATGAATGGCAAGTGCAAAGTGTGTGTTCGCCCACCGAGAGTACAAGTTATACGCCCGGACCAGTCTTTACGCCTGTATGCCCGGTTCCTTACCAACCTTCTGGTAACCCTACGGCCACAGGCGCTTCGATTTCCTGGCAAATAAACCCCGCCGAAACGGTTAATACGTTTACTCTCCAATATAGGCAGGCAGGAACCGCTGATTGGACTACAGTCAGTAGTCTGACTCCTGCTGCCTATAGTTCGTATCGCTCCTATACGCTCACAGAACTATCCAGAAACACGGGGTATGAATGGCGGTTGCAAACAAATTGTGCATTCGGAACTCAGTCCGACTATACTCCTATTCTTAGTTTTACAACCGTCTGTTCTCCCGCTTATGCGGCCTACACAGCCTCCGAATCTTCTACCTCAACCCGATTGATTTGGAGTGTACACACGGATGCCGATACGCGCTTCGAGATTCGCTGGCGGCCAACCGGCACTCCCGATTGGACTACTATCAGCAACCTGACTATTTCTCAGGGGCAGGGCCGTTATCTGCTTACAGGATTAACCATCAATACTCCCTACGAATGGCAAGTCAGAACGATTTGCTCACCTACCGAAAGTTCATCGTTTGCTATTGGTGAACCGTTTACGCCCCGCTGTCCGATTCCATTCATATACAGTTGGCAAAGCGGTGTTCCCAAAGTTACGTCTGCGACCCTACAGTGGGAGAGAACATTCACTTTAGCCCAATACGAAGTTTATTATCGGCCCATTGGTTCAGCAAACTGGGCTATTCTCAGCAACATAAACTCCACCAGTGCGGTATTGACGAATTTGCAGAGCAGCACACCCTATGAGTGGCAGGTCCAAACGCTTTGCGACAACGGACTGGGTTCAGGCTTTTCGGAGGTACGCAGTTTTACCACGCTTTCATGCATCATTCCGGCAGGGAGTACGCCCGTAATAGCTTCAGATAACTCAGCTAATCTGTCCTGGACCTATTACGTGGCCGATGCCGACACGCGCTTTGACATTCGCTGGCGGGCAACCGGCGCACCCGATTGGACAACGATCAGCAATCTGACAGCCAGCGACAATGGCCTATTTTCATTAACCGGGCTGACTCCCAACACGGCCTACGAATGGCAGATTCGCGCCCGATGCTCCGCCACGCTGTTAACAGATTTTTCAGCCTCCGTCAATTTTCAGACCTTACCACCCTGCAATGGTGTGGTATACACGCTCAGGCACGGCAGTTGGCTCGAGCCTTCGACATGGTCGTGCAATCGAATACCCCTGCCTACCGATGTAGTGCAGATTCGGCACAACGTATTTTTTTACATCAATCAGGTAGGCAACGCCCTTCGGGTTCAGTTTGAAGGGGGCGGGAAGATTTATTATTCCGCAAATAGTCGATTGCGGCTGGGGTTGTGAGCGGTGGGGATTGGTGCATTATGGATCGAACAACACATCCATTGTCAGGCTGTTTTGCACCAATGCGTTTGCATGCTCGTTTATGGCCACCCCATAAGTTGTAATCATCGTCAGGTAAACAGCTTTTCTGGTGGCGGTTTGTGCCTTGAAAGTCCCAATTTTGTTTCGGAGTTCGTCGGCGTATTTTTTGTCGATGGTGAACGGATTGATCGAAAATTTCATCTCGCAGAGGTTAATCACATGGTCGCGCCGGTCGATTACCAGATCGACTTGCGCCCTGGGGCCATCTCCCGCTGCTAGCCACGAGGACGTGGTGGTTTGCACACCGCCGATGCCCAGACCCTGTTTAATCTCGGTAAGATGATGCAGGCAGACCATTTCAAAGGCATAACCGCTCCAGGCCCGGTATTGCGGGCTGTCGAGACTGTTGAGCCATGTGTTTTGATCGAGTGTACCTGTCTTTTTGATAAACGCCTGATAGAAAAGCGAATAGAAATCGATCAACTGATAGAGGCTGTTTTTCTCTTTTTTACCAAAAGCTACATATTTCCTGATAAAGTTGCATGACTCCAGTTCCTGCAAAAGCACCGTCGTGCTACCTCCGTTGGGCAGTTTGGCGGCTTCAATCAGTTCGTCGCGGGTTAATCCTTTGGCTTTTTTAGATAGTGCTTCGATAACGGCAACGTGATTTTGCGCCTTTTTGAACAGGGAGGTATAGAGGTTTGTAAACTCCGTTTTGAGAATACCATCGGGGTCAAAGCAGAGTTTGTCGATAGTTTGGGCCGCACTCAGCCCACGTTCCACAAAATCCAAATAATAGGGAATGCCGCCCAAAACCATGTATAATTGAATGATCTGATAGCGGTCGAATGCCACGCCTTTATGCTGGAGAAAAATCTCCGTTTCAGAAAGTGTAAACGGTTCTAACCGAATGCGTTTGGTTACGCGGTTGTGCAATCCTCCCTTGTTATTGATAAGTTTGTTGATGATCCAAGAAGCCGCCGAACCACACACAATCAGGATAATATCGGTTTGATTGCTGGCCCAACTGTTCCAGAAATGTTCGAGGGCCGACATGAAGTCAGACTTTAGGGTATCCAACCAGGGCAGCTCGTCCAAAAACACCACCTTTTTGCCCGTTGGCTGCGCTTCCAGAAAGTCAATCAGTTGCCCAAAAGCATCGAACCAATTATCAACCGGGTTGATTGATTCTTGCTTCGCATTTTGGCGAATCAATGCGGCCTGGAAATTGGCAAGCTGTTTTCGGGTCGTGGAGTTGGCCAAGCCGGTGAGCTGAAAAGCAAACTGCCCCTCGAACGCTTGCCGAATCAGGAACGTTTTACCAACCCGTCGTCGGCCATACACGGCTACAAATTCTGATTTGTCGCTATCATTCAGCGCGTTAAGGAGTTGTAGTTCTTTTTTTCTTCCAATTAGTCGGGCCATTTTCTGCATATAATCAGCTATAAGTGGTTAAAATTAGGTAGTTATAGCTGATTATAAAAAGACAACGGGCTATAACTCGGTTTTTAAGCGAGTTATAGCCCGTTATAAATGCAATCCTATCTTACACCTCCTTCGCCTTCACTTCGATCTGGCTCTGGTGATACACCAATGAATACGGCTCCACGCTGTTAGTGAGCCATACGTTGCCTCCAATTACAGAGTCGTGGCCGACCACCGTTTTGCCGCCCAAAATGGTAGCGTTGGCATAGATCACCACGTTGTCTTCGATGGTGGGGTGGCGTTTTTTCTGGGCCAGATTTTTGGCAACGTGGGTAGCTCCGAGGGTCACGCCCTGATACAATTTCACATTTTCGCCGATGATCGTTGTTTCACCGATGACAATGCCCGTACCGTGGTCGATGAAAAATGAGCGGCCAATAACGGCTCCGGGGTGAATGTCGATGCCCGTTTGGCTATGGGCGTACTCGGTGAGCATCCGGGGCAGCGTTGGCACGTCGAGCAGTAGTAGCGCGTGGGCAAACCGATAGACCGCAATGGCATAGAAACCCGGATAGACCGCTACAACCTCCTCGAAACCATGCGAAGCCGGATCGTTTTCGGCAATGGCGCGGGCATCGTAGAGTAGATCGTCGTAGATAATGCGGAGTTTATCAAAAAATAAAGGAGCTATTTTTTCGGGTTCCTGGTGCAGAACTCCACTAAGGGGTTGCAACAAGCAAACCAATTGATCGTTGAGCAATTGGTAAGTACGTCCAACGTCGTGCGTGGCCGACTGGCAATCCTGCGTAACGGGAAACAGCAACCGCATTAGCTGGTCAATGAACCGACCCGCATCGGGGCGCGAGGGCAACTTATACCGGAATAAATTTCGTTGCTCATGCAGGTGTTCGAGCAAGCTGATGGTTTGATCGGAGCTTATCATTGGTTGCAAATAGGGGATTCGATGCCCCGTAGTGAGGAAGTTTCCCAACACCGGTTGGTGCCGTAACGCGGTTCAGCGGGCGGCTGTTCCTGATTAGGTTGTCATTTTTACACCCTTAAGCGTTTGTAAACCACTGTCCCATAAACTGGCCCTACTTTTGTCTAGTCAAACATAAGTGAAAGTACGCCTAATTCAAACAGAACCATGCTTTATAAAACAATAACGACCCTATTTCTGTCATTGGCAGCCACAGCCGGGGTTTCCTCTTTTATTGCTTTTGCCTGCGGATCGGGACCCGGTGCCGATGTCTCAACAGCTACGCCCGGTACGACTGTACCCATTGCCGAAACAATAAAAGCGGAAAACGCTTTCCCAAAACTTTCTTTTTCGCAACCCGTAGAATTCACCCACGCGGGCGACGGCAGCAACCGCGTATTTGTGGTGGAGCAGGCCGGGGTAATCCGGGTGTTCGACAACAACGCCCAAACGGCTTCGGCGGGGACGTATCTGGACATTAAAAAGCAGGTAGCATCGGGTGGCGAAATGGGGCTGCTGGGGTTGGCATTCCACCCTAAATTTGAGCAGAATGGCTATTTCTTCGTCAACTATACCAAAGACAGTCCCCGCGAAACAGTTATCAGCCGGTTCAAAGCAGCATCAGCAGGAGCCAATACCATTGACCCAGCTACTGAAACGGTGTTGTTTACATTTCGGCAGCCCTACGCTAACCACAACGGTGGCAAAATTCTGTTTGGACCCGATGGGTTTCTGTATATTGCCACAGGGGATGGTGGAAGCGGGGGTGACCCGCAAAACAACGGGCAAAACAACGATTCATACCTTGGCAAGGTGTTGCGCGTGGATGTGAACGCAACGGATAAAGGCAACTACGGTATTCCAAAAGATAACCCCTTTGTCAACGCAGGAAGCGGCAAACTGCCCGAAGTATTTGCTTATGGCCTCCGCAACCCATGGCGAATCAGTTTCGATGAGCAGGGACGGCTTTGGGCAGGTGATGTGGGGCAAAATAAAATTGAAGAGGTCGACATCATCCAAAAAGGCGGTAATTATGGTTGGAGACTTAAAGAAGGCCGCTCCGATTTTAACAGCGATGGCAGCAAACCTGACATGATCGACCCGATCTGGCAATATACCCACGAAAACGGCGACATTTCCATAACGGGTGGGGCCGTATATCGCGGCCCAGCTAATGCCAGTTTAAAAGGCAAATATATCTATGCCGATTATGCTAGTGGGCGTGTGTGGGCTTTAACCGCCGACAATACACCCACCGGCGGCAAGGCAACCAATCAGCTCATTATCAGCCGAGCCGGACCCATATCGGCGTTTGGCGAAGATGCCAAAAACGAACTTTATCTCTGCAACCATACCGAGGGAAAAATTCTCCATTTACGTTCGAACTAACCAGGAAACGCCAGGAACGAGCAGAACATTGAGGAGAGCAGGTAAGAGACGATTTTTGATCTTTTATCTGTTTCAACTCTTTTATCTGTGCGCTCGTCTCTTAACTTTGCTTTCCAGACCAATTCGTACCGTAACTTTTCCAATAAAGTTCACTTACTCGTAATGACCTCTTCTAAAGCTATCCGCTGTATATTACTAGTTGACGATGACCCTGATGATAATTTTCTTCATCGATTAGTTATCGAAGATTCCGGTTATTGTGACCGTGTTGAAGTAGCCGAAAATGGCCAGCAGGCACTTTCTTATCTAACTACTCAATCAGCCCCCAATTATTGCCGACCCGAGGTTATTCTTCTGGATATCAATATGCCGGGCATGAATGGGTTCGAGTTTTTGGCTGAATATGAGAAGCTAGACCCATCCTATCAGGCTAAGGTGGTACTGATGATGTTGACTACTTCGCTAAACCCCGATGATCAACGGCGGGCCAATGGGCACAATGTTGTGATTGGCTACAAAAGTAAACCGCTCACCCGAAAAATGCTCGATGATATCGTAGCACAGCATTTCTCGTAAACAACGATGCTTTCTGTTCATGAAATGCTGGATAACATGCTTTTTTCTGCTCGTATTAGCGACGGGATGCTTCCGGCGGTTCAGCATGACCGAACGGGAAATCAGGCAGCACTATGCAGGCAAGTCTGTCCGGCCTACCTTTCATACTATTGAAGACGACAGCACCAGGCTATTCGTAGCAACCCTCGGTGCTGACACGCTTCCGCCACTCCTGCTGATTCATGGTGCGCCGGGTAACTGGTATGGCTACTTGCGCACAATGGATGACACCCTGCTCCAAAAACGATTCCAGATTCTGGTGGTGGAGCGACCGGGCTATGGGAAGTCGCGACAACGACGATCCCCGTTGCGGCTAAAATCACGAATGAGCATCGACTTTCAGGCTCGTAGTATTGCTAAAGCCCTGTCGATCAATCATTCAGGCAAACCCGCTATTGTGCTAGGGCGGTCCTATGGAGCACCCATCGCTGTGCGACTGACCACACTAACACCCCAAAAAGTGGGGCATCTGTTCCTGATTTCACCCGCCATCGACCCTGATAAAGAGAAATTCTGGTGGTTTTCAAAGTGGGGCCGAATGCCTTTGATCCAGGTTTTTTTGCCTCGCTCGCTCAATCTTGCTACTTACGAAAAGTATGAACACGCCCGGCAACTTCGGGGCTTGTTGCCCTATTGGTCGCAACTAAAGCCGCCTGTTACGGTGGTGCAGGGAGCACAGGACTGGCTCATTGATCAGGGGAATCTGGCCTTTGCTAAACGGATGCTGTCAAACAAAAGTGCCCAATTTCAACTGCTGCCCGATGCGGGTCATCTGATCACGAACTCGCACGCTCCATTGGTCTGCAGCTTGATTTGTAATGCGGCTGACAGCCTCTATCAGCGTCGCACGCCCAGCGCAGTGGAGCATATGGGTGGGCGCGAGTAGGTTATTAAGGCACGAGTCGAACTGTTCCCCCGGTCTGAAACCGCAGAGTTCCAAACAAATCCAATTTATTAGCCACGGCAGCCTGACTCAGCGTTACGGCATGGCCGAAAGAAATGCGAACCCGGTCGGCAGTGGTGGGTATCCGGCCGCAATTCCAGGTAACGGGCTGATGCCAGTTACCCGGCTGAACACTTGATAACTGGTTGGTGGCCGGGCAGTTAATGGTGGCCGAAGCATCGACCGTTGATTCTGAACCGTGCGTTACGGCCCGAAGCCGGTAGTGATGAGTTACGGCATGAGTCAGCGAAAAGTCAGTGAAGCTTGTTGACCCGGCGGGCAGTTGCACCAGGCGGGAAAAGACGGTATCGAAAGCTCGTTTTCGTTCCAGCACATAGACCTGTTCGGCAGGATGGTCGGTCCAGGTAAGTTGAATGACCGTGCCTGACACCACATTGGCCACAAAATTGGTTATGGGTATCAACGACGCACTGATGGGCACTTCCCAAAAACTGAACGCTCCCAAACCACGTCGGTTCTTGATGAATGGTCCCGGAAAAGCCTGTGCATAGCCCGGCAGCGGAGTTCCTCCACCATCAACCAGGGGATAATTGGGGGGCAAATAGCCTATTTTCTGCTCAGATCGGGAACCATTAAGATTCAAAATAAGCCGGTAGCCATCAGCCCGCCCCGACACAATGCCCCCGGCTTGTTTGTCCAGCAAAAGCCATTGCCGAAGTTGGTGCGTTAGAGCGTTTCCAGTGGCATCGGTCACGGTGGTATCATTGGGCCAAATCAATTGCTGCCCCTCATCAAACTGCACAACCAGCTCATTTTGAGCGGGGTTGGTATAATAAACCTTCTGAACGGTAGGCGAAGTAATTTGATCAGTATCTGTTCCTCCATAAAAATCGCGGTCAACCAACCGGAAAATTTCGGCTCCGGTTTGCGCGTGGCCTGCTGTATTGAAATGAATACCATCATAGCCCACCGTACCAACGGTAGCATGGCTCTGAATCAACGGCAGCAAACTACCGGCCCGACGCTGGTAGTCCCGGAAAACAGCGGTGGCTTCCAGGTGGCCATTTAACAGGTGAATTTGAAACAGGTAGAACCGACCAATTTCGGGGTAGTCGAGCCTGACGTTCTGGTACAGCTTTTCAAACTCGGTAGGCCATATCGGTGCATTCCCATTCACCTCGGTTTCGCCTTGCCGAAAGAAATACGCCTTCACCGACCCCGACAGCCCGGCCTTACGAACGCGATACAGCAGCCGTCCATGATTAGTGTTAAGGTCAGTTGGGTTGTTGGCATTGCGAATGCTCAAATACTCGATACCAGCCCCACCGGCCGCCCCGTTGATGACACAAACGGGAACACTATGTTGAGTCAGAATCCGGCGGGCCATTTCCATTGCCCAGGTGCCAACCAACGTCGAATCGGTTCCGTTTGCCCTGGCCCACAGCGTATCAGCCGGATTATAGGCGGCAAGATTACTGTTTTTGACATACTCGCCAAACGTGCGGATATAGTCGCTTTGAAAGGCGTAGGTATAGGGTAGTTGATAAGCAGACGCATTCGATTGACCACAAATTACGAATACATCACCCGCCACAATGTTCTGACGGTCGGCAATCAGCAAAGAATCGACCGAGCCGACCTGATGCACAAAAAATCGTATCTGAAATTGGGCCAGTTCAGCCCGAATAGTCGCGCTAAACGAGAAGGAGGCTGTGCTTCCTGCATACGTAAGCGATTGTTTAACAGCCTGATACGGGGTATTGTTGCGCAACACCTGCATTGAGATCCGATCATAGCCAGGCTGCATAATTCGCCCGGCTATCGGGATGACAGCTACTGAGTTAGCATTACGAGGATATAGCTGGTACGAAACAGGAATCGCTGAGAACTGAACCAGTTGAGCGTAGCACAGTTCGCTTACTGAAATTAGCAGTAAGGAAAGAAAATAGTAAGCCCGCATATGAAAAATAGCCTATTTCGAGGCTTCGTTTACACATACCTATGCCACTTTACACGCCACCCCGTCCAATTGCTCCAACCCTCGAATAAGCGTGTTAGCGGGGTTCACTTTAACCGTTCGTGAAAGCAGGCTGACCTCGATTCGCTCGTCGGGGTCCGATACGTTGAGAATGAACGTGCAGTTGCCGGGGTGCGAGGCTACTAGTTCGTTTATTTTGGCAATCATCTGAGCATTAACCGATTGCAACCCAACAGACACTTTCACTTCCTTGCAGAGTTTGTCGCGCAACTCATTTAATAACCGGATATTAGTGGCCTTGAATTCCAGATCAGCCGAACTCCACTTGTTTTGGGTTTTACCCGTTACATGCAGAAACCGCCCAACCTCAATGTACTGATTCATGCGGATGTAATCTTCCCCGAACAGGGCAATTTCCATGGAGCCTTCGTAGTCTTCCAGCACGAATTTCATCCAGGGATTACCGTTTTTAGCCACCCGGTTTTCGGCCATCGACACAATACCGCCAATCTTGATCTCGGGTTGCTTTGTCTCAAAAACTTTGGTAAGTGAGCAGTTGCAAAAAGCATCCATCTCCAGCCGGAACTCATCAAGAGGGTGCCCGGTGATGTAGAAACCCACCACATCTTTCTCAAATTTCAGCTTCTCGATCTGGTTCCATTCCGGCACAATAGGTGCTTTAGGCCGCGACAACATTGGTTCTCCCCCATTCGACCCACCAAACAACGACTGTTGAGCGGCTGCTTTCTCCGTGTGGTAGTTGTTGGCATACCGGATAATCCGTTCCAGAAACACCCCCGTTTCACCAACCGGGGTTTCAAAATATTGCGCCCGGTGATAGTCGTCCAACGCATCGAAAGCTCCCGCGTAGGCCAGCGATTCGAGGGTTTTCTTGTTCACGGTGCGCAGGTTCACCCGAATCGCAAACTCGAAAATATCTTTGTAGGGGCCTCCCAATGTTCGCTCTTCAATCAGGGCTTCCACAGCCGCATCGCCCGCGCCTTTGATGCCGGCCAATCCGAACCGAATCTCCCCCTTTTTATTTACGCCAAACACCCGCTCCGATTCATTCACATCGGGGCCAAGCACCGGGATACCGAGGGCTTTACACTCCCCTAAAAAGAACGTAATTTTGTCGATGTTGCCCAGGCAGGACGTTAACACAGCCGCCATGTATTCGGCTGGATAATAGGTCTTTAAGTACGCCGTTTGGTAAGCAACAAACGCATAACAGGTCGAGTGTGACTTGTTAAAGGCATAACTCGCAAAGGCTTCCCAGTCGGTCCATACTTTCTCGCAAATCTTGATATTCAGGTTGTTGGCCTTGCAGCCGTCCATGAACTTGCCCTTCATTTTGTCGAGCGTGGCGCGGTCTTTTTTGCCCATCGCCTTGCGCAACACGTCGGCATCGCCTTTGGTGAAGTTGCCGAGCTTCTGCGACAACAACATCAATTGCTCCTGATAGACGGTAATCCCAAAGGTATCAGCCAGGTATTCCTCCATTTCGGGGAGGTCATATTTCACCTCCTCGCGACCGTGTTTTCGGTTAATGAAGGTCGGAATATACTGAATCGGACCGGGTCGGTAGAGGGCGTTCATCGCAATGAGGTCTCCGAAACGGTCAGGTTTCAGATCCTTCATATACTTTTTCATCCCGTCGGATTCAAACTGGAAAATCGCGTTTGTTTCTCCCCGCTGAAACAACTCATACGGTTTTGGGTCGTCCAGCGGAACTGCGTCGATGTCGATGGTGATATCGTAGTTCTGCTTCACCAACCGCAGGCATTCTTTGATAATGGTGAGGTTTCGCAACCCCAAAAAAGTCCATCTTGATAACGCCCGCATCCTCAATCACTTTCCCTTCATACTGGGTGATAATCAGGTTGGTTTCTTTTGATGTCGATACCGGAACAATATCCGACAAATCGCTGGGCGCAATAATGATCCCCGCTGCGTGAACGCCCGTGTTTCGCACCGTTCCCTCCAGCCGACGCGCCTGTTGCAACACGTTTTGCACCTTCTCGGTGTCGATCAGTTTCATGGCCCGCCCCACCGATTGGTCGCCTGCTTCGAGGGCGCGCATCCGCTTCACATTTTCCACCTCTTCGGGCTGAATCAGATTCGCCAGCCCCCCTACTCCATCAATCGGATCTTCAAAAATCCGGCGGAGCGTCATGTTATAGGTTGGCTTGTCGGGCACAAGTTTAGCCAGCGCGTTGGCATCGTTGAGGGGCAAATCCATCACCCGCGACACATCTTTGATCGCCGATTTGGCGGCCATCGTACCGTAGGTAACAATAGCGGCTACCTGCTGCTTGCCATACTTTTCCACCACATAGTCGATCACCTTTTGGCGACCTTCGTCGTCGAAGTCCGTGTCAATATCGGGCATCGACTTCCGGTCGGGGTTCAGGAATCGCTCAAACAGTAAATCGTATTTAATTGGGTCAATGTTGGTGATACCAATGCAATAGGCCACCGCCGAACCAGCCGCCGAACCACGCCCAGGCCCCACCATCACCCCCAAATCGCGCCCGGCCTGAATAAAATCAGCCACGATCAGGAAGTAGCCAGCAAATCCCATTGTTTTCACAGTAAACAACTCAAAATCAAGCCGATCCTGCACATGGCTTTCGATTTCTCCGTAGCGTTTCCGGGCACCTTCGTAGGTCAGGTGCTTTAGGTATTCCCACTGATTGGCAACGTCGTCGGCGTGAATCTGGAACTCTTTCGGGATCGGGAAATTGGGCAACATAATGTCGCGCTTGAGCTTCAGCGTTTCCACTTTGTCCACAATTTCGTTGGTATTGTCGATGGCTTGCGGCAAGTCTTTGAAAACCGTTGTCATCTCCTGCGTGTTCTTAAAGTAGAACTGGTCGGAGAAGAACGCGAACCGGGTATTTTTAGGCATTACCTCATCGTCGCTGAACTCCTTCATCGACGGAGTACTTTGCTTTTCGCCGGTATTTACACAGAGCAAAATATCGTGGGCCACCCAATCATCGCGATCCACATAGTGCGAATCATTGGAAGCAATAATTTTTACGTTATGCTTCACGGCGAACTTCACCAACACCTCGTTGGCTTTTATCTGATCGGGAATTTCGTGACGTTGGAGTTCTACATAGTAATCCTCGCCGAAGCGGTCGAGCCACCATTTGAATTCTTTTTCGCCTGCTTCTTCGCCTTTTTTAAGAATAGTTTTCGGCACAATGGCTCCAATGCAGCAGGTGGTGGCAATGAGGCCCTCTTTATACTGTTCGATTAAGGCTTTAGTAACGCGGGGATATTTGCCATAAAGGCCCTCCATGTAGCCCAGTGAGCATAGTTTGACCAGGTTTTTGTAGCCGGTCGGATTCTTGGCCAGCAACAACTGGTGGTAGCGAATATCTTTCTTCTCCTTGGTAAACTGCTTGATCGTATGATCGTCAACCACATAAAATTCGCACCCAACAATTGGCTTGATACCCTGCTTGGCAGCCTCGGCCACAAACTCAAACACCCCAAACATATTGCCGTGATCGGTGATGGCAACGGCGGGCATATTGTCTGCTTTCGCCTTCTTAATCAGCTTTTTAATATCGGCTTGCCCATCGAGCAGGGAGTATTGGGTATGGCAATGAAGGTGTGAGAACTGCATAAGAACACGATTTATTGGCCTAAAAATAGGCCTTTTTGTTCGGTCGAGAGGTATACATAACCATCAAAACGGAGAAGTTTTTCAATGATACCTGTTTACCCGGATTGAATTGCCGGACTACGAATCAATTCGTGAGGTAGCTAATTTCTACATTTTATAGGCTTGTTTACCCACTTTTTCCTGATTCGATTTAACCAGTATAATTTTTCGCGCAACCCTTTCGCTAAATGAACAGTCTTTTGTGCAACCAGATTAACTATAGTAACTGCTTTAAGGCAAAAGAGCAAAAGACAGGAAACAGGCCTTTTTTTTTATTTTTTTTATTTACTCCCATTAAAACTTCCGCAAAGATGAAAAACCCCCATAGAATCATATATTGGCCGATAATTACGGTAACTCTTGTTTCGAAATGGTGGTTTACCACTCATCAAAACCGGGAAGGAAGCATTTTCTGAAAAAATATTTTCATATCGTGATTACATTTTGACCCCCCAAAACGACTAATACATGTCAGGCACAAAGCGGGCATTGAATAGCTTGACAGATACCGACCTATTAGCCGGTATTAGATCCGGCGACGATATAGAACGGGCCATGCGATTTGTGTATCAATCGTATTACCGGATGCTGGAAAACTATGTCCTGACTAACACTGGGAGTCAGGATGATGCTGCCGACCTGATTCAAGAGGTTATGGTTACGTTTATTGAAATGGTTCAGAAAGAACGGTTCCGAGGTGAATCGAGCGTGAAATCGTTTCTGTATACATTAACCAAGAACTTATGGGTCAGTGAATTAAGAAAGCGTGAGAACGAAATGAAGCGTAATGAGGAATTTGAGACCGGTAGGGATACGCTGGAGGAAGATATTTCCCAGTTCATGACCTACAAGGAAGCTCAAAAAGACATTATGGATCTGTTCGAGTCGTTAGGGTCTGGTTGTAAGCAGGTATTGACACTGTTTTATTACGAGAACCTGTCCGTGAAAGAGATTGTGGAACGAACGGGTTATGAAAATGAACAGAATGTCAGAAACAAAAAATACAAGTGCCTGAAAGAATTGACGGATTTGGTTAAATCCTCTCCAACCGCCTTTAACAACGTAAAAGCTGCTTTACGGCACGCAAAATGAAATGGAAACGCTTGAACAGATTGACCGATATCTCGACCGTGCGTTGACGCTCGAAGAGGCCATCGGGCTGGAGCAAAGCCTTCAGACTGATGCTGACTTACAAAACCTCTTCGATAGAGTCACCGTAGCCCGTGATGCTGTTCGGTCGAGTGCGTTGCGAAGCCGGGTTAGAAATCTGCATTTGCAATACCTCGACGAAATTAAACAGCAGGACGAAGCAGCAAGTCAGATGCCTGATATTGCTAAAGTTCGACCACTTCGTTATGCCCAATCATTGCGTTGGGGGGCGCGGGTGGCTGCCAGTGGATTGCTTTTGTTAGCCGGGTATGGTGGATATCGATATGGTTCGACAAACATCGATTCGTATTACAGCGACAAGTTCATGACCTATCAGTTACCCAATAACCGGGGTGGTGGTGCCGAAGAAAGTGTTACGTCGCCCGATGCCCTGTATCGCTCAGGCAACTATGCTGAAATTGTACAACGGTTTGCCGGCTTAACATCGCCAACCCCGCACGACTTGTTTTTGACGGGTATGGCCCACCTTCAGCTTCAGCAATACGGAGAGGCTATCGAGCGGTTCGTTACGTTGCAGCAAACCAACCAACAACGGAGCAAACCACTTTTTGCACAGGAAACAGATTATTATTTAGCATTGGCGTATTTGGGGAACGGTCGCGTTGGCGATGCCTACCCCTTGTTTGAGAAAATCAACAAAGCGCCACGACACTTATATCACCAAAATGTGACTGATCAGGATCTATGGAAACTGGGTCTGTTGCGGTGGAAAAGCAATTAAAGTTCTTTTAGAGTTTATAGAGTTTATCATATGGGTTAGGTAGTTAGGAAAGGTCACTGTATACTTACGGTGATTTTTTTTTGTGCTTCTCTTTTCCGGAACTTCCAGAAGTTCCAGCCAAACACCGCTAACACCCCAATAAGTCCAGCCAACAACCAAGGCAAACCCGTTGAGTTCTGTTCGGGCGGAGACCCAACAAACACCAGATGCGACCAATAGGGAGGGGCGTGAAACTGGGCGTATTGGCTGTTGCCCAACAAATCTAACTTGGCTAATTGCAGCGAACGGGCAATGGTATTCCCGTCATCCAGGTGGGTGTAGAACTGACGGCTTATGTAGGCCGTTGCATTGTCTTCGGCTTTCCAGAGTGAGGTAATCAGGTTTGGGCAACCCGCATACGACAAAGCCCGCGATAAACTCATAACTCCCTCGCCCCGAATTAGTTGACCACTGGCTGTTTCGCAGGCACTCAAAAAAATCAGTTTAACCTTATCCAGAATTCCGTACTGAAGTTCGTGTGCATACAGCTTATTCTCTGCGTTGAGTTGCGGGGCAAACGCAATATACGACTGGTCTGGCCTGTCGTTATTGGCAATGGCATGCGTGGCCAGATGAATGATTGATGCCTGCCGGGCCAATTGGAGAAAGCGGGCTTTGGTGGCATTCTGGTTGGTTAATTTAATACCTTTTAGACCACTCACTTCAAGCTCCGAAGCAGGCAACACGCCCATTCCGTTCCCCAGACCCGTTATATTGAAGGGGGCCACAGACAGCATCTGATTGGGCAGCAGAAGTGGCTTACTTTCTGGCCTCAAAAAAGAGGCTGAATACTGATACGTAATATCGAACTGTTCGAGCAGATACTGCTGCTGCTCATTTTCGAGAACGTCGAACGGAAGCTGCGTCAGATCATTGTGGGGAATAATAATAAGCGATGTTTTGTCAGCCAGATATTTTGCCGCCGGTTTGATCAGTCGTCTGTATAAGTACTGAGCTTGCGGTTCTGCCGGGTAGTCTTCTCCCGGAACCGCTGATCGCAGGGCTGTAACCAAACGGGTGAGCTGCTTTTGAAAAACCCTGTCATTGGGTATTCGGTGAAACAGTAAATCGTTGCGGGTCAACACAAAGGTATACGTGGTTTCTTCCGTCTGGAAAAACGATAATAAGGCCGTTTTACGGTCGAGTACCTGACGACGCAGAAAATCCAGGTCGATGGTATCGGCTCCAAATTTTTTACGATAATACTCGGGGTAGTCATGAAGCCGGTCTGCCATTCGGGAGAGGGCCAGCTTTGTATCACGAATTTCGGTTCTCAATTTCGAGATTTCGGCATCGGTAGTGGCCCGGTCAACGCGCAGAAATAACTGGGAGAGGGTAAATTTCAGGTTCCGCTCCCGTTGCAGCAACGAATCGGGGATGCCGGTATTGGCCTTACTTTCATTTTCTTTTTGCCCAATGAACAACACGGCTGCCTTGCTCTGCTCGCACCGTCGGAAAGCTTCTTCCAGATAGGTCTCCTGCCGGGTCTGTTCGTATAATTGAACCAGAAGCGACACAGCCCGTTGCTGAACAGGCACTATTTTTTTAAGTGCAAACAAGCGGGCTTCCTCCGTGTCAAATACTTTTTCGATGTGGTCTGCCAACGATAAAGCCGACCGATAGGTATTGACCGCCTGGTTTCTTTCTGCTTCAGAGGCATTTTTACCCAACATCCGCTCTAAACACTGTGCTTTGGCGGCTATTGTTTCAAACAATAAAAAGCTGTTGAATCCTTCCACAAATTGGGAAGGATTGCGCCCAATTGCCCGATCATTAAAGTCGTGATCTAATTGAATGATCGCCTGTTGATAAAAGGCAAGGCCTTGCCCGTATTGCTTTTTTTGCACGGCCACGTCACCTAACAGCTTGTAGGTGAGTCCGATGTTTTTATTTTTTTTGAATGCCTGATTGGCCGGTATTTGTTTCTGGTAGATAGACAAAGCCCTGTTCAGGTGGTCAACGGCCAAACCGAACTGTCGTTGCTCGGTATAGGCGCGGGCCAACGCATTTTCATACCGTACTGCATAAAGACCATCCGCTTTTTTTATCTGGCGAAGATACTTCAAGGCCTGCGCCGGATCATTTTTTTCGAGGTAGGTAGCACCAAGGTTGATCAGCAGTTCATTTCGGTTAATGTTCAGGGGTAAGAGTCGTTTATACAAGGCAGCCGCCGAGTCATATTGTTCTAAATGCCGAAGGGCCGAGGCAATGTTGCTGGTATACCGACTCAGCATATCCTTGCTGTTGGCCGATTGCTGCTGGTTGAGTTGAAGGGCTTTCTGAAAGTAATTAATACTCTGCTGATAATTACCGGCTTCATAATATATGGCACCAAAGGAGTTGTAGAGCCTGCGGGCTTCCTCGAGCCGGGGAAAGCGCAGGTATATTTGTTCCGCGCTTTTATAATAATAGGTGGCAGAATCGATTGACTGGAGATTATAATAGGCCGTACCTGCGTATAGATAAGGCCTAAATAAGAGCGAATCGGCTAGCCGGAACTGACGAGCAGTATGTATGGCTTTCTGATAATAGAGTAAAGCCTGCGCCTGCTTGTTATGGGTTTGTGTTAAAATCCCGGCATTTAGGTAACTGTTGAATAAGATAGGGGAGTATTGCTTATCTGGCTGAACACTGGTGATGACCCGGCGGAAATTAACAAGTGCTAAACTATCAGACTGTTGGGTGGGTACACTTTTATTGAATTGAAGTAATGCTTGTTGGTAAATCCGCTGAACACTTGAAGACCCGGTTTTAGTTTGGGCATGAAGCAGCACGCTGCTCCAGCAGCCTACTAACACCATAGCGATCAAAACCTGCCTTTTCATATCTTTTGCGTTCTTGCAAAGGTATGAAAAGAAGCAGGTTAAATCTCACTCATCCAGGAGTGTCAATAGTTGAAAGGTCTGTATGTCAGTCACCTACGATGATAATATCTGGTGGCCGCGTTGGGCGCTCCGTTTCCAGTGAAACATCAGCGACTGCTGGAAAAGCTCGTGAAGACGACAATGAGGTTGTCGATGTTGTCTGCCGGAAGGTAGCTTCCGTTTTGTATTTAGCCTGAGCCAGTAATGCCGATGGGACAGCACTGGTGTGACTATAGTAATGGAGTCGGACATCAATATAGCTCAGGGCTTTCCGGCTGGCATCATTCAACCGATAGTAGAGTCGGTAGGTCCGCACGGTTCCATCAGCGGGTTTATCCCCAAAAATGCCATTGGCAACTGCCTTACGCAAGTCGATTGCTCCTGATTGCGGATCGATTTCTACTCCCTCTGGTTGATTTTGTTGTGAATAGGCACTCAAGCGGGCGGCAATGGCTCTGTCGTTATTATTAGCAAACTCGTTGCCAGCCGCTCTGTTGACCGTCTCGAACGGAGAAGGCCTGTTGCTCTGAACGTTGTAGAATGGGGTGGCCATCGCATCCCCGGAAGCCAGATTATAGATTCGGCTTTGAAAATTGATGCCGGCAATGGTCACTTCGTTGCTCACTGTCTCCGACGAACCCGTGGGTTTAAACGAAACTCGGTATGTCAACCCTGCCTCGCTTTTGTTAACGTCAATTGCTCCCGTTGACGGGTCAATTACCAGTCCTTTTGGGGTTGCACTGTAGGTTCCCGACTGATTTTTTATGGGCGTTTCAATGTAGGCTTCTGGTTGCTCCCGATTGTAGAATACGGAATTCGCATAACGGAATGTGCTGGAAGTCACTGAATTATCATTAGCTGATACCGTAGCGGGAGTGATGTTGGCACCGGGATCGGTGTCGTTTTGACAACCTGTCAGTGCGAAAAGCATTGATGCGGTGATTGTCAATAGAGTAAGCGAATGAGATTGCATGGCTGTGTTTTTCTCTTTGTCGATTCTGACAATCAAAATGTAATCAGCGCGAAAAAATATTTTTTCGACGCTTTTTCAGAATCGTCTTACACAGCCAGCTAACTCATTGACAATCAGCACTAGGCATTACCTACTAAATTATTCATGTCGGTTAAAAAATCTTCAACGTATATATTCTCATTCATCAATACCCTCGCATTGAATAGTTCCCAGAACAATTCGTCGGAGAGTTGATAGCGTTGTTGCAACCGGATCATATCGCGGATGCTTTCTTTCAACTGAGGACTTCCAGTTGAATGGTTGGAGGAATACATTGATTGCATGACAGTTGACTGGTTTGAGTGTTAGATACACGGACTTTTAAAACCGGTTCAGTACCGGGTTGTTCGTTGGTTTGAGATTAAATTTTCGTTTTCTTCTGAGAGTCCAATGACCCTTGCCGAATCTGCGCCAGTAGGTAATAATCGCCTTTGAAAGTTGCAAGCGACAGTAGTATTCTTCTATTTTTGGGGAATATAATCTAAAGATATTATGCAAAATACATGCCTGAGAATTACCGCATTAGCTCTTTTGATGGGTTTCTTTCATCTGTCGGAAGCCGCTCCATCCAAACCGAAGCCTAAACCCAAAAAATTGGTAGTGGCCTGGGAAACCGATACTACCCTCCGCGTACCTGAGTCAGTACTTTATGACGAAACAGCACAAGTACTGTATGTGGCTAACATCGACGGAAAATCGGATGCACTGGATGGGTCCGGGTTTATCTCGAAAGTAGGGCTGGATGGCAACATTCAGAACCTCCGCTGGACATCGGGACTCAATGCGCCCAAAGGAATGGGTCTCTACCGGAATCGCTTATACGTCACCGATGTGTATCGTTTGGTTGTCATTAATACTGAAACCGGGCAAGCTGAGAAAACCTATGATGCCGTCGATCCGAAAAACGCTTTCCTTAACGACGTAACCGTCGCCAAAGACGGAACGGTGTATGTGTCGGACAGTCGGTTCGATAAAATCTACCGACTCAAAGATGATAAATGGGAGGTATGGATGCAGGGGGAGCAATTGAACAAACCTAATGGCTTGTTGGCAGTGGGCAAAGACAAGCTCATGATTGGCAGCACCAAAACCGGTGCGCTCCGAACCGTTGACGTAAACACCAAAACCATGACCACGCTGGCCGATGGCATGGCGGCAACCGATGGCATCGTAACCGACGGCAAAGACAACTTTTTTGTGTCGGACTGGAACGGTCAGATTTTCTTTGTTCAGAAAGGGGGCGAAAAACAACAACTTCTGGATTCCCGCGAGCAAAAAATAAACACCGCCGACATTGAATACGTCCGCAGTCAGAAATTGCTGATTGTACCCACGTTTTTCAAGAATAAGTTGGTGGCGTATAAAGTGGAGTGATGGATTGGTCAGTAGATTTAGCCAAGTAGATTTTCAACCGCCTGCTGAACCCGCCCGGCCCCGAAACCAGCCATTGCGGTTTCCATGTGTTGCACAATTTGCTCGTTCATCAGGTTGCCGATGCTGCCTTCGTGGGTGTGGTTAAGCTGTTGTGGCCGCTCGTAGGTATGCTCGGCGATCTCCTTGCCCACGATTTGGTAGGCCTCCCGAAAGGGCACTCCCTGAAACACCAGCTCGTTTACCCGCTCCACACTGAATAGCAGATCATAGCGGTCGCTGTCGAGCAAATTGGGTTTCACTTCGAGGTTTTCAAGCATAAACGCTGTAATCTCCAGGCAGTCCAGCAACTCATCGAAAGCGGGCATCAATACCTCTTTCAACAGTTGCATATCCCGGTGATAACCCGATGGTAAATTACTCATTACCAGCGTTATTTCCATCGGCAGAGCTTTTAATCGGTTGGTTTTGGCGCGGAGCAGTTCGGCCACATCGGGATTCTTTTTGTGCGGCATAATGCTGCTCCCGGTCGTAAGGGCATCGGGCAGGGTCAGAAACCCGAAATTCTGGCTGTTGTAGAGACACACATCCATCGCCATCCGCGAGAGGGTTGAGGCAATGGAAGCCAGCGCATTCAGGGCGATTTGTTCGGTTTTCCCCCGGCTCATCTGGGCATAGACCACATTAACGTGCATCCCTTCGAAACCCAGTAACTCGGTGGTCAAGGTCCGGTTTAGCGGAAACGACGAGCCATAGCCCGCACCCGACCCCAGCGGATTTCGGTTGGCAAATCGGTAGGCTATTTGCAGGGTCAGCATATCGTCGGCAAGCCCCTCGGCATAGGCTCCGAACCAAAGGCCAAAGGATGAGGGCATAGCAATTTGCAGGTGCGTGTAGCCTGGCAAGAGGTCGTTTTTGTGTTGTTCGGAGCGGGCAATGAGCGTGTCGAAGACGCGCCGGGTGGCCTCGGCAACAGCCCACAGACGGTCTCGGGTGAAGAGTTTAAGATCGACCAGCACCTGATCGTTGCGGGAGCGGCCCGCGTGGATTTTCTTGCCAATATCACCTAACTGCCTGGTTAACAGCAATTCAACCTGCGAGTGAACATCCTCCACACCGTCCTCAATCGTAAATTCTCCGGCCTCAATTTCCTGGTAAATAGCAATGAGTTGGGCTTTGAGCAACAGCAACTCCTGCTCGCCCAGCAAGCCAATGCTTTGGAGCATGGTGGCATGAGCCATATTACCCAGTACATCGAACGGGGCCAGGTAAAGATCCATCTCACGGTCGCGTCCAACGGTGAAGCGTTCAATTTGGTCGTCCGTAACGACCCCTTCTTTTTGCCAGAGTTTCATGGGGCAAAAGTAGCCCTCCTCAACTTTTATCCGGCGTTTTTTGTTGCCTAAACACATACCTACGGTATCAAACGTTAACTTTGCAGTTTATTTGGAGCCGCTACGAAAACCTATCATGCTTACTATTAGTGATTTACAGGCCAGCATTGGCGAGAAGCAAATTTTAAAAGGTATCAACCTCACCGTGAAGGCGGGGGAAGTACACGCCATTATGGGGCCAAACGGCTCCGGCAAAAGTACGCTCGCGTCGGTTTTAGCTGGTCGCGAAGATTATGAAGTAACGGGCGGTAGCGTTGATTATGAAGGAAAAGATTTGCTCGATATGTCAGCCGAAGTACGGGCTGCCGAGGGGATATTTTTAGCATTCCAGTACCCGGTCGAAATTCCCGGTGTCAGCACAACAAACTTTCTGAAAACGGCCATGAACGAAATCCGTAAGTATCACGGAAAAGAGCCGATGGATGCCGTTCAGTTTTTGCGGCTGATGAAAGAGAAAATGAAGCTGGTGAACATCGACCAGTCGCTATTGAGCCGCGCCCTGAACGAAGGCTTTTCGGGGGGCGAAAAAAAGCGGAACGAGATCTTCCAGATGGCCATGCTCGAACCGAAATTAGCTATTCTGGACGAAACCGATTCGGGCCTGGACATTGATGCCTTACGCATTGTGGCTGAAGGGGTTAATACCCTCCGGTCGCCCGAAAGAGCCACCATTGTAGTAACCCATTACCAGCGTTTGCTCGATTATATTGTGCCGGATTTTGTTCACGTTCTGTATAAAGGCCGCATTGTTCGGTCAGGCCCGAAAGAGCTGGCTTACGAGTTGGAAGAAAAAGGATACGACTGGATTAAAGCAGAGGTTGAGGCAGCAGGCGTTTAAGACAAACAAACATGACGAATCAACCCCAAAATAACCCCGTTTCCACGTTCCGCGACCGTTTGCTGGCGGGTTTCCGAATTTCGGAAGAACGGATGAACGGCGAAACAAAATCGCCTTTGCACCAGATTCGCCGGGCGGCTTTGAAAACATTCGAGACGCTGGGTTTCCCCACGGTGAAGCAGGAGGAATGGAAATATTCCAACGTGACCAGCCTCATTAATAAAGCCTACGAAATTGACCAGCCTTCGACCATTTCGGCGGCTGATCTCGATTCGTTGCAGATTCCGAACCTGTCGGGCAATATTCTGTATTTTGTGAATGGGCAATACCGCACCGATCTGTCGCGGATCGTTAGTCCCGCTTCGGAGGTGCAGATCATGTCGTTCCGTGAGGCCATCACCGAGCAATCAGAAGCGGTTGGTGCTTATTTTTCGCGCCTGGCCGATTTTCAGGATAGTGCGTTCACGGCTTTGAATACGGCTTTTGCATCGGATGGTGTGTTTATCCGTGTTCCCGATAGCAAAACGGTGGTGGAGCCAATTATTATGCGGTTTATTACCGATGCCCGCACAAACAGTGTGGCCGCGCAACCCCGAAATCTTATTATTGTGGGCCGCAATGCTGAAGTGAAGGTTGTTGAAGCGTATCGAACGCTGGGCGACGAAGCCAGTTTCACTAATGCCGTGACCGAAGTAGTAGTGGCCCGTGAGGCTCGCGTGGAGTACTATAAAGTGCAAAACGACACCGATCAGTCGTACCACATTGGCCGAACACAGGTGCGGCAAGCCGACAATAGTCTGTTTTATTCAACTACGGTAACGCTCAATGGGGGTTTCGTTCGGAACGATCTCAACATTGTGCTCGACGGCGAACATTGCGAAGCGCACATGTACGGACTTTATCTTCCGAACGGCAAGCAACACATTGATAATCATACACTTGTTGACCACGCCAAGCCAAACTCATACAGCAACGAGTTGTATAAGGGTATTCTTGAAGATCGTGCAACAGGAGTTTTCAACGGTAAAATCTATGTGCGGCCCGACGCGCAGAAGACCAATGCCTATCAGTCGTGCAAAAATGTGGTTCGCTCCCCCGATGCGACCATGAACACCAAACCACAGTTGGAGATTTATGCCGACGATGTGAAATGTTCGCACGGTACCACAACGGGCCAACTCAACGATGAGGCACTGTTTTACATGCGGTCGCGGGGCATTCCGAAAGAGCAGGCCCAAACGCTGTTGATGTATGCCTTCGCCGAAGATGTCATGAACAAGATCAAAATAGCTCCGATTCGCGACTATTTGGAGAGCGTTGTTGCCGAGAAACTGGCCATGTAGTTTTCCGACGAAGTGATCCTGACCGGGCTGATTTTCACCCGCATTTGCTTGGTGAAAATCAGCCCAATTTGTTTGGAGGGCATACAGCGATTAGGTTTGTACTTCACAGACTTAACCGCTCTTTTTATGCCCCATTCTTTACGCTTCTTTCTGATTTTTCTGCTTTTACCCGCCATCGGCCTGGCTCAATCGACGGGCTATTTTTTTCCCGCCCAAACGGGACCATTCAATACTCAGATTCCCACGCCAGAGCAGTTTCTGGGCTACCCGATGGGAACGCACCACACCCGTCACGATCAAATGGTGAGCTATTTCCGCGAACTCGACCGGCTCTCCGACCGGGTCACGATGCAGACCTTCGGGCAAACCTATGAGTACCGCCCACTAGTGATGCTGACCATTACAAACCCGGTCAACCACGCCCGCCTGGAGACCATAAAAAAACTGCATCGGCAACAGGCGACCCAAACCGTGTCCGAAAAAGTGCCGCTGATTGTTCAGTTGGGCTATAATGTGCATGGCAACGAACCCTCCACAATGGAAGCTGCTATTCTGACGGCTTACTTCCTGACCGCATCCGAGAGTGCCGAAACCCAGCAGTGGCTCAACGACATGGTGGTGTTTGTTGACCCCTGCCTGAACCCCGACGGTCGCGAACGCCATACCAACTGGGCCAACATGCACAAGGGAACCCCCTTTGTGGCCGACCCCATTGACCGCGAACACAACGAGGTGTGGCCCGGTGGCCGCATGAATCACTACTGGTTCGACCTCAACCGCGATTGGTTTGTGGCCATTCACCCCGAAAGCCAGGCCCGGCTCAAGTTCTTCCACGAGTGGCAACCCTATGTGGTGACAGACCACCACGAAATGGGCACCAACCAGACGTTTTATTTCGACCCCGGCAAGAGTTCATCCAACAACCCGATTGTACCGAATGCGCTTTATAACGGGCTGTACCCCAAGTTTGCAAATCATTTTGCGGGGGCTTTCGATCAGTTGCAATCGCTGTATTTTACCAAAGAACGGTTCGATAAGTTGTATCCGGGCTACGGTTCCGACTACGTGAATTTCTTTGGCGGCATCGGTTTTCTGTTCGAGCAAGCCAGTTCGAGGGGGCATTTACAGGAGACCACCACCATCCCGATTACGTTTGCGTTCACGATTCGCAACCACGTAACGGCGGGCTTGACCACCCTCAAAGGAGCCATGATCGAGCGCAGCAACCTGATCGCCTATCGGCAGGAGTTCTACCGGATTCAGAGTGCCGAAGCCAAAGCCAACCCCGTGAAAGCTTACATTTTTGGCGATGCCGCCGACCGTACCCGCACTGAGGCAATGGCCACGATGATGGTCCGGCACAACATTATTTTCCATGAATTAGCTGGCGATCAGACTATTGGCAACCGCACGTTCCAGAAAGGCACGGCCTTTATTGTGCCTACCGACCAACCTGCCCGCCTGATGGTTCGCTCGTTTTTTGAGAAAGAAATTACCTTCACCGACAGCCTTTTCTATGATGCCTCGGCCTGGTCGGTGGCCCATGCGTTCAACATGCCCCACGCCGAACTCAAGGCGATGCCTGCGCTTGGCGCGGCTGTGTCAAACACACCTTCGCACACACTTGCCCCCTTCACCCAGAGCCAATACGCCTACGCGCTGTCGGCTACGGACTACAACATACACAAGGCGGTTTATGGGTTGCAACAGGGCGGGGCCATCGTGCAAACAGCCTTCACGCCCTACAAAACCACGGTTAGCGGCAAACAAACGGCCTTCAGTTACGGCACCATGATGATTCCGGTACAGCAACAATACCTCCGCCCCGACTCCCTGTACCGGCTGGTGCAACGGGTGAGCCAACAAACAGGCGTGGATGTGATTTCGCTGCAAACGGGCCTCAGCGCGGGCGGTGTCGATGTGGGCAGCGGAGCCAACCGCTCGCTGACTCCTTCGCGGGCAGCCATGCTGGTGGGGCCGGGTGTTTCGCCCTACGAAGCGGGGGAAATCTGGCATTTGTTGGATCAGCGCATCGGAATGCCCATCAGCAAAATCGACATGGGCAACCTCAGCCGGGCCAACCTGAGCCGCTACAACACGCTGGTAATGGTATCGGGACAATACAACCTCGACCCGGCCATCACGGCCCGAATCAAGCAATGGGTACAGCAGGGCAACACGCTCATTACGCTCAAAACAGCCTCAGAATGGGCTATCCGTCAGGGTTTTACCAAAGAGAAACTCGTGAAAGCCGACACCACCAAAATGGCCCGGCTCGACTATGCCGAAGCCGAAAATGTGGAGGGAGCCAAAGCCATCGGCGGGGTCATCCTCTCCGCCGACCTCGACATTACGCATCCGCTGGGTTTCGGGTTCACGGAGCGCACGATCTCCGTTTATCGCAACGGCAAAACGTTTTTGCAACCCAGCGCAACGCCCTACAATACGGTGGTACAATATGCGGCAACGCCCAAAATCGGGGGTTACATTGCCAAAAGTAACCTCGCCAAAGTTGCCAAAACGGCCGCCGTCCTCGTAGCTCCCGAAGGCGCGGGACGGGTCATTTTATTTGCCGACAACCCCAATTTCCGGGCATTCTGGTACGGCACCAACAAGCTTTTCCTGAATGCGTTGTTCATGGGGTCAATTATTACGGTGCCAAGTGTGGAGGGCGCGGAATAGTCTCATTTTTTTAGCGAAAATACTGATAACTTTATACCGAAGCCTGCCGTTAGGTTACAGTAGTCGGTTTATATAGTTGAAAAAACTTATTCAATTTTCGGACTTATTTCGGAAAGCGTTGAGCAATCTGAAAACTAACGATCCTGTACGGATGGCAGGAGCAACCGCTTTCTTTGCGTTTTTTGCCCTGCCATCCATCATTGTTATTCTAAATCAGGTACTTAGCCTTCTCTTCTCCTACCGTCACCAGTCCGTTAGCAGACACTTATTCGATTATTTAGCTGAATTATTCGGTCCCCAGAGTGCCCGTCAGCTACAGGACATCTCGCGGCACCTCGAACCCAAATACAATGGAATGTGGCTGACCATCGCTAACATTGCGATTGTGCTGTTAACCTCAACAACCCTGTTTGCGGTTATCAAAAACTCCCTCAACCAACTGTGGAACGTAAAAACAAGGCCAGAGCGAACCGTTTTTCATATCCTGAAAGATCGGGGAACTGCGCTGTCGATCATTATGGCATCGGGGCTGTTGTTTACGGCATCCGTGGCCATCGGTCAGATGCTGCGTATGCCGGAACCTTCGCCGGGCGTGTATGTCGGCATCATCGACGTGTTTGGCAACGGTCTCGTCCGACTCATTTTATCCATTGGAATACTTACCACCTGGTTTGCTCTATTGCTCAACTACCTGCCCGATGTCCGGGTTCGCTGGCCTGCCGTTTGGGTAGGTGCTTTTGTGACGAGTGTGCTCTTCACCCTCGGCGAATTAGTCCTGACCCGACTACTAACTTACAGTCAGCTTCGTTCGCTCCACGGAGGGGCAGGCACGATCACGTTGGTGTTGCTGTTCATTTTTTATAGTGCCCTGATTTTCTACTACGGGGCATCGTTTACGCGGCAATACGCTGAATTTGCCAATCTGGAAGTGGCTCCCAACGACCATGCCATTGGCTATACGATCACAGAGGTTGAGGAATAAGGCCCTACAGTTCCTTTTTCTTACCTTTGTTTCATGATTGAATTAGGACGAACAAATCGGTTGCAGGCCCTGCGGATGACGAGTGTGGGTATGTTTTTGGGCCACTCGTCGGGTGAGGATGTGCTGTTGCCCAACAAATATGTGCCGGAAACGCTGGCCGTGGACGATTTTATCAATGTTTTCGTTTATACCGATTCTGAAGACCGCATTATTGCCACCACCCTCCTGCCCCACATCGAGCGCGACGAATTTGGCGTGCTGAATGTGGTGTCGGTAACGAGTTTCGGGGCGTTTATGGACTGGGGTCTCGAAAAAGACCTGCTCGTGCCGCACCGCGAACAGGCCGAGCCAATGGAAGTCGGTCGGTCGTATCCGGTGTATATGTATTACGACAAAACCACCGACCGGCTCGTTGGCTCCACCCGAATCAACAAGTTTTTGGAAGAGGGTTCTATGCCCGACCTCGACAAGGGTGACGAGGTGAGTTTATTGGTCTATGAACGCACCGATCTGGGCCATAACGCCGTGGTGAATAACCGCTACCGGGGCCTGCTCTACGCCAGCGAAACCTTCCGGGTGTTGCGCCCCGGTGACCAGCTTCGGGGGTATGTCAAACACATCCGCGACGATTTCCGTATCGACCTAAGCCTGCAAAAACCCGGCTACGAAAAGATAGAACCCAACGCCCAGCTTATCCTCGACAAGCTCCACGAAGCGGGCGGCTTCCTCCCCCTCAGCGACAAAAGCGCCCCACAGGTAATTTATAGAACGCTGGAAATGAGCAAGAAAACCTTCAAACAAGCCATCGGAACGCTCTACCGCGAGCGAAAGATTGTGATTGAAGAGAAGGGGATTCGGCTTAACGTGTAATTGACCCAACACTACCCGGTTGTCTAACCCTGCCATTTATTGGCCTACCAGCCCCGCAGTACAGGAGGGATTTTCATTTTGAACGAGTCTAAGCCCGGTCCGTCGCGGTGGATGCTCACGCGCTGTTTTTCAAACCCTAATATAGGATAAGATCCCTTCTGGGAAAACCCCTTATCGGCGGTGATAAACAGGTCGATATCTCTGTCCTTTGCAAAACGAAGTGCCTTATCAAATTCGACAATCGACCCATTGGGATCGCCACTTATATTGCAGCTCGTGCATATGGGCGCGCAGTAGTTGGCGTAATTCCAGAGTTGATCGGGCGGGTAGTTCGCAAACGAAGCTTCGATTTGTTGGGCCAACGCAGCGTATCGCCCCGTCATCAGTAACCCCTGATGGGTGCCATTTTTGATGGTTTTCGACTGAAACGAGCGATCCCGGAACGGTAGCCGAATAAACGCGCCGGTCAGATTGGTGTACTGTTGCGGATACCGGAACCCATCAGGCAACTGATCCTGTTGCGCCTGATTGATAAAGTTTTTCAGCGACCCGATAACTGTTCCATAGTTCTTGCCCGATACACGCATTTTTGCCCGATCCAATTGCCCGGCTCCGTGGCTGGTGGGAGCAGCCAATAACCCAAACACAGTTGGTAACTGAATCAGGATTGGTTTTTTATGAATTTCCCGAATGACCAGTTCAATGGCAGAAGGGTGGCTGATTGATACAATTTTCATGGTTTGAGGACTTTACTGGTTGTTTTAGTACGACAAAGGTCGTGCAGTAGTGTCCCGGTTTCCCATACATACTTAGTTGTATTTTTAGCTCTCAGCCACTCCTTACTCCTATCTCCTTCATTTAAACACCTCCTCCACTACATCGCCAATGCTTGCGCTGGGTTCCAAGATGCCGAGCAGGGCGCAGATGGTGGGGGCAATGTCGGCGATGCGGGTTCGGCGGAGGGTTTGGCCGGGTTTTATACCCCATCCGTACAGCAAAAACGGTACGTGCGTGTCGTAGGAGTACGTAGAGCCGTGGGTAGTTCCCTTGGGGCGACCCTCGAACCAACCCGCTTGCAATAACACCTGGAAATCGCCACTCCGGTTGGGGTGAACAATGTTTCGGAACATCGTTGTCAGGTTTTCGGGCAGGGCTTCGTCAGACAGGCGGTGCAGGTTCACCACGTTAATGACTCCCCGCTGCTTGAGCAACGCCCGCTTCACAACCGCGTAGGCATCGTCCATCGAAATCTTCTTTTCGGCCAGTAAATCGTGGTTCATGTAGATCTGCTGGTTAAAGTAGCTCAACGTCCACGCCCCCGGCCCAAAGGCATCGGTCAACGCCTTTTTTACCCCATCACCTACTTCGCCATAGGTTTTCACGTCCGCCGGAATCCGGTAGGTTTTGGCCAGTCCCGGAATGTCGGCCACACCGTGATCGGCCGACAAAAACGCCATCCACGCCCCCTTGCCCACCGTGGCATCGAGTTGATCAAACAGCTCGGCCAGTTGACGGTCGAGCCGAAGGTAGTTATCTTCAATTTCGATGGAGTGCGTCCCGAAAGCGTGACCAATATAGTCGGGTGAGGAGAAACTCACGCACAGCAGATCGGTGATGTCGTCCTGCCCCAACTGTTCGCCTTTGAGGGCTGCCATCGCAAACTGGTTGGTTAGCGCGTCGCCAAACGGACTGGAACGCAGCGTCTCAAATTTGCTGCCCCCGGCCACCGCAATGAACTCGTGCGGATAAACAGCTTTGGCTTCGCCGGGCAAACTAGCCTCGAACGGCTGATCGTCGGTCGAGCTTTCGGTGTACTTGTCGAGGGGCAACAGGGTCTCCCATTTCTGTTTGGCATATTGCTCCGGAAGCCGTTTGGCGTTGAACTCCTGCACCCACTTCGGCAGGTCTTTCCGATAAAATGTGCTGGTGATCCAGTTGCCGTCTTTCGAGTCGAACCAGTAGGCCCCATCAGCCGCATGACCGGCGGGCAAAATCGACCCGCGATCTTTCAGGGCAATGCCCACCACTTTGGCCCGGCCATCGGTGGCTAATTTGAGTTGGTCGCCAATGGTGGTTGCCAGCATATTCCGGGGCGACATATGGCCCGCCGTTCCCGTGGCACCCACCGTTTCAACCGTAGTATCTTCGGCGCAATAGACTAGACGACCCAGGTTTCGGTCATAAAATTCGTTGCCCACAATGCCGTTCAGGGCCGGGGCCGAACCCGTGTAAATGGCCGCGTGACCGGGGCCAGTGTAGGTAGCGGCATAGTGGTAATGATTGTTTCGGGCGTTGAAACCCTCGTTCATCAACCGACGGAAACCGCCCGTCGAATACTTGTCATAATACCGATACAAATAATCGTACCGCATCTGATCGACCACAATGCCGACTACTAATTTAGGCCGATCAGGGAAGCCAGGCGTTCGGGGGGCAACAGCCGCAGGGGTTTGTTTCTTCTCGGTAGCCGCATTGCGGGTTTGGGCCTGAACTGAGAACGAAAGAGAAAGCAGAAAAGCCGCCGTTAACAGGCGTAGAGGGCTGAAATAGTACATCATGGTTGAGAAATTCTGCCCAAAGGTACGAACTCACTTGCTCCGCTCAATCGTGTATTGCACTAATTGCTCCAGCGAGGTGCGGTAAGTCGATTCGGGGAAGGTTTGTAGAATGGTCTGGGCTTCATCCACATAGCGTTGCATGGCCTCGGTGGCATACTCGATACCGCCTGAGTCTTTTACAAAAGCAATCACTTCGTTCACCTTTTTGGGGTCGTTGCTGTTGTTTTTAACGATGTTTATCACCCGTCGCTTATCCCAGTAGCCAGCCTTTTGGAGAGCATAAATAAGCGGCAGAGTCATTTTCTTCTCCTTTATATCGATGCCCAATGGCTTGCCCACCTCGGCAGTGCCATAGTCGAAGAGGTCGTCTTTAATCTGAAAAGCGATTCCTACTTTCTCGCCAAACAGCCGGGCTTTTTCCACCGTTTCAGTATCAGCCCCCACCGACCGGGCACCCACCGCGCAACAAGCCGCAATGAGCGAAGCCGTTTTCTGGCGGATGATTTCGTAATAAACGTCCTCGTTTATGTCTAACCGCCGGGCTTTTTCGATCTGTAATAACTCCCCCTCGCTGATTTCGCGCACCGCCCGCGACACTAACTGGAGCAACTCAAAATCGCCGTTATCGACCGAGAGCAACAGCCCCCTTGATAATAAATAATCGCCCACCAACACGGCTACTTTGTTTTTCCAGAGAGCATTGATCGAGAAAAAACCACGCCGGTAATTGGAGTCGTCCACCACATCGTCATGAACCAGGGTGGCCGTGTGGAGCAGTTCGATGAGTGCGCCCCCCCGATAGGTTGCTTCGGTGATGGTGCCGCAAATCCCCGCCGACAGAAACACGAACATGGGCCGGAGCTGCTTGCCTTTCCGCTTGACGATATAGTTCATGATCTGGTCAAGCAGCATCACATCGCTCTTCATCAGGTCCCTAAACTTGCGCTCGAACAACTGCATTTCAGTGGCAATCGGGGCTTGAATGGCGGCAACGGATAAGGGCATAGGGCGGGGGGTGAAGGGGTTGGGGTGAACAGATTGCAGGACACCTCACTAATCGCAGGGCAATATTACGGCAGGATGAGGGGATAATGAAAAATGCGGAATGAATAATGACCACGCTGTTCACTTCTTTACCTATTCATTGTACATTATTCATTATTGATTATACATTAAGTACATTAGCCGCATGATTGATAATCCAAACCCACCCGGTCCTAGACAGGCCCGTATGCACCCCGATTCGCGTGTTCACAAAGCTCTTGTTTTAGGGGGCGGTTCACTCAAAGGAGCGTTTCAGGCGGGAGCCGTTCAGGCCATTCTCGAATCCGGCTTTGAACCCGATACCCTCTATGGTATCTCTGCCGGTAGTCTCAATGCCACATTCCTGGCTAACGAAACGGCCCGACAGGAAGCCGAAACCGGACACATTGATTGGCCTAAGGCGGGTCGTGCGCTCATGGAGTTCTGGCTTTTCAACATCACCCAACCCCAGGATGTTGCCGTTGAACGCTCCCGGTTTCGGACGGGCTATGACACTATTATGAGCCGTTTCGATGGTTTTCTGGATAATACACCCATCAAAGACCTGGTTCGGAGAACCGTCAACATCGACCTGCTTCGGGCGGGGTCGGTGCGAGTGAAGGTAGGCGCAGTGGATATATTGAATGGCGATATGGTCTATGCCGACGCGCAGGACGAACATTTTCTGGATTACGTATTCGCGAGCAGTGCCCTGCCTTTTCTGATGCCCGCCGTGCAGATTGGGGGCGATCACCGCAAAGCGTTCATGGACGGAGGTCTCCGCGAAGTGGCTCCCCTGCGCGTGGCCATCGAAGACGGTGCCACCGAACTCATGTGTGTAGCCTGCCATGCCAAACGCATTCCCGGCGATGCCATCAACTACCGGGGCTTGCTCACGCTAATTGAGCGGGTGAAAGACATCACGGTGAATCAGTTGGTGAACAATGACATTGCCTGGGCCGAACGCTATGTAGAGAAAGAGAAATTTCGCGGCCACGACATTAACCTGACCCTCGTGCGCCCCACCGACCCACTTCATTTGGATTTGCTGCAATTTACCTCCGAGGACATCAGCAAGTTATTGGTGCAGGGGTATCAAGCCGCTACAGAGGTGTTGCGGTGATGCTACTCCCCTAATGCAAAACGCCCCGACCAGAAATGGCCGGGGCGTTTGTTTGCATTAACTCGAGGAATCTTAGTTGAAAATATACCGCAGACCAATCTGAGCCTGCCAAACAGCATTTACTGATCGGTTTGGCTGGAACGAGTCTCTCAACAGGATAGTCCGCGAAGTAGTACCTTCCGTGATTTGTTGCGTCGCCAACCGATAAGTAGGCAATCCAGCAGCATTCACACTTACCAGAGCCAGCGGGTTGAACGTGGTAGCTACATTACCAACACCCGAAGTACTGTTAAGCAGGTTACCAACGTTCAGAATATCGCCACGCAATTGAATCGTGTTTTTCTTTCCTTTAGAACCAACAGCAATGTAGAACTCCTGAATAACGGTGAAGTCAAAACGAGTTAACCAGGGGAATTGACCACCATTACGTTCGGCATATTGACCGCGACGGGTTTTTAGGTAATCATTATTGTTGATGAAAGCATCAAAAGCCGTGGCCTGCTGCTCAGCCGAGTAGGTTACAGAACTGGCAGGTGTAGAAGCGGTAGCAGCCGTATTTACTACTAAGGGCGAGAACGTCAGTTCAGACGCGCTTCTGGGCACGTAGATCAGGTCGTTAGCCGTTTGACCATCGCCGTTCAAATCCTGATTGAGGGTGTACGAAATTTTGCTACCACTGCTCGATACAACGCCGAGGGTAAACACAGTAGAGCCACCGATCCGCTTGCCATAATTCAGACGATAGTTGAGCAAACCGACAATGCGGTGGCGCAGGTCATTGTCCGAGTAAGTTAACGGCAGGTAATTCTGACCAACTGTTGTTGGTACGTTAGCCTGCACCGTGCTACCTACAAACGCAACGTCTCTTGCTTCACCATAAGTGTAAGCTACAAACCCACCAAATCCGCGCGTTGCGGGCTTCTCCAATTTCACTGTGGCAATGTATGAGTCACCCTGTTTCGTATTTTTCAATACGAAAGCATTACCAAGCTGGGGATTGTAGAAACGGGCAGCGACAACCGTGCCAGCAGGACCTGCACCTGAATTAGTTACACCCGAAGCCGGAAAGCGCGGACGTGTGTCTGGGCCAGTCAATGAGCGATCCGGTGCTTTCAGGTTAGCGTCTATATACCTTAGTGCATTCAGGGTTTTATTGTAAATAAATTCAACGCTTCCTATCAAACCACCTGGCAACCGTTGATCAACAGCAATGTTAGTTTTCCAGATTTGGGGGTACTTCAAATTCTCATCCGAAGCATTGACGGTGTATCCGGTAAAACTTGCTGGATTTGTAAGTGACGGATTTGGCCTTATTGCTTCTGGCAATAAACTGGGATTGGTAGCAAATGGATATGCTCTTGTATTGGTTCCTGTAATGAGTGCCGTATTCACCCCATTATTACCTAATTGGTTAGAGATCAACACTTCAGGAATACGCGATACGAAAATACCACTACCACCTCGAATTTGAGTTGTTTTATCACCCTTCACGTCTAAGTTGAAACCAACCCGGGGCGAGAGCAACAAAGACGTTTTTGGGAAAGCTCCCGTGCTGATTTTGTAATTCTGGTTATTTTCATCGCGGAACGTAAGTCCGGCAACGAGTGGATTATTAAAATCCTTCGCGTTATCGTTATCGTAGGCAAATACTTCCGCACGAAGACCAGCCGTTACTTTGAAGTTCGGATTCACCTGAAACTCATCCTGAATGTAGGCACTGTACCAGTCACGATCTAATCGTTGCAATGGCTCAACACCACCTGGCAGCAGCGAGTAACGCAGGTTATAACGAGGAACGACTACTGGTGATGTGGTGCTGGTTGGATTGCTGATTGAAGCCAAAGCTGCTGTTTTGAAGTCAGCAATCGAGTTATACACATACACCCCGTTCGAGGATGGGAAGAACACGTTATTCGACGTGAAGTGTTCGTAAACAGCCCCAAACGTCAACGTATGCTTACCAGCAAAATAACTCAGGTTGTTAGTGATGTTGAACGTCGAATAGTTCAGCTTGTTATTCGGCGTGAACGGATCAAAACCAATCGACGTGTAAGTGCTTCCACCGGCTGCATTCAGAATGTCAATCGTCGGGAAAAGATCGGTTTTGTACGTCCGGTCTTCAATTTGCTTATTGTAGGTAACGATCAGGTCGTTTGAAAATTTGCTACCAAAGTTCGATGTTAATTCGGCCGCAATTGACCGGGTATTGTCAGCGATGATGTAGCCCGTGTTCTCTGGCGAAATGGCAAGGTTACTGTTTGTACGGTTACCATTACCCGCCGTGTTACTACTGTTACTATCGCTGATCCGCTGACCCGATTCTGAATTGTGGTGTGAATACCGCACCGACAATTTGTTTCTGTCATTAATGTTATAGTCAAGGCGAACCAACCCCTTGGTGCTTTTCACTTCATTGTTGAAACCATCATAAGCACCCAGACTACGGTTAAAGTTTGTCTGCATAAACTTATCGAGGTCTTCAATATCGGAGTACAGCACCCGTGAGATATTACCCTGTGCGCCATCATTCCGGTTCAACGACCATGTCAACGCGGGTGTGCTGCTGTTGAACTGCTCGGCATTGACAAAGAAAAACAGTTTGTTTTTGATCAGTGGGCCTCCCACACGGAAACCGTAAGTTGTTTCACTAATGTTTGGGGCAGGAGTGATTTTTACGCCACCAATTTCTTTACCGACTAATTTATTACCCCGGTTAAGTCCGTAAATCGAACCTGAAAAGTCGTTTGTTCCCGAGCGCGTAACGGCGTTAATGCCAGCACCCGAAAAGCCCGACTGACGCACATCGAATGGAGCCACGTTAACCTGCACCTGATCAATGGCATCCAGTGAAACGGCCGTTGTTCCTGTGCGGCCACCTGCCTGAGCCGGACCCAAGCCAAAACCATTGTTGAACACTGCACCGTCGATGGTGATGTTGTTAAACCGGCTATCCTGACCAGCAAAAGACTGACCGTTACCATACGAGTTGTATTTGGTAATATCGTTCAATGTCCGGCCAATCGTTGGAGTCGTGTTGATCGTCTCGCGGTTGAAAGAAGCAGATGCTCCTGTACGGTCCGAGCTGAAAATATCGCTCCGGCTCGTCGACACAACAACTTCACTAAGGTTTGTGCCTTCGTCAACCAGTTTCACATTAACGTCGGCTGTAGTTCCTAAGTTAGCAAACACGTTTTCAGCTATTTGCTCCTTAAAACCAACAAAAGAGACTGTAACTGTATATGGCCCACCGATACGAACATTCGGAAAACTATAAAGCCCTGTCCCGTTCGTGACCGTTCCATAACGAGTACCCGAAGGCGTATGGATGGCAATAACCGTTGCTCCGGGAAGTCCGTCTCCTTTGGTATCCGTCACAATACCATTTATGGCCGACGACGTCACCTGCGCCTGACTGCCTGTGAAACTCACAATAGCCAGCAGCATACTGCCGAACAGCAGTAACGCTATCCGTGATTGCAGTAAATTATTGTACATAGATTTAATTGGTTTGGTTGTTAATGTCATGAAGTTCGTTCGCTTGGACTTTTGGTACGATTTTCGGGTGCAAAATTGCACCTTTTTATCTGTCACAACAACCTGGCTTATCTTAAAAAAGTACTACATACAGGCGCACAAAGGCTACTTTTCGCGGAAAACTTCATTTTTAGCATCTAACCGTTCTATTTCCCCATATTAATTTTTTGTTAACAAAACGGCGAAACGCTTCTGAAACTATTTAAGCACCGTTTCGGTACTATCTCAAACGCAACCGCGCCCCCAACGTATGATGATTTCTGAAAAAACATATTTGCTCACCCAGTATAGTCACGGGGCCGGATGCGGCTGTAAAATTGCCCCCAAAGTCCTCGACCGCATCCTCCACGGCAACCAATCTACCGACTCAGCCAAAAAGATTGGAGTAGTCACTCAATCACTCAATCAAACCGTCGAACCGCACTCATTCACTCAATCTCTCCTCGTCGGCAACGACTCCCGCGACGATGCCGCTGTGATGGACTTGGGCAACGGCGATGCCATCATCAGCACCACCGATTTTTTTATGCCCATTGTTGATGATGCCTACGACTTTGGCAGGATTGCTTCTGCCAATGCCATCAGCGATGTGTATGCAATGGGCGGAGAACCCATTATGGCCATTGCTATTTTGGGTTGGCCCATCGACAAGTTGCCTCCCGAAGTAGCGAGCCTTGTGTTGGCTGGCAGCCGGGCCGTGTGCGCCGAAGCGGGTATTCCGCTCGCCGGGGGCCACAGCATCGACTGCCCGGAGCCGGTGTTTGGGTTGGCCGTAACGGGTCGGGTGCGCGTTGAACACCTGAAACAAAACAACACAGCCACCGAGGGGTGCCAACTCTATCTGACCAAGCCGCTGGGTGTTGGCATTCTGACTACAGCGCAGAAAAAAGGTATCCTCCAACCAGAACACGCCGATCTGGCACCCCGTCAAATGGCCCAACTGAACTCGTTTGGGGCAGTTTTGGGTAAGTTGCCCTACGTGAAAGCCCTCACCGACGTGACGGGCTTTGGTTTGCTTGGCCACCTCACCGAAATGGCTGAAGGGAGCCACCTCAGTGCCGAAATCAACTTCGATAAGGTGCCGATACTGCCCGAGATTCATCAATATATCGCACAAAAAAGCATTCCCGGTGGCACTGTTCGCAACTGGGACAGCTACGGCCACAAAATCGCCGACCTTACCGACGAGCAACGAATTATTCTGGCCGACCCCCAAACATCGGGTGGTTTGCTGATTGCTGTTGAGCCAAACAGCACCACCGAGTTTGAGCAGGTAGCCCAGCAAAACGGCTTTACCCTCCAATCCTTCGGGAAGTTAGTGGCGAAGCGGGAGTTGGTAGTATATCTTAAAGAGTGAAAGAGCGAAAGAGAGAAAGAGTGGCTGGCGCGTTCAATTTGTGCCTCAGCCACTCTTTCACTCTTTCACTCTTTCACTCTTTCACTCTTTAATGTATGAAATTATTCTTCCGGGAAGTGGGCGACCCCACCAATCCCCCCATCATTATTTTGCATGGCCTGTTTGGTTCGTCGGATAACTGGCTGACCATCAGCAAAACCATTGCCGCTCAGGGCTACCGGGTTTTTTCAGTCGATCAGCGGAATCATGGTCAATCGCCCCGCGATGTGAGCTTTGACTATGACAGCATGGCCGCCGACTTGCACGAGTTTATTGCCGAGCATCAGTTGGAAACCCCGGTTCTGGTGGGCCATTCAATGGGCGGCAAAACTGTGATGCAGTTTGCCATGAACTATCAAAATACGCCTGATAAGCAAACGTTTGGCAAGCTGGTTATGGTTGATATTGCGCCCAAGTTCTACCCGGTTCATCACGGCGAAATTCTACGGGGATTAAGTGCCATTGACCTGACTACGCTTACCAACCGCAATGTGGCCGATGCGACCCTGAGTCAATTTGAACCCTCGTCCACTGTGCGGCAGTTTCTGCTTAAAAACCTCTACCGAACCGGAACGCCGGACCGCCCCGATGGTCGGTTCGACTGGCGCATTAACCTACCCGTGATCATGAGCGAGATTCACGGCATCGGTGAGGAACTAAACCACCCCCGCACCGTTACGGAACCAACGCTGTTTATCCGGGGCAGCGAATCGGGCTACATTGCCGACAGCGATTTGCCCGGTATTCAGAAACTGTTTCCCAACAGTCGGGTTGTAACCATCGAAGGGGCCGGGCATTGGGTGCAAGCCGAAAAACCCGCCGAATTCGTACAAACACTGCTTTCATTTATTGCTTAGATGCCAACTTTATACCTCATTCCCACTCCCCTCGCCGATGGCACAGCTCCACAGGTGTTGCCGCCAACCATTAGCGAGGTTGTTGCCGCAACGGATGCCTACTTTGTGGAGAATCTCCGCACGGCCCGCCGGTTCATCACCGAACTGAAAACCGGCCGCGTGATCGACGAAACCACGATTCACCTCTTAGATAAAGACACCCCACAGGCCGACACGCGCAAGCAAATTCAGGAACTGATGGAGCGTAAACGAAACGCGGGCGTGATGTCGGAAGCGGGTTGCCCCGGCGTGGCCGACCCCGGTGCAGTGGTGGTGGGCATGGCCCATAAACTGGGTTGGAAAGTGGTACCGCTAGTGGGGCCATCATCCATTTTGCTGGCCCTTATGGCTTCGGGCCTGAACGGACAATCGTTTGTGTTTCATGGCTACCTCCCCATCGACCGCAACGACCGGGGCCGGGCTTTGCGATTTATGGAAAAGGAGGCCCAACAGCGGTTCCAGACCCAGATTTTCATGGAAACGCCCTACCGCAATAATCAGCTTATGGGCGACATAATTTCCCAGTGCGAACCCGAAACCCGTGTGTGTGTAGCGTGTAACATCACCGCTCCCGATGCGTTTGTGCAGACGAAGCCCATCCGCGAATGGAAATCTCAACTCCCCGATTTGCATAAGAAACCAACCGTGTTTCTACTTTTGTAACATGCTTAACGTTTTTACCTTTTCCCCTTTTGCCGAAAACACCTACGTGGTGGCCGACGGCACAACCAAAGAAGCGGTTGTGTTCGATCCGGGTTGCTACGATCAGGACGAGAAAGAAACGCTGTCCCAGTTTCTGGCCGATAATAAGCTCACCCTCAAAGCTGTATGGCTTACCCATGCCCACCTCGACCATGTGTTTGGCTGTGCCTACCTGAAGCGCAAGTACGGTGTGAAGGTCTACATGCACGCCAACGAGCAGGTGATTCTGAATGACACGCCCAGTCGGGCAGCCATGTATGGCCTGCGGGGTTTTGAACCGTTTGAGATTGATGGCTATCTAAAAGAGGGTGAATCACTTACTCTGGGTAATTTGTCATTTGAGATACGTTTTGTGCCGGGTCATGCACCGGGCCATATTGCCTTTTTGAACCACGCTGACCGCTATGTGATTGGGGGCGATGTGCTGTTCCGGGAGAGCGTGGGCCGCACCGATTTTCCGTTTTGCAGTGCCGCTGACCTCAAAAAAAGCATCACCGAACAACTCTACACCCTCCCCGACGACTATACGGTTTACCCCGGCCACATGGAATTAACCACCATCGGCCACGAAAAGAAACATAATCCATTTGTAAGAGGGTAAACTATGCTTAAACACATTCCTAACGCTATGACCTGTGGCAACCTGCTGTGCGGGTGCATTGGTCTGGTTATGGCCCTTCGCGGACACCTCGACACTGCCTCCTGGCTCATTGGCCTGGCCGCCATTCTCGACTTTGGCGACGGTTTTGTGGCCCGAATGGTGAACGTTTCTGGGCCGTTCGGTAAAGAGTTAGACTCGCTGGCCGATGTGGTCACGTTTGGTGTGTTGCCCGCTACCATCGTCTTTCAACTGTGCTGGTTTCAGCAGTTGGGACCCATTTCTTACGGGGCATTTCTGATTGCGGTTCTGTCGGCCCTGCGCTTGGCCAATTTCAACATCGACACCCGGCAGTCGGAATCGTTTATTGGGTTGCCTGTGCCGGCCAACGCCATGATGATTGCCGCTTTTCCGCTCATGGGACGTTACCAGCCCCAATTTGATGCGATCTGGCAAAACGACATTGCGCTGGGCATGATGGTCGCATTTTCGTTCCTCCTCGTTTCTGACATTCCCCTGTTTGCGCTCAAATTCAAGTCGTTTGCCTGGGCCGACAACAAGATCAAATACATTTTCTTAGGGGTTTCTGCCCTCCTCCTGTTATTTTTGCAGTTCGCAGCCCTGCCCATTATCGTGGGGCTTTACATTGTCTTTTCACTCGTATTTAAATGACCTACCTCGCCGAAATCGACGTAATGACCCGCCGGGAAATCCTTGACCCACAGGGCAAAGCTGTTAAATTAGGATTGCATAACCTCCAGATGGATGCCATCGACAATGTTCGGATTGGCAAACACATCACGCTCGAAGTAGAAGCCGAAACCGAAGCGCAGGCTCGTGAAACGGTTGACTCGGCCTGCCGTCAATTACTGGCGAACCTCATCATGGAAGAGTATTCCTTTGTGTTAAAGTCTGCATAAAAAAATCCAACATGGTCTAACCAATATCCAATCTTCGGCGAAGAAGTGTTATTTTTGCGGCACTTTTAGTTGTTCTCATGACCTATTCAACAATCACAGGGCTTGGCTACTACGTGCCCCAAAACGTAGTGACTAATGATGATTTGACGCAGTTTATGGATACCTCCGATCAATGGATTCAAAATCGGACCGGTATTCAACAACGTCGATACTTCACCCACGGGAAAGACACCAACGCCAGCATGGCCACGGCAGCCTCGCGCATGGCACTCGACCGGGCCGGGCTGCAACCTGCCGACATTGATCTAATCGTTTTCGCTACCATTACCCCCGATTATTATTTTCCTGGTTCGGCATTCCTGATGCAGCGCGAGTTGGGGCTGGAAGGAATCGGGGTGATTGATATTCGGAATCAATGTTCGGGTTTTGTGTATGCACTGTCCATTGCCGATCAGTTTATCAAAACCGGGATGTATAAAAATATCCTGATTGTTGGCTCAGAAATTCAGTCAAGTTGGATCAACAAAAGCACCGAGGGACGCAACGTAGCTGTGATTTTCGGCGACGGCGCAGGGGCCGCTGTTCTACAGGCCACTACCGATCCCGAACACCGCGTATTATCTACCCACCTCCACGCCGACGGTCGTTATGCCGAAGATCTCTACGTGAAAGAGCCGGGCAGCAGTCGGCCCGGTAGGGCGGCCACCAAAGAAATGATCGACGAGGGTGGTTTCGATGTGGTGATGAACGGAAATGCTGTTTATAAGCACGCCATTGTGCGGTTTGGCGAGGTTATTAATGAAAGTTTAGAAGCCAACAACTATAAAGCCGACGACATTACCTTACTGGTGCCGCATCAGGCCAATGTTCGTATTTCCGAGTATGTCCGTCAGCAAATGGGCCTGCCCGAAGAGCGAGTGGTCAGCAATATTCACAAATACGGGAATACTACGGCAGCCTCCATCCCCATAGCCATGACCGAAGCTTTCGATGAGGGCCGCATCAAACCGGGTGACCTCATTTGTCTTGCCGCCTTCGGCAGCGGTTTCACCTGGGCCTCAGCGTTGATAAAATGGTAATTTACGCGGAGACCGCACCGGCGGACCGGTAAAATTTTGCTGGTCCGCCGGTGCGGTCTCTACAATCAATACGTCCCCACCGACAGCATCACCAGTGTGCAGGCATCAATCGGTTCAATACCTGCCTTTTCCAGTTCTTGTTCCAATTCGGGGTTCTCGGCACCGGGGTTAAAAATGACCCGGCGGGGCTTTAGGGATTTGAGATACTCATAATACCCTTTTTGGTTGCGGGCACCCACATACATTGTCACGGTGTCAATGTCGGTCAGGTCGGGCAAGCCCGTTTGAATAGGGACACCCCGTACATTACCTTGACGTAGGCCAATCATTTCAATCGGATATCCGTGTGCCAGCAAACTCAAAGCGGCCCGGTTGGCATACCGATCCTGGTTTTCTGTGGCTCCCAAAATCAATGTTTTTTTCATAACGATTAGCGAATTGAAGTACCCTTTTTCAGGCCCCCTATCGACTGATAACAAGTTTATTGTTGGCTTAATTGTTGTTTAATCGGAGTAATTAGCTATCAATTTAGCTTGTCTTGTGTTTAAAAACAACGACTTACCATTCAACAAAACAAAATACAGCCAGGATGGGTTTGTCTAATGTTCGTTAAAAAAACAGCGTAAACAAGCATAAATCGTTGGCTATATACGTCGTAAATTGAGCGTTCAATGCCGTTTCAGAAATAAAAGCACTTGCAAATTTGTTGACGTTTGTTGTACATTTGTTAAACAAACTTTTCTCGCTAAACAGCTATTCCCTACACAAATTTTACTGACCAGATGAGCGATAAGAAAAACCAAAGTTTCTGGAATGAAAAATGGGTGTCGATTTCATTCGATCCAATCGACAATCCCCCCCACTACGAAGTTTCCAATTACGGGCGAATTCGTAGTTTTCAGTCAGGCAACGCGCAGGGAGTTATTATCAAAGGCTCCGTTATTCAGGGCTATCGGTCGCTTAACATCCGGGTTGGAGGCAAAACACTCAACCGATACGTGCATAAATTAGTGGCTGAATACTTTTTACAGCGTGCCGATGAGTTGCACTGTTTTGTCATTCATCTGGATCACGACAAACATAATAATTTCCACCAGAATCTGCGGTGGGTAACCAAAGAGGATATGGTCGAACATAATCGCCATAATCCGAATATTAAGCGGCCTGAAATTCCTCGTCGGACCAGTAATTATAAGTTAACTGAAAGTAAAGTCAAGATAATCAAGAAGTTATTACGCAACGACAAGAATCGTTTGAAAATGATTGCCAAGCAATTTGGCATCACCCATACTCAGTTAAATCGAATCCGGTCGGGCGAAAACTGGAAGCATGTGACCATCGAAGCTGAGTGATTTTTGGCTGGTTAGGCTTGGAGATACTCCTTGATTCCCCCCTCCCCTATTCAAGACTTTACAACCCCATTTCTGGAGAGTGTCACCAGGCCTGTCCCATTTGTTCCCGGACGATGTGGCACCTGTGGTGCAAGGGGTAGCGAGATGAAAAACGAGGTGCCAATTTCGGTGGTTGTCTCTAGCCAGATGTTGCCCCCCGCATGTTCGATACCCCGTTTGGCAATGGCCAGCCCCAGACCTGACCCTCCTTCTTTCGTAGTAAAGTTTGGTAAAAATACCTTTGACCGAATCACCTCCGGTATTCCCAATCCATTATCGTGTACTTCGATATTCACATCGTTATCAGTAGTGAACAACTTCAGTTCGATGGTTGGACGACGGTTTGAGGGGACAGACTGAATACCATTAATGATCAGGTTCGTTAGAATACGGCCCATCATGTGGCGGTCACCCGTTACCATAATTGGCCCTTTCTGTACCTGCCGCGATAGGGTAATCCGAGCATCATCGGCATACAGATCGGCCGTTTTATTGAGCACCGACGTAATTTCGAACACTTCATTCTTGGGTAGGGGCATCTTGGCAAACTCCGAAAATGAGGTGGCAATATCGCTCAGGTTATCAATCTGTTCGAGTAACGAATCGAATGTTCGTGTTAAAACACGCCGGGCTTTAATATCGCCCTCGCCCGCAGGCAACGTCCGCTGAAGTTGTTGCAGGGTCAGCTTCATTGGCGTGAGGGGATTTTTGATTTCATGCACAACCTGCTTGGCCATTTCGCGCCATGCAGACTGTTTTTCACTCTGCGACAACGCCATTTTGCTGTCTTCGAGCTTCAACAACATTCGGTTATACTCGCCAATCAACAGCCCGATTTCATCGTCCGATTTCCATACAAGGGGTTCGTTCAGCTTGTCGAGATTGGTTTTTCTAATTTTTTGAGTTAGAATCTGAAGTGGTTTGGTGAGCGTGGTTGAAGCGGCATAGGACAGGATCATAAAGACGATAAACAGCACCATAAACACATTGAGTGCCGAAGCAATCACTTCACTCAGTTGCCGGTCGAGGTCGGGGCGGGCAAAGAAAAATGGGATGCTCAATACACCCAGCAACCGTCCGTCATACGACTTGATATTGGCATAGGCGGTGCGATAGGGCCGATTTCCCAGCGATTCATCGAGCAGTTTTTGGTTTTCTTTGTCTTCGATCAGGTGAACGTAGGCTTCGGGGTTAATAAATTTAGCTAAATGACCTCCTTCGTAAATCAATGGTCGGGTTGAGGTGAACAACCGTCCCCTGGTGTCGAACAGGTTGATGTCGACACCGGCATCACGCGCAATTTTTTTGAGTTCTTCTTCCATCGCTGCTTTACTCCGACGACGTTGAACAAACTCATCCAGATAGGTCATAAAGTTGGCCGCTACATTTCGGGTGTTGCCGATATAAGCAGCCTCCTGGTTACTGATGTAATTGGAACTGATAACGCTCAGGATAATGAGTACCACCAGCAAAAGGGGCATAAAAAAAGCCACGTTGAGCAGGATCTGAATACGGGTCGAATAGTTAACACCAAACCGCGACAGACCATATTTTACGCCGTACACCAAAATGACAGCAAGCACAGTGAGCACCAGTAACAGGTATAAAAAGGAGAAATTCGACAATACGCTGGCACTGGGATAATCAGGTGATGAAACCACGATTGTCCGATCATTTTTACCCTGTAAACCAACATGCTTGAACCCGTTCAGCACCAGTCCTTCGTTATATAGAGCGGGATCAGCCAGGGCCGAAGCAGGCAGTTTTCGCTCATAATTGTAACTGCCGTCACTGAAAAGCAAGCGCCCCTGCGTAGGCTTACCCGGTGTATCCGTTCCGGGAGCTGTCATAGCAAGCAATGGAGCTGTGGCCGTCGGTTCAGAGTTCGTATCGTCGGCAACCTGATTTTTGATCATCGACGACTTGTAAATACCGTAGCTATAGTCCTGAGCTTCAGGCGTCTCGTCAAGCGGATTTTCTACCAGAAGTTCAGGGTAAACACTTTTCGATAAACCGCCCCACAGGCGTAAACTCAGCACAATATGACCCACGAGTTCGTTGCCGGGGGCAGGCTGCCGAATGTCGATAAACCGGACATATTGTTTCAGAACAGTGCTACCCACTTCATTCACAAAGTACAAACCGTTGTACTGTGTTTTGTAGGGGTCACGCACATACTTATTCTGCAAATCTTCGTAGGTTCCCTCGGTCGAGGTCGGGTTAGGGTCCAGAGGCAGACCATTTGCCTTAAAAGAAAGTACCTCGGTATCGTATCCGTTGAAATACTTATCCAGAAAAGCCGTTTTCACCCGTTGCTGAATTCGGTTCGACACCAGCAGTGCGTCCGATTGTATGGATGTGCGCAATTCGGCATCACCCGCAATGGATTCACTTGATTTATTGAGCAGAAATTCGCCGAAATCGTCGTTCTCGGCCAACAGACGAGTGCCATATTCCCGTTTCTGAACCACGTCTTTTCGCAGCTCCTGCCGATAGACCACGTAGGTGGTGATGCAGGCGCATACCAAAGCCGACATGAAGAGATAAATGGACGTTCGGTAGCGAAAACTATAAAGAGTACGGGGAAAGCGAGTCAGGTATAAGAGTGTGAAAAACAAACCATTGACCAGCCAGATTGGCTCAATCAACTGATCAAGAGCATAGAACACAACGGCGGCCATTGCCGTGCCGACAGTACCTGCCAAAACACCCATCCGCCGGTCTGACACCATGCGGATGAACAGGCTGGAAAACAGGTGAAGAGCCAGAAAATAAATGAGGGATATGAAAACAAAGACGAGCAAACAGGCCGCTTTCAGACCATTGAAACGGATGTTGATGGTAATATCGAGTGTGAACTGCGATTTCTCGTAGATGTCATTTAACTCCACAAAGCAGGCATAACAGGTGCAATAGCTCAGAAAAACACACCCGACTGCCAACGCCCACCGGAGCCATACCGCGCAGTGAGTCAGTTGCAGATACAATCTTGACCTGTAGTAATAAATAACCAGATAAAGCAATAGAATGACCACTACCAGGCTATTTAGCAACAGATCGCCAAGAGAGGGAGCGAGCAAGGAGGAGGCATAATGCTTGGGGTTGAAAAGGTCGGTTTCGTAGAACAAAAACGGTACGCCATAATATAGCATGACCCCTCTGAAAATAACCAGATAGATTAGGAGAATCAGGAAACCAGCCCCATAATGTCGCTTCCGTTGCAGTCGACTAATACTGATAAAGACATAGAGACCCAAAAATAAAACGGCCAGTGTCCCCAAAATAACGGTATTGACGGGAGTCGAATTATTGCGGTAAGAGTCGATTCGGGGAGGGACCACCGAGAACAGGAAACCTGCCTGTGGATCGTAAATATTTTGGTAGGTTGGCTCCTTTTGGTAATTAATTCGCAGTGGGTCAAGGGTAAACAGGTCAGGATTATAGCCCGATTGCAGATAGCTGTTGGGCGATTTATACTGCCGATATACATTGATTAGCGAGAATATGGCCAGTTCGTTACCATCCTGCCTGATTATTTGGCGGCTTACCAGATACCGTCCCTGCTCAAAGTCGATCAATTGCGGTCGGCCAACCTGAGCTATAGACTGATAATCGGGCACAAACCGATAATCGGACCAGTAGATCAGTTCGCCATTGCGGAAAATAAAATAGGGGTATCGGGTTGTTTCCTGGAGGTCGGAGAATGAATAGTTTCGGGTTTTGTGGAGTTTACCCTCCACCTTTTTCAGTTCGTCGGCACTGATGGCGAGTTCGGCCCGAACACGGTCTCGAACTGATGAGAGATACTGCTCATCGGTGGCACCGGGCGCACCCTGTTCGAGCAATGTATAGCACAACATCGACAACAGGACCATCAATACGGCCAGAATCAGGAATATGTGCTTTTCAATGTGTTTCACTTTATCAATGGGGCTACGGTGCTTAGGTCGCGAAAATCATGCCAAGTTACTCCTTATCAACGGTGAATCCACGTCCTTCTTCGCCCATTTCAAAACCGACCCGAACACCCAGCACATATAATAGATGTTTTTTGTCGATAATGACACGCACCCCTTCCACGTTATATACTTCGTCGGAGGGGCCGGGCATATCGAATCCGAGCAGCCACGAAGTGCCGCATCCCCCACCCCGAACGCCTACCCGAAGACCGTAATCGGCGGGGACTTTCTGGGCCTCAAAGGTGTTACGAATCTGGTTTCTGGCTTCAGCAGAAATCCGAATAGGTTGATCAAGCATAATTCATCAAAAGTACCAATTTTCAAACAAACAAGCAGACTGAATCAATGGAGTTAATCGCTGACCTACTCAAACTGACCATTCCCGCTGCCCTCGTGTTGTATGGTATGTTCCTGACTGTGAAACTGTTGCTGGAACGGGAAGCTGCCCGCCATCAATACGACGTTAAAACCCGCTACACCGAATCCGTGATTCCGGTGCGGTTACAGGCTTACGAACGGATGGTGCTGTTTCTGGAGCGAATTAGCCCTCACAACATGCTCGTGCGGCTCAATGGGAGTTCCACCACCGTGCTCGATTTTCAGCAGCGGCTGCTCCAGGAAATCCGGGATGAGTACAATCATAACCTCTCCCAACAGGTCTACATGTCGGAGGCCACCTGGAATCAGGTGCAGGGAGCTATGAACGATGTGATCATGCTTATTAACCAGGCCTCCGGCGACACCCACCCCGAAGCCCCGGCCATTGAACTCTCGAAACGGGTTTTCGAGCGAATTGTACAGCGTGACGTACAACCCACTGCCCCGGCACTGAAAGCGGTGAAAGAAGAGATTCAGCAGATGTTTATGTAGGGGAAGAAAACACCTCTTCCGAGAGCATCATGGCTTCGGCAAAGGCAGCACGATCTATTCCGGTGGCACCCACCAGTTCGATAATTTCTTCAGTTGGCAGGTTGCCGGTGAGGTCGTCGGCAGCCATGGGGCACCCGCCGAAACCGCGTAATGCGCCGTCGATGCGCCAGACTCCCGCCCGCAAACAAGCCTGCACTTTAGCAGCGGCTTCGCCCGGTCGGGCGTGGAGGTGCGCTCCAAATTCGATGGTTGGAAACGTGGTTATCAGGTGCCTGAACAAGGATTCGATGGCCTCAGGAGTGGATGTACCAACGGTGTCGGAGGGGGCAATGATGCGGATGCCAAGGTCGACCAGTTGTTGCGTGAACTCACCCACCCGAGCGGGGCTGTAAGAATCGCCGTAGGGATTGCCAAAACCCATTGACAGATAAACCACCAGCGTTTTGTCGGTTTGTTCGCACAGGCGTTGCATGTGGGCTACATCGGTCAAAGCCTGGGCAATGGATTTGTTGGTGTTGCGTTGCTGGAATGTTTCTGACACCGATAACGGAAAACCCAGATAACGAACTGGCTCGTGCGAGACAGCCTGCTCGGCCCCGCGCACATTCGCCACAATGGCCAGCAGTTGGGTTTGGGTCGCGCTCAGGTCTAAGCCCGCCAACACCTCGGCCGTGTCGGCTAGTTGCGGGATGGCTTTGGGCGACACAAAACTTCCGAAATCGAGCGTATGAAAGCCTACCCGAAGCAGGGCATTTAGGTATCGGATTTTAAGCTCCGTTGGCACGAACTCATGCAAACCCTGCATGGCATCGCGGGGGCATTCGATTAGGGTCATAGCAAAACAATGTCGTTGGCGTGGGCAGCTTCCACGTTCTGTTGCTGCAATTGCTGACTGAGCATGGCAGAAGACAATCGGGCTTTGGCAACAGCCACAACCTGGTTATCGTGATCGAGAATTTCGATTACTTCGCCTGCTTCAAAATCCCCTCTAACCGCCCGGATACCCACCGCCAGCAAACTGCTTCGCCGTTGGAGCGCACGCACCGCGCCCGCGTCGATCTGAAGTTGCCCGACGGCCAGACTTCCACTGCCCAGCCAGCGGTTGCGGGCCGAGAGCGCGTTGGGCTGTGCATCGAACTGGGTGCCTGTTTCCCCCTGAATGGCCCTGCTGATGCTGTTGGGATCGTTCAATCCAAAAATCACCACCCGAATACCCATGCGGGTCGCCAGTTTTGCAAATGTCAGTTTAGACGACATACCTCCCAGCCCCAGCGACGATTTATCGGTACGAACAACCCCAAAAACAGATTCGTCAAGGATTGGCACATGCCGGATAATCTGCCCGTTGACATCGAGCAAACCACCCACCGATGTACAGAGCAACAGGGCTTCGGCCCCAAACCCCACCGCCAGCAAGGTGGCTAACTCGTCGTTATCCGAAAACTTCAATTCGCGGCTGCTGACAACATCGTTTTCGTTGGCAATCGGAATAATGTCGTTTGCCCAGAGTTCGTCGTAGGTTTGTTTGAGTTGCAGAAACTGGTCGCGATGGGCAAAATGGTGGCGTTCGCACAGGCTTTGTGCAATGGAAACGCCATACACGCCAAAAAAACGACTGTAAATAGTTAGCAAGAGCAGATTACCCACGGCAGCGGCTGCTTTGCGCTGGGTAATGTCGCCCTGATAATTGCGAATCAGCGATTTACCAGCCCCAACCGCCCCTGATGAAACCAGCACAATTCGATAATGTGGGGTTAGGGCGGCCACTTGCCGGGCAATGTCCACCAACACAGGTTCGTTGAGTTCGCCAGTTGGTTTGGTTATGGAAGCGGTGCCGAATTTGAGGACAAGTACGGGTTTCATCCGGCAAAAATAGTCAATCCTCTGCGTGAAAATTGAATAAGTGTTCCAGCAGGGGTTCACTAAACCGGGCTCTGCGTTTGAGGGCGTGTTTCAATTGGCGCAGGTACTGATTTTTGGGAACCTCAACAGCCCCAAATCGCCGGACATTATCATTGATAAATTGAGTATCGAGCAATTCAAATTTTTGTTCACGCAAGGTTAATATCAAATAATGAAACGCCACTTTCGACGCATTATCAACCCGATGAAACATGGATTCACCAAAAAAAGCAGATCCAAGCGACACGCCATAAAGCCCCCCCACTAAACGATCATCCATATACGTTTCGACACTGTGCGCCAGTCCCATTCGGTGCAACGTTGTATAGGCCTCAATAATTTCTTCGGATATCCACGTACTGTCATCCAGTGATCTCGGCAATGCGCAAAGGCGCATAACTTGCTCAAAATCAGCATTAATACGAATCTCAAACTGTTTTTTATTCAGCGTTGGGCGGAGTGATTTGGCGGGTTTGTAGGTCTCGATTGGTATAATAGCCCTTGGGTCCGGCGAGTACCAGTAGAGCGTACCGTCGGCATCGGCCATCGGAAAAATACCGTTGATATAACCGTAGATGAGATCGTCGGCGGTCAGCTTGCTCATTAAGGAAGGTGATGTGTGTTGGTTTTGACAAAGATATAAAAAATACTTTTGGACGTTACACCGTTCTAGTGTTAAATATTTAGCTTGTAAAATTTGAACCAAGCAACAAAAATTACGTTTATTGATTGCAACAGGTTGGTATTTTACCTAACATTGCCGGGCTTTTCAGCCTACCCAGAGTTACCAAATTCAGCGATGACGAACCAAAACGACATAGTGGCCATTTATCACACAACGCCCTATCGTGTCAGGTCCGAAAGGACCATCTAATCGCGTTTGCCTACGTGGCAAAACTCTCCCCGCTTTTTTCATTTTTCTAACCAAAACAACCACACGGGTCACAACGTCCCCGGTTGCGGTAAACGTCACAACGTTTTTCGTTACCCAATAAACGACGATGATTAACTCAGAGATAGTCAACGATCAGTACATGGTTCAGCTCGCTAACGAGGATCACCTCCGACTGGCTGAAACAATTTGCCACGAGATGGAGCAAAGTGCGAAAGCGCGTGGAACGGGTATTGCCAAGCGGTCGCCCATATATGTGATGGAGAAAATGCTTGAAGGCAAAGCCATTATTGCCACCACCCTCGCTGGCGAATGGGTTGGATTCTGCTACGTTGAGACGTGGGAACACGGCAAATTCGTGGCCAATTCCGGCCTGATCGTTCACCCCGATCACCGCAAAAGTGGTATTGCCACCCGCATCAAAGCCAAAGCCTTCGAACTTTCGCGCGAACGCTATCCAAATGCCAAGATCATTGGTCTGACAACCAGCCTCGCTGTGATGAAGATCAATTCTGATCTGGGCTACGAACCCGTGACTCTCAACCAGTTACCGGGCGATGAAGCGTTCTGGAAAGGTTGCCAGACTTGCGTAAACTACGACATTCTGAACCGAACCGAGCGTAAGCACTGTCTGTGTACGGGAATGCTGTATGACCCGGTAGAACATAAAAAGGAAGAAAAATCGGAGAAGTGGAATTTCTTGAAAGAGTCGAAACTCTATGAACGCTGGATGAAAATTAAACAGCGGATTCTGTTGCGATTCCAGGAGCGGCAACGTCAGCGTCGTGAACATGAATTAGAAACAGCATAACAAAAAAGCCCCGTCAGCAATGGTCGGGGCTTTTTTTTGGGCATTCAGATCAAACAGCAACAGCCCCGGCTTCGTTATTCAGACAACACAAACGAAGCGGGTTGGAACCGGATCGCCAGACCACCCCCGATACAACTATGGAAAGTTACGCTCCCAATCCCGACGATATGATGCATCAGAACTCCAGCCACGTTCCAACGGGTATGGAGCAGGACACCCGTGCCGACGGGGAGATCATCGACCAAACTTCCTCTGCATCATCGGCTGAGGAAACCGAATTACAATCAGCCCCAATCGAACAGTCAAAAGCCGGCGAAGAAACTACCGTCGATGATTTGGCCAGTTCAATAGCCTACGCGCTCGATGGGTCGGGACGGGGCGAAACCAAACCCGACTAAGCCATTTCTTTGTACTGCATCCGGTAGAGATTGGCGTAAGCTCCCTCTTGTCGCAAGAGTTCCTCATGTGTTCCCTGTTCCACCAGTCGGCCCTTATCGACCACAATAATGTTGTTGGCCTTTTGAATGGTCGAGAGTCGGTGGGCAATCACAATGGCGGTGCGGCCCTTCATCAGCTTTTCGATTGCCGCCTGAATGAGTTCTTCGGTTTCGGTATCGACGGATGAAGTTGCCTCGTCGAGCACAATGATCCGGGGGTTTTGCACCATGGCCCGTACAAACGAAATCAACTGCCGCTGCCCCACCGATAGGGTGGCACCGCGTTCCATGACATTATATTGATAGCCACCCGGCAAGCGTTCGATGAAGTCGTGAACACCCACGAGTTTGGCAGCCTCAATCATTTTTTCGGTGCTTATGTTGGGGTCGCCGAGAGTAATATTATTTTCGATGGTATCGGAGAACAGAAACACATCCTGCAAAACCACGCCAATATTCCGGCGGAGAGCGCCCAGTTCGTAGTCGTCCAGATCGCGTCCATCGATGCGGATGTGCCCTTTGTTGATGTCGTAGAATCGACTTAACAGGTTGATAATGGAGGACTTACCCGCGCCGGTGGCTCCAACAAAGGCAACGGTTTGCCCTTCGTTTACCTGGAATGAAATGTCGCGCAAAACCCAATTCTCATCGTTATAGGCAAACCAGACATCCTCAAATTCGACATTGCCCCGAAGTTGGGCGGGTACATAAGCCCCGTTATTTTGGGTATAATCGTCGCTGTCTAACAGTTTCAGAATGCGGTCGGTGCTGACAATGCCCATTTGAAGCGTGTTGAATCGGTCGGCCAGCATTCGGATGGGCCTGAAAAACAGGTTAATAAACATCACGAAAGCCGTTACGGTGCCAAACGTTACCTGACTGTTCAGAATTTCCCTAGCACCATACCAAACGACCAAACCCGTGCCTGCTGCGGCCAGAATATCGGCCACCGGAAAATAGATGGAGTAATACCAGATGGACCGGATGTTGGCCTTGCGATGTTCGTCGTTAATAACCCGAAATTTCTCACCCTCGATTTTTTCGCTCCCAAAAATCTGGACAATGTTCATGCCCGTGATGTGTTCCTGCACAAAGGCATTAAGGTTGGCCACCGCTGTGCGCACCTCGTTGAACGAAGCCTTTATTTTCTCTTTGAAAATATAGGTACTCAACAACATCAGCGGCACCATCGACAGGCTGATGGTGGCCAGCCGCCAGTCGGTGTAAAACATCACCCCGATAATCAAAACGAGTTGCAAAATGTCGCCCGCAATGGCGGCCATTCCCTCCGTAAACACGTCGGCCAGGGTTTCGACATCAGAAATGGTGCGGGTGACTAACCGCCCGATGGGGGTGTTATCGAAAAACTTAAGCCGAAGATGAAGAATTTTCTGGTAGAGCTGCACCCGAATGTCGCGGATCACATGCTGCCCCAGCCATCCCGACAAATAGGTGTTGGCAAATTGCATGAAGGCCTGCACCGCCAGAATACCAACCATTGCTGCCAGCATAAGAGAAAGGCCCTTCGAGTCACCTCCAGCAATCTCATTATCAATAGTATAACGAATGAGCAGGGGCGTGATGGGAGCCAGGGCAGCCGCCATCAAAATCAGGAAAACGAGGAGATAAAACCGACTTTGATAAGGCCGGATAAAGGTATACAGGCGTTTTAGTGTGGCCCCGTCAAATATTTTACCGGCCGGTGTCTCGGCACTTTTTTGGTCTGCGTTCACAAGGAAATCGGTAGAGCGTTCGTCTGTGAAGCTAACAGCCAAACGCCCGCGAACGGTTCCTACAAGTCCCTTGCTTTGATTTTTACGACTTTGCCATCGCGGGAGATCACCAGTTCGCGGTCGTCGCGTTTGGCTTTTTCTATAACCCTTTTGATTCCTAACTGAGCACCATTAAACAGTTTTTCAGCTTCCTGATCGAGTGTTATTTTATTCATTTGCGTATTGTCCAAGCCAGGTCCAAAGTTCGGTATTTACAATCACACAGTCAAGCAGGCGGCTCTGGGCAATCAACCTTAATTCCCCCAGAGAGTTATCAACTGCTATCCAACGATCACAGATAGGTAAATAGAGCTTATGAAGGTTTCGCAGGCTACGTTCATAGCGCCGTTCAATTACGTCTTCAGGTATTGCGTGTCCTCCATCCGCCACTCTCGATTCGACTCGCGCTTTAGCCAGCTCAACAGAATTCAGACACGTATAAACCATTGTAACCTGATAGCCAATGGCTTTGGCTCGCTGGATGAGTTGCACGTAGGAGCGAGTCGATAAGTTTGTTTCAAGGGCGAAATCAACGCCCTGTTTCATCAAATGGTCAATGCGTTGCAGCATTAGCCGTCCGGCCTCGAAAGCGACAGACTCAACATTAAATGGTGACAGTCCCCGCGCTATTTCATCGGCATTGACAAACTCTTTACAGGCTACCACTTCGGGGAGAAGTGTATAAGCCATTGAAGTTTTACCTGCGCCGTTGCAACCGGCAATGATATAGAGATTTGGCATGGTGGCAAGATAGCACTAGCTGACGGCATACAGGAAAATCAGTCGCCTTCTTCCAACGTAAATAACTCTTCAACGCCAACGCCGAACGTCCGGGCCAGTTTCAAAGCCAGCACCGTGGAGGGCACATACCGGCCCGTTTCGATGGAATTGATCGTTTGGCGGCTCACGCCAATTTTTTCGGCAAGCTCGGCCTGCGAGAAATTGTGTTCGGCGCGTTGCACTTTCAGCCGGTTCTTCATAGCGCGAGGGTTTGGTGGGCGTTTCTGTACATCAGCCACCGCATCCGGGCAATAAAGACGAGTAGGAGGGTGAACATATTGTGCGCGAGGATATACAGAAACCCAAACCCGTGCGACACCAGAATCAGTAAGGCCAAAATGAGATAGTTGACCACTACGCTCCATTGAAGGGCTTCCAACCGCATCCGGCCAATCATTTCGTCTTCGACACGCTCGCGGGCGAACGCTACTAAAAACAAGCCGGCTATAATGCCAAGTGCAGCCAGTTCGTTTGTGAAGTTTAAAGAGTGGTCTCCTTCATAATTCTGTTCGCCACCTAATGATTTGGGAATGGCGAAAGTCAGAAAGTCGAATCGAAAAGAATCATTCGCCATCGTGATTACTCCCAGCACAGCGGCAGGGATAAAAATGAGCCAGCCGACATAACGGGCGCGGTACGGAAAGAGCAGCGAGTGAAGCATGGTAAAGACAAGTTTGTTTGTTTAAATGTAAAACAAATTTTACATTAAGAATATTGTTCTTGTCTAAATTATTTTTTTTACCTCGGTTTTTGTCCCCACAGACCGCTCGTGCATTAGCCAGATTTGCCTACCTGATGTTCGGTCTGTGAGGACAGAGAGGATGCGGAGCACGCCCTATGATCCCACATTAGCCTTCGGCTTAACGGAGCACCGCTCCGTTGTACAACCTTGCTTTGAAACGGGCAAAATCTTTGTGTTGGGCAAACGTCCAGGCAACTTCGGCAGCAGCGGCCAAATGGGGATGCAGTTGCCGAAGTAAACTATCCGGGGCGGTTGTTTGGTTGTGACGATACACAAAGTCAAGCCCCAGAATTTGGGGGCGGAGGTCTTCGGGCATTTGGTCCGGGATGGGTTCGAGCCGATACAGTTGCTCCAACGAACGCTCGGTGGCGGGGTGGTTGGGTGTCGATTCTAAGCCCGTTGAAATCACCAGATTATGGCCGAGGTTTGCCACGTTGAGAATTTTTTTTGGGTCGTCCTCGCGGATATGAACAATTGGTTCTGGTTTCTCAACCTGCGCCACAACCGTAATGTGTTGCCCGGCAGCATAGCGGACAATTTCCCGGATCTGTTCCGGGGTGTAAAAACGACTGGGTATTTCAGTCAACTGCCAATGAAACCGGTTGAATTTGAGCAAAGCCAGTTCATCAATCATCGTTTTGATAACGCTCATGCCTACCACCCGACGGGATTCCGCCAGCCGAAATGACCGCCACCCAAAGCGTGGTTTATCGCGAATGCGTAACGACGGTATGGGTGACCCCCGCAACACCTGCCGCAAGGTTTGCAATCCATAAAAAACCCCGGCTGCGGTGGCACCCGTTATTGAGATGCGTTGGGATGACACAATCAGTTCGTAGCCTTCGGGGCCGAGAGCTTCCTGTCGGTTGGCATCAACAAGCAGCACCACATCAGCGCGTTTAGCTTTGGGTACGTCGGTCAGAACGGGGAAACCAGCCGATTGCCAGTACGTTTGCAGCAAGGCCCTCTCTTTTCCACAACTAACTGATGACCAAAGACTAAGGCCATCTCGAACAACAAATTCGCCCCGCTGAAACTGATTAACAGGGGGTTGAGGAATGATGAGGGGTTGCCCGAAAAGAGAATGGGAAAATAGTAGGAGAAAAAGCAGACTTTTCATTTCAGCCGGAACGACGCTATGACCGGATAATGGTCTGAGGTGTGGTTTTCTTTCACAACCCGGTACGTTAGCTGGTTCAGCTCGTTGTTGGGGCGGGTCAGGATATAGTCGAATCGGGAAGCTAGTTCGGGAAACGTGATTTGTTCAATATTAGCACCGGCATACCGCCAATAGCGGGCCATTTGCCTGATGATGGGGTCGTCGGCGTTGCTGTGAAAATCGCCCGCCCACACCACGGGTTGAATGCTTTCTTTGAGCAAAGCCGTGACAATGGCCGCCTGCGCAATGCGGTTCTGCGCCGAATGCGGGTCTAATTTAGCGGTACAAAACCGAACTGTTTTCTCGGATGGCAACTCCACATAAGCACACAAAAGTACCCGTGAAGCCCCTTCTTCGGGTGAGGGCAATTGCACAATCTGACTGGCAATGATGGGGTATCGTGATAGGATGGCAAGGCCATACGAGCCCCTTTTTTCGGTAACCGCCCTGGCAAAAACAGCTTTCATACCTGTTTCCTTCGACAGAAATTTTGTCTGATTTCGGCCCAAACTCCGCACGGTGGCACTGTCGATCTCCTGCAAGGCAACAATATCAGCCTTGTTGCTCCGAATCAAGTCGCTGACCCGGCTCAGGTTGCTCTGATTTTTTGTGGTTAGCCCGTGCCGAATGTTGTAGGTCATAGTCGTAAAACTCTGACCAAGGGCGATGGTACTGAGCAGCGAAAAGCCCAAAGCAGGAAGCAGAAAATCCAGTAGTCGTTTCGTCATAGAGCAAATATACGTTCCATTTGCATCCATTTCTCACCCGGTTTGGCAGTGGGTAATGCCTGTTGGTATTTCCACATAAGTATTTCCCACTCCTGCACGATAGGATTAGCAGAGTCAGCCTTGTATTTCTGTTCAAACGAGAACATTTCATCGGTCTCCATAATCATGAAAAGCCGATTTTCGACCCGATAAATTTCCATATCCGTAATGCCCGATTCACGAATACTGGCCTCAATCTCAGGCCATATTTTTTCATGATACCGTTCATACTCAGCAATGAGAGCCGGGTCGTTTTTGAGGTCAAGAGCGAATGTATAACGCATGGTGGCGAAAGAGTGAAAGAGTGAAAGAGTGCCTTCGGGTGTTTTCTTGCGTCAGCCACTCTTTCACTCTTTCGCTCTTTCACCCCTCACCTCGTGCCCCCGCCAGCCGAACCAGGCGACAACGCCGAAGCACAGGAGGGGGACAACATAGGCAGTTTGAATATTGCTTTGATCTGAAATCCATCCCATTAGTAGAGGCCAAACGGCACCGCCCGCAATGGCCATCACCAATAGCGACGAACCTAACTCACGGTCTTCGTCTAACTGATTAATGCCCAGCGCGAAGATGGTTGGGAACATTATCGACTGGAAAAACGGCACCGCAAACAAAGCCCATACCGCCCACTCCGACTGAATACTGAGAGCCAACCCAAGCAGCACCATGCTGATGAGCGAGTAAATGGTCAGGAGTCGGCTGGCGGCAATGTAGCGAGTTAGAAATGTACCGACAAACCGGCCAATCATGAAGCCCAGCATGGCATAGCCGAGCCATTCGGCGGCTTGCTTTTCGGGTACGTTGCTGGTGAACTTAGCGAAGCGGATAAAGAAACTCGACACGCACACCTGCGCCCCGACATAAAAAAACTGCGCCCAGATGCTGTTTCTCAAGTGTTTGTGCTGGAGGGCCGTTCGCAGTGACGATACCCGGCCGCTTACGTTTTTCTGAACTTCCGGCATTTTGGTAATCACAAACAAACCCAGCACACCCAGCACGACCACGGCAATGATAATGTAGGGCAGTTTGACCGAGTCGGCTTCAAATTGCAGGTATTGATTCAACTGAGCGGGCGACATGGCAGCCAATTCGGCCTCGCTATGCTCGATGCCACTCAGAATAAACTTGCCACCCAACAAGGGAGCCAGAAAAGCACCCAACCCATTGAACGACTGGCTCAAATTCAGGCGGGTGGTAGCCGTTTCGGGCGGTCCAAGAATAGTAACATACGGATTGGCCGCTGTCTCCAGAAACGCGCATCCCGACGCAATGATAAACAGCGCACCCAGAAACAGCATATAAAGCCGCGTGTTGGCGGCTGGCACAAACAACAAGGCACCCAGCGCGTAGAGGGCCAGACCGACCAAAATGCCGCGTTTGTAACCATACTTTTGCATGACCAATCCTGCCGGAACAGCCATCAGAAAATAGCCCAGATACACTGCCGAGTCAATCAAAGCCGACTGCAAATCAGTGAGTTGGCAGGCTTTTTTGAGGTGGGGAATAAGAATTGGTTCGAGGTTATGGACAAAGGCCCACAAAAAAAACAGGCTCGTGACCAGCGCGAACGCGACTTTAAAATTGCCCGCTTGGGTTGACGAAGGCTGAGTTGCGAGTGAAGGATTTATCATAAGGTTTAGTTTCTGGTTTCATGCTACGCTGTTCCAGGGCTTCGCCGTTTCTGGTTTCATAGTGGCTCGGTGTATTCTCGCATTGTTGAATCATGAAACGCGCAGCACTTAAACAGCGCAGCTTTGAAACAGCGTAGCATGACACTTATTCACTAATGGCCCGGTCAAGATGCGTGTAGCCGCCGTCCACATGAATGAGTTGGCCGGTGGTATGGCTCGACTTGTCTGATAGCAGAAAGGCAACCATGTTGGCAATCTCCTCCGTGGTGGTCATCCGTTGTTCGAGGGGAATTTTGCCCACAATCTTTTTCAGGGTCTTTTCCGGGTCGGGCAGGGTTTTGATCCAGCTTTCGTAGAGGGGTGTCCACGATTCGGCTACGACCAAACAGTTGACCCGGATACTATAGGGCAACAACTCAACCGCCCATTCACGGGTGAGGGCGTTGCGGCCGCCGTTGGCGGCTGCGTAGGCCGAGGTGTTGCCCTGTCCCGTTTCGGCCACTTTGGAACCGATGTTCACGATGCTGCCTTTCGACGCTTTCAGAGAAGGCAGAGCGTGGTGGGCCATCAAATAATAATGAACCAGATTCCGGTGCAGGGAGGCCATAAAATCGGCATAATTTCCTTTTTCCAGCCCTACCCCATCATTTACGCCCGCATTGTTCACTAACCCGTCAATGCGGCCAAACTGGGCCATTACCTGCTCCACCGCCGATTGGCAAGCTTTGGGTTGCGTTAGTTCGGCCACGATGCCCACGGCTTTACCGCCCGCCTGAACAATGGAGTCAACCGTTTTCTGGTTATCCCCCTCGTTACGGCCAACAATAGCGACGATGGCTCCTTCGGCAGCCAATACCCTACTAATTCCCTCGCCGATGCCTTTGGCCCCGCCAGTAACGATGATTATTTTTTCTTGTAAGTTCAGGTTCATAAGTTGTAAAAGGCTATGGCGTTGGCACCAAAAACTTTACTTCGTACCTCGTCACCCCAGGGTGCCACATAATCTTCGATCAATGTTTTCACCTGCGTGTAGTCAGCCGCGACGAGGCAAACGGGCCAATCGGAGCCGAACAGCAGCCGGTCAGGCCCGAACTGCTCAAAAGCTACGTCGAGATAAGGGAAAAAGTCTTTTTTCGACCAGCCGTGCCAGTCGGCTTCCGTGACCATTCCCGACAGTTTGCACGACACGTTGGGTTGTTTGGCAATCTCGACCATCCAGTTCGACCAGCGGGTGATTTCGCCTTTTTTCACGTTGGGCTTGGCCAGATGATCGATCACAAACTTCACCTGCGGCACTTCGCGCACTAAGTTCAGAGCCGCTTTTAGCTGGTTTGGATAGATGAGAATGTCGTAGGTGAAATCGAAAGCGGCCAATTGCCGGATGCCTTTGATAATTTCAGGTCGCATTAGAAAATCATCGGGTTCGGCCTGAGCTACGTGCCGGAACCCCTTCAGTTCTTCATATTGCGAGTAGGTTTCGAGCTTGTCATACAGGTCATTAACCCGCAAATCGACCCAGCCAACCACACCTCTTATGAACCCATAGGCATTGGCCAAACTGACCAACAGAACGGTTTCGGCGTCCGACTGATCGGCTTGCACCGCCACGCACCCGTCGATTCCGTTGGCCTTAAGAATAGGCTCGAGATCGGCGGGCAAAAAATCGCGCCGAATCACGGCCATATCATCCGTAATCCAGGTGTCACGTTCGGGCGTGTAGAACCAGAAGTGTTGATGGGAGTCAATCAGCATAAGAAACTGCCGTTTGCTGTTGCTGACCCAACCCTTCGATGCCAAGCCGGACAACATCGCCGGGTTTCAGGAACTTGGGTGGTTTCAGGCCCAGGCCCACGCCCGCCGGGGTGCCGGTCGAGATGACATCGCCAGGAAGCAGGGTCATAAACTGGCTGATATAACTGACGAGCGTTGGCACGTCGAAAATCATATCGTCGGTATTTGAATCCTGCAGGCGTTCGCCGTTGAGGTCGAGCCACAAGTGGAGGGCATTGGGGTTCGGAATTTCGTCTTTCGTAACCAGCACCGGGCCGAGGGGTGCGAACGTATCCGCACTTTTGCCCTTCACCCACTGCCCCCCGCGCTCCAACTGAAACGCCCGCTCCGAATAGTCGTTGTGCAGGGCATACCCGGCGATGTAATCAAAAGCGTCGTCTAAGTCCACGTAGGTCGCTTTTTTGCCAATCACAATGGCTAATTCCACTTCCCAATCCGTTTTTTCGGAGCGTTTCGGAATCACAACATCGTCGTTGGGGCCACAAAGAGCGGTGGTCGATTTAAAGAACAAAATCGGCTCTGTGGGTGGTTGTGCCCCTGTTTCGGCAGCGTGTTTGGCGTAGTTCAGGCCCACGCACACAATTTTGGAAGGCCGTTTAATGCAGGATGCCAGCCGTTCGTCGGAACCCACTTCGGGGCAGGAATCGGCGTTGGTTTCGAGCCACTGCGCCAGTTGGTCGAGGCCACCGGACCCAAAAAAATGTTCGTCGTAATCGGAGCCAAACGAGGCTACATTAATTCGTTTGCCATTGGCAAGTTCAACACCGGGTTGTTCGTGGTCGGTAGGGCCGAAGCGGAAAAGTCGCATAGAGTGTGCTTATGGTTGCAGGCTACAATAGTACCCAAAAATGGGTGATTTGACCGTTCATCTACTGCTTTTCAACCAAAAAACTCCTCGTATGTCTCCTTTTCATAGTGGTAATCCGTGAAGTCGGCCTACCATCTACCGATAGAGCGTAACCCAGCCTTTGAGCCGCCGACCCAGCACCGCACTGCTCAGGCTGTAATAATAGACCCCGGCGGGCAGATCGCCCCCGTCCCAATCGTTGCGGTAGGTGGGGGTTTCATAGACCCGCCCGCCCCAGCGGTTATAGACCTCCAGCCGCCAGGGGCTTAACTCGATGTGGGGAATCACAAAGCGGTCGTTGCGGCCATCGCCGTTGGGGGTGAACACGTTGGGTACCTCGCCGGGGCAGTCCAGCACCTGCACCCGAATGGTGTCGCGGAGCAGGCAAAAGGGCGGAGGCACCTGCACCCAATACTGCCCCGACTCGCGCACGGTGAGGGTGGAGTCGCGGGAGTTGTCGCTCCAGATGAACGTGTTGAGGGGGTGAGTGGGGGCTAAGGTGAGCGTCTCGCCCCGGCAAAAGACCGTGTCGGCGGGCAGGGCAACGGGCGGCAGTACGCGCACGTGGAGCGTATCAGTAACGGAGTAAGCCCCCGTCGTGGCTGTGACATAGTAGTTACCCGACTGCGTGAAGGTACGCTTGAGGGCGGTAGACCCATCCTGCCAGCGGTAGCGCGTATTGGGGTTGTCGGCCAGCCCAACCGACACCGACTGTCCCCAACAAAGCGTCGTGTCAGGCCCCAGGTTCGGAACGGTGGCACTCCATTCGGTGGGCGTAACCGAAACGTCGTCGATGTAATAATAAGCACCGTTGAATACGTCGGGTCCTTGGTAGCCGGGGACCGTTTGCGTTTGGGGATCGGAAAAGAAATTGCCAATGGTCAGGTGGGTATAGGGTTTATCGGCCACAAAGGAACCGCTCACCAACTGCCAGCGGGCCTGATAGGTGAGCACTTCCGTGCTGTTGACCTGAGGGGTGAACAAGAGCGGATACCCGATGTTGGCTCCCGTTTCCTGGCGGGTGATGGCACTGGTAGAAAACAGCATACCCATGTTGTTGGCAAAAAGGGGAGACTGTTTAGCTGGCAGCACAAAAAGCTGCGTCTCATAGACGCGGCCCACGGTCAGGGGCTGCTTGAGGGCTACCTGCATGTACTCCCGGTAGGGACGATTCAAGCGGGTATAGAGAATAAACAAGCCGAGGTGATAGCTACCCGAGGGCGACGGTATGGTGTCGTAGTAGCGGTAATTATAAGCGCAATTAGGATTGATTGGGCCGCTGAAGAATACATCTGTTGAGCCGCCAGCGGGAACGTACCAGTCATTGAAGTATTCGGTAATGTATCGGGGAGGATCTAAAAAGCGGCAGGGTGGGATTTTGTGCTGTTCAAAGCTGGGGTTGGGGACCAGGTTTTGGGCCGTTGCCCACTGAACGCAAACAGTTAATATAGCCACTAAGCGGCACACGTTTCGCAGGTATATTGCCATGCTGTTACTGTAAAACCTAATCGTATCGAACACCTGCCACCGGAATGGGCAGGTGTTCGACGCGGGTGGTGCTTAAATTTTTAACGGCTTCCCTTCACAAATTTCTTGGTAATGGACAGGTCATCGGCCGTTAATTTACAAAGATATAACCCGTCTGGTAAACTATTTACGTCCACAGGATAAGTAAAAGAGCCGGACGCATGTACATGGTTCGCTACTCGTTTAATCAGTTTACCCTGACTATCGACACTATCTAATGGGTACGTTTCAATCAGGTGATTACGCAACCAGGGCCAACCACAGCCCGGAAACCAATTTGAGTCTGTGAACGAGTTAGTTCGCTCCGTTTACTAACCAGACAAAGGCAGATTAAGTAATTCATTCGTGCAATTCCGGTCAGAATGCCGGATATTTGCACCAGTTAATTGTTGGCTGTTGGCTATTTATTGTTCACTGTTGCCCTATGTCTCAAAAAGTTGTTCTTGCCTTTAGCGGGGGTCTCGACACCTCGTTTTGTGTTAAATACCTGAGTGAAGATCGGGCCACGGGTGGTCGGGGTCTCGAAGTCCATTCCGTGTTGGTTGATACGGGCGGTTTTTCGGAAGCCGAACTGAAAGCGATCGAAGAACGGGCCTATTCGCTGGGTGTGAAAAGCCACGCCACCGTTACCAAAACCGACGACTATTACAGTCAATGCCTGAAGTTTTTGGTGTATGGTAACGTCCTGAAAAACAACACATACCCGCTGTGTGTCAGTGCCGAACGCATTTTTCAGGCCATAGCCGCCGGGGAATATGCCCGCGAAATTGGGGCCACGGCCATTGCCCACGGCAGCACCGGCGCGGGCAACGATCAGGTCCGGTTCGACATGGCGTTTCGGATTATTATACCCGAAGCTGAGATCATTACTCCCATCCGCGACCTCCGTTTGTCGCGCGATGCCGAGATTGAGTACCTCAAAAACAAAGGAGTCGATCAGGAGTGGCACAAAGCGGCTTATTCGATCAACAAAGGCTTGTGGGGCACCTCAGTGGGGGGTAAAGAAACCCTGACCTCCGACCAATATCTGCCCGAATCGGCCTGGCCAACACCCGTAACCGAGTCGGAACCCAAAACCATTACGCTCCATTTTGAGCACGGCGAACTGAAAGGCATCGACCACGAAACCTATGCCAACCCGGTTCATGCTATTCAAAAACTGACGGCTTTGGCTGGGCCTTATGGCATTGGCCGCGACATTCACGTGGGCGACACCATCATCGGCATTAAAGGCCGGGTGGGTTTCGAGGCTCCGGCTCCGCTCATCATCATCAAGGCGCACCACACCCTCGAAAAGCACGTGCTGACCAAGCATCAACTGACCTGGAAAGATCAATTGGCCAATTTCTATGGCACCATGCTTCACGAAGGGCAGTTTATGGACCCTGTCATGCGCAACATCGAAACGTTTCTGGCTGATACGCAGGGACACGTCACGGGCAAAGTCCATGTTCGGCTCGACCCCTATCGGTTCACCGTTTTGGGTATCGAATCCCCCTACGATTTGATGTCGGCCAAATTCGGTTCCTACGGCGAAATGAACAACGCCTGGACCGGCGACGACGTGCGTGGCTTCTCGAAAATAGCCTCGAACCAAGTGATGATCTATGAAAAAGTTAAGAGTTGAACCTCATCCTCGACGCAAGCCCGCTGGGAATTGGATTTTACCATCCCGAAGCCAAAACCGGTGTTAGCCGGGTGGTTGAGGAATTGGTGCGGGGTCTGTGGGAGTCGAAAGAGGTGAATTTTTCGGTGGTGGCTCCGTCGCACGTGTCAGAAACGCAACGGTATATTCGTACTCTGTTTGGAGCAGACGGCCCACCGCTTGCCAATGGCCCCGCCGACCGACGCTGGGCAAGCCTGGAGAATGCCGTGCTGAAACCTTTGGAGCCAACCAGCCAATCATCGAAAATGATTCGGGCGGGTCTGGAGCAAATTCGGCAGGTGCTGGGCATGAAACCGGGGCCGATGCCAGTGAACAAGTGGCCTACCGGAACGATTTACCACTCCCCGTTTTTTCCGATCCCAACGGAGGTGGGCCAGTCGCGACACCTTCACCCCGTAATGACGATTCACGACCTGATTCCGTTGCAACGGCCCGACTGGTTTCGCGAAGGGGAACAAACAGTTCGGCAGGTGATCGACTCACTCACACCCGACACGCACGTTGTTTGTGTATCGGAAGCCACCCGAACCGACTTCCTGAACCATACTCATTTCAACCCTGAGCAGGTCACAACCATTCCGTTAGCGGCTTCTCGGGAGTTGTTTTACCCCGTCACCGACCCCGACCGAATTGCCGAAGTACAACGTCGGTTTGGAATTACGGGAGGAGGCTATATTCTGAGTTTGGCCACGTTTGAGCCGCGCAAAAACATTGACCACCTGATTCGGAGTTTCGCCCGATTAGTGCAGGAGCGAACCATTCCCGACGATTTCAATTTGGTACTGGTCGGCACGAAAGGCTGGAAAACCGAGCAGATTATGTCCGAAATCAGCCGGGTCGATCATCTGCAGTCGCGCATTATTCTGACGGGCTTTGTCCCCGACGAAGACCTTGCCCCGCTCTATTCCGGTGCATTGGCGTTCGTCTATCCGTCGTTGTATGAGGGCTTTGGCTTACCACCTTTAGAAGCGATGCAGTGCGGTTTGCCGGTGATCACGTCCAACCAATCGTCGTTGCCCGAAGTGGTGGGCGATGCGGCCCTGCTGGTTCCCCCCACTGATTCCGACGCGCTTTGCCAGGCCTTGTTAACGCTGATTAATTCGTCATCTGTCCGCACCGAATTGGCCCAACGCGCCCTCGAACGGGCTTCTCTGTTCTCCTGGGAACGTTTCATTCGCGAGCATATTTTGTTGTATAATACCTTATGAGCCAACTAACAGTTGTGAAAATAGGCGGCAACGTGATCGACAATCCCGATGCCCTCAAGCGATTTCTGACCTCATTTGCCACCCTACCGGGCGATAAAATCCTGGTTCATGGGGGCGGTAAAGTAGCCACGCAGGTTGCCGAGAAATTAGGCGTTCAAACCACCATGATCGACGGTCGTCGGATCACAGATGCCCCCATGCTCGACGTTGTGGTGATGGTGTATGGCGGTCTGGTGAACAAGCAGATTGTTGCCCGGTTGCAAGCGCTGGATGTGAATGCCATTGGCCTGACCGGAGCCGATGCCAGCACCATTCTCGCCAAAAAACGCCCCGTAAAAGACATCGACTATGGCTTTGCGGGTGATATTGTGGAAGTCGATTCGGGGCAGATCCGGTTTTTTCTGCGGCAAAGCCTGACCCCCATCTTTGCCCCGCTGACCTACGATGCCGAAGGCAACCTGCTCAATACCAATGCCGATACAATGGCCTCGGCCATTGCTACCGATTTAACCCACCACGATGAGGTAACGCTGGTTTATTGCTTTGAGAAAAAAGGGGTATTGGCGAATCCTGAAGACGACAACAGCGTGATTTCGAGCCTGACACCCGCCCTTTATGCCGATCATAAAGCAGCCGGAACCATCAATAAAGGCATGATTCCGAAGTTGGATAATGCCTTTGGTGCGCTCGAAAAGGGTGTTTCGCGGGTCATCATCTGCCACGCCGACGAACTGGCCCAAGCTGTGCAACAAGGCGCGGGCACGCTTTTGAGTAATTGAGAACCAACCTTCAGACAGTTCCCATGCGTTATCTTCCTTTTCTTTTCCTGCTTGTTTGCCTGCCCGCGCTGTCGCTCGCGCAAACGCCTGCCCCACTTGGAGCCGTTCCATCGGCACGCCAGTTGCAGTGGCACAAGCTGAAATACTATGCGTTTGTCCACTTCAGCATGAACACCTTCACCAACGAAGAGTGGGGACATGGCACCGAACCCCCCGATATGTTCAACCCCACGCAACTCGACTGTCGGCAGTGGGCGCGGGTGGCCAAAGCAGCCGGTATGGAAGGCATCATTATCACAGCCAAACACCACGACGGGTTTTGTCTGTGGCCCAGTCAATACACCCAACACTCCGTTAAAAACAGCAAATGGCGCAACGGCAAGGGCGATGTGTTGAAAGATTTGTCGGCAGCCTGCAAAGAATATGGGTTGAAATTCGGGGTCTATCTCTCGCCCTGGGATCGTAATCATCCAGCCTATGGCACCCCCGAATACAATGAGGTGTTCAAGAATACGCTGCGCGAAGTGCTGACTCAGTATGGCGATGTCTATGAAGTTTGGTTCGATGGGGCCAACGGCGAAGGCCCCAGCGGAAAAAAGCAGGTTTATGACTGGCCGGGCTTCGTGGCCACCGTGCGGCAATACCAGCCCAACGCCGTTATTTTTTCCGATGCCGGGCCAGACATTCGCTGGGTGGGCAATGAAGATGGCTATGCGGGTGAAACAAATTGGAGCACGCTCAACCGCGACAAAGTCTATCCCGCTTATCCGAACTATTGGGAGCTGACCCTCGGCCACGAAGATGGAACCCACTGGGTGCCCACCGAAGTGAACTGCTCGATTCGGCCCGGCTGGTATTATCACGCCAGCGAAGACAACAAAGTGAAATCGCTGGAACACCTCGTCGATATTTACTACAGCTCTATTGGGCGCAACGGAAACTGGCTCCTGAATCTGCCCGTTGACCGGCGGGGATTAGTGCATGAGAACGATGAGCAACGGCTGATGGAACTAAAAGCCTATACCGACAAAGCCTCGCATAATTTGGTGAGTGGTAAGAAAATCACCGCCAGCAGTGTTCTCAGCAACAAATCAGCCTTTTCCGCCAGCAACATTCTCGATACCAGTCGCGATACCTACTGGGCCGCTGCCGAAGTAGCAAAACAAGCCACACTCGACATCGACCTCGGCAAACCAACCACTCTCAATCGTTTGCTAATCGAAGAATATATTGCTCTGGGACAACGGGTTAAGAAGTTTTCTGTGGCCGCCTTCACCAATGGAAGCTATCAGGTTATTGCCAACGGCACCACCATTGGCAACCGGCGAATTCTGCGTTTCCCTACCCTGACAACCAATAAAATCCGGGTGAACATCGAGGAAACCAAGGCCAGCCCGCTCATCCGCCACATCGAAGCCTATAATGCCCCTGAACTGATCGTTACGCCCGTTATCAGCCGGAACAAAGCCGGTCTGGTGAGCATCGTTTGCCCGCGCACCACCGACCCCGTCATCACCTACACCACCGATGGAACCGAGCCAACCGCTCAAAGTCCGCGTTTCGGTCAGCCGTTTGCGTTGCCCAGTGGTGGCCTAGTGAAAGCCCGCGCCTTTGTCGAAAACATGAGCCGGGCGAGCAGCCCAGTTACGACTGATTTCGATATTAGCTCCGCCAAATGGACGGTTGTTTCCACGGGTGGCCCGACCTTGGGCAAGGGGGCCGACCGCCTGATCGACGGCAACCCGGATACGTTCTGGCAACAGCGCAAAAGCACCGAAACACTTGCATCAGTGGTGCTTGAGCTGGGCGAATCGCTGGTGTTGCGCGGCTTCACCTACCTACCCCGGCAGGATGGAAAAAAAGAAGGAATCGTGTATCGCTACGCCGTATCGGTGAGTCAGGATGGTCAAACCTGGTCGGCACCAGTCAGCACGGGAGCATTCAGTAACATCAACAACAGCCCGGTGAGTCAAGCCGTGCGTTTCGACAAGTCCCAAACGGCCCGCTTCCTCCGTTTCGACGCACTCGAAACCAGCGGGTCCACCGATACCAGCGTCTCCATTGCCGAACTGGGCATATTGACCCGGTAAGTTTTCAAAATGCCGGTGGCTACGGGCAGCTATGTAAGCCCCGGCTCTATCCAACAGCAACCTGTGAACACCGACGTTACACCCCTCCCCGAACGGGTTCGCCCCCGCACCCTCGATGATGTTATTGGCCAGCAAAAATTGATTGGCCCCAACGGTGCGCTGCGCCGGGCAGTGGCATCGGGTCGCTTACCCTCCATGATTTTGTGGGGGCCGCCGGGCGTGGGTAAAACCACGCTGGCTCTATTGCTGGCCGAGGCCGTTCGTCGCCCGTTTGTGGCTCTGAGTGCGATCAATTCGGGGGTGAAAGAAATCCGCGAGGTACTGAGCCGGGCCACTCCGTTGATGCCCCCGGTCGTGTTTATCGACGAGATTCACCGCTTCAACAAAAGTCAGCAAGATGCCTTGTTGGGCTCCGTTGAGAAAGGGCAGATCACGCTGATTGGGGCCACCACCGAAAACCCCTCGTTTGAAGTGAACTCGGCCCTGTTGTCGCGTTGTCAGGTCTACATCCTGGAGTCGCTCACCCGCGACGAACTGGTGGCCGTGGTGGATCGGGCCATTGCCAAAGACGCTTTTTTGCAAAGCAAGCACATCACGTTTGAATCGTATGATGCGCTGCTTCGTCTGTCGGGTGGGGATGGGCGAAAGTTGCTCAACCTGCTCGATTTGGCGGCTTCGACCCACGTTTCAGCGGAACCGTTAGTGGTTACCGATGAGGGTGTTACAACGGTAGCCCAGCAAAACATAGCCCGTTATGATAAATCGGGCGAGCAACACTACGACATTATCTCAGCATTCATCAAGTCGTTGCGCGGCTCCGACCCCAACGCGGCTCTGTACTGGATGGCCCGGATGATTGTGGCGGGCGAAGACCCCGTTTTTATTGCCCGCCGGATGCTGATTCTGGCTTCGGAAGACATCGGCAATGCAAACCCCACTGCCCTGATTATGGCCACCGAAGCGGTGCAGGCCATCAAAGCCATCGGGATGCCCGAAGGCCGGATTGTTCTATCGCAAGTGGCGGTTTATCTGGCAACCTCACCCAAGAGCAACGCGAGTTATGTGGCTATTGATGCCGCCATTGCCCTCGCCGAAAAAACCGCTCACCTGCCCGTGCCGCTTCACCTCCGCAACGCGCCAACCAAACTGATGAAGCAGATTGGCTATGGTGCTGATTATCAGTATGCCCATGCTCACGAAGGCAACTTTGCCCAGCAAAACTTTCTCCCCGACGATCTGAAAGGCCATCGCCTATATGACCCCGGCCACAACGCCCGCGAGCAGGAAATTCGGCGAAATTTGCAGAAATGGTGGGGAGATTGGTACGGGTATTGACCGATAGCTACCCTAACCGGGCCAAATCCTGACGAACCCGATCCAGGTTATCACAGTATTCAGGAATGCCTACCTGCTCACAAAGCGTGGACCAGATTTTCTCCGCCTTCACGAAATACAAACGCGCTTGTTCGTTTTCATTCATCGCCACATATAGGTCTCCCAATTTCCAGTACGAAATACTTAAGCCATTATAAAGACTTACCGAGCGGGGGTTGCTCTGGTAGAGTTCTTCACCAAGTTGACAGCGATTCTCAAAGTAGCTCAGGGCTTCCTCAAACTTGCCCAACGCCTGATTGATCTACCCAAGAATATAAAACCAAATAGCCATCAATTA
>JANOCD010000022.1:0-10949 GCA_031411995.1 Cytophagales bacterium
ATTGTTTTCCCCAAGCACACAATAAAAAAACCTGTTCGCCTGGGCTCTGTCCCGCGCCCCCGGCCCCCACCCCCCAACCCCACCCTCCTCACTCCTCGAAAAAATGAATATACTAATACTTGGATCGGGTGGGCGTGAGCATGCGTTTGCGTGGAAAATGAGCCAAAGTCCGCTTTGTGAAACCCTTTTTGTGGCTCCTGGCAATGCTGGAACAGCCGAATTAGCCACTAACCTACCCATTGCTTTTACTGATTTTGAAGCGGTTGCTGAGGCTATTCGGGAGCACAAAATCGACTTGTTGCTGGTTGGTCCCGAGGAACCGTTGGTGAAGGGAATTGTCGACTATTTGCGGCAACAACCCGGTATGGCCGATTTGCGTATTGTTGGCCCCGACGCTCAGGGTGCTCAACTCGAAGGCAGCAAAGATTTCTCGAAGTCGTTCATGCAGCGACACGGCATTCCCACGGCAGCTTCGCAAACCTTCACAGTCGATACGCTGAACGAGGGCATGGCCTACCTCGAATCGCACCCCCTGCCCATTGTGCTGAAAGCTGACGGACTGGCTGCGGGTAAAGGAGTAATCATTGCTGAAACGCTCGTGGAAGCGCAGAATACGCTCCGCGATATGCTGTCTGAGGGGCGGTTTGGCGAAGCGGGCAGCAAGGTGGTTGTCGAGCAATTTTTGAAAGGTATTGAATTGTCGGTGTTTGTGTTGACGGATGGAGTCAACTACAAAATTCTGCCCGAGGCCAAAGATTACAAACGCATTGGCGAGGGTAACACAGGCCCCAACACGGGCGGCATGGGAGCCGTTTCACCGGTTGTTTTTGCGACGGAAGTGTTCATGCGTAAAGTGGAAGAAAAAGTGGTGAAACCCACCCTGGTGGGCTTGCAGCAGGAAGGAATTCGGTATGTTGGCTTCATTTTTGTCGGCTTAATGAATACCAAGAGCGAACCTGTCGTTATTGAATACAACGCCCGCATGGGCGACCCGGAAACCGAAGTGGTGTTGCCCCGCATTCAGACCGATTTTGTAGAATTACTGGTGGCTGCCGCTGATGGCGAATTAGACAAGGTTACGTTGCAGGTGTCGCCCCAAACGGCGGTGACGACAGTGCTGGTGTCGGGAGGGTATCCTGATGTCTACGAAAAAGGGAAAGTGATTTCAGCTTTAGACCTTGTTGACGAAGTAACGCCGTTCCATGCCGGAACAGCCGCACTGAACGGACAGGTTGTAACGAGTGGCGGGCGGGTGCTGGCCATCACGGCCGTTGCCAACTCGCTCGAAAATGCCGTTCGCCGGTCGCAGGAAGCAGCCCGAACGGTGCAATTTGAGGGGAAACAGTACCGTAAAGACATCGGGCTTGACCTGATTCGGTACTCGGATTAATAGGTTTCATTGCTTCGCGTTTTATTGGCTGCGCCGTTTCTATAGTTTCAATGCCTTCGGCGTTTAAACCGCACTCCTAATTTATGAAACAGCGTAGCTTTTGAAACGGCGTAGCCAATGAAACCTGAAACCACGATAGACTATGTCATGCAAATCATGTACGACTGGTGGATGCGGCTCACGGCCTTCAACCGATACGACCGGAACAGCGGTGGTGTCGGGATGCGGCAGTAGCGGAGGATGCTCCACTGGCGGATGCAATAAACTGAACTCGTTTGATTGGCTGACCGATATGGCCCAGCCCGGAGCCAAATCAGACGTGGTGGAGGTGAAGTTCAAAGGAGGCCGCAAGGAATACTACCGGAACGTTCACCAACTGGATTTGACTACCGGCGATTATGTGGTGGTCGAAATGCCGTCGGGCTTCCACATGGGAGCCGTTTCGATGCAGGGCGAGTTGATCCGTCTGCAATTGAAAAAGAAGAATATCAAGATCAACGACGACATGAAGGTGATTCACCGGACGGCCAACGCCCGCGATCTCGAAAAGCACGAGCAGGCGATTGCCCGCGACCTGCCTACGATGTACCGCGCCCGCGAGGTGATTCGGGAGTTGAAACTGAACATGAAGTTGTCAGACGTGGAGTACCAGTCGGACAATACGAAAGCCACGTTTTTCTATTCGTCGGAGGAGCGGGTTGATTTTCGGGAGTTGATCAAAGCACTGGCCGGGGAGTTCAAGATTCGGGTAGAGATGCGGCAAATCAGTTTGCGGCAGGAGGCAGGTCGGTTGGGGGGCATTGGTTCCTGTGGTCGCGAGCTTTGCTGCTCCACCTGGCTCACCGATTTCAAAAATATCACGACTTCGGCGGCCCGCTACCAGAACCTCTCGCTGAACCCGGCCAAACTGTCGGGGCAGTGTGGGCGGTTAAAATGCTGCTTGAATTACGAGTTGGATACCTACGTGGATGCCCTCCGCGATATTCCAACCATCGAGAAGCCCCTCGAAACGCAGAAAGGACGCGCTTACCTGCAAAAAACCGACATTTTCCGCAAGATCATGTGGTTTGGTTACGGGGCCGAAAGTACCTGGCATCCGCTGCCCATCAAGCGGGTTTTAGAGATTGTGGAGCTGAACAAAAACGGAGTCATTCCCGAATCGTTCGACGTGCTGACCCCGGTTGGCGAGAAAGAAGTGGTGCCTGTTTCGGAACTTAACAGCGACCTCGACCAATTAGACAAGAAATACGCTATTCGGTTGGGAGCCAGAAAGAAAAAGAAGAAACCGACGGGAAAGAAGTAGATTAGGGTAGAAATAACAGGAAAGTGGGCGGATTGACACGGATTTTCCGGGTGTCAATCCGCCTTTTTTTGTTATTCTGAACTCCACTCCCCGCTACCCCCAAAAATATTTCTGGCTATTCATTTGGAAGTAAGTTTCCATTCTCGTTTACTTTGCAATTCAAAGTACTTTATAATAAAAATGGAAACAGAACCTGTCTTTCCCCGGCCCGCTTCACTTTTTGAGCAGTTCAACAACTGGCTCCGTACCTCTACTATGCTGAAAATCTGTGCCATAGGTTTTCTGATTTTGTTGTTGCTGATTCCAACGGGGATGCTCCAATCGCTGATCAACGAACGAGAACAAACCCGCGACATGGCCGTTCGGGAGGTGAGCGGAAAATGGGGGGCCCAACAAACCATTGCCGGGCCGGTGCTATCAGTGCCGATTCGGTCGGTGACAAAGGATGATAAGGGCAAAGAGTCAGTTTCGGTTTTTTATGCCAATTTCCTGCCCGACGACCTCACCATCGACGGCAGCGTTCAGCCCGAACAACGGAACCGGGGCATTTATAACGTGATGCTCTATAACACCCGCCTGAAACTGAAAGGTCGTTTCCCGAAACCTGATCTGGCAAAACTGAATGCCCGATTTGGGAATGCCGAATCGGGGCAACCGCAGTGGGATAAGGCGTTTCTGTCGCTGGGGATTACCGATATGAAAGGCATTAAAGAAGAAATCCGGTTTCGGGTCAACGGCACGGCCTTGCCCGTTAGTCCGGGGCTTCCAACGAGTGAATTGTTTCCGGTTGGGGTGAGCATTCCGCTGTCGATGAGCGGGGGTGGGAGTGGGTTTGGTTTCGATTGCGACCTGAACGTGAACGGCAGCACCGAACTGGCTTTTGTGCCGCTGGGCAAAGAAACCAACGTTGGGCTAACCTCGCCCTGGGCCACACCGAGTTTCACGGGGGCATTTCTACCCGATCAGCGGACGGTATCGGATAAGGGGTTCCGGGCTTCGTGGAAAATTTTGCAGTATAATCGTAATTTCCCGCAACAGGGTATTGGGGCTTTTTTTACCGAACCCACCAGCGAAACAAATAAGGCCCGCCCGCTGGATGAGACCGTTTTTGGGGTGAAATTGCTACTGCCCGTGGACGAGTATCAGAAAACGACGCGCTCGGCCAAATACGCAGTTATGTTCATTATCATCACGTTTTCGGTATTTTTCTTCGTCGAGATTCTGAACAAGAAGCGTATTCACCCGATCCAGTATTTGCTGGTGGGGTTCGCGGTTTGTTTATTCTATTTACTATTGTTGGCCATCTCTGAGCATTTGTCGTTCGATTGGGCCTACCTGATCGGGATGTTGGTTGTGCTGGCCCTGGTGACGTTTTATGTGCGCTACGTGTTCCAGAATACCCGCCTGACGGTGCTGTTCAGTGGCGTGTTGGCCCTGCTCTACGGGTTCTTTTACTCGCTGCTGCAACTCGAAGATTATTCACTGCTGCTTGGCACAATTGGCCTGGTGCTGATTCTGGGTATTGTGATGTACCTCACCCGCCATGTGAACTGGTATCGGGCTTACGAACCCGCAAACTAATAAACCGTAAATGGAACCGCAACAGCGGACCGTCCGGATGCAGGCAACGCGGATCGACACAGATTTTTTCTCAAGAAATCTATGTCAATCCGCGTTGCTTGCCAATTAGAATGTCACCACTGCGCCGAGACCAAGGCCCCGTTGACTGGGCGCGAGGTGCAAGCTGGTAGTAGCCCGGTCATTGTAGCGGTTGGCCGCCCGCCGAAACTGCATTGTTGACCGGTGGCAAAGCCATACCGAAGCCACACCCAGCAAAACGCCCCCGCCCGCCATAGCAGCTCCCATCATGGCTCCGTTGCCATGACCATCGCGGTCGTTGTCGTCGTTATTTGGGGTAGTTCCTGTAGGGTCACTGCGCATTCCCCCCATGCGGCCACGGCTCCCCATGCCATCCTCAGAAGCAGCCATTCCAATTCCCGCGCCGATCATTAACACAGCAGGCACGGCTGTCACCACCGACCAAGTACGCAGCGAACGACCCCGGTCAAAAGCCCGCATGGCATCGGGTTGGGTCGAAAATAAGGAACCGGCTTCCGACAGGCCGATTCGCTGCCCGTTGGCGGTGGTATAGTAGCGGCTAAACAACCGGCTTTGATATTGCAATCCATCTAAACCCGCTGTTGTTCCGGGAGTAGTCATGACTGGCGCAGTTGGTTGGGCGAGCAAGGGTGTGCGGACCGCTCCAAAGCTGTCTTTGGTGCCGTTGGCATACTTAATAAACAGAACATCGCGCAGGGGAGCTGTATAAACCGGACCATCGGGGTTGGCGGTTCTGCGGTATTTCAGATCGGTTTGGCTAACTTCCAGCACTTTAGCCGGAATTTCTTCGCCGTTGCGGAGCGTAATGTTATCCTGAGCGTAGGTGATCGTAGCCGTCAGGAGCAGTGATAGTAGGGTAAGCAGGCGCATGAAAAAGTGAATTAAGTGAATGATTCATTACTGTCTTTACCCCATACGCAGCTTGCTCATCGTACCGTTGCCTTACCGGAAGGCCACAAAATTTATATTTTTTCGGGGCAACGATCTTGCTCCCGTTTATCGTAGTCCACTACGGACTGTAATCCCAGCCACCGATTGTGTTGTTCCGACGAAGCAAATCACTGGCCCTGACCGATCTGATCGAAGGTTGCCGACTGGAGAAGCCTGCTGCCCAGAAAAAGCTATTCGAAGCCTATTATAGCTTCGGTATCGGCATCTGTTTGCGCTATGCAGGCAGCCGCGAAGAAGCAGAAGAAATGTTCGATGATGGGTTTTTGCGGGTACTCACCAAGATTGCTTATTTCGACCCCGAACAATCGTTCGATGCCTGGTTCAGGACAGTGGTGGTGCGGTCGGCCATCGACCATTTCCGACGACATAAAACAACGCTGACTTATACGGACATTGAGGATGCCTACGACCTCGGCACAACCGATGATTTGCTGGATCGATTAGCCGCCGACGATATTCTGGCCCTTGTGCAACAACTGTCACCCGCCTACCGAACTGTTTTTTCGCTGTATGTGGTGGATGGCTATTCGCACTCCGAAATCGCCGAAATGCTCGGTATTCATGAAGGCACCTCACGCTCAAATCTGGCCAAAGCCCGCCAAAAACTACAGGAATTGCTTATGGATTGGAGGTCTATACATTCAGTAAACCGACGAAACTATGTCTGACGAACGTTTCGACAAACTGATCAAAAAAAATCTGGAATCGGTCAGGCCCGCCTATTCTTCCCGTGCCTGGGAGCGGTTTCAGAAGCGGCTGCCCGCCACCGGATTCTGGGCGAGCATGGCACCCTATGCCGGGTGGCTACTCAGCGGCCTGATGCTAACGGGCTGGCTCACTACGCTTTATGCCCTCCGCACCAACCAGGAGACAATGGCACAATTGGCCGAACGGCTGTCCGTACCCCCTCAAATCACCGGCATGAGTGCTGGCGATTCGCAAACGCAGGCTGTTCCCAATCATCGAATCGACACAGTTTATGTAGTGAACCAGACGGTGGTGGAACATCACTATGTGTATGATTCAGCTAAAAATGCCAAATATACCCCATCAATAGCACCTCCCGTTGACTCGATAAACCGGGTTGCCAACGCAACGACAGTAATCCCGGCGGATTTAACCGCGGCAGAAGTTACTCCGGCACAACTCACCGAAAAACAACCCGATATGCCGAATGAAAAGCAGGTTGAGAAGCCCCTGGCTGCGTCGGCAACGGCGGCTGTTACCCAGCCCGCCCAACAAAGCCGCTCACGTTTTCGGTTATCGTCGTTGCAGCCCCGCGTTGGTATCGAGAACGTGGCCGCCCGAAACGGTTTTGGCGTTGGCCCGGTTCTGGAACTGTTCCCGACCGAGAATCTGGGGTTGTCGGTTGGTTTACAGGCTTCCCAGTATAGACTGGAAAATCACCATGAATTGCGGGATTTTAATTCGGCAACAGGCCGCGAGTTTATCGAACAATACCGGTCTTACCTACCGGCTCAGTACGATCAGATCAGGGATATTTCGGTACGCACATCGCTGATTAGTTTGCCAGTCATGCTCCGGTACTACATACCCATAAGCCGTAAATGGGCGGTTCTGGTGCAAACCGGAACCGATTTAGACCTATCCTCGTATCAGCAGGTTAGCTACGAAAGTTCGCTGCGCGGCACTGACCAGAGGCATTTGTTTGAAATTGATTCGGAGCCACGTTTCTTTCATGATTTCATGTTCGGAGCCGGGGTTCAGTACCGACGTTCCCGGATTTCGGCCCAACTTAGCCCGTATTACCGGTATGATTTCAGGAAAACACCGAATACGCCAAGGGTTGGCAATGTGGGCGTTCGGGCCTCGGTCTGGCTCAATTTGTTCAAGTAGATGGTAACGATTTACTAACTTTCGGTTCCCGAAACCGCTGCACCACGAGTGTGCCAATTACCAGAACCACCACGCCGAGGAAAATGTATTCCACGTATTGCCCAATTTGCGGAAACTGCTGCCCCAGCCAATACCCGGCCAACACCAGCACCGAAACGTAGGCTATGCAACTCGTGGCTGTCAGGAGTAGAAACCGGGGGAGAGGCAACCCGCTACTGGCTGCCAGCAGGGGGTTGAAGGTGCGGATGATCGGCAGAAAACGCCCGACGAGCAAGGCTCTTCGGGGGTGTTTCTGGTAAAAAGCGTCGGATTTTTCGAGGTAACTCCGTCTAAACAGGAACGAATCGGGTAATTGATGAAGCCGGCTGCCAAGCTTGCGGCCAATGAAATAGCCCGTTAAATCGCCCAAAACGGCGGCCAACACCAGCACGGCAATGAGAGCCAGCACGGGCAAACTGAGGGTGCGAACCCCCGTTAACAAGCCCGCAGTGAATAGCAACGTTTCGCCACCGGGCACAATTAGACCAAGCAAAAAACCCGTTTCAATAAATACCAAAACGGCAATCAGGGTGGTGCCACCCCATTCGAGCCAGGCAGTGTCAACCAGAAGGATAGTTGGGAAATCGCCCATATCGTACTGTCAGGCAGGATTTTAGCGGGTATAATTGCCCTACGTGGCTGCCTTTGCAAGCCATCCGAACCATCTATACAACATGAGTATGGGGGGTAGGTTTTAGAAATTGAGGTAACGATCCTAAATACGTTACCCAGACCGAGAGGCCAGATAGTCAGCCAAAACAGGCTGAAAGTCTGCTAAACGAATAAAGGCTATCGAAGGGAATCCTACTGTTTTTAAGATACGAAAATGGCGGTCGTTCGTAACAATGTAATCGGCATTTGATGCGATGGCTGTGTCAACAAACTTATTATCGTCGGGGTCGTTTTCAACCAGTATCCAGTAAAAATGCAAGGGGTTGACTTTTAGGATGTTTGGGAGGTTGATTAGGGTTGATAAAACGTAATCGGCATAGTCGGGTGCGTAAAATAAGCCCAGTTGTTCTTCATACTCCAGCAAAATTTATGTGGTCACAACCAACTCTATATCGCCCGCCAAAACCGCGTCGTATAACCATCGGTATTGCGACCGACGGGGTACTGAAGCCAGTAAACAATTTGTGTCAATGACCAGACGCATCGGTAGGTTTTCGTAAGGGAGCGTTTAGAATCTCGTCCATTGATTCCGCTGAATAACTTCGCTGCTCCCATAACTCATCCATCCGTTGATCGGCTTTCTGAGCATAGTAATGGGCTATAATGCGTTGAATTTCAGCAGTTTCCTGGTCTGGAACGGGTCGTTCGCTAAAGAACCGCAAGAGGTGCAATTGAATTGCACTGAGTTTCTGATGAGTTGAAGGAGTTGCCATATCGTTTCTCCGTTTTTATCTATCCAACAAGGTAACACTCTTTTTCATTCTGTTCTTCTCCGACTGCCTGTCACGATAAACTCAAGCAAGCAAAAGCCTGGTATGTTTCAAAAATCCCCCGAATAAAATGGGCTGAACACGTAGTAGCTACTATCGCGCTTGGTCCGGTTGGGGCTGGTTTCGATGTCGATGTGAAACCGTTTAATGGCTCCTTTCGGACGATACCATTGGTGGAAGGGGCGTTCGTGAATAAATACCTTATCGACTTCCCGGACGTGAACAGTCTGCAACCCCTTCGCATCGGTTTGGATGCCGTTAATGAGTATGTCAGTATCAGCAATAAACTCATCATAAAGCTTCAGGTGTTCGTTTTTGGTACGTTCCATTAGCAGGTTTTTGCGGTGAAAGAACGTAGCTTCCAGCACGTCATTCATCGAAAAATTCTGTTCGTTGCCCAACGGATGATCGGTAAGGGCAGCCGCCTGAAGGTAGGTCAGGAAATGGTTTCGGATGGGAAAGCTGGGCATCGGGCGTGGGCTGGTTGTTACCAGAATTACCCAGGGTTTGTCAGCGGCCTTTTCGGAGTAGGGGGCTTGCTCGTACACCACCAACCCGTCGATAAACTCGCTTTCAATCTTGGTTAGTTGATCGGGCGTGGTAGGTTCGCAGTTGATGAACACCTGAGCATCGTATAGGTGTTCAGTGGTGAGTTGAAGATGATTTTTGGTCAGGCTAATAACACTGTGATTCAGCCATTGCGTTGGGTACTGATTACCAGGCATATACTGAATGTGCCGGGTCCATTCATCTTTATCCTCCGTGAACGTGTTGTTAAGCCAGTCAAGATTTGAACAAATCAGGGGTGGCAAGTTCGTGTTTGACGTGAAACCCGATTCGCTCGTACCAACTCGTCCGCATGAGAGCACGGTCATGACTATGGCCAAAACTCCCGCCAGCAGCCAATAGCGCAGCCACGCCCAAACCCCCGACCGGGGCCGGAGCATCATTTTGATTCGATCTTTTATGCCCGACTCGCCGAAACGAGTCGCCAGCGTTGGCCCGCAGGATCCCATACTTACCCGCAACAAACTGAACTGGTAGGCCCGCGCATCGACACCCTCGCCCAGAACGCTCCGGTCGGCAAGGTATTCGAGATTTTGGGTTACCAACCGGCGGAACAGATACACCACCGGGTTAAACCAGAACACAATGCTCAGGCACTCGGCCAGCAACACGTCGAGGGTGTGGTGCTGGCTCACATGCACGCGCTCGTGCCGCAGAATCTGATCCAGTTCGTGGTGGCTATACTTGCGTATGTTCAGCACCACAAACCGCCCGAACGAAAAAGGGGCTACAACGGGAGCCTGCACCAGCACGAAATCGGTGTATTGGGTCCACATGCCGTTTTCGATCAGAATGCGCAACCGAACAATTCGCCACCCCAACCGAATCAGCAACAGAAGTATCACGGCACTGTAAAGCCACCCCAAATCTGACCAGTTCGGAAACCGGGAAGCCGTCGCGTTGAAAGCAGCGGGGTAGGTTTTGCCGTTAGGCATGGTGAGAAACACCTCCGGTTTGCTGGGAATAATGGCCCTGAATGGTTTACGGAACACCTCCGTTGTCTGGTGTACTACCGCCCGCACGGGTTCCGGCTGCACGGTGGGCAACTTGGCGAAGGGCAGACAAACGGCTTCAAACGCAATCACCCACAACACGGCCCTATTGAGCGCGAAGCGGGTGGTGCGCCGGAGCAAAAGCGCGTAAGCCAGCACCATAACGGCCAGAATCAGGTTGGCCTGAACCAGATAGCGGAGGAGTTCCATGTCATTTCTGTTTGTCGATCAGAGCCAGAATCTCGCGCAACTCATCGGCCGAAATCTTGTCGTTCTGGGCAAAGTAGCTGACCAAATTCTTGTACGAATTATCGAAATAATCGGCCACCACGCGCTTCATCACGTATTTATTCTGATAGTCCACCTTTTCGATAATAGGGTAATACTCATGGGTGTTGCCATAAGCGCGGTGGCCCACGAAACCTTTTTCTTCGAGGTTTCTGATGATGGTCGAAACCGTATTATAATGCAGGGGCGGGTTGTCGAAAAACGGGATCATGTCTTTCACATAGGCTTGCTCTAATTTCCAGAGCACCTGCATCACTTCTTCTTCTTTTGCCGTTAACTTTTCCATGGGGTTGTCTGATTTGCTTACCGGGACAAAGTTAAAACTATTTTTGTAGTTTGCAAGATTGGTTTTGATAGAAGATTTGACAGGTTTTTTTCAACAGAATTACAGCCGGTCCGCCATCGAGGACATGAAAAGATTATAGGACAAGTTCTAAAAATTGCTGACGCATAGGCCTTCGACTCCGCTCAGGCTGACTCCGGGCTGGCGTACCAGAAAA